>NZ_JBMKIP010000001.1:0-772774 GCF_049236825.1 Enterobacter cloacae complex sp. SHL001
GCGGAATCGGTGGTCGCTGTAAGTTACGCCGGGTGGCGCTGCGCTTACCCGGCCTACAAAACCAACCTTTTTCTCGATCCCGTAGGCCGGGTAAGGCGTAGCCGCCACCCGGCGTTTTTTTAATACCGCACACACACCGACTTGGTTTCACACCAGCCGTCCAGCCAGGCGGGGCGGTAAACATCGCCCGGGCCGGTGCGGCGCGGGACAGGGCGAAGGTGGTCGGGCGGGATCGGTGGTCGCTGTAAGTTACTCCGGGTGGCGCTGCGCTTACCCTGCCTACAAAACCAACCTTTTTCCTCGATCCCGTAGGCAGGGTAAGGCGTAGCCGTCACCCGGCGTTTTTTTTAATACCGCACACACACCGACTTGGTTTCACACCAGCCGTCCAGCCAGTCGGGGCCGAAATCGCGCCCGGTGCCGGACTGCTTCATGCCGCCGAACGGCAGGTTGGCGTCTATCAGCGTGTGGCTGTTCACCCACACGGTTCCGGCCTGTAACCTGTCGGTATACGCCAGCGCTTTACTGATGTTCTGCGTCCAGACGCTGGCCGTTAAGCCATATTCAGTGTCATTCGCCAGCTGAAGCGCCTCTTCCCCATCGGCCACACGAACCAGGTTCACCACCGGCCCGAAGACCTCTTCACGCGTCAGTCGCAGATGATTATCCGGGTTGACCACCAGCGTTGGCGAAACGTAATAGCCTTTGCCGTCTGGGCCCCGGTTCCCGGCGATCAGCTCCGCATTGTGCGCCTTCGCCTCATCCAGGAACGCCTGAACCTTATCGCAGTGGGCGCGCGACACCAGCGGGTTGATAAACGCCTCCGGCGACATGCCCGGCCCGACGCTGAGGGATTTCACGGCCTGTTCAAACCCGCTGACCAGCGTGTCGAACAGCGGAGCCTCAATATAAATGCGCGAGCTGGCCGCGCAGACCTGCCCCTGGTTCAGGAAGCTGCCGGTCATCAGCCCTTCAATCACCCACGCCGGATCGGCATCTTTCAGCACGATGGCCGGGTTTTTGCCGCCCAGCTCCAGCGTCACGCCCGTTAGCGTGTCCGCCGCCGCGCGGGCAATCTGCTTGCCCGTCGCCGTCGAACCGGTAAAGCTCACTTTGGCAATGCGCGGGTGCGAGGTCAGCGCCGCGCCACAGACGGCGCCACTGCCGGTCACCACGTTGAACACACCCTCCGGGATCCCCGCCTCGCTCGCCAGTTCCGCCACCCGTAACAGGGTGAGCGGCGTGGTTTCCGACGGTTTGATCACGATGGAGCAACCTGCCGCCAGCGCGGGCATCACTTTCCACATGCCAATCATCAGCGGGAAGTTCCACGGCACAATCCCCGCCACGACTCCCACCGGCTCTTTACGCGTCCACGCCTGATAACGCGCGCCCTGCGGCAGTGGAATCGAGAGATCGAGGGTTTTACCGGCAATTTTGGTGGACAGCCCTGCCGTGTAGCGCATCCAGTTCAGGGTGCAGCCCACCTCGAAGGCGCGGGAAATGTTAATCGATTTCCCCTGCTCCAGGGTTTCGAGCTGTGCCAGCTCTTCGCCATGCTGTTCCACCAGATCCGCAAACCGCAGCAGGATGCGTTCCCGCTCTGCCGGCAGCCGTCCGGCCCAGCTTCGGGCGACAAAGGCGCGCCAGCCAGACATCACCGCACGATCGACATCATCGACGCTGGCATCGGCGGTAGAGGCAATAACCTCTCCGGTCGCCGGGTTATAGACGTTCAGACGCTTTTCGCTATCGGATGCCGCCTGACGCCCTTCGATCCACAGGCCGTGCTGGCGATCTAAAAACTGCTGCACGCCCGGCAGGATGGCGACATGTGATTCGGACATAGAATACTCCTTCGTTATGCTTCGCAGGGTGTGTATGCAGTCTAAGAGGGGATTCGCATTCCTGCTTTTGTCTGTGTGACATTCGCTTTGCCAGCTGTGACAGGGTCCGCAAATCGTGATAATTCCCGCTTATATCGCTGTAACCGTTGAGTGTTCTTTCCTATAGTCAGCCTCGTAGCCCTGACAAAATGCAACATAAATGCAACAATGCGAAAACAGTGACGGTGCAGCGAGAACATCAATGGCGTGTGCAAGCGAACAGGACAATTTTCAGCAGTGGCTGGCGCAAATTAACCAGGTTTGTGGGCGCTTTGCGGCACGTCCGTTAGAGGGGGCGTTTCTCGGCGAGCTGGAAACCAGCTACACCCAAAGTCTGAAGCTGAGCACGGTGACCGCCGCAGGCGTTAACCTGTTTCGCACCCGTCAGGAGATCAAAAACGGCAACGACGCCTGGTTCTACACCGTGTTTCAGCTGGAAGGCAGCGCCGGAATCGAACAGGACGACCAGCGCGCGATGCTGAAAGCCGGGGATATCACGCTGATTGACGCCTCCCGCCCGTGCTCCATTTACTGGCAGGAGCGTTCCCGCCAGATTTCGCTGCTGCTCCCGCGACAAATCATTGAGCAACACGCGCGTTTTCAGGAAGTGAGGTGCGCGCTGCCCCTCTCCCGCAGTCTGCCTACCGTACAGCTGAGCTACCGACTGCTACAGGAGAGCATGGGCAATGCCGATCTCAGCGCCAGTGAAAGCGAAGCGGCGCTTGAGGCGATGGTGTGTCTGCTGCGTCCGGCCTTCCAGCAGCGTGACGAGGTGCTGCCGCGCAAGGAGCGTCAGTTCCGCCACGTTCTGTCCCTGATTGATGATCATATTCAGTCGGAGGCGTTAAGACCGGAGTGGATAGCTTCAGAGAGCGGCATGTCCGTGCGTAGCTTGTACCGCATGTTTGCCGGGAAAGGGCTGGTGGTAGCGCAGTATATTAAGAACCGTCGCCTCGATTTATGCGCTCAGGCGCTGCGTTCCATCAGCGATGACGAAAAGCTGGCGGGGATTGGCTACAGCTGGGGTTTCACCGACCATAGCCATTTTTCCACCGCCTTTAAGCAGCGTTTCGGGGTTTCGCCGGGCGAATACCGCAGGCGTTACCGCTAGCTATTTTTTCAGCCACTTGCCGTTAATTCCCTTCACGTACTCACCCGGCTGCGCGCGGGCCACCAGCTTTTGTCCCGCCATTTTCGCCACCTCGTCGACGGGTAAATTATTACTGTCAGCCAGCTGCTGGTAACTTTCCGTGCGTGCGGCGTTGATACGGTTCACCAGCGCCAGGGTTTCAGCGTCGTGCTGAACGGGCGCAAGATAGCCGCTCAGGGTTTCCCCTACGCGCCCCTGGGCACGCGCATCGTTGAGCGTAAGCGTGGCGGCGTGAACGTTCATCCCCAGCGCCAGTAACATCAGAGCAAATCGTTTCATGACATCCTCAGAACAGATCGCTGCGGGATTTCAGCAGGGCTTCAACGTCTTTATCCACCTTGATATGGATTTCATGCTCGATTTTCACGTTCATGTTGATGGTGATCGGCTCTTTGGGCGCCGCCACTTCAATGCGCGGCGTGCAGCCTGATAGCAGCGCGACGACGGCCACGGTGAGTACACCAGCCCTCTTTTTCATTGTTGTTCCTCACTTTCCTTGCCTGTCGAACTGCGGAGAAGGGGTATCGCCGCATGTTGCTCAAACCATGTTTGCAGATTGTCCCCAAAGCGCAGGCTGCGCCAGAGGGTAAAAATGTTCTCTTCATGGGTGTAATTCAGGTTTACGAAACTGCTTTTACCTTCGACGCGGCTGGTGCCTTTAATGGCCGCCTGCATGGTTAACACACCCAGATTATCCACATTGAGTTTTGTCCACGACTGCGAAATTTCCATATAGCGGAGCCAGTTGATCGCCGCCCCGGCAACCATGTTGTCTTTCACAATGGCATCCGCCGTGTCCTGGTCGATGCGCAGCGTCATCGGCCCCGGGTTGGTCAGCCAGCCATCTTTAATGATCCATTTTTCATTGTCCAGCCAGAACGGCAGCGCGCCGCTCACCGGGCCGGACATGGCAAACTGCTTCGGATTCACCGCGCTTATCAGTTCGCTGGAGGAAATATTATCCACGCGCAGTAAAGCCGGATCGTGCTGCGGCATTCTCAACTGCTGCATGGTGATTTTCCCGCCGAGCGCTTCCACCTTCACGTTGGTGAGCAGGAGCGGGTTCGCTTCGGTCCAGGGATAATCGCCCTGGAGATCCGCGGTGATATTTCGGGCTGTGACCAGGTTTTTCACCTCGTCGATTCGTAACGTTACCGGCCCGCGCGTGCCCAGCGACCAGGTACCCTGGCTTAAGCGGAACGGAAGAACAAAATCCACGCCGTTGATCTCGTTATCCGGCATCCACGCGCTGCCCGCTTTCAGCACCCCGTGCCCCCCGGCCTCAAACCCCTGATCGGGGGCCGCGGAGAAAGCCACCTGCGCGTACATTTCGCCGCCGCGCAGGGTCATTTTCCAGTCTGGCGGGATCAGCGGCTGAAACACCGTAAGAGACTGTTTTGGCCACCAGGCCTGACCGCGAAGGCGTTCGCCGTCCCAGCGTCCATTCACCTGGACCGGGCCGATGTCGTCCGCATGCAGGTTCCCTTTAAACTGGAACACCGTCGGGTCTGTCCCGTCAACACTGAAGGTCAAAACGGACGGCGGCAGCACGCTTCCGCCTGAAAAGCTTGTTTGCCCGGCGTTAAGCGCGAGCGCGCCGCTAAAGGTGGGGTTATCCGGGTCCCGCGACCAGCGCACCGGGTGATCCAGCACCAGGCGTGGCTTGCTGACCAGCATCGTACCATACTGCAATTTGTCGAACCCCGTGGAAAGATCGGTCAGTTCGATAACGTTGTCGCGCCACTCCCCGGTTCCCCGGACATCCCAGCGCGCGTTCATTGGCGTGAAATTCCCTTTACCCCAGTAGCGCCACTGCCACAAACCGTTGTCCGGTAAAAAGTCGTTAGCCTGGCCGTCCAGATGCAGCTCAAAATCGCCCATCTCGTTTTCATGCGCCCGCAGAATGGCTTGCAGGCGGCCGTCCACGCCCTTCTGCGTGAGCTTCACGCCCGCCAGCGGCCAGCGGATCTCATCGATATCCAGCGAGTCGATGATGCGCCCGCGCGAGCGCAATAAAGCGCCGGGTTCAAACGTAAGCTGCGGATCGTAAAGGCTGCCGGTCAGCATCGCCGGGAGCCTGGCATACAGGATCAGATCGTTTTGCTTGGCTTCCCCGCTCAGGTGCAGCGGCATAGCGCTGTTATCCATACTGAGCGAGCCGGGACCGATATTCAGCACCGCGTTGCCCTTACCCGCATCCCCCTGGGTCAGCACGTTGAGCCGCCCCGTGAAGGTGGCTTTCTCCAGCCCCTGCTGCCAGTTATCCACTTTCAGCCCGACGCGTCCGCTCATTGGCACGCCGGAGGCTAACCAGTTCCAGCGTCCGTCGCTGATGGTCAACTGCTGAGCGGTGATCTGCCACGGTAAATCGAGCAGCGGATCGGGGTTGTCCCGCGCCATGACCACCAGCTGGCCCTGATTGTCCTCCCAGTCCAGTTCGGCATCGACCAGCGAGGATAACTGTGGCACGTTAAAGGTCGCGACCGTATGCCCTTTCACCGGCACGCCGTCCGGCACCAGCGGCAGGGTAAATTCACCGACCAGCTTCACGGGCTGCGGCTGATCCGGCAGTTGCACATCGAACTGGCTGATGGAAAGGGTCTGGCCGCGTAACTGCCCCTTAATGCTCACCTGCTCGCCGTTATAGGTGATGTCCTGGCGGGCTGGCGTCAGTGAGGCATGCAACTCACCCTCCCACTGCTGCCAGGGAGAAAGGGTAAAGCGATGGATGGTCAGCCAGGTGTTGGGCAGGATGGCCTGCCACTGCGCCAGCGTTTTCGGCGCCACCGTAGATGGCGCCGATTGCGGTAATTTGCTCAGGCAGACAGAGTTAAGTTCAAGTGCGCCAATATCCAGATCCCAGCGGCTGGGGTGTGACAGAGTCACGTTTTCCACGCGGGCAATTTCACACTCTTCTACCAGATAGCGGAGATCGGGGATGATCAGGGCGTGACGCGTGAGCCGTGGGCTTTTTTCAAACGCGATGCGCGTTCCAACGGGGAGCCAGATCCCGGCGAGCGTGGGTACCCACTGGGCGAGCGTCATCAGCAGCGTCAGCGGCACAAGAAATAGCAGCAGTAATAGCGCGATTGCGGCTTTGTATTTACCCTTCATGGGCAGTTAATATCCTGATTTTGCGAAAAAAATAAGCCGTTCTTGCCGCTCATTGTCGCATGTTTAGCCAGTCAGTTGAAGGTAATGCCATTTTTAAGAGTAGATGCTCTACAATAATTCATAGAACTTATTGATTTCAATGAATTTTGAAAAATTGTAAGATAATTTTAAACATGCTAACGTGGTTCCAAAATCACTGGAGAAAGTCTTATGAAACTCGCGGTATATAGCACAAAGCAGTACGACAAAAAGTATCTGCAACATGTTAACGAGACGTACGGTTTCGATCTTGAATTTTTCGACTTTCTGCTAACTGAAAAGACGGCTAAAACCGCCCACGGCTGCGAAGGCGTGTGTATCTTCGTTAACGACGACGGTAGCCGACCGGTGCTGGAAGAGTTAAAAAAACAGGGCGTGAAATACATTGCCCTGCGCTGCGCGGGCTTTAACAACGTCGATCTCGATGCCGCCAAAGAGCTGGGTCTGAAGGTCGTTCGCGTCCCGGCCTATTCTCCGGAAGCCGTGGCAGAACATGCGGTCGGGATGATGATGTCGCTCAACCGTCGTATTCACCGTGCCTATCAGCGAACCCGTGATGCTAACTTCTCTCTGGAAGGGCTGACCGGCTTTACCATGTACGGTAAAACCGCAGGCGTGATCGGTACCGGCAAAATTGGCGTGGCCGCCCTTCGCATCCTGAAAGGATTTGGCATGCGCCTGCTGGCGTTTGATCCGTACCCAAGCGCCGCTGCGCTGGAGCTGGGCGTGGAGTATGTCGATCTGAAAACGCTCTTCTCGCAGTCTGACGTTATCTCCCTGCACTGTCCGCTGACCCCGGAGAACTATCATCTGCTTAATCAGTCGGCGTTCGACCAGATGAAAGACGGCGTGATGATCATCAATACCAGCCGCGGCGGGCTGATCGACTCTCAGGCGGCTATCGAAGCGTTGAAAACGCAAAAAATCGGCGCGTTGGGTATGGATGTGTACGAGAACGAACGCGATCTGTTCTTTGAGGATAAATCTAATGACGTGATCCAGGACGACGTGTTCCGTCGCCTGTCTGCCTGTCACAACGTGTTGTTCACAGGGCACCAGGCGTTCCTGACCGCCGAAGCGCTGATCAGCATTTCGGAAACCACGCTGGGGAATTTGCGTCAACTCGAAAAGGGCGAAGCGTGCCCGAACGCGATAGTGTAAGCCTGGTAAGCCGGGTGGCGGCTACGCCCTGCCCGGCCTGTGGATTGCGTTAATTGTAGGCCCGGTAAGCGCAGCGTCACCGGGCTTTTTGGGCTTCAATCCTGCCACGCGCAGGATAGTCCTGGCTGACGTTTGCCGCTCTGCTTTATCCAGTGTCCCGAAACAGGTAATAATTTTGATTAAATAAGTTTGATTTTTACCTCATATCCCTCGAGGCCTGTCATGGCTTCACGAGCGATAAACTCAATTTCAGACACTTCCTGCCCTGTTTTTTTACGTAACTCTGAAATTTTTTTGGTTATAAGCGCTGAAATTTCTTCTTCTGCCTTTTGCGTCAGTGCGTCAACGTTCATGTTTACCTCTTGCAACCGTTTACTGTTTCCATTCTCCAGCAGGCGACAGCTAACGATTAACTGCCTTTCACCATAACTGTATGTAAAGAGTAGACTATCTGTGTAACGTATGCTGCCGTCGCATTTAATTGCATTATTTGAACAGGGTGTTATTGTCCCAAAGCCTTAGAGCACAAAACAGATAAACATAAGAAAAGGTTTGACTCACACTCGCCCCGCATCAGGGGCATTTTTTTGGCTGCCTGTAAGCAAAAACCCGCCATAAGCGGGTTTTTGTGTTATTCGAGAAAATTATTTAAAGACTTCTGCGACGGCCTGGAAGTTTGGGCCATGCTCGCGGGCAGCGATGATGACGTAGTATTTCCCGCCCTTCTCGTCTGCCAGTTTTGAGAGTTTTTGATGAAGATCTGAAGGTGAAGAAATTTGTCCACCTGAAGCCCCTACAGATACATTACCAAGGTATTCAAGCTTGAAGTGGTGCGCTTCATCCTTGGAAATCATATCTGCCGCAGATGCGCCGAAGCTTGCTACTGTTAAAGCCAATACACTCCCTAATAGTGCTTTTTTCATATCATTCCTCCTGTTGATGAATCTATATATTTAACATTAGCAGCAAATATGTAAATGATCCGTATCAATATTGTAGAAGGATTGAGCATCACGACCAGCCATCACTGACCTGAACAGCGGGTGCAGCAGGTTCATCTACTATACTGACCTGTGCAGTCGTCATTTATCTGCCGGTTGCGCCTGAAGCAATTGAAACTTACCTGTACCATGACCATCAGGAGAACAATATGCACACGAGTAAAACCCTGAAAAGGCTGCTAGCCGTATCAGCAGTTGCAGCAATGTTCAGCACCGTTGGCGTACAAGCCCAGACAATCAGCGCCGCGCAAACTCAAACTGCGGGCCAGGCTCAACCGGACGCCAGACTCAGCTCCGGCGACGAGAAAGCATTGAAGGACATGGCGCAGGCCAATATCAACGAAGTTGCCGCCGCCAGGCTCGCCCTGGACAAGGCCCAAACCAGTGAAGTGAAAACATTCGCCCAGAAAATGGTCGACGATCACGGCGCCGCGCTGACCAAAGTCAAGACCGTTGCCCAGAAAAAGGGCGTGGAGCTGCCGACCGAACCAGACGCCGCGCATAAAGCCCTGAACTCAAGGCTGGAAAACCAGCGCGGTGACGCTTTTGACAAAATGTATATGGAATATGCTGGCGTGAAGGACCACGAGAAGGTGCTGTCGAAGCTTAAAAGCGACGCCAGTAAAATCGACGATCCGGATGTGAAGGCTCTGGCCAACGAGCACACTCCGGTCGTTGAGCAGCATCTGAAGTCCGCCGAGCAGATGTCAACACGTGCTGGCGCATCAGCCGATAAATAACGCGTCGGTAAAACGACTACTGCAAAATAAAGTGGGGCCCGCAGGCCCCACGCTTATTTCCCCTTCCTGATGAATTATTCCGGCAAGGCGTAGACCACCACCTGATCGCCCACCTGATCCTTCAGGATCGTATTCCCGCCAGCCACGAAGGCCACATACTGGCGACCTTTATATTCATAGACGGACGGGTTCGCTACCGCCGGAGCTTCGGCCTGATCGGACCACAGCTCTTCACCGCTCTCTACCGAGTAGGCACGCACTTTGGCATCCATTGAAGCACCGATGAAGATCACGCCGCCCGCCGTCACTGCCGGACCACCAATGGTAGGCGAACCCCAGCTTTCCGGCATGAAAAAGCCATACTGCTGGGAGGCGCCAACCGGACGACGCCATTTCACATCGCCCGTGTGCATGTCCAGCGCCACGATTTCACCAAACGGCGGTTGCCAGCACGGCATGCCAAGCCAGTTGCTCGCCACCAGCAGACGCATACCGTACGGGGCGCCTTCCTGTGGGGCAAAGCCGCTTTCGTTGCCGGAGTCTTTGTCTGCGTTATCGTAATCCTCACGGCTGTACAGCTTCACGTACTGGACGATATGCGAGGTGTTGACGATGGCGATCTGTTTTTGCGGATCGAACGCCACCCCACCCCACTGGACGCCGCCGGCGCTATCGGGATAGGTGAGCGTGCCTTCGCCTTTGGTGGTTGGCGGGGTATACATTCCCTCATAGGTCAGGTTATCCCACAGGCGGGAGCACTGGCCGCCACCGACGATATCCGCCAGCTTCCAGATTTCCGGTTTTTTCGACTGGTCGAGCAGCGGCGCGGGTTTGGTCGGGAATGGCTGCGTGGGCGAGAGAACTTCACCCTGAACCGACCCATCACCCTGCGGAACCGGACGTTCTTCGATTGGCCATACGTCCTCCCCCGTCAGGCGGTTAACCACAAACAGGAAACCCTGCTTGGTGGCCTGCACCAGCGCCGGGATCTGCTTGCCGTCTACGGTGATGTCCATCAGCGTCGGGGCGGAGTTGATATCGTAATCCCAGACGTCGTGGTGTACCCACTGACGGGACCAGACCACTTTACCGGTGTTGATGTCCAGGGCGGTGGTCGAGGTGCCAAGCGGAATAGCGTCCACGCGGTTGCCGCCCCAATAGTTGGGAGACGGCGATGAGACCGGGAGATAGACCAGCCCGTTAGCCTCGTCGGCGGACATGTGCGTCCAGACGTTGGCGGTACCGGTACGCTTGCGGATCTCTGCCGGGATCGCCTCAAAGGTCCACTCAAGCTTACCGGTCTGGGCGTTGACTGAAAATACGGTGCCCGGAGGGGCTTCGGCATAGGCCCAGTCCTTCCCGGCCCAGCCCACCAGCAGATGGTTGCCGACAACGGTTGGCGGTTGCAGGACAGAGAGCGGATACTTCGCGTTAACGGTGTTCCACTGGTTCAGATCCAGCACGCCGTTGTTCGCAAAGCCGCTGCACGGTTTGCCTGAATCGGCGTCCAGCGCAAAGAGCTTGCCGTCAACGGTGCCCATATAGACCATCTTCTGGCATGCCTCACCTGTCAGCGGATTTTTGGCCTGCCAGTAGGAAACGCCGCGATTTTTCAGCACCGGCTGGGTCAGCGCCTTGCGCGACGATTTGGTGTCATAGTGCCACTTCTCTTTACCCGTCCCCGGATCCAGCGCAATCAGGCGATCGAATGGCGTGCCGATGTAGAGCGTATCGTTGGCGAAAATGGGCGTTGCGGACCAGACGGTAGCTGGCGTATCGCCTTTACCGTCCGAGACGTCGCCGGTATGGAACTCCCAGACTTTCGTTAATTTCCCGACGTTATCCGCCGTAATTTGGGTCAGGGGACTGTATTTCTGCGCGTTAAGCTGGCCGTGGAAGCTGTCCCAGGTGGCGGTGCCGGGCACCAGCGGCGTCGCTGGCTGGCTGGCCGAGGCGACTCTCTTTCCATCACCGTTGCCGGTTGAGGCATCGTCGGTGGTTTTTGTGGTTCCGGGCGCCTGCTGATCGGCCGCATCAATGTTCAGTGATTCCTGTGTCCCCTGAGAGGCTTCAGCGGCCTTATCCTGCGCCTGTAGCGCGAGCGGAGCGACCAGCAGCGCCAGCGCCGTCATGCTGACTTTTATGAAGGGATAATGCTTATCGTTGTGCACGGGCGGCTCCTCAGCTTCTGACGGGATGGTTGTAACGAGCGGAATGGCTGCTCAGCATAATCAGACCAATCAGGCCGACCACCATGGCTGCCGTTATGATGTACTGGTGTAGCAGCGCGGCGGCGAAAGCAATACCCGCCAACACCACCAGGGTGACAATAATCAGAAAAACGCGCGCCCCGCGACGCGATGCCGCACGTAACATAAAGGTCAGGATCGCCAGCACTACGCTGGCAATGACCACGCCCAGTGCGCCAATGGTGCCAGTGACGCCGGTAAGCGGCGTCCACCAGGCGTATAGCGCCACCGCAAAGGCTATTATCGCGGTCAGCAGCAGCAAAATGCTACCGACCCGCGAGGATTGAGAATGCAACATACCAGGAAACCCCCTCTAAAATGCAAAATTGACCATTATTAAGGCGTTTTCGTGAATATATACCCCTGCTGCCAGCCGCTATTAAGGGAACGCGACGTGTGGAGCGGCGGCATATTTCACTAAACGTAACTGAGTATAGAAGAGGATTTTCTTATGGGGCGTTTAATAGCAGGCATACGACGTCCTTAACCCCTTCGCCACCATAAAGAGAGCGTTATGTTACAAGACGGTTCGAAAGCTACGAGCGGGTTACGCGATTGTCTACATTCTGTTTTTTAATTTCAGGCATAACGGGATAATTTCACGCCCAATAAAATAATTAAATAAGCCCCCCTTCAATATGATGGCGCCTTATGGTACTTAATAAAACAGGGTGTTTATTCTTTAATTAACAGACGTGCAGGCAGGGAAAGTCAGTCGTTATTTGTTCGTTAATTTAACAAATCCCTTTCTTAATTAACCGCCTGTTAAAGCATCGTCAAAGAATAACGATAGTTATTGCAGGCATACACATAAGGTTTTCGGTATGCAACATCAAACCCCTCCCACCCGTGACGTAATGGCGCAGCGACGACTACAGACAGATAAAAACTAAATAAGTCGTCGCCCCTCTAACAACGCGGTAAAATATGATGAATAAAGCCACAACTCTCTCAGCTAATATTACAACACGCTCTAACTGGCACTGGCAGGATAATATCTGGACGCTGGGCCTTTATGGTACAGCCGTCGGAGCGGGAACACTGTTCCTTCCCGTGGAAATCGGCACCCGTGGTCCGGTTATTTTTCTGGTTATGCTCCTGCTGGGGCTGCCGTTATCCCTGATCCCCCATTTACTCCTTTGTCGTGTATATATGCGTGAAGAGAAGACTGAAAACGGCACGTTGCCGATCTTCGGCTCCTTCTTCAGCGGAAGGGGTGAAAAGCTGATCACCCTGTTCTATTGTGTGACCTTCTTCCCGGTAACCCTGGTTTACGGGGTGGCGCTGATTAATGCGCTGAGTAATTTACTGGTGGAGCATCTGCATATTACCGCCATCAGCCGTGGGCCATTGTCGTTTATCGTGGTTGCTGCGCTGTATGTGGTGCTTAGCAAGGGCCGGGACAGAGTCGTGGCCATTATGAGCGCACTGGCGCTGCCGTTCGCGGCATCTGTACTGCTGATCGCCGTATCACTTATCCCGGGATGGCATCTGTCTAACCTGACCGATACGGCCGCTGAAATGAACGCCACGCCGCTGCCGGTAACGCTGAAAAATATCTGGCTGACGCTGCCGCTTATTACCTTCTCGTTTTGCTGTGCGCCTATGGTCTCCCCGCTGAGCTCTTACTACCGGGAGAGGAAAGCGGAGGGTGAGAAAAAGGCACTGTTCGTGATCCGTATCGCCTACTTAGCTATCTTCGCCAGTATCCTCTTTTTCGTGCTGAGCTGCGTGCTGGGGATCCCCCATGACAACTTTGTGCGAGCGAAGGCGGAAAACCTGAATGTGCTGTCGGTGATGAAGGGAAACGGTGATTTCAGCCTGATTTACCACATTGCCCCGCTCATCGCTATCATCGGTATGACGAAATCCTTCCTCGGCGTAGGTCTGTCGGTCGCACAAACGTTTGGTCAGCTGGCTGCCAGCGTATCCGGCAAAAAGGCCAACGCCAGCAAGCGGCTGGCCTCTCTGGCGCTGTTCCTGCTGACCTATGGCATTGTTTATGCCAATCCGGATGTGCTCAGCCTGATTGAAATGTTCTGCGGACCACTGATCGCGGTGATCCTGTTCCTTATCCCGGCGTACCTCATATACACCCGCCCCTCGCTGGCAGAGCTTCGCGGCGTGACGGTGTTTTTGGTTGTTCTGGGCGGGCTGGCAACGCTGTCTGCATTGCTCTGGACAATGCTTTAGTCTGAACGCCGTTTGACTGTACCCATATACAGTAGTATTTTACGTTCAGGCTGAATCACATGCGTAATATCCATGAGGTAAACAATCATGTTTGTGGAACTGGTTTATGACAAGCGAAACGTACAGGGGCTGGAGGGAGCCAGGGAAATCATTCTGGCCGAACTGACAAAACGCGTGCACCGGATTTTTCCTGATGCCAGCGTGACGGTTAAGCCAATGCAAGCGAACGGCCTGAACAGCGACGCCAGCAAAAGCGACCGTGAAAAGCTCAACCGCATGCTTGAGGAGATGTTCGAAGAGTCGGACATGTGGTTAATACAAGAGTAACCGGGCGCAAAGCCCGGTCCTGGCTTCGGGAGACAAAGAGCATACAACGTTAACTTTGCGTAATTTCTTCCGCTATCGCGATGTACCGATTTACGCCTCCATGGTTCCCCCAGCATAATCCCACCGATCCGATTGTAAGACATATCCAGCGCGCGCCACATTTTCTTCCTACCCTGCACTTTCAGTCTGACTGACTGGAGGTTTCTGTGTGTGGCCTTTTGTGAAGAATCCGGTTTGGGGTTATTCGAGGTAGCCCGCTGAAATGGAAACGTGAGCAAGCTCATCCGCTATGAACGAGGAACGGACGATCTAAGGGGTGTTCATTTCCTGGCCATTCGTTTGCCAAGAGCAAAGCAGACCATTGGCAGGGGAAGCGTCACTACCAGCAGCATCCATAGCAAAGTATATACTGTGTCCACCCCGTCATTTTGCAGATTGGTATACAGCTTTACCGGTATACCCTGCGGGAAATAAGCAAAGATCATCACGATCCCGAACTCGCCTACCGCGCGAACCCAGGCGAGTGTTACGGCAGAAGCCAGCCCAGGCAATGCCAGGGGTAATGTAAGAAAACGAAAGCGGTTCCAGGGAGAAGCTCCCAACGTTTGTCCCGCTTCAAGAATATTTTTGGGAACAGTGGCAAACGCCGAACGCGACACCACGATAAAATAAGGCAAAGCGCCGTAAACCTGAGCCAGCACAAACGCCGCCGGATTATTTACCAGCGTAGCTCCCAACAGTGAAAGCCAGCGGCCAATCACGCCATAAGGCCCGAAAGCCGAAACCAGCAAAATCCCCATTGCCAGCGGTGGCGTCAGCAGAGGGATCATCACCAGCAGTTCACCGATCAATCGTTTTCGACCCGTGGCTTGTGACAGCCACCATGCCACCGGCATGCCGATAAGAATGATAATTCCGAGCGCCAGCACACCCAGTCCCATTGAGACGGCAATGGCGCTGTCGTCGCGCCAGGCCAGCTTCAGATGATGCCAGGGCGTGACGCTAATCAGCGTGATAAAGGGGATACTTAACAGCAGGATAGCGGGCAGAGATAACCACCCCGCCACCCAGCCCGGTTTTCTTAGCGGGCGTATAAGCTGTCTCCTTTAGGTTCGGCGTAGCCAAACGCTTTGAACAATTTCTGCCCCTCGGCGCTTTGCATGAACGATACGAACTTTTGTCCCTGTTCTACACCATTCGGCGCGTTTTTCAGCACCGCCGCATAGAACACCATTGGTTGAGTGTGCAGAATTTGATCCTGGCCTTTGCTGTCTTTAATGGTAAAACTGACGGTGTCATACCACTGTTTCGTCATCGCCGGGTTGCTGAGGTTTATTTCATCCGGCAGCGCGACATACGGCAAATGCGCTGAGCGAACTTCACTCTCGTATCCCGCTGCTGCATCCACCTGACCGCTTTCCAGACGCGCCAGCAGCCCTCCTTCCTGATGAGTCTGCTGTGGGTTTTGCAGCGAGCCTAAAATTTTATCGGTGATGCCCGGCATGTTGTAATACTTTTCCGCCAGCATCAGGCTAAACACAATATTCTGGCCTTTTGGGTCGACATAAGGATCGGTGCGGCCAAATAAGACATCTTTCTGCGTCAGCAGAGTCAGCCACGAGCCGTCTTTCTTTCTGTTGGCCTGTTCAAACTGCGCTGCATATTTACCCTCAGGACTGTAAGCGACCACCATGCTGGTACTGGCGACAGGGACCGCCTCATCTATCAGCCCGGCGTCTTTGAGAATTTGCATCGGCCCCGGGGTGATGGAGACAAACACATCGGCCTCAATTTTGTGGCTTGCAAGCAGGCGTGCCATCCCGTATGCACCCTGGCCCTGCCCCTGATAGCCGTCGTTATTTGCTCTGGAAAAAGCCGGACCTAACCCCTGGTCCATTACTTTGCCCATGGAACCGGCATAAGTCACCCTGATATCCTTTGCCAGCGCCATGGATGGCATTTGCAGCAGCGCAACCGCCACCAGCACAACCTGCATTCGTTTCCTGGCCATAAACACCCTCTCGTTATGTATTCTTTTATATATCGAATTTTCCAGAAAAATCACCGCAATGACAACCTCCTCAAGCGCGCCGTTGATGCAAGGTTGAATTAAAGGAAATCGGTCTGGGTGGTGCATGGTCAACTTAGTCAGATGTTGTCATCCAAATGTGGGCAATTGTTCATGAAACATGCTGCGTAAACTCCTCGTGGCTTTGCGTAGAAGAATCTTGAACTCATTGTCATCAAGGTCTTTTGCACAGTTGTAGCCCAACTCGCTATATAGATAGATAGATACATAGTGATTAAATAACTTGAGGAGTTGTGTATTGCTCAGGATTACCCTCGAGTCTGAGGGCGTCCTGTTCATTGAATATTTACGCTTTTGCGTCTGGCTGTTTTACTGCATATCCAACATACGTCTTCTTTAACTGATCCAATGTTTCCGGCACCAGGCTCGTCACCCGTTCAAACCGGCACATTATTCGTTACCAGGATGGCAATGGCATGGCGGCCATCGCCGTGTCGTTGCCGCTGGTGGGGCCGAAGCGCATTTCGGAACAGGTGATGGCCAGGGTAGCGATAAGCTGATTAGATCAGAATGTGTAACTCATGCTTACCGAGACGCTACGCGGTTCGCCATAGACGGCAGAGTCATCGAGGTAGGAGTAGTATTCGCGGTCGAACAGGTTACGAACGTTTGCCTGCACCGCCAGCTGTTTCGTCAGCTGATACTGCGCGAACAAGTCGACGAGCGGATAGCTGCCCTGATAGAGGCGCTGCTTCTCGCCGTCCGGACCGGTGACATCTTTGTACACCTGATTCTGCCAGTTTACGCCGCCGCCTACTGTCAGATCCGGAAGCGCCGGGACGCGGTAACGGCTGAACACCTTAAGCTGCGTCTGCGGCGCAAAGCTGTTGAAGCGGCCATCTGAATCACGGGCAACATAGCGGGTCGCGCTGAAGGTAAGCTGTAGATTGTCGGTAACGGCACCGTTCACCTCAAATTCCGCCCCTTTGCTCACTGCGCCTTTGGTTGCGCGATAAGCTTGTTCGCTGGATCCATTAACGAATACCCCGCTGATTTCCTCCCCCGCGTTCTCCTGTTCTATGCGGAATACGGCAACGTTGGTGGTCAGTCGACCGTCCATCCAGTCTGCCTTCAGGCCGGTTTCATAATTTTTACCGGTGACGGGAGAGAGCCATGCACCCTCTTTCGTGCGTTTGGTTTGCGGGGCAAAAATTGAGGTATAGCTGGCGTAAGCGGAAAGGCTGTCGTTGATGTCATACACCAGCCCGCCGTAAGGGGTGGTGTTGTATTTACGCATATCGCCGCTGCTGCCATCTGAGCTGTACTGGGTATAACGTGCGCCAACGATTAGCGACAACGGATCCGCCAGCGACAGGCGTGCCGCCGTATACGCCGATTTTTGCCGCACGATATCATCCGCATTTTGATACCAGTCGCCCCACTCCGGCTCGGCCACGCTGCCGTCCCAGCTGTTGTTGAAGATGCCAATCTGAGCACTGTCCATTGGCCCGTCTTTGCTGAAGGTAGCATTGTGCTGTCGGCTATAGTTGGCTCCGGCCATCAGCTGATGTTGACGCCCGAGAAGTTCAAAAGGCCCGCTGGCGTAGGCATCAAGGGCGTCCAGAGTGCGCTTGCCGCGATCCTTACTACCCCAGCCTGATGCGCCTTCTCCGGTGGTGGCGTCCGGATTACCCATCACATAAAGCAGGGTATCATTGAACGTTTGCTCGCCGTGGGTTCCATTGAAACGCACCGACCAGCCGTTATCCCAGTTGTGGGTGAGGTTAGCAAAAACTTTACGCGACTCAACGGAGTATCCCGTCCAGTCTGCCGAGGTATTGACGTTGCGATCGTAATGGGTACGACTGCCGTTATTGTACAGGCTGGGTAATCCGCCCCAGGTCGGGTTGGCTGTGTTTGTTTGCTGATAGTCCCAGCCCAGCGAGGCCGTCGTGTGTTCCGTTACATCGCCTTCAATGACGCCATAGAGAAATTTCTTGCGCTTGCCATATCTGTCAAGCCAGCTGTCCTGATCCTGATAACCTGCCACGACGCGCCCACGCAGGCTGCCGTCGGAATTGAGGGGCGCGGAGATGTCGCCCACATAACGCTGTTTGTTCCAGCTTCCGTAACTTGCGCTGACGTTGCCCCTGAAGGTTTTACTGTCGGCACGTTTACGCACCATGTTCACCGTTGCTCCCGGATCGCCAGCGCCGGTCATCAGGCCGTTTGCGCCACGCACAATCTCTATACGATCATAAATGGCAGTATCTTCCTGCGCATCGCCAAAGTTCCACGCGTCGCCCATTGATGTGGGGATCTCATCGTAGGCGAAATTGGTGATTTCAAAGCCGCGGGAAAAGTAGCTGGAACGCTCGCTATCAACCTGCTGCGACGAAACGCCGGTGGCATTGGTAAGTACCTGGTCAATGGTTTGCAGGTCTTGATCCTGCATACGCTGGCGCGTCACGACGCTGACTGACTGGGGGATATCGCGCGGGGTCAGCAGCATTTTGGTGCCTGAACGCGTGGTTTTTACCGCATAATCCTGCTGCGAGTCGGCGCTCCCGTTCCCGTCACCGTAGACAACCATCTCTTGTTCTTGCGTATTTTCATCCGCCTGTGCCGGGTGCATGACGGCGGACATTGCCAGCGCAAGCAGTGAAAGTGAGAAGGAAGCAGGAATTAATCCTGCGGGCGCTTTCGCGCGATTAGCCCTGCCTTTAAAAATCATCATGTTACCTGTCTGTTGTTGTCGTTATGTGCAAATCATTCATACAAATAAGAATGGAAATGATAATTATTTGCTTTATTATGCACAGGTAATTTTGTAAGTTAAATGTAAATAAATGTATATTTATCAAAATCAGCGCGGCTCGCGCATGACAGGAACAAAAAATGAACACATTCCATTGGCTAAAAAGAAAGACATGGGGCTTAAGCATTCTTACCGCGGCGTTAACCCTGAGCGCAACGGCGTCAGCAGCCCTCCCGGATTCGGCTGAGCTCAAGCAGCGCGAACTCGCTGACGGTCTGTATGAGATGGTTTACTCCCCAACGGCAAACGCGTTGTACGTTGCGAGCGCACAGAGTTTCAAAAACGTCAATGGCGGGGTGCTCTTTAAACTGGATCCCACAACGCTTGCCACGCAAGGTGAAACCCACACCGACCTGAAAAACTTCGGCATGGCAGCGGACGATAATGGCAAGGTCTACTACACCACCAACACCCTTGATGGCGGGGTATCGAAAGTGGACGTGCAAAGCGGCAAGGTGCTACAGCGCCTGATGTTTGAAGGCAAAGACAAGGATGGCGACCCGGTTGGTGCGCGTGAAATCCTCTTCCACAAGGGACAACTGTTTATCGGCGGCGTTGCCGACCCTGGGTTTATCTCCGTGGTTGATGCCAACACCATGACGCTAAAAGCCCGAATCGAAAATGCCGGGAAATGGGTGACGGGGATTATTTATTCGCCGCTGACAGACCGCCTTTATGCCGCCAATGGCGGCGGTGAAATTCTGGTGATTAACCCGGAGACGTATAAAATCGAACAGCGCTGGACGCCGGGAGATAAAAAAGCGTATTTGTTCCTGAATATGGCAGAAGATCCGGCCACCGGGCGCCTGTTCGTGACTGATGATTCAAAAGCCAAAACCACACTGGTATTTGATGAGCGCAGCGGGAAAGTTATCAAGCGTCTTAAAGGCGATGCGCTGGGAATTAAGTTTAACGCTGAGCGCAACGAAATTTTCATCACTCAGCGCGAATCCAGGAAGGTGTTGCAGCTTGACGCCGGGAGCTATGCAGTGAAAAACAGCTGGACGTTCACCAGCCATCCCAACAGTCTTCTGGTAACACCGGACGGTAAAACGTTATACGTAACCGTGAAGCAGGACTTCAATGACGACAACACGACGAAAGGCCCGGATAGTGTGGTTCGTATTTCATTAAATTAAACAATATACAGCCATCCTGTGAGGGATGGCTGACTTATAAACGTGGACGCTGAAGCAGTATATTTAGTCCGGCCAACGGATAAAGCCGGGTTAAAGCGCCAGATGTTCTAAAGTCGCGGGGATCCTGACTGGGTAAAAGTAAAGGTGTAGGTACGTGAAGCTGACCCCTATTCTCCTGCAAATTTCGCAGAATTAAGGATTCATTTTGGGAAAGAAAAAACCGGGCCTCGCGCCCGGTTCTGTTCCCACACTAAAAAAGCCTTACGCACTCAATCCGCGATTCTCCAGCATCGGTTCGATCTTCGGATCGTGCCCGCGCCAGTTCCGGTAAAGTTCAGCTAAATCAGTGCTGTTGCCGCGGGACAAAATCGCCTCGCGGAATTTCTGTCCGTTCACGCGCGTCAAACCGCCCTGCTCGACAAACCACTGGTAGCCATCGTCCGCCAGCATCTGCGTCCAGAGATAGGCGTAATAGCCCGCCGCGTAGCCGCCGCCGAAGATGTGGGCGAAATAGCTGCTGCGATAGCGCGGCGGTACGGCTGGAAGATCCAACCCCTCTTTTTTCAACGCGGCGGCTTCAAAGGCTTCCACGTCTTCAACGGGCTCCTGAATGCCGTGCCAGTTCATATCCAGCAGCGCGGCGCTCAATAGCTCCGTCATGTCATAACCCTTATTAAACTGGGTCGCATTGAGCATTTTTTCCCGCAGCGCATCCGGCATCGGTTCGCCTGTTTGATAGTGACGAGCAAAGTGCGCAAACACCTGGGGATGGCTGGCCCAGTGTTCATTGATTTGCGAAGGAAATTCAACGAAATCACGTGGCGTGTTGGTGCCTGAAAGCGTGGCATAGCGCTGGCTGGCAAACAGGCCATGCAGGGTATGGCCAAACTCGTGGAACAGGGTAATCACATCATCCCAGGAGATTAGCGCGGTCTGCCCGTTCGCCGGTTTTTGATAGTTGCAGACGTTATAAATCACCGGACGCGCGGCAAACTCATAAGACTGCTCAACAAAATTCCCCATCCACGCGCCGCCCGCTTTGGAATCACGCGCGAAAAAGTCGCCGTAGAACAGCGCCATGCCTTCACCCGTGTGGTCGAAAATCTCCCACACGCGAACATCCGGGTGGTAAACCGGAATATCAAAACGCTCGACAAAGCGGATACCGAACAGCTGCGTGGCGGTCCAGAATACGCCATCTTCCAGCACGGTATTGAGCGCGAAATAGGGTTTGATCTGCGACTCATCCAGCGCGTATTTCGCTGAGCGCACGCGTTCGGCATAAAACGCCCAGTCCCAGGCCTGTACCGTAAAACCACCCTGCTCGTCGTCGATGACCTTCTGAATATCCGCCTGCTCCAGCGCGGCCCTGCCGCGTGCCGCAGGAACTATCCCGCGCATGAATTCGAGCGCGGCTTCCGGCGTTTTCGCCATCTGATCGGCAATGCTCCAGCTCGCATAGTTGTCAAAACCGAGCAGCTGCGCCTGTCTTGCCCGTAACGCGGTAAGCCGACGGATCAGCTCGCGCGTATCGTTTTCGTCGCCTTTCTGAGTGCGTTCCCAGCCCGCGCTGAACAACTTTTTACGGGTCTTGCGCAACGACAGCGCCGCCAGCGCGGGCTGTTGCGTGGTATTCAAAAGCGGGATCAGCCAGCGATCCGTCAGCCCTTTTTCTGCGGCAGCGTGAGCCGCGGCAGCCACCTCCTCCGCACTGAGCCCGTCAAGCTGGTGAACATTGTCCACCACCAGCCCTCCCGCCTTGTTCGCCGCCAGCAGGCGCTGGTTGAACTGGCTGGTCAGGGTGGCGGCTTCGGTATTCAGGGCTTTCAGCTCGGCTTTTTCATCGGCGTTCAGACGCGCGCCAGCAAGAACAAAGTGCTGATACATCTCCTCCGTCAGTCGTCGGGATTCGGCATCCAGCGCCTCGCGATCCTGCCAGACGGCTTCCACGCGGGCGAAAAGCGTATCGTTTAGCCAGATATCGTTCGCCAGCCCGGCCAGTTCGGTGGAGAACTGCTCGTCCAGCGCCTGAAGACCATCGTTGGTGTGTGCGGACGTCATGGCGAAGAACACGCTGCTCACGCGCGACAGCATGGCCCCGCTCTTTTCCAGCGCCAGCACGGTATTGTCGAAGTCCGGCGCGGCGCGCTGCGCGATAATCGCGTCAATGTCTGCACGCTTCAGGCGCATTGCTTCATCAAATGCCGGACGATAATGGCTGTCGTTAATCGCATCAAAACGTGGCGCCTGATAAGGCAACAGGCTAATTTCAAAAAAAGGATTGTTGACCGACATCGTTTACTCCTGAGCACGGTATTTCTCCCCAGAGTAGGCCAGCCTGCGCCGGCCTGCAATGGCGTCATACAAATGTTGCCTTAACGACGTGCCGGAGAGCGTGCTATGTTAGTACAACACAAAAAGCGTTGAGGAACAGTGAGATGATTATTTTAGTTACCGGGGCGACAGCGGGTTTTGGTGAAAGCATCACGCGTCGCTTCGTCGCCAACGGACACAAAGTGATTGCAACAGGGCGTCGTCAGGAGCGTTTGCAGGAGCTAAAAGACGAGCTGGGTGACAGCATTCTGACCGCACAGCTGGACGTGCGCAACCGCGCCGCCATCGAAGAGATGATTGCCAACCTGCCTGCCGAATGGCGTGAAATTGACGTGCTGGTCAATAACGCTGGCCTGGCACTGGGCATGGAGCCTGCCCACAAAGCCAGCGTGGAAGACTGGGAAAACATGATCGACACCAACAACAAAGGGCTGGTGTACATGACCCGCGCCGTGCTGCCGGGCATGGTTGAACGTAACCGTGGCCATATCATTAACATCGGTTCCACCGCCGGAAGCTGGCCTTACGCGGGCGGCAACGTCTATGGCGCGACCAAAGCCTTTGTCCGCCAGTTCAGCCTGAACCTGCGCACCGACCTGCACGGAACCGCGATCCGCGTGACCGATGTTGAACCGGGTCTGGTAGGCGGAACTGAATTCTCCAACGTGCGTTTCAAAGGCGACGACGCGAAAGCGGATAAAACCTATGAAAACGCGAATGCGCTGACGCCGGAAGATATCACCGAAACCGTCTGGTGGGTCGCGAATCTGCCGAAGCATGTCAACATCAATACGGTTGAGATGATGCCCGTCAGCCAGACCTATGCCGGACTCAGCGTGCATCGCGGTTAATTTACCCCACCCGGCCTGCGGGCCGGGTATGTGATGGCAGGGAAAAGAATGGTAGTATGTTCAGGTTAACTCTCTGAGAAATCACAACCCATGGCCGCTGAATCGCAACTTAATCCTACCCAGCCTGTTAATCAGCAAATATATCGCATCTTACGCCGTGATATTGTTCGCTGCCTGATCCCACCGGGAACGCCACTCTCAGAAAAAGAGGTTTCGGTACGTTTTGACGTTTCCCGTCAGCCCGTACGTGAGGCGTTTATTAAGCTCGCAGAAAACGGCCTTATTCAGATCCGCCCTCAGCGCGGCAGCTATGTAAATAAAATTTCGCTTTCGCAGGTACGGAATGGCTGTTTTGTTCGCCAGGCCATCGAGTGCGCCGTGGTGCGTCGCGCCGCGTCGCTCATCAACGATAACCAGTGCTACCTGCTGGAGCAAAACCTGCATCAGCAACGAATCGCCATCGACCGCAAACAGTTAAACGACTTTTTCCAGCTTGACGACGAGTTCCACCAGAAACTGGCG
The DNA here is from genome assembly GCF_049236825.1 of Enterobacter cloacae complex sp. SHL001. Classification (NCBI taxonomy): domain Bacteria; kingdom Pseudomonadati; phylum Pseudomonadota; class Gammaproteobacteria; order Enterobacterales; family Enterobacteriaceae; genus Enterobacter; species Enterobacter cloacae complex sp. SHL001. Next base: position 23,554 of record NZ_JBMKIP010000001.1, read on the forward strand.
CAGATCGCCGAGTGTCAGCTCGCGTGGGATACCGTCGAAAACATCAAAGCTACCATCGACCGCGTGCGCTACATGAGCCTAGACCATGTTTCTCCGCCAGAGATGTTGCTGCGCCAGCATCATGATATTTTCAGCGCGCTGGAAAAACGCGATGTGGAAGCCGTAGATAAAGCGATGACGCTTCACCTTCAGGAAATTAGTGAGTCAGTTCAGTTAATTCGCCAGGAAAACCGCGAGTGGTTCAGCGAAGAATAAAACCTCGCCGCCCCCTTTCGGTTGCGGCGAAGTAATTAGCGGACCACTAATACCGGAATAGTGGCGTAGCGCAGGATAGTTTCAGCATTCGAACCCAGCAGATGGGTTGTAATGCTCGGATTTTTTGATCCGATAACAATGACATCATATTTCCCCTCTTTGCTGAGCTTGATGATTTCATCGCGTACGTTGCCGAAGCGAACTTCACAGTCAATATTGTCCGGGGACATATCAAAGAGCCGTTTCAGCGCCTTCATCTTCTTATCAGACTCGGCGGTCATATACTCTTCGAACTTCTTAATATCGGCATTGAACCCCCGCAGTAACGAACGGCTGCTGTTCGGGAGAATGTTGACCAGGGTGATCGTCGCGCCTTCCGTCTTCGCGAGGTTGACCGCGTGGCGTACCGCTTTATCGCTCAAATCCATTTCAAACACGTCAACAGGCATCAAAATTTTCTTATACATAAGCCTGACTCCTTTTCCGATGAAGGGTTATTTTCTGCCTCCAGAATGACATTGTGGATATAAACAAAGCCTAAACACTTGTACCCGGAAACTATCAATTAAGGAAAATAACTGTCCGCTTTGTAAAGTGGTGTCCTGAACCGTCAACGCCTGCATGAAATAAGAAAAAAGTGTGAGCTTGATCAAAAGCAAATAATTTCGTTAAAGAGAGGCGTATTAATAGTGCCCCGTGAACGGCAGCCGTTGAATTACCGCCGTAACGGATAAGTACGAGAGGAGAAAATACCATGATGACATACGACCGTAACCGAAATGCAATCACCACTGGCAGCCGCGTCATGATTAGCGGCACAGGCCAGTTCGGCGTGATTAAAGCGATCCACAGCGACGGCCTTAATGCCGAGCAGGTGCGTCGTGGTAAAACGGTTGAAGTCGAGGGATGCGAAGGTAAGTTCGAACCGATTGAGCTGATTCGCCTGGGGATGCACTAAGCTGCGCCCCGACATGCCGCCGCGGACGGCGGCATGTCATCGCGTTAAAGCCGGGAGGCGTACTCAGCAACCGTGGCCTTCGCGCCTTTTTGCAGCAACGTTTGATAGGCCTGCATGACCGCAGCCACAAACACCGCGTCCTTCGGCAGCTCGTTACCGAAAATAGCCTCAATGCCCAACAGCGCGCTAACGCGGCTTTCGCCTTCAGCGCTACCGTTTACCGCCGCCTGAATCACCGCCAGCTGCGGATCGCTCACCTCAATCGCGTTACCCTGCTCATCCACACCGCCGACATAACGCATCCAGCCCGCAACACCGAGGGCCAGCAGCGGGAAGGGTTTCTGGTGGACAAGGTGCCAGCGCACGGAATCGAGCATCCGCTGCGGCAATTTCTGGCTACCGTCCATGGCGATTTGCCAGGTGCGGTGACGCAGGGCCGGATTGCTGTAACGTGCGATCAGCTGGTCGGCATAGTGAGCTAAATCCCCCCCCTTCACTTTCAGCGTCGGCGCCTGCTCTTTCAGCATCAGCGCATGCGCGGCTGCGCGATAATGTTCATCTTCCATGCAGTCGTTAATGTGCTGATAACCGGCCAGGTAGCCGAGATAGGCCAGGAACGAGTGGCTGCCGTTAAGCATACGCAGCTTCATCTCTTCAAACGGAATGACATCAGAAACCAGTTCCGCACCGGCCTTTTCCCACTGTGGACGTCCGGCGACGAAATTATCTTCCACCACCCACTGGCGGAACGGCTCGCAGGCGACACCTGCCGGATCGCGTACGCCGGTCAGCTGTTCAATTTTATCCAGCGTTTCAGCCGTGACGGCGGGCACAATACGGTCCACCATGGTTGACGGGAAGGTGACGTTCGCTTCAATCCAGTCGGCCAGTTCGCCGTCAACAGCGCGCGCGTAGGCGCAGGTGACATTGTGCATCACGTGGCCGTTTTCCGGCATGTTATCGCATGACATCACGCTGAATGCTGGCAGCCCCGCCGCCTTACGCCGCGCCAGCGCTTCAACCACTACGCCTGGCGCAGATTTCGGCTGATGGGGGTTTTGCAGGTCGGCAACGATTAACGGATGATCGAACATCAGTTGTCCGGTTGCCGGGGAGTGGCAGTACCCTTTCTCGGTGATGGTCAGGGAAACAATGGCGACCTGCGGATCGCACAGCGCCGCCAGCACGGTTTCAAGGCCGTCGACCTGCGCATGCAGCGCATTTTTGACGACGCCGACCACGCGCGCCGTCCACGCATCGGCAGACATCTCTGCTACGGTATAAAGGTTATCCTGTGCCTTCAGATCGGCGATCTGCTGTTCGCCGCCAATCAGGTTAACTTCGCAGTAACCCCAGTCGCTGCCCTGTTCTGCGGCGAGTATATCGGTGTACACCGCCTGGTGCGCACGGTGAAACGCGCCAAACCCTAAATGAACAATGCGTGCCTTGAGGCTGTCGCGATCGTACTGAGGACGCGTTGCCTTCGCCTGTAATAAACGGTTTTCCATGATTGAGACTCGTTAATTATGAACGCTGAGATCCGCAGCCGCTCTGGTCACAGTGCGGCTGCGCCGGTTGACTAAACCAACTAGAATGGCAGTGTCATTACTTTATCCTGCCGATCACAATACTGGTTATGCTGCCATGAACATTGATTTACATTAACTTTCGGCCAAGTGGTGTGATATAAAAATAAAGTTGTGTGACATCTGGCAAAAGATATAAACCAGATCATACAGGGGTGCGTACCGTCTGCTCGCCGGACCGGACCGTCGGCTCACGCCACAACCTGTCGTAGGAATAGCCTGTTAAATCTTCCACGACCCGGCGAGCTTCGGCGGATACGCGTTGGGGAGAGCCGTTGGCTTTCAGGCGATCCAGCTCATCCACAAAGATTTTGTGCGTACGCTTGTTCAGGTTGAATGTCAGAGCCTGCCACAGGGCCAGGATAAGCAAGGCAGCAGTGCCGATGAACATCAGCATTGCGATGGTATGGATGGCTTCGGTTGGCTGCGTCTGGCTCCCTTTTACAAATCCGCCGCTTTGTAACAGGAGACCCACAATAAAGGTGGCAATAGCGACCGTGGTTTTTCGGGAGAATGTCATTACCGCGGCAAACAGTCCCTCACGACGCTGACGGCTGACCATTTCATCGATATCTGGAATGAACGGGAACACATTCCACGGTGTAAACTCAAGGACGCAGCGCCCCACCTGATACACCCCGGCCAGAATGACCAGCGTCGCGACGGTATTCAGCGCAGGGATCTGGTACACGGCAAAGAAGCCCCCCAAACAGAGCAACATCAGTGAATAGGCAAATACATATAGCTTTGATGGCCCATATCTGATGATCCCTATACCCGCAATTAACGTGACGGGCAGCCCCACAATACTCATCGACAGCAGCGTGCCTGCCAGTGAGGAAGAGACATTCAGACAGTACACGCAGAAAAATACAAATACCGTGTTGTAGACATCTTTGCCGGTAAACGACAGCAGATAGATGGCGAGATGTTTCCTGAAGGCCCGGATTTTCAAGGTGGAACCATACTCCTTAAAAAGTCGTCCAAAGGCAGCCAGCTTCTCCCCTGCTGTTTGTGGGCGTGTGTTTTTTTCCAGCCCGGAGAGCATTTCCGGCGTCAACTCGCGTTCCCAGGTCACTTTCCACGAGATGAATACACATACCATAAACAGTACAGCAAAAATAACGCCGTTTATGAGGTAGGCATGGGCGCTGTTTTCCCCGAAATAGCCGATCAGTAATCCAGGAATAAATGTCGCCAGAAACGTCCCGGACGCTGAAAGAAACATGCGACAGGTAGAGAGTTTGGTCCGCTGGTTAAAGTCTTTTGTCATTTCTGACGGTAACGTTTCCCACGGGATCAGTACCATTGCAGCAATAATTTCAAATGCTAGATAGACGGCGAGATAAAAACCGTATGTCATGCCATCAAGCCACAGCAATGCATAGACCAGCATCAACGGTGCACCGATCAGCAAAAAGAAACGTCGGCGACCAAATTTTTTACCAAAATAGTTTTTGTAAAAATGGTCAGTGAAACTTCCCATAAACAAACTAACGATAGCATCGACAATGCGCGCTATAGCAACAATAGACGCCGCTTCAACCGGTGACAACCCAACAAATGTCGTATAGAAGAATAATAACCAGGCGCCGATAACGGTAAAGGCACCGCCGCCCATAATATCCGTTAGTCCGTAGCCGATACTAACCGGAATAGTAATTTTTTTTGCAGTACGAGACATGTTCCATCCCCACTCAGTGAGTAGAATTTAGAATCTGAAATAGTTTTCAGCATTATCATGGCAAATATTTTTAACCATCTTCGTTAGGATGGCGTTATTATCCGGAACTTCACCACGCTCCACCCAGCCACCAATGATATTGCACAAAATACGTCGGAAATAATCGTGGCGAGTATACGAAACCAGACTACGGGAATCGGTTAACATACCGACAAAATTCATTAATAGCCCCTGATCCGCAAGGCTATGTAGCTGGTTTTCCATTCCGCGTTGAGTGTCGTTAAACCACCATCCGGAGCCAAACTGTATCGGCGATTTAACGCCCAATTCCGCAGTCTGAAAATTAGCGATAGTCGACGCGACAATATCGTTATAGCTGGCGTTGAGGTTATATAGAATGGTTTTGGGCAAAGCTTCAGCCTGCGTCATTGCATCCAGGAGTTGGTTGAGATTGGCCGCAAGATTCGACTGATCGGTCAGCGAGTCAAAACCAGTATTACTACCCAAAGAACGGTACATGCGGGAATTATTATTGCGAATCGCACCGAAGTGTATCTGCATTGCCCAGTTATGCTGCCTGTAATTATGCGCCAGCATAATAAAAATGGCACTGTCAAGAATCGCATTATTACGGGCGTCCAGATTTTCACCCCGGCGCTTTCGGGCAAACACGGATTCAACCTGTCTTTCATCTGCTGACTGAAAATGGATCTCCACGGGTCCGTGATCGGAAATTCGGCACCCCATTTCGTGGAACCAGGCAATACGCTGGCTCATTCCCTTAACAAAATCGCTGAATGTCTGGATTTTAGATCCTGTCGTCTCACCTAATCGATCGATAAAGTCGGCAAACTGTTCCGCGTTTTGCGCAAAAACATCGTCCGGACGAAAGGTCGGTAATACCTTAACGTTGAACGTCGCGTCATCACGCAATAATTGATGGTAGCGTAAATCATCAAGCGGAGCATCTGTCGTGCAAATAACTTCTACCCTGGAGCGTTTAATGAGTTCCCTCGGCGTAAAATCAGGCTGCTGCAATAGCAGATTACAGCGCTCCATTATTTCACGCCAGTTATGCCTGCCCAGCGGTTCGTCACAGTTAAAATAGTGGTGAAGTTCTAAATGAGTCCAGTGATAGAGCGGATTTCCATAGCTCGCTTCGACCGTTTCAGCCCATGCCGCAAATTTATCCTCCGCCGGGGCATCGCCCGTAATGTATTTTTCGTCAATACCGTTGGCGCGCATGGCGCGCCATTTATAATGATCGCCAGCCAGCCAGAGTTCGGCAATATTATCGAGATTTTTATTCTCGAAGATATCTTTCGCGTCCAGGTGACAGTGATAATCAATAATTGGCAGCGCTTTCGCGACGTTGCGATAAAGTTCAACACCTCTCGCATTGCCAATCATAAAGTTATCGTTAATAAAACTCATGACAGGGCTCCATATTTCCGCTGCTTCGCTGCGGTATCGCTCTGGCGCAGGGGTTCAGCTGCATCTTCCACCAGGCTCAAATCGCGGTCGCGCACTTCTGGCATCAGCAAAGCGGAGACCAGCCCAATCAGCGAGTACGCCACCAGCATCGCCACAATCGGCCACCAGGACCCGGTCATATTGCAGAAGATCCCCGCCAGCACTGGACCAAAGCCTACCGCCACCAGACCGCCCGCCTCTTTGGAGATCGCCATGCGGGTAAAGCGGTTTCGCGAACCAAACATCTCCGCCATGGTGATGTTTTCCAGCGCAAACAGCCCGAGCACCGCAAAGTTATGAATAACGATGATAGAGAGCATAATCACGCCCGGCGCGTAACTCTTATCGACGATAATCGACAGCATCGGGTAAGCCAGAATAATGGCTGAAATGTTAAGGATGATATATGGCAGACGGCGCCCCACTTTATCGGACAGCCAGCCCAGCAGCGGGATGGAGACGAAGCCAAGAATCGAGCTGATCATCAGCGCATCGGTTGGGATCGCCTTATCAAATAACAGCGTCTGTACCAAGTACCCGGCAAGGAAGGTCTGGATAAGCCCAGAGTTACCGGCCTGACCAAAGCGCAGCCCCGTCGCCAGCCAGAACGATTTGCTCTTAAACATCGCGCCGACCGAGGTATCCTGCGCAGCAACCGGCGCAACGGCTTCGGCATCGTTTACCTTCTCAAACACCGGGCTCTCTTTAAGGTTCATACGCAGCCAGATGGCGAAGATCATCACCACCACGCTGGCGAGGAACGGCACGCGCCAGCCCCAGGCAATAAGTTCTTCACGATCGAGGGCAAAGAACATCACGGCCCAGATCGCCGTGGCGCTCAGCGTCCCGCAGTTGGTGCCCATGGCCACCAGCGAGGAGATGATGCCGCGTTTACCCTTCGGGGCGTATTCGGCCAGCATGGTGCCTGCGCCGGAGATTTCAGCCCCCGCGCCCAGCCCCTGAATAATACGCAGCGTCACCAGCAGCACCGGTGCGAAAATCCCGATCTGCGCGTAGGTTGGCAGGACGCCGATTAAGGTGGTGCAGATCCCCATCATGGTGATGGTGATAAACAGCACTTTTTTACGGCCAATTCTGTCGCCCATTCTGCCGAAGATAAATGCCCCGACAATACGCGCGATGTAGCCTGCGCCGTAGGTGCCCATCGCCAGGATCAGCGCCATGGCCGCGGACTGCTCAGGGAAGAAAATTTCATGAAACACCAGCGCGGCGCCAAGGGAGTAGAGCTGGAAATCCATAAACTCCAGGGCGGTGCCCAGCCAGCCAGATACGGCGGCTTTCACCAGATCTGACGTACTTCTTTGAGGTTGTGCTTGAGTCATAATGGCTATCTCTGCAAGGTAAGATGCGTACCACTGAGAGCCTGTCTTCGCAGGCTCTTAACCGCGTGAATTATTATTGGTCGAACGTGAGCAAGACTTTGCAGCACTGCCGCTGGTCTTTTTCAAACAGTTCGATGGCGTCTGTAACGTGGTGATAGTCAAATGTATGGGTGACCAGTTTTTCAGGGTCGATCAGCCCTTTTTCCAGCCAGTCAATGACCACCGGGAATTTGTTGGCATTCAGGCGCGAAGAGAAGATCGACAGCTCTTTGCCGGTGATCCCCTGCTGCACAATCTGGCTCGGGTCGCAGGAGAAGCCCATCAGCACGATGCGCGCCGCCGGAGACGCCAGCGTAATCGCTTCCTGTAAAATGGACGGATGACAGGCAGCATCGATGATTAACGTCGGCTTGATGCCTTTTTCATCCAGCGCGGCCTGTAAAGAATGCTCGCCGTTGTTGAAAACCCAGTCTGCGCCGCTGCGTTGCGCCATCTCCAGCCGCTCATCAATGCGATCCACCACGATGACCTGCTTCACCTTGTAAACGCCCTTCAGCGCCTGCACGGTGACCAGCCCCATCGGGCCTGCGCCGTAAATCAGCGCCACATCCTGTTCGGTGGGTTTCGCCTGCCCCGTCACGTTGGCGGCAATGGTGAATGGCTCAACCATCACCGCGTGGTGGTCAGGGATCGCATCCGGAATGCGCCAGGCATTTTTCGCCGGCACCACGGCGTATTCGCTGAAGCCGCCGTCACGGTGGACGCCCAGCACCACCAGCGAAGTACAAACGTTCGGTTTTCCAACGGAACACGGGTAGCAGTGCCCGCAGCTGATCACCGGATCAACCGAAACGCGCTGGCCCAGTCGGGTGCCCTCCACGCCTTCGCCAACCGCGTCTATTTCGCCAAAGAACTCGTGACCGATTACCCGCGGGTATTTCGCAAACGGGTTATGCCCGCGATAGATATGGCTGTCTGAACCGCAAATACCGGCGAGCTTAATTTTGACGCGGACGTCGCCTGCGCCCGGCAACGGGAGAGGACGCTCTTCAATCACCAGCACATCCGGCTGTTGGATCACTACGCTTTTCATCATTCGCTCCTCGTTTACCAGTTCCAGAGGGTGCCGTCTTCCAGACGAGCCACCGGCAGATAAGCCGGATCGTACGGGTATTTCGCCGCCAGCTTCTCATCAAACTCAATGCCCAGCCCTGGCTTGTCGCCCGGGTGCATATAGCCGTTATCGAAGCGCCAGCTGTGCGGGAACACTTCCAGCATCTGCTCCGAATACCCCATATACTCTTGCACGCCAAAGTTCGGTACCCACAGGTCAAAATGCAGCGCCGCGGCGTGGCAAATCGGCGACAGATCCGACGGGCCGTGTGAGCCGGTACGCACCTGATAAAGTGAGGCAAAGTCCGCAATGCGACGCATCCCGGTGATGCCGCCCGCATGGGTTATGGTGGCGCGGATATAGTCAATGAGCTGCTCTTCAATCAGCTGCTTGCAGTCCCAGATGCTGTTGAACACTTCCCCCACCGCAATTGGCGTGACGGTGTGCTGGCGGATCAGGCGGAAACACTCCTGGTTTTCAGCGGGAGTCGGATCTTCCATCCAGAACAGACGGTACTCTTCAATGCTTTTGCCGAATCGCGCCGCTTCGATGGGCGTCAGACGGTGGTGCATGTCGTGAAGGAGATGTTCATTGAAGCCGAACTGACTGCGCACTGCGTCGAACAGTTTCGGCGTGAAGTCGAGGTATTTTTCAGTGGACCATAGCTGCTCTTCCGGCCAGGCACCCTTGGTCGCTGGCTCATACGCCAGCCCTTTTCCTTTTGCCATGCCGTAGGTGGTTTTCATTCCCGGCACGCCGCACTGCACGCGAATTGCCTTGAAGCCCATCTCTTTATGACGGGCATAATCTTCCAGCACGTCGTCAATGGTGTGCCCGGTGGTGTGACAATAAACCATCACCCCTTCCCGGGAGGCTCCGCCCAGAAGCTGATAGAGCGGCATGTTCGCGGCTTTCGCCTTAATGTCCCACAGCGCCATATCCACGGCAGAAATCGCTGACATGGTGACCGGACCACGACGCCAGTAAGCGCCTTTATAGAAGAACTGCCAGATATCTTCGATGCGGTGCGCATCGCGGCCAATCAACTGAGGGCACAGGTGATCTTTCAGGTAGGAGGCAACGGAAAGTTCACGTCCGTTCAGCGTGGCATCACCCAGGCCGACAATGCCCTCATCGGTGGTGATTTTAAGGGTGACAAAGTTACGCCCCGGGCAGGTGACAAATACTTCAGCCCCGACAATCTTCATAATCCATTTCCTTACATCGCTCGTTGTGATGCAGGAAATTTACGCAACTACACTACTACCATACAAGTATAATGATCGTAAAATCAGCGGGCGATCACACTATAAGGACGCTTATGCGCGTCCCCAACCGGCCACGATGATCAACATGCCGCACAGGGCAATCAGCGCGCCTGCCCAGTCATACAGGCTTAGCCTGACGCCATCGACAACGCGCAGCCACAGCAGCGCGGTACAGACGTACACTCCGCCGTAGGCCGCATATACCCTCCCGCTGGCGGCCGGATGCAGGGTGAGCAGCCAGACAAAAAGGGCCAGGGACACACCCGCCGGGATCAGCAGCAGCGCGGAAGCGCCCCGCTTTAGCCAGAGCCACGGCAAAAAGCATCCGATGATTTCGCACAGCGCGGTCGCGAAAAAAAGCAGCGTCGTTTTGAACATTTTTCTCGTTTCGTGAGGATTGATTTAGACATCATACGCGATAATGTTCACATCGTTCCCATACCTGCCGCGCGGGTATGACACCCTTTCGGATTGGTGTAGAATCCAACGGGGTAATCCGATTGTCTGCACCCGTTTAAAGGAAACGCTATGACTACATTAAGCAAACGCCTTTGTCTGACAGCCGTACTGGCGCTGTCATCGTTCGCCTTCGCCGCAACGGCATCAGCCGAAACCAGCAAACTCATCATTGAGTCTGGTGACAGCGCGCAAAGCCGTCAGAACGCCGCCATGGACAAAGAACAATGGAATGACACCCGCAGCCTGCGTCAGAAAGTGAATAAGCGCGTGGAAAAAGAGTGGGATAAAGAAGACGTCGCGTTTGATGCCCGCGACAAATGCCAGCAAAGTGCCAACGTCAACGCCTATTGGGAGCCTAACACCCTGCGCTGTCTGGATCGTCGCACTGGCCGCACGGTAGCACCGTAATGTCGACGCCGTGTGACGTTAAGCTCCGTCCGCTGGAGCGCGAAGATTTACGCTTTGTTCACCAGCTCGACAACAATGCCAGCGTGATGCGCTACTGGTTTGAAGAGCCTTATGAGGCGTTTGTCGAGCTGTCCGATCTCTACGACAAGCATATCCACGATCAGAGTGAACGCCGGTTTGTGGTGGAGTGCGAAGGTGAGAAAGCCGGGCTGGTTGAACTGGTTGAGATCAACCACGTTCACCGTCGGGCAGAATTTCAGATCATTATTTCACCGGAGCATCAGGGGAAAGGTCTTGCGTCGCGGGCGGCAAAGCTGGCGATGGATTACGGGTTTAACGTCCTGAATCTCTACAAGCTTTACCTTATCGTCGACAAAGAGAACGAAAAAGCGATTCATATCTACCGTAAGCTGGGCTTTATGGTGGAAGGTGAACTGATCCATGAGTTCTTTATTAACGGCGAATACCGTAACACCATCCGCATGTGCATTTTCCAGCATCAGCATCTGGCCGGGCATAAGTCCTCCTCCGCCAGCCTGCTTAAACCCACCGCGCAGTAACCTGCGCGGTTTTATTCTCAATAATATTCAATGTTGTTTTTTATGGTGTACTTGTGCTCAACGGCAGGTTTGACGCTGTCATCGGTGATCACCAGCTCACAGCTCACCGGGTTATTGTGGCGATCGTAATCACAGCTCTGCTTTACATTGCCCATCGGTTTATCGTTCAACAGGCTTACCGCCGTATAATCCATGCGCTTGCGCAGATCTTTCGACGGCACCGACTTGACCGATAAACGCTTGTCGCCGGAAACTGTAGTTTTACCCAGCGGGTAGCCGTCGGCGTCATACTGGTACTTCACTTCCATCTCTTTGCTGTGCGCGGCAACCACAAACCCGTTATCGTCGGTGTCCCACGTCAGGCCGGCAGACGGCAGTTCCGCCAGCTGACATTTTCCCTGCAACTTTACCTTCTGCTGCTGGGTTTCCGCATCGACGTAGTAGTTAGCATCCAGCACCAGCGCAACGCCCGTATTAGCGTCGAGATCGTGCAGTTCAAGCGTATCGAAACACCCTTCCGTTGACATCGTGCCGGTCACACGTTTAGAGACTTCACCCTTATCGTTGAACAGCGTCTGGGTAAAATCCTTCACCGGCCCGCGCAGAGGATCAAAGTCAAACTCGTTCGAAAAACTCGCCATCTCCGGCGTAAATGACAGCGGCGCGGTGTTGTTGTCGCATCCCACCAGTACCGTTGCCAGTAGCGTTATCGCTGCGTATTTGTTCACATCATTTACCGTTCAAAGAGAGATACAATCATATTAGCAAATACAGCAACTTACATAACAGCACTTCATTTGACTCTTTGCGCTGTATAAATCCGTCGTTTGCATTGACGAGACCTGCCAAAGTGGCTACTTTGGGCGCGGAAGATTCCACACAATTATAAAATTAGATTCTTAAATTTTCGGGTTAACATCATGATTTACGACTGTTTTTTATACTATGACGAAGATATGTTGCTCGACATCAGATTACATACTCTCGCTGATGTCGTTGACCGTTTTGTCATTGTAGAAGCAACACACTCTTTTACGGGCATACCGAGAGAATTGCATTTCGATATTACAAAGTTTGCCAAATTCAAAGACAAAATCATTTACGTGCCTTTTGACGCGCAGCCTATTTTAAACCGTGCGGATAATAACCAGGTTGATGCCTGGGCAAATGAAGCAGCGCTTCGCAACTCCATTATGAACGGGTTAAAAGACGCGGCAGACGACGATCTGATTCTGGTGTCAGACGTTGACGAAATCTTCTCTCCCGACACGGTCAGGGCCATTAATCCGCGCGCGCTCTGCACGACTATTCATCAAAACGTGTTCAACTATCAGTTTAATCTCCAGGTTCACAACACGGATGGTACGCCGAGAAAATGTACCTTGCCCCGCGCGACGTCCTATTACAACCTTAAGCATTTCTTCCACGGTGAGCCTGAATCTTTCAGAAACTGGAAGCGTGCGCGCAAAGATAAAAACTGGTCATGGTTTAAATGGAACTGGCTAAAAATCAATAATAAAATTGTGAAAGATGGCGGCTGGCATTTCTCATGGGTAATGACTCCAGAAAGAATTTCCGAAAAAATGTCTACCATTTCTCATACCGAATACGATCTGCCGGAATTTAATAACCCGGAACATATTATGAAGGTTATTACCAACGCCGAAGATATCTGGGGACGAGACCGAAAACTGGTCAGGCAAGAGGTATCAAAACGCACCCTGCCTTCTTATCTGGTAGACAATCAGCACCATTATTCGCAATTTATTTTATGACGCAGGCAGGGCTCCAGGACAATTCAGAAAGACAGGTCCAAAAACAAAAGCTTACCCTAACCCTGCTATGCTTACAGTCCACACAGTGAAAAGGAGCTACAGATGAAACGGTTACCCTGGATTACCGCCCTGCTGTTAATGAGTGCTTCACCCGCTCTTCTTGCGGCCCCGGACTCCTGCGAGCGCGTGAAAAGCGACATTCAGCAGAAGATTATCAACAACGGCGTACCGGAGTCTGGCTTTACCCTGAACATCGTCCCGAACGATCAGGCCGATCAGCCGGATGCGCAGGTCGTTGGGCATTGTGCCAACGATACTTTCAAAATTTTGTACACCCGCACCAGTAGCGGCAACTACCCGGTGAGCGGCGCAGGTACGCAAGAGAATGCGCCCGCTGAGCCGCAATGATTTTCCCACTCAATTCCCCTGATTTGACGAGGATTAATATTTAATACCTCTAAATAAGTAACACTCCCCCCATCATTAGCCCGGTTGTAGTCACGGGTGAAAATAATTATTAACAATGATGGGGTGAGTTATGTCCGAAGTTGAACATCACGGCGGTATAAGCCGTCGAACTCTGGTTAAATCTACTGCCATAGGATCCCTTGCGCTTGCCGCCGGTGGGATCGCATTACCTTTTGGTCTGAAAAGCGCCGCCGCCGCTGTGCAGTCCGCTATTCAGCCCGCAGAAGACAAAGTTGTCTGGGGCGCCTGCTCGGTAAACTGCGGTAGCCGCTGCGCGCTACGTCTGCACGTTCGCGATGACGAAGTCTACTGGGTTGAAACGGATAATACCGGCGAGGATATTTACGGCAACCATCAGGTTCGCGCCTGTCTGCGAGGCCGTTCAATTCGCCGTCGCATTAATCACCCAGACCGTCTGAACTATCCGATGAAACGCGTGGGCAAACGCGGAGAAGGCAAGTTTGAGCGTATCACCTGGGAAGAAGCGCTGGACACCATCGCCGCGAGCCTGAAAAGCGTGGTCGAAAAATACGGCAACGAAGCGGTCTACATTAACTACTCCTCCGGAATTGTAGGCGGCAACATCACCCGCTCCTCCCCTTATGCCTCGCTGGTCGCGCGCCTGATGAACTGCTACGGCGGCTTCCTCAGCCACTACGGCACCTACAGCACCGCGCAGATCGCCTGCGCAATGCCCTACACCTACGGCAGCAACGACGGCAACAGCACATCGGATATCGAAAACACCAAACTGGTCGTGATGTTCGGCAATAATCCGGCGGAAACGCGCATGAGCGGCGGCGGGATCACTTACTACCTTGAGCAGGCGCGCGAACGGTCAAACGCGCGGATGATCGTTATCGATCCGCGCTATACCGACACTGCCGCAGGGCGTGAAGACGAGTGGATCCCGATTCGTCCTGGCACCGATGCCGCGCTGGTGGCAGGTATTGCGTGGGTGCTGATTAATGAAAATCTGGTCGATCAACCTTTCCTCGATAAATACTGCGTGGGTTATGACGAAAAAACCCTGCCGGAAGGCGCACCGGCTAATGGTCATTACAAAGCCTATATTCTCGGCCAGGGTGATGAGAAAACCGCGAAAACCCCGGAGTGGGCGTCTCGCATAACGGGCATCCCTGCCGATCGCATCATTAAGCTGGCCCGTGAAATCGGTTCGGCGAAACCGGCCTACATTTGCCAGGGCTGGGGCCCACAGCGTCAGGCTAACGGGGAGCAAACGTCCCGCGCCATCGCCATGCTGCCGATCCTGACCGGCAACGTCGGCATTAACGGCGGCAACAGCGGCGCGCGCGAATCGACCTACACCATCACCATCGAACGCATGCCGCTGCCGGAAAATCCGGTGAAAACGCAAATTTCCTGCTTCAGCTGGACGGATGCCATCGTGCGTGGACCGGAGATGACCGCCCTGCGCGACGGCGTACGCGGCAAAGATAAGCTCGATGTGCCGATCAAGTTCATCTGGAACTACGCGGGTAATACCATCATCAACCAGCACTCCGATATCAACAAAACTCACGACATTTTGCAGGATGAGAGCAAGTGCGAAACGATCGTCGTCATCGACAACTTTATGACCTCGTCCGCGAAGTATGCCGATATTGTTCTGCCGGACCTGATGACCGTCGAGCAGGAAGATATCATCCCCAACGATTACGCCGGCAACATGGGATACCTGATTTTTCTCCAGCCGGTTACCGCCCCGAAGTTCGAGCGCAAGCCCATCTACTGGATCATGAGTGAAGTGGCGAAACGCCTCGGACCGGATATCCATCAGAAATTCACCGAAGGCCGTACGCAGGAGCAGTGGCTGCGCTACCTGTACGCCAAAATGGTCGCCAAAGATCCGCTGCTGCCATCCTACGATGCGCTGAAAAAAATGGGTATTTATAAGCGCAAAGATCCTAACGGACATTTTGTGGCCTATAAAAAATTCCGTGACGATCCGGATGCCAATCCGCTGAAAACCCCGTCGGGCAAAATCGAGATCTACTCCAGCAAGCTGGCGGATATTGCGGCAACCTGGGAACTGCAAAAAGACGAAACCATCACCCCGCTGCCGGTCTATACCTCAACCTTTGAAGGCTGGGACGCGCCCGAGCGCAGCAAGTTCCCGCTGCAACTGTTCGGTTTCCACTTTAAAGCCCGTACCCACTCCAGCTACGGCAACGTGGATGTGCTCCAGGCCGCCTGTCGCCAGGAGGTGTGGCTTAACCCTGTGGATGCGGAGCAACGTGGAATCAAAAACGGGGATATGGTGCGCGTCTTCAACGACCGCGGCGAAGTGCGTATTGCCGCGAAAGTCACCCCGCGCATCATGCCCGGCGTAAGCGCGATGGGCCAGGGCGCCTGGCATGACGCCAACATGAATGGCGATCGTGTCGATCACGGCTCCTGCATCAATACCCTGACCACGCACCGCCCGTCACCGCTGGCGAAAGGCAACCCGCAGCACACGAACCTGGTGCAGATCGAGAAGGCATAAGGATTAACCGATGACTACCCAGTATGGATTTTTTATTGATTCCAGCCGCTGCACCGGGTGTAAAACCTGCGAGCTGGCCTGCAAGGATTACAAAGACCTGACCCCGGACGTCAGCTTCCGGCGTATTTATGAATATGCGGGCGGCGACTGGCAGGAGGACAACGGCGTCTGGCATCAGAATGTCTTCGCCTATTACCTGTCGATTGCCTGCAACCACTGCGAAGATCCGGCCTGCACCTAGGTCTGCCCGATCGGGGCATTGCTCACGCGCGAAGACGGTTTTGTGGTGGTGGACGAGGATGTCTGCATCGGCTGTCGCTACTGCCACATGGCCTGCCCGTACGGCGCGCCGCAGTACAATGCCGCCAAAGGTCACATGACCAAGTGCGACGGCTGCCATAGCCGCGTGGCGGACGGCAAAAAGCCCATCTGCGTCGAGTCCTGCCCGCTGCGCGCGCTGGACTTTGGCCCGATTGAGGAGCTGCGCAAAAAACACGGTCAGCTTGCTGCCGTCGCGCCGCTGCCGTCTGCGCACTTCACGAAGCCGAGTATTGTGATTAAACCTAACGCCAACAGCCGTCCGACGGGTGACACCACCGGCTACCTGGCAAACCCGAAGGAGGTGTGAGATGGGAAGTGGATGGCATGAATGGCCGCTGGTGATCTTCACCGTTTTCGGGCAGTGCGTGGCCGGCGCGTTAATCGTGATGGGCTTCGTCTGGCTTAAGGAAAATGATGACAAGGCCAGAATGCGCATCGTGCGCAGCCTGTTTTTTCTCTGGCTGGTAATGGGTATTGGGTTTATGGCCTCGGTACTGCATCTTGGCTCCCCGCTGCGTGCCTTCAACTCGCTTAACCGCGTGGGCGCGTCAGCGCTGAGTAATGAGATCGCGGCGGGTTCGATCTTCTTTGCCGTGGGCGGTTTCTGGTGGCTGGTGTCGGTTATCGGTAAAATGCCCCCAGCTTTGGGCAAAATCTGGCTGGTTGTCAGCCAGATCCTGGGCATCGTTTTTGTCTGGGCGATGACCCGGGTCTATCAGATTGAGACTGTCCCGACCTGGTATACGGGTTACACCACGCTGAGCTTCTTCCTGACGATGGTTCTGGCTGGTCCTCTGCTGGCCGCGCTGCTGCTGCGCGTTGCAAACGTGACATTCAAAAGTACTCTTGCCGCGTCAGTCAGCGCACTGGCACTTATCGTCTGCGTGGCGGTCGTCGTGTTGCAAAGCAATACGCTGGGGACAATACAGAGCTCCATCCAGCAGGCTAACGCCCTGCTTCCGGATTATGGTTCGCTTCAGGTATGGCGCATCACGTTGCTGGCGGCGGGTTTAGGCTGCTGGATCTACCCGCTGATTCGTCGTCAGGAGCCAAAAACGCTCGGCCTGTTTGCAGGTGTCGTGCTGGTGGCGCTGGGTGAACTGATTGGCCGTGGGCTATTTTATGGTCTGCATATGACCGCAGGGTTAGCAATTGCAGGTTAACACAGGTGCGCGGGGCTACCCGCGCGCAAGTAAGGAAAGTTGTAATGAATGACGTCTCACACCGCGAATCGTTCGCGTTCAGCGCCCGGGTACTGGGCGCGCTGTTTTATTTCGCTCCAGACAGCGAGCAGACCGCGCCGCTGGTGAGTGCCCTGACCGCAGGTGACTGGGTTCAGGACTGGCCGCTGGCGGAGGGAAATCTGCTGCCTGTCGCCAGTATGTTTAAGACCCCATCGGATGAAGCGTTGAAAGACGCCTGGCAGCGTCTGTTTATTGGCCCGTATGCCCTGCCCGCCCCCCCGTGGGGCTCGGTCTGGCTTGATCGCGAGTCCGTGCTGTTTGGCGATTCGACCCTCGCGTTGCGTCAGTGGATGCGTGAAAACCATATCGCCTTTGAGATGCAGCAGAATGAGCCTGAAGATCATTTCGGAACGTTGCTGATGCTGGCGGCATGGCTTGCCGAGAACGGTCGCGAAACAGAACGCGACCAGCTTCTTGCCTGGCATCTGCTGCCATGGAGCATGCGTTTCCTTAGCGTATTCGTTGAAAACGCGGCCCATCCGTTCTACACCGCGCTGGGTAAACTTGCCCAGCTGACGCTGGCGGAATGGCAGTCCACTTTGCTGATCCCGATTGCCGAAAAAACGCTGTACCGATAACAGCACCTGGCTTGTCCACCCGTTGTGCAGGCCAGGCTCGCACATTTTTGCTGCAACACAACGTCACAACTGCTATACTGTATATAATTACAGTATACGGGGGTGCACAATGGCTGTTGAAACAAAATTTGTTGTCGTAAGAAAAGGTGAAGAAAAAATGACATTTGCCAGTAAGAAAGAGGCTGACGCTCACGACAAGCTGCTCGATATGGCAGAAGCGTTTACCGACTGGCTGTTGCAAAGCGGAATGCAGATGGATGAAACGCAGGCGGAGAACCTAGGTCTTTATCTCGCCGAGCAGAAAGAGTCCGTGCAGCATATCCTGCGTACCAGCAAGCTTCCCGAGCTCAATGCTGAAACGGATAAAACAGCATCAGATGCGGACAGCAGCAAAAAAATCCGGGCCGTCAAAGCCGCCTGATCGTCAGAACGTCTCATCACCTGTCCTGCCGCCGCGGGCCGGAAACGGCTCGCGGCTTTATTAAGGTCGGCTGAACCTTATATTCATCAACCGTAACCCTGAAAATACGTCCTGTTATCTTGATTTGTCCGCCTCAACGTTTACGCTGATATTCAGCCTTTTTGCTTCCATGGTTATCATTGTTTTGGCCAGGTCCTTATCGCCCCCGTGCACTTTATCTATCAGATCCTGTACAAGGGTCATCATCAGGAAGTTTTTATTTGCAGGATAGAAATCTGTCGTAGTGATCCCGTTATCCTTCAGGCGCTGATGCGCCAACGTCTCTGTATCTGCGATTATTTCAGCCACTTTCTCATGCATGATCTCGATCTGCTCGAAAACAATGCGGTTAATCATTTCAATCTGTTCTGGCGTAAAATTCGGTTCCATTATTTCCCCTCGTCAGGCGTATGTTAAAAACACGTGAATCACACGTTGAGCGCCTCTGAATGGTGCGGTAAATTATCACACAACTCTTGTAACTCGTTGATCAGCCTGGCCACATGGAAACCGTCACAGACAGAATGATGGACCTGAACGGCGAAAGGCAACAAGACCTTTCCATCCTGGTTATAGTATTTTCCAAACGTGAACATGGGCGCAAAAAAATTCCGCATGTTAGCGACGTTGACGTTAAAACTGCTAAAACTGACCCACGGAATATCCGATATGAAGAATATATTCTCCCGGGACTCTTCTTTAGGCCAGTAAGCAAGGATATTGCCATAGCGGGCAACATCTTCTGCATAAACGCGCTGAAAATGGTGAATATTTCCATCGTAATGACTCCATAACGATGAAAATGTCTCCGTTTCTTTATGGAAAAGGGTATAGCTTGGATGAACCTCATTCCATATTACAAGCTCATCATCCTTCATGGCCATACGGAATTCCGGATGCCGGTTTACGACGTCAGAAATAAGGGAAATAATCGCAGGATAAAATTTCCAGCCAACCTCTTTGATATGCTTTAGCAGCACGGTAATGTCCAGCTGAACCGTTTGGTTAAATGTAGATTGAGCAAAGCCCTGAAATACTTCAAAGTGTTCCTTTCTTGCCCAACGTGATAAGTCAACTACCGTATATTCTGGCATTATTTTTGTCATTTCAGAGCCTTAGTTGAGCTGCGCTATATAAAATAGTAGCGTATCACAAACGTAGGGGCTGTATAGACCGTAGCGAAGAGGCACCCTAAATTTTCAGCGTATCAATCACCGCTCTCAACGCCGGGGATACGTTGCGGTGTGGATAATAGAGGTACAGTCCGTCCATCCGCAGGCTGTAGCGCTGTAAGACGCGTATGAGCGTGCCACGCTCCAGATCGTCAGCCACCAGCTCAACCGGGACATAGGCCAGCCCGAGTCCCAGCCGGGCCGCTTCGGCCTCCATGTAGCTGTCGGAAAAGGCCCATTGCCCCTCCGGGCGGTGAATAACATGCTTCCCGTCCTGAACAAGCTCCCATTGATAGTGGTTACCGTCGGCAAACTGGTAGGCAATGCAGGGATGAGCATCCAGATCGGCGGGCGTCTGCGGGAAACCATAGCGCCGAAAATGCGCCGGAGCGGCAACCACAGCCATCTCCATATCGGGCGTGATACGCACGGCAATCATGCCTTGTCCCACCTCCGGCCCAAGCCGGACGCCCGCGTCGAATCGCTCGGCAATGATATCCACGAACCGGCTCTCATTCATCAATTCCAGACGGATATCCGGGTAACGCTGTTTGAAGATAGAGAGCTTTGGCAGCAGGCATTTTTCGATGGCGTGCTGGCTGGCATTAATACGCACCGTGCCGGATGGCGTCTGGCGGTAATGCGCCAGTCTGGTCAGCCCGGTATCGAGCGCATCAAAGGCTGAACCAGCGGTCTGGTAAAGTTGCTCCCCGGCGTGGGTCAGCGACAGTTTGCGCGTTGTACGCACCAGAAGCCGAACGCCCAGCCGCTCTTCCAGCTCGCGAACCGATCGACTGATCCCGGATTGTGCCAGCCCGAGCCGTTGCGCGGCTGCCGTGAAGCTTCCCTCCCGCACCACCTGGATAAACAGATACAGCTCATTGTAGTTTTCCCGCTTCGCCATCATGCCTCATCAATTCATAACAATATGATATTAATTCTAGCAGCCTTTGGCCTCTAATCAGCACTATTTCTGCTAACTATAATGACCGCATTACAACAACACACGGTACCTCTTATGCAAACATTCACCCAAAAACTGTCCGTTGCGCTGCTGCTATGCGCATCATTAAGTGGAGTGACAACAATGAGTTATGCAGAAACACGAAATCCTGCCGCCCCCGTTTCGATGGTGACAACCTGGGATAAGACCTTCGTCGAGAGCAATAAAGTCGACCACCGCAAGGTGACGTTCGAGAACCGATACGGGATCACCCTGGTCGGCGATCTGTACATTCCCAGGAACAGCGGCGACCAGAAGCTGGCGGCGATTGCCGTCAGTGGACCGTTCGGTGCGGTAAAAGAACAATCCAGTGGTCTTTACGCCCAGACTCTGGCTGAACAGGGGTTCGTGACCCTGGCCTTCGACCCATCCTACACGGGTGAAAGCGGCGGCCAGCCGCGTAACGTTGCCTCCCCTGACATCAACACCGAAGACTTTAGCGCCGCAGTGGATTTCCTCGGATTACAGAAAGAAGTCGACCGTAACCGTATCGGCATTCTCGGGATCTGCGGCTGGGGTGGTATGGCGCTGAACGCGGCATCCATGGATACCCGCGTGAAGGCGGTCGCCACCATCGTAATGTACGATATGAGCCGCGCGATGGGTCACGGCGTGGGCGACGGGAAAGATCGTTATTCAGCGGCCGATCGCCGGGCCGTGTTGCAGTATCTGAACGCGCAACGCTGGAAAGATGCTGAAAGCGGCACCTTCGCCCATGGCGGCCACGATATTTATGTCGATGAAAACGGTAAGGTAACGGCGGCCGGGCGTATTCTGCCGGAAGCATTGCCCGCCGATCCGCATCCGGTACTGAAAGAGTTCTATGATTACTACCGTATGCCGCGCGGCTTCCATGCCCGTTCCGTAAACTCCACCGGCGCATGGACCGCGACCATGCCGTTGTCCTTTATGAATATGCCGCTGCTGAGCTATGCCGGGGAGATCACCATCCCAACGCTGATTGTGACCGGTGAAAACGCGCACTCACGTTATTTTGCGGAAGATGCGTTTAAAGCTGTCGGCAGCAAACAGAAGGAACTGGTGATTGTTCCCGGTGCGAATCACGTTGATCTCTACGATAACGTCGCAGGGAAAATCCCGTTCGCGCAGTTCGGGCAGTTTTTCAAAACCAGTCTGGATTAATTCTCTTAGCCCCCGGCAATCAGGGGGCTTATCTTCTCTTCGCCGTGAATTACACCTATGTCCACACTGAATCAAACCTCATCCCGTGATGCTGAGCGTGCACACTGGGGCGGTATTTTTGCCATGACCCTGTGCGTTTTTGTCCTCATTGCCTCGGAATTTATGCCCGTCAGCCTGCTCACGCCCCTCGCCAGAGATTTAGGGGTGACAGAGGGGACGGCTGGCCAGGGGATCGCCCTCTCTGGTGCGCTGGCTGTCCTGACCAGCCTTTTTCTTTCCCGGCTTGCCGGGAATATGAATCGCAAACATCTTCTTTCAGGCATGACCGTCCTGATGGCGCTGTCAGGGATCATTATCGCCTTCGCCCCAAACGCTTTGATGTATATGGCAGGCCGGGCGCTGATCGGCATCGCCATCGGCGGTTTCTGGTCGATGTCTGCTGCCACCGCCATTCGGCTGGTGCCTCAGCATCAGGTCTCTCGTGCGCTGGCGATTTTTAACGGCGGCAACGCGCTGGCGACGGTGGTCGCCGCCCCGCTGGGCAGTTATCTCGGCTCGACCATTGGCTGGCGCGGCGCGTTTCTTTGCCTGGTTCCCGTGGCGATTGTGGCGTTCATCTGGCAATATTTTAGCCTGCCCAACATGGGCGGGAACCAGCGGCCGTCGCCACGTAAAAGCGTATTTCGCCTGCTCCACCAGCCTGCGGTTTCGGTGGGTCTGATGGCGTGCGGCCTGTTCTTCATAGGACAGTTTGCGTTATTTACCTATGTGCGCCCCTTCCTCGAAACCGTCACCCACGTCAGTCCTTCCGGCTTATCGCTGATCCTGCTCACTATCGGTATCGCAGGTTTCATCGGCACGCTGATCGTCGCGCTGGTCCTGAATGCCGCGTTTTACCTCACCTTAATGGCCATACCGCTGCTTATGGCGCTGATTGCAGGGGTATTAATGCTCACCGGGGACAGCCTGTGGATCGTGGCCCTGCTGTTAGGTTTCTGGGGAATGCTGGCAACTGCGGCCCCTACGGGCTGGTGGACGTGGATCGCCCGTACGTTACCGGAAGATGCCGAGGCTGGCGGCGGGTTAATGGTCGCGGTGATCCAACTCTCCATTGCGCTTGGCTCAACGGCGGGTGGCGTGGTGTTTGATACCTTTGGCTGGCAGAGCACCTTCGCTTTAAGCAGCATATTACTCCTGAGTGCAGGGGTGCTGACTTTTACGACGTCGCGCCATCGGAAATAAGGCATTATATTAACAGGGTTGTTTTATTTAATTACAAAACCTCGCTCACCTCCCGTAGAAATAATAATTAAGCAATATCCTGGTCAGCCAGCGACATCGCTTTGTTAGCTTGAGCATTCAGGCAAAGCTCAAACCGGAGGTATTCTTTGCTGATTAAATTAAAGAAAGAACGAACGCATCAGGAGGATCGTCGTCTTGCCCTCTGGCTGGCGACCTCCGCGGGACTGCTGAATGCCATTGCGCTGGGCGCGTTCGGTTTTTTTCCCTCGCATATGACGGGCAATACCTCGCAGCTATCCAGCGAAGTTTCCTCCACCGATCTCAGCGATATTCTTTTCTTTGGCGCCATTATTCTTTCGTTTGTCTCAGGCGCCATCGCTGCGCGGATTATTGTTATCTGGGGGATTATCCATAACGTCAGGCTGGTATTCAGCCAGGTTCTGTTTGTTGAAGGGCTATTATTGGCCGGGGTATCCCTGTACGAAATGTATTTTCACTCCTTCGCCACGAATCATGAGATTATTATTTTCCTGTGCGGGTTGATGGGAATTCATAATTCCACCTCCACTCAACTATCCGGCGGTCGGGTGAGATCCACGCACATCACCGGCACGCTGACCGATGCGGGCATTTCGCTGGCCTCCGTTATGGTCGCCATGCTGCGCCGGGATTACTCCAAAGATACGGCCGCGCAAAAGAGTCAGCTCAAAACCCATTTAACTACCCTTTTCTCCTTTATCAGCGGCGGGATCGCGGGGCTGATCCTGTTCAGAGAGTTTGGATTCCACGCGATGCTGGCGCTGGGCCTGTTGCTGGTAATCGTCGCCGCCTTCTCTATCGTCCGCATTTCGTGGCGCGTACGCAAGGTGCGCGCCGCGCTCAGTCGACAGGTATAATCAGCACGCCTTATGTGACGTTGTCACGTAAGGCGTGCTTCTTTAAGACTATTCTGCCTGCCCACTGACAGCCCTTATGCCATAAGGCTTCACTCAGGTTGTCACTAATTTCATAGGGTTACTGATTTACCCCCTTCGCTGGAACCCTTCCGTTTCGCTTGCTATAGGTGAAGTACCCCTGCCGAAACATGGCATAACAACAGGCAACCGGTGGTTGCTATAACGCATGCGCACAGGGAGACACACCGCAATGCACCCATTACTTAAACGTTCGCTGCTTTTTGTCGGCGCGATTATCGTGGTTCTCGCTCTCCTCACCTGGGGAATAGGACTGGAAACGATTAAGGCGCGCCAGGTTGACCTGATTTACCTCGGGCAACAGCACCTGATTCTGGTCTTTTCATCCATGTTCTTTGCCCTGCTGGTGGGCATTCCAAGCGGTATTCTGCTGAGCCGTCCGGCCGCGCGTGGTATCGCCGAATATGTGATGCAAATCTTTAACGTGGGCAACACCCTGCCGCCGCTGGCCGTTCTGGCACTGGCGATGGTGGTGATTGGCATCGGTGATAAACCGGCCATTATCGCCCTCTTTCTGGCCTCTCTGCTGCCGATTGTGCGTAACACCTATGCCGGGCTGTGCTCTGTTCCCGCGTCGTTGCTGGAAGCGGCAAACGGTATCGGCATGACCAAATGGCAGCGCCTGAGTCAGGTTGAGATTCCAAACGCTTGGCCGGTGATGCTTTCCGGTATTCGCATTGCCACTGCGATTAACGTCGGTACCGCACCGCTGGCATTCCTGATTGGCGCCAGCAGCTACGGCGAGCTGATTTTCCCGGGGATCTATCTGAATGATTTCCCGACGCTGATCCTGGGCGCGGCGGCCACCGCTCTGTTCGCCCTGATTCTGGATACGCTGCTGGCGGCACTGGGCCGATTACTGAGCCCGCATCTCGCGCGATAATTATAACAAGGAGCTTCTATGAGACTGTTTTCCGGGCTGACGGCGCTATGCGCCGCCGCGCTCTTCACCAGCCAGGCGCTCGCCGCGCCGCTGATCCTGGCCACCAAGAGCTTTACCGAGCAGCACATTCTCTCGGCCATGACCGTGCAGTATCTGCAAAAGAAAGGGTTTCAGGTACAGCCTCAGACCAATATTGCAACGGTGATTTCCCGTAACGCGATGATCAACAAGCAGATTGATATGACCTGGGAGTATACCGGCACCTCGCTGATCATCTTCAACCACATCAACAAACGCATGTCGCCGCAGGAATCGTACGAGACGGTGAAACGCCTCGATGCGAAGCACGGTCTGGTGTGGCTTAAACCTGCCGATATGAACAATACCTATGCCTTTGCCATGCAGCGCAAGCGCGCCGAGGCTGAACATATCAATACCATGTCTGAGATGGTGGCAAAGATTGAGCAGATCCGTAAAACCGATCCGGATAACAACTGGCTGCTGGGCCTTGACCTGGAATTTGCCGGGCGCAGCGACGGGATGAAACCGTTGCAGGCGGCCTACAACATGGAGCTGGACCGCCCGCAGATCCGCCAGATGGATCCGGGCCTGGTCTATAACGCGGTGCGCGACGGGTTTGTCGATGCGGGGCTGATCTACACCACCGACGGGCGCGTAAAGGGCTTCGATCTTAAAGTGCTGGAAGATGACAAAGGCTTCTTCCCGAGTTATGCCGTGACGCCAGTTGTTCGAAAAGACACGCTGGAGGCTAATCCGGGGCTGGAGGAGGCGCTGAACACCCTATCAGCCCAGCTCAATAATGACGTTATCACCGAACTGAATAAGAAGGTGGATATCGACCATCAGTCACCGCAGCAGGTCGCCCGTGATTTCCTGCGTAGCAAACAGTTGCTGTAGGAGGCGCTATGGAGACGATTCACTATATTCTCGACAACTGGGACTATCTCTTAACCCTGACGCTGCAACACCTGTGGCTGGTGGCGCTCGCCGTGGGCCTGGCGATTATTATTGGCGTGCCGCTGGGCATTTTAATTGTCCGCCATAAATGGCTGGCAACGCCGGTGCTGGGAATTGCCACCATTGTGCTCACCATCCCGTCAATTGCGCTTTTCGGCCTGATGATCCCGCTCTTTTCGCTGATCGGTCAGGGCATTGGCGCCCTGCCCGCGATTACGGCGGTGTTCCTCTATTCGCTGCTGCCGATTGTGCGTAACACCCACACGGCGCTCGACAGCCTGCCGCCGGGCCTGCGTGAAGCGGGACGCGGCATCGGCATGACCTTCTGGCAGCGTCTGCGCTGGGTGGAAATCCCGATGGCGTTGCCGGTGATTTTTGGCGGCATCCGCACCGCCGTGGTGATGAACATCGGCGTCATGGCGATTGCCGCCGTGATCGGTGCGGGCGGGCTGGGCCTGCTGCTGCTTAACGGTATTGGCGGGAGTGATATTCGTATGTTGATTGCGGGCGCGCTGATGATTTGTCTTTTAGCGATTGTGCTCGACTGGTTGCTGCACCGTTTGCAGGTGGTACTGACTCCGAAGGGGATTCGATAATGATAAAACTGGAAAACCTCACCAAACAATTTTCACAGAAACACGGCCAGACGTTTAAGGCCGTCGACAACGTCAACCTGAACGTGCCTGAAGGGGAAATGTGCGTGCTGCTCGGCCCGTCCGGCTGCGGGAAAACCACTACCCTGAAGATGATCAACCGTCTCATTACGCCAAGCAGCGGGACGATCCTGATTAACGGCGAAGACACCAGCGGAATGGACACCGTGACCCTGCGTCGCAACATTGGCTACGTGATCCAGCAAATTGGCCTGTTCCCGAACATGACCATCGAAGAGAACATTACCGTCGTGCCGCGCATGCTGGGCTGGGATAAAGCGCGCTGTAAATCCCGTGCCGAGGAGCTGATGGATATGGTGGCAATGGATCCGCATAAATTCCTTCACCGCTATCCACGCGAAATGTCCGGCGGTCAGCAGCAGCGTATCGGCGTTATCCGCGCGCTGGCAGCGGATCCCCCGGTCCTGCTGATGGATGAACCGTTCGGCGCGGTCGACCCGATTAACCGTGAGGTGATCCAGAACCAGTTCCTGGAGATGCAGCGCAAGCTGAAAAAGACCGTGATGCTGGTGAGCCACGATATTGACGAAGCGCTGAAGCTGGGCGACCGTATTGCCGTCTTCCGTCAGGGACGTATCGTGCAGTGCGCCAGCCCGGACGAGCTGCTGGCGAAACCCGCGAATGAGTTTGTTGGCTCGTTTGTTGGTCAGGACCGGACGTTGAAACGCCTGCTGCTGGTATCGGCGGGCGACGTCACCGACCAGCAGCCTACCATTACGGTACGCGAATCGACGCCGCTGCCGGAGGCCTTCGCCACCATGGATGACAACGATATTCGCGCCATTACCGTGGTTGATGAGCACGGCAAACCGCTCGGCTTTGTGAAGCGCCGCGAAGCGCGTAACGCCAGCGGCAGCTGCGGGGATATTCTGCATCCGTTCCGCATGACCGGTAAGGCCGAGGATAACCTGCGCGTGGTGCTTTCTCGCCTGTATGAGAGCAACACCAGCTGGATGCCGATTGTGGACGAGGACGGACGCTATAACGGCGAGATATCCCAGGATTATATTGCGGAATATTTGAGTTCAGGGCGTACGCGCCGGGCATTAAATATTCATAGCGAGAGTTAAGCATTCAGGCCGGGTACTGCCCGGCCTTTTTCCGCACGCATACCTTTTGCTAACCTCCCGATTTACCGCCACAATATTGTATCGTCCCCGTTAAATCACGACTTCATGCAACGTCTTCACGCTTACCCCGACATCCGCGCGATGTTTCGTCGTCTCCTGATTGCTACCGTCACCGGCGTGCTGGCGGCGCTGGCCGTTGCGGTGTTCCGCCACAGCATGTATCTGCTGGAGTGGCTATTTCTCAGCAACGAAAGCGGAAGTCTGGTGAACGCCGCAGCTGCGTTATCGCCCTGGCGGCGGGCGCTGACGCCTGCGCTGGGTGGTCTGGCCGCGGGAATGCTACTGTGGGGATGGCAGCGCATGACGGCACAACGTCCCCACGCCCCCACCGATTATATGGAAGCGCTTGAGACGGGTGATGGCCAGTTTGATTACGGCGCCAGCCTGGTGAAATCCCTCGCGTCGTTGCTGGTGGTCGCCAGCGGCAGCGCCATCGGCCGTGAAGGCGCCATGATCCTGCTTGCTGCCCTCGCCGCCTCCTTTTTTGCACAACGTTGTACGCCGAAATCCGAATGGAAACTGTGGATCGCCTGCGGTGCCGCCGCCGGGATGGCCAGCGCCTATCATGCGCCGCTGGCGGGCAGCCTGTTTATCGCAGAGATCCTGTTTGGCACGCTGATGCTGGCCTCCCTCGGCCCGGTGGTGATTGCTGCTGTAGTGGCCCTGCTGACCACGCGCCTGTTAAGTCCCGGCGCGAATACGCTATATGATGTCTATCTCAGCGAGATGCTTACGGCGGTGGATTATTTCCTGATCGTTGGCGTGGGTCTGCTGGCTGGCGTTTGCGGCCCGCTGCTGATGTGGCTGATGGCGGCCAGCCACAGGCTGTTTCTGCGTCTCAAACTTTCACCGCCGTGGCAG
Source organism: Enterobacter cloacae complex sp. SHL001 (assembly GCF_049236825.1). Lineage (NCBI taxonomy): Bacteria > Pseudomonadati > Pseudomonadota > Gammaproteobacteria > Enterobacterales > Enterobacteriaceae > Enterobacter > Enterobacter cloacae complex sp. SHL001. Next base: position 52,077 of record NZ_JBMKIP010000001.1, read on the forward strand.
CTGGCGCTGGGTGGTCTGATCGTCGGGCTGCTGTCGCTGCTGACGCCGAAGGTATGGGGGAATGGCTATAGCGTGGTTCAGGCGTTTTTGCAGTCGCCGCCGCTGCTGTCGGTGATTGCTGGCGTCTTTATTTGCAAACTGCTGGCGGTGCTGGCAAGCAGCGGGTCCGGCGCGCCGGGAGGCGTGTTCACGCCAACCTTGTTTGTCGGTATGGCAACGGGAATGCTGTTTGCGCAGATCTTTGCGCTGTGGTTTCCTGGCTCTGAGACGGCGATCCTGCTCGGACTGGCGGGTATGGCGACGCTGCTCGCCGCCACAACGCATGCGCCAATCATGTCGGCCTTGATGGTATGTGAGATGACCGGGCAGTATTTTTTACTTCCCGGTTTGCTGGTTGCCTGTGTTGTGGCGTCGGTATTGTCGAGAACGCTACGCCACGACTCGATCTACGGCCAGCATACCGCCGAAAGCCGAGAGATCGATGTAGTGCGCTAATTCGCGCTGCTCGGCGCGGGGCAGATAAGGCAGTTCGCCCACCAGCGGGCCAGGCAGCTTTTTGCTCAGCACATCGATGATTTCAGCGTAGTGCGCAAGGCCCGGGTTAATACGGTTCGCCACCCAACCAATCAGCGGCAGGCCGTCATTAGCGATAGCCTGCGCCGTCAGCAAGGCATGGTTGATGCACCCTTCCTGAATGCCCACGACCATAATCACCGGCAACTGCTCCTGCACCACCCATTCGGAAAGGGGACGTAAATCGTTCATCAGGCTGCGCCAGCCGCCGGTCCCTTCAACGACAACGTGGTCAACCTTTTCACTCAGATTTGCCAGGCCATCAGAAAGCAGGCTGTAGTTGATAAGCCCACTGTGAGCGACGCTGCTTTCCTCTTCGCTTAAGGCGATAGGATTAACGGCATCATAAGGCAGTTCCAGAGACGAGACGCTTTGCAGAACCAGGGCATCCTTATTGCGCAGCCCTTCTGGCGTCTCTTTACTGCCTTTTGCAACCGGCTTGTATCCTGCAACGCGTTTACCGCTTGCCGCCAGGGCCTGAAGTAACGCGCGGGATACGACTGTCTTCCCGACAGACGTATCCGTACCAGTAATAAAGAAACGCTTAAGCATGACTCATTCCACCTCTTGGGTATGCTTCAAAATATAAACCAGGTAAATAATTCAGTGGGGAAAGTCTACGGGATGCGTGCGCTACCGGGCTTGAGATAGCGCAATTTTTCGTACATCTCTGGAAAAGAGTTAGCCCTGTAGCAAACGAATCAGTAACGAGCCGTTGTACATCGCATCTTTTACCAGCGCGGCGCCGGCCATCGTACCCTGGTTGGAAAATTGCGTACTTTCGACCACGATGTTTTTACTGTACGCGGGAAGCGCCTGCTGATTGATGCAGGCGGAAATCGCCGGAAAGAGTATATCCGCCGCCTGACTGAGCGGGGAGCCGATCAGTATTTTTTGCGGGTTAAACAGGTTCACCATAATGGCCAGAATGCGCCCGACATTATTGCCCACGCCGGTAATAATGTCCTTCGCCAGCAGATCGCCCTGCCTTGCCGCAGCGCACAGTGCCTCGACGCTTAAGGGTTGACCGTGCAGCGTGGAGCTCATCGACTGGCTGAGCCGCACCTGCGCCAGCTCCAGCACGCTTTCGACGCTGGCAATCGTCTCCAGACAGCCATGGTTACCGCAGTAGCAGCGTTTTCCATACGGATCGACCTGCGTATGGCCGATCTCCACCAGGCTACTGCTGCCAGCATGCAACAGACGCCCGTCGGTGATCACACCTGCGCCAACGTTATGATCAATCACCACCTGAATTACGTCGCGTGCGCCCCGGGAGGCACCAAACAATGCCTCCGCCATCGTCCAGGCGCTGATATCATGCTGAATGTAGACCGGCACACCGGTGTGGTTTTCCAGCACGTCGCCCAGCGGCATCTCTTTGACGTTTTCATAAAACGGCATGCGGTGAACAATGCCATTTTCGGTATCAATAATTCCCGGCAGGGTGATCGCAATCGCCGTTAAACGTTCAAGACGCTGCTGGTGACGAATAAAGAACTGGTCGATGTGGGTCAGAATGGCATCGAGAAGTGGTTGCTCTGCATTAAGCGGGAGTTCCAGCCGGTCCTCCACCACCAGCTTGCTGCTGAGGTCGCGCAGCGCGAGGAAGATTTCCCCGCGGCTAATCCGCAGCGACAGGTAGTGCCAGGCTTCCGTTTCCACCACCAGCCCTACCGCCGGACGGCCACGGCTGCCCGGCTCCTGAATTTCTGTCTCCTGAACCAGATGGGCTTCCAGCATTTCGCGGACAATCTTGGTAATACTGGCGGGTGCCAGTTGTGCCAGGCGCGAAAGATCGATACGCGAAACCGGACCAAGCTGATCAATCAGGCGATAAACGGCACCCGCGTTGGTCTGCTTGATCTGATCGATATGCCCTGGCTGACTATCAGCAACCACCTCGTACTCCCTTATTTTCGAGCTTCGAAATAAACTGAGGGCTATGGTGAAGCACTTCAATGGCTGACGTCAAATTTTTACTTAGCCATGTGATTTACTGCACATTTTCGCCCACTTTTCCCTATAAATAATGCCCGCGAGAAGCGGTAATTAATTGTTCTTTGAAACGCTGTGCCGCATGGCTCTGTTCATGATGTTTAGACCACACCAGCCACATCTCTGAGACTGCATCCTGCTCGGCTATCTTCACCCAGCGCATTTCCGCCAGTTGTACCCGTTTAAATGAGGCCGGGAGAATCGATACGCCAAGCCCTGCGGCAACGAGACCAATGATCGTCATGGCTTCCCCCACCTCCTGCGCGATAGTCGGGACAAGGCCATATCGCCGCATCAGACCAAGAATATCGTCATACAACCCGGTACCCACCTGTGGGTCAAAAAAGACAAACGGCTCTTTCGCCAGTTCAGCCAGCGTGACGCTGTGCTGCGCGGCGAGCGGATGATCCCGGGGGATCATCGCCATCAGCGGTTCGCGGAGGATCACCTGCCACGCCAGGGTATCAGGCAACTGCGTGTTACGCATCAGCCCCAGGTCGAGCGATCCTTCGTTAAGCGGCGATATCTGCTCCCGGGTATTTATTTCGCGCGTCTGAATATGCACATCCGGAAAGTTACGGCGAAACGAGGATAGCGTTTGTGAAACAGCGCTGATAAAGGGGGCCGATGAGGTAAACCCGATGCGCAACTCTCCCGTCTCCCCAAGATAAAGCCGTTCCGCTCTGGCGGCGGCGTCCTCCACCATACTCAGGATCTGCCGGCTATCGGCGAGAAACTGTTTTCCCGCCGCCGTCAGGCTCACGCTGCGGTTGGTTCGCGCCAGCAGACGCGCCCCGACCTGCTGCTCCAGGATCTGGATCTGCTGGCTTAGCGGTGGCTGAGAGATATTCAGCCTTGCCGCCGCACGACCAAAATGCAGCTCTTCGGCGACGGCGACAAAATAGCGCAGATGGCGCAGCTCGATATTCATATTTTTAAAGTATCATTTGAGATTATTAATATATTAGACAGAATATTTACATTTTCCTACCCTAATCTTGTGGTCATACCCGTCACCAGAAATCACGGGGATGTTTAAGCAAGGATTATGTGTGAGCCGTACAACGACCGTTGATATCGCGCCGGCCAGCGACATTGATGATTTACCCGCAGCACCGCAGCCGGTTCAGTTTATTAAACGTGGTACCCCCCAGTTTATGCGCGTCACGCTGGCGCTCTTCTCAGCAGGTCTCGCCACTTTTGCCCTGCTCTACTGCGTTCAGCCGATCCTGCCGGTCCTGTCGCATGAATTTGGCGTGTCGCCAGCCAGCAGCAGTATTTCGCTCTCCATTTCAACCGGGATGCTGGCGATCGGTCTGCTGTTCACCGGGCCACTTTCGGATGCCATCGGACGTAAGCAGGTCATGGTAACGGCGTTAATGCTGGCCTCCGTGTGTACCTTGCTGTCCACCATGATGACCAGCTGGCACGGCATTCTGGTCATGCGCGCGCTGATTGGGTTATCCCTCAGCGGCGTGGCGGCGGTCGGGATGACCTATCTCAGCGAGGAGATCCACCCGAGCTTCGTGGCCTTCTCCATGGGGCTATACATTAGCGGGAACTCTATCGGCGGGATGAGCGGACGCCTGCTCAGCGGTGTGTTTACTGATTTCTTTAACTGGCGCATTGCACTGGCCGTTATCGGCTGCTTCGCCCTCGCTTCGGCGCTGATGTTCTGGAAAATCCTGCCGGAATCGCGCCATTTCCGCCCGACCTCCCTGCGTCCGAAAACGTTATTTATCAACTTTCGTCTGCACTGGCGCGATCAAGGGCTGCCCCGTTTGTTCCTGACCGGTTTCCTGCTGATGGGCTCGTTCGTGACGCTGTTTAATTACATCGGCTATCGTCTGATGCTTTCACCGTGGCATCTTAGTCAGGCATTGGTGGGTTTGCTCTCTGTGGCATATCTCACCGGGACATGGAGTTCGCCAAAAGCGGGCGCCATGACCGCGCGCTTCGGTCGTGGTCCGGTGATGCTGGTTTCCACCGCCGTGATGCTGTTCGGACTGCTGATGACGCTTTTCTCTTCCCTGTGGCTGATTTTTGCCGGAATGCTGCTCTTCTCTGCGGGCTTCTTTGCCGCGCATTCCGTTGCCAGCAGCTGGATTGGCCCACGCGCGCGCCGCGCCAAAGGTCAGGCTTCGTCACTGTATCTGTTCAGTTACTATCTCGGTTCCAGCATAGCCGGTACGCTCGGCGGGGTGTTCTGGCATAACTACGGCTGGAACGGCGTGGGCGGATTTATCGCGCTGATGTTGTGCGCGGCACTGCTGGTGGGCGCGAGCCTGCATAAACGTTTGAAATAGGTTAACGTTATCCCCGCATGAACGTAATTGTGCGGAGCTCATTTCTGACGTTAGTTATATTTAATTCAAAATTAAGAAAAATCAATGACTTATCACCATTTCGTGTATTTATCACCCTTCCCTCTCTCTGTAAGCTCATTGGCTCCATTCTATGAAAAGAGGGATTTTACATGGCTATTCCAGGCAACATGTGGTTGTACGATGACGGTGGTGCACTGATCAAAGGCGGTTGCGACGTGCAGCAAAGGGAGTACAGCATTGAATTTAAAGGTTTTCACCATAATCTTTCCACGCCGACCGATAATCTGACAGGTAAACCTACAGGTAAGCGCATCCACTCCCCGATGATGATTGTTAAGGAATTCGATTACTCATCACCATATCTCTATAAGGCAGTCGCCACTGGTCAGGCTCTGCAAAAAGCCGAACTCAAGTTCTACAAGATCAATGATGCAGGCCTGGAAGCGGAGTACTTCAATATTCTTCTGGAGGGCGTGCGGATTGTTTCGGTATCACCTGCCATGGCCGCGCCGGGTGACAACAATAATAACCACCTCGAAACGGTTGAATTGCGCTACGAGAAAATTACCTGGAAGCATAACGACGGCAATATTATTTTCTCTGATTCATGGAATGAACGGGCGACAGTGTAACTGGGGTCGATATGGATACAATCGAAGAAGTTAACGGCACTTACTTTTACAGAGGCCATTCAAACGTCACTCCGGGCGAGTTACTTGAGATCATTTTTCTGGAGGAGTTCTGTATAGAGTTGGGGATAGATGCCGTTTCAGGTGCAGCTATTTTGGGCGGGCAACCGTGGTTAGGTACGCGAACGAAGCCAGGGAATGCCATTGAAGGAACAAGCGTCATTTCAAAGTATGCGCGAATGATTTTGAAGGATGTTAAAACCCCATTCGGAATTCGAGTCAAAACACCGGTGGGTGTACGGATGAGAACAACAACAAGCCTTGCCGCTGTTATTGCCCGCTATTGTCCCTGGTTAGGTTGGGGGTCATTAGTTACCACCCTTTACAGAATTTCGACACGCACTCAGGAGAAATATAACCTGATCGCACGACCTAAAGACCGTATACAGTGGACATCGTTCTAATGCTGACAGACGAAATTAGCTCTAAAGTCCTTGATATGTTCAACGATGAAATTTCACGTGAACTTGACGATAACTGGAACGAGATATTGCTTGAACTCGATTCTGATTTATTCGGTTCACCAGGCGATGACCTCCACGATGCGTTAAACCGTTTCGAGAAAGAGTTTAACGTGGATTTATCTGGTGTTAACTGGTCTCGTTATTTCCCCTGGCAGAACACACCATTACTACAGCGCTGGTTTAAGCTGAAGCGGGAAGAGGTGGAAGCAACCCGCATCCCGTTAACCGTAAGAATGTTTGCTGAGTCCGCAAAAGCTGGAAAATGGCTCTACGACTGAATTGACAGGGGCTTCACGCCCCTGACATCAAAAGCGCACGGTTCCTCTCTAAATCGCGTTACACTCCCCAGACACTTTCAACCGAACGAGAACAATAACTATGCAGAAAAATGTTTCTTATCAAAAACTCACCCGCACCTTCCAGCGCCTCTCCCGCTTCTCGCACCTCTCCTCCATCGCCAGCTGGGACATGTTCACCATGATGCCGCCAGGTGGCAGTGCCGCGCGCGGTGAAGCGCTGGCGGAGATGAGCGTCCTGCAACATCAGATCCTGACCGATAAAAAAGTGGGTGAATGGCTGGCGGCGGCGGCAGACGAAGATCTGAATGACGTTGAGCAAGCCAACCTGCGTGAAATGACACGCCACTACCAGCAGGCCACTTTACTGCCGGAATCGCTGGTGGAGGCCAAATCGCTGGCGGGCAGCAGGTGTGAACACGCCTGGCGCACTCAGCGTCCGGCCAACGACTGGCAGGGCTTTTCAGCCAACCTGAAAGAGGTGGTGAAACTCAGTCGTGAAGAGGCCCGCCTGCGCGCTGAGGCTAAAGGCTGCACGCCTTACGACGCGCTGCTGGATATCTTTGAACCCGACATGACCAGCGCTCGCCTGGATGTGCTGTTCGGCGATCTGAAGTCCTGGCTGCCGGAGCTGCTGGCAAAGGTTGTGGAAAAACAGGCTCAACGATCGTTCGTTCCGCCACAGGGTCCCTTCCCGACCGCCACGCAGCGCGAGCTGGGCCTGGAAGCGATGAAAATGCTTGGCTTCGATTTTAATGGCGGTCGTCTGGACGTTAGCGCTCACCCGTTCTGCGGCGGCGTGCCGGAAGATGTGCGTATCACCACGCGTTACGATGAAGATGAACTGCTCAGCGCGCTTTTCGGCGTGATCCACGAAACCGGACATGCCCGCTACGAGCAAAACCTTCCGCGAGCGTGGGCCGGCCAGCCCGTTGCGCTGGCGCGCTCTACGGCGATCCATGAATCCCAGAGCTTGTTCTTTGAAATGCAGCTGGGCCGCAGCGACGCTTTCCTGAAGCATCTGCTTCCGGCGGTTCATGCCCGTTTCGGCAGCCAGGCGGCATTCAGCGAAGAGAATTTTATTGCCTGGAACCAGCGCGTGAAGCCGGGCTACATCCGCGTTGATGCGGATGAAGTGAGCTATCCGGCGCATGTGGTGCTGCGCTATGAGATCGAGCGCGCGCTAATCAATGGCGAAATTGAAGTCGATGATATTCCCGCGTTATGGGATGAGAAAATGCAGGCGTGGCTTGGGTTATCCACCAAAGATAACTACCGCAACGGCTGTATGCAGGATATCCACTGGACCGACGGCGGTTTTGGCTACTTCCCGTCTTACACGCTGGGGGCAATGTATGCGGCACAGCTGTTCCATGCCGCCAAAACTGCGCTGCCCGGGTTGCAGGCATCCATTGCCGGGGGCGATTTCTCGGCGCTGTTTGACTGGCTGCGTCAGAATATCTGGCAGCACGGCAGCCGTTTCAGCACGTCGCAACTCATCACCCAGGCTACAGGTGAAGATCTGAATATCCGCTACTTCCGCGAACACCTGACGTCCCGCTATCTGTAACCGAACGCGCCGGGGGGCCCACCCCGGCGTTGTACATATGGTTACACGCCGATACCAATCACTCACGGAAACCCCGAATTTACAGGGATATAGTTATTTCAACGGCCCCGCAGTGGGGTTAAATGAGAAACCAAATTCGAGGGTATGAAAATGAAAAAAGTATTAGCTCTGGTTGTTGCCGCTGCTATGGGTCTGTCTTCCGCTGCATTCGCGGCTGAAACTACCGCCACCGCAGCGCCTGCGGCATCCACCGCTGCTCCGGCCAAAACGGTTCACCATAAAAAACATCACAAAGCGGCTAAACCAGCGGCAGAACAGAAAGCGCAGGCCGCGAAAAAGCACCACAAAAAAGCGGCAAAACCTGCGGTAGAGCAGAAAGCCCAGGCGGCTAAAAAGCATCACAAAAAAGCGGCAAAACACGAAGCGGCTAAACCTGCTGCACAGCCAGCAGCGTAAGAGTACAAGCTTAACCGTGCCCTTCGGGGCACGTTGGTAAACCGGCGCTGAACGGGTTTGCGGTCAGCGCCGTTTTTTTATCCGGAGGGCGTATGCTGCGGCGCTATCGGTTTGAGTTCATTCTTATCCTGCTAATTTTATGCGCGCTCATCGCCAGCCACTTTTATCTTTCCTGAATGTAGCACGCTGATTTTACTCCCACTTTCTCGCCGTCGCGTCTATAGTATTTTCATAGGGTTCACTTTTAATAATCATAATTACCCCCACCAGAGTGTGATATGCGTAAATCTGTTGTGTTGTTACTGGGAACGTTTAGCCTTTTTGCTGGCTTTTCACATGCGGATGATGGCGACGATGACGCCATTAGCGCCAAAGAGGTAAAGACGCTGTTTTTTGGTCATGACGATCGTACGCGTGTCACCGATCCTACCGAATCGCCCTGGGATGCCATCGGGCAACTGGAAACCGCCAGCGGCAATTTATGTACCGCAACCCTCATTACGCCACGCCTTGCGCTGACGGCGGGTCATTGCCTGTTAATGCCGCCTGAAGGCAAACCGGATAAAGCGATCGCCCTGCGCTTTGTGTCGCAAAAAGGAATATGGCGCTACGAAATTCACGGTATTGAGGGGCGAGTGGATCCGTCGCTTGGCAAACGCCTGAAACCGGATGGCGATGGCTGGATTGTGCCGCCCGGGGCGGCCTCCTGGGATTTCGGGCTGATCGTTTTACGTTATCCGCCGTCCGGGATCACCCCGCTGCCGCTCTTTGATGGCGATAAGGCCGCGCTCACCGCCGCCCTGAAAGCCGCCGATCGAAAAGTGACGCAATCAGGTTATCCTGTTGATCACCTCGATTCGCTGTACACCCATACGGACTGCGTGGTGACGGGCTGGGCGCAAAACAGCGTACTGTCGCATCAGTGCGATACGCTACCGGGTGATAGCGGATCGCCCCTGATGTTAAAAACCGATAACGGCTGGCAGCTGATTGGCGTTCAGAGTTCTGCGCCAGCGGCGAAAGACCGCTGGCGCGCCGATAACCGGGCGTTGTCGGTGACCGGTTTTCGCGACCGGCTGGAAGCCCTGGCGCAGCAGTAGGTCACTCAGGCCAGTTTAATCATGATCATGCCGGCGAGCAGTAATACCAGCCCTATCCAGCCTTTATTGTTTAAACGCTGCCCGAACATAATCCAGCCTGCCGCCAGGGTGGCGGCAATACCGAAGCCCCCCCACAGCGCATAGGCCACGGACAGATCGATGCCTTTCACCGCCTGCGACAGGGCGCTAAACGCCCCCAGAACCGCGGCAATCGATAACAGGCCGTAGGCTTTGCGACGAAAACCGTCGGAGAACTTCAGAAAGACGTTGGCAATAATTTCCAGAACGATGGCGAAAGCCAGCCAGGCCGCGTGGATCCATTCAAACTGCTGCATGGGTCTGCTCCTTCTGCTGTTTTGCCGGTTTGCGTGTACCCGATTTAATCAGCACGATACCTGCGACCAGGGTCGTCAGCCCGGCAATTTTCATTGTCGTCAGGGTTTCATCAAATAACATGACGCTAAACAGCGTAATCAATAAAATACCAATACCTTCCCACAATGCGTATGCCACGCCCAGCGCGATTTTTTTAACCGCAAAAGAGAGGAAAATATAGGAAAGCGTAATCATGACCAGCATCAAAATAAAACCGGTGCTGCCATCACTCACGCTTGCCCATTTCATCGACAAGGTGCCGGTAATTTCAGCGACGATCGCCAGAGCTAATAAAATCCAGTAAAACATGTTTTTTCTCCTGCTTGAGAATATAATCCATCGAGGCTCGCTGCGGACAGCAAACCAAAAAATTGGGAATTAAATCAGTTAGCTAAGCGCATAGCGCTAGCTCAGGCAGAAGACGTGACTATAGCGCGGAACGCCAGTGTTGCTCACCAGAAAGCAGGCAGAGGGAGGTTGAAAACAGAGCAGAGTTGTTTGAAAAATACGTCCTGAACAAATTGTCCATAAAATTACAATTATCCGCGGTGTTGCTTCTCGTCTTTGCGGATGAAAATTGTCCTCGGTAGTTGAACACGCCTGATTTGTATCATAAGCCAGGAATTTACTCAAAGCCTTTTCATTTCTTTACCCAGTCTGTTTGATTTTGGTTAGTTTTTTTAATCCGCTTTCCCCTCTATTATAAATAAAAAACTGTTCAGGAACGTCCATGGCCAAACCTATTATCACCCTCAACGGGCTTAAGATCGTCATCATGCTGGGCATGCTGGTGATCATTCTGACCGGCGTTCGTTTTGCGGCCGATATCATCGTGCCTTTTATCCTGGCGCTTTTTATCGCGGTGATCCTCAATCCGCTAGTGCAGCGAATGGTGCGGCTGCGCATCCCGCGTGTGCTGGCGATAAGCCTGCTTATCAGTATTATTATCGTTGCGATGGTGCTGTTAGTCGCCTATCTGGGAACCTCCCTGAACGAGCTGGCGCGGACGCTACCGACATACCGCTCTTCCCTGGCGACCCCGCTGCTGCAAATTGAACCCTGGCTGCAACGCGCGGGTATCGAAGTCTCGGTTGAGGAACTGCTTAAATACATCGATCCGAATGCCGCCATGACGATTGTCACCAGCCTGCTGGCACAACTCTCCAACGCCATGACCTCGATTTTCCTGCTGTTCCTGACGGTTGTGTTTATGCTGCTGGAAGTTCCACAGCTGCCTGCAAAGCTCCAGCACATCATGGTGCGTCCGGTAGAGGGAATGGGCGCCATTCAGCGCGCGCTCGACAGCGTTTCACGCTATCTGGTGCTGAAAACGGCCATCAGCCTGGTGACGGGATTAGTGGTCTGGGGGATGCTCGCCGCGCTGGATGTGCGTTTTGCCTTTGTCTGGGGGCTGCTGGCCTTTGCGCTCAACTATATTCCTAACATCGGCTCCGTGCTGGCGGCGATCCCCCCTATCCTTCAGGTGCTGGTTTTCAGCGGTTTGTATGATGCCCTGATTCTGCTGGCAGGCTATCTGGTGATTAACCTTGTCTTCGGGAACATTCTCGAACCACGGATAATGGGACGCGGGCTGGGGCTTTCAACCCTTGTTGTGTTCCTGTCCCTGATTTTCTGGGGCTGGCTGCTCGGGCCTGTCGGCATGCTGCTCTCCGTTCCGCTGACAATTATTGTCAAAATTGGCCTGGAGCAGACCGCCGGTGGACAAAGTATCGCTGTACTGCTGAGCGACATGAGCCATAAGGCCGATTAATTGTCCATCGACAGCATGGGCTTACCCGTTCTTCCCGCTTCGCGATAGTTGCCCACTGCCCGCTGCCATTCCGACAGCGGGTAGAGGGTGACATCGCTGCACTGGCTGGCGCGCAGTTTAGGCCAGATGCGCCGAAACTCCGCCTGCCACGCCTCAGCGCTCAGCGCGTCCAGATAGTTACGAATGTGAAACCACGCCACGCGCGGCAACGGCCGCTGCTGCCGGAAGGTCTGCCCGGAGAGTAGCCCGTAGCAGACAAAGGTGCCGGTTTCGGGCATCACGCTCAGGATCGTCTCCGCCAGACTGCCGCCCGTGGCGTCGTACACCACCTCCGCTTGCGCGGCGGCAGCGTTGACGGCGGTCGTATCATGTTGCGCAATCGGGACGATCCCCATTTCAGCCAGACGTTGAGCGTGCACGGGCGAACGATGGATCCCGTAAACCGCCTCCGCACCCGCCTGACGTGCCCATTGCCCGAGCAGAACGGCGCAGTCAGAACCGGCAGCGGTGAGCAGCACCGTTTTCCCGACCGGAGGATAGCGGTCCAGCATCATCTGTGCGGCAAGCGGGTTGATATACGCCCGCGCGGCAAGTAGCGAGTCGACGTCGTCCGGGACGGGAACCGCATACGCCGCCGGGCAGTCGACATAGCGCTGCCAGGTTCCCTGCCCCCGTAACGGCAGGACCCGCTTGCCCAGCAGCGCCGGATAAGCGGCGGGCGTTTCGGTCACTATTCCGACCCCTTCATAACCGGCTATCGCAGGCAGCGGCGTGCGATGGCGATATGCTCCGGTGATGGGGATGAGATCAGAGGCGTTCACCGGGGAAAAAAGCATGCGCACACGTATCTCTCCCGGCTGTCGCGGCGACAATGGTGTAGTTTCCGCTTGCAGTACCGATTCAGGCTCACCAAACCGGCGATACCAGAGGGCCAGATTAAGCATTGCGATCGCGCCATCCCATTTCCGGTGCGACATGTTTCAGGATGGACTCGATCACATGTGCGTTGTATTCCACGCCCAGCTGATTCGGCATGGTAAGTAACAGCGTATCCGCTTCCGCGATCGCTTCATCCTTTTTCAACTGTTCAATCAGCTTGTCTGGCTCTGCGGCATAGCTGCGTCCGAAAATGGCCCGCGTTTTCTCATCCAGATAGCCCACGCTGTCGCTTTCATTGCGGCTTGAACCGAAATACATCCGGTCGCGATCGTCCATCAGGGCAAAAATACTGCGGCTGACCGAAACGCGTGGCTGACGGGTATGCCCTGCCTCAGCCCAGGCCTGTCGGTAGGCTCGGATCTGTTTTGCCTGCTGAATATGGAACGGCTCGCCGGTTTCATCATCTTTCAGCGTTGAGCTTTGCAGGTTCATCCCCAGTGTTGCCGCCCATACTGCCGTTGCATTAGAGCCAGCCCCCCACCAGATACGATCGCGTAAGCCTTCTGAATGCGGCTCCAGACGCAACAATCCCGGCGGGTTTGGGAACATCGGCTGTGGGTTAGGCTTTGCAAACCCTTCACCGCGTAATACATCAAGCAGTACCTCAGTGTGGCGGCGCGCCATATCAGATTCGTTTTCCCCTTCCTGCGGTACGTAACCAAAATAACGCCAGCCATCAATCACCTGCTCCGGGGAACCCCGGCTGATACCAAGCTGTAATCGCCCGCCGGAGATGAGATCTGCCGCGCCAGCATCTTCCGCCATATACAGCGGATTTTCATACCGCATGTCGATCACGCCCGTCCCGATTTCGATGCGTTTGGTTTTCGCGCCTATTGCAGCCAGCAAGGGGAATGGCGAACTGAGCTGGCGGGCAAAGTGATGCACACGGAAATAAGCCCCGTCCGCGCCCAGCTCTTCGGCGGCGACCGCCAGATCGATGGACTGTAGCAGCGTGTCAGCCGCGGTTCGCGTGCCGGACTGGGGTGACGGTGTCCAGTGACCAAACGACAAAAATCCGATCTTTTTCATAGTGGAGTATCCTGATAAAGCATTGCGTTATCCCTACTCTACGCATTAACGAATGAGAATAAATGGTGATTATTTAACGGAATGCTTCAAATAAACTGACAGAAATACGCAAATCGCACGCTGCCTTCCCGCAGAGGAGGCATTCTCCTGACATCTCATAATGGGATATAGTGTGAATTATTCTCTTTTTAACAGGTAACATCAGCAATGGCTCTGATCCCCAAAAACTACGCACGGCTGGAAAGCGGCTACCGTGAAAAAGCGCTAAAAATCTACCCCTGGGTTTGTGGACGCTGCTCGCGTGAGTTTGTTTATTCAAATCTTCGTGAACTCACGGTTCACCATATCGACCACGATCACACCAATAACCCGGAAGATGGCAGTAACTGGGAGCTGTTGTGCCTGTTTTGTCACGATCACGAACACTCAAAGTACACCGAAGCGGATCAGTATGGCACCACCGTTGTCGCGGGTGAGGATGCGCAAAAAGACGTGGGTGTCGCCACGTTTAACCCCTTTGCCGATCTCAAGGCGATGATGAACAAGAAGAAGTAATATCGACGGCTTCACTGCCCATACCTGTCGTATGGGCACTTATATTCCTTAAACATTTCATTAAATACCCTTTCCGCCAGATTTGCCTCGCCGCCATTCTGAACATAACCCTCTCCCTCCTGCATCCGTACGACGTCACTCCTCGTTCCCCCTTGATCTTTGCTATCAACATACAATACTGTATATAAAAACAGTCTTAATTAACGGTGATCATAATGCAGTTTTTCACCCCTCCTGGCGATACCAGAGCGAGCTGACCATGTTTGCACTGTGTGATGTGAACGCTTTCTATGCTTCCTGTGAAACGGTTTTTCGCCCGGACCTGAAGGGACGACCGGTGGTCGTCTTGTCCAATAACGATGGGTGCGTCATCTCTCGCTCCGCTGAAGCCAAACCCTTTGTGAAAATGGGTGAACCGTACTTCAAACAGAAAGATCTCTTCAGGCATCATGGCGTGGTTTGTTTCAGCAGTAATTATGAACTTTACGCGGATATGTCCAACCGGGTAATGAACACGCTTGAAGAGATGTCGCCTCGTAGCGAAATATACTCAATTGATGAGATCTTTTGCGATCTTACCGGCGTGCGTAATTGTCGCGATCTTTCCGACTTTGGGCATGAAATGAGAGCGACCGTACTGCAACGCACCCATCTGACCGTCGGAGTGGGCATCGCACCCACAAAGACGCTGGCGAAACTGGCAAATCATGCGGCGAAACGCTGGCAGCGCCAGACGGGAGGCGTTGTTGATTTATCCAATGTGGATCGTCAGAGAAAGCTGATGGCGGCGCTACCCGTCGAAGACGTTTGGGGTGTAGGACGTCGCATAGCGAAGAAGCTTGAGATGATGGGGATTAAGACCGTCCTGCAACTGGCAGACACCGATATCCGGTTCATAAGAAAACATTTCAATGTCGTGCTGGAGAGAACGGTGCGTGAATTACGGGGCGAATCGTGTCTTGAACTGGAAGAGTTTGCCCCGGTAAAGCAAGAAATCGTCTGTTCGCGCTCGTTTGGCGAACGCCTCACCGAATATGACGATGTACGCCAGGCCATCTGTAGTTATGCCGCCCGGGCAGCAGAAAAACTTCGCAATGAGCATCAGCATTGCCGCTTTATCTCCGTATTTGTTAAAACCTCGCCCTTCGCGCTTAACGAGCCATATTATGGCAATAGCGCGTCGGTAAAACTGCTCACCCCAACCCAGGATAGCCGGGATATTATCGGCGCATCAGTTCGTTGTCTGGATGCGGTCTGGAAGAACGGCCATCGGTACCAGAAAGCCGGAGTGATGCTGGGAGATTTTTATAGCCAGGGCGTCGCGCAACTTAATCTGTTTGACGACAACGCACCCAGGAAAAACAGCCAAAAGTTAATGGATGTATTAGACCATCTGAATGCTGAAAATGGCCGTGGCACGCTTTACTTCGCGGGACAGGGTATACAGCAGCCGTGGCAGATGAAACGGGAAATGCTTTCACCCCGCTACACCACCCGCTTTGCGGATCTCCTCACTGTTAAGTGATATTAACAATTGCTGCTAAGTTGTAATTTTCCCCTTGCCGGACCGGACAAATCGGTTATCGTGCCAGGCAACTTTCGCAGCAATAAAAGACAGTGGGATGCGCTATGGCGATTTTTGATGGTCACAATGACCTGTTGCTTAATTTATGGCTTCACCATCGCCAGGATCCGGTAACGGCCTTCTTCTCCGGCATTGAGAAGGGACACCTCGATTATCCACGCATGCAGCAAGGCGGATTTTCCGGCGGGCTGTTCGCGCTGTTCGTGCCGCCGCAGGAGTATATCGCCCGCATGGCGCCACAATACGCCAGCGAGCCGTGGCAGCCAGTCGACATTCTCTGGCAGCAGCTGACGATCCTTAAGCAGCTTGTCGCCCACTCCGATGGCCGGGCGCGATTGTGCCTGAGCGCGGCGGATATCGAACGCTGCCGTCAGGATAAAGTGCTGGCGATAGTGGCGCATATTGAGGGCGCGGGCGGTTTTGACGGCGAGGGAGACGATCTACAGGCTTTCTATGCCGCCGGGGTGCGCAGCATTGGGCCTTTCTGGAACATTGCTAACCGTTTCGGCACCGGCGTTAACGGGGCGTTTCCCGGCAGCCCGGACAGCGGCCCAGGGCTTACCGCTGAGGGTATCGCCCTCATTAAGCACGCTAACGCCCTGAACATGCTGATTGACGTTTCGCATATGAATGAAAAAGCGTTCTGGGATACCGCTCGTCATTCCTCTTCACCGCTGGTCGCCACCCATTCCAACGCCCATACGCTGTGCCCGCAACCGCGCAATCTGACCGATCGGCAGCTGCTGGCTATCCGCCACAGCGGCGGCGTGGCAGGCGTCAATTTCGGCAACGCGTTTTTGCGCGCCGACGGTAAACGCGATAGCGATACCCCGCTGAGCACAATCGTTCGTCATATCGACTATCTTATTAACATCATGGGTGACGATCATGTCGCGCTGGGCTCCGATTTTGACGGCATTACGTTGCCTGATGATTTACACGATGTGAGTGGTTTACCACGGCTAATCAGCGCATTGCGTGACAGCGGCTATGATCAATTTGTGCTGAATAAGCTGCTGTGGGGCAACTGGCAAAAGGTATTGCAAAATGTTTGGCAACAATAGGTTACGTTGTAAACATTAAGTTAATTCCTTACATCTTTCGGGTTGAGCTTTGCCCTCCTGTGACGCATTATTTGATGACCATCACAAAACTGGCACAAACAATGGCGTTGGTGCTGCTTTTTTAAAGAGGAATAAACGATGTGGAAGAAACCTGCTTTTATTGATTTACGTCTTGGCCTGGAAGTGACCCTGTACATTTCCAACCGCTAATCGCTCTGCCCGCCATCCGTGCGGGCATTTTTGTTTGACTACCTGGCCCATCTTCATGTTTATTAAAGTCCTCGGTTCCGCCGCTGGCGGTGGTTTCCCCCAGTGGAACTGTAACTGCGCCAACTGTCAGGGTTTGCGCGACGGTACCCTTCAGGCGACCCCTCGCACCCAGTCGTCGATCATCGTCAGCGATAACGGCAAAGAGTGGGTGCTGTGTAACGCCTCCCCCGATATCAGCCAGCAGATTGCCCATACGCCAGAACTGAATAAGAAAGAGGTTCTGCGCGGCACACATATTGGCGGCATTATTCTCACCGATAGCCAGATTGACCACACCACCGGGCTGCTCAGCCTGCGCGAAGGGTGCCCGCATCAGGTATGGTGTACGCCGGAGGTGCATGAAGATCTTTCCAGCGGATTCCCGATTTTTACCATGCTCCGGCACTGGAACGGTGGCCTGATTCACCACCCGATCGCGCCGCTCACCGCCTTTAGCGTGGAAGCCTGCCCTGATTTGCAGTTTACCGCTGTCCCCATCGCCAGTAACGCACCGCCCTATTCGCCGTGGCGCGACCGCCCGCTGCCGGGGCATAACGTGGCGCTGTTTATCGAAAACCGCCGCAACGGTCAGACGCTGTTCTACGCACCGGGTCTCGGTGAACCCGATGACACCATCCTGCCGTGGCTTAAAAAAGCGGACTGTCTGCTGATTGACGGCACCGTCTGGCAGGACGATGAACTCCAGGCCACCGGCGTCGGACGCAATACCGGCCGCGACATGGGCCATCTGGCGCTCGGCGATGAACACGGCATGATGGCGCTGCTGGCCTCGCTGCCGGCAAAGCGCAAGATTCTGATCCACATTAATAACACCAACCCGATCCTTAACGAGCAGTCGCCGCAGCGTCACGCCCTTGCGCAGCAGGGAATAGAAGTGAGCTGGGACGGGATGAACATCACGCTTCAGGACTAACTATGCACATTCGCGAAACGCTCTCGCCGCAAGAGTTTGAGCACGCCCTTCGGGCGAAAGGCGCCTACTATCATATTCACCATCCGTACCATATCGCGATGCATAACGGCGAGGCCAGCCGCGAGCAGATCCAGGGCTGGGTGGCGAACCGGTTTTACTACCAGACGACGATCCCGCTGAAAGACGCGGCAATTATGGCGAACTGCCCGGATCCGCACACGCGTCGCAAATGGGTGCAGCGGATCCTCGATCACGACGGTAGCAACGGTCATGACGGCGGTATCGAAGCCTGGCTACAGCTGGGCGAAGCCGTGGGGCTCAGCCGCGAGGACTTAATCAGCGAACGCCACGTGCTGCCCGGCGTCCGTTTCGCCGTCGACGCTTACGTTAACTTCGCCCGCCGCGCCAACTGGCAGGAGGCGGCATGCAGCTCGCTCACCGAACTGTTCGCCCCGCAAATCCATCAGTCGCGTCTCGACAGCTGGCCACAGCACTACCCGTGGATCAAAGAGGAAGGCTATTTTTATTTCCGCAGCCGCCTCAGCCAGGCCAGCCGCGACGTTGAACACGGTCTGGAGCTGGCGAAGCGTTACTGCGATAGCGCGGAAAAGCAGAATCGGATGCTGGAGATCCTTCAGTTCAAACTCGATATCCTGTGGTCGATGCTCGACGCGATGACCATGGCCTACGCGCTACAGCGTCCGCCTTATCACACGGTCACCGACAAAGCGGCCTGGCACACAACCCGACTGGTATAAGCATGCAAAAAAACTCCATCGTCGCCTTTCGTCGCGGCTATCGCCTGCAATGGGAAGCCGCTCAGGACAGCCATGTCATCCTCTATCCGGAAGGCATGGCTAAACTCAATGAGACCGCGGCCGCGATCCTCGAACTGGTCGATGGCCAACGCGACGCGGCGGCCATCATTGCCATACTCAACGAACGGTTCCCGGAAGCCGGCGGCGTGGATGACGACGTCGTAGAATTCCTGCAAATCGCTTATCAACAGAAGTGGATTATTTTCCGTGAGCCAGAATAAACCCGCCGTCAATCCACCGCTGTGGCTGCTGGCGGAGCTGACCTATCGCTGTCCGCTACAGTGTCCTTACTGCTCTAACCCGCTGGACTTCGCCCGGCAGGATCAGGAGCTGACCACCGAACAGTGGATTGAGGTTTTCCGCCAGGCGCGGGCGATGGGCAGCGTGCAGATAGGTTTTTCAGGCGGCGAACCGTTGACGCGTAAAGATCTGCCGGAGCTGATCCGCGCCGCCCGCGATCTCGGTTTTTATACCAACCTGATCACCTCGGGAATTGGCCTGACGGAAAGCAAACTCGACGCGTTCAGCGAGGCCGGTCTGGACCATATCCAGATTAGCTTCCAGGCCAGCGATGAAGTGCTCAACGCTGCGCTGGCGGGGAATAAAAAAGCCTTCCAGCAGAAGCTGGCGATGGCCAAAGCGGTCAAAGCCCGTGATTACCCGATGGTGCTGAATTTCGTCCTGCACCGGCATAATATCGATCAGATCGATAAAATCATCGAGCTGTGCATCGAACTGGACGCCGACGATGTCGAACTTGCCACCTGCCAGTTCTACGGTTGGGCGTTCCTTAATCGTCAGGGGCTTCTGCCGACGCGGGAACAGATCGCCCGCGCGGAACGCGTGGTTGCCGAATATCGGCAAAAAATGGCCGCCAGCGGCAATCTGACCAACCTGCTGTTCGTCACCCCCGATTATTACGAAGAGCGGCCAAAAGGCTGTATGGGCGGCTGGGGGTCGATTTTCCTCAGCGTGACCCCGGAAGGCACGGCGCTGCCCTGCCACAGCGCGCGCCAGCTGCCGGTGGATTTCCCGTCGGTGCTTGAGCAGAGCCTGGAATCCATCTGGTATGACTCTTTCGGCTTCAACCGCTATCGCGGGTTTGACTGGATGCCGGAGCCGTGCCGCTCCTGCGATGAAAAGGAGAAGGACTTCGGCGGCTGCCGCTGCCAGGCCTTTATGCTCACCGGGAATGCGGATAACGCCGATCCGGTGTGCAGCAAATCGCCGCATCATCATAAAATCCTCGAGGCGCGACGCGAAGCAGCCTGTAGTGATATGAAGATCGGTCAGCTTCAGTTCCGCAACCGTACCCGTTCTCAGCTTATCTATAAAACCCGGGAACTGTAACGATAATGACCACCCGCATCGTGGAACTGGCAGGCGGTTTGCGCGCAACGCTGGTGCATCAGCCGCAGGCGACACGCGCGGCGGCGCTGGCGCGCGTGAGTGCCGGAAGCCATCACGAGCCACCGCGCTTCGCCGGTCTTGCGCATTTGCTTGAGCACCTGCTGTTCCGCGGTAGCCAGCGCTATCAGGGCGATGATCGACTCATGGCCTGGGTCCAGCGCCAGGGCGGCAGCGTCAATGCCACCACGCTGGCACGCCATAGCGCTTTTTTCTTCGACGTTGCCGCCGATAACCTGTCCAACGGCGTCGCGCGGCTGCGGGATATGTTGCAGGCGCCGCTGCTTTCACCGCATGACATACAGCGCGAAGTGGCGGTCATTGATGCGGAAAACCGGCTCATCCAGCAACATGATTCCGCCCGGCGCGAAGCGGCGGCGCGCCACGCGATGGAAGAACCCGCGGTTTTTCGCCGTTTTCAGGTGGGTAGCAAGGAGTCTCTCGGGCAGGACCCGGGATCGCTGCAAGCCGCGTTGCTCGACTTTCATCGTCGCTATTATGTGGCAGGACACCTGCAATTGTGGCTGCAAGGGCCGCAAACGCTGGATGTGCTGGCCGAGCTTGCCCATACGTTTGCGTCAGATTTTGCGTCAGGAGGCATGCCTGAAACCGCTCCCCCGTTGCGTCTCAGCGCTGAAGCAGATTATCAGCTGGCGGTAACGGAGCGACCCGCACTGTGGCGTTGTCCGTTAATCCGAAAAAGTGACAGCGTCACTTTATTTCGGGAGTTTTTACTGGACGACGCCCCCGGAAGCCTGATTGCCGGGCTACGGGCGCGCGGGCTGGCAGAAGAGGTAGCCCTGAACTGGCTTTATCAGGATGACGATTACGGCTGGCTGGCGCTAACGGTTGATAGCGAACGGCCCGAGGACATTGACCCGCATATTACCCACTGGCTACGGGCGCTACAGCAAACGACGGATGAGCAGCAGCGGCATTATTATCGGCTGGCACAGCAGCGTTTCAGCGCCCTGCCGACGCTGGAGCAGCTGCGCCAGCGGGCATTTGGTTTTGCGCCCGGCGCGGCGCCCGTAGGTTTTTCCGCCTTCTGTGCTGACTTACTGGCGGCGCCAGTCTCGTATCTGGCCTGCAAAAAAATGGAAACCGCTGAAATTATTGCCAGCCAGGGTTTTACCCTGCCGCTTAGCCATTGGCGTCGCCAGCCGGTTGCAGATGATAGCCCCATCGCGTTTTCCTTCTACCCGCAGACTGCCAGGTATGCTGCGCCAGCCCCGACGTCAGAAGCCGCTCCACTGCTGCATTTGTCGGCGCAGACACAACCGCCGACGCTGATCCTGCGCAGGCCTTTTTATTCGCGCGTGGACAGGTCTCAGGGGGTGGCGATGGGCAAACAGTTACGCCCTCTTCTTGCTGAACTGCGCCATATCGACGGCAGCGGCGAGTGGCAAACGGTTGACGGTAGCTGGCAGCTCACCCTGCGGCTTCCTGACGCCATGGTGACGGCGGAACCCATCATCGGGGCGATAATCGATCGCCTCTCCCACCCCGCACCTGCTATTACGCCAGCGCCAGAAGGCATTGCCATCCGTGAGCTGCTTCAGCAATTGCCTGAACGTCTGGCATCGGACCCGCCACGGGACGGCTGGCTGGCGGCGTTAGTTGGCGGCAGCGCCGGACACGCGCACGGGTTAGCCCGGCAGCTTGGCCTGCTCCGGGTGCCGGTTAACGCTAAGCCGTTGCCGTTAAGCGGTTGTCCCGGCGGGATCGAACACATCCCGCACGCCAGCGCGGATTCGGCGCTGCTGGTGTTTATTCCCCTGCCGCCGGGCGCGTCGCTCGCCGCGCTGCGGCTGCTGGCGTTATGCTGCGAACCGCAATTTTTCCAGCGCCTGCGCGTGGAACAGCAGATTGGCTACGTGGTCAGCTGTCGTTATCAGCGTATTGCCGATCGCGATGGCCTGTTGCTGGCGTTACAGTCGCCTGACCGTTCTCCCGTGAACCTGTTGGGTTGCTGCAAACGATTTTTGCGTGAGCTGACGCCGTGCGATGAGGCAGCGTTCAGCATGTTGCGACAGCAGCTGGCGACGCAGATCCGCTCACCGATGGATGCCAGCGCCACGGCAGTGGCCGCCCTGCGCCAGCGCTATGGTTTGCCGGTGTTAACGCCGCAGGCTATTGATGCCCTGCAACCTGACGAGATAGTCGCGCTATGGCGCGAGATGACTCGCCGTCGCCGACGCTGGCGGGTGCTTTTCACGGGCTGACCGGAACCGGCGCTTTCTTCCTGTGCGTAGTTTTTAGTCAAAAAAAAGCCCCGTACTACGACGGGGCCGGGCTGCTTATTTCGCTGTTATTTATCCAGCGCGTAGGCAATCACGTAGTCACCACGATCCGGCGACTGGCGTGCACCGCCGGCAGAGATCAGAATGTACTGTTTGCCGGTTTTCGGTGATACATAGCTGACAGGTCCGCCCTGGCTACCCACCGGGAGACGCGCTTTCCACACTTCTTCCCCCGTGGAGGAATCAAAGGCGCGCAGGTAGTAATCCTGGGTTCCCGCAATGAAGACCAGACCGCCCTGCGTGGCCAGCGTACCGCCCAGCGTCGGCATACCGACAGGCATTGGCATGCGCATTTTTATCCCAAACGGACCGGTATCCTGAACGGTACCGACCGGCACCTGCCAGACGATTTTCTGCGTTTTCAGGTCAATTGCGGAGAGGGAGCCAAACGGTGGTTTCTGGCACGGAATGCCCAGCGGTGACATGAAACGGTTTTTGTTGACCGAATACGGCGTTCCTTTCATCGGAACGGCGCCCATCCCGGCGTTCACGGCTTCACCGCCCGTGTTTGCCACCGCGCTCTGCGGATCTTGTTTAATCAGCTGGACCCACAGACCCAGACGCATGTCGTTGACGAAGATGTACTGGTTGTTCGGATCGGTGGACAAGCTGCCCCAGTTCATTCCCCCCAGCGAGCCCGGGAAGCTCAGGGAAATATCGGTTCCCGGCATCGTGTACAGACCGTCATAACGCATTGATTTGAAGCTGATACGGCAGGCCAGCTGGTCAAACGGCGTCGCCCCCCACATATCCGATTCTTTCAGGGTTTCCGCGCCAATCTGCGGCATTCCCACAGAGCGCGGCTGCGTTGCCGGGTACTGTTCACGTGGAATATCCGCTGGTTTTACCGGAACCTCTTTCACTTCAGTGAGCGGTTTACCCGTCAGGCGATCAAGAACGTAAATTTGCCCCGCTTTGGTGCCCACCACCACCGCGGGCTTGTTGCCCTCTTTCGTCGGGAAATCAACCAGGCTCGGCTGCATCGGGATATCGAAATCCCAGAGGTCGTTATGAACGGTCTGGTATACCCACTTCTCTTTCCCGGTAGTCGCATCCAGCGCGAGGATTGAGGTGGCGTATTTGTGATCTTCCGGAATACGGTCAGCGCCCCACAGGTCGACAGAGGAACTTCCCATCGGGATAAACACGGTATTCATCGACGCATCCCAGGACATAGGGGCCCAGGAGTTTGCAGAGCTACGTTTGTAGTGTTCACCCGGCTTCAGAACATAGTTCGGATCCGGATTACGCGGGTCGAACGCCCAGCGCAGCTGGCCGGTGATCACGTCATAACCACGTATAACGCCTCCCGGCATATCGGTGCTGACGTTATCCGCAACGCGGCCGCCAACGACAACCGTCGTACCCGCCAGCGTCGGGGCCGACGTCAGCACGTAGGTGGGATCTGACGCGTCGCCCATCCCTTCATGCAGGTTAACGCTGCCGTTAGTACCGAAGTCCGGGCAGAACTTGCCGTTATCGGCGTCTAACGCGATCAGCTTACCGTCGATGGTGTTCATCAGGATACGACGCTGGCATGCAGCGCCCGGTGCCACCTGCGCTGGCAGAACCGGCGTGGAGCCGGCTACCGTTGGCTGCGCCAGCGGTTTGGTGGCATCAAAGTACGCCAGACCACGGCAGCGCATCCAGATTGCAGACCTGGCGTTGATTTCCGCTTTCCAGATCTCTTTCCCGCTATCGGCATCCACGGCGATCACGTTGTTATGCGGCGTACAGAGGAAGACACGATCGCCAACCTGTAGCGGCGTTTGCTGATCTTCTGCGCCATTGCCGTCCGGACTTTCCGGTACGTCACCGGTATGGTAGGTCCAGACCGGTTTCAGGTTTTTCACGTTGTCACGGGTTATCTGGTCCAGCGCCACAAAGCGACTACCGCCAGCCGTATTACCGTAGTGATCCCAGTTCTGCTGTTTCGCATCATCTTTTACCGGCACCAGCGGGCGTTTTTCACCGCTAAACGGCACGGTCGGATGGGGTTGAAACATCTGAACAAAGGTGACGCCCATGGCGACAATAAGGACCGCGCAGACCCCCAGGGCCCCTTTTACGCAGGACGGTTTTCCTTCACGTTTACGCAATGCAGGCCAGGTGGCGGCTGCCAGCACCATCAGCCCGGCGGGTACCATTAAACGGGAAACCAGCGGCCAGAAGTCGAGCCCGGCATCGAAAAATGCCCAAATCAGGGTACCAAGAAACACCAGGGCAAACAGCCCCACGGCAGAGGACTTGCGGCGGAAGAACTGAATCGCAGAGAGCAGAGTGATAACCCCGGCGATGAGAAAATACCAACTCCCCCCCAGGGAAACCAGTTTAAAACCGCCGATGGCAAAAAAGAGCCCCGTTACAAGAAGTATCACACCCACCAGCAGGCACCACGGGCCTAACCAGCCGGATGGGCGGGGATTATTGTCTGACATAAAAATGAATCTCCTGATTACTTTATAACAGCAGGGTTTTATTGACTGCCACGATGCTAAAACCCTGCATAACATCGATTGTTCGTGTGCGAATCATAAGTTAAAATTATAATGTAGACAAAATGTATTCTGTCGGAAGAAAAGAAAACTCACTAAAGTGCAGGAACATAACAAAATAAAAAAATGGGATATCACTCTGTAATTCGCCAATACCAGAATATTTGACCAGTCAGTTCCGGCTTATGCGATGAATATCAGGTTTGCTGACAAGACAGCCCGGATAACGTAAGATTTTTGCATGATGAGAATTAACTTATTGCCTATTAATTAAGCTTCACAAACACGATCAGCTCGCGGATTTCACGATATACGTCACTACACCAAAGATATCGAGCGTATCGTCGCTGCCGACAATAATCGGTGAATAGGCGCTGTTCATGGGGTTGAGTTGAATATTGGGACGCAACTGGAGGCGCTTCACGGTAAATTCGCCCTCTACCGCCGCAATCACGATATCGCCATGCTCAGGCTTGCGGGAACTGTCCACCACCAGCAAATCACCGTTATTGATCCCCCCTTCTATCATCGAGTCACCGGCGGCTTTGACAAAGTAAGTGGAGCTGGGATGGGCGACTAATAACTCGTTTAAATCGATACGCCGCTCTACATAATCCGCTGCCGGGCTGGGGAAGCCGCACTGTACTAAGTCGCTGAAAAGTGGAATAGCAACGATTTCACGCAACTCTGCGGGTCTGAAAAAGATCATGATAAATACCTCCATACTGTTTTTATATACAGTAGTTTTAACTGAGGTATCGATCAAGCCATGTCAGCGTAAGCGGCTGGCTACGCCTTAACCGCTTCGCTTATAACCCCCTATAGCAATGAAGATTATTTGCTTTGTAAATTTTTACGTATGGGCAAGCTTAACGCGTCATAAAACATCACTATTAAATCACTTACTAATGACTTCTAAATACACAAAACACAACTTAGCTTCACTGCACAATCACTATCCATTGACTTTCTATTTAGACTGACGCATATTTTACAGCACAAATTAACAAGACAATTTTTGGAGGACGTTTTCTATGCCCGCCCGTGATTATCCCGATAAGCGTGTTGCTCGCGGTGTCGCAAAGGAGGCCGAACTCAGGATGTTAAGCGCGCGCATCGATCCTGCGCTGATGGAGTACATCCGCATTACTGCGTATGAAACACGGAAAAGTAAGCAGGAAATCGTGGCGGAAGCATTAGCGCTTCACCGCCAAAAAAGTCAGATTGGATCATAAACAGCAAAAGCCCGAAAAATCCTCCGGGCTTTTGCTGCCATCGGGATTACCCCACCAGCGAATTTAACGTCTCCAGCGCCTCAGGCGGCAATACCAGATCGGCTGCCGCCAGGTTTTCACGCAGATGCGCCACCGACGAGGTTCCCGGGATCAAGAGGATATTTGGCGAGCGTTGCAGCAGCCATGCCAGCGCCACCTGCATCGGCGTCGCGCCCAGTGAATCCGCCACCGCCTGTAGTCCGGAAGATTGCAGTGGCGTGAAACCTCCCAGCGGGAAGAACGGCACCCAGGCAATCCCCTGCTGCGCCAGCGAATCGACCAGCGCATCGTCACCGCGATTCACAACGTTGTACATGTTCTGTACACACACCACGGAAACCATCTTCTGCGCTTCAGCGACCTGCGAAGCGGTGACGTTGCTCAGCCCAATATGGCGAACCAGCCCCTGCTGTTGCAGCTCCGCAAGGGTGCTCAGCGGCGCGGCAATTGAGCCTTCCGCCGGTCCATGGGTGCTAAACATGATCCGCAGGTTAACCACGTCCAGCACATCCCGCTTCAGGTTACGCAGGTTGTCATGCACCGCCTGCGTCAGCTCCTGCGCGGAAAACGCCGGCAGCCAGGAGGCATCCTCGCCGCGTCGGGCTCCGATCTTGGTCACAATCGTAAGGTCGTCCCGGTACGGATGAAGCGCCTCGCAGATAAGCTGGTTGGTCACATGAGGTCCGTAAAAATCGCTGGTATCAATGTGATTCACACCCGACGCCACCGCTTCACGCAGCACCGCCAGCGCCGCATTTTTGTCTTTTGGCGGACCAAAAACGCCAGGCCCGGCAAGCTGCATCGCGCCATAGCCAAATCGTTTAACCGTACGCGTTCCGAGCGTGAACGTTCCGCTTTTATCTATGCTGCTCATGCTGACCTTCCTCATAAAAAATGATCCGGATTTACAACAGGTTCCGCAACGAAACCATTAGTTAAGCAATAGTAAAATTAAAGTTTAAATTCGCTACGACGATAGTATTGATGTAACCCTGCCTCTTCTCTTACGGATGACCGCCATGCTGAAAAATCTGCACGTGATTACCGGTATTATCTTTGCCCTCACCATATTCTGTCTGCTGCAAGTTGTCACGGGAGGGTTGTTCTACTCTGCCGTTAACAACGATCGTCACAACTTTCAGAACTCCGGGTTACTCAATGCCCAACAGGAGAGCCTGAGCGACAGCGTGAACACGCTGGTGAAAACGCGCGTTACCGTCACCCGCGTGGCGATCCGCTACCTGAAAAACCAGCGCGATCCGGCCTCTCTCGCAGCAATCAACACGCTGTTGGGCACCGCGAACGGTTCGCTGACCAAAGCCGAAGACTATTACAAAAACTGGCAGGCGATTTCGCAGGTGAAGGGCCAGAATGCCGCGCTCACCGAAGAGATGCAGAAAGCCTGGAAGCAAATGCACGAGGTGATGCGCTTGTCCATTGAGTATCTGCGCGCCGATAACTATCAGGCCTATGGCGACCTGGACGCCCAGCAGGCGCAGGATGAGATGGAGGCGGTCTATACCCGCTGGCGCGCTGAAAACAACGTGCTGCTGAAAGCCGCCGCCGAAGAGAATCAGAGCAGCTTTACCCAGATGCAGTGGACGCTGGCGGCGATCTTCCTGACTGTGATCGCCGTGCTGGTGGTGATCTGGCAGGGTTTACAGCACCTGCTCCTGAAACCGCTCAACGCCATCATGAACCATATTCGCACCATCGCGAGCGGCGATCTGACGCAAAATGTCGCGATTACCGGGCGCAATGAGATGGGCCAGCTGGCTGCTGGTCTGCACGAGATGCAGCAGTCGCTGGTGAGCACCGTCAGCGCCGTGCGCGGCAGCACAGATTCTATCTACACGGGCGCAGGAGAAATTGCCGCCGGGAGTAACGACCTTTCCGCGCGAACCGAGCAGCAGGCAGCCTCGCTGGAAGAGACCGCCGCCAGTATGGAAGAGCTGACTGCCACGGTGAAACAGAACTCGGATAACGCCCGTCAGGCGACGCTGCTGGCGAAGAATGCGTCTGAAACCGCCGCTCGCGGCGGTCAGGTGGTGGATAACGTGGTGCGTACCATGAATGACATTGCCGACAGTTCTCAGCAAATTGCGCATATCACCGGCGTTATCGATAGCATTGCCTTCCAGACCAACATTCTGGCGCTCAACGCGGCGGTTGAAGCCGCCCGTGCCGGGGAACAAGGTCGCGGCTTTGCGGTCGTGGCAGGTGAAGTACGGACGCTGGCCAGCCGCAGCGCGCAGGCGGCAAAAGAGATCAAAGGGCTTATCGAGAACTCTGTCAGCCGGGTGAATACCGGCTCGGAACAGGTGAGCGAGGCGGGTGCGACCATGAAAGAGATCGTCGCGGCCGTGACGCGCGTAACCGATATTATGGCTGAGATTTCCTCGGCGTCTGACGAGCAGAGCCGCGGTATAGAGCAGGTCAGCCTGGCGGTCTCGCAGATGGACAGCGTCACACAGCAAAACGCCGCGCTGGTACAGGAGTCGGCAACGGCGGCGGCAGCGCTGGAAGATCAGTCTGAACAGCTGCGTCAGGCCGTGGCGGCATTCCGGCTGAACGCTCAGGCATCGCTGGCGGCTCGCCCTAAAAACGTGAAACCGCCCGTACTGCTGCGCCCGTCAGCGGCAGGCGCGAATACAGCTGACGCGAACTGGGAAACCTTCTGAGTGACAGGCGGGCATCTCGCCCGCCTTCCTGATTAGCGGCTGCGCTTGGCGTGGCGCTCCCAGTTATCTCGCTTCGCATCCTCTGACTTACGCAACGAGACATAGCATGCTCCGCTGCCGCCGTGATGCGGCTGCGCTTCGCAAAAGGCCTGTACTTCGTCGAACTCGGTCAGCCAGCGCGCAAGATAGCTGCGCACCACGTTAGGATGCGACTGCTGTTCACGCCCTTTACCATGCACGATGATCAGGTTGCGTAGCCCGTCACGTCCGGCCTGGCGAATAAAGGAATAGACCAGCTGGCGGCATTGCTCCGCAGGCTGGCGTAACAGCGTTAAGCTGGCCTGACGGGAATATTTGCCGGAACGCAGCTTATCAAATACCCCCTGCTGTACCCCTTCGCGCTGGTACATGAGCGGCTCGGCAAGGGGCAACAGTTCCAGAAACCCCAGGGTCAGAAAGTTATCGAGCTGCTCAGTATCTATTTCCTGACGCGCCCGCGTGTTGCGGCTCTGCTGCCAGTGAATATCCGCGCAGCGTTTGAGCGGCTGGACATCCTCCATGGCGTCAAGAAAAAGTGATTTGTCGTCAGGGTTCATGGAAATCCTCCGGCTACATCTGAGTGATGTACTATACCTGCGCCCGTTGCGGGTCTCAATCATCCAGGCACGGGTTCAAATAATGGCTTAAGGAACAGATAATCGCAGACGCAATAAATTTAATCTAACCTTAACTTAAATTTCAGCCGTAATTAATTAAATAATTTACGTTAAAAAATCGTGAAATCAATCACTCAACGTCCTTCTCTTTTAAGAAAAAGCTGTTATAACTTAATAAACCTGCCCAATGGATAATGCATGTAGGATCCGCGAAAGGACGCACGACTGTGTGTACTGTGGAGTCTGTCTGATGTCGGGCAGACTCTATTTTTTTATTGTTGTTATTTTTATTAAATTAATTTCCTGGCTTCCCTTCGAAACTGCGTGATTAATGATTCGGCAAGCGGTGTCTGGCGAGAATCACGACGCTGAATTAAATAATATGCTGCTTTAGGCAGAGTTTCGACAACCGGCAGCATTATCAGACGGTGCGCCAGAAGCGGATCGCAGCCCAGCTCCTGCGGTAAAATGCTGATGAAATCGCTTTGTGCGACGAGGCTAATACAGGAGGAAAAGGTCTCACAGACAACGCCAATTCGCGGTATTTGAGATCGATGGCTAAAAGTATCCTGCAACTGCTTATAATAACTTCCCCGGGGCGTAGGCATCGTCCAGTTATATTGCAAAAGCTCATTAATTGAGGTCGCCCCTGTCGCCGGATGCCCTGCCCGACAAAATACAGCAAAAGGCTTTTCGAACAGCTTTTCAAACGTAAATTCGTGATCGTACGGCCCCTGATAATAGGTATTGATGGTAAAGTCCAGCTCACCCTGACGTAATTCATTAATCATCGACACCAGCTGGCCTTCCATAATCCGGACGTTGACCTGAGGATGCTGCGCATGAAAACGCGTAATGACGGCCGGCATCAGGCTGCGTGAAATACTGGCCCCCATCCCAATATTGATCTGCCCGGCAAGCTCGCCCTGTCGCTGGCGGATGTCATCCTGCGCTGCACGCAGCTCTTCCAGAATCAAATTAGCGCGGTGATAAAACCCTTCCCCGCACTCGGTCAGCGCGACGCCTTTACTCCGGCGCACAAACAGCTGGGCCGCCATACCCTCCTCCAGCTCTTTAATGGATTTGGTCAGCGCCGGCTGGGAAAGATTTAACGTCCTGCTGGCACCGCGAATGCTGCCCTGACGCGCCACTTCAACAAACGCCCGGATTTGATGAAATTTAATCTGGAATGACATAGCTCAACCGATAACCGTTGTTTATCAGAGTAAAGAAACTGTCATCTACTTTAATGGAAAGGGATATGCGAGGGTAATTTCTGAACGGTTAAAACTGTGAAAAAACGGTTAGTGATAAGTAAAAACTATCACAACGTGAAGCAGTTCACATTTTTTATGATGACAGGAGCAGATATGGACACACTGGCACAGTACATCCAGACATTATCCCCCCAGTTGATCGCATGGCGTCGCGATTTTCACCATTTTGCGGAATCCGGCTGGGTAGAGTTTCGAACAGCTGCGAAAGTCGCGGAAATCCTCGACTCGCTGGGCTACGAACTGGCGATGGGTCGCGACGTGGTCGATGCCGAAAGCCGTATGGGACTGCCCGATGATGCCACCCTTTCGCGAGAGTTTGCCCGCGCCCGGGCGCAGGGTGCGCCGGAGAAATGGCTGGCGCCGTTTGAGGGCGGATTTACCGGCATTGTGGCGACCCTGAATACCGGACGTCCGGGCCCGACGCTGGCGTTTCGGGTAGACATGGATGCACTTGATTTAAGCGAAGCGCTTGACGAAAGTCATCGCCCCTTCCGCGACGGTTTTGCCTCCTGCAATGCGGGAATGATGCATGCTTGCGCGCACGACGGCCACACCACCATTGGTCTGGGGCTGGCGCAGGTGCTTAAGCAGAATGAAGCGCAGCTCAACGGCACCATCAAGCTAATTTTCCAGCCTGCCGAAGAAGGCACCCGCGGCGCGCGCGCCATGGTTGCCGCCGGGGCGCTGGACGGCGTGGATTATTTTACCGCCATTCATATTGGTACCGGCGTGCCTGCCGGAACGGCGATCTGCGGCAGCGATAGCTTTATGGCCACCACCAAGTTCGACGTGAACTTTACCGGCGTTGCGGCACACGCGGGCGGTAAGCCGGAGGACGGACGTAACGCTCTGCTCGCCGCCGCGCAGGCCGCACTTGCCCTGCACAGCATTGCGCCACACAGCGAAGGCGCCTCCCGCGTCAACGTCGGGGTGATGCAGGCAGGTAGCGGACGCAACGTGGTGCCCGCCAATGCCCTGATCAAGGTTGAAACCCGCGGCGAAACCGAAGCCATTAATCAGTATGTCTTTGAACGCGCGCAGGCGGTTATCACCGGCGCGGCCGCGCTCTACGGCGTAAGCGCCGAAATACGCCTGATGGGTGCCGCCACCTTCAGCGCGCCGACGCCGGCCTGGGTTGCTTATCTGCGCGAACAGGCGAGCCAGGTTTCCGGAATTGAGCACGCAATTGATAAGGTGACAGCGCCTGCGGGCTCCGAAGACGCCACGCTGATGATGGCCCGCGTTCAGCAGAACGGCGGCATGGCGTCGTATATGGTCTTCGGCACCGAGCTGAGCGCCGGACATCATAACGAAAAATTCGATTTTGATGAGCAGGTGATGAACGTTGCCATCGAAACGCTGGCGCGAACTGCGCTTAATTTCCCGTGGACGCGAGGTGTGTAATGCAGGAGAACTACGCTTTTATCGCCGATGCCATCGACACGCGATGTCAGACGTTTACCGATATTGCCGACGACATCTGGGATCATCCCGAAACGCGCTTCGAAGAGTTCTGGTCCGCCGAACGGCTCGCCAGTGCGCTGGAAGCCGAGGGCTTTGCCCTGGCGCGGGAAGCCGGAGGCATTCCCAATGCCTTTATTGCCAGCTACGGCAGCGGCAAGCCCGTTATCGCCCTTCTGGGCGAATACGATGCCCTGGCCGGGCTAAGCCAGCAGGCGCACTGCGCGACGGCGCAATCCGCCACCCCGGGGGAGAACGGCCACGGCTGCGGGCATAACCTGTTAGGCACTGCTGCCTTCGCCGGGGCGGTGGCGGTGAAAAGCTGGCTGGAACAACACGGCGGCAGCGGAACGGTACGATTTTACGGCTGCCCCGGCGAGGAAGGCGGCTCCGGTAAAACCTTTATGGTACGTGAAGGGCTGTTTGACGACGTGGACGCTGCCGTGACATGGCACCCGGAGGCCTTTGCCGGGATGTTTAACGTCAGCACGCTGGCCAATATTCAGGCCGCCTGGCGGTTTAAGGGGATCGCCGCTCATGCCGCAAACTCCCCACATCTGGGGCGCAGCGCGCTGGATGCCGTGACGCTGATGACCACCGGTACAAACTTCCTCAACGAACACATCATTGAAAAAGCGCGCGTTCATTACGCCATCACCGATACCGGCGGGATTTCGCCCAACGTGGTACAGGCCCAGGCCGAGGTGCTGTACCTGATCCGCGCCCCGGAGATGGCCGATGCGCAGCAGATCTACGCGCGCATCGAGAAAATCGCCCAGGGTGCGGCGATGATGACCGAAACCACCGTCGAGTGCCGCTTTGATAAAGCCTGCTCCAGCTATCTGCCGAACCGTACGCTCGAAGCGGCGATGTACCGCGCATTGCAGCATTATGGCACGCCGGCCTGGACGGAAGAGGAACGCGAATTTGCCCGTGAAATCCGCGCCACGCTCACGGCAAACGACCTGCAAAACAGCCTGAAAAACATTGCCGCAACGGGAGCCGAAGAGGGAAAAGCGTTTGCCCGACGCCATCAGGAGACGCTGCTGGTGGATGAAGTTGCCCCTTACGCCATCACCGATAACGTGCTGGCAGGCTCCACCGATGTGGGGGATGCCAGCTGGAAGATGCCTGTTGCACAGTGCTTTAGCCCCTGTTTTACCGTCGGCACCCCACTGCATACCTGGCAACTAGTGGCGCAGGGGCGTACCTCAATTGCCCATAAAGGCATGTTGCTGGCCGGAAAAGTGATGGGCGCGACCGCGCTGCATCTGCTTCAGGATGCCGACCTGTTGCGAAAATGCCGGGAAGAGTTCGAACAACACATAACAGAAAAACCGTACGAGTGTCCGATCCCGCAGGGCGTGACACCGTCACCTTTAAAATAAAAAAAACACAACACAACAACACAACAACACAACAACAGTCCCGAGGAACGCCCATGAGTATGTCTTCCATACCTTCGCATTCCCCATCCGGTAAGCTCTATGGCTGGGTTGAAAGGATCGGCAATAAAGTGCCGCACCCTTTCCTGCTTTTTATCTATTTAATTGTCATCCTGATGGTCGCGACGGCCGTGCTGTCCGCCTTTGATGTGAGCGTGCGCAGCCCGGCCGACGGCAGCATGGTGGCAGTGAAAAACCTGCTCAGCGTTGAAGGGTTGCACTGGTTTTTGCCGAACGTGATTAAAAACTTCAGCGGTTTTGCGCCGCTGGGCGCCATCCTGGCGCTGGTGTTAGGCGCGGGACTGGCCGAACGCGTGGGTCTGCTGCCCGCGCTGATGGTGAAAATGGCCTCGCACGTCAGCGCGCGTTATGCCAGCTATATGGTGCTGTTTATTGCCTTCTTCAGCCATATCTCGTCCGACGCGGCGCTGGTGATCATGCCGCCGATGGGGGCGCTGATTTTCCTCGCCGTTGGCCGTCATCCTGTTGCGGGCCTGCTGTCGGCGATTGCGGGCGTCGGCTGTGGGTTTACCGCTAACCTGCTTATCGTGACCACCGATGTGCTGCTCTCCGGCATCAGTACGGAGGCAGCCAGCACCATCGATGCGACTATGCACGTCAGCGTGATCGACAACTGGTACTTTATGGCCAGTTCGGTGATTGTCCTGACGATTGTCGGGGGGCTGATTACCGATAAGATCATTGAGCCGCGCCTGGGTAAATGGGAAGGCCGGAGCGATGAAAAGCTGGAGACGCTGAGCAAAGAGCAGCAGTTCGGCCTGCGCGTAGCCGGGATCGTCTCGCTGGCGTTCATTGCGGTGGTGGCGCTGATGGTGGTGCCGGAAAATGGCGTGCTGCGCGATCCGATCAAACACACCGTACTGCCCTCGCCGTTTATTCAGGGCATTGTGCCGCTGATAATTCTCTTCTTCTTCGTCGTTTCGCTCGCGTTCGGCATCGCCACCGGCAAAATCCGCCGTCAGGGAGATCTGCCGCACCTGATGATCGAGCCGATGAAGGAGATGGCGGGTTTTATCGTGATGGTGTTCCCGCTGGCGCAGTTTGTCGCCATGTTTAACTGGAGCAACATGGGCAAGTTTATGGCCGTGAGCCTGACGGACGCGCTGGAGGCGGCGGGGTTGAGCGGTGTTCCGGCGTTTGTCGGCCTGGCGCTGCTGTCGTCCCTGCTGTGCATGTTTATTGCCAGCGGGTCGGCCATCTGGTCGATTCTGGCGCCCATCTTTGTCCCCATGTTTATGATGCTCGGCTTCCATCCTGCGTTCGCCCAGATCCTGTTCCGTGTCGCCGATTCCTCGGTGATCCCGCTGGCGCCCGTGTCACCCTTCGTTCCGCTGTTTTTAGGCTTCCTGCAACGCTACAGACCGGAGGCTAAGCTGGGTACCTATTATTCGCTGGTTCTGCCCTATCCGCTTATCTTCTTAGGGGTATGGCTGGTGATGCTGGTGGCGTGGTATCTTGTCGGCCTGCCGATTGGACCGGGTGTTTACCCGAGGCTGAACTAAGGAGTACTGATGCTGAGATTACTCGAAGATAAGATTGCGACGCCGCTGGGGCCGCTGTGGGTTATCGCGGATGAAGCGTTCAATCTGCGCGCGGTTGAATGGGAAGAGCACAGCGACCGGATGGTTGAGCTGCTCAACATCCATTATCGCGCCGAGGGTTACGAGCGTATTACTGCCCGTAATCCTGGCGGGCTGAGCGATAAACTGACGGCCTACTTCGAGGGCGATCTCAGCATTATTAATACCCTGCCAACCGCCACGGCGGGCACCCCTTTCCAGCGCGAGGTGTGGCAGGCGCTGCGTAATATTCCCTGCGGGCAGGTGATGCACTACGGTCAGTTGGCAGAACAGCTTGGCCGTGCCGGCGCGGCGCGCGCGGTCGGTGCGGCAAATGGCTCTAACCCCGTCAGCATTGTGGTGCCTTGCCATCGCGTGATCGGGCGCAACGGCACCCTCACCGGCTATGCCGGGGGCGTACAGCGCAAAGAGTGGCTGCTGCGTCACGAAGGGTATTTTCTGCTGTAATTCCCAGGCTTTTTGTGCTTAATTTTCTTCCTGTTAGGTTCATAATCCTTAATCATTCTGTGGAATTTCAAGGAGATGGCAACACGCTGCCGTCTCTTGTCTTTATTGGGGGTTTGCCAGACTTACGTCCTTACCAAAAAGATGTTAAAATTGACCAATATCAATTAAGGCTTGAGCAAACCTATGATCCCGGAAAAGCGAATTATACGACGCATTCAGTCTGGCGGTTGTGCTATCCATTGCCAGGATTGCAGCATCAGCCAGCTCTGTATCCCGTTTACTCTGAATGAG
Organism: Enterobacter cloacae complex sp. SHL001; assembly: GCF_049236825.1. Classification (NCBI taxonomy): domain Bacteria; kingdom Pseudomonadati; phylum Pseudomonadota; class Gammaproteobacteria; order Enterobacterales; family Enterobacteriaceae; genus Enterobacter; species Enterobacter cloacae complex sp. SHL001. The sequence continues at coordinate 88,210 of NZ_JBMKIP010000001.1, forward strand.
CACGAACTCGATCAGCTTGACAATATCATCGAGCGCAAAAAGCCTATTCAGAAAGGGCAGACGCTGTTTAAGGCGGGAGACGAACTGAAATCGCTCTATGCTATCCGTTCTGGCACTATCAAAAGCTACACCATTACCGAACAGGGCGACGAGCAGATCACCGGCTTCCATCTGGCAGGCGATTTAGTCGGCTTTGACGCCATCGGCAGTGGCCATCACCCGAGCTTTGCTCAGGCGCTGGAAACCTCTATGGTCTGCGAAATTCCGTTTGAGACGCTGGACGATCTGTCCGGTAAGATGCCGAACCTGCGTCAGCAGATGATGCGTCTGATGAGCGGTGAGATTAAAGGCGATCAGGATATGATCCTGCTGCTTTCCAAAAAGAATGCCGAAGAGCGTCTGGCCGCCTTTATCTATAACCTCTCCCGCCGTTTCGCGGAGCGTGGCTTCTCCCCGCGTGAATTCCGTCTGACCATGACGCGCGGCGATATTGGCAACTATCTGGGCCTGACCGTGGAAACCATCAGCCGTCTGCTGGGTCGCTTCCAGAAAAGCGGAATGCTGGCGGTTAAAGGTAAGTACATCACCATCGAAAACGGTGAAGCGCTGGCCATTCTGGCGGGTCACTCACGTAACGTGGCATAACTCTCCCGGATATCTTATGCCAGGTCGATAAATTTTCATGATTATTGATCTGGCAAAAACTTCCCCCCTGTTTCATTCAAGATATATAGGTTACTCTTTTACTTACAGACTGTGGTGACAGTAGTAAGGAGACCTGTATGGCAAAGTATCAAAACATGCTGGTGGCTATCGATCCTAATCAGGACGATCAGCCGGCATTACGACGTGCTGTGTATTTACATCAACGGATTGGTGGCAAAATTAAAGCCTTTTTGCCGATTTATGACTTCTCATACGAGATGACCACCCTTCTGTCGCCTGACGAGCGCACCGCTATGCGTCAGGGAGTGATCAGCCAGCGTACCGCGTGGATCCGCGAGCAGGCGAAATATTACCTGGAAGCGGGCGTACCGATTGATATCAAAGTGGTCTGGCACAACCGACCTTTCGAAGCCATTATTCAGGAAGTGGTGGCCGGTGGGCATGACCTGCTGCTGAAAATGGCGCACCAGCATGACAAACTGGAATCCGTGATTTTCACTCCAACCGACTGGCACCTGCTGCGCAAATGCCCTTGCCCGGTATGGATGGTGAAAGATCAGCCATGGCCTGAGGGCGGGAAAGCCGTCGTGGCGGTGAATCTGGCCAGCGAAGAGGATTATCACAATTCGCTGAACGAGAAGCTGGTGAAGGAAACCATCCAGCTTGCCGACCAGGTTAACCACACCGAAGTCCATCTGGTGGGTGCCTATCCGGTTACGCCAATCAATATCGCCATCGAGTTGCCTGAATTTGACCCGAGCGTGTATAACGACGCGATTCGCGGTCAGCATCTGCTGGCCATGAAAGCGCTGCGCCAGAAATTCAGTATCGATGAGAATATGACGCACGTAGAAAAAGGGTTACCGGAAGAGGTTATTCCGGATCTGGCGGAGCATTTGCAGGCCGGGATTGTGGTGCTGGGCACCATTGGCCGGACCGGTATCTCTGCCGCGTTCCTGGGAAATACCGCCGAGCAGGTGATTGACCACCTGCGCTGCGACCTTCTGGTCATCAAACCGGATCAGTATCAAACGCCGGTTGAACTGGACGATGAGGAAGACGATTGACCCCAAAATGAAAGCCCGCCGGTAACGGCGGGCTTTTTTATTACGCTTCGCTCAACCGCTGCGTCGGTGCCTCGTCGCCGGCATTCATCCAGGGCGCGTGCAGAACCATGCTCGGCAGCGCCAGCTTGATCTCCTGCTGGTTCAGCCCCTCCAGAATACGGATATTGATCTCCTGCTGAATATCCATGTACTTGTTGTAGTCCGCCGTATTAACGATATGGACCACCTCGAAGGTCAGGCGATCGCGATCGAAGCCCAGGAAATGGGCGCGGTCAAACTTCGTTTCCCCGACGTCGGTAATGATCTGTTTGACCATATCACCCACTGAACGCAGTTTGTCCGGCGCCGTGTCGCTGGCAACCCCGAAGGTAAAGACGATCCGGCGCGTTTGCATCCGTTTGTAGTTATGCAGCGTCTGTTGCAGCAGAATGGCGTTCCCGCAGACAATCTGCTCCCCGCTCAGGCTGCGGATACGGGTGGTTTTCAGGCCAATGTGCTCTACCGTCCCGGCGACATCGTTAAACACCACAAAATCGCCAATTTCGAACGGCTTATCAAAACCGATGGAAAGCGATGCAAACACGTCGCTCAGGATCGTTTGCACCGCGAGGGCGATTGCAATACCCCCTACCCCAAGGCTGGCAACCAGAGCAGTGATGTTGACGCCCGCGTTAGCAAGAATAGACAGCAGCATCACTGACCAGACTATGGCACGGAGGATAAGCCCCGTGATCACCAGCGTCACCGGGTTTTTATGGCTTCCCGGCGCCAGCATGACGTGACGAAGCCACGACACCACCCCCTGATCCATCCACAGCGCCACCTGGATAGCGAAGACCAGGAACCAGGCGTGGCTCACGGTACCAAAGAGATGATCCGGTAAGTCGACGAAACGCAGGCTGAATAACAGCGCCACGACAAAAAGCAGGAAGCGGCTGGTGCGGTTAAGCATATCCGTCAGGATAAAACGCATCCGGTTGGTGGTGGGGTGCTTGTCGCCCCAGGTAGTGATCCCTTTCTTAACGAAGGCGATCAGACGCGTCAGCAGCCAGTACACCAGCAGAGTCACAAAAACCACCGTGGCGACGCCGATCCAGAAAGATGGCGTCATCATCAGCTCGATGATGTCGAAGCGGGACAAAAATCGCATTACACCTCCTCGTATTACACAAAGGGTAAAGTATAGACAGAGGAGAAAAGCTGGCCGCAGAAATAAGAAAACCGCCCCAGGGGGCGGTTTGTCAGGATGAAGCGCAATTACAGCGCTTTCAGGATCGCATCCACGCTGGCCTTGGCGTCGCCAAACAGCATGTGGGTGTTATCTTTAAAGAACAGCGGGTTCTGCACGCCAGCATAGCCGGTGTTCATAGAGCGTTTGAAGACAATGACGTTCTGCGCCTTCCACACTTCGAGAACAGGCATACCCGCAATCGGACTACGCGGGTCGTCCTGCGCCGCCGGGTTAACGGTGTCGTTGGCGCCAATCACCAACACGGTGTCGGTGTCGGCGAAATCATCGTTGATCTCGTCCATTTCCAGCACAATGTCGTAAGGCACCTTCGCTTCCGCCAGCAGCACGTTCATGTGGCCTGGCAGACGCCCCGCCACCGGGTGAATACCAAAGCGAACCTTGATGCCGCGCGCGCGGAGTTTCTCGGTGATTTCCGCCACCGGGTACTGCGCCTGCGCCACCGCCATGCCATAGCCTGGGGTGATGATGACGGAATGCGAGTTTTTCAGCATCTCTGCGGTGTCTTCCGCGCTGATTTCACGGTGTTCACCCACTTCCTCATCAGAACCGGTTGATGAGCCGTCAGAACCGAAGCCACCCGCGATGACGCTGATAAACGAACGGTTCATCGCCTTACACATGATGTAAGACAGGATCGCACCGGAAGAACCGACCAGCGCACCGGTGACAATCAGCAGGTCGTTGCTCAGCATAAAGCCTGCCGCCGCCGCCGCCCAACCGGAGTAGGAGTTCAGCATGGAAACCACCACCGGCATATCTGCTCCGCCGATAGACGCCACCAGATGCCAGCCGAAAGCCAGCGCGATGATGGTCATCACCAGTAACGCCAGCACCTGCAAGCCTACGCTTTCGGTACGCACGAAGACCACCAGCAGCACAAAGGAAACGACCAGCGCCGCCAGGTTCAGCTTGTGGCGGTTAGGCAGCATCAGCGGTTTGGAAGAGATCTTCCCGCGCAGCTTGCCGAACGCCACAATCGACCCGGTGAAGGTCACCGCACCGATGAAGATGCCGAGGAACACTTCGGTCAGGTGGATGTTCACCAGAATCGGCTCCAGGCCCGGTTCGTGGTACAGGTAGCTGTTGAAGCCCACCAGCACCGCCGCCAGACCCACGAAGCTGTGCAGAATGGCAACCAGCTCCGGCATCTCGGTCATTTCAACGCGTTTCGCCAGACGAATACCAATCGCGCCGCCGATGATCATCGCCACCAGGATCCACGCCACGTTGCCGGTGTCCGGCCCAAAGATGGTGGCAATCAGCGCAATCGCCATCCCGGCGATACCAAAGTTATTTCCCTGCTGAGACGTTTCGTGTTTGGAAAGCCCCGCCAGACTGAAAATAAACAGGATTGCAGCAACAATGTATGCGGCTGTAACTAATCCTCCAGACATATGCTACCCCTTAGCCTTTACGAAACATTTTCAGCATGCGCTGAGTCACGGTGAAACCACCGAAAATATTGATACTGGCGATCAGCACCGCAATGAAGCTCAGGAAGCTGATCCAGCCGCCATGACCAATTTGCAGCAATGCCCCGACCACGATAATCCCGGAGATGGCATTGGTGACCGACATCAGCGGGGTATGCAGCGCATGGGAGACGTTCCACACGACGTAGTAACCCACCACGCAGGAGAGCGCGAAGACGGTGAAGTGGCCAAGGAACTCTTTTGGCGCGACATCCGCCAGCCAGCCAAACAGGATAATAACCAGCGCCATGATGGCGTATTTGCGCCACGGCGACGCAGGTTTTGCTGGCTCCGCGGGCTCTGGCGCCGCTTTCGGCGCAGCCTGAGGTTGAGCGGAAACCTGAATCGGCGGTGCAGGCCAGGTGATTTCCCCTTCACGCACCACGGTAACGCCACGCACCACCACATCATCAAAATCAACGGTAATGTTGCCGTCTTTCTCTTTGCAGAGCAGCTTCAGCAGGTTAACGAGGTTCGTGCCGTACAGCTGAGAGGACTGGGTTGGCAGACGCCCTGGCAGGTCGGTATAACCGATCACCTTCACGCCGTTCGCGGTCGTCGTGACCTGGTTTGGCACGGTATACTCACAGTTACCGCCGTTTTGCGCCGCCAGATCGACAATAACGCTGCCCGGCTGCATGGAATCCACCATCTCACGGGTGATCAGCTTCGGCGCCGGTTTACCCGGAATAAGCGCGGTGGTGACAATGATGTCCACCTCTTTTGCCTGCGCCGCAAAGAGCGCCATTTCCGCCTTAATAAAGGCTTCAGACATGACCTTCGCGTAACCATCACCGCTGCCCGCTTCTTCCTTGAAGTCCAGCTCAAGGAATTCGGCGCCCATACTCTGCACCTGCTCCTTCACTTCCGGCCGGGTATCAAACGCGCGAACAATAGCGCCCAGGCTGTTTGCGGCCCCGATAGCGGCAAGACCTGCCACACCGGCACCAATCACCATCACCTTCGCGGGTGGTACTTTACCTGCCGCCGTAATCTGACCGGTAAAGAAGCGACCAAACTCATGCGCAGCTTCGACAATGGCGCGATAGCCGGCAATGTTCGCCATGGAGCTCAGCGCATCCAGAGACTGCGCGCGCGAAATACGCGGCACGGAGTCCATCGCCATCACGGTGACACCACGTGCTGCCAGCTTCTCCATCAGCTCCGGGTTTTGGGCTGGCCAGACAAAGCTCACAAGCGTAGTGCCCGCGTTCAGCAGTTCAATTTCACTCTCTTCCGGTGCGTTGACCTTCAGAATGATGGGTGATTGCCAGACCTCAGCACCGTCCACTACGTCCGCGCCAGCCTGAGTAAAGGCCTCGTCATCGAAACTCGCCAGTTTGCCCGCGCCGCTTTCAATCGCGACGGTAAAACCCAGTTTAAGCAGTTGCTCCACCGTTTTTGGTGTTGCCGCTACGCGGGTTTCATTGGCTAACCGTTCTTTTGGTACCCCAATACGCATAGTTTTCCCTTCCATCGGTTTTTGATGATGGTTTGTCGATAATTGCCCACGGTTTGTATCAATTTTCACCATCGAGATAACGACGGAGAATGATTAACCCCGGAAAATAAAACAGTAACAAACTTTCTATAACCTACTGAAAATAGCGCCCGTGATCTACCGCCAGAAAACACTATTTCTTACTTTATCTGTGAAAAATAAGCGATCGGGGTCACTGACAGAGATATTTACCTTAAATTCGCCTTCAGGACCGATAAATCGCGCAAGCGAAGCGGTAAAAACATGATATAGCGCCATAAAAGAACAACTCATTAACATTAAATTAACTTGTAAAAGTCATATGCTTAATCAGTTTTGCTTGTGAAACGCCTGTTTTTTCCACATATCACAAAATGTTATCGAATGAGGTCCTTTGGTGAGCACAGGCTGTGAAAAATGCCGCAGACAGCGACGGGTGTTAAATGCCATAATCGGGACCGTCTCAAATTAACAACAACACCAGTAAATGGTTTGCGCAAGGCGAAGGATTATTTTTATGAAGCTTAAGAACACACTCCTGGCGTCCGCACTTCTTTCCGCGACCGCCCTGTCTGCGAATGCCGCGACAGAGTTGACGCCGGAGCAAGCGGCAGCGTTAAAACCTTTTGACCATACGGTCATTGTGGGTCGCTATAACTCTATTGGCGATGCCGTCGCCGCCGCATCAAAAGCCGCCGATAAAAACGGCGCTGCCTCGTTTTACGTTGTTGACCAGTCCGATCAGGGCAACAGCGGCAACCAGCGCGTGACGATTGCGCTGTACAAAGAGAACGCCCCAAAAGCAGACGAACAGAAAAACCGCGTGATTAACGGCATTGTTGAACTGCCGAAAGATCAGGCTGTTCAGCTGGAACCGTATGACACCGTGACCGTTCAGGGCTTCTACCGCAGCCAGCCTGAAGTTAACGATGCCATCACCAAAGCCGCGAGAGAAAAAGGCGCTTACGCGTTCTATATCGTGCGTCAGGTTGATGCCAACCAAGGCGGAAACCAGCGCATCACCGCCTTCATCTATAAGCAAGATGCGAAAAAACGCGTAGTACAAAGCCCGGATGCCATTCCAGCGGATTCAGATGCGGGACGTGCCGCGTTAGCGAAAGGCGGTGAAGAAGCGAAGAAAGTGGAAATTCCGGGCGTTGCAACCTCGGCGGCACCAAGCGCTGAAGTGGGTCGTTTCTTTGAAACCCAATCCACCAAAGGCGGTCGTTATACCGTTACGTTACCAGACGGCACGAAAATTGAAGAGCTGAACAAAGCCACTGCCGCGCAGATGGTGCCGTTCGACAGCATCAAGTTTACGGGCAACTATGGCAACATGACGGAAATCTCCTATCAGGTGGCGAAGCGTGCTGCGAAGAAAGGCGCGAAGTATTACCACATCACCCGCCAGTGGCAGGAACGTGGTAACAACCTGACCATCAGCGCCGATCTGTACAAGTAACAAAACGGTTTCATAAAGGCGGCGCAGTGCCGCCTTTTTTGTTACTTTTTTTCTGATTTCTGCCACACGTCATTGCATGCATCCTTCACACTCCGTAAAATCCCGCGCCTTAGCGTGATCCACCATTTTTATGCGCCTTAGCGAAATAATTATTCTGGATTTGGACTTTTCATAACAGGAAGCCAATGGAAAAGAAACTTGGCCTGAGTGCTTTAACTGCACTTGTATTGAGCTCAATGCTGGGCGCGGGCGTATTCAGTTTGCCGCAGAACATGGCGGCCGTCGCCAGCCCGGCCGCATTACTGATTGGCTGGGGCATTACCGGTGTCGGGATTTTGCTGCTGGCGTTCGCCATGCTGCTGCTGACCCGTATCCGACCGGATCTGGACGGCGGAATATTCACTTACGCCCGGGAAGGTTTCGGCGAGCTGATCGGCTTCTGCTCCGCCTGGGGTTACTGGCTGTGCGCGGTGATCGCCAACGTCTCCTATCTGGTTATCGTCTTCTCGGCGCTCAGCTTCTTTACCGACACGCCCGAACTGCGCCTGTTTGGCGACGGCAATACCTGGCAGTCCATCGTCGGCGCCTCGGTGCTGCTGTGGATAGTTCACTGGCTGATTTTGCGTGGCGTCCAGACCGCGGCCAGCATTAACCTGGTGGCGACGCTGGCCAAGCTGGTGCCGCTTGGCCTGTTCGTCGTGCTGGCCTTCCTCGCCTTCCGTCTCGATGTCTTTACGCTCGATTTCAGCGGCATTGCGCTGGGCGTCCCCGTTTGGGAACAGGTGAAAAATACCATGCTGATCACCCTGTGGGTGTTCATCGGCGTTGAAGGTGCCGTCGTGGTCTCTGCCCGCGCGCGTAACAAGCGCGATGTGGGACGCGCCACGCTGCTGGCCGTACTGGCGGCGCTGGGCGTTTATCTGCTGGTGACGCTGCTGTCGCTCGGCGTGGTAGCTCGCCCTGAACTTGCGGAAATGCGTAACCCGTCCATGGCCGGGCTGATGGTGAAAATGTTGGGTCCCTGGGGGGACGTGATTATCGCGGCGGGTCTGATTGTTTCCGTTTGCGGCGCCTATCTGAGCTGGACCATTATGGCAGCGGAAGTCCCGTTCCTGGCCGCCACGCACAAAGCGTTCCCGCGCCTGTTTGCCCGTCAGAACAAAAACAGTGCGCCATCGGCCTCTCTGTGGCTCACCAACATCAGCGTGCAGGTCTGTCTGGTGCTGATCTGGCTCACAGGATCGGACTATAACACGCTGCTGACCATCGCCTCCGAGATGATTCTGGTACCCTATTTCTTAGTGGGCGCATATCTGTTAAAAATTGCGACCCGCCCGGCACACTATGCGGTAGGCGTCGGCGCCTGTATTTACGGTCTATGGTTGTTGTATGCTTCCGGACCGATGCATCTGCTGCTGTCCGTGGTGCTCTACGCGCCGGGCCTGCTGGTGTTTATCTACGCTCGCCGTACACATCAGCTTGATAATGCCCTTAAGCGCCGCGAAATGGCATTGATAGGTTTGCTGTTAGTCGCTGCCGTACCGGCAACGTGGATGTTAATGGGATAGCGCCGCCTGTCCCATTGTTGAACTGAAAAGGAGATTACGATGGGACACACGCAGCAACGCCCAATATTGATCACTGGCGCAGGCCGTCGCATTGGCCTCGCCCTCGCCCATCACTTTCTCAATCTTCGCCATCCGGTTATCGTCAGTTACCGCACGGAATATCCCTCCATTGAAGGGCTACGAAATGCCGGAGCAGTCTGCATTCAGGCGGATTTCTCCACAGATGAAGGTATTCTCGCCTTCGCGGACAAAGTGAAGTCGACCACCCACGGACTGCGGGCGGTTATTCACAACGCCAGTACCTGGCTTCCCGAAAAAGCAGGACATTCACTCAGCGAAACGCTCGCCTGCATGATGCAGATCCACGTTAATGCGCCTTATCTGCTCAACCATGCCCTACAGGATTTGCTGCGCGGACACGGCCATGCCGCAGGCGACATTATCCATTTCACCGATTACGTGGTGGAGCGAGGAAGCGACAAACACATCGCCTATGCGGCCAGCAAAGCCGCGCTGGATAATATGACCCGCTCTTTCGCACGCAAGCTGGCGCCCGAGGTAAAGGTCAACGCGATTGCTCCGGCGATGATTTTATTTAACGAAGGCGATGATGCCGAGTATCGTCAGCAGGCGCTCAACAAGTCGTTAATGAAAATTGCGCCCGGCGAGAAAGAGGTGATCGACCTGATCGATTATCTGCTGACCAGCTGTTACGTCACGGGCCGAACGTTTGCCGTGGACGGTGGCCGCCCCCTGCGCTAGTGAAAGCGGCTCCAGAAGAAGATGAGCACCCAGGCGCTGAGGCTCCAGCAGACCACCGCCCCGCCCAGCGCCATGGGCAGACGCAGAAAACCGGTGAAGTACCACAGCGACAGCAGGTAAATAAAATACGGGATGATCGACCACATCCCGAACACAATGGTGGCGCGCAGCGCCTCAATACCCCGCTCAGAGGCCACAATATAGTGCGCGATTAACGCAAAGGTGGGAAACAGCGGGATCAGCCCGGCAATGTAGTAGTTCTTCGTTTTAGCCAGCACCCCAATCAGCAGCACGACCAGCGCACCCAGCGCGGCTTTTATCACCAGCCCCATTCTTTTCCCTTAACAATCAAATAACATTCCCGTGCAGGATAACGGAACTCCGGCTAATTTTGAAAGATTAATGGAAGGTTAAGGTTGCGCGGTGTATGTTGACGTTTTTCGCGATGACAGACGTTGTATGAATAAGATTGTTTATGTTGAAGATGAACCCGAGGTGGGGCAATTAATCGCCGCTTATCTGGGTAAACATGATATGGAAGTGGTTGTCGAGCCTCGTGGCGATCGCGCTGAAGACGTCGTCAACCGCGAAAATCCGGATCTGGTGTTGCTGGACATCATGCTGCCCGGGAAAGATGGTATGACGCTATGCCGGGATCTGCGCGCGAAATGGGACGGCCCGATCGTGCTGCTGACCTCTCTCGACAGCGATATGAATCATATTCTGTCGCTTGAGATGGGCGCAAACGACTACATCCTGAAAACCACGCCGCCGGCGGTTCTGCTAGCCCGTTTACGCCTCCATCTGCGTCAGCGTGCCAGCGCTGAGCGTGAAGCGCCTGCGCCCTCCTTAACGCCGCATAAAGCGATGCGTTTCGGCACACTTTCTATCGACCCGGTCAACCGACAGGTTATGCTTTCCGGGGAGCTGATTGCGCTCTCAACCGCAGATTTTGACCTGCTGTGGGAGCTGGCAACCCATGCCGGACAAATTATGGACCGGGATGCATTGCTGAAAAATCTGCGCGGCGTAAGTTACGACGGAATGGATCGTAGCGTTGATGTGGCGATTTCACGACTGCGTAAAAAACTGTTGGATAACGCCACGGAACCTTACCGCATCAAAACCGTACGCAACAAGGGCTATCTGTTTGCACCGCACGCCTGGGAAACCTGAAAAAGGAGCCAACTGGAATATTCAAAAAATAACTGACGATGCATCGGAATTGTTATCGGTATTCGTCGAAAGTTATCGATTATATGCATCGTCAGTTATGACATATCCTCTGGTCTGATTCCTCTCTCCAGTTCTATTCGATGTGCATTTTTCGCGTAAACAAAAGTAGCGCTAATGTATTTGATTGCTATAGTACAGTATATATTCAGCAGAGCAGGCACCATCATCGATCAAAAATCCGTCACTTAAATGCACATTAGGCTAAAAATGATCTTTACAATTGACTTAATCATTATCTTATCCTTATGAAAACAAAGGGGATAATGGCGAACATATAAATAATATCGATCTTTTTCAATAGCTTACGTGTTTGCAGAAATCTAATTCTCATGCTAAACCTTATACTCTCTCAATTATTTAATGAAAGAGGTATAGCAATGTCATGGAGAGTCATTAGCTCGGTAATTTGTCCTAACACGGGAATCGTTTATTCAAGCATCTTGGGACTCAAGTTCTTGAAACTCATCATTTGGTATGAAAGCGATGTCTATTTGTACCCCGGTGACAGGATATATCCGACAAAAAATGGCGTCTTCATAAATGGTGTTTTCAAGCCTATATCGATATACAACATATCACCTTACAACGAAATGTTGTGGAGTGAAATTAAAAACAAGATGGCCTGCCCATACAATCGAAACCAGCACGAGGAGATATGCACTTACGCGGTGCATTGCAACGCGCGGAAATGCCCGCATGGGTTTGCCACCAACCCACTGATTGTCAGCACAGGTAAATCCAGACATTAGCGAAAATCGGAAATATTGAGATCAAGATAATTAATATTTCTGCTGCACCGCCTTTGTCCGGATAAATCTCCGTGACTACAGCCCAAATGCTCCTGTGGGGACATTTGGGCTGTAGTCACGCCTGGCAACTCTGGCTTCTTGTACCAAATTAATTTTTATTGTGCAATTTTAAGCAAGCCATCCGGAAGGCTAAAATAAAAATTGCTAATTAACCCTGCCCGTGCATTAATGGTCTCGTTAGTCCGATCCAATAATAGTTGGACAAGTTGCATGACAATTCTCATAACCAGGCGCTATCGCTGATATCCCCTCCTTTTGAGTCCACACCTTAGCATTATATGTTTATTAGCTTTTATATCACTTCGGAAATGTTCAAATGGAGTCTTTATGTCATCAAAAATTTTAGGTCTGGTTAAGTGGTTTAGGGAAGATAAAGGCTTTGGTTTTATCTCCCCTGTAGATGGCAGCAAAGATGTTTTCGTGCATTTCTCTGACCTTCAGGGAGAGAACTTCAAAACACTTTTTGAAGGTCAGAAAGTCGAATTTATCATCGTAAGCGGCGATAAAGGCCCTGCTGCTGCGAATGTAACGCTTTGCGATAAATAATATCAGCACACAGCCGCGTTGACGATGATGTTGCTTCTGGCTCGTGGACTGCACAAGCAGTCTACAATCCGATGCTAACTGCTTGTAAATCAGTAAAGTGTTATTGAGGTCAGGCGGCCGCGAAAAACATCGTCTCTTCCACTTCTTGTATGAGTATTTCTTCAGAGACGCTGAGAGGATTTAAACAAAGCGCTACAGTAGGGACAGACAAGCTGGGCCCCCTTTTGTATGCGAGTGAAACTGTGCTCTGACTCTTTAGCGCAGTTTGGACATGAACATTTGACTAAATAATTGCGACGAAGTTGCGAGTTTTTACGTCCCGACATAGGCTGCTCCTGAATGAAAAGGATTGCCACCATACACGTTAAGGCAGGATATTGCTTGCTTTTATTTCCCAAAGAGAGCAAAAAATAGAAAGGAACCACGCTTCTGGAACATTCTTACCTTGCACAATCACAAAGAGATATAGAGTGATATATGAAAAAGGTGATCATTTTTTTTAATGCCAACCCCAGTAAAGTCATTATCGTGCTTAAGGGCATAACGTCTGTACGCCAGACATATCCGGATGGTGAAGAAATAAATCTTCAGATCATGACTGCAAGCTTTCCGTCGTTGACGGGAGATCATAATTCTATCTATGTTGCTTCAGACAGGGAACTTACCTCTCAGGAAATATCTGATGCTGCCAAACAATATTTATAATATTTTCTGTCACTAGTCCGGTTAACAACACAGCATTTATTTCACTCAGAATGAGAAAAATTACAATCCATCATTATTAATGCCTGCAAAATGCAGGCTTTTTTACGACATTGCCCTTTAAATTTAACTATTCCGCATAATCGTGCTGCTCACTTTGCTCCCTCTGTTTCCGAAGAAAGTGTATCATCAACCTTCTTCGCTCCTGTGGTGATATGGATGTCCACGCAGGGCTGACGAAGTAAAGCCGGGTTCTTAATTGATTGATTTAGCGGTGCTATCCAATGAAAAAGCTGTTTGTGCAGTTTTAGTGTGCAGAAAAATTGCAACTCATTGAAATCTATATATTTTACAATATATCAGTGGGTTAGCTCGAAACGTTTAACGGACATCTACGGACGTGTACGGTCTTTTTTGTGCCCCTATTGGTGTCCCTTCTTTCAAAATGCCCCCAAATTTGCCCCCAAGATCCCCCTCTTTTGCGTAGCTCCTTCCAGTTTCGTAACACACCACTTTACGCACTCCATCCTCATCAGCATAATCGCCCCAAATCCGTTTGTAAGACTTAACCAGCGCGCTACTTTTTCTCCCTGCCTTATACTTTCAGTCTGACTGACTGGAGGTTTCTATGTGTGGACGTTTTGCACAAGCCCAAACCCGTGAAGAATATCTGGCTTACCTGGCCGAGGAAGCCGATCGTGACATTGCCTATGACCCGGAACCTATTGGCCGGTACAACGTCGCGCCCGGTACAAAAGTCCTGCTGTTGAGCGAACGAGACGAGCAGTTGCACCTCGATCCTGTTTTCTGGGGTTACGCGCCCGGGTGGTGGGATAAACCGCCACTGATTAATGCGCGTGTCGAAACCGCGGCAACCAGCAGGATGTTTAAACCCCTCTGGCAGCATGGTCGTGCGATCTGCTTCGCCGATGGATGGTTCGAATGGAAAAAGGAAGGCGACAAGAAACAGCCCTACTTCATTCACCGGGAAGATGGCCAGCCCATTTTCATGGCGGCGATTGGCAGTACGCCATTCGAGCGCGGCGATGATGCAGAAGGCTTTCTGATAGTAACGTCTGCAGCTGACAAAGGACTGGTCGACATTCACGACCGCCGGCCATTGGTGCTGTCACCAGAAGCGGCTCGGGAATGGTTGCGACAGGATATAGGCGGGAAAGAAGCTGAAGTGATAGTTGCCGACGGCACAGTGGTCGCCGACAAGTTTATCTGGCACGCCGTTACGCGCGCCGTGGGTAATGTAAAAAACCAGGGTCCGGAGTTAATCGATTCAATCCAATAAATGAACATAAGAGACCCAACACATCCGAAATGAGCAATAAACACATATTGAATTATTAATGTCTTTTCTTGTTCAAGGATGGAAGAACGATTTTATATTATTAGCAGTTTCGAAATGTATAGCTCAATTTGAGATATTTTCGATTTCGCTTAAATATTTATCTATTCTTTCCAGTTCTGGTTTTATTTTATCAGCCATCAATAGCCTGTATTTTTTTTGTTCAGTATCGGTAACATGAACATTTCCATCCATGGCTGTAAATGAACGCCCTCCTCGTGGACTGTTCATTGCTTGAGTTACTCCCTCCATTTCACCTCGATATAAAGCAATCTTCTCATAAGATGCTGATATTAAGGTATTCATTAATTGTATTTTTGCTGTTTTTTGTGCGACCGCCCCACTTTCGGAAAGTTCTTCCTTCTGAGATAAATAAGTTCTTATCAAGTAGAAAAGAGTTACCAACGATATTAATGGATTTAAAGTCCCACCAACGTAATCACCCAAGACTCCAAAATCAGAGGGATTTTTTAATATCGAAGAGAGTGATAGTTTATGAATGTAACTCCAAACTACAAGTGTTACGCCTGTGGCAAGGATTGTTACGGAGAGTATTAGTGTTTTCTTTTCTGTTTTCATTTCTTTGGCATGCAAAATAAACTAAAGCAATACAATACTATACTTTTGATTAATTAAGCAATATCAATAAGTATCTCAGACATGGTGTCAAAACATTGGTTGAAACTACTCACGTCTGCTTTTCGAACAGAGCGGACCAAGACACCAGGAAAATTTATCGGACTCTAAGCAGATCTGAATATCTCGTCGTATATCGAGGCGACAGCATTTCTCGCTTCATCTGCCACTGTTGCTGAATGCCCTGCCCGGCAAAGTAAAGCGTTCCTTTCCCGTCTTTCGCGTTCAAATGATCGAGCACCTCCATCAACCTTTCGCTACCTGCCCGCGGTGCGTTCTCATCGAAAAGGTTCAACTGAGCCACACCTTGGCTGAAGAAGTCACCCAGCATTATTCCTGCTTTCTGGTACCGGTGGCCATCCTTCCAGATTTTGTCCAGGCACTTTACCGCGGCGTTGATGATGTCGCGGGAATCCTGTGTAGGGGTGAGAAGCTTCATTGAAGCACTGTTACCGTAATACGGCTCGTTAATCGCAAAGGGAGAGGTTTTCACGAATGCAGAAATAAAGCGGCAGTACTGATGCTCGCCCCGAAGCTTTTCAGCACCTCTTGCCGCATAACTGCAGATAGCCTGACGCATCTGTTCGTACTCGGTAACGCGTTCGCCGAATGAGCGACTGCAGACGATTTCCTGCTTTGCCGGCGCAAACTCTTCAAGATCGAGACAAGGCTCGCCGCGCAGTTCCCGGACAGTCCGCTCGAGTACAACGTTAAAGTGCTTTCTGATTATCCACGTGCTCTGCTCCGAAAGGTCGAGGGCAGTTTTAATGCCCATTGCGTTCAGCTTTTTGCTGATGCGCCTTCCGACGCCCCATACGTCCTCTACAGGCATGATAGCCAACAGCCGACGCTGGCGATCGATATTGGACAAATCAACAACTCCGCCCGTCTGCCTCTGCCATTTCTTGGCAGCATGGTTGGCCAACTTAGCAAGGGTTTTCGTTTGCGCGATCCCAACCCCGACAGTCAGGTGCGTACGCTTAAGAACCGTAGCGCGGATCTCTTTGCCGAACTCCGTCAGGTCCCGGCAGTTGCGAACACCTGTCAGGTCGCAAAAAGCTTCGTCGATACTGTAAATTTCAACGCGGGGGCTCATTTCCTCAAGCGTCGTCATTACCCGGTTAGACATGTCAGCATAGAGCTCATAGTTGCTGCTGAAGCAAACAACGCCAGCGCGCCTGAATAGATCCTTTTGCTTAAAGAACGGCTCGCCCATGGTAATTCCAGCCGCCTTGGCCTCGGCGCTGCGTGCGATTACACAGCCATCGTTATTTGAGAGAACGACAACCGGCCGCCCTCTCAGGTCCGGCCTGAATACAGTCTCGCATGATGCGTAGAACGAATTCACATCACAGAGGGCAAACATATTCAGCTCGCAGATTTAACGATGAAAGTAACAACGCCAAACACGTCCAGTGTGTCTTCACTGCCAACAACAATTGGACTGTAGGCGCTGTTCATAGGATTGAGTTGTACGGTCGGGCGCAGTTGCAGACGTTTAACAGTGAACTCCCCTTCCACAGCGGCGATAACAATGTCACCGTGCTCAGCAGTGCGCGAGCTGTCGACCACCAGCAGATCACCGTCGCTGATCCCGGCTTCGATCATAGAATCACCCGCGGCTTTGACGAAATACGTTGAACTCGGGTGAGCGACAAGTAACTCATTGAGATCGATGCGCTGTTCAACGTAATCAGCGGCTGGGCTTGGGAAACCACACTGTACTAAGTCACTGAAAAGCGGGAGAGCAATAATTTCTCGCAGTTCTGTAGGCCTGATAAACTCCATAATGCACACCTCAAATACTGTTTTTATATACAGTAGTTTCATTTGGGTATGCACGCAAGACACAGGATCTGTCATGGCCGATTAAAGCTTCACCGTTTCGTTTCTAAGTTTCTACGTCGCTTCGAATTATGAGTTTTGTAAATTTTGTGGCAGTAACTCTATGTGAGCAAATTTAAGCCGGTTTTGAAACAGGGAATTTTTTATAAAGTGTACATACTGCCACGTCATAAATTGTCGCTACCTGCTTCCTGTCTACGCCGTTCGCTATTAGTCGACCTGCCTGCGCCCATTGTTCCAGGGTAAGTTTCGGACGCCTTCCACCTATTCGTCCTTTCTCACGAGCAGCCGCCAACCCCGCCCAGCTGCGCTCAACGATCAGCTCTCTCTCCATTTCGGCCAGGGCTGACATGATGTGGAATATGATACGCCCCATTGGACATAAAGTATCGATAAAGGCAGTGTAGCTTTTGAAGTGAATGCCGCGCTGCCGGAGTTCGCCCACCATGTGTCCTAATTTCCGCTATTGCGACCCTCCAAACCATATTCCCACACAACTAACGCATCTTTTCACGGAGGATTTTCATCAGCTTTTTGAGTGCAGTCTATGCGCCATCGCCCCGCTCGTTCTTTATTCAAAAGTTCGTTCACATTCTTTGCGTACGATAACATATTGCAAGAAAGTCTAATTTTCATTTCTAGTTATCTTTGCATAATTAACTTCAGTATTAACCATGCGTTAACTTCTGAAAAAAACATAATAACTCAGGGCAGCTTAAAATTAATCAACTTTCAGGCTCGAAATTATTTTAAGATATTGCGCCATTGAAAAAATCAAGAGACAGCCATTGAACCAAAGGCAAGAATATTTAAAATAGCAGTTGAAAAAATACGACACCTTTAAAACTCGCATCACAACATTTAATCCATCCAGTATATTACAAGCAATAACCATCATAGACAGTTAAAAAAGCCCGCATCAATTTTATATACTTCACACATTCAATAACAAGTGGGAACCTATCGGTTCCCAATCTCATTAAACTCTTTTTTCAAATTGTATATTTCAGATATTTAGGAATATCTTCTCCATTTATTCCGCACAACCATTTTATTTACAACTCGTCATTTTCAAGTTTCCTTGCCAAAGATCTAATCTTTTTAGCCATTTCTTTTAGATAATCGGCATCTAAAGGAACTTCAAGTTTAGAATAACTTTCCGCAGCTTGCGCCCCTGCATAATTAATGAAAACTCTACTATCTGACTTTTGCCAAGTCAGATAAAGTGCAGATGCATCCATTTTAAAAGCATGACCTTTGTTGTTTCTTGATGTTACATTGTAACTCCCATCCGGAAATTCTATATAAATTCCTTTTTGAGTCGTCATCTTTCTTGCTCTCCTATGTATGTAGCAATACAAAAAATTATGATTACAGACCTATATATATGGTTAAGCACTAACTATCAATAAATCCAAGTGTGTAAAAACCCTTGTTCCTTGATATCAGTATACTGTCATTCCTACTATACGGGCAGTAGGAAAGGTAGTTGGTAACATACCAACGCTGGTTTTACTAAGTTTACCTTTATTCATTCCTTCCAGCATGCATTTCTTGTTCTACGATACGTGTTTTGGATTTGTATAAAGAATCGGCAGGCATCTCGACACGAACGGAGACAAACTGGTCGCGGGGAATATCGACAGGATCGCCATTGCTAATACCCTTCAGTTCGTTCCTGGCGAACGCTGGAGCTTCTGGATGTGTGCGGTGAAAAGTTTTCACCAGTACCGAACCGTCAGCATGAACCTCATAATCAAGCCAGATCAGAGGCTGCTTGTTGCGGTCCGTGGGGATGTCAAAACCGCCGTCAATACCACTCCAGGCGGCGTCAGAATTCAGACCTTCGCATCCTTCTACTAGATATTCCCCCGACGCAATCCTGGTAACCTTAACGCCTTCTGATTCGTCGTTTGTTTCATATCTCCCGTCAGAAAATATCTTTACCACCGGCGATGCAGCCTTAAGGGTGCCATCGCTGGCCTTTGTAGTGTTCCTTGTTGTGTATACCTCTGCCCAGTCAGTCCAGGTTCCCTGATTTGACACAGTGGCGCCAGAACCTCCACGAACGCCCATCCGACCGCCTGCAGTAATTTGAATTTGCCCGATGTAACCTCCTGCGAAGCGGCACATGGTAAAAAGCGGGGAAAAATTATCAAAGTGATTAACGGCATTTACTCCGGCACCGCCATACCAACCATTAAGTGCCATGTAGTTTGCATTATTGCCAAAGCTGCCAATAGGCACACCTTCCCCGGCCCCAGCATTACCTCCAATTCCGTAATCCCTGTTCCTTACAAGCGCACCGGCGGTTTGGTCTATAACACCGGTCAATATATTAGATGTAGCCGCTGTTCCCAAACCGAGGTTTGTGCGACTGCCTTCTGCCGTTGTTGCCCCAGTCCCGCCCTGCCCAATCGGGATAGCTCCATTACTCCCCTTCTACGCCAGCTTACCGATCGCCGGAATGGTTACATGAGTGCCGTTGATGGTGACGGTGATGTTCTGGTTTGCTGAGGTGGTGGCGAACGTCTCCCACGCGCCGATGTTCTCGTCGTACTCTTTAATGAGCTGAGACATGGCCTGTGCCAGCCCATCAACCGAGATAATGTCTGACACAAGGATTCCATACTTCTGGCCGCTCAGCGCCGGGGAAGCAGCTGGCGTAACCGTCATTGACGTCGCGCTGTTGATGGCCGTGATCTGAAACATCTGTACCGGGTTAGAAAGAACAAATAACGTCTGGCCAACCCGAATCTGGCTGGCCGGTGCCGTCCAGTTCGTGCCGGTGCCGGTGGCTGTATTTCCGTTAATGGCGATGGTGCCAGTGTTATAAAGCATATTTTCTCCAGGCAATAAAAAACCCCGCCGGAGCGAGGTTTGTTTTGAGACAGAATGAGTTATTGGCAGGTGGTGCTGGTGAACGTGTTGGCGCTTACCCAGGTCCAGTTAAAGGGATAACCGGCGCGGTACTGCGTCTGATTGTTTTGTTTACGGACTCCGTAAATCTGGACGCTGCTTTCCTGCCCGCCGACCAGGGCTGTTCCGGTGCATACGGGTTGCTGCTTCTCAATAACGCCAGCGCAACCGGAGAGCAATACCGCTACCGCCAGGCAAAGAATCATATTTTTCATAGTGGTTATATCCCAGGGCATTCATGAAGCTACACAATAACAATATGAATCAATGGGATATAATTGATTTGGTAGATCAATTATTCGAAATTGATCGTTCAAAACGATCAATCATAGTTGGCGCAGTTGATGGCCATAATCACGTTCCTCAGATTCGAATACGTAACGTTCTGAAGGTTACCGCCGGGGGTTGTCTGCGGCCTGGCGAATATCCGCGTATTGCTTCCCTCAAGTTTTGCCATGCTCTTGTATATGGCCGAGTAGGGCTGCGGTTGACCGCCAGCCGATACAACCCCGGTAATTAGTCCCAGCATGGCAGGCATGCAGGCCCACTTCCCCGCCAGAGTTGTATTGATGTTGTATCCTGAGCTGGCATCCACCCCGGCGGTACCGAGGGTGACAACATCGCTCAGCGTGCGCGTTTCGTTTGTTAAAATCAGCGTCCCTGATGCATCCCACACAGCCAGCCCGTAGTCTGGCTTTGTCTGCGGGAAAATAGAGAAAAAATAAACGTACGCTGTGCCGGTTGCATTCGGTCTGAGAAAATCAATCGTGATGGTGTTCCCGCTTATCGTCTGAGTTATTTCGACCTCAACCGTGCAATGAACGAAGGCGACAACAGGCTGACCTGCGGGGAATGTGTGCGTCACTTTGGTATTGTACCCCGATGTTCCCTGAAGTGCCGCTGTCTTTCGCGCCTGAAGAGCGATTGGCGAGCTGTTAGCGGTCACCCATACTTCCCCGCTCGTGGTCGTCAGTAAAACGCCATACTCCGCCATTTATGCCCTCTCGATCTGGAAAATGAGATAAGCCGCTGCCGCAGGCTCAGTCCCTGCTGAGTAGTCGGTATCGCCTACTGCTGACACTGTTGCTGTTCCCCCCGAAATGGTGATCTTCCTCCGACTCGTACCAAACTGATCGCCGTTCATGCTCTGAAAATAGGTCAGCCTGCAACCCGGTGGAAGCGCTACGGTGTAAGAGCCTGTTTTCTGGTTCTGGGCCAGCTGGAGATAGCCACAAACGCTGACAGGCTTAACGCCATAGTTGTTTACCTTGCCTGATGCGTCCCATGTCTGAACACCATATTCCGCCATCCAGTTCTCCTGAAAAACAAAGAGGCCCCGTAAGAGGCCTCCCGTTACCATGTTCCCGTGATTCTCCCGATCTGCACCCTCAACACATTGTTGGCATCCTTGACACTGATCGTCTGATTAGTCTGCTTCATCGCCCCTTCCCCCGCGGTTGAACCGTAGTTTTCAAGCGTGCCCGTCCTAAAGTTTATAGACAGGCCAGCCTGGTTCTGAACGTAGTTAACCGAGCTGATGGTTTCAGCCAGTTTCGCTCGCGTGATAGTGGCATCACCTATTACCGTATCCCTGATAATTACCTGCCCGTTCTGGATAACGAACGGAAGGGTCACCGTGGCTCCGGCCTGGTGCGTTACGGCGAAGCGGTCAGCCAGGAAGATAACCTGCGACTGCATGCCGGACGGCGTATTCTCCACGCCTATCCCCATCCCTGCGGCGTAGTACTGACCGTTGCTGGATAACCCGACCTTGATGCTGTACATCGCCTTCAGGTCCCCGTTGACGTTCGCAATGGCCTGCGCGTTGGTGGTGATCGCTGAAGTATGCCCGTTGACGGTTGCCGTGATGCTGTTTACCTGCGTGGCCATAGCCTGCTGGTAATCGGAGAACGTCTGGTTCAGGCTGTTGATGGATGCCTTGTTGCCGTTCACGTCAGTCTGCAAACTCAGCAGCGAGCGCGCCGTCGCCTCCTTCTCGTTGACGATCACCTCATCAATGCGGTCCAGCTGAGCGCTGTTACCGGCGACGGATGCAGACAGCGTTTTGCGCGCGGCCACCTGAGCCAGATTGCCCTGAATAATCGCGATGGCGGAGTTCTTCACACCTCCCGCCATGCCGTCCATAGACACGTTGATGCTATCGATACGCTGACCTAGTGCGGTATCGGCCGTCGCCACTGTCTGCTCAAGCTCGTTCAGAGAAGAAGACACATCTCCGACCTTGCTCGACAGGTTTGTAACGTTGGTCTGAACCTTTCCGATATCCTGGGCATTTTGGGCAATTTTCTGCGCCTGTTGCTCCAGTTCGTCGTTGGCCTGTTTGATGTCGTTAGCCATGCCAGCAATTTTTTCATTGCTGTCCACCGCGTTCTCGATCAGGTCTTTGAACGTATCGGAGCCTTTCATGTCCTCCAGGATTGCATCGGTGATGTCGGATACATCGATGCTGGCCTGCCCGCGCACAAAGTCTGTATACCCTGATTCGTTTCCGCTGCGGTCCACCAGCTGCGCGCGGTACCAGAAAATTTGCCCTGCCTTTAGGCCCATCTGCTGATACTTGCGCTGCGGAAAGGGTACGTCTGCCAGCAGCATCACATCGTCTTCCGTCCCGGCCAGGCTGTACTGAATTTCCGTCTTCAGCGTGTCGTCGGTATTCGCGGGGAATCCCCAGCTCAGCTCAATACCGAATACCACGTTTTCAGAAGCGATGAAGCCGACCGGCTTCGGTGGATTGCCCACTTTCCCCGTCAGCGTTTTCTCTTCCGAATAGCCCCATCCGGACGAGATTTCTGCGGCATTGATTGCACGCACGCGCACCAGGTAGCGCCCTGCATAAATCCCGGGGACGTCGAATGACGTGGTGGAGCTGCGCGGCACGTTAACCCAGTTCCCGTCGTTGCGGCGCCATTGCGCTTCATAGGCGATAGCGTTCTGCGCCTGGTCCCAGCTCACGCGCATCGTTTCGACGCTGATATTTTGCTGTACCACAGAAAACGAGCTGATCACGATGTTCGCAGGCGGCGACTGGTTGCCCGGCGGGATCACGCTCACCGGCCGCTGGTCAATGATGGCTCCCGTATCAATGCGATCGAATTTATCCGGATCGTGATTTGCACCGACGATTATGAACGTGCCGTCATTATTATCAGTTACCGTAATAACGCGATACTGCTGTGCGTAGAGCTCATCAGACTCAATGACCCATACGGCCTCAGCCACAGGCGTTTCGCTGTAAGCAGTCGTAACGGTTACTTTATTGCCCCTTATCGACTGGATGGTGCGTGACTGCGAAACCCCTGATGGCAGATTGACAATCATCCTGTCGCCCGAAGATGCATCCGGTGCCCTGTCCAGCGTCAAAACACGACCATTCACCGCAGAAACACGGCCGCCAAGGTCACGTCCGGAAAGATTTCGGTCGGCTACAGCAATTACATAGCCAGGCTGTGGAATGTTACCGTCTTCCCCTACATTTAAAGTAACAACGCGATCTTTGTTATTGGTGAGGATCCCCCATCGCCCCTTTCGGTTCGCCTCCGATTGCCGGGTACAACCAATAGCTGTTATCTCAAGTTGATTAAAACCATAACGCGAAACCAGCGCCTGTTCAAAAACAGGTTCCATCGCATCAGAATAGGCGTTATCAGGATCAGACCAGGATACGAGCGCATTGGTATAACGGTTCTTTGTGGTGCTGCTGGAATAGGTAAACCGGCCATCGATAACGTTCGCATGCGTGTATGTAAAATCAACATCCCTCGGCATGTCCGCCAGCGCAACAATCTGGTCGTCGCCCCAGTAGGTCATCCCGCGGAAGATAGCAGCAAAATCACGCAGGACCGTATAAGCGTCGTTGCGTTCCTGAATGTAGACGTTGCAGGTATAACGTGGTTCGGTGCCACTTCCGCCTTTGCCATCCGGCACCATCTGATCGCAATACTGTGCAACCTGGTAAAGTGTCCATTTGTCTATGTTCGCTGTTGTGAGACGATCCCCAAGCCCGAAACGGTCGCTAACCACCAGGTCGTAGAATATCCACGCAGGGTTATCTGTCCAGGCCCATTTGAATGTCCCAAGCCACGTACCGCTATAAGTTCTTGTTTCCGGATCGTAAGTATCCGGTACGCGGATGACACGACCACGTGGTTCACAGGCAATTTGGGGAATAGAGCCATTGAACTGGCTGGAATCAAACTCGATGTACAACAGAGCTGTGTTTGGATAGCGCAGTTTGGCATCGATGACCTCTGTATAACTTTGGAGCGTCATCGTGTCGCCAATTTTGGCACTGTTTGCGTCAGCGGTAATTTTGCGCAGTCTGATGGTCCAGGTGCTGCCAGCTTTCGGTAAATCGATGCGATGGCTGCGTTCATAACCGGATGTGGTTTTACCGGTCACATTAGTATCAAGGACCTTTTGCCAGCTACCACCGTCCGTCTGAAGCTCCACCACATAGTTGATGGAATACCCTACCAAATCCCCGTTATCTTGCTGTTTGAAAAGAGATGGCCACTTCAGGCGCAGGCGAACCGCTGAAAGCTGCGTATTGGTGAAGGTATGCGTCCAGGCTGTTTCGCTGGATACTTCGGTACCGACGCTGATTTCATTTTCTGTGCCAGGTATCCCCTGAATGTAATCCTGAGCCTGTGTCCCTGGGCGAAACTCCCACACGACACCGCTGAAGTTTTGAGAGCCGTCAGCATTCTCCAGGGCCGTTCCGTCCAGGTAGATATCTTTCGCCGTCAGCTGCCCTGCAAATTCCCCCTCTCCTAGTGCAACGAGGATTTTTGCCTTTGCAACAGATTGCAGATCATCAGGCTGTTCGGTAGGGGTTCGGGAACTTGAGCTGCCGCCCTTGCGGCCTTTTATAGCGATTGCAGTTGCCATATTGCGCCCATAAAAAAGCCACCTTGAGGTGGCCTATATATATAACATTAATATTAGATGAAGATTGCTGATTAATACCAATCTGAAAAAGTATAAACTAATTTTGTTTCTTTGAGATCCCTACCAACTATAGCGGACAATCTAACATAATCTGGAGACTTGATAGGTATCAAGCTTGCTAAATAAGCAGGTCTATCATTAATTATTCTAACAACCTTGGCTCTAGAGCCTATCATTTTCATTTCAATATTACTTTCAGCTATTTCTGGAAACTGAGTGACAAACGAATCCATTTCTTTCAGAACATGGTCGAGAAGAGCGATAAGAAATTCTGTCAAGTGAACATGTTGAGATATTTTCGCACCATCAATATGCTTACAAACGAAATCGAGAGTCACTTTTCGAGGATTATACCCATAGACCTCACAAGCCTTTTGAATATCTTCCTTAATTTCCTCATTCAACCTATTCCTTTTTTCTAAAGTTGTCATTATGTAATTGTAGTTACTTACAAAAGCTGAGATTCTCATTAGGTTGCGCCAACTTCTCCCCAGTTCCTCAGTCGTTGGCTGGAAAGGTTTAACATGAATAACTTTATAATTAATCCATCTCACAAATTTTTGTTTAAAAGTAAAATTACTAGTTTGGACTGGCCCAATAAAATAATATCGTGAGACATCAACATTAAGAAGCCTTTCATTCATCAAAATAATAGGAACTTCGAAAGCCCTTTTTAGAGGATCGGAGGAAGTGAGGCCTAAATAGTTAGACTTTATGGAAACAAGACAATTCAGCCCAGACACAGCATCCGTTAAGATCTTATTTGCCAAATCAAAACGCTCCCGTTCCACACGAAATCTCTCATGCCTTTTATTGAAGATGTATGCAACTCCAGCACCCAGCAATGCTGAAAAAAAAGCAACAAAAAAGGGGAACAAATAATCCTTTATTACATCATTTTCCTGTTTGAGTTCCAAAATAGATTTGGCAATAATGAGAGCATCTTGATTCATAGTTATTAACCATCTGTAATTATGATATGGTTATAACACTTTTACATTTTGTCTTCCACATAGATTCCGGCTGAGATAATCGCACCTCCGATTCGCCGGCGGCCATAAAGAAGAGGTACCGGATACCCCTGGGCTGTCGTGTTTGTTACTCCACCAAATGCATAGCTGGCGCGGTTATCTGCTGATTGCTTGCTGGCTAGCCCGGTAGTCTGGGGAGAAAGCATCTGGACTACGCCGCCGATCGCCATTGATGCCCCAATCCCCGCCACAGCTCCCCATCCACCAGCAAAAGCAGTCCCACCAATCCCGATCGCGGCCCCTCCCGTGACGAACGCAGCAACAGCGACAAGGGCAACCCCGAGGATTGTCTGAAAAACCCCGGCTCGCTTACTGCCGATGATCACCGGCGCGATACGGATTTCCTCTGTGCTCCTGTCCATACTGAGTTCATCGTTTACGAGGTTTCGTTTCCCGCTGAATACCGCATAAGTTAAACCTCGTTGCTTACTGGTATTCAGGAAACGTTCAAAACCCGGTACGATAATGCTCAAGGCGCGGATGGCCTCCTTTGGTGAAGCTACTGATAAACGATATTCACGCCCAAAGGTGGCGCCTAGCACGCCGTAAAACGAATTGTGCGGACAGGCTCAACATTGAGTAATGCAGCCATTTTCCCCCCATACAAAACTGTCACAGGCGGTTATCAGAAACAGTCTTTAAACCGCAGTATTTTCATTGTGCGCTCACGCCAGTAACCGCCATAAGGTACGCGCTGGCTCAGATGCCCATAAAGGTGATGCAGTAGCATGTTGCCTTCCAGCAGAATTCCCGCATGATTCCACTTATCAGCCTGAACTTGCATAATCACCATATCGCCTGGTTTCGGTGGCCCATCGAATTCACGGAATCCGCACTCGTACCAGCAATCCTGATAGAAGTTGTCCGGATAGTCGTTTTCCCACCAGGGATAATCAACCCGGTAATCGTGGAGTTCGATACCATGCGTTTGCCGGAAATAGCTCATTACCAGCCCCCAGCAGTCGAAGTGACCAAGCACAAAAGGACGCTCCAGCAGCGGCAGCTCTCCGCGCGGCTGAATGGTGCGTAAATCCCCCTCTGGCCAGCTCACGATATGCCAGGGTAAAAGCGTTGAGTCGCATTGCGCTTTATCCAGTTCGCTCGGCTGCGTAGTGGCGTCAGGGTGACTATGCACAACGGCGATCACCGTCCCCCAATCCTCAGCGGCTGCGTAATCTTCGGGGCAAAGGACAAAATTGTCCTCCGGCGCCGCGGCAAGATTCCGGCAAGGAAAATAACGTTCAACGCGGCTTTTCTGCGCCACCACACCACAGCACTCACGAGGATATTCAGCGGCAGCATGCGCCATAATCGCATCAATTGTTTTCTGACGCATATCAGCTCCTGATCAGCGACGTTCCCGGGAATCCACCAAACGAGAGTTGGTTATTTTCGCCGAACCGAAGTTTGCAGGCCGTCAGCGTGCCGTTGCATTCATCCTGTGACGGATCGCTTACCGGGTTGTTGTTTTTGTCGAAATAGCGCGTACCGGCATAGTCGCAGCCGTCGCCGGTGCGGTACTTATTGCGCATGCACCAGGTACATAGGGAATGAAGCTGCCGCGTGGGGATCATCTTACCCTGCAACGACATCGGGCTATCGAGTACGAATTCGATACTTTCGCCCGGAATTTCGCTGCTTTTGCCATCGATGTAAAAAACTCGTTTTCTGACCTGTTGCGGATCAGCTGTTGCGTTACCTGCGGGGAAGTTCTTCGCATCGAGATAATGTGAATAAGTGTCATGGATAGTGACTTTCGCCTGTAGCATATCGTCATAAGCTAGGCACAGCGCTGTAATCTTGCTATCGATATCTGCAACCGTGAGCGTTGGCTGGGCGCTGTTGCCGTCTGTGGAGGCTTCAAGCCCTTCAATTTGATACGGCCAGGCGGCATATTCCTCCCCTTGCCACCAGATACTTTTCGCCTTCAGCTTTGATTCATCCCCACCAGCGGCTGCGATTTCTTCTTCTGTGTGCGGGAAGTTGTACGCGTGAAATCGCAGTACATCATCCACGCCGAACGTAGAACCATCAACTTCGATAAGACGGACTTTGTTGCCGGGCTCAAGACTTTGATAGTCTGCTGTGATCATGGTGCGTACGCCTGTTTGAATGTTGCGGAAATGGTCATGACTTTGCTGGACAAGGGCTGTGACTTGATTGATTCGGCCTCAATCCGGAAGAGTCCTGTTTCGCCAACTGGAGATGTCCAGATAAATGCCTTTGTGACGTGAGAACGAAAAAATTTTAGAGCCTGAAGCATGTCCGTATTTTTGCCCGTTAGGGTTACAGGCCATGACTGCTTTTCAGGGTTGATGCCTTCCCCGGCAATCTGCTCATAGCCGTCGCCAAAGGTTGCAGAGCGGGTTTTATGGTTAAACGTTCCCTCCATTCCCGCCTGTATCTGCGTTCGCCAGGTGAACGTTTCCAGGGCCATGTTTGCTCCATAAAAAAAGCCACCCGAAGGTGGCTTGTGACAGTATGAGAAGGAGATTAGCGGGTTTCACAACCAAGCTGAGACTTGTCGATAATCTGCGTGCCTTCAACACGGTAACCATATGTGCCGAACAGAAATGCGTGATTTAATTGATAAATAACAACATCGCTTAAGCCTACTGAACACTTATCTTTTTCAATAGCCCGATCCATTGCAGTTTTAACGCTCGGAATGCCCAGCGGGAAAATTACAATTGGGGCTTTGTCTTCACCAGTCACACGTTGACCTTTTTCAAACTTAGCTGCGTTCAGGTTGTAATTTTTAGTACTACCAACTGTCATATCAGCAACACGAACAGTACAGCCAGACAACATTAAAGCCCCAAGAGCTAAAGCCACTACCTTCTTCATTTTAAGTTTCCTTTAATTGCAATCGGAAACATCTTAACACGATGAATAATATGATCAAAAAAAACGCCGAAGTGTCTTATCTTGATTTTGTTGCATTCCAGATGAGGCCACCAGGCTGAAGTTGTTTCGCAATACCTGCCCGAACAGATTGATCAATAGTCTGCTTGTAAGCGCGAGAAACAGCATCGTTATTTGCAGAAGTCTGCTGCTGTGAATTTTGGTTTTGAACAACTACGGACGTTTGAATACTTACCCCACCGGCCGATGATGACTGAAGCCCATACATCGGAGCGTGGCCAACATAACCGCCATTTGCATAACCCTGAGCTCCACGCATAAGCGCATACAGATTGCCAACCCCCAGCGCACTGGTTGCCTCCTTGGTGAATACGAATTCGCCACCATGCACCACGCCTTTTGGCTGATACTTACCTCCATCCCCCGTGTAGCCGCCAGTATCAAACTCAGGGACTGCGCCACCATCAGAAAATCCGAAAAATGAACCAAATGAGGTTCCACCAAACGCAGACTTCATTCCGTTGACCAATGCCAACTGCGTAAGCATTTGGGCGGTGCCCTTCAGGAAGGTAGACAGGAAATCTGAGAAGTTAGATTTACCTGTAGTAAAAAAGTCGGTGAGCGTGCTGGCCATCCCGGTGAACGCATTGCTGGTAATAGTCTGCACCTGCGAGTAAACATTGGTCGCGCTGTCCTCAAATTCAGCCCAGCCCTTTTTCGCGCCAGTCAGCCAGTCGCCACGTAACCGGTCCTCGGCATCATAGTAATCATTCGCCGCTTTAAGCTGCTTTTGATAACTCTCGTCGTCAAGCTTACCGCCGGAGTTGATCCAGCCAGAAGAGAGCTGGCTCTTTGCCAGCTCACGTTGTGCCTGACGGTCACTCATCCCGGCACCTTTCACTAATGCAGCCTGTTTCTCAGCCATCTGCGTGACATATTTCTGAGAGGTATCCATTCGCTTGTTCAGCTGGTCCTGTGCGGTAATCTGATCACCTAACAGGGCTTTCTGCCGTGCCAACTGAAGCACCTGGTCTTTACTCGCCAGCAGGGATTGTTCCTGCTTCGTCAGTGAACGTGAACGCGAGGCCTCTTCCAGCACCTGAAATTTCGCCTCAGTGGTCCACAGATCTTTGCGCTGCTTGCTGATAGTGTCGTTCAGCCCTTTATGCTGCTGAAGCGCTCGCAACTGCGCCTGAAGCGCCAGCAATTCGGCCTGAGCAGCGTCAGTACTGCGGTCGCCAGCAGATACAGTGCCCTGTTTTCCTGTTTTCGTTTTTTTGCCAAACGAAGCGACTGCTTCGCGAACCTTCTGAGTGGTCGCGGCGCTTATCTTGCGGGATGTATCGAGGTACTTGCCTGCGCTAATGTCAGCTGCGTCCCAGTCCTTTTTCAACTGAGATACGCTGTTACCATAAGCGGCGGCCATTTGTTCGTTATAGGCCTGCCATCCCTGCAAAGTATCAGTTTTCGCCCAGTCAGGAACGAGATTAATCGCAGCCGCGATAGAAGAAGAAATAATCTGGTTCAGCTTCTGAAAAACTATCGCGACGCTGTAATAAATTGCGTTAAATTCCTTTAGCGTGTTCGATGCCAGTTCAGCCACCCACTGACCGATGCTCTGCATAGCCTCAGACGCCCATCCCTTGATATCAAGCCACAGGCGGCCAAATGGTGTCAGCGAGTCGTAAGCCTGCTCTCCGCGCTCTGCCATCGTGTCGCCAAACAAATCCATAGCTTGAGTAACGGCAGCGGTCTGGTCTTTCTGCTTAACTAACTCGTCAATGTGCTTAAGCTGTGAAACGGTGAGAAAGTTGAATTGCTCATTAAGGTTCTGAAGAGCCTTAACCGGATCCTTATCAATATCCTTATAAGCCTTGGTAATGTCCTGAGCCGAAACAATACCAGTTTCAACTGCCAGCGCTGTCGCTTTGGTAGCTTTCTCAAGCTGTCGCTGGGTCATTGAGCCGATACCAACCAACTCTGTCATCAGACTCTGGACAGTGCCCACCGTAGCCCCAGTTGAAGCAGAGATTGACTGGGAGGATGCCATAATCTGTAGCGCTGACGTACCGGCTATGTTTCCGGTGCGGATGATAGCTTTATTGATTTCGTCATAGGCTGTGAAGTAGTCCGATCCCGCTTTTGCCGCAATCAGTACAGCGCCAGCCAGACCACCAATCGCAACACGTGCCGGGGTTACCATGGATAACATCGCTTTTAGCGCGTTACCCACTCCGCCAAAGGAATCACGCAGCTGCCCCCCCTGTTGGATAGCGACCATATAAACCGGCATACCGGAGGCCAGTGAAGTCACAATATCCGTCATTTGCATTGGCAGGTAACGCATGGCATTACGGTACTGCCCCGCACTGATAGCTCCAGATTTCCAGGACTCTTCCTGCTCTTTTAGTCGGGCAATCATTGGCGCAGCGCGGTCCGACACGCCAAGCTGGGCCGCCTTCAGTTCGAGCAACTCTGCACGGGTTTTTCCGATAGCTGCAACCTGGTCCTCGAGTGAGTCGATAAAATTTTTGCCTGCGGCAGCTGCCCGTTGCGCTGCCTGTGCCTGCTCAATGCGAGCACGGCCCTCTGCTGTTTCAGATTCCATGACCTGCGCCAGTTTCGCGCGGGTTGTCTCAAGCACGCTGTTGTAACGAGTAAAATCCTCGTCACCCACCAAACCTTTGTTCCGGAATTTAGACAGGCTTTCCTGAATGGTATCGAGTTCATCCAACGCTTTGTTAACGGGGCTGATTTTGTTGAGCAGAGTCTGGAGCTCCTGGCGCTGCTGCTTCAGGCTCTCGGTATTTTTCTTCTGGTTGTCGATACCGGTTCGGAACGTACTGTTTAAATCATCCGCTTTCTCTGCCGCCCCGGTAGCCGTACGCTGAAATCGATCTAACTCCTGATTACCGCGCTCTAGTTCACTGGTATTCACGCGCAGGGAAATAGTGGCGATGTCGTTACTCATTCCGCCCTCTCTTTATGCATAACTTTTAGTGCGGTGCTCTCCATGATTCGGATGTCTGTAAGCGCGGTTGCCTCGTCGTCG
Organism: Enterobacter cloacae complex sp. SHL001; assembly: GCF_049236825.1. Taxonomy (NCBI): domain Bacteria; kingdom Pseudomonadati; phylum Pseudomonadota; class Gammaproteobacteria; order Enterobacterales; family Enterobacteriaceae; genus Enterobacter; species Enterobacter cloacae complex sp. SHL001. The sequence continues at coordinate 119,905 of NZ_JBMKIP010000001.1, forward strand.
ACCTGGTGCAGGCGCATCACCCAGGGCAGCACATTGTAATCAAGCCCTGATGCGCCTCCCATGCCCGTGCGCCACTGCGTACTGACAGCCTGAAACACCAGAAATGAAGGCCATACATCTGGCCAGACGTCGATGTATTGATCATCGTAGTCATCCGGCGTAAGCCCATAGGGTGCCAGGTCTGCCGCTGTGGGTTCAGGCGTATAGAATGCAGAGGCAACCGCTATCAGTTTTTTTCGCGTTGCCCCATCAGTTCGCGATAGTAGGTTTCAGGGATAGCCTTCATCGCCGCCGGATAGTTCTCAAGCAGCAGCGACAAGTTTTCCGCGTTAAATGCATCAGGAAGTGCCCAGCCAGAAATAATTTCCATCAGAAAATCAGTGGCGGTTTTGCCTTCGAGTTTTTCCAGGTCAGCCAGCTCTTTAAGTGGTTTATGATTGAACGTGAATGTCAGCACGCCATCCTCATCGCCAGCGCGCGGGATCGAGACGTTGGCCTTAAAAGTTGGTTTGGGCTGAAGGGTGAATTTTGTCGCCATCGTTGCCTCTTAGTGAAAGAAAGCCTCCAAAGAGGAGGCTCAGACTATCGTTATGCCTGGCTTATGCCGCGGCGCCTGTGATTTTGTAGAACGTCATTGCTGGCGATTGCAGGTTCAGCACGACGCTTACCGTTTCGACTTCGTTCACCGCCGTGGTCGGCGTGTCGTCAAAAGATGCCGTGGCCGCCCAGTAACGATTCTCCTTAGCCTTCGGAACGTACATATAAGCCGCCACAGTCTCTTCGTCTTCATCCAGCTGGCGCAGCAACGGATATACCGGGAGACTTGAATCGTGAGCGATCGAGTAAGTCTGAGAGACAGCAGATTTATAGGTATTCAGGTTGCGCTGACGGTCATCGCTGAGGAACTGAATCTGCGTGGTGTTCTGATCGCCACCAGATTTCGATACCTCAGTGATTTGTGGAAGTTCGGTCCATTCCTCAATCTTGCGAATAGAGCCGGAACCGCCGCCCGCGGCGTATTTGTTTTGGTTTGTGGTATTGATATTTCGAAGAGTAACGGCATTCTCCGCAATCGCGTCGATTTTCGCGATAACGTTATCAATACCCGACCAGTTACAGTTCACGTGAACGATATCACCGACCGCGATATCGTCCGCGGCGCTGACGGTGATCACCACGTGCTCAGCATTCGTCGCGCCGGTGAAAGTAATGGCTGGGCCGTAGCCCGAGGCCAGATAAACATGAGCGCCGTTAGGCAGTGCGAAGCCCATAATGGTTACTCCTGTGAAAGTAGAAAACCGGCACAATGGCCGATGATTTTGACGGGTCAGTTAATGATGTCGGCCCGGTAGTTCAGGCTGATGGGAATGGTGTAGGAAACAGCGGTCGGGATACCGCGAAAAATTGCTGGCGTGCTGGTGATCCAGCAAGTGAAGTCACTTCCTGCAATCTCCTGCCCCTCAGGGAACAATTCAACTACTCTGCCCGCCAGAGAAACAACTGAGGTACGGCCTGAGCCGGCTGGCGCCACGACATTGATCTGGTACACGCCTGAATAAGTCCGGCAGCGCAACCCGAGATCGATTGTTCGCGGAGTAACGGGCAAATCGTGAACGGCCAGGTACATCTCGTTAGCAGGAGGTGTAAACGGCACGTTCTCCCATGCAACAGAAATGCCTTCGGCATCGGCCCAGGAACCCAGTCTGGCGGCCAGTGCATATGCAATATCAGGAATCACCTGGACACCTCCTTGATAGCTTCCTCAAAGAAGCGTTGAAACTCAGCAGCGGTTATACGGACCATTCCGCCCGGTGCCTGTGTGGAATGCCCCATTTCAAGCGGGTATGCATACGGGACGTTGTTGCAGAAATAAATGGCCTTCATCCCGACTTTGAACAGTGACAGCGTGTAGTTCCCGGCTGCTTTTGTCAGGTCGCCGGTCTTGTCTATTCGCCCTGTTTCATCAGTTGTCGGAGCATCAAACGATACCTGCCAGTTACCGCGAAAGCGTCCGCCCGTATACCCCGGCGGTGCTTTGATATCCATCCCATCCACCACCCGGACTTTTTTCTTCAGTCGCCCGGTTTTGGTCAGGTTGTCGGGATTTGCCCGCTGCGCCTCGTTATGGTCGTAAACAGCGCGATTATAGGAAGCGGCTGTCTGGTTAACTTCCCACAACTCCGGGTTGCCCACTGGGGACATCATCACCAGCTGGTTAAGTATTTTTATGCCGACGGCGCGCACCACTGCTTCCTGATTCGTTTTCGCCTTATTAACGAAAGCCGTGATTTCAGCCAGGAAAGCCGCGTTCTCGCCCATGTTAAGCCCTCAGTTGCGCTTTGTAGCAGAGTACCAACGAGGCAGGTTTTGCCGGGTTGGGTTTGATAACCCGGTGGGCTGTGCCATCAATATCGACTACGTCGCCGATTTTAATTTCCTGCTCTGCGGTAAAGACGATTCGAACATCACCGTTTACGATGACTGTTCCATCTATTTCGCCTGGCGCGATTTCGGTCTTCACGCCCACAGCAGTAAAACGGACCTCTTCAGTTTTATGCTCAACGCCGCCGATAACAGTTACCGAGCCTTTACGGGTGACGTTGTATAACGCTCCGTTCTGCCTGAGCATGCGTGTTGTTCTGGCCTGCATACGTAGGTAATCAATGGGCATTCGTCAGCGCCTCTCGATTTGCAGATTGATAAAATCAGTTTTGAGTGATTCGATGGCGCCAACCATAACGTACGGAAAACCACCGCTATGCCAGGCATCCATAACCGCACCGCTTTCATCAATAAGCAAAATAGCCATGCTACGATAATTGCCTTCGCGAGCAGCATGAAGCGCCTCTTCCAGAAGCCTAATAACCTCTGTTCGGTTATGTTCCAGATCAGCATCTTTTCTGCTCGCTAGGTTAATAACTTTCAGGTCCGGCATGTCATGCCCTCTCTGCAAATGCATTGATTGCGTAGCCACGACCACCAGCAAGATCGCCCAGCAGCCCCATCACAGCAGGATACGACGGTGTAAAGACTTCGCCATCTGCGACCGCATAGGTCATCGTGACAGCGCCTTCCACACGTTCAGTCTTGACAGCGGCTTCGCGCACGCTGGAGAGTAAATCGCCGTCGATTGCCTCTACCGCCAGAATGCACTGCGCGGTTATAACCTGCCGTGGAACCCCATCCGACGGGAAATTATGTTCATCCAGAACGACATTCACGCGTGGCCATGCCAGAGCCTGTCTCGGGTCAGCTTTTGAGCCAACCCAGTCCAGCCCCTCCAGGTAATCCATTGCCTTAATCAGCAAAGGTGTGAGCTTGTCAGGCAGTTCAATGCCGCGTATTTCCGCAAATGAGGCAAGATCCTCTTCACTGGCGTAGCTGTTGGCATCAGGAGAGGTGATATCGGTATTGATCATCGAATCATCCTGTTTATGGGGCTTTCGCCCCATTCGTTATTCTCCGGCAGGTGCAGTGAAGGTTATATCATCAGTGGTTTTCGCCACTCCTTCAACCGTGCCGGTTACCGTGAAGGTGCCAGCAACGTCTGATGTGAGTTTCACCGTTGCACCACCAGCAGAGCCGGTTTGAGAATTGGCCGTGCTAAGCGTGCCGCCTGTAGACGTCCACACGACGGTTTTACCGGATACACCGGAGCCGTTCAGTGTGTACCTAAGATAAACAGTTACCGCATCTGTGCTGTCAGCGGTTGCGGAGGTTTTATCCGCTGACAGCGTTACTCCCCCACCGCAGATTCCAGTTTGATCAGCACACCTGCTGTAGATTTGTTGCTGGTGAAGTGCTTCTTCCAGTTGCCCGCAGTGCCGATGGCGGTCAGGTCAGGGTTATCACCTTTGGCGGTATCCCAGCTGTAGCCCAGCAGATCAACGTTCACCACGCCTTCAGCGCGATAGCCAACCGCAAGGTTTTCCTGATCGTTGATATCATAGGAACGGAAGCCCGGCGCCTGAGACTCGGTAACGGTCACTGCGCCGGCTACCAGCCCAAGGATCGCATCAGCATCCATGGTGTCGGTCACCAGCACAGGTTTACCCAGCGTGCCCGGCTGCCCGCCGTAAACCACCACGCCCGCTTCTTCGTAAATTTTGTTGGCAATCGCCTCATCCACAATGTCGAAGTAGGTCGCGGAGTGCATCACGAACAGAACCACTCGGTTAAACTTGTCGCCATATTTGCGCAGGCCACGCGTCAGGGTCTTTTTACCGTCGGTCTCAATGTCGGCGGTTACGACCATGTCGGCGTTAGCACCAATCGCCGCAGTCAGCGCTTTCAGGCCATATTTCACATAGCCTTCCAGCGTGGCATCTGCGACATCAACGCCGATCACTTCGGAGAACTCATCAACGGAGCGGCCACGGCGTTTAAAGGCCTCTTCCGTGGTTTCATACGGACCGTATTTCCACGGTGCTTTAACGGATACCGCTTCACCGGCACCGATTTTTTTACCTGTGACTTTATCGACAGAGTTCACATTGCGCGATTCAATGGAACCACCAACTTTGTAGAAGGCGCGTTTACGGAAGTCGCCTTCAATCAGTTCGTTATCCAGCAAAATCGCACCGTTGGAGGAAGCGTTGAACACTTCCAGATTGTCCTGGCGACGTTCAAGAAACGCGGTCTGCGCCAGATCGTCATAAATAACCAGGTCGGTATTAACAGTCGTTGCCATGGTTTAAATCCCTTATTTCGGAAGTTTGAGGAAGGCCTGCTGGCCGTGTTTGCGGATGTAGTCCGCTTTGTCGCTGGCGCTCATTTCGGAACGTTTCAGGCTTCCACCACCGTTTGGCTTGTGTCCGCCCGCGCCCGTGCCTTCTGCGCGAGGGAACAGATGCGGAGCCGTCTCCTTGAGTGACTCCGCCCACTCAAGCGGGCTTAGTGGGGTTTTGCCGTCTTTGCCGAACAGAACATCGCCATTTGCATCAACCGCTACGGCCTCGCCTTCGTCGTTGAGCTGGAATGTGCCTTTGGCACGCAGAATCAGATCGTCAGAAGCTTCAGGCAGCGCGCCCGCTTTAGAGGCTGCTGCCCGGATTGCATCCCCGAGGACCCGATCCCGGAATTTGTTGGAGAACGCTTCAGCTTTTTCCGCGCGCTCGTTCGCCGCTTTGATCTGCTTATCAACGTCAGCACGCATGCGCTCGGTACGCTTATCCAGCACCTCGTCAATTTTTCCGGCGGCGATAAGCTTCGCCTCTTCATCGTCAGAAAAACGCTGGAGAATGCCGCGTACAGCGTCTGGGTCGATACCGTCAAAACGTGACAGGTTTTCTTTTTGCTGCTTGATGGTGCCCAGCAGCTCAGAGTTTTTTGTTTTCAGGCCTGTAACTTCATTGGTCACACGCTCATCAATCAGCTTCTGTATTTCCGGGGTGATTTCGATACCGCCACCACCACTGCCCTCACCGCCGCTTTCAGGTGCGTAATATTTCAGAAGCATGTTTCGAATTAACATAATTTCCCCTCGGGATTTAGTCGGGCCTCGCCCATAAAAAAGCCCCGGCGGATGCCAGGGCGTGTAGAAAGTGATGGTTGTCAGGTTCAAGGACCTGATAGCTGCTTAAGACGTTCCAGGCTGATCCACTCGCCTTTGTCAGTGAACATATCAGCCAGGTCGATTTCACCCGCGCGGAACAGACGGCCACGCTCGGCACCCAGAACCTGATCCTGCCTTTGAGCTGGCTGACGCGCGAGCCATTCAAGATACGTGGTTTTAGCAGGTACCTGCCCATCCATGCTGGCACGAGTGCCCTCGTCCATCTCATTAATATCAATGCCGAGTTCGCGCCAGGACTTGATAATCAGGGTTTCAGTAGAACGGCAACAGAAATGAATTTTCCCGGGCCCTTGCAGGTAAGGTACTTTGTGCCCGATCGGTTTATTATCCAGGGTGTAGCGCAGCAGGTCGCGAATGATGCAGTCGTGACTGGTTTTATTGTCCAGCGTAGACAGCCACTGTTTACCCTTCACGATGTCGCTGTGGGCGCTGGTGAAGCTGTTGCGTGCGGTGGCAGCCAGATGATTAACGGCTGTTTTAGCGATGCTGGCGGCGTTTGCCCTGCTCATCTGAAGCGCGCCGTCGCGATAGTCTTTATTGGCATGGCCGCGCACGCTTCGGGCGATGGTTTCAACCGTGTCGCCAGCAAGATAGCCACGGCGTACAGCATTTACGATCCGCGCCAGCCTGTCCGATTCCAGATTCTCCGCCCACTCACTCAGCAGGCGCCCCTGAAATGGCTGAGCCATCGCCGCGGCATAAACCATATCGGCGCTAATTCCCTGTAGCGGGTAGCGTGCCAGCACCTGTGAGGGAAGAAGGGAATCGAACAGGCTCAGCTGATAACTGACCTCGTTCCTGGAAAGCGCCAGCAATTCCCCTTCCAGCCCGGACTGCATCGAAGCGACAGCCTGATGATTAAGTTCGCGTACGCTACCGAGCAAGCTTTCCAGACGTGTAACCGTGAAGCTATCAGCCGGGAGCCGATCCAGAGCATCCAGCAGACGGGCAGACAGTTCTGAGTCCGTCTCGTTAAGCAACTTCACCATCCGGTTAGCCACGCCCGTCGCATAGCGGCTAATCCAGACAGAATGGGCAATGGCCTCATCCCGCAAACTTTCGTTGACTGTTGCCATATCATCCCCCGGTCAATGAGGGAGCCTGATTGCGGAGCGCATCAATCACATCATCCGGGCTGTCTGCCGGGTTGATGAGGTCGAGTTTCTGAAGAGCCCTAATCATGTCGGTATCGCGGAGTGCGCCGGACTGCCAGGCATTAACAATAGCGGTAACCATCCCGGATTCTGCAACCTTCGCGATAAATTCTTGGTTGATGATGTAGGCTGGTTCACCCCCATTAATACCCAGGTATTTTGCACACCAGCCCAGCGCCAGCGTGTAAGCCTCGGAAACGTTCGAAACGCAGATACCTAGCACCGATGTTGATGATGTCTGCTCACCGCTTGCCTGCGTTGCAGTCTTCGCCGTGGCGTTCTGCTCAATCAGTCGGGCGCCCAACTGCACCATGTAATCGCGTTTGCTGTCCATGGCCTCTTTAGCCAGCATGTTCGGCTGCGCCTGGGCATAGCCAAACGAGCCATCTTTGGGAAGCATTAGCGGTGAACGGGAACCAATTTTTACTCCGGTCTTCTCAAGGTGATCTCGCCAGCCGGTATCAAGACCAGTCATATACGGCTGCACCTGGCCACAGAACCACACGCTGTCCTCATAGTCAGCGCTATTTCGATAATGACCGTGGTTAATTTCCACCAGCGCAGCCAGCGGCGAGTCATCGATAGTGGGATCGTTGTTCTGGGCGCCGACAAAAGTGAACGGGATTTCATCCCAGTATTCCTTCCCTTTAGGCTTCGGATGATATTCGCTGTCGACGACATAGGTTCCGCTTGCAGTGCCACCTGCCCGGCGCCATACGCGGCAGATAAACTTCCCTTCTTCCAGCGCCAGCTCGCGGTACTGGATTTCATCCTTGTAAGCGTAACCATCCGGCTCTTCTACGCATTCGCGCAGGACCACCAGCACCAGTTGATCGCGCCCATTGATACGCTTCGTCCGCCAGTTAATGATGTTCTCTGCCGGGTAGCGGAGGATGATCGCCTCATCGGAGGCATCTGCGTAATCGACATAAAGCCCCTCCCGTGCAACTTCCAGCACGTTCTCGGTCACTAACTGTGACTGCTGATAGATGCTGGTACCGGCCCCATCAGCATTGTCCAACAGGTATTTCAGCTTCACCGGGCCATTAAACGTTGGGTCTTTGCGATACGCCATGCCAAGCATGCCGATCTTCGTATTGCCGGCAATGGCGTAAAATACAGCGCGGCGCAGATAATCTTCATTGCGTTTACGGTTGCGCGTGGATTTATCGGTTGGATCGAGATAAGGCAGATATTTATTGCCCGCCGCTTTTACGGCCTCAGCGCCTTTGCAAAAGTCTCTGTATTTCCGCCAGGCAGCAGAAGCCGCCCGGTGTTCTGGTCGAACCCAGGTGATGTCGTCGTTTGCCATATCAGAAAGTGGTGTCCATGGTGATTGAGTATGCCGGTTTCACGATGGGGTAATCCTTCACAATGAAGTACCCACCAGCATCATTGGGGTGATCGTTATCAGCTTTTTTGTCCGGCTCTCCGTTCGCTGCCCAGACCTGTTGTTCGAGGCTTTCGGTGTAAACCGGGCAATTCTGGACGTTAACCAGATAGCGGCGCTCACCATTGGCGTTACAGAACATGGCGTTCATCGAGTTAATGCGGTCTTTAACCGGGGGGTTTGCATCATCAACGATGACGCTGAATCCGGCATCATTAAGCTGGGCAATATCGGTCTTGCTGGCGTTCTGCGATTTGCGGGAGTCACCTGACGCATCCGGATAGATGTAAATCTCCCGGCTCTTTACGTAGCGACCATCCTCGAAGCGCCAGAACTCTTCCTGTATACGCTTAATCATCGCCGGCGTGTCGTAGACCTTCACCAGCTCGCGAACCGCGCGCGGTAGCCCGTTACGCTTTACGTGAACAATCGCGGCCATTTTTCCAACGTTGAAGTCCATACCGATAAACAGCGGATCCCCATCCTGAATCTCGTCAGAACAGTTGTTCAGCTTACGGTTAAAGGTGTGGTAAATGGTCCCGCTGTTAAGGTTCGTAAACTTCCCGCGCAGGTAAGCCTGAATCAGTTCATCAGGATAAGAACTCAGCAGCGAAGGGATGTAATCCGGGGGCAGGTTCTTCGCGTTGTCGAACGTACTGGCCTGTATCAGACCGTACAGAGCAGAAAGCTCGGGCTTTTCACGCACCGCCTTCACGAACTGCTGGTAAACGAATTTGAAGCCTTCCGGCGTTGTGGTGACATCGATGCCGTTACGCAACCCATCGACCTTGTAACGCATACGGGCTATGATTTTTCGCCATGCCTGTTGCGCTTTGGCTGCCGCCATGACGTCCAGCTCATCAACCATCGCGTTACCGATTTTGAAACCGACTATCGAGCCGGGCTTCTCCATTGAGCGGCAGATTGTGGTCCCGCGGTATCGTCGCCCCTCGTAGAAGTGAACCTCTTTGTTCCCCTCATTGATTATGACGCTCAGCCCCCAGTCAAAGGCCACTTCCTCAATTGTCGGGTAGAAGATGTCACGGATCTGCGGGTACGTCGGTGCGAAATAACCCTGGTTGATTTTAGGGTGCTCCCACATCCCCTTACAGATGCCCCCACAACCCACCCACGTCTTACCGGACCCGAACCCGGCAACGTAGGCTTTGAATTTGTGCTGCATCGCGAGGAAACGCGCCTGAGGAATGTTAAGTGTCGGGCTGATCCCCATCTTCCGCCCTCGCGTCCACTACGTTGATATTGATCTGAACTGGGGTCGGTTCGTCATCATCACCATCACCGGCCAGCTCTTTGCGGAGTTTTTCCACCTCCAGCTGCCGGCGGTCGATTTCGATTTGCTGGAGACGCTGAGCGAACTCGCTATCCGCCAGGCCAAGCCGCTTCATTACGGCTTCGAACATTCGCTCTCGGCTGATAGCGGTTATCTCGACGCCATTCTTCCCCAGCTTCACACCGGAATAAGACAGAGCAGCAACAGGGGAGAGTTTTCGGGTGTCGGCGAAATACGGCTGGCCAATACCATCGCCGTTGCATCGCGGACAGCCTGGGTTAGGCTCTCGGGTGTGATCGTAGCCGTAACCTCCAACATCAGCGGGCTCGCGACTCTTCCGCTCAAGCGCTTCGAGGCGTTTCTCTTCGAACTCCACCATATCGCGCCATTGGTACTGGTGACCGAAGCCCCAGCAGTAACGACACGCGCCACGACGATACTGAGAGAGTTGGTTAGCATCGAAGGTGGCAAGCTGCCACATCTGCGCGAGGACTTCATCGGCACTGCCAAGCGTGCGCGCAATGGAGGCTTTTTGTTGCTGCGCAATAGCCTGCGCAACGTTAGGATTCGCTATAAGCTGACGACCGTAGTTTGGGTCACTATAACCAGCACGTGCAGCGGCGGCTGTGGCGTTATTGTCCTTCAGATATTCAGCAATGAAGCGCTTTACCTTCGAACTGAGCTTTATATCCACCAGCTCATCTGCGCTTTTATCTTTCTGCGCAGTGCGCGCTATCTTTTGCGCGTAAATTTTTGTATTTTGCGCAGTAGCTTTCTTGATATAGCGGCGAGCAGTTACATAATTAAGGTTATGTGCCTCGCACCATTCCTTAGGGGATATGCCAGTAGCAGCGTGATCAGACAGGAACCGCTTCTGCAGCTCGCCCCAGTCCGGCTTAGCCATTGTCACCTCTAAATTGAATGAATTTTAAACGTCACTCATAGCTTCATTATTTGAAGCAATGAAGTATTTTTCTCAAAAAAATCTTGAAATGAGGATTTAAGCTCATGACATATGTATAGCTACGATGACGTAGAGAGAATCAAAACCAATCTCGAATGGATTGTACATCAATCATCTGCTGCTACTCAGTTGCCAAACAGGCACGACCAAAAAGCCATATACAAAATTCTTGAACTCATCCAAACCTACGAATTACTTCTTGATTTAATAAAGGATTTTGGCCTATCAGTAATAGATGCCGAACTCGCAGAAGGCCTCTCCATTACAGAGACATTCATAGCCAAAGTGAAACGGAGTGATAGTGCGATGTGAGAGCGTTTTTCAGCAAGCTCATTGTCAAGAGCTAAGTGTTTGTTAGCTTCAAACTGCTAACATGCAGTTTGAAGCTAGAGAGTATCAATTACCGTAAAGGCGATTGAAAAGCGCATTTTTCAAAGCACCAGAATCAATCGGATCCAGGTTTAGCCAGGTCAATGTCTCACGATTTTTTTCTGCATTAAAATCAGAAAAAACGCCATGGATTTCACGATTATCAGGTGAGTAAAGAACAGCGATATTTTGTTCAGGACAGCTATGAGGTTTACATCCAGACAGAGCAATATACTTTTTCCCTGCAACTGTAACTTCGGTTGATGGTGTGCTCGTGCCGCCACTCTTTACCCATGCGGGTAGCTTGTTTTTGCCGATTAGCTCGGAGTAGCTCTTAGAGGTGCTTTTTGCACTAGCGAAGTCAGAAAGATACTGCCCCTCGTCGGCAAGAGCACCGAAAGAAACAAAAGCCATAACAGCGATAATCATTTTACCTTTCATGTTAATCCTCATTCCATAAAGACATCTCAACTCTATACTTTAGCAGCTACTATGTCAGCCCTATAGTTAGCCAGACTATTCGAAATTACTTCCTATCCAAAATGATTACCTAAGGATTATCCCAATCTTTACCGCTTGTGCTTGTTGAATACTGACTGTTTGCCAGGCTATTAAGGACTCTGATGCGGAGAATGCCAACTCCGGAGAACATCAATAAAAAGAGCAACGAAACTGAGACTCCTGTAGCCCTCCCTGAGAGGGCTTTTTTTTGAAAAAAAAGCCAGCTCGGACAGAACTGGCTGGGTCTAGCAGTAATAAAATAGCACTTCACACTCAGCTCGACGTTTAATCTATTCCTTTAGTTCTGCATTCAGATGCCGGGTGCCTCCCGGTGAATTTGCCACAGTCTACAAATCCGCAAACGTTACGTGCAACAGCGACTGCTTGCCCCGCCGCAGAGGGGGATTCAGCCAAATAGCAAAAGTATCGATTCACCTGTGTAATACGAATCTAGTACAAAATTTTAGTTTTATGCAATCTATGACTAAATTATTAAAATCGCGACAAAAACTATCACGCAAGTTATTAATCCCCCATTAAAAATCACGCACTAAAACATTTCTTCTTATGCCCGATACTTATCTGACGCTTTGCTTTAAAGTCCAAGGCTCCTTGTAATGATGGCCATTTGGTCTACCTTCCGAATTGCAGGATTTCATTTCGGAAGGGACTTTTTTTCTTTCCCGCCTTGATAAATACTCATTGTTTTCTAGACTCTTACACAGACTTTGCTATGTCAGGTAAAGTCGTCGTTCAGGACTACCCGTGTGCTCAAGGATGAGCCACCCTGATTTGTTCAAGCTTATCCCTGCCATTTAATTATCTCCCCCCAAAGAATTGTCCATTCGTATTATGGAGTCCTCAATATTTGCTACGGTTAAAGTCCAGAGGAGAGACTGTGTCCGAACCTCAGGGATGAGGCTCAATTTTTCCCGCAATTTTCTTTCCATGCTTTGTTATGCGCCAGTATGTCTTTCTTCGTCTGGCGGTCCAGAACGTCGATGTCTTGATCCGTCAGGAAGATTGGCTTCACCCAATCACAACCGGTATCAACCACCACCGGGACGCTTCCATTCGTTACGCAGCTCGCGATCAATATCGTCGCCAGGCATATGATTAACAGTCTGCTGTACATTGCTGGCCTCTTTCGTTGTTACTACCCTGCGTTCGGCTGCTGCGACCATTGCCGCTGCGTTATCTTCGGTTCGCTGCTGGTCGGCTTTGGCTTCTGCTTTGCTGGTGCCGCGAATATGGCCCAGGCCAAAAGCGCCGGCGATAGTGGAAATGACCAGTGCGACCAGCCCGATTATTGTCTCGATACCCACACTCACCTCATACCAGAACTGATTTCGCCAGGTTAAACAACGCACGGCGTTTTTCCAGCCCGTTGCGGCCGCCATTGATTAATAGTGTCACGCGCTCAACGTCGCCGGAATGAAGAAGGCAACCGCGGGAGGCATAGAACCATGCGGCTGAGCGCGCGGCGTATTCATCCTCTTCAAGCAGTTCCGGGTGGGTTACAAGGTCCAGTTTCAACGCCTGGCCACAACTGCGATAGTTACTCAGACCAGTAACCTGTTTCAGCCCGCGACCGCGATATTTCCATCCATCACCGGCAACCTGATTGCCCAGGTGTTCTTTTCCCCACTCACCACCGTATACCAGATTAGCGATCGCTTTCTGGTTTGCCGGTTGCGTTGCCGTTCTGGCAAGTGCAGCGGCTTGCTGTGATGTGATGCGGTGGCTGCCGAACGTCGGCACCAAGTTTTCTGCCGCATAATTAAGATTTTCCACCACACGGGTAAATCTGGAGCTTTCATGCCCCATCTGGGCAATAAACATCGCCTGATCAAGCGGTGTGGTTATGCCGTATTCCTTCATAGCGGCGTCGATATGCGGAAACCAGCGCGCAGCTAACCCGGCGCTGATGCCAGCCGCCTTCTGAAATTGGGTTTGGTTCATTAGTGCCTCAGATGATCAACCAGACGTGCAACGTTGCCTTTGACGGCCACCAGCACGGAAAGGAATATGATGTTTGCCGCAATGGTGGCCCATGATGAATGCGGGTAAATCCCACACAGGTACGCCAGCGGTACAGCGCTGTAGGTGACGGTAATCAGCCAGGCTAAACGCGAAATCCATGGCCGATGCCGCGAATCTCCACGGCGATAAAACATCAGAGTAATCACAACTCCGGCGCAGAGCAGCGCGTTGATAGTTGCTGTTGGGTCATTTAGTACCACCCGAACCTCCCCGGCGCGTTATCAGCGCCACCAGCGAGCCGATGTCCTGCTTGTTCAGGAACGTAAGGATTTGAACGGCTAACGCAGAAGCTATTACGGCACCGATAGCATCCAGAGGCTTCTCGGTGTACCCCGTCCAGGATGTGAGTTTTGAACCCAACAGCCCCGAACAAAGAATGCCGACGATATACGACACGAAGAAGTATGCCAGGCGACGTAACACACTCAGGTCAGCCGCTGTCGCTATGTAAAATACGGCGCCCGCAAATGCACCAAAAACAACACCGTAGTCAGTTCCGGTCAATAGACCGTAGACACTGGCACCAGTCAAAGCTAAACCGGCCAGCCCCGTGCCGGAAAATGGATCGGACATCGGCCCCCCTCATATTGCTGTGAATCCTCTCAGTAAATTTGAGGGGAAATAAAAAAGGCCACCCTGAGGCAGCCTGTGTTCTTCGAATTATGTTCATAAAGGTGGGGATATGGGGCCTTCCAGAACGACCGCTTCACCGTTATGGCAAAGATCGTAGCCACGAGTTAGATGCCAGACGCCTCTGATTATTTTTCCTGTAACCATATCTTCAGTTTTACCGTGCGAAAAGTAGGCGATCTGGACACAGTCATTGTGTCTAATCCAATAATATCCCTCTTTCATAATTCACCTCTTAAATTGTTTCATTTAGAAGTGTATATGACGTTTCAGAACCTGGTGGTCGACAAAACGTTTTTTTGAGGATGTGGCGCCGGGTGCCTCCCGGTGACTTATCTCTGGTCGTCAAAGTCGCGTGCATACCTGCACATAGCAGTTAACCAGACGCCCCATCGCTTAGATGGGATTCACCACATTCATAACTAAAACAAGAAACATTCATCTGGTCAATGGATGATTAATAAATGAAAAAAAAGCCTGCTCGGAAAAGCAGGCATAAATAGCTAAGTTGGCAATAACTGAGGGAGTGGTGCCGGGTGCCTCCCGGTGGAAATGATCACAGCATTCATTTCCGCGCGCTGGTTGGACACTCTGGAGAAATGTCCTGCTGAATCGCCCCTCGCTTAGGGGGATCCACCACAAAAATGCTTTCAGAAACATCCATTACTCAGGATGCTTAAAAAGCATATGTGCAGTATGAAGAATCTGCCACGTAATCAGATGAATATATTCATTTAAATGGTACAGGCAGAAGGCCTTCAATCACCTCTGCCTCTCCGTTGTGGCAAATGTCCTCTCTCTGCGTCAGATGCCAGACACCAGTTATCAACTGGCCCGTTTCAAGGTCATCGGTTACACCATCGGTGTAGTAGGCTACCTGAATTCTGCCGTTGTGCTGTAGCCAGTAGAAACCCTTTTCCATTTTCCCACCAGTATGGCTGGGAAATTAGATGTTACTACGGGGTTGTATGGTTTTAGTAATTCTTAAATTGCTATAAAGCAAAAAGCCCTACGGGGTTAACCGCAGGGCTTTGAACGAAGGCAATAACCCATCGTTGGAGCAAAATTACCACAGATTCGGGAAAAGTAAATAGCTCACGATAAAATAACGCCCTATTTTGTTATCTGCTTCAGCTGCGCATCGGCCCATGCCTCTTCGATGTCAAACTTGGTGATTAGCTGATCGTAAAAGGGCTTAACAGACTTCTTCCAGGTATCCAGGCTGATTGTATCCGTTATCTGACACACCGCGGCGAAAGCCTCAGTTGATGGAATTCGCTCATACCCGCGTCCGCCGCAACGCTTGCAGTCAGCCAGAACAGGCACGCCCTGTTTTTCAGTGAGTTCCTGATTCACTGCTTTACCGCGCCCATGGCAGTCTTTACAGGCGCAACTTACAACCTTCTTACCCTTGCACTGAGGGCAGAGAACGCGCGCTACCTCCATGACCTGCCTACGCACCTCATACTCAGAAGGTCGAATATTCTCGACACCCATGTGCAAAGACATCTTCACGAACTTCTTCTCTTTTGCCGGAGTGTGAGACTTCATGCTGAAAACATCAGCCTCAATAAATCCCTGCCCCGAGCAGCAATCACACTGTTTCACGCTTGCGGCGCTGCGGGAATAGTCCTCGAACGCGAAGGTGGCCAGCTGATGCATTACCAGTGGTTTAATCTCTGCATTAAGCTTCCGTAATGCCGCAACCCGATCGCACTTAGTCAGCGCATACTGAGCCAACAACTCAATCGCCCTCTCCCGGTCATTGTTGCTGATCCCCATCTTCCCGAGAAAAGCGCTGTAACCCATGGCGGCCCGTTCCTGCGTCATGCCCATAGCAGCCATGATATCCGTTCCGGTTAATGCATCTGATGCCGTTGTCCGGGGAGAGTCACTAATCATTGTCGATTTGGCGAAGTGATATTTGAGAGTATTTTCAAGATTCATGCGGTCTCCAGCTCGGTAATGGTGAGTTCTAATTTTCCGCCCTTAACGACAGGCATTTTCACAACGCGATAGTCGACAACCTGGCAGTCATCCAGCCAGAATCCCGCCTTGGTTAAAGCGTCGAATGCAGCTTTTTGCAGGTTATCCAGATCGCGGCGCCGGCGGTCGGGCATGTGACATTCAATTCGGATTTTGAGTGGTGCGGTCGTCCGGATATTAAGACGAGCGCTTCGAATGACACTGGCCACCGCATAGCGATACGCGACGCCATCAGCACTAATGTGTGTACGTCCGCGGTTGTGGCGGTAATACCTGTTATTGCTCGGCGGCCAGGGTAAAGTGATTTGATATGTCTTCACGTTCACCCCCACATCCGGTTTCGCCAGCGGCTATCCGGGCGCGCTGGTGTATTTGAGGTCGGTAGGAATGCACTGACAGTCCAGGTAACGTAATCCGGGTTAAGGCTGCGCTCAACCCGAACGCCGCGCGCTTTGTAACGCTTAACCAGTTCGTCGGCCTGTTCGGTGCTGCAATCGGTGTGGTGGAACCAGGTTTTCTTCATCCCCATTACCCCGCAAAGCCAAGCAGCTGCGCGGCGACATTTTCAGCCTCATCGCGACTGCGGAATGAACGGGACAAGACCCAGCGCCATAGAACATCGAGCGCAGCTTTATAGAGCTGCTGGAATTCCAGTTCGTCCATGTTGGCGAATGAAATGCTGCGAGGATGCTTTTTGAGTGTGCCGTCAGGTAGCTGAATAGCATCGAAGTGCCCTGCCTCGACGATCACCCATGAGCGGTAAGCATCGAAGGATTTGCACAGGCTAATGCCATTCGTGACGCGCCGGTAAGCAACCTGCTCAAGATACTGCTCAGCTGCATCGATCAGCGCGCTCTCATTCCCGCCATACGAAGCCAGGAATTTGGCGTAGCCGGTGATCAGCTTCCGATCGTTGCTAGAGATAGCCCCGCCAGTTGGTTCCCAGTATTCAAAACCGAGATTGAGAAGCGCGAAAAAGCGTCGATGGAATGCCGGGTTTCGTACCCGCCTGAACTCGGCAACAAGAACATCGCCGAGCCGGGTTTTGGATTGCAGGATATCGCTGGTCTCGGGCGTTGCCGGGATCAGTATTCCTGAGTGGTGTTTGATAAGTTGTAATTCTAGCGCCATGGTTTTCTCCGTGGCGCATCAGGTATAGGGTGTTCAGGCCTATGAAAGAATAATATCAGACGGTGGTGTAATTCGGTACCCAAGCCGTTTTGCAAATTGCATAAACCCGTTGAGAGTGAAGATTTCTTCCTCTTCGAGTAGCGGTCTTAATGAAACTATTCCATTTACTCGATAAACCAGATATCTCCCTTCCGCCGGGAAGCTATAGATAACTGCTTTATCGGCCCTTCTGACCACGTCGTACCATTGATCATCTGCATTAAAGGCATCTGCACTACACACTATTTCCCCCAGAGCGACTTATTGACGCGGTAAACAGTAATCGGGAACAGCCAGGGGAACGCAAACAGCGATACTCTTTGAAACTGCTCCAATGAAATTCACGCGATTAATAAAACCACTCGTCCGCGCTCTCCCAGGTCTCCTGTACGATATGTTCGATCTCTTTCTTGTCGCCCCCGAAAACAGTCAAACCGTCATTACTGGTACGCTTAATCGTAAGCTGGCATTCATCGAACTGTTTGCTGAGTCTTTTGAGCAGTTCTGACTCGAGCGCAGGTATAGCTCCATCAGGAAGTTTCTTCATGCGATCAATGGTTAGCTCGATTTTCATTTATCCCTCCGCAATGAATTACTGTATGCATGTACAGTATATTTATAAACTTATGTAACGGATTTTGCAACGATTTAGTGATCAACTCCCGATGATTAAAACACCGCTATGTTAGTACTGTTTGCATAACCCACATCAGGATATTCCTATGAAGAAGCGCTTTCAGACAACAATTTAACTTGTATTTCCCGCATGCCGAAGCCAAGATTTTGCATAGGCACTCATCAGCATACATGTTAATGAAGAAAACACTCTTACAATTGGCGAAGGAAAAATGAAGGTATAAAAGTCCTAGAAGTGAAGCGCCCTTCGATAAGGAGAGCATATGTACTGAAAATAATTCGTTTAAATCATGCTCAGGCGCTTCAAATGACCCACAACGTAATTTGTGGAGACAGACCAGAAGCATTAACCCCTTGAAAATTATGTTTTAGGCTCAGCCTTCGATTGATAATACGAAGCAAACTCTTCACATGGTTGAGCTGGCACGTCAATGTTTTGTTTAGAGACATATTCGAAGTCTTCTGCGGCGTGCAGGTCTTAGCGTTGATTGCAAATAATAAGTATAAGCAAACGATAAATATCAAAAATCATAAAATAAATTTACTATCCTTGCATTTAATTGCCATTTAAATATCATCCGTCTTGGTATAGTCGAAATACAAAACCAAAGAATAGCTCTATAAAAAAATTAAGAATAGCCTTTATAAGCATAAGCCCCTAAGTATTTAATCCTAGGAACTTATACATTAACTAGCATAATGAAATTTGAAAAATTTTTCATGCAAAAAAACACGTTTGGAAAGTTAAAAATCACTCCCGAAGAATCTTACCTTCTGGTGTTACATTGGTATAATCATCTAAACCTCCACCAGGGTTTTGAACATCCCAATGATCTTTATGAAACTTATCCCAATGCCATTCACGCCGCTTATCATCCAAAAAACCATAATTCGGTTTTCCAGCCTTTAAAGGCTTCGCACTTTTACGCCAATGTTGAGGGGGCACAAAAGGAAAATCACCTTGCGATGGAAGATTATCAGGATAAATTTTGTACCACGTGTATTTGGCAAATTTTATATCTTTAACTTCTTTTATGTTAATGAAATCGTTGTAATTTATGCACATAGGTGTAGGTGTATAAATAGCCTCTTCATTTGTTTTATCGTGAAATGTATGAGTAGAAATATAATTTATAAAATCACAAAAAATATCATTCACTTTTTTTGTGATACCTGCACATCTAACTTTACTAACATTGCCTGTTATAGGATGTACAACAATATCCATGTCATTTAACAACGGTTTTAATACTGCATGCCAATCAGCCAGCCACTTGGTCCATTTTACGTCTTCACCTAAAGACCAAGGGTGCAGCTCCTCAAACATCTCAAGCAAAGTCTGTGAAATAGAAACTTTCAACCCCATGACTTTACAGGCTTTTATAAAGTCAACCAATGGCATTACATAAAACTTTTCTATTACCCTTGGATCAAGGTTAGGATCAATGTTTAAAATATGATGTGGGCAAAATGTGATTTTTGGCATGTTATTTTTCCCAAGGCGCCTTCAACTCTTGATTCTTTTTTACTCTTGCTTGTAAAATTGCATCGGCTAACTTAGTCGACTCATCTAAAAAGCCATCAGGATATTCTGGGAACATTCCATTTTCGTCTATTTTAAATTGCATTATAGTAGCCCCAGACTTTTT
The DNA here is from genome assembly GCF_049236825.1 of Enterobacter cloacae complex sp. SHL001. Lineage (NCBI taxonomy): Bacteria > Pseudomonadati > Pseudomonadota > Gammaproteobacteria > Enterobacterales > Enterobacteriaceae > Enterobacter > Enterobacter cloacae complex sp. SHL001. The sequence continues at coordinate 139,263 of NZ_JBMKIP010000001.1, forward strand.
ACCATCTCCAGTATTCTCAACAAAGACGATATTAATATCATCTTTAATACTTGGTTCTTCAATAACTCGCAGCCTTAATCGGTTTATTAATTCAGCACTATGTGTTTCAACCATTATTCTGCGTCCGTCTTTAATGAATCGTAAAAAAAGATCAGCTAGATTTGCTGCACTTGATGGATGCAAGTGTATTTCTGGTTGTTCAAGCAATATTAAATCACCGGGAGAACTGAGCAAACACATTAGAATTATAGGAATTACTTGAGAATATCCGAAACCGACATCTGAAATAGTTACTTCAGATGAACAATCAGCATTACTTAAATTAATTTGATAAATTAACTCACCTACTCTTGCGGGGCTAATACGCTGACTTAATCCCATAACATGAATACATTCATTTAATGCATCTTTAAGTTTTAACTCTTTTCCATCAAACTTAACTGAATCATTCTGTCGAGCCCACAAGATATGAGCTGCATTTTCACCAGACGGTAACAACTCCTTTGCCACTTCACTAAAATGAACATATGCACGTTTCGGAATAGCACGCAATGGTCCTAAATATTTAATGTTAATGATATCAGCAATGAGTCTTGACATCATAAAACTTTCTTGAGGGTAAAAAGCAGATACTGGTAGCCCGAATTCTGTAAATCGTTCATTATTATATGTCAAATCCTGTCGTTTAATTTGAATGAAACTCGGATAAAAATATTCAAACTCAGAACTTGTTTTAAACTTAACATTATTATCAACGATAATATCTTTGAGAAAGGATGGCATATCACCTTTGTTAATCCTTAATTTTAAAAAATCAATTTTTCTATCTTCTCCTTGGGCAGCAATAGAAAATGAATTAACCATTGGAGAATAATGATTAAATCTTTTTTTATTTTTAAAGCTGAATTTGATATTGGCTTCATCGCCTTTATATGCTAGTTTAAACCCGTACTCTATACTGGCTCTGTCAATGCTTGGAATAGAAAAAGATAACTCTTTTAAGTTTGTAAAAGTAAGGTATTCCCCATCAAGTTCGAGCTGTTCCTTTGATTTACTTGATAGCGTCTGCTTGAGTAACAAAAGGCTTTGAAAAATAGAAGACTTCCCACAGCTATTTTTACCAGCAATAACCGTAAGATTATTTACAATTAAATCATCCAAATTCTTAAATGATTTAAAATTGCGCAAGGATATTGTTTTGATCATATAAACGCCTAGTGGATGTTATTTTAAATGTCAACTGAGCAATGTTACATTAGCATATACAAATTCTAATATAGATCAAGTACAAAATTACATTACACCAAGCAAAATAACCTTTTGTTTTTAAAGTGTTTTCATTAAATCGACCATCCATTCGCCCTTAAGCGAAATTTACATGATTATTAAACCTATGCGTTCCGCAGTAAGAATAGAGCAGAACTATCCCAACATGACAAAGCGTTACATAGTCATTCTTTTCGAAGAGACAACCAAACGACTTTCATAGTGCTACAGAAATTTTTTTTCCCGTGGAACATACCCAGCAATCAAGATAATATTGTCGATTTGATGGGCCTACCTGCTCTTTTGGTATACTTATACGAAGTAAACTTTCTAGCACTTCACATGCATCATATTTATAAGTTTCTTCCGTTTGGTTCCATAACGAATACATTATTAATTATTTCGGCCACCCAAATACTGTTAGTGCTCAATAAAGGGCCTGAATCACAGAAATGGATTTCATCATCTTTCTTAATAATCTGGAAATTAGTCCAGAGGTAGTTAATCGCATTATGCATACTCTCCCAACAACCTTGATGCGCACATATATTGCCATAATCAACTCCGCCGGTCTCGATCCATTTGATGCGACTTGCGCATCCAGCAGACTGAGCTAATTTCTAACGTTTAGCCACATCTCAAATATCACTGTTTTTGTATAAAAGCCATCATTACCCACCCAACATCGAAACATTCTTAACAAAAATTGCTTACACTTGAAACCCCTTCCCCCTCGCCTGGTTAATTCTGTCTACGCATTCCCTTAATGCTTTAAATTGCCAGGGGTGAGTTCAGATTCATCAATTGTGGCCAGAAGCGCGTTGAGGGAGCGCTCAATATCGTTTTTAGTCAACCGTAAACAGATTACCTTAATCCAATGTGGCGAGAACTTGCTGAGACCGATTGCTCTTGTGATGCGTAGTTGCATGAGATGCCTCTTAACCGCCAGTGGTGGCGATTTGTAACCACGCTTGTAACACAATGTTTAGGTTAATTATCTTCACGGTTTTTTTGATCACTTATTACTCGCTCCGCTTCCCGGTCGTAGCCATCTGCTAAAACTCTTAAGGTAACGGCGAATCGTTGATAACCTGCATCTTCTACTGCCTCTGCTTTTGTCCGGAACGTATCCGCCAGTTTTCTCTCAGCTTGCCCGGTTGGATCGACCCAGTGTGCACCGCGAGAATTGTAGGTCCCTCGTCTATAGCCTTCACGCATGCTTTCAGTATCTCGGTCATTTAATGCAGAAGCGATCGCTCGGTTTATCCATAAGCCATCAGGATCGGAGGGTGCATTAATTAGAACTTCGCCGATTTTGCTTAGTGCAATCTCTAAATGATCTGATTCTGTTGCATATTCCTTAACCTTCTCAAGCCATTTAGTAAAGTTATCTGCGCTAAATGAACCATTTTGTTGGCTGCCCGGTGGAGTCTCCCATTTATCCAAGAGCCGCCATGCATTTCTTGCAATGGCTTTCGATTGCTCAGTGGGTTCACTGGCTGAAGCATCCTCTTTTTCGGAACGGAAAATAAGTCGAATTATCTCGCAGAAAAACTCGGGATCAGTAGCCATCCTGTTTTCCAGTAACTGGGGCACAGTACCTCTATGACCATCCAGCAGAGGAATATATGCCCACTCAACGCTAAATAGATCATCCTGATTTACATCAGATTTAGTCTGAAGATATTTGATTAAAGTCGTTATGTGGTATGTGTCCATATTGGAGCTTGATTCATCAGTTGAAAGGGCCGCCAGCAACGCACGAACACACTGATTTGCATCGATGGGCTGCTTGTTCTGATGCATTCTGTACAGACAGTGGATTGCCGCATGGGGTCTGCCATGTTCAATCAGTTTATCAATGGCACCAGCCAGCTCCCCTTCAGACTGATAAGCATTGGCATCGGTACGGGTCCAGTATTCGCTTTCGAAAGCTTGAAGGTATTGAGAAGCTCGTCCCCATGTCTCTCCGGAAAAAGGTAAATAGGCAAGGAACTGGCCTAGCTGTTTAGGAGTCCAGTCAGATTTGCTTAGATTGTCGCACCACTCCCAGCCTTTGAGCCAAAAACGCTTCCAGATAAAGGCACTTACCAATGCCTTGTGCTTATTTTCTGTTGTGTCCAAGAAATGGGGTAACAGGATAGTTTCGAACACATCATTGCTGAACGTTCCAAGTACACTGCCGACCTGGTTGGGTGCAGAAACGTTGTCAGCAAATCGCATAACACCCTCAGCCCCATTAAGCCGAAAAATTTCCAAAATTGCGGTTTCGCGCCTCGCTTCGATTTTCTTTTGCTGTTCTTCCCAGTCACCATTTTCATCGTAGAGATAAAAATCCCGGTTTGAGAAAAGATGCTGGTATAAGTTAAATGGATTGGTAGGAGCCAATTGCTCGGCAACATTTTCGATGCGGTTGATCAGATTATCAGGCAACGCCCACTTGGCATCAGAGTATCGCCTGTGTTTATTTGATAACTGATTGAGATGCTCCCATATCAAAACACGTTTTTCTTCATGCAGCCCGATAATAGGTTTAGAGGAGAGAACCTCAAGAAGTTGCTCAGAAGCAGGGGCTGGCAGATGATCAAAATGGTCAATTAATACGATCAGGCGACCGATATCTTCTCCGGCGCTCGCTACGGCAAGCTCGGCATAAAACAATGTCTGCTGCCAGTACTCCTGATTCGTTACTTCGTTTTCCCAGTCATCGGGAATGGTTCGACGCCAAGAAGGTTTGTGTGTTCCAAAAGAGGTTTGTTGTTGGCCAGGTAAAAGCCGAACAAGCAAATTCCAGGCAATATCAGGCCATTCTTTAAAAATGACTTTTACAGCAACCTGTCGCTTTTCAATTGATGCGAGTGTTCGCGGCAACCACGGTAATAATATAGTGGAAAGCGAATTGGATGGTCGGTTAGACCACTTCCCCCCCGGGTCGTGGCTGGAGAGTTCAGCAAGCACAGCACAGACCCTGACCAAATGTTGTTCATCCCAGGCTAACCCTTCCAGGGCCCATAGCAGTCCAGTTAGATAATTCCCACCAGTAATGCCATTTCCCTCTTGGGAGAATAGCTCATCGAATGCACAGGGTGTCTGGTGCATTGCCTTCTCAACTGCATCAAGAAATTTTGCGGGAGCAGCTTCAGCGAGCGTGGGTAACAAGCCGTTCAGGCTCCCCCATAAAACCCAGTCCGCTTCATTTAAAATTTCACAAATTGCCACATTACTGCAAGCTTCAGCCTTTCCCTGAGAACAGTTAATGCAAGCCTCTGGTTGGCTCCCCAGGATAGCCATACCCTCGGCTATACCTTGTCGCAACATAGGTGAAAAATGGAGTACCTTTCCATAAATGTTCGCAGCGTAACGCTCTTCAGCGGGTAATTCAAAAACAGGGTCTGGCTCTTTAAGTACTGATATTGTGAGAGACTTGAACAAATCGAGATTCTGGTCAAGTATACGGGACCCCAGAATACTCCACAGTTCAATTCGATTAGCTACTTTCCAGACGCCATTTCTGACAGTCAAAGGGCTGTCTGGTGCATGTAATATTTCTCGCGCCTTCCTTAACCATTCGTCATAACTAATACCAAGTAATTGGGTCAGCACTTCCAGATCATATTCATTTTTTTCATTCCACCTCCCGACCAATACTGCGATGGCTAAACAGGAAGCATCAGGATGGTGGGCCCAGTCGGTTTTTACTGCCTGCGGTACCACCCTTAATTCTTCAGGAATCGTAGCAACAACTCTTTGTTTGAACACATCTAAAAGATCGTCTGGGATCTTGCTGGGTGTGATAGTTCCTGCATCCTGATTCCACGTTTGCACAATATCGACTATCCGCGACCAGACCCATTGAGGATATTGCTGATGAAATTGCGCGATGTGGGAATGCAGCAGAGACAGAACAACACCGAATTCATTACCGAGATCGTAGCCGAGCAAGTGGAAATGGTTCAAAAATTCATACAGTTCATCATCTGTTAGATCGGTACCGTCATTTGCTACCTTCAGGTGATACTGGAAGACCTCCAGTTTTTCATTGCTTCTGGATGGGCTAAACTTAGCTTGCCGCACATTCCTAAGAAATTCATCCACATTTTTGGTATGCCTAGCTTGACTAAGCAGCCATTTCACATTGTGGGTATCGGTCGAACTTAGAGGACCGGTGATCAGCGCAATGACATCATTCTTCCTGTTGAACACCTCAGGATTATTGAAATCATTCCAGGCGGCCTGTATCACCTCCCCAAATATCGCGCTACCTTGAGTAATTGAAATAGAATGCTTGATTTGCCCAAGAAGTTTCTGCTTTTCTTTACTGGTGGGATTCTCAACAACGACAATGAGATCGTCGGTATCAAAACCTTCAATTTTTCCCTGAAGTTTGATTTCTACAATAGGCCAGCAAGGAAGACATGGGGCATTGCCGCAAGTGAGCATCAGTGCAACAAACGACGCCTGAACATGTGCCTCAAAATGAACACCGCCACCGCCTGTAGAAAAAGGATTGCTCAGATTTTTTGTATTTGCCATAAACAACCACTTCCATATTTTTGATTCAGAATAAATCAGAAATTGGCTAACTCAAACTTTATTCCGCTCGCATCGTGAATTGCGATTGTTTATGTAGACATTCTTATGGGTTCAGTCCACAGTCCAATAAATGTCCGCTGATGGCTCATAGCAGACCTATTCATCACTCTGCCCTCCCACCAGCTTTCATCCTCTCATATTTCGCCTTAAGCAACTCCGCCGGTGTCGGCCCCTTCGGAGCAACTGGCGCTGCTAGCGACCGTCGAACGGGCGGAATCGGCTTCCCGGCCAGCACCCGCTTTTCCCACAAGTCCAGAATCTCGCCAGCTTCACGCTCAAGTTCTTTATGGCTCAACTGGCCATCAGTTCCGCGGCGACGCAGCTCGAGGCAGATGTGGTAATAAACCGGCTTCGGCCAGGGATACTGCTCACTGCTCGGGTACCGAAACACCAGCTTACGCCACTTCCAGTACTCAGCCATGACGTCAGCAGTAGTGATCCCCAGCATGCAGCGCCCTTCCCTGCACCACTTGATGAACTGGCCAGGCGAAGGCAGGAATGGGCGCTCCTGGCGACGCACCATGCGCATACCGGCTTCAACCTGCTCCAGAGTGGTAATCCCGTTTTCTTTGAAGGCCAGAACCCACTGACGGCGGATCTCGTTCACGTCTTCCTGGCTGCGATTAACCAGACTTGCCGGGAACGCGGCGGACAGTTGTACGAATAGCCCGTTGATAATCTGCGCCACCTGCTGCGTTTGTTCGCGCTCGGTGTACTGCTCAGGCAAGTTGTGCGCCACGCGGCGAGCCTGTTCCCGGTCAAAACTGCGAATGTTCTCTGCGAGGTTTTTCATTTCAGCACCCCGTCAATCCAGTCGGTGTTATGCAGGTCGATGCTTCCCCGGGAAGGTTTTGCCGTTCCGGTTGCACGCAACCGCTTAGTGGTGAGCTGATCCCACTGCTTTCGCAGACTCGAGGGGCTCAGGATGTTGTCTTTCCAGAACTCATCCCGGTTGGCCCACTGGAACACGTCACAGATTTCGTAGTGAGTACGCTTGTCCTGGACACGCATCAACCTGATGGTGTTTGTCCATTCAGCCCAGTTTGGCTCAGATAGCGATGCGTTGACGGTGAGAAGCCTGTCGTAAATCCAGCGGGCGGCCTTGAGGTCGTCAGCGGATCCCCATGATTTACCTGCCGGGGTGTATATCCCGTCGGCAGCTTCAGGATGGCGTGAGAGAAACTTTTGAGTTTTCTGGTTTCGGGATTCGTCAGAATTCCGAGACGAGGATATTTTATTATTGTTCTTGTTATAGTCTTGGGTGTCTACCGTTTCCGGGAAGGTTTTTCCCGTTTTCGGTAACACTTTTCCCGATTTCGGGAAGACTTTTCCCGTTTTCGGTTTGTCTAAAATCCAGGCAGAAAGGTCAGTATTTATACCGACCGTTTTCATTACGCCCTGCTTCTGACTGAAGATAATTTTGCGTTCTGCGAGCGATTTGAGCGCATCCGAAACGTGGGAATCACTCAGCCCTGTAAGCTCAGCGATCACTGTGTTCGTAACGCGGTCCTGTTTCTTGTTCCAGCCGTAGGTAAGCCAGATCACCGCTTCAAAACACTGCCACTCCCGGCCTGACATTCTCAGACGAGGCTTGAGCTGTTGGATCTCGTTAGCGACCTTGGTATACCCATTCGACAGGTCGGCCATACGACCTCCCGGTTGTTCGTTTCTGTGGGGGAAATTGATAATTTCAGCTGTGTTTGACATACTTAGCTCCGCAATTACACTCCGTTTTTGCACCTGAAAGCCGTTGGTGTTCGAGCACCGCGGCTTTCGCCTTTTCTGAAGTCTTCACATTGCCCCCAGCATGGTTGTGACCATCGCCAGTAAAGGCGCCGTTAGGTCAGGGTCGACTCTGAACATTTCGAAAATCCCCTCGCCTAACTCCTTCAGTTTTTCCTTCTTCGGTGCATCGAGCATCAAAGCTTGCTTCGCCTCACTAACCTCTTTTTCCAACCTGGCCATGCGAAATGCGAACGTGTCATTCTTTACGACGCGGTCGCGGTATCGAAGCGGTAATACAGACATGATCGCGGGCACCAACTGTTCGACGTTCTTCCGGTACGATGCGGAGTCTTCTTTGTTGTCGAGCCAGCGGAACAGCTTGGCGTTCCAGACATCGGCCTGGCCTGAGAAATCCACGCCATCAAGTTGGAGTTCTTCCGCCGCTTCCTGGATTTGAAGCGCAACAGCTACGCGCCCTTCTGCCGCAGCCCAAGCTCGGACCGCTGAGCAGATATTGCGATGATCAATATCCTGCACTGCCGATTCGCTTTGATGACACTGGAATATCAGTGGATTAGAGGAAGCTCTGCTACTCTGTTGAAATGAAAAAGTTTGCATGATTAGGGCTCCTTTTTAGGTAAACCATCGGTGGGATTCGGGTAAAGATCAGGGCGCAGCTCGTGCGGAGTTACGCCGGTAACCCCATAAATAGGCAACACTCGCTCAGCCGGAATCCCCTTGTGGCGCCAAAGCGAAACAGCCATTTTTGAAACACCGATCAAAGCACCAAGCGCGCTGGCCGAGCCAGATCGAAAAATTGCAAGTTCAATTCCAGTCATAGGACCTCCTTAAGTGCATGCGAGTAAAGCAACAATTTACCAATAAGTCAATATACGCCTGCCTATCAAGTGGTAAAGCTATTGTTTACAATCCATATATGAATAGAAAAGAACCTAACCAGAGCCTGATATCTAGGCTGACTGAATTGAATAACAAAGGCTTCTCAAAAACAGAGATGGCCAAAGTAGCTAATGTCAGCAAGCAAGCTGTAACCGGATGGTTTCGAACCGGCAAGATGAGCAAAGAATCGGCACTTGCCTTAGCTGATGCAGCTGGGGTGTCGGTCCCCTGGCTATTAGGTGAAGACGTTGATGAGAAAGACGGGCTCAAGCCAGACGAACAGCGCCTACTCGAGCTCTATCGCCAGTTGCCGGAAGAAGAACAGCAGAACATGCTCCGCATCTTCGCAATCCGTCTTAAGGAACTAGACGAGTTGTATGAAAGGTACATAAAGGGGCGTATTCGTTCGCAAGGGGATTGATGATGTCGAATGATGTTCAAGCAAAGATAGCCTTTGTCTATACTAGTGAACTTCAGCCTGGGATGACCATAGGTGATCCAACTCCAGGATTAACTATCGCCTGTAGCGAGTTCCCTGCTAATTCAATCATCGCTGTTAACTTCGGAGTGATTGGTTTTAACGGTGTGGATAATTATTCACTTGATGTAAAAATTTACTTTAATGACGAAGATATTACTTCGCCATCTCAAAGCAATAAGAACTTATTCAAATATAGGCCCCAATGGAGTGATGAAGGCGAATTTGTTGCAACTATGACTATAGTTGAATCCTTTACTCCTAAAGCCCCAGGAATCTATCGTTTAGAAGCTAGCCTTCTTTTTAAAGAAGCAAAAGAGGAAGCTGTGTGGGAGTTAATTGATGTTAAAAGCTCCTATTTTGCCGTCGCCAAAAACTGGAGTAGTAACAGTGCAACCCAAGGATAACGTCATTCGCTTGCCCAACGGGAACCTTGATGCTTCCAATGAAATCATCCATGATGCAACTTATGGTGGGGGTAATGGTGGAGGTAGCGATATGTTGCAGAGAGTTAAGGATCTAGAAAAAGACGTCCAGCAAATGAAAACTGACATTGCTGTTATGCGATCTAACTATGCTACAAAGACAGATGTAAGCGACGCAAAAAATTCTATTATTTTATGGGTTGTTGGCGCAGTAGTGTTCGCACAACTCATTCCGGCAATACCTAAGATATTAGAAATTTTCTTTCATAAATAACCCGACTGTCGAACCGTTTCCCCCCCCGCCAGCAATTGCGCAGCCAAACCGTCTCCCAGCCCTATCCCGACCTTTGCGTCGGTTTTTTTGCCCTCAATAGCTCATTTTCGTACTCCATACAACCCAAGTAAAGTATTGCTGTACTTTTTTGTACCTCTCATATTGACCAAAGGGTAAAGTAGTGATTTACTAGACTCACCAAGACGCACTACGAACCACCAAGGCATGGAGCCCACGAAGTAGCCGCCGACGGCATACGAACAGTCGGATGAGGTGGATAGATTAACGCGCATCAGGTGTAAACGTTCCGCTGGCCGGCGATAAGGCAAACGAGGGTGAGAATGATTGATTTCGCACGCAAACCAAGACGGCAGCAGGCCGTAAAGCTGAACTTCTTCGAGGTGATTCTTCGCCGCTTGTGCTACCTGCTGGCGCAAAAGGGGAATCCAGATGTGTAACTCAACAAAATGCGGGTACTGCGGCATGCCGGTTGAACCGGGGGAAGTCGTCAAAAGTACCCTTCTCTATCGCAACGGCGCACAGCTGGCGCGCAAAGAAAAAGAATACTGCTCTGAACGCTGTGCTTCGTACGACCAGATGGCCCACGAGGCATAACGTAAAAGCCGCGCAAGGCGGCCCGTACGTCCGGTGCTCCCGACCAAAGTTACACCGGAAAACTACTTAAAAAACCAAAGTTCACCCAATGGGCGCTTTCTCTGGCCCGGGGATCTTACATCCAAAAAAAGAGGATCTCACATGGAATTTTTCTATGTAGTGAAGGCTACGCAGAAATCTGGCAAAGAAGATGCAGTGATTTGGTTCACTGCGAAATCAGAAGCCCGTGCAAACCTGCAGCTCGATGTTGAGTTGGAAGATGCTGGTATTGAAACCGGACGCGGTAAGGATTACGCCAAACCGGTACGCACCGATTTCCCTGTTTACAACGATCTGCCTGAAGAAAGCACAGTGGATTACACCTGGTGCAAACGTTACGAACTGCAGGACGATGGACGCACTTGGTTGCCAAAGGCTGGTGCTGAGTCTACTGCAGCCATGGACAACACTGCCGCAGCTGAAACGTCCGTTAATGTCGAAACTACCGTCGAGAGTGTCCCGCTTGAAAACCGCACTCCAGCGGTCCGTTATGCCGTACACCTGATCAGCGACAAATACCAGACGCATATCAGTAAAGAGCAGCAGCTGGCTGCCAGCGAAATGTCACTGGATGAAGGCAACACCTATCTTCAGAACCTGCTACAGGCGAAGAACGATATCCCTGAAGTTGCCGAAATTAGCCTGAACGCTGAGTGGAAACTGGTCCAGGCGATTAAACAGGTATTCGCGCCAGATGAAACGCACGAAGCTGAAGTTATCGCTGCATTCATGGCTGACTGGACGAGAGCAGATGCTGGCGAACTCAATCAGTTAGTTGAAGAGTGGAGAAGCGGAAAGCTTACTCTTCTGAAATCAGAAAGCACCAGCGACGCCGACGTTACAACTGGTCAGGATCCAAAACCTGATAACGGTATCCAGATTGACGAGAATGATGACGAAACCACACGTTATCCAGTCGTTCGTATGCCCTTCCGCAAGCAGCTACTAGCCCAGTTCACCGGCGACGAACTGCGCCACCACTTAACCCGCGAAGAATACGAAGGTATCAGCGCGCTGGAGATGGACACTGACAACAGCTATGTTCAGAACCTGCTGCTGGCGGCAGAAAACTGCGAAGAGGTTAAGGGTTACGATACCAAAGACCTGTGGCGCTATACCGACGCCATTCGCAAGGTGTTCAGCCAGGAGAAGCGTCACGAACTCGCTTTGGTTCTCCGATTCACCAGAATCTGGGCGGCGACTGATTACATTGACCGCGGCACCCTGGTGCGCGAATGGGCGGATGGTAATCGCATTTCTGAAGTAGGCTCTCCTGCACCTTTAGAACCAGCAAAGCCAGAAACTACCAAATCCTATAAACGCGCGGTTGCCCAGAACATGGCGAATCTGAGCATTGAGATCGCGATAGCTCAGCTGTACACAGATGCAGTACCGGGACAAATCAACCGTACGCAACTCCTGGCCGCCAAAGAACTAGCTGACAAAAAAGATGAGTCGCACGCCAAGGCGCTCAAGGTTCTTGGTAAAACCACCGACATCCTCGACTACGACGCCAACAGTATTTTTGGCGTTACCCGCGCTATTTCATGGTCTGGGGAAGAAAGCACAACCGAACTGCGTAGCCAGGTGCGCGAGTGGTTTACGGCGAACGGCATCTATGAAAGCGGGGAGCGCTCTAAAGGCTATCCAGAATGGAGTGCAGACTCCCGCAAGGTTCGTCATTCCACAGTGGAAGAACAAATTACATCCCGCCAACCACAGGTTGCCAGCTTTGGTGGCGGCGCGTTCTCCATCGATGGCCTGATGGTTGGAAATACCGCCCCGGTCATTGATAACCCCTCAAATGAAGTCGAAAAAACGGAAAACACAGCGGAGACCACCAGCGATGTGCAGATGGAAAAGACTCAGCCAGAGAAAGTCGAAAGTACTGATCCGGTACAACCAGGCGAAGGCACTGATGCAACTGATACGCAAGCAGTTACCGTAGCGCCAAAAGAACAGCAGTCAGAGCCAGTATTCGAATACCCGGCCTACTTCGAGCCTGGCCGCTACGAAGGTCTGCCGAATGACGTTTATCACGCAGCAAACGGTATTAGCTCAACCCAGGTAAAGGATGCCCGCGTCAGCCTGATGTACTTCAATGCGCGCCATGTAGCTAAAACCATCCCGCGCACAGCATCCAAAGTGCTGGATATGGGAAACCTGGTGCACGCCCTTGCATTGCAGCCGGAAAACCTCGAAGCAGAGTTCAGCGTAGAACCAGAGATCCCTGAAGATGCGTTTACGACCACCGCTACTCTGCGTGAGTTCATCGACAGGTACAACGCCGGCCTGCCGGCACTGCTGAGCGCTGACGCGATTAAAGCGTTGCTTGAAGAACACAACGCAGCCCTTCCCGCTCCAGTACCGCTTGGCGCGAGCCTGGAAGAAACGGCTCAAAGCTATATGGCTCTTCCTGCTGAGTTCCAGCGTATTGAAGAAGGCCAGAAGCAGACAGCAACGGCAATGAAGGCATGCATTAAAGAGTACAACGCCACCCTGCCCGTGCCGGTTAAAACCAGCGGCAGCCGTGATGCGTTACTTGAGCAATTAGCAGTCATCAATCCAGACCTGGTGGCGCAAGAAGCGCAGAAACCGATGCCGCTGAAAGTGTCCGGTACCAAAGCAGACATGATCCAGGAAGTTAAATCAGTTAAGCCCGATGCCGTGTTCGCAGACGAGCTGCTGGATGCCTGGCGCGACAACCCTGGCGAGAAGATTCTGGTTACCCGCCAGCAGCTGGCCACAGCGCGGGCAATTCAATCTGCACTCCTGGCGCACCCGACCGCTGGCATGCTGCTGACACATCCAAGCCGCGCCGTAGAAGTGAGTTACTTCGGCTTTGACGACGAAACCGGATTAGAAGTGCGTGTACGCCCTGACCTCGAGATTGAACTGGACGGCGTGCGCATCGGTGCTGACCTGAAAACCATCAGTATGTGGAATGTGAAGCAGGAAAGCCTGCGCGCCAGGCTGCACCGGGAAATCATAGACCGTGACTACCACCTCAGCGCGGCTATGTATTGCGAGACCGCGGCGCTGGACCAGTTCTTCTGGATTTTCGTCAACAAAGACGAGAACTACCACTGGATCGCCATCATCGAGGCATCCCCAGACCTGCTGGAACTGGGCATGCTCGAGTACCGCAAAATGATGCGCGCCATCGCAACCGGCTTCGACACCGGGGAATGGCCAGCTCCGATCATCGATGATTACACCGACGAACTGAACGACTTTGACCTGCGCCGCCTCGAAGCGCTGCGCACTCAGGCTTAAGGGGGATTTATGAATAACACAAACGTTACCATTGCTGACCAGAACACCGTTATTAACTCCAACGTGGCTCTGTTCGATTCCCAGTATCTGAATGCCATCAGCACATTTGCGCAGATCATGGCGCAGGGCACTGCCACCGTTCCTAAACACCTTCAGGGCAACCAAGCTGACTGCATGGCAGTTGCGATGCAAGCGGCACAGTGGCAGATGAATCCCTTTGCCGTGGCGCAGAAAACGCACCTGATTAACGGTGTGCTCGGGTACGAAGCGCAACTGGTTAATGCCGTCATCTCGCGCAGCGGCGTGCTGGCCAGCCGTTTTGAATATGAGTGGTACGGGCCATGGGAAAAGGTCGTTGGAAAATTCCATATCCGTAAAGGAGACAAAGGCGAGTACCGCGTCCCGGGCTGGACCCTGGCTGACGAAGCCGGGATCGGCATCATCATCCGCGCAACGCTTAAAGGCGAAGATCAGCCGAGAGAACTCGATTTGCTGCTGGCTCAGGCCCGCACCCGAAACTCTACCCTTTGGGCTGACGACCCTCGCCAGCAGCTGGCGTACCTGGCCGTCAAGCGCTGGGCGAGACTGTTCTGCCCGGATGTGATTCTGGGCGTTTATACCCCGGATGAACTGGATGATCGCCGTGATGAACGAGAGGTAAATCCCGCACCGGCGCAGCACGTTAGCCTCGCTGATATTTCAGGTGACAACGTCACTACGACTCAAACGGCTCAGGAATCAGCTCAAAACATCGATGCTCTTGCTGATGATTTCCGTGACCGCATCGAGGCGGCTCAGGATGTGGATAGCGCTAAAGCTCTGCGCGCAGATATTGAAACTGTGAAAACAACGCTGGGTTCTGCCCTGTTCACTGAGCTGAAAAACAAGGCCGTGAAGCGTTATTACTTGGTGGACGCACGCAATAAGGTTGAGGCCGCTATTAACTCCCTGCCCCAGCCTGACGAGCCGAATGCTGCCGAACGGTTCGCGGAAGCCGAGCGCGTGCTGGCATCTTCAAAGCGTCATCTGGGCGACGAGCTGCACGCTCAGTTCAGCATCACCCTGGCGGATATGAAACCGGAATACTTGGACTAACGAGATCGGGAGGGGAAACCCTCCCTCAAGGAGAAGAAATGCGACTGATTAATCGAGGCAGTAAGCAATCCCCTTTGGCTCGCCAGGCATGTGAAATAGCACTCGCAGCCCACCAGCAAAGATATGGTGACTATGGACGTAGCAAGATGAAAGAGACCTATACGGTGAGAGTGGAAGGCGTGAAGGTCTGGGTTGAAGTGGTCAACTGCAAGGCAAGCTACGTGGCCACAGCAATGACCGGCATGCGCCGACTGCGTTCCCTGCCAGGCCAGGCAAACTGAAACTGAAATATCAACGACTAAAGACCGGCATATCTATACTCATGCCGGTTACCTGAGGTGAACCATGTCGCAGGTAATTTACGATTCAGAATGGGGCGTTGCTTCAAAACTAAAAGAGAAGACAGGCCTTACAGATCGTCAGATTAAAAGCTATCGCCAAACCTCCTGGGTAGAAGGTGTTCATTTTAAGAGAATCCCATTGGATGGAAGCAGCTCCGAAGAGCGAGGACTTGTCTGGTACAACATCCCAAACATTAACAGGTTTGTGAAGGAAGCATAATGGCTGCAATGCCAACGGGTGTTGAGATCCACAACAATAAGATACGAATAAGTTTCAAGTTTCAGGGCGTTAGATGTCGAGAAACATTGAAAGGATGGATCGTAAATGCATCGAATCTCAAAAAAGCCGGGAATCTAAGGGCCAAAATTGTAAGCGAGATTCAACTGGGCACTTTTGACTACCGGGGCATGTTCCCGGAGTCAAAGGTGGCAGCAAAGTTTTATACATCTAAAAACATTACGACGTTCGCCGAACTTGCATCAACCTGGTATGAAAACCATAAAATCGATCTCTCACCCAATGCCACAAGAAGCTATGGGATAGCTGTAAGAACGTTAACAAAACTAATCGGCCCTGAAACGCTCGCTGCATCCATCACCAACAGCGACATTCTGGGTTGGAGAAAGGATTTACTGACTGGCGAGACTAACTATGCTCCCGAAAAGAGGAGAAATAAAACCGGCCGCGCCGTTAGAACCGTAGATTATTATCTGGCCATCCTGCGACAAATCCTCGACTATGCGGTTAAAAATAAAGTCATTTCATATCAACCATATGTCGGGATAAAAAGGCTTCGCAAAGGGCAAACAAAACCAGATCCACTTCTGAGACATGAGTTTCAGCAGTTGAAAGAGACTGCTCCGGCTCAGCAGAAAAACATGTGGCAATTTTTCGCTTATACCGGCGTTCGGCCCGGGGAGCTTTGCGCTCTTGCCTGGGAGGATATCGATCTTAATTCCGGCGAAGCTAACATTGCGCGCAATCTAACTCAGGAAGGCTTATTTGGACCACCCAAAACCGAAGCTGGATACCGGACGATAAAGTTACTGGAGCCGGCTCTGGAAGCTTTGCGAGCTCAAAAGGAACTTACCGGGAGTGCCCCTAAGGTACCAATCACTTTTCACCACCGGGAGTTCGGTAAAACGGAAACGCAGAAACTGCACTTTGTGTTTATGCCTCGACCTCAGAAAGGCAAGCAAGCTGCGTACTATTCAGTCAGCTCAATTGTGTCACTATGGGATATTACGGTAAGACGATCGGGCATTCGCCGCAGACGCCCCTATCAGCTGCGTCATACATACGCGTGCTGGATGTTGTCGGCAGGTGCTAATCCTGCTTTTATTGCGAATCAGATGGGTCATGAGAATGCAGAGATGGTCTTCCATGTATACTCTGCCTGGATAAATGCTCTCGATAGCGATCAGGTATCATTTTTGAATCAGCGCTTTGGTGGATATGCAAATGCCCCTATAGTGCCCCTGAAGGTTAAAACAAAGTAGTTAATTACTTGATTTACCGGTGATATTTAATGAAAAAGCTGTTTGTGCAGTTTTATCTCCTGCTGTTTGTCTGCTTTCTGGTGATGACCATGCTGGTCGGGCTGGTCTACAAGTTCACCGCAGAGCGCGCGGGCAGGCAATCTCTGGACGATCTGATGAAAAGCTCGCTCTATCTGATGCGTAGCGAGCTGCGAGAAATTCCTCCTCATGACTGGGCGCGCACGTTAAAAGAGCTGGATCTGAATCTGTCGTTTGATCTGCGTATCGAACCCATGAAGGATTTTGACTTAGCGCCGCCTGCGATGCAGCGTCTGCGCGACGGAGACATCGTCGCACTGGACGAGAAATATACCTTCATTCAGCGTATTCCGCGCAGCCATTATGTTCTGGCCGTCGGGCCAGTGCCCTATCTCTATTACCTGCACCAGATGCGCCTGCTGGATCTCGCTCTGCTGGGCTTTATTGCCATTTCGCTCGCTTTACCTGTGTTCATCTGGATGCGACCGCACTGGCAGGACATGCTGAAACTGGAATCCGCCGCACAGCGTTTTGGGGAGGGTCATTTAACTGAACGCATACATTTCGACAGCGGTTCCAGTTTTGACCGGCTCGGTATTGCCTTCAACCAGATGGCCGATAACATCAACGCACTGATTGCCAGCAAGAAGCAGCTGATCGATGGTATTGCGCATGAACTGCGCACTCCGCTGGTACGCCTGCGTTATCGCCTGGAGATGAGCGAGAACCTCACCGGGGCGGAATCGCAGGCGCTCAATCGGGATATTGGCCAGCTTGAAGCGCTGATTGAAGAGCTGCTGACCTATGCCCGCCTCGATCGGCCTCAGACGGAGTTGCACCTCAGTACACCGGATCTCCCCGTCTGGCTACAGACGCATATTAACGATGTGCAGAGCGTTAACCCTCAGCGAAAACTGCTGACAGCCATTACCCCCGGCGCGTACGGCGCACTGGACATGCGCCTGATGGAACGCGTGCTGGATAATCTGATGAACAACGCCATGCGCTACAGCGAAACGACGCTGCGCATAGGTTTAGATTTGCAGGGAAGCCAGGCGATTCTGTGTGTGGAAGACGATGGCCCCGGCATTGAGCCGGCGGAGCGTGAAAAAGTTTTTGAGCCGTTTGTGCGCCTCGATCCCAGCCGCGACCGGGCTACCGGCGGCTGTGGTCTGGGGCTGGCTATTGTCCGTTCTATTGCCCAGGCGATGGGCGGTTCGGTTCGCTGCGAAGCGAGCGAGCTGGGTGGAGCCCGGTTCGTCTTTAGCTGGCCGATCTATCACAATCTTCCCCTTCCCGTACCTGCCTGACCTAAACCACACGCTGGCCTGACCCGGCGTGTTATGCTATATCAGTAGTATGTTGTAACTAATTAAGGGCTGTCATGGCAACTTACGATCTCATCGAAAGGCTTAACACCACATTTCGGGAAATAGAGCAGGCGTTACTGACCCTCACGGGGCAACTTCAGGACTGCCGCCTGCTGGCCGCCCGCGTCTTTTCCCTGCCCGAGGTGGCGAAAGGCGCGGAGCACGACCCGCTGAACACCATTGAGGTGACGCAGCATATTGGCAAGGCGGCGCTGGAAATGACGTTGCAGCACTTTCGTCGCCTTTTCATCCAGCAGCAGTCCGAAAATCGCAGCAGTAAGGCCGCCGTTCGCCTGCCCGGCGTCATCTGCCTGCAAACTGATGCCGCAACGCGTGAAGGAATTGAGGCGCAGATTACGCATATCAATACGCTGAAAGCCGCGTTTGAGAAGATTGTAACCGTTGAGTCCGGGCTGGCGCCGGCTGCCCGTTTTGAATGGGTGCATCGCCAGCTTCCGGGGCTGATCACCCTGAATGCTTACCGCACGCTGACGGTACTGCGCCACCCCGCCACGCTGCGCTTCGGCTGGGCCAACAAGCACATCATTAAAAATTTCACGCGCGATGAGATCCTGGCTCAGCTGGAGAAAAGCCTGAAATCGCCGCGAACGGTCGCCCCGTGGTCGCGGGAACAGTGGATTGAACGGCTGGAGCAGGAGTACCACAACATTGCCTCCCTGCCAGCTGATACCCGTCTTAAAATAAAGCGTCCGGTGAAGGTACAGCCTATCGCCCGCGTCTGGTACGCCGGACAACAAAAGCAGGTGCAATACGCCTGCCCGACGCCGCTGATTGCGCTCTACGATGCCGATCAGGGTGCGGTGATGCCGGATATCGGGGAACTGCTGAATTACGATGCTGAAAACGTTCAGCATCGCTATAAACCCCAGGCGCAGCCGCTACAGCTGATTATTCCGCGGCTGCACCTGTATGTGGCGCAGTGATTATCTGAGGCTGCCCACCATCGCTTCCGGGCGGACCCAGGCATCAAACTCGGCGTCCGTCAGGTAGCCCAGCGCCAGCGCAGAGGCTTTCAGGGTAAGCCCCTCTTTGTGCGCTTTTTTAGCGATTTCGGCCGCTTTGTCATAACCAATATGGGTGTTCAGCGCCGTTACCAGCATCAGAGACTCATTCAGCAGCTGGCTGATTCGCTCGCGATTAGGCTCAATGCCCACCGCGCAGTGCTCGTTAAAGCTCTCCATGCCATCGGCCAGCAGACGAATCGATTGCAGTACGTTGTGGATCACCATCGGGCGATAGACGTTAAGCTCGAAGTTACCCGACGCGCCGCCCATGTTAACCGCCACGTCATTACCCATCACCTGACAGCACAGCATGGTCATGGCTTCGCACTGGGTCGGGTTCACTTTACCCGGCATAATGGAGCTGCCCGGCTCGTTTTCCGGAATGCTGATTTCGCCGATGCCGCAGCGCGGGCCGGAGGCCAGCCAGCGCACGTCGTTGGCAATTTTCATCAGCGAGGCCGCCAGCCCTTTCAGCGCGCCATGGGTATGCACCAGCGCATCACAGGTCGCCAGCGCTTCGAATTTATTCGGAGCGGTAACAAACGGCTGCCCGGTGATCTTCGCCAGCTCTTCGGCCACGCGCACCGCGTACTCGGGATGGGTGTTTAACCCAGTACCCACCGCCGTCCCGCCGAGCGCCAGCTCCGCCAGATGCGGCAGGCTGTTGTCGATATGCTTAAGATTGTGCTCCAGCATCGCCACCCAGCCGGAGATCTCCTGGCCGAGCGTCAGCGGCGTGGCGTCCTGAAGGTGCGTACGACCAATTTTAACGATGTCGCGGAAGGCCTGCGCTTTCTCGTTAAGCGTAGATTTAAGCACGTTGAGCTGCGGGATAAGCTGCTCGCGGATTGCGATGACGGCTGCCACGTGCATGGCCGTCGGGAACACGTCGTTGGAACTCTGGCTTTTGTTCACGTCATCGTTCGGGTGGACCTTGCGCTCCATGCCGCGCACGCCGCCAAGAAGCTCGCTTGCGCGGTTCGCCAGCACCTCGTTCATGTTCATGTTGCTCTGGGTGCCTGAGCCGGTCTGCCAGATGGCAAGGGGGAATTCGTCGGGATGTTTGCCCGCCAGCACTTCGTCGGCGGCATTGATGATGGCGGTGGCTTTATCGGCATCCAGCAGGCCCAGATCCTGATTGACTTTGGCGGCAGCGCGTTTGGTCAACGCCAGCGCCTGGATTAGCGAGACGGGCATTTTCTCTGTCGAAATGCGGAAATGCTCCAGCGAACGCTGGGTTTGTGCGCCCCATAGCTTGTCGGCCGGGACGTCGATGGCGCCCATGGAGTCTTTCTCGCGGCGATGCATTGTCATTACTTACTCCTTGATAACAAAGATGGGATTGCTCACATGCTTAAGAGATAAGTATTGATGACTTCTGAGAAACGTTATGGCGCTTTGTGCGCTCTTTTTGATGTCGGGTGGCGGCTGCGCCTTACCCGACCTACGAGAATGCAGGCCGGGTAAGCGTCAGCGCCACCCGGCAATTTACAGAATTACTTCACACACGCCGAACACTGGGAAGACTGGATCTGTTTGAAGAAGTCGTTACCTTTGTCATCCACGAGGATGAACGCCGGGAAGTCTTCCACTTCAATTTTCCAGATCGCTTCCATACCCAGTTCCGGGTACTCCACGCACTCCAGGCTCTTGATACTGCCCTGCGCCAGCACCGCTGCCGGGCCGCCTATGCTGCCGAGGTAGAAGCCGCCGTGCTTGTGGCACGCGTCCGTCACCTGCTGGCTGCGGTTGCCTTTCGCCAGCATGATCATGCTGCCGCCGTTTGCCTGCAACTGGTCGACGTAGGAGTCCATACGGCCCGCCGTGGTTGGGCCTAACGAGCCGGAAGCATACCCGTCAGGCGTTTTTGCCGGGCCTGCGTAGTAGATCGGGTGATCTTTAATGTACTGCGGCAGCCCTTCGCCGTTGTCCAGGCGCTCTTTCAGCTTCGCATGGGCGATGTCGCGGCCCACGATAATCGTCCCGTTCAGGGAAAGGCGCGTTGAAACCGGATACTGCGAAAGCTGCGCGAGGATCTCTTTCATCGGACGATTCAGGTCCACGCGAACCGCTTCCCCCTCGCCCGCTTTACGCAGTTCTTCAGGAATATATTTGCCCGGGTTGTTCTCCAGCTTCTCGATCCAGATGCCGTCGCGGTTGATCTTCGCCTTGATGTTGCGATCCGCCGAGCATGAGACGCCCATGCCCACCGGACAGGAAGCACCGTGGCGCGGCAGGCGGATCACGCGAATGTCATGCGCGAAGTATTTGCCGCCAAACTGCGCGCCCAGGCCCAGATTCTGCGCTTCGGCCAGCAGTTCCTGCTCAAGCTGCACGTCCCGGAACGCCTGACCATGTTCGTTACCTTCCGTTGGCAGGCTATCGTAGTATTTGGTTGAGGCCAGCTTAACGGTTTTCAGGGTGCTTTCGGCAGACGTACCGCCAATCACAAACGCGATATGGTACGGCGGGCAGGCCGCGGTGCCGAGGGTGCGCATCTTCTCGACCAGATAATTCTTCAGCTTGCCCGGGGTAAGCAGCGCTTTGGTTTCCTGGTAAAGATAGGTTTTGTTGGCTGAACCGCCGCCTTTGGCGATGCAGAGGAATTTGTACTCGTCACCGTCGACGCTGTAGAGGTCAATCTGCGCAGGCAGGTTGGTGCCGGTGTTCACCTCTTTGTACATATCCAGCGCCGCGTTTTGCGAATAGCGCAGGTTGTCTTCGGTGTAGGTATTGTAAACGCCGCGCGCCAGCGCCGCTTCGTCACCGCCGCCGGTCCAGACGCGCTGGCCTTTTTTACCGGTGATAATCGCCGTGCCGGTGTCCTGGCAGGTCGGCAGAATGCCTTTCGCCGCGATATCAGAGTTACGCAGGAATTGCAGAGCAACGTACTTATCGTTCTCACTCGCTTCCGGGTCGCTCAGGATATCAGCAACCTGCTGCTGATGCGCCGGACGGAGCATAAAGGAAGCATCATGGAAGGCTTGCTGCGCCAGCAACGTCAGCGCCTGCGGGTCAACTTTGAGGATCTCCTGCCCTTCAAACTCAGAGACAGAAACGTAATCGCGGGTTAACAGGTAATACTCGGTCTGATCCTGACTGAGGGGGAAAGGATCCTGATAATGGAAGGGTTTATTCGACATTGTTCTCTCACTTACTGCTTCGGTCTGTTTATTCAGGGCAGATGTTCCGCTGCCCGGCTTAAAAGCGAGTCAGCTTATCCTACACAATTTTTTAACAAAAACTGAGACTAGTACGACTTTTTACATCCGCAGGTTACTTCCATTCGGTTTATTGCTTTAATACGCGGAGTTAATTCCACATATGAATCAGGGCTTGATAATGCAAAAACTCATCAACTCAGTGCAAAACTACGCCTGGGGAAGTAAAACTGCGTTAACTGATCTCTACGGTATCGCCAACCCGGACAACCTGCCGATGGCAGAGCTGTGGATGGGCGCGCATCCGAAGAGCAGCTCAAAAATTGAAGATGCCAGCGGCCAGGTTCGCAGCCTGCGTGACGTCATCGACGCCGACAAAGCCGCACTGCTCGGCGATAAAGTGGCGAATCGTTTTGGTGAGCTGCCGTTTCTGTTCAAGGTATTGTGCGCCGACCAGCCGCTCTCCATTCAGGTTCACCCGAACAAAAAAGCCTCTGAGCTGGGCTTTGCCAAAGAAAATGCCGCCGGTATTCCGTTAGACGCCGCAGAGCGTAACTACAAAGATCCTAACCACAAGCCGGAACTGGTTTTCGCCCTTACCCCTTTCCTGGCGATGAATGCCTTCCGCGAGTTTTCCGAGATCATCTCCCTGCTGCAACCGGTCGCCGGGGCTCACAACGCGATCGCCCATTTCCTGGAAAACCCGAACGCAGAAGCCTTGAGCGAGCTGTTTGCCAGCCTGCTGAATATGCAGGGCGAGGAAAAATCCCACGCGCTGGCGGTGCTGAAAGCCGCGCTGAACAGCCAGCAGGGTGAGCCATGGGACACCATTCGCGTAATTTCCACGTTTTATCCGGACGACAGCGGTCTCTTCTCTCCGCTGCTGCTGAACGTGGTGAAGCTCAACCCGGGCGAAGCGATGTTCCTGTTCGCTGAAACCCCGCACGCCTACCTGAACGGCGTGGCGCTGGAGGTGATGGCTAACTCCGATAACGTACTGCGCGCGGGCCTGACGCCAAAATACATCGACATCCCTGAGCTGGTTGCCAACGTGAAGTTCGTGGCGAAACCTGCTGCGGAGCTGCTTACGCAGCCGGTGAAAAACGGCGCAGAGCTGGACTTCCCGATTCCGGTTGACGATTTTGCCTTCTCGCTGCATGACCTCAGCGCAGACGAAACCGCCATTGCACAGGAGAGCGCCGCGATCCTGTTCTGTGTGGAAGGCGAAGCGACGTTGCATAAAGATAGCGAGCGTCTGGTGCTCAAACCGGGTGAATCCGCCTTTGTCGCGGCCAACGAGTCGCCTGTCCGGGTGAGCGGCAACGGTCGCCTGGCGCGTGTTTTTAATAAGCTTTAGGGACTTACTGAATTTTTTAACAACTCTTGCTAAGCTAGTAACAGGCGTTGTAACACCAGGCGGTTTTAACCGCCTGGTTTCATTTTAGGGATAATCGCAATGAAAAAATCGGTCGTAGCGGTAGGAGTGATTGTTGCTTTAGGCGTGATCTGGACGGGTGCTTCCTGGTATACCGGGAAACAGCTGGAAAGCCGTCTGGCAGAGATGATGACGCAGGCAAACAGCGAGATTAAGCGCAGCGCGCCTGAAGCAGGTCTGGAGCTGAGCTACCAGAACTACCAGCGTGGCGTGTTTACCAGCCATATGCAGGTGGTGGTGAAGCCGGTTGCGGGTAATCAGAACGCCTGGCTGAAACCGGGCCAGAGCGTGGTGCTGGATGAAGTGGTCAGCCACGGTCCGTTCCCGCTGGCGCAGTTGAAAAAGTTTAACCTGATCCCCTCCATGGCATCCGCCAGAACCGTACTGGTGAATAACGAGGTGACGAAGCCGATTTTCGATATGGCGAAAAATGAGTCGCCGTTTGAGATCAATACCCGCATCAGCTATGCCGGTGATACGCATTCCGACATCGACCTGAAAGCCCTGAATTACGAACAAGGCACCGACAAAGTCGCCTTCAGCGGCGGTAATTTCCAGCTTGATGCCGATCGCGACGGCAAGAATGTCTCCCTGACCGGCGATGCCGCCAGCGGCCTGGTGAATTCAGTCAATGAATATAACCAGAAGGTTCAGCTTACCTTCAACAACCTGAAAGCCAGCGGCAATAGCCGTATGGCCGATTTTGATGAGCGTATCGGCGACCAGAAACTGAGCCTCGATAAGATCGCCATTGCGATCGAAGGCAAAGAGATGGCGGTGCTGGAAGGCATGGATCTGGACGGTAAGTCTGATGTCTCCAAAGACGGTAAAAGCATCAACACCCAGCTGGATTACAGCCTGGAAAGCCTGAAAGTACAGAATCAGGATCTGGGTACCGGTAAGCTGTCTCTGAAAATCGGCAACATTGACGGCCAGGCGTGGCATGAATTCAGTCAGAAATACAGTAAAGAGAGCCAGGCTCTGCTGACCGATGCCGCCCTGCAACAGAACCCGCAGGCGTACCAGCAGCAGGCGATGACGGTGCTGTTTAATAACCTGCCGATCCTGCTGAAGGGCGAGCCGGTGATTACCGTTGCGCCACTGAGCTGGAAAAACGGCAAAGGCGAAACCAACTTCAACCTGTCGCTGTTCCTGAAGGATCCGGCCGCTGCGACCGGCGAACCGCAGACCCTGGCGCAGGAAGTTGACCGCAGCGTGAAATCGCTCGACAGCAAGCTGACCATCCCGATGGATATGGCGACCGAGTTCATGACGCAGATTGCGAAACTTGAAGGGTATGGTGAAGAAGATGCAGGGAAACTGGCAAACCAACAGGTGAAAGGCCTGGCGGCGATGGGCCAGATGTTCCGTATCACGAAGGTGGAAGACAACACCATTTCCACCAGCCTGCAATATGCTAATGGCCAGGTGACGCTCAACGGCGACAAAATGCCGCTGGAAGAGTTTGTCGGTATGTTTGGTATGCCGACGCTGGGCATTCCGGCACCGGCTGAACCGGCAGCGCCACCGGCAGTACCGCAGCAGTAAACGAAAAACCCCTCGCATGAGGGGTTTTTTATTGCCGGGTGGCGCTGACGCTTACCCGGCCTCCGATCCTGAGTCGTTGCAGGCCCGTGCAAGCAAAGCGTTTACTTCACCGTCACTAACCGCGCAGCCACAATCTGATGCCCGGCCTGCACGTCCGTATTTTCAATGCGCTGCATGATCCTGTCTGCCAGGGTGTACCCCATCTCACGAGCCGGCGTCGTCGCCCAGACGATGGGGAGATCGTCTAACGCATTTTCACCGACGTCCGCGAACGCCCCCAGCGCTACCTGATGGCCGAAAAACGTTTCTACCCCGCCCTCACCGCTCTGGCGTCCGGCGCGGATTAAACCGAACCACGCCCCCATCGCAATGACGTCGTTATAGCAAATCACCGCGCTGATCGTCGGGCTGTTGCGAAGCAGCGTGCCGATGGCTTCCGCGGCTTTTTTCTGGCTGGATTCACACTCCACCACCCATTCGCTGTGAAACGGCAGGCCGTATTTGATGAGCGTGGAGCAGTAACCGCCCACCCGCTCGGCACGCGTCAGGGACGAGCTTTTACCGCCGAGCCAGGCGATGCGCTGATGGCCGCGATGAATAAGATGCTCGGTCAGCATTTGCGCGGCCTGCATGTTATCTGGCCGAAGGGTATCGGCTTCGTCGAGATAGCTGGCGCGCGAGGCAAACACCAGCGGTACGCCTTTCTGCGCCGCGCGCTCACACAATTCACTGCCCACGCCGGACGCGCCGGCCACGATCACCCCATCCACCCCTTGCGTCAGCAGCATATCCAGCCTGGAGAGCAGCTGCTCCGGTTCGCGCCCACCGTGGAGCAGGAAAACCATTCGCCCCTGCGCTTCAAGCGCCTCGGTAAGCCCGGCGGTCAGTTCTGCATAAAACGGCGACGCGAGGTCGCGAACGATCAGCCCTATCACCCCGCTTTGCCCACCGCGCAGCGCCGACGCCTGGCGATTACGCACAAAGCCTAACTGCTCAACGGCCTCGTTGACGCGCTGACCCGTTGCAGGAGAGATGCGCCCCTTCCCGCTCAATACAAGCGAAACGGTGCTGACGGAAACCCCCGCCGCCAGCGCGACATCGTTGATGGTGATCTTTTTCGCTACAGCCATGTGGTGGCGTGACTCCTTGATAATGAGATCGCTAAAACGTTTTATCAATACGCTATCTTTATACTACCAGTAAAAGCCTGAGAATGTGATTTAGCGCGCACTAAAGTTTGATAAAACGTTTTATCTTCTCGCCCCATCGAGGTCGTTAAATCTCTTTCTACCATTTAAGGAGTCGTTTTATGACGACGAAAGCAGCACAAAAAATATCGCTGTGGGAGTTTTTCCAGCAACTGGGTAAAACCTTTATGCTGCCCGTGGCGCTTCTCTCTTTTTGCGGGATCATGCTGGGGATCGGCAGCTCGTTAAGCAGCCACGACGTCATTACCCTGATCCCTTTCCTCGGAAATCCGGTACTTCAGGCGATCTTCATCTGGATGAGCAAGGTCGGCTCTTTTGCCTTTAGCTTCCTGCCGGTAATGTTCTGTATCGCCATTCCTCTGGGTCTGGCGCGCGAAAACAAAGGCGTGGCGGCGTTTGCGGGCTTCGTTGGCTATGCGGTCATGAACCTTGCGGTTAACTTCTGGCTGACCGCCAAAGGGATCCTGCCCACGACCGACGCGGCGGTACTGAAAGCCAATAACATTCAGAGCGTGATTGGTATTCAGTCCATCGATACCGGGATCCTTGGAGCCGTGATCGCGGGGGTGATTATCTGGATGCTGCACGAGCGCTTCCACAACATCCGCCTGCCCGATGCGCTGGCCTTCTTCGGCGGGACCCGCTTTGTGCCAATCATTACGCTGGTTGTGATGGGTCTGTTTGGTCTGATCATCCCTCTGATTTGGCCGATTTTTGCCATGGGGATCACCGGTATTGGCCGCATTATCAACGGCGCGGGTGATTTCGGCCCGATGATTTTCGGTACCGGTGAACGTCTGCTGCTGCCGTTTGGTTTACAGCACATCCTGGTTGCCCTGATCCGTTTTACGGAAGCAGGCGGCACCATGGACGTTTGCGGTCATTCCGTTAGCGGTGCGCTGACCATCTTCCAGGCCCAGCTGAGCTGCCCGACCACTCACGGCTTCTCTGAAAGTGCGACGCGTTTCCTCTCTCAGGGTAAAATGCCTGCCTTCCTCGGCGGCCTGCCGGGCGCAGCGCTGGCGATGTACCACTGTGCCCGTCCGGAAAATCGTCATAAAATTAAAGGTCTGCTGATCTCCGGCGTTATTGCCTGCGTGGTGGGCGGTACGACAGAACCTATCGAGTTCCTGTTCCTGTTCGTAGCGCCGGTACTGTACCTCATCCACGCCGTACTGACGGGCCTGGGCTTTACCGTGATGGCTGTGCTCGGTGTGACCATCGGTAACACCGACGGTAACGTGATTGACTTCGTGGTCTTCGGTATCCTGCACGGTCTGTCCACCAAGTGGTATCTGGTGCCGGTTGTGGCCGCCATCTGGTTCGCGGTTTACTACGGGATCTTCCGCTTCGCCATCACCCGCTTTAACCTGAAAACGCCTGGCCGCGATACCGATACGGCCACCAGCGTTGAACAGGCGGTAGCTGGTACCGTTGGGAAATCCGGATATAACACGCCGGCTATTCTGGCGGCGCTGGGCGGTGCGGATAACATTACCTCTCTGGATAACTGCATCACCCGCCTGCGTATGTCGGTGGCGGACATGTCCAAAGTGGATACCAACGCACTTAAAGCTAACCGGGCTATTGGGGTGGTACAGTTAAATCAACACAATTTGCAGGTCGTCATTGGCCCGCAGGTACAGTCAGTGAAGGATGAGCTGGCAACCCTGATGCGAACCGTCGAAGCCTGATGCCTCGCCCCCCTCGTCATGAGGGGGTTTTACTTTACGGAGCACCGTCATGTTTGATTTTTCAACCGTCGTGGATCGACACGGCACCTGGTGTACCCAGTGGGATTATGTCGCTGACCGTTTTGGCGCTGCCGACCTGCTGCCCTTCACCATCTCTGATATGGATTTCGCCACCGCCCCCTGCATTACCGATGCGCTGCACCAGCGAATCAACCACGGGGTGTTTGGCTACAGTCGCTGGAAAAATGACGAATTTCTGGCCGCCGTGGCGCACTGGTTCCGGCAACGCTTTAACAGTCAGATTGATACCGAAACCGTGGTGTATGGGCCGTCGGTCATTTATATGGTCTCGGAGCTGATCCGCCTCTGGTCCTCGCCTGGCGACGGCGTGGTGGTCCATACCCCGGCTTACGATGCCTTTTATAAAGCCATCGACGGCAACCAGCGTACCGTTGTTTCCGTGCCGATGCAGAAAACAGCGCATGGCTGGGAGGGCAATATGGCCGGGCTGGAAGCGGCGCTGTCAAAACCGGAAAACAAGGTGCTGCTGCTGTGTAGCCCGCAAAACCCGACCGGCAAAGTCTGGACGCGGGAAGAGCTGACCACAATGGCGGCCCTGTGTGAACGTTATGACGTAGCGGTGATCAGCGACGAAATTCATATGGACATGGTATGGGGCACGCATCGTCATACCCCGTGGAATGAGGTTGCGCGCGGTAAATGGGCGCTGCTGACCTCGGGTTCCAAAAGCTTCAACATTCCGGCGCTGACGGGTGCCTGGGGGCTTATCGCCGATGACGCCAGCCGTAACGCCTATCTGAATGCATTAAAAGGTCGGGACGGACTCTCTTCCCCTTCCGTGCTGGCGCTGACCGCGCACATTGCTGCCTACCGACAGGGAGAACCCTGGCTGGACGCGCTGCGGACCTATCTCGAAGAAAACCTGCGCTACATTGCTGACGAACTGAATACTGCATTTCCGACACTCAACTGGCAACCGCCCGAGGCCACCTATCTGGCATGGATCGATCTCAGCCCGCTTGGCATTAATGACAATACGCTGCAAAACGTGCTGATTGATCAGCAAAAAGTGGCCATCATGCCGGGATATACCTATGGGGATGAAGGTAAAGGCTTTGTGCGTCTGAATGCTGGCTGTCCGCGTAGTAAGCTTGAACAGGGCGTTCAACGCCTTATCGCTGGCATCAACACTCTGCTGTAAATCATTTGCGCAACGGAATATTCCCTTGCGCAAATAGCTTTTTACCCCGTTTTGTTTTTATAATATGGCGCACTTTAACCAGCAAAGAGTGCGACCATGATTGATACACGCCTGCCTTTAACTGATATTCACCGCCACCTCGACGGAAACATTCGTGCCCAAACCATTCTCGATCTTAGTCGCCAGTTCAATTTAACCCTCCCTGCCGAAACGCTTGAAACCCTGATCCCGCATGTTCAGGTCACGTCGAACGAACCGGATCTGGTGAGTTTTCTGAGCAAGCTCGACTGGGGCGTGAAGATGCTGGCCTCGGTCGATGCCTGTCGCCGTGTCGCCTTTGAAAACATCGAAGATGCCGCGCGTAACGGCCTGCACTATGTTGAACTGCGTTTCTCCCCGGGCTATATGGCGATGACCCATAACCTCCCCGTAGCGGGCGTGGTTGAAGCGGTCATTGAAGGCGTGCGTGAAGGCTGCAAAACCTTTGACGTTCAGGCGCGTTTGATTGGCATTATGAGCCGTACCTTCGGTGAAGCGGCCTGTCTTCAGGAACTGGAAGCATTACTGGCGCATCGCGACCAGATCACCGCCATCGACCTGGCCGGTGACGAGCTGGGCTTCCCGGGCAGTCTGTTCCTGTCTCATTTCAACCGCGCACGTGATGCAGGATGGCATATTACCGTTCATGCGGGCGAAGCTGCGGGGCCGGAAAGCATCTGGCAGGCCATTCGTGAACTGGGTGCGGAACGTATAGGTCATGGCGTGAAAGCCATTGAAGATCGCGCGCTGATGGATTTCCTCGCCGAACAACGTATTGGAATCGAATCCTGCCTGACCTCCAATATTCAGACCAGTACAGTAGCGTCGCTGGCGCAACACCCGCTGAAAACCTTCCTCGAACACGGGGTGCTGGCTTCGCTGAACACGGACGATCCGGCGGTTCAGGGCGTGGATATTATTCACGAATACAACATCGCCGCACCACAGGCCGGGCTGAGCCGCGAGCAGATCCGTCAGGCGCAAATCAACGGGCTGGAGATCGCCTTCCTGACGCCTGAAGAGAAACAGGCGCTGCGCGATAAAGTTGCTCAGTAGTCCTCTTTACTGCCGGGTGGCGCTGCGCTTACCCGGCCTACGAAAGCGTTTAGCACTTATGCCAGACAGAGCGTTGCGCGATGTTTGGCAGATTCGATCCCGAGCTCGATGAGCTCCATAATCTGAATTGCCTGGCTTGCGGGAACCGGATTTTCACCTGAACCGTTCAGCGCGTCACGAATGGCGGCGTAATACGCTGGATAGTTCCCCGGCAGGGTCAATACCGTCTCTTCAACCAGTACCTCCCCCTCCGCACGCGTCACCACCCCGTCGCGCATGTCGTAGCCCCAGTCCTCCTGCGGTAAGCGTTCGCCATTTTTGAGGCGCTCTTCCTGCGGATCCAGGCCGAACTTCACATAGCTGCCGCGCGCCCCGTGAATGATATAGCGGGCCGATTCCGCCGCCGCAAGCATTGTCCCGTGCAGCACAATGCGCCGCTGCGGATAACTCAAAATGGCATGGAAATAGTCGGTGGTCTGCGCCCCCGGCCTGAGCTGCGCTAAATCGACCGTCATGCTCACGGGCAAACCAAACAGATGAACGGCCTGATCGAGAAGATGCGGCGCTAAGTCATACCAGATGCCGCTACCCGGTCCCGCCTGCTCGCGCCAGCGATCTCGCACCTGCGGACGATAACGATCGAAGTGCGACTCAAAAAAGGCAATTTCGCCGAGCGTGCCTTCGTTTATCAGCGCCTTAACCGTCAGGAAATCGCTGTCCCAGCGCCGATTGTGAAAGACCGATAATAACCGACCCAGACTACGCGCCAGCGCATCCAGCTCGCGCGCCTGTGACAACGTCACGGTGAAGGGCTTATCGACAACAACATGTTTCCCTGCCTCCAGCGCCGCTTTCGCCAGGGGGAAATGAGTGTCGTTAGGAGTTGGAATGATAATAAGGTCAATATTAGGATCGTTAAACAGATGCTTAGGCTCCGTTACCACCGGCACGGCTGGCCAGTCGGCGCGGACCTTAGTCTCATCGCTGCTTGTGATAGCCGCCAGTTCCATTCCCGGCGTGCCGGCAACCAGCGGTGCATGAAAGGTTTTGCTTGCGTACCCGTAGCCAATAAGACCGACGCGGATGTTTTCACTCATCGTTTGCCCCCTCGCTGTGCGCTTATTTATCACTGGCCTTGTGCTTAACGCACACATTAATAATGTGCCCTGTGAGTTAAAATAGCATCTCGCGACAGCGTTTTTTGTTACCTCGCATTAAAGTGTGTATATGGGTTCGGGGAATCGTTCCCAAAGCGCTTGCTCTGGCGAAAAGGGCGCTGTAACATTTGTAATCTGTATTTATGGATAAATTACAAACACAAATTATGTCGTCAATAATTAATCGAATCATTGAATTAGCGGGATGGATTGTCCTTGGGGTTTCAGTCGTGTTGCTCGGCATTGCCAGCCATATCGATAACTACCAGCCGCCGGAGCCTGTGACTGTCGCACAACAAAAGTAAGCCGTGTCGTCATAAAGCGTGACACATTACGTCATGGAACGTATTGCCAGCCGTAATGAACGGGGTTACCCTTCTCTTCCAGGCATCTGCTGATGCCTGAATCTTCGCAAAGAAAACTCCTAATTTCGTCGCGTTACCCGAGTGGACAGTTTACGTCTTTATTAATCCGTTTATTATTCGAACGCATTACCTTTATGGGTATTACCCTTTTATATGGAAACTTATTAACATGACAGTTCAGGACTATTTATTAAAATTTCGCAAGATCAATTCCCTTGAAAGCCTGGAAAAACTGTTTGACCATCTGAACTACACGCTGTCGGATAATCAGGACATCATCAATATGTACCGCGCTGCTGACCATCGTCGCGCCGAACTGGTCTCTGGCGGTCGTCTGTTCAATGTGGGGGAAGTGCCTAAATCCGTATGGCGTTACGTTGTATAAGAAAGTAGCCTTCGGCGTGAAATGTTATATACTCTCCGCCCTGCAAATTTCTGTATAACATTTCGCGCAGACTATGGGAGAGCGTATGACCGCATTGCCTGGAGAGAGAATTGGGGGCTGGTTAATCGCCCCGCTGGCATGGCTGCTGGTGGCATTATTAAGCGCTTCGCTGGCGCTGTTGCTATACACCACCGCACTGGTTACGCCTCATGCTATCCAGACACTGATGTCCCAGAGTGCGCTCAATATTGCAACGTGGTTTGTGTCGTTCGTTTTCGCGATCGCGATGTGGTACTACACGCTGTGGCTGACTATCGCCTTCTTCAAACGCCGCAAAAACGTGCCGAAACATTACATTATCTGGCTGCTGGTCTCCGTGCTGCTGGCTGTCAAAGCATTCGCTTTCTCGCCAGTATCTGACGCGCTGGCGGTTCGCCAGTTACTGTTTCCGCTACTGGCGACGGCGCTTATGGTCCCTTATTTCAAGCGTTCGACGCGCGTTAAGAAGACCTTTGTCAACCCGTAATAACCTTACAGTTAACCTGTTGTGGCCTGTTGTCGTTTATCCGATAATAGGCGGCTATTTTATTTCAGGCTAAATAATGACCGATTACTTACTGCTCTTTGTCGGAACTGTGCTGGTTAATAACTTCGTACTGGTGAAGTTCCTTGGCCTGTGCCCGTTTATGGGCGTCTCCAAAAAGCTGGAGACGGCAATGGGCATGGGGCTGGCGACCACCTTCGTGATGACGATGGCCTCCATTTGCGCATGGCTGATTGATACCTGGATCCTGATCCCGCTCGACATGCTCTACCTGCGCACCTTGTCCTTTATTCTGGTCATTGCGGTTGTGGTGCAATTTACCGAGATGGTGGTGCGGAAAACCAGCCCTGCCCTGTATCGCCTGCTGGGCATTTTCCTGCCTCTCATCACCACCAACTGCGCGGTGCTGGGCGTGGCGCTGCTCAATATCAACCTTGGGCATAATTTCCTGCAATCGGCGCTGTACGGTTTTTCCGCGGCGGTCGGTTTCTCTTTTGTTATGGTCCTGTTCGCCTCGATTCGCGAGCGTCTGGCCGCGGCGGATATTCCCGCGCCGTTTCGCGGTAACGCCATCGCTCTGGTGACCGCAGGTTTAATGTCTCTGGCCTTTATGGGCTTTAGTGGTCTGGTGAAGTTGTAATGAGTGCTATCTGGATTGCCATCGCGTCCATCAGCGTACTGGGACTCGTCTTTGGCATCATTCTGGGTTATGCCTCCCGCCGGTTTGCGGTGGAGGACGATCCGGTGGTTGAAAAAATTGATGAACTTTTACCGCAGAGCCAGTGCGGGCAGTGCGGCTACCCTGGCTGCCGCCCTTACGCTGAGGCGGTGGGCGTGCAGGGCGAAAAGATCAACCGCTGCGCACCGGGTGGCGAAGCGGTCATGCTTAAAATAGCTGCCCTGCTGAACGTCGATCCCCAGCCTGTCGACGGCGATGAACAGGCCCAGGAGCCCGTTCGTGCCCTTGCTGTCATCGACGAAGCCAACTGCATTGGCTGCACCAAATGTATTCAGGCGTGTCCTGTTGACGCCATTGTGGGCTCAACGCGCGCGATGCACACCGTTGTGGCGGATCTGTGCACCGGCTGTAATCTCTGCGTGGCGCCCTGCCCGACGCAGTGTATAGAACTACGCCCGGTTGAAACGACTACTGAAAGCTGGAAGTGGGACCTTCAGACCATTCCGGTTCGCAATATTCCTGTGGAACAACATGCTTAAGTTATTTTCTGCCTTCAGAAAAGAGAAGATCTGGGATTTCGACGGCGGCATTCATCCGCCTGAGATGAAATCGCAGTCTAACGGCACGCCGCTGCGCCAGATCCCGCTGGCGACCCGTTACGTTATGCCCCTTAAACAGCATATCGGCGCGGAAGGTGAACTGTGCGTGAAAGAAGGCGATAGCGTTCTTCGCGGCCAGCCGCTGACCTTTGGTCGCGGACGGATGTTGCCGATACATGCCCCGACTTCCGGTAAGGTGGTGGCTGTTGCCCCCCATACCGTTGCCCATCCGTCGGCGTTGTCTGAGCTGAGCGTGATCATTGAAGCCGATGGTGAAGACCGCTGGATCGATCGTGACGGCTGGAGCGACTACCGTTGCCACAGCCGTGAAGCGCTGATTGAACGCATTCATCAGTTCGGCGTGGCGGGTCTGGGAGGCGCAGGCTTCCCGACCGGCGCTAAGCTTCACGGCGGCGGCGATAAAATCGAAACGCTGATCATCAACGCCGCCGAGTGCGAACCGTACATCACCGCCGATGACCGTCTGATGCAGGACTGTGCCGCGCAGGTGGTGGAAGGGATTCGCATTCTTGCGCATATTCTGCAACCCCGCGAAGTGCTGATCGGTATTGAGGACAATAAACCGCAGGCCATTTCGATGCTGCGTGCGGTACTGGCGGACAGCCACGATATCGCCCTGCGAGTGATCCCGACCAAATACCCGTCCGGCGGGGCAAAACAGCTGACGCAGATCCTGACCGGCAAACAGGTCCCCCACGGGGGCCGTTCGTCCGACATCGGCGTGCTGATGCAAAACGTGGGAACCGCCTACGCGGTGAAACGTGCGGTGATTGACGGCGAGCCATTGACCGAGCGCGTCGTCACGCTGACCGGCGAGTCCGTCTCCCGTCCCGGCAACGTCTGGGCGCGTCTGGGTACGCCGGTCCGTCATCTGCTGGAACAGGCTGGCTTCTGCCCGGGTAGCGATCAACTGGTCATTATGGGTGGCCCGCTGATGGGCTTTACCCTGCCGTGGCTGGATGTGCCGGTGGTGAAGATTACCAACTGCCTGCTCGCCCCTTCCCCAACGGAGATGGGCGAAACGCAGGAAGAGAAAGGCTGCATACGCTGTAGCGCCTGTGCGGACGCATGCCCGGCAGATTTACTGCCGCAGCAGTTGTACTGGTACAGCAAAGGCCAGCTGCACGATAAAGCCCAGGCGCATAACCTGGCTGACTGTATTGAATGCGGTGCCTGCGCCTGGGTCTGCCCAAGCAATATTCCGCTGGTGCAATACTTCCGTCAGGAGAAAGCCGAAATCTACGCCATCTCCATGGAAGAAAAACGTGCCGCTGAAGCGAAGGCCCGCTTTGAAGCGCGTCAGGCGCGACTGGAGCGCGAGAAACAAGCCCGTCAGGAACGCCATAAGCAGGCTGCCGTCCAGCCTGCGGCGAAAGATCAGGATGCCATTAACGCAGCCCTGGCCCGCGTGCGCGAGAAGAAAGCCACCGCCGCCCAGACGGTTGTGATCGCTCCGGGAGAAAGACCGGACAACAGCGAAGCGATTGCGGCCCGCGAAGCGCGTAAAGCCGAAGCTCGCGCGCGTCAGGCGGAGAAAGCGCAACACGCCAAACCGGAAGCCGATATCGACCCGCGTAAAGCGGCGGTGGAAGCGGCTATCGCCAGGGCAAAAGCCCGTAAGGCCGGTCAGCAGACAGTGGTGGTTGAACAGGAAGCGACGGATCCGCGCAAGGCGGCCGTTGAAGCCGCTATCGCCCGTGCCAAAGCACGAAAAGCGGCACAGGTTCAGCCAGCCGAAGAGAGTGAAGCGCCTGTCGACCCGCGTAAAGCCGCCGTTGAAGCGGCCATCGCCCGTGCCAAAGCACGAAAAGCGGCACAGCAGGACGAACGGCCTGCGGCCGCCAACGACGATCCACGCAAAGCCGCAGTCGCCGCCGCGATTGCGCGCGTTCAGGCAAAGAAAGCCGCGCAGCAAGCCGTTAACGAGGATTAAATGGTTTTCAGAATTGCAAGTTCCCCTTATACCCATAACCAGCGCCAGACATCGCGTATTATGATGCTGGTGTGCCTGGCCGCGCTGCCAGGTATTGCCGTACAGTGTTGGTTTTTCGGCTGGGGTACGCTTTTCCAGTTAGTTCTGGGTTGCGCCAGTGCCGTCGCAGCGGAAGCTGCGATCCTGAAGCTGCGCAAAATGGAAGTGACTCGCATCCTGAGCGATAACTCCGCCCTGTTGACCGGCCTGTTGCTGGCCATCAGCATTCCCCCGTTCGCCCCGTGGTGGATGGTGGTATTGGGAACGGTGTTTGCGGTGATCATCGCCAAGCAGCTGTACGGCGGGCTGGGCCATAACCCGTTTAACCCGGCGATGATTGGCTACGTGGTACTGCTGATCTCCTTCCCGGTACAGATGACCAGCTGGCTGCCACCGCATGAGATCGCCGCCACCGTCCCCGGCTTTATGGATGCCCTGCACGTTATCTTTACCGGCCACACCGCGCTGGGCGCAGATATGAACGCGCTTCGCATGGGCGTGGACGGCATCAGCCAGGCCACCCCGCTCGATACCTTCAAAACCTCCCTGCGTGCCGGACACAGCGTGGAGCAGGTGATGAAATCGTCTATTTACAGCGGCGTACTGGCGGGTGCTGGCTGGCAGTGGGTCAATCTGGCCTATTTGTTGGGCGGCGCGTTCCTGCTGCAACAGAAGGCAATCCGCTGGCATATTCCGGTGAGTTTCCTGGTGACGCTGGCCGTCTGCTCGACGCTCGGCTGGGTCATCTCACCTGAGTCACTGGCCAGCCCGCAGCTCCATCTGCTCTCCGGCGCGACCATGCTCGGGGCATTCTTTATTCTGACAGATCCGGTCACCGCCTCTACCACCAACCGAGGACGTCTGATTTTCGGCGCGCTGGCGGGTTTGCTGGTCTGGCTTATTCGCAGCTTTGGCGGTTATCCGGACGGCGTGGCATTTGCCGTGCTGCTGGCTAACATCACCGTTCCGCTCATAGACTACTACACGCGGCCACGCGTGTACGGTCATCGCTAAGGGTCACGCCATGCTAAAAACAATGCAAAAACACGGCGTTACGCTGGCGATCTTCGCTGCCGCCCTCACCGGGCTGACCGCGCTGGTAAATGAACTGACGAAAACTACCATTGCAGAGCAGGCAATGAAGCAGCAAAAGACGCTGTTCGATCAGGTGATCCCATCCGACCTCTACGATAATGACCTGCAAAAAAGCTGCTTTGTCGTGCAGGCTCCGCAGCTCGGTAAAGGACCCCATCGCGTTTATATTGCCCGCAAGGGCGATAATCCCGTGGGTGCCGTCATGGAAGCCACCGCGCCGGACGGTTACTCCGGTGCGATTCAGCTGCTGGTGGGCAGCGATTTTTCCGGCACCGTGCTGGGCACGCGCGTGACGGAGCATCACGAAACGCCGGGCCTTGGCGACAAAATTGAAACACGCTTAAGCGACTGGATCTTACACTTCGCCGGAAAGATGATTCATGGCGAAGACGATCCTGCTTTCGCGGTGAAAAAAGATGGCGGCGAGTTTGACCAGTTCACGGGTGCCACGATTACCCCACGCGCGGTGGTCAACGCCGTCAAGCGCGCCGGGCTGTATGCCGAAACGCTGCCCGCGCAGATCAATCATCTTTCCACCTGTGAGGAGTGACCATGAGCCAGGTTAAAGAGGTTATCGTCCAGGGTCTCTGGAAGAACAACTCCGCGCTGGTACAGCTGCTGGGGCTGTGTCCGCTGCTGGCGGTGACGTCTACCGCCACCAACGCGCTCGGGCTGGGGCTGGCGACCACGCTGGTGCTGACCCTGACTAACTTTTCCATTTCTGTTTTGCGCCGCTGGACGCCGTCGGAAATCCGTATTCCGATCTATGTCATGATCATTGCGTCGGTGGTCAGCGTGGTGCAAATGCTGATTAACGCCTACGCATTTGGCCTGTACCAGTCGCTCGGGATTTTCATTCCGCTTATCGTGACTAACTGTATTGTCGTAGGCCGCGCTGAAGCCTTTGCGGTGAAAAACAATCCGGCCATATCCGCGCTGGATGGTTTTTCCATCGGCATGGGCGCGACTGCCGCCATGTTCGTCCTCGGCTCTCTGCGTGAAATTTTGGGCAACGGTACGCTCTTCGACGGTGCGGACGCGCTGCTTGGCGGCTGGGCGAAGTCGCTGCGTATTGAGGTGTTCCATACGGACACTCCGTTCCTGCTGGCCATGCTGCCGCCTGGCGCCTTCATTGGCCTTGGGATGATGCTGGCGTTAAAATACCTGATTGATGAAAAACGTAAACGCCGCGCCGCTGAGCGCAGCGTACAGGAAGGGATCCCCGAGAAAGCAGTATGAATAAAGAGAAACGCATTGCGATCCTGACGCGCCTGCGCGATGAGAATCCTCATCCAACGACAGAGCTGAATTTTAACTCGCCGTTTGAACTGTTGATCGCGGTGCTGCTCTCTGCACAGGCGACGGACGTGAGCGTCAACAAAGCCACGGCCCTGCTCTACCCTGTCGCTAATACGCCGCAGGCCATGCTGGAGCTGGGCGTTGAAGGTGTGAAATCCTATATCAAGACCATTGGCCTGTTTAACAGCAAGGCCGAAAACGTCATTAAGACCTGCCGGATCCTGCTGGAGCAGCACGGCGGTGAAGTCCCGGAAGACCGCGCTGCGCTGGAAGCGTTGCCGGGCGTCGGGCGTAAAACGGCAAATGTGGTGCTGAACACGGCGTTTGGCTGGCCGACTATCGCCGTGGATACCCATATCTTTCGCGTCTCTAACCGTACCCGGTTCGCGCCGGGTAAAAACGTGGAAGAGGTGGAAGAGAAGCTGTTAAAAGTGGTCCCGGCGGAATTTAAGGTGGACTGCCACCACTGGCTGATCCTGCACGGACGGTATACCTGTATTGCCCGTAAGCCACGCTGCGGTTCCTGCATTATCGAAGATCTTTGCGAATACAAAGAAAAAGTCTATCCCTGAGCGTAAACCACCTTACTTCTTACCTGTTCAAGCCCTTAAAATTAACAAGGGCTCTGATATCTTCCCGATTGACCATAAATTGCCCTCTCTTTCTCCTTTACGCATTGTCGATTCTTCGGTCATTTAACACTCAAACAGGTTAATAGTTTTTTCATCACCAAAAATTTCTATACATCTGTGATCGCGATCACTCTGATAACCTGATGTTGGATTTTTGTTGTTAAAACCCGCCCAACCCCTTTGTCAGACAAGATTTCATCGATTCCACACCGCACATAAGACCAGTCATTTTTCAGAATATGGGCTATATCACTACCAATCACCCAAAATAGCAGAACATATCGCCATACAGCCATTAAACAGGGTCGATTACAGTGAAAAAAACCATCAATTTTGAACGGATGAGATTTAACGCTGTATAACATTTGCATGAACCGATGATTATACCGCCAGAGTTATATGTAACAGATTATTACAAACGTATTGCCAGATGGGGCTGGATAGTGAACATTACCCGCCGTTTCCCCTCCCAATATAACTATAAAGCGGATGGACTACGGTCATCACGCTATGAACACCCCCGTTAATATGGGATGTAAAAAAAGAGGTATATGTGTCTACTGCAAACAATAAACCAACAGATGAGAGCGTAAGTCTTAACGCTTTCAAACAGCCTAAAGCGTTCTATCTCATTTTCTCGATCGAATTATGGGAACGTTTTGGCTACTACGGCCTGCAAGGGATCATGGCGGTTTACCTGGTTAAACAACTGGGTATGTCTGAAGCCGATTCCATCACGCTGTTCTCTTCCTTCAGCGCCCTGGTGTATGGCCTGGTCGCTATCGGCGGCTGGTTAGGCGATAAAGTCCTCGGTACTAAACGAGTCATTATGCTGGGCGCCGTTGTTCTGGCGATTGGCTATGGGCTGGTTGCCTGGTCCGGGCACGATGCAGGTGTGGTTTACATGGGCATGGCTACCATCGCGGTAGGTAACGGCCTCTTCAAGGCGAACCCGTCTTCCCTGCTCTCTACCTGCTACAGCAAAGATGACCCACGTCTGGACGGTGCATTTACCATGTACTACATGTCCATCAACATCGGTTCCTTCTTCTCTATGCTGGCAACCCCATGGCTGGCCGCAAAATTCGGCTGGAGCGTAGCGTTTGCGCTGAGCTTCGTGGGTATGCTGATCACCGTTGTGAACTTCCTGTTCTGCCGTAGCTGGGTTAAAGACTATGGTTCAAAACCAGACTTCGAACCCGTGCACATGGGCAAACTGCTGGCAACCATCGTCGGCATCGTGATCCTGGCCGCTGTCGCCACCTGGCTGCTGCACAACCAGGGCGTTGCACGTGCCGTACTGGGCGTGGTTGCGCTGGGTATCGTGATTATCTTCGCGAAAGAAGCCTTTGCGATGCAGGGTGCGGCACGTCGTAAGATGATTGTGGCGTTCATCCTGATGCTGGAAGCGATCATCTTCTTCGTTCTGTACAGCCAGATGCCAACGTCTCTGAACTTCTTCGCTATCCGCAACGTTGAGCACTCCATCCTTGGTATCGCGTTCGAGCCGGAGCAGTATCAGGCCCTGAACCCGTTCTGGATCATGATTGGTAGCCCGATTCTGGCCGCTATCTATAACAAGATGGGCGACCGTCTGCCTATGCCGCACAAGTTCGCTATCGGTATGGTGCTGTGCTCTGGCGCATTCCTGGTGCTGCCGCTGGGGACGAAATTCGCGACCGACGCGGGTATCGTGTCTGTTAACTGGCTGATCCTGAGCTATGCGCTGCAATCCATCGGTGAACTGATGATCTCCGGTCTGGGCCTGGCGATGGTTGCGCAGCTGGTCCCTCAGCGTCTGATGGGCTTCATCATGGGCAGCTGGTTCCTGACCACCGCTGGCGCGGCTATCATCGCAGGTAAGATTGCGAACCTGATGGCGGTACCAGACAACGTTACCGACCCGCTGGTTTCCCTGAATGTCTACGGCACCGTGTTCATGCAAATTGGTATCGCGACCGCCGTGATTGCCGTGCTGATGCTGCTGACCGCACCTAAACTGAATCGTATGACCCAGGACGACGACAAATCCGCTAAAGCGATCAAAACCGCGAACGCGTAATGTCATCGGGAAACGACTGAACAGAAGCCGCTAATTGATTAGCGGCTTTTTTTTTATCCGAACGCGCACTAACATAGCTGGAACCTCAGCAAAAAGGAGTTACCGATGAAACTGTTCTATAAACCGGGCGCCTGCTCTCTTGCTTCCCATATTACGCTTCGCGAGAGCGGTAAAGATTTCACGCTGGACGGCGTTGACCTGATGAAAAAGCGTCTGGAAAACGGGGATGACTTTTTTGCGATTAACCCAAAAGGCCAGGTTCCGGCCCTGCTGCTGGATGATGGCACCCTGCTGACCGAAGGGGTGGCGATTATGCAATTCCTGGCGGACAACGTACCGGATCGTCAGCTCCTTGCCCCCACCGGCAGCATTGCGCGTTATAAAACGCTGGAGTGGCTGAACTATATTGCCACCGAACTGCACAAAGGCTTTACGCCCCTGTTCCGCCCGGACACGCCGGAAGAGTACAAACCTACCGTGCGCGCGCTGCTGGAGAAAAAGTTGCAGTACGTTAACGACGCGCTGAAAGACGACCAGTGGATCTGTGGCTCGCGTTTCACCATCGCCGATGCCTATCTGTTTACCGTTCTGCGCTGGGCGCGCGCGGTTAAGCTGAACATGGAAGGATTAGACCATGTCGCATCGTATATGACGCGCGTGGCGGAGCGTCCTGCGGTGGCAGCGGCGCTGAAAGCGGAAGGGTTGAATTAACCGAGCGGCCTGGATTGCCGGGTGGCGCTGACGCTTACCCGGCCTATAAATTCCGTAGGCCCGTGCAAGCGCAGCGGCGACGGGCGTTTTCTAAAGCTGCGTTGCGCTAAAATAGTGCTCCGGCTTCGCGATGCGATCCTGCGCCGCGACGACCTGGAGCTCATATTCCTGCATCGTCTTCGTCGCAATCATGATTTCATAAACGGCTGCGGTGACGTGCTCCAGCGCATCGCGCAGGCTCGCGCCCTGCAATAGCTTCACCAGCAGCAAACCGCTGGTCACATCCCCGACCCCGACAGGCTGACGTGCACCGAAATCCACCAGCGGTCGACTGATATGCCAGGCTTCATCCTTCGTCACCAGCAGCATCTCAAAACGGTCCTGGCTCAACCCTGCGCGTGCCAGGTGCTTAACCAGCACAATCTCTGGCCCCTGGGCGATCAGCTCGCGAGAGGCGCTTACAGCCTCTTCTACGCTGTTGACCGGATGCTCGCACAGGATCTCAAGTTCAATCAGGTTGGGGGCAATAATATCGCTGGCGGGCAATGCATGACGGACATGAAACTCCGCAACGCCCGGCGCTACGATGCAGCCTTTTTCCGGATGTCCCATCACCGGATCGCAGAAATATTTCGCCGCGGGGTTTGCCGCTTTCACCTGGCGCACAATGCCGAGGATATGTTCCCCCTGCTCCGCCGAACCCAGATAGCCGCTCAGTACGGCATCGCAGCGTTTAAGCTGGTCGATATCCGCAATCCCCTGAACGATTTCCGTCAGATGCGACGGCGGCATTACGCAGCCGGTCCATTTACCGTACTGGGTGTGATTCGAGAACTGGACGGTATTGAGGGGCCAGACGTTAACGCCGAGGCGGCGCATCGGGAATTCCGCAGCGCTGTTGCCAGCATGTCCAAACACAACGTGGGACTGAATGGCGAGGATGTTCTTCATGTTGTACTTACCAAACCCTGTCAAAACAAAAGGGGCGTGGTTTCCCACGCCCCTGCATACTTTTAATTACTTCCAGCAGACCAGGCAGTAATTTTTCTTACCGCGACGCAGCAGCGTGTAGCGACCATAGAGACGGTCGTTCTCGGTAAAGGTGTATTCCGGATCGGCCTGTTTTTCGCCATTAATGGTGATCGCGTTAGAGGCGATGGTTTTACGCGCCTGACCGCGAGACGGCTGGAGCTCGGAGTCCACCAGCGCCTGCATCAGATCGGCGCCTTTTTCCATCTCAACCATCGGCACGCCATCCTGCGCCAGCTGTTCGAAATCCGCTTCGCTTAAATCGCTCAGGGTTCCGTTGAACAGGCTAGCCGTAATGCGCTTCGCCGCCGCCAGACCTTCTTCGCCGTGAACCAGTTTAGTCACTTCGTCCGCCAGCACGTACTGGGCGCGTGGTGCTTTACCGCTGTTCTTGTCTTCTTCTTCCAGCGCATTGATTTCTTCGATATCCATAAAGGTGAAGAACTTCAGGAAGCGATAAACGTCGGCATCCGCCGTGTTGATCCAGAACTGGTAGAACTTGTACGGGCTGGTTTTCTTCGGATCCAGCCATACCGCGCCGCCTTCGGTCTTACCGAACTTGGTACCGTCGGCTTTGGTGATCAACGGCACGGTCAGACCAAACACCTGATTCTGGTGGAGGCGACGGGTCAGATCGATACCGGAGGTGATGTTACCCCACTGGTCGGAACCGCCAATTTGCAGAGAGACGCCGTGCAGTTTGTTCAGGCAGGCGAAGTCATACCCCTGCAACAGGTTGTAGGAGAACTCGGTGAAAGAGATACCCTGATCGTCACGGTTAAGACGCTGCTTCACTGCTTCTTTGTTAATCATCTGGTTAACAGAGAAGTGTTT
Source organism: Enterobacter cloacae complex sp. SHL001 (assembly GCF_049236825.1). Taxonomy (NCBI): domain Bacteria; kingdom Pseudomonadati; phylum Pseudomonadota; class Gammaproteobacteria; order Enterobacterales; family Enterobacteriaceae; genus Enterobacter; species Enterobacter cloacae complex sp. SHL001. The sequence goes on from NZ_JBMKIP010000001.1 coordinate 182,950, forward strand.
GCCGATGTCACGCAGGAACGTCAGCACGTTCATGCCACCAAACCAGTCGTAGTTGTTCGCCGCAATCGCAGAGTTGTCACCGCAGTCGAAATCCAGGAACGGTGCAACCTGTTTACGGATCTTATCCACCCACTCCTGCACGGTGTCTTCGGTATTCAGCTTACGCTCAGCGGCTTTGAAACTTGGGTCGCCAATCAGACCGGTCGCGCCGCCAACCAGTGCGACAGGCTTATGGCCGGCCATCTGGAAGCGTTTCAGGCATAACAATGGAACAAGATGCCCCAAATGCAAGCTGTCAGCGGTGGGATCGAAGCCGCAATAGAGCGCGATCGGGCCTTGCGCCAGTCGCTCTGCTAACGCTTCCTCGTCCGTCACCTGGGCCACGAGGCCCCGCTCTTGCAATTGTTTAATCAAGTTACTGCTTGCCATCAAATTCTCCATGTATAAACGACTGCACCTTTGCCGGTACACGACTTTTCGCCTGATGCGAAAGGACCATAGAATAAAGCGCCAGCGCGGTGTGCGCTAGCGCTTAAATCAACAAATTTTGGGGATTACGGGGCCAGTCTGTCGATTTTCCAGCCACCGTTGTCGCGCTGGTATAAAAAGCGGTCGTGCAGGCGGTGTTCACCGCCCTGCCAGAATTCCATCTGCTCAATGGGGATGCGGAACCCGCCCCAGAAACTCGGCAGCGGTACTTCACCCTGCTGAAACTTCTGTTTGAGTTCGAGGAATTTACTCTCCAGCACGCCGCGGGCTGAGATTCGGCTGGACTGTTTAGAGACCCAGGCGCCGATCTGACTGTCGCGCGGGCGGCTGTGGAAATATTTTACCACTTCGAGCGTAGAGAGGCGCTCCGCCTTGCCGGTGACCATCACCTGGCGCTCCAGCATATGCCACGGGAAGAGCAGGCTAATACGCGGATTATTTTCAAGGTGATGCGCTTTACGACTGCCAAGGTTGGTGTAGAACACCAGCCCTTTCTCGTCATAATGCTTGAGAAGAACGATGCGTTGATACGGCTGACCATTTTCATCAACCGTGGCAACGACCATTGCCGTCGGGTCAGCCAGTTTCGCTTCGCAGGCCTGCTTCAGCCAGCGTTCAAAAAGCACCAGCGGTTCGGCGGGAAGATCCTGGCGGCGCAGACCGCCTTTGGTGTATTCACGGCGCAGATGCGCAATTTGCTGTAGTTCGTCGTTATCTGACATGGCGTTAGCTGAAAGTGAGATTGGGTGGCGCTATTGTGCGCGCCCCCTTCAAAAATCTCAACGCTTCGGATTTTCAAGCTGACAATTGTTCAGCACAATGCGGTCACGCTTGTAGACGGTGGCGCTGTCGCCTTTCGACCAGAAGACGTAGATCCCGTCTGAGTAGCGCGCACCGGAGGCCGACATTCCCTGCTTCAGCGTTAACAACTTATTGTCATAAACAAAGCTGGCTTCCTGATGCGGGTTGTTCAGCTTCACCGTCAGCGGTTTTTCATCACAACGATATTCCAGCGTATCGGTTTGCATACGCTCAACGAACTGGTTATAGACGCTGCATCCGGTCATAAGAAAAGGTACAGCAATGAGAAGAAGTTTTTTCATGGGCAGATTCCGAAGACTATCCTGGTCCTGGAGGGCCTAACCGCCCTCCTGTTTCTCCCTATTTTACGGGTTACGCCTCCCGCTGAATTTCAGTTAACTCTGATTATGGCGCGGGTTTGCGGGGAAAATGGCCCCAAGGACGCTCGCCTCCCGCGCACCGGTTACGGAGGGTAAATTCCCCGGCAGACCGGCAACCGTACGCCAGGCAAGCCAGGCGAAGGCCAGCGCTTCCATATCGTCTCCGCTGATCCCGGCTTCATCAGTGGTCGTGACTTCGGTGCCTGGCAGCAAGGCGGCGAGGCGTGCCATCACCAGCGGGTTGCGGCTTCCGCCTCCGCATACCAGCAAGCGCTCACATCCGCCGCTCAGCAACACCTGTTCAGAAATCGACACCGCGGTGAGCTCCGTCAGCGTAGCCTGCACATCCTGAGGCGCAAGGCCGGGGAAGCGCGCCAGCTGACGTTCAAGCCAGCCGTAGTTGAAATATTCCCGCCCCGTGCTTTTCGGCGCGGGCAGAGCAAAGAAAGGATCGCTTAACAGGGTTTGCAGCAAGGGAAGGATCACTTTCCCCTGGCTGGCCCACTGCGCGTCTTTGTCGTAGGCTTTACCGCTCTGACGCCAGATCCAGGCATCCATCAGCATATTACCGGGTCCGGTATCGTACCCCCGCACGGGCTGCCCGGGAATAAGCATCGACAGGTTGGCGATCCCGCCGATGTTCAGGACCATCCTGCGCTCTACCGGGTGCGCCAGCAGCGCCTGATGAAATGCCGGAACCAGCGGCGCCCCCTGCCCGCCGAGGGCCATATCGCGACGACGGAAATCACCCACCACCGTCACACCGGTTTTTGCCACAATCTGGTTGTTATCGCCAATTTGCATCGTGTGCGGCGCCTCGCCGACAGGTTCATGCCAGACGGTCTGCCCATGGCAACCTATTGCCACGATATCCTGCGGGTGGAGTCTTTCCTGCTGCATCAGGGCCAGTACCGCCTCAGCAAACAGCGCCCCCAGACGCACATCCAGTTGGCCCAGTTGGGAAAGCGTCAGCTGTTGTCCCTGGCAGATGTTCAGGATCTCTTCTTTTAACGAGACAGGAATAGGCCAGGTCAGGCTTGCCTGCTGCGCCACCATGTTTTCATCAATGGCGGCCAGAACGACATCCACACCGTCAAGACTGGTACCAGACATCACACCGATATAGCGACCCGATTTCATGCGCTTTCCTTACGTTACATGGGCTAAGTGCAAACACTCCATCATAAATAACGCGGCTTTGCTATGCGGTGATAATATTTTTTAACAATCTCAGACCTGTAGCACAGACGGTTTTTGTTTATGTCCCGTTAAGCCCTGTTGAAGTAAAATTTATCTATTCGGCATGCAAAGATATGAACTGTGGTCAGGAATGCCATATAATTTAGCCATAACGGATGCCCCAACCGGGCGTTTTTTGGTGAACAGGAGAGTCAAATGATTTTACGTGTACTGGGCGTTTCGCTGATTGGTTTAACACTGGCGGGTTGTGTGAATGACAGTTCACTCTCCGGCGACGTATATAGTGCTTCTGAAGCTAAACAGGTACAGAACGTGACATACGGTACTATCGTTAATGCCCGTCCTGTTCAGATTCAGGGTGGCGATGACACGAACGTGGTGGGCGCAATCGGTGGTGCTGTGCTGGGTGGTTTCCTGGGTAATACCATTGGCGGCGGCACCGGACGTTCTCTGGCTACCGCAGCGGGCGCAGTTGCAGGCGGCGTAGCGGGTCAGGGCGTTCAGGGTGCGATGAACAAAACTCAGGGCGTTGAGCTGGAAATCCGTAAAGACGATGGCAGCACCATTATGGTTGTGCAGAAACAGGGTAACACCCGCTTCTCTGCTGGCCAGCGTGTTGTACTGGCAAGCAACGGCAGCCAGGTTACCGTCTCCCCGCGCTAATATCCTGATGGATGTGGTCTGTTCAGACCGCATCCATTTAACAAAATCATCGTCTCCAACAATATATTTGCACAATACATTCACACGGTGAATTATTCATTTCATCTATTTTTGTCCGTGCGCAAAGTATTTTTTATTTCCCTCACTTAAACTCTTCGCAATCTCTTTTCTTTTTTAATTTTTAAATTCTCTATGCTTGCGATCTGTCGATTTGTAAAGAACCGCTTTGTGGCCTTCGCGCTTGGATGCATTGTTATCATTGCCGTATTACAAGCTTTTTTTATAAAACTTGTTGAATGGGTTCCTTCGTTTTCACCTTTGTTTTTCCCTACGCTGACGATATTTCTTCTGGTGTTTCATCTGTTTATTGCCTGTTTTATGGCAATGAAATACTGGTGCGACAGAAGGCGATTATATCTTGTTCCCATTGCCCTGGCCTTTGCCGGCTCAGCGTTATTGATGGTGGGGACTCTGTCCAGCTTCCCGGCCTGGCTTGATCTCTATCAGTTCAACGTGGCGAACTATAATGACGCCATGATTTTCTATATGTTCCGCCACTTTTTAATGGCGGTGCTGATAATCATCTCGGCATTGCTGTATACCCTGCGTACGTCCGCTCTCTCACGAAGCACCCACATCGGTATCGTTGTCGGCGCCTCGCTCTTTACGGGCAGTATGCTTGGGCTGGCATTGTTCTATTCCAGCCATTCAACCCTGCTCACACTGGACCTGGTAGACAATGAAACCCGACAGTTTATGGTTCTCTGGAGCCAGGCGATTAATATTATTTTGATCGTCCTGTGGGTAGTAACGTTAATCACCCTGATGGCCATTACCCGCGTGAGAAATTTGTTTTGGGTCGGCGGCAATTTTTTATGCGTCTGTTATATCGTCACCCTGCTCATGCTATTGTTAGGCGGACACGCTGAAGATATTTCATGGTACCGGGCACGGTTATTCGAAACTGTCGCTACATTAATCATTATCTTCATCTTACTTTCCGATGTATTTAATTTGTATCGTGACTCGCATGTAAAATATCAGCAGTCTTATCAAAACTCGATACGCGACCCCCTCACCCGTCTGTATAATCGTAGCTATTTCTATGATTCATTAAACCACGCGCTGAGTACAGCAACCCTGGCGCACCCGGTATCGGTGCTCGTGAGCGATCTTGACCGTTTCAAACGCATTAACGACTGCTACGGCCATTTGCAGGGGGATAAGGTTTTACAGTTTGTCTCAAACCTGTTGACCGATTCAGTGCGACCGCAGGATATCGCAGCGCGGATCGGCGGCGAAGAATTTGTGCTCATGCTGACAAATACCCCTTCCGATCTTGCGCAACAGGTTGCCGAACGCATACGTCTCAAATTGAGCGGTTTCGACAACGTCAGCAGCGGCGGTTATCTCCCGGAACCGATTACTATCAGTATGGGGGTATTCACCGCCACCTCGCCGGAGACCAGCGCTGAAACCTGTGTGGAAAGCGCGGATAAAGCCATGTACGAGGCAAAAGAGACGGGCCGCAACCGGGTGGTGGTGTTCAGAACATGACAGAGGCCTTGCACCAGCAAGGCCTGTAAACAACGTCAGTCGCGCGACTGTAAATCGTGGATGTTTTGCTCAAGACGGGCGATGAGTCCGATCAGCATTTCCAGCTCAGCGGGGGAAATACCGGCCAGGATCTCCCCTCGCGTTTTACTGATGACGGTCTCCATCTCAGTAATAATCGGGGCCGCTTTTTCCGTCAATTTAATCCGCTTGGCGCGACGATCGCTGGCGCAGGTTTGTCGGGAGATGAGTCCCTTCTCTTCCAGCTGGTCAAGGGTACGCACCAGAGAAGGCTGCTCAATACCAATCGCTTTTGCCAGTTGGATCTGTGACTGATCGGGCGGGAGCTGATGAATGTTATGCAGCGTAACCCAGTGCGTCTGCGTAAGTTCCAGAGGTTTCAGGCGATGGTCAATCAGAGCACGCCAGATGCGTACCAACCTTGCCAGATCAGAACCTAATGGCGATTCCAATTTCATCTCCTTATAATTAGCTTGCTAAGTGATTATAGTGATTTTAGAATAGTTTGCAGTATTTGTATTGCCAAAACAAATGCAATCACGGTATTCATCATTCCTTAAAGGATGATTTACACTGAATGGTAATGCGCCATCGCATTGAAATCTGCCAATGTGGCCCTCATTCCACCGCAAAGGATCGCTGCTTGTGACGTTGTTTTCCTTCTCCCCAGGGTTGCCCCTCCAGGATTTGATTGTTGGCGCATCGGTCTACTTTCCGCCACTGTTTAAAGCCGTGATGGTCGGTTTTGTAATCTGGCTCATTGCGCATCGTCTGCTGCGCGACTGGATGTATTCTGGTGAAATCTGGCACCCGATGTTAATGGATCTCTCCCTGTTTACCCTCTCCGTCTGTCTTGGCCTTGCCGTGTTAACCGTGTGGTGAGAATAGCATTGAAAACGTTAAAATATTTTTCCACTCTTTTCGTTTTAGCGCTGGCGGTGATGGCCGGCTGGTGGCTCTGGAATTATTACATGCAGTCGCCCTGGACGCGTGACGGCAAGATCCGCGCGGAACAGGTCAGCATCACGCCACAGGTGTCCGGCAGTATCAGCGCGCTTCAGGTGAAGGACAACCAGTACGTTCATGCGGGCGATGTGCTATTCCGTATCGATGAGACCCCTTTCCACATTGCGGTGCTTAATGCCCAGGCGCAGCTCGCAAAAGCTCAATCAGATCTGGCAAAAGCCAATAACGAAGCCGAACGCCGCCGCCATCTGTCGAGAAATTACATCTCTGCGGAGGATCTCGATACCGCCAATATCAATGTAAAAGCCATGCAGGCCAGCCTGAAGGTTGCAGAGGCAACGCTGAAACAGGCCGAGTGGCAACTGACCCAGACCGTGGTCAAAGCCCCGGTGGATGGATGGATCACGAGCCTGTCTACCCGTGTGGGTGATTACGCCACCACAGGCCAGCCGGTCTTCGCCCTGGTCGATAGCCACTCTTTCTATGTTGTAGGTTATTTTGAAGAGACCAAGCTGCGCCATATCCGCGAGGGTGCGCCTGCCCGGATCACGCTTTACAGCGGCGCAGAAACGTTACAGGGTCACGTTAGCAGCATAGGTCGGGCAATATACGATCAGAGCGTGGAAACCGATTCTGGCCTGGTGCCTGACATCAAACCCAACGTCCCGTGGGTGCGCCTGGCTCAGCGGGTGCCTGTTCGCGTCGAGTTTGATCAGCTGCCGAAAGACATTACCCTGGTCTCTGGCACAACCTGCACCGTCGCCATCGGATCGCGATGATGAACCTGGGGGCTTTCTCCTGGCGCAATACGCCGTGGATAAAAGCGACACGGCCGCAGTGGCGTTACGCGCTGCGCAACGGCATCGCCATGTGCCTTGCGCTTACGGTTGCCTATTATCTGAATCTGGATGAGCCTTACTGGGCGATGACCTCTGCGGCGGTCGTCAGCTTCCCTACCGTCGGGGGCGTTATCAGTAAAAGCCTCGGGCGCGTGGCGGGTAGCCTGCTGGGGGCAACCGCCGCACTGCTTCTTGCCGGCCATACCCTGAACGATCCCTGGCTCTTTCTGTTAAGCATGTCGGCATGGCTGGGGCTGTGTACCTGGGCCTGCGCCCATTTTACCAATAACGTTGCCTATGCGTTTCAGCTGGCGGGTTACACCGCGGCCATTATCGCCTTTCCGGTCGTCAACGTGCTGGACACCACCGAGCTGTGGGATATCGCCCAGGCACGCGTGTGTGAAGTGATGGTCGGCATTCTGTGCGGGGGCGTCATGATGATGATCCTGCCCAGTACCTCAGATGGCACTACGCTTATCACCGCCCTTAAAACGATGCACGCACGTTTGCTGGAACATGCCAGCCTGCTCTGGCAGCCTGACAGCAGCGATGACATCCGCCTCGCGCACGAAAAGGTCATCGGCCAGATCCTGACCATGAACCTGTTGCGCATCCAGGCTTTCTGGAGCCACTACCGTTTTCGTCGCCAGAACACGCTTCTGAACTATTTACTGCACCAGCAATTGCGGATGACGAGCGCGATCTCAAGCCTTCGCCGGATGTTGCTGAACTGGCCTGCACCGCCAGCCCATACCCGGGAGATTATCGAGGCGCTGCTCGCCGCTCTTGCGCGTCCGGATGCCGATATCTATACCGTGGCCCGCATTATCGCGCCGCTCGCCCCAACGGATGAATATGACTACAGGCACCGTGCCTTCTGGCAGCGTCTGAACTATTTCTGCCGCCTGTATCTGCGCAGCAGCCGCTGGTTAAAAGCCGTCGAGAATGCCACGCCCGTCACCGAATTTTCCGTTCCCGGTAGTCCTGCTCTGGCGCGCCATACCGACGCAATGGAGGCGCTGTGGAGCGGTTTTCGTACGTTTTGTGCGTTGACGGCCGTGGGCGCATGGGCCATCACCACGCAATGGGATGCGGGCAGTGCGGCCCTGACGCTTGCGGCAATCAGCTGCGTGCTCTATTCCGTCGCCGCTTCCCCCTTTAATTCCCTGACGCTTCTGCTGCGTACGCTGGTACTGCTGTCGCTATTCAGCTTCGTGGTGAAATTTGGTTTGATGGTGCAGATAACCGACCTCTGGCAATTTCTGCTGTTTCTCTTCCCGCTATTAACCACCATGCAGTTGCTCAAACTGCAAATGCCTAAACTGGCCGGTCTGTGGGGTCAGTTGATTGTTTTTATGGGCTCATTTATCTCTGTAACGAATCCACCGGTTTACGATTACGCTGATTTTCTCAACGACAACCTGGCGAAGATCCTCGGCGTGGGGCTGGCGTGGCTGGCTTTCGCTGTGCTACGCCCGGGCTCGGACGCGCGTAAAAGCCGCAGGCATATTCGGGAGTTGCGCAGGGGTTTTGTCGATCAGCTGAGCCGCAGGCCGCATCTGCGCGAAAGCGAGTATGAATCCCTGGTTTACCATCATGTCAGCCAGCTGAACAACAGCCAGGATTCACTCTCCCGTCGCTGGCTGCTGCGCTGGGGCGTGGTGCTGTTAAACTGTTCGCACGTGGTGTGGCAACTGCGCGCCTGGGAGACGCGTTCCGATCCGCTGTCGCAGGTCCGTGATAACTGTATTTCCATGCTCCGAGATGTGATGAGCGAGCGCGGAGTGCAGCAGCGCCCCCTGAGCGTCACGCTCGCCGAGCTTCAGCGTATTTGCGACGCGCTGGCGCACCATCATCAGCCTGCGGCCCGCGATCTGGCGTCCATTATCTGGCGGCTGCACTGCTCCCTGTCACAGCTTGAACAGGCGCCGCCACCCGGAACGATTGGCGATCAGATCACCCCGCAGGCATAGCGCGCCCCGCCGCCGCCAAGCGGTTTAGGCTGATCGGACATGTTATCGCCGCCCACGTGGACCATCAGCGCCTTGCCTTTGACCTCGTCAAGCTTTTTAAGTCGTGGCGCCACAACCGGATCGGTGGCTTTACCATCGTTATTTACCACCAGCACCGGCAGATCGCCGAGGTGCCCCATCCCTTCCGGGCCTTCATGCTTACCGGAGTTGTGCGGGTCGAGATGCCCCCCTGCGGCTTCCGCAGCTGTTGGTTTCCCCTCTTTCATCGCGGGTTGACAGCTGCCTTTGGCATGAACGTGAAAACCATGTTCGCCGGGTGGAAGAGCCTTGAGATCGGGAGCAAATTCCAGCCCTTTATCGGTTTCGGTGATTTTCACCGTCCCGATGGACTGGCCTACCCCCTGAGAAGTGACGAGATTCATTTCAACGTCCTCGCTGGCTGCATGCGCACCTGCGCAAACAACCAGCGTGACCATTGCCAGAGCAAAACGCTTCATAAGACCTCCACGGGTTATTTTTTGCACCTTAAGTCTATACCAGCGGCGCAGATTTCACCGGAAAGTCAGGTTCAGGCGTGCTCAGGGTACGTCGTAGCCCAGCGCCGCCTTGCGGATGCGGAACCACTGCTGACGCGTCATATCCAGCTCCTCAGCCACAAGCGCAGCGCGGACGCGCTCAATTTTGCCGGAGCCAATAATTGGCAGCGGTTTAGACGGCAGGCGCAGGATCCAGGCGTAAACCACCTGCTCGATACTCTCCGCATTCAGTTCGCGCGCCACCGTTTCAAGCTCGTTACGCAGCGGCTGGAATGCCTCATCGTTAAACAGGCGACCGCCTCCCAGACAGGACCATGCCATTGGACGGATGCGCAGCTGTTGCAGTTGGTCGAGCGTGCCATCCAGCAGCAGCGGCTGATGAACAGGCGAGATCTCCACCTGATTCGTCGCCAGCGTAAACGGCAGGCGAGACTGCAATAGCGCAAACTGTGCCGGGGTGAAGTTAGACACGCCAAAATGGCGCACTTTGCCGCTCTGGTGAAGCGTCAGGAAGGCTTCCGCGACCTCATCCGCATCCATCAACGGATCGGGTCGGTGGATCAGCAGCAGGTCGATACGATCGGTGGCCAGGTTAATCAGTGACTGCTCGGCGCTTTTAACGATATGCGCGCTGTCAGTGATGTAATGCCCAAGCGCATGCTCCGGTTTTGCTGTGGTGGCAATACCGCATTTGGTCACAATCTCCATACGTTCACGCAGCGCCGGCGCACGCTTCAGCGCTTCGCCAAAGGCAGCCTCGCATTGATAGCCGCCATAAATATCAGCGTGATCGACGGTGGTGATCCCGAGATCGAGATGCTCTTCTATAAAGTCCGCCAGCTGGACCGGAGACATATTCCAGTCCATAAGGCGCCAGTAGCCCATAACAAATCGGGAGAACTCCGGGCCCTGCGGGGCAAGGGTAATACGCTGAACCATAACATTTTCCTCAAGGAAGTCATGTCACCAGTATACGCAATTACCCTGCTAAAACAGTGAAGGTTGCTGAGGTTCTTCGCTTTCAACCGCTTTGTTTGCACGAATTTTACGCAGCAGACGCTGTCGACAGAGCCGTAAGACCTCCTGCTTTTGCGCGTCGCTGAAATTTTGCCAGTTAAAACGTTCATCGCGCGTGCGCATGCAGCCACGACAGTATCCTCGTTCATCTACCTGGCAAATACCCCGGCACGGGCTCTGGACAGGGAAAAACTCCAGTTGCTCTGCCACACCTACCTCCAGAACGTCATTATTCCCTACAGTGAAGACCCTAAATGGCTTGCATGCAAGGATGTGCGCCACAAACAGAGCATTAAGGTTTCGCTAATCTTCCCTTCTTATACTCGCCGCATTGATATAACGAATGGTCTGGTCATCATGTGGTTCACTAAAAAGTTACACTGTAACGATATAAAATTTACTCTGGGCTGTGCACTTTTCTTCACCGTACTGAATGCATTGTTTATCCAGCGCAGCTGGTCAATCATTGCGCCTGCACATCTGCACGATCTCCTGTTTGCTGCCAGCGTGCCGCTGGTGCTGTTCTGCGGCTGGGTGATTGTCTTCAGCCTGCTGAATATTCCCTTTGTTCGCAAGCCGCTCATGATTGTCCTGACCCTGGGATGCGCCGCCGCAACCTGGTTTATGTATACCTATGGCACGGTTATCGATCAGAACATGATTGTTAACGTGTTCGAAACTAATTCCCAGGAAGCGACTGCCCTGGTGACGCCGCAGATGATCCTGTGGCTGGTCGTTGCGGGTCTGGTTCCATCGATTATTTTAGCCCTGACGCGCATTCGCACCGGAAAATGGTGGTATGCCCTCCTGACGCGTGTCGCCGCTATGCTGGGTGCGCTGCTGGTGATCATCCTGGTCGCGGCGGTGTTTTATAAAGACTATGCTTCTCTGTTCCGCAATAACAAAAGCATCGTCAAAATGGTTACCCCGGCGAATTACGTGAGCGCCGTGGTGAAATACAGCAAAATGCGCTGGTTTGCCGGCGACCAGACGCTGGTCCGCATTGGCGAGGATGCTCATAAAGGCGCGCTGATTTCCAGCCAACGCAAGAAAACCGTGCTGATTGTGGTGGTGGGCGAAGCCTCCCGCGCCGCAAACTACTCGTTAAATGGTTACCCGCGTGAAACCAACCCCGAGCTGAAAAAGCAGGATGTCATCAACTTCCCCCAGGCTTCCTCCTGTGGCACGGAAACCGCCGTTTCCGTCCCCTGCATGTTCTCCGGCATGACGCGGAAAAAATATGACGCGGACCTCGCCCATCACCAGGAAGGTCTGCTCGATGTACTTAACCATGCCGGTTTCAACCTGCTGTGGCGCGACAACGACGGCGGGTGTAAAGGCGCCTGCGACCGCGTGCCGCACACGGACATGACCCAGTGGAAACTGGATCAGTTCTGTAAGGACAAATCCTGTATCGACGACGTCAACCTCTACCGTCTGGACAACGTACTGGATGGAATAAAGCAGGATACGGTACTGGTGATCCACCTGATGGGCAGCCACGGTCCGGCCTACTACAACCGTTATCCGGACAGCTTTCGCAAGTTCACCCCAACCTGCGATACCAATGAAATTCAGGATTGCGATCATCAGTCGCTGATCAATACCTATGACAACTCGATTTTGTATACCGACAGCGTGGTCAGCCGAACCATCGACGCGCTGAAAGCCCGGCAGGCCAACATGAACACGGCGCTCATTTACCTCTCCGATCACGGTGAATCGCTGGGCGAAAGCGGAATTTACCTGCACGGTACGCCGTATATGCTGGCCCCGGAGCAGCAAACGCATATTCCGTTTATGTTCTGGCTCTCCCCGGATTATGCGAAAAACTTCGGCGTAAACACGGATTGCCTGCGTGACCATGCCGCAAAAGAGGCGGTTTCACAGGACAATTTATTCGCCACCGTTCTGGGCATGATGGACGTGAAATCAGCGGTTTATCAACCGCAGCTGGATATTCTGTCGCAATGTCGTCGCTAAGCGTGCTTGCATTAGACCGAACGGTCTATTAGAGTAAGGGCATGAGCAGACACACTGAACACGATACACGAGAACATTTGCTGGCTACCGGCGAGCGCCTTTGCATGCATCGCGGGTTTACCGGTATGGGGCTGAGCGAATTGTTAAAAACCGCTGAAGTACCTAAGGGATCGTTTTATCACTATTTTCGATCCAAAGAGGCGTTTGGCGTTGCCATGCTGGAGCGGCACTACGCCAGCTACCATCAGCGCCTGGCAACCCACTTCGCCAGCAGTGAAGGTGACTACCGGGATCGTGTTCTGAACTACTATCAGGAAACGCTGACGCAGTTCTGTCAGCAGGGCATCATCAGCGGCTGCCTGACGGTAAAACTGTCTGCCGAAGTGTGCGATCTCTCCGAAGATATGCGCACCGCAATGGATAAAGGGGCCAGCGGCGTTATTGCCCTGCTGGCTCAGGCGCTGGAGAGCGGGCGCAATGAAAAAACGCTCTCCTTCTCCGGCGATCCGCTCACGCAGGCACAGGTGCTCTATTCCCTCTGGTTAGGCGCCAACCTGCAAGCAAAAATGTCTCGCAGCGCCGTGCCGCTCGAAAGCGCGCTGGCGCATGTGAAAAACTGTATTACCGCGCCTGGCGTGTAGCCGGCGTTTTTATTTACCCTTTTACTAGTCGACTGGTCTACTCAGGAGCCGTTATGTCCGCTGAAAAGCTGTTTACCCCACTGAAAGTGGGTGCCGTTACTGCCCCAAACCGCGTGTTTATGGCCCCACTTACCCGTCTGCGCAGCATCGAGCCGGGCGATATCCCAACGCCATTGATGGGTGAGTATTACCGCCAGCGCGCCAGCGCGGGCCTGATTATCTCCGAAGCCACGCAGATTTCTGCTCAGGCAAAAGGCTACGCCGGTGCACCGGGTCTGCACAGCCCGGAACAGATCGCCGCGTGGAAAAAAATCACCGCAGGCGTGCATGCTGAAGATGGCCGTATTGCGGTTCAGCTGTGGCACACCGGTCGTATCTCACACAGCAGCATCCAGCCTGGCGGTCAGGCGCCGGTTTCTGCCTCTGCCCTGAACGCCAATACCCGCACTTCCCTGCGCGATGAAAACGGTAATGCGATCCGCGTCGACACCACCACGCCACGCGCGCTGGAGCTGGACGAGCTCCCGGGTATTGTGAATGATTTCCGTCAGGCCGTCGCCAACGCCCGTGAAGCGGGCTTCGACCTGGTTGAGCTTCACTCTGCGCACGGTTACCTGCTGCATCAGTTCCTGTCCCCGTCTTCCAACCAGCGTACCGACCAGTACGGCGGCAGCGTTGAAAACCGCGCGCGTCTGGTGCTTGAAGTGGTGGATGCTGTCTGTAATGAGTGGAAGGCAGACCGCATTGGTATTCGTGTCTCCCCGATCGGTACTTTCCAGAACGTCGACAACGGTCCGAACGAAGAAGCAGACGCGCTGTATCTGATTGAAGAGCTGGCGAAACGCGGTATCGCCTATCTGCACATGTCCGAGCCGGACTGGGCAGGCGGCAAGCCTTACAGTGAAGCCTTCCGTCAGAAAGTGCGCGAGCGCTTCCACGGCGTGATTATCGGGGCGGGTGCGTATACGGCAGAGAAAGCCGAGGATTTGATCGGTAAAGGCCTGATCGACGCCGTGGCCTTTGGCCGTGACTACATTGCTAACCCGGATCTGGTTGCCCGTTTGCAGAAAAAAGCCGAACTGAACCCGCAGCGTCCTGAAAGCTTCTATGGCGGCGGCGCGGAAGGTTATACCGACTACCCTTCACTGTAATCCCGCTTTGTACATTGATAGCGGCGACCTTTCGCCGCTATACTAAAACATCGTTTCTGTTCAAAAAGATAATCCATTCCACTGGTTAATGAGGAAATTATGCGCCTACTTCACACCATGCTGCGCGTTGGCGACCTGCAACGTTCCATCGATTTCTACACTAACGTTCTGGGCATGAAGCTGCTGCGCACCAGCGAAAATCCGGAATATAAATACTCCCTGGCGTTTGTCGGTTACGGCCCGGAATCTGATGAAGCGGTCATCGAGCTGACCTACAACTGGGGCGTGGACAGCTACGAGCTGGGTACGGCTTACGGCCACATCGCGCTGGAAGTGGATAACGCCGCCGAAGCCTGCGAACGTATCCGCAGCAATGGCGGTAACGTCACCCGTGAAGCCGGTCCGGTTAAAGGCGGTACCACCGTCATTGCGTTTGTGGAAGATCCGGACGGTTATAAAATCGAACTGATTGAAGCCAAAGACGCTGGTCGCGGTCTGGGCAATTGATCCCGCAGGGCGCACTATGCGCCCGTTGTTTTGCTGCATCCCCTCTCAAAATTTGCCATAATGCGCACTGCTTTTTCCCCCTTGTAAGAGACCCTGATGTCCGATAACGCTCAATTTACCGGTCTGTGCGACCGTTTTCGTGGTTTTTATCCCGTTGTCATTGATGTTGAAACAGCCGGATTTAACGCTAAAACCGATGCGCTGCTTGAGATTGCCGCCATCACGCTGAAGATGGATGAACAGGGCTGGCTTGTACCGGACACCACGCTGCATTTCCACGTTGAACCCTTTGAAGGGGCAAACTTACAGCCAGAGGCGCTGGCCTTTAACGGTATCGATCCGACAAACCCGCTGCGCGGGGCGGTAAGCGAATACGAGGCGCTGCACGCCATTTTCAAAATGGTGCGCAAAGGCATGAAAGAGAATGACTGTAGCCGCGCCATCATGGTGGCCCACAATGCCACCTTTGATCACAGCTTCACTATGGCTGCCGCCGAGCGTGCCTCGCTCAAGCGTAATCCATTCCATCCGTTTGTGACCTTCGACACCGCCGCGCTGAGCGGCCTGGCGCTGGGGCAAACCGTGCTCTCTAAAGCCTGCATCACGGCGGGTATTGCGTTTGACGGCACCCAGGCGCATTCCGCGTTATACGACACCGAGCGTACGGCGGAGCTGTTCTGTGAGATCGTCAACCGCTGGAAACGTCTCGGCGGCTGGCCGCTGCCGATGGGCGACGAGGCCGATCTTCAATCGTAGGTTGGGTAATCAATAGCCCCACAGGACAAAAAAAAGCGACCAACATAATGTGGTCGCTTTTTTATATCCGCAGAAAACTTACTCTGCGTCCGGCTCTTCGGTTTTATACTTCGCCGCAGTCTCTTTGATCAGCTGTTGCAGTTCGCCGCGCTGATACATTTCAATCAGGATGTCGCATCCGCCGACCAGTTCACCATCAACCCACAGCTGTGGGAAGGTCGGCCAGTTGGCGTATTTTGGCAGTTCCGCGCGAATGTCCGGGTTTTGCAGGATATCAACGTAAGCAAAACGCTCACCACAGGCGGACAGTGCCTGAACCGCTTGCGCGGAGAAGCCGCAGCTTGGCAGCTTCGGAGAACCTTTCATGTACAGGAGAATCGGGTTTTCAGCGATCTGGCGCTGAATTTTTTCAATAGTGGTGCTCATGTCTTGCTTCCTTTAACTTCTGTTACGGCATCAGTCTGACATTGTAGCGGGTCAGGCCGACATCGGAAAATAACATTTTTGTCACGTCTAATTATTTTATCGCTTATCGCATAAAGTTGCATTGCTAATGTCGTTTATCCCCAGACGAGGTGCGGTTTTGCTTAAGGAGCGAACAGGAGTGCGACAGAATGGTGAATTTTTTTGCACTTGCTAACGAAACATAATTTTTGAATGAAAAATGCTATTAACTTCTTCTGAATTTATGGATTAGAATCGACAGGTTTTGTAAATCTCACGCGGGTATGCATTGTGGCCTGCATTTATCAGGGGACTGCCCAGTGGCGCGGATAACTAAAATCTCGATGACGCTCTGTGCTTTACTGTTTACCACACTCTCATTTACGCCAGCGGCGAACGCCTCTGAACAGGCGCGGCATTCTGCTGTACAAAAATCGCATCTGGCAAAAACCACAGAACGTAAGAAAAAAACCACCAGTAAAACAGTAAAGAAGAAAACCACCGCTCAGACCAAAAAGACCGCCTCCAGTAAACCCAAAACTCTCCGTTCCGGCACGCACAAAACCACCCGCACGACCGCCAGCCTGGTGAATGAAAAATGCACCGTGCGCAAAGGCCATAAAACGAAATGCGCAAAAGTGACGAAGCTGGCTGACGTGCATAAAGCGCGTATGCAGAAAGCGCAAAAAACGGCGATGAACAAACTGATGGGGCAAATAGGTAAACCGTATCGCTGGGGTGGCACCTCTCCGCGCACCGGTTTTGACTGTAGTGGGCTGGTTTATTATGCCTATAAAGATCTGGTGAAGTTTCGCATTCCACGCACCGCCAATGAGATGTACCATCTGCGGGACGCCGCGCCTGTAAACCGTGGCGAACTGCAAAATGGCGACCTGGTGTTCTTCCGCACCCAGGGACGCGGTACGGCCGATCACGTTGGGGTGTATGTGGGTAACGGTAAATTTATCCAGTCACCGCGCAGCGGTCAGGACATTCAGATCACCTCCCTCAGCGAAGATTATTGGGTGCGCCACTATGTGGGTGCGCGCCGCGTGATGACGCCAAAAACCATTCGCTAAACCCTGCCCTGCCGCCTCCATGGCAGGGTAAGTTCCTCTTTTGCATACCCTTTCAATTTGCTATTCTGTCCTTGTTGTCTGTAGGGTTATTGGCAACGTATAAAACTATAAGGAGAGAAGCAATGTCGTTCGAATTACCTGCACTACCGTATGCAAAAGACGCCCTGGCCCCGCACATTTCCGCGGAAACCCTGGAGTACCATTACGGCAAGCATCACCAGACCTATGTCACCAACCTGAACAATCTGATCAAGGGCACCGATTTTGAAGGCAAAACGCTGGAAGAGATCGTGCGCAGTTCAGACGGCGGCGTATTCAACAACGCCGCACAGGTGTGGAACCACACCTTCTACTGGCACTGCCTGGCCCCAAACGCAGGCGGAGAACCTACCGGTGAGCTGGCGGTAGCGATTAACGCCGCGTTCGGCAGTTTCGCGGATTTTAAAGCGAAGTTTACTGACGCAGCCGTTAAAAACTTTGGCTCCGGCTGGACCTGGCTGGTAAAAGAGGCTGATGGCAAACTGGCTATCGTTTCCACTTCTAATGCGGGTACCCCTCTTACCACCAGCGCCACGCCGCTGATGACCGTGGACGTATGGGAACACGCCTATTACATTGATTACCGTAATGCGCGCCCGAACTACCTGGAACACTTCTGGGCACTGGTTAACTGGGAATTTGTTGCGAAGAACTTCGCCGCGTAAGAGACACGCAGAAGGGGCAGCCCTTCTGCGTTTTTGTTTATTCCGCCGTACACACCGCTTCAGGCTGTTTACGACCAGACATCATCACCAGCAGCAGGCCGAGTGCAGCAATGATCGCCCCCATCACCGGCACAAAGCTGTAACCCAAACCACCTGAGATCACCGCCCCGCCCGCTGCGGCACCCAGCGCATTGCCCAGGTTAAACGCACCGATATTCACCGACGAAGAGAGCCCCGGCGCTTCGTGCGCAACGCGCATTACGCGCATCTGCAACGGTGGCACCACGGCAAAGGTTGCGGCGCCCCACACCACCATGGCAATCGCGGCACCCACTTCGTTACGCGCCAGCCACGGAATCGCCACCATGATGACAATCAGCAGCGTTAAAAAACCTTTCAGTGTTCCACTGACGGAGCGGTCGGCAAATTTCCCGCCGAGATAGTTGCCAATCGAGAACCCGACACCAATTAGCACCAGCATCGCGGTAACAAAGAGTGGCGTTGCGTGGGTAATGTCGTGCAGCACCGGGGAGATATAGGTGTAGAGCGTAAACATCGCCCCGGCCCCCAGTACCGTGGTAAGCAGCGCGGACAACACCTGAGGACGCATCAGCACCGCCAGCTCTTTACGTACTTCCGGACGTTCTCCCGCACTTCCTTTCGGCAGTGAGAAGAACAGCGCAACCATCGCGACCACGCCCAGTCCGGCGGTTGCGAGGAAAGACATACGCCAGCCGATGGCTTCTCCCAGCCAGGTGGCAGCGGGAACGCCGCCGATATTAGCGATGGTGAGGCCCATGAACATAGTGGCTACCGCGCTGGCCTGCTTATGTTTTGGCACGACGCTGGCGGCAACAACCGAGCCCAGTCCGAAGAAGGCGCCATGGTTGAGGCTGGTCAGAATGCGCGAAAGCATCAGAGTGGTGTAATCGGGCGAAATCGCGGAAAGCACATTTCCGAGAGTGAAAATCGCCATCAGGAAAATCAGCGCATTGCGGCGAGCGCGGTGGGAAAGCAGCAGCGTCATCAGCGGCGCGCCCACCATCACGCCAATCGCGTAGGCGCTAATTAACATACCGGCCGCAGGAATTGAGACGTCCACACCCCGGGCGATAACAGGCAATAACCCCATAGGGGAGAATTCAGTAGTGCCAATCCCAAAGGCGCCAATCGCCAGGGCCAGCAGGGGAAAATTGATTTTCATGAAGAGACTCCGGATACCGTGCCATAACCCGGCACAGAACTAAGAAGTCAAAAGCATGACATCAATCACAAAAAATGAGAAGTTAACATTTTGGCAAAAGATTTTTGCCGGAGAGGTAACAATAGCGGCAAGAGAGGGAGAAGGTTCTCCCCCCTCCTGAATCAGTGCAGCGCAGCGGTTAAACCACCCGCAACAATCAGGGCAAGAACAACAATGGTGGTAAACAGCGAAAACTTCAGATCGGTACTCATCAATTTTTCTCCTTTTATTCACCCTACGAAAAGTGAGCTTGCTCATTTTTACACAGTTCAGGTCAAAAATCTTCCAGGATTTAAGCGGATATCCACTTTACCTCTTCCCCTTTTCATCAAGATAGGACAAAATTCCACGCTAAATTTATTAGCGTACCGGCCACTGACCCCCTCCTGACGTCCTGTGTCGTTTTCCCGGCGTGTCGCAACTCATGTTTGCGTGATAAGGGTGAGAGAAGGCAAACGTTTACCTTCAATTTTTTCAGGAGCTTAGGATATGGTCTGGAGTGACATTTAATGGCAACAATTAAAGACGTAGCAAAACGCGCAAACGTTTCCACTACAACCGTATCACATGTTATTAACAAAACGCGTTTCGTCGCTGAAGAGACGCGTAATGCCGTCTGGGCGGCAATCAAAGAGCTGCACTACTCGCCAAGTGCCGTCGCCCGCAGCCTGAAGGTTAATCACACCAAATCGATTGGCCTGCTGGCCACCAGCAGTGAAGCGGCCTACTTTGCTGAAATCATCGAAGCCGTTGAAAAAAACTGCTTCCAGAAAGGCTATACCCTGATTCTGGGCAACGCGTGGAACAACATTGAAAAACAGCGCGCTTACCTGTCAATGATGGCGCAAAAGCGCGTCGACGGCCTGCTGGTGATGTGTTCTGAATACCCTGAGTCGGTCCTTTCCATGCTGGAAGAGTATCGCCACATTCCGATGGTGGTCATGGACTGGGGCGAAGCGCGCGCAGACTTCACCGACTCCGTTATTGATAACGCCTTTGAAGGCGGCTACATGGCGGGGCGTTATCTGGTAGAACGCGGTCATCGTGAAATTGGCGTGATCCCGGGACCGCTGGAGCGTAACACCGGGGCTGGCCGTCTGGCCGGTTTCATGAAAGCGATGGAAGAGGCGCTGATCACCGTGCCGGAAAACTGGATTGTTCAGGGCGACTTCGAGCCGGAATCGGGCTATCGCGCCATGCAGCAGATCGTTTCCCAGCCGCATCGCCCTACCGCGGTGTTCTGCGGCGGCGACATCATGGCGATGGGCGCGCTCTGCGCGGCGGATGAACTCGGCCTGCGCGTCCCGCAGGATATCTCGGTGATCGGCTATGACAACGTGCGCAACGCCCGCTTCTTTACCCCGGCGCTGACCACCATTCACCAGCCGAAAGATTCGCTGGGTGAAACGGCCTTCAACATGCTGCTGGACAGGATCGTCAACAAGCGTGAACAGTCCCAGTCCATTGAAGTTCACCCGCGCCTGATTGAACGCCGTTCCGTTGCGGACGGTCCGTTCCGCGACTACCGTCGTTAATCACTTTACGGGACCAGCTATGCTGGTTCCCGCAACCACTCCCGGTTCAGCGTTTCGCTGTCGCCCAGATAATCCAGCAGCCAGGCCATGGCGGGCGAGACGTCGTTTTGCTGCCACGTCAGACAGCACGCGGCATCCGGGAAGGGGTTTTCCAGCGTCAAGGCCACCCACTCTCCCGCATCGATGCGCGGGCGCGCAAAATGCACCGGCACCATGCCAACGCACAACCCCGCGCTCAGACAGGTGGCCGACGACTCCCAGTCCGGCGCGACCACGCGGCGCTGATTATCCAGCAGCCAGGTAATGCGCTTGGGTAGCGAGCGGGAGGTATCTTCCAGCACCAGCGAGGGCCAGTTGCGTAAGGTGTCATCGCTCAGCGGACCTTCCAGCGCCGCCAGCGGGTGATCGCGTGCGACCACGCAGGTCCAGCTCAGCATGCCCATGTCGCGAAACGCGTAGCGCCCCCCAACCGGGATCGCCTGGGTTGCACCAATCGCCATCTCCGCCCTGCCGTCCGCCAGCGCATCCCAGACGCCGTTGAACACTTCCTGCGAAACACGCAGTTCGACGTCGGTAAAATGACGATAGAAATCGACGATCATCTGCCGGGTCCGTTCCGGCTTAACGATGTTATCCACCGCGATAGCGAGATGCCCGCGCCAGCCATTGGCGATCTGCTGGCACTGCTCACGGGTGATCTGCATTTTTTTGATAACAGACCGCCCTTCCTTCAAAAACCACGCTCCGGCAGGCGTGAGCTCCACGTCGCGATGGCGCCGCTCGAACAGCGGGACCGCCAGCCACGCTTCCAGCTGGCGCACCGTATAGCTGATAGCCGAGGGAACGCGATGCAGCTCCTGGGCGGCACCGGTAAAGCTGCCGTTACGCGCCACGGCATCAACCACTTCAAGGGAATAATCTGACCACATCTTTAGCCTGCAAATTTTTTGAATGCACCCGCCAAATATTAGCGTTTCACAAGCCGCTTTGCACTCCCTACACTCTGCGCCAACGTACACCTGCCTCCTCAGGAGAAAAAAAGTGCAACCCAGGAAAGGATTTTTAGTCTGGCTCGGCGGCTTAAGCGTGCTGGGCTTTTTGGCGACCGATATGTATCTGCCCGCGTTCGCCGCGATGCAGGAAGATTTGCAAACCCCTGCCGCCGCCATCAGCGCCAGTTTAAGTTTGTTCCTCGCTGGCTTTGCTTTTGCGCAATTGCTGTGGGGGCCGCTCTCGGATCGTTTTGGCCGTAAGCCCGTCCTGTTGTTGGGGCTGGCGATTTTTGCCGTAGGCTGTCTGGGCATGCTGTGGGTCCGCGATGCCGCCTGGTTGCTGGCGCTGCGCTTTATTCAGGCGGTCGGTGTCTGCGCCGCAGCGGTGACCTGGCAGGCGCTGGTGACCGATTACTACCCCGCCTCGCGCACTAACCGCATATTCGCCACTATTATGCCGCTGGTCGGCCTGTCGCCGGCGCTTGCCCCGTTACTGGGCAGCTGGATCCTGGCGCATTTCGACTGGCAGGCCATTTTCGCCACGCTCTTTGCTATTACGCTAGTCCTGATGCTGCCTGCTTTCGGGCTTAAACCTGCGCATAAAAAAGAGACACATCCGGACGCAAAGCCCATCACCTTTACCTCTTTACTGCGGTCGAAAGCCTATCGCGGTAACGTGCTGATTTATGCTGCCTGCTCTGCCAGCTTCTTTGCCTGGCTAACCGGTTCGCCGTTCATTCTGCATGACATGGGCTACAGCCCGGCGGCTATCGGCCTGAGTTATGTACCACAGACCATCGCCTTCCTGGTGGGTGGCTATGGCTGTCGCGCCGCGCTGCAAAAATGGGAAGGCCAACAGATGCTGCCCTGGCTGCTGGTGCTGTATGCGCTAAGCGTGATTGCGACCTGGGCTGTCGGCTTTATTCCCGGCGCCGGGCTTGCAGAAATTTTGATTCCGTTCTGCGTCATGGCGATCGCTAACGGGGCCATCTACCCTATTGTTGTAGCCCAGGCGTTGCGTCCATTTCCGCAGGCGACAGGCCGCGCTGCCGCGCTGCAAAATACCCTGCAACTTGGCCTGTGCTTCCTGGCAAGTCTCGTGGTCTCTGCGTTGATTGCAACCCCGCTGCTCACCACTACCAGCGTGATGCTGGTCACCGTTGCGCTGACGGGTTTGGGCTATCGGATGCAGTCTTCAGCCCATCGCGAGCAGAGTGAAAACGCGCAGACAGAAACGTCGCACGCCTGATTGCGCGGGAAACTATGTTAAATACCAGTGATTAGGTTGCTAACAATTTTCTGTTGAATCACCAAATTTTGCGGCCTATACTAAATTTGGTTCGATTAAATACGATAAATATTAAGTGTTAACGGGAGCCGGAGCGCTCCCGTTTTACCATGGAAGGCATTTCGGCAAGGGTTATCTCCCTTCCTCTGTTCTACGTCGGATATTAGCCTCGCGGGCATTTACCGTGAGATTTCTCACAAACCAAAAAAGCGTCTACGCTGTTTTAAGGTTCTGATCACAGCAAGGTGATGGAGAAGCTATGAGTTCATCGTGTATAGAAGAAGTCAGCGTTCCGGACGATAACTGGTCCCGGATCGTCAGTGAACTATTGGGACGTGCGGGCATTACGATTAATGGCTCATCCCCCTCCGATCCCCAGATAAAGCATCCCGATTTTTTCAAACGCGTGTTACAGGAGGGGTCGTTAGGGCTGGGTGAAAGCTATATGGACGGCTGGTGGGAGTGTGAGCGGCTGGATATGTTCTTCTCCAGCGTATTACGCGCCGGTCTTGAAAAACAGCTCCCTCGTCATTTCAAAGATACCTTACGTATTGCCTCCGCCCGCCTGTTCAATCTTCAAAGTAAAAAACGGGCGTGGATCGTCGGTAAAGAGCATTACGACCTGGGCAACGATCTGTTCAGCCGTATACTCGATCCTTTAATGCAGTACTCCTGCGGATACTGGAAAAAAGCGACGACCCTGGAAGAGGCGCAGCAGGACAAGCTGCAACTGATCTGCGATAAATTGCAGTTACAGCCCGGTATGCGTGTGCTGGACATCGGCTGTGGCTGGGGTGGTCTTGCCTGGTTTATGGCGAAAAATTACGGCGTCAGCGTAGTCGGCGTCACGATTTCCGCTGAACAGCAGAAGATGGCGCAGGAACGCTGTCTGGGTCTGGATGTTGATATTCGGCTTCAGGACTACCGCGACCTGAACGAGCAGTTTGATCGCATTGTTTCCGTAGGTATGTTCGAGCACGTGGGGCCGAAGAACTACAAGACTTACTTCGAGGTCGCCGATCGTAACCTGAAGCCTGAGGGAATTTTCCTGCTACACACCATCGGCTCTAAACGCACCGATAACAATGTGGATCCCTGGATCAACAAATATATCTTCCCGAATGGCTGTTTACCCTCTGTTCGCCAGATTGCGAACGCCAGCGAACCGCATTTTATTGTGGAAGACTGGCATAACTTCGGCGCAGATTACGACACCACTCTGATGGCCTGGCATGAACGTTTCCAGGCTGCATGGCCTGAAATCGCCGACAACTATTCGGAACGATTCAAACGGATGTTTAGCTATTATCTGAATGCCTGTGCGGGCGCGTTCCGTGCGCGGGATATACAGCTGTGGCAGGTGGTGTTTAGTCGTGGGATTGAGCACGGTTTGCGTGTGGCTCGCTGAAAAAATAACCCCGGTTAACCGGGGTTATTTTTTATTCTTCTTCCATGGTTTTAATTATCGCCGCCTCTTTCGCCGCCAGTACGCGCTCAACGGTATCCACGACCGCCTGGGTCTGGGGATCAATTTCGATATTTACGCGCTGCCCCAGTTTTTTTGCGCCAAGCGTAGTACGTTGCAGCGTTTCAGGAATTAAATGCACGCAAAAACGCGTTGGCGTCACTTCACCGACGGTCAGACTAATCCCATCGATGCCAATAAATCCTTTATAAAGGATGTATTTCATTAATGACGGATCCTGCACCTTAAACCAGATTTGACGGTTATTTTCCGAGGTCACGATTTTCGCCACTTCTGCGGTGGTCATAATATGGCCCGACATCAGATGCCCGCCAATCTCATCGCTGAATTTCGCCGCGCGTTCCACGTTGACGATATCTCCCACCACCAGCTCACCCAGGTTAGTGATACGCAGCGTCTCTTTCATTAAATCAAAGCTAATCTGGTTACCGTTAATTTCGGTCACCGTCAGGCAGCAGCCGTTATGCGCTATCGACGCCCCGGTTTCAATGCCGTCGAGCATATATTCAGGCAGCTCAACTACGTGAGTGCGGAAATTCGGTTTTTCATCAATGGACACCACTTTGGCAGTGCCCTGCACAATACCAGTAAACATGCTTACAGCTCCTGTTCATTCCGAACGGCGATGACACCGTATAATCCCACCACAATAACAGTTGAAAAAACAGGTTGCCAGTGATGCGCAATTTCTGGCGATTTTTTCACTAGATAATTAGTTAAACCCCGCTACAATAGCTGGCATCCCTCTGTTTTTTCTTCTTGCTGCCAGTAACGGCGGCCTTTTTAGTCTCTCAAATAACTACAATACAAAGGTGTTCACGTGCAGAAGTATATGATCGAAGCGCGTCAGTTATTGGCACTGGCCATACCGGTGATCGTCGCGCAGGTAGCCCAAACCGCAATGGGATTTGTGGATACGGTAATGGCCGGTGGTTACAGCGCCACCGATATGGCCGCCGTGGCGATCGGAACCTCAATCTGGCTTCCGGCCATTCTTTTTGGTCACGGCCTGCTGCTGGCGCTGACGCCGGTTATCGCGCAGCTTAACGGCTCCGGTCGACGCGACCGCGTAGCGCATCAGGTGCGCCAGGGCTTCTGGCTGGCCGGGGGTGTCTCCGTCCTGATTATGATCGTCCTGTGGAACGCCGGGTATATTATTCGCGCCATGCATAATATCGACCCGGCGCTGGCGGATAAGGCGGTCGGTTATCTGCGCGCCCTGCTCTGGGGCGCCCCCGGCTATCTGTTCTTCCAGGTGGCACGTAACCAGTGTGAAGGGCTGGCAAAAACCAAGCCGGGCATGGTGATGGGCTTTATCGGCTTGCTGGTGAACATTCCCGTGAACTATATCTTCATTTACGGTCATTTTGGCATGCCGGAACTCGGCGGCGTGGGCTGCGGCGTGGCAACGGCTGCGGTGTACTGGGTGATGTTCGGCTGTATGCTCACCTACATTAAACATGCGCGATCCATGCGTGACATTCGTAACGACACCTCGTTCAGCGCACCTGACTGGACGCTCATGACCCGTCTCATTCAGCTGGGGTTACCCATTGCGCTGGCGCTGTTCTTCGAAGTGACGCTGTTTGCCGTCGTCGCCCTGCTGGTCTCGCCGTTAGGGATTATTGATGTCGCAGGACACCAGATCGCCCTGAACTTCAGCTCTTTGATGTTCGTCCTGCCGATGTCCCTGGCTGCCGCGGTGACGATTCGCGTGGGCTTCCGTCTGGGGCAAGGCTCGACGCTGGACGCGCAAACGGCAGCCCGCACCGGCCTCGGCGTCGGCGTCTGCATGGCAGTCTGTACCGCGCTCTTTACCGTGCTGTTGCGTGAGCAAATTGCCCTGCTCTATAACGACAACCCGGAGGTAGTGACCCTGGCCTCGCATCTGATGCTGCTGGCGGCCATTTATCAGATCTCTGACTCCATCCAGGTAATTGGCAGCGGCGTGCTGCGTGGGTATAAAGATACGCGTTCCATCTTCTTCATCACCTTTATCGCTTACTGGGTGCTGGGTCTGCCGTGCGGGTACATTCTGGCGCTCACGGATCTGGTGGTGGATCGCATGGGGCCAGCCGGATTCTGGATGGGCTTTATCATCGGCTTAACGTCTGCGGCCATTATGATGATGCTGCGTATGCGCTTCCTGCAACGTCAGCCGTCTGCGGTAATTTTGCAGCGCGCTGCACGTTAATGACACAGTAGCCGCCGGCTGGCGGCTACTTTCTCTTCACTTTGCGCGGTAATGAAGCAATCGCGTGAAATCAGAGAGAAAAATGCATTTTCCCTCTTGCCACCTTGGGGCTGTGCCGCTAATATTCGTCCCCGTTGTCACCGACAACACAATGCGTTCATAGCTCAGTTGGTTAGAGCACCACCTTGACATGGTGGGGGTCGTTGGTTCGAGTCCAATTGAACGCACCATTCTGCGTCTGTAGCTCAGTTGGTTAGAGCACCACCTTGACATGGTGGGGGTCGATGGTTCGAGTCCATTCAGACGCACCAATCTGTTTTCTCGCACATTTCATTCCCGTTCAGCCTCATGCAGAGGCAGCAAACCTTTTAAGCACATCGAAAGTGACCTCCAGCCCGCGCATGCCGCGAAAGAGCGGAATGGCATAAGCCCCATCAGGTTAGCAAAACGCCCGGCGTTTGCCGGGCGTGAAAACAACGTCAATCAATGATTACGGCTTATGTTCAATCGCCGGGTTGTTGTTGATGGCGATGCGCTGCGGTTTCTCTTCTTCCGGGATATCCTGGTGTAATTCAATCGTCAGCAAGCCGTTTTCCAGCGAAGCGCCGGTTACTTTCACATGCTCCGGCAGACTATAGCTGGCCCGGAAGTCGCTGCGGCTGATACCCCGATGGATCCACCCTTCTTCGCCGTTTTCGGTTTTCTCTTCTTCACGTTTACCGCTGATATTCAGCTGACCGCCAACGGTTTCAATTTCCAGTTCGCTCTCTTTCCAGCCCGGCACGCTCAGCGTCAGTTCATAGCGGTTATCACCCACCCGCCGGATATTGTAAGAAGGCGTGGAGGGCAACGGCGTACTGCCGGTTAGCTGGCTAAAAAGGCGATCGATACGGTTAAAACGGTCCGCAAACAGAGAGTCGGAGAGATCGTTCAACATGGGAAAAGCTCTCAGAGTCATCATGTACCTCCTGAACAGTAAAAAAGAATATTCAAAAAGTTCATGTCTTACGGGCAGGTATTCCTTACCCGCTTTCTATATGAGGTTACCGCACAATATTTCAACCTCAGGAGCCTGCAAAATGTATCTGGAACCTAAAAAACGCAACGGGCCGTTAAGCCCGTTATTCGTTACATCATCGCAGTTCTATCACTCTCGCCCGCTCAGCCTGCTTTCGGTAGTGGTCATATCGCTCCCGGAACCATGCCTGCTGTTCATTACTCATATTGCCGGTCACGGCATCGATATCAACTGGCTGGCCCAGGGCGTACATACGGGCAAAACTGCGTGCCAGAAAATCAAAATTCTTTAATGCGTTTATATCTTGTCGCTTCATTAGCATATCCCTCCAGTCATTGTGATTACTGTTCAAGGTCATATGCTTTTCTGATCTCAGTATCCGCCTGAAAAAGATCGTTTTTTGAGCGATGCGTGCGCATCCATCTGCCAGTGTTCACATTTCAGGAACGACAAAACTCTTCAGCCCTGGTCATCATTTTCCCTCCCTTTTATCAATCATGCAGAAAACATAAACGCCAGCCATGCAGTAAGTTCGCCATGTAGCCGGAAGGTGCGAACGGCATGATTTAATGCCAGACGCTGTAACAGGTCGCCCAGCGCGTTCAGGTGGGTTTCCACCTGCAAGCGTCTTATCAGTTCGAATAACAGACAAAGAACGTTTACACTGGCGGATTAATACTGATTTCCTGAACAAACGGGTAAATGGGTGAATCCGGGCTTGTTGGCCATATAGAGAAGGGCGCATGTAGGTTGCCGCGGTTGTGTATCGAACTGCGCATTGTTTTCTCCAACACGCTGCTCCTGGCCTTTCACGGCTGTTTTCTTTTTCGTCTGCGCTTGCCTGGCGGAGGGGGAGGGTTTTACCTGCCGGGGCAGTTCGGAGGCACCATAACATGAACAGAATCGCTTCGACTGGCTCAGACTTCCGTCATTGCAGACAAAACGACCATCCGATGTACAGTGTGCTATGCCACCTTTTGAGCCCGAGCAGGGCTGTCTTCCACGGGCGGCATCAGCCTGCATGTTAAAAAGTACACTGACCGTAAGATGGAGAATTCTCCTGATAAAATCAGCTGGTTCTCCTCACTGACGCTGTGCAGGTCAAGCCCGCCGGCGAAGTTACCGTACTTTTTAACCCCCATCACATACAGATAATCGTTAAACCTGGGACCAAACAGTCTTTCCTTTCAGAAATCAGGCAGAATCATATCTAATCAGCCAGGGTCAATTGAATTGACCTTCCCATAAGTTCAGGAAGGGGCGCAACATCCCCTCTTCAAAACGTCTTAATTTTTTCCTTCATTGAATGATTTAACCTTTCTCCTGCTACGCTTATTTTATGGTTCAGAAATGCAGGAACGCTTTCGATGAAAAAAATCGCCATTATCGGCTCAGGTCCAACAGGGATTTATACCTTTTACTCACTTCTTAACAACGCAGCACCGCTTTCGATCACCGTGTTCGAAAAGGCAGACCAACCCGGTGTCGGGATGCCCTACAGCGACGAGGATAATTCCCGGCTGATGCTGGCGAACATCGCCAGTATCGAAATCCCGCCCATTTTTATTACCTACCTCGACTGGCTCAAACAGCAGAGTGCGGCCCATCTTGCCCGCTATAACGTCGATAGTGAGAAACTGCACGACCGGCAATTCCTGCCGCGTATTCTGTTGGGTGAATATTTTCACGATCGGTTTCTTGCCGTCGTTGCTGAGGCGAAAAAGTCGGGCTTTCATGTCGAGGTGCACCCCAACGCAGAAGTCACAGATATTAAGGCTGATGCAGACGGCGTGGCCCTTTCAGTGAACAATGCCCCTTTCTCAAGACGGTTTGATCTTGCGGTAGTCGCCACCGGCCACGTCTGGCCTGATGAAGATGAAACCACCCGCGCATATTTCCCAAGCCCATGGTCGGGGCTGATGGACGCGGAGGTCCGAGCCTGTGAGGTGGGGATCATGGGTACCTCCCTCAGCGGGCTGGACGCTGCAATGGCGGTTGTGATGCAGCATGGCCGGTTTAGCGGGGAGCAGTTCGTTGTCAATAAAGGCAGCGAAGGGCTAAAAATCACGCTGATGTCCCGCACGGGCGTTCTGCCGGAGGCCGACTTTTACTGCCCTATCCCTTATGAACCGCTGTCCGTGTTAACGGAGTCTGTGGCGGAAAGTGAAATCGCCAAAGGCCCGGACGGGCTGCTTGACCGCATCTTTGCGCTGATGGTGAAAGAGCTCGAGCTGGCCGATCCGCGCTGGTGCCAGGCGATATCGCTCGGTACGCTGAATGCCGACACGCTTCGTGATGTCTGGTTTGAGGATCGTAAAAAGCATGGCCCTTTCACCTGGGCCGAAGCGAATCTGAAAGAAGTGGAGCGCAACAAGCGCGAAAAACGCACCGTTGCCTGGCGCTATACCGTGCTTCGTCTGCATGAAGTGGTTCAGGCCATCGTCCCTTCACTCAGTGAGCGTGACAGAGAGCGGTTTAAATCCGGGCTGGAGCGTGTGTTTATCGATAATTATGCCGCCATTCCACCGCAGTCTATCCGCCGTTTACTGGCGCTGCGCGAGGCAGGGATCATTAGCGTGGTCGCACTCGGTGATAATTACGACCTGGATATCGGCAGCGATCAGACCGTCATCACCACGGCAGAAAAGCGTTACCGCTTCGACGTGTTTATTGATGCGCGCGGGCAAAAGCCACTCAGAAACAAGGACATTCCCTTCCCCACCCTGCGTAAACAGCTTGCGGAAACCGGCGATGACGTCCCGGACGTGGGGGAAGACTATACGTTGCTGGCGCCTGCATCACTGCGGGGGCGCATCGCTTTTGGGGCGATCCCCTGGCTGATGCACGATCATCCCTTTGTTCAGGGTTTGTCTGAGTGCGCTGAAATTGGTAAAGCGATGGCGAAAGCGGCTGGAAAACCTGCGTCGGGCGTGCGAAGGAAGTTACCATTCATGGAATTTTAACAGAGCTTCCCTGCCCTGCGGGGTCGGGTTACTCGAAGAAGACGTCCGGGTTTTCCGACAGCGACACGAACGATTTAGTGTTCTTGTCCAGGGCAAGGATTTTGCCGCTTTCGATGTCATATACCCAGCCGTGCAGGCGAATGGCGTTGTTGCGCAGGCCTACCGCCACCGACGGATGGGTCTTGATATTGCTCAGCTGCGCAAAGACGTTCTCCTGCACCATCGCATTCACCTTATCGATTGGCTTATCCCATGTTTTCTTCTCAACCACCGCTTTTGCCGCATCAGAATAGCGCAGCCAGTGGGAAACGGCCGGCATCGGCTCCAGATCGGCGTTGTCAGCAATCGCCTTCATTGCGCCGCAGTTGGAGTGGCCGCAAATAACGATATCGGTCACGCCCAGGGCAACAACAGCATATTCGATGGTCGCAGAGACACCGCCAGGCTCCGGCCCGAACGGAGGCACAATGTTGCCCGCGTTTCGAATGACAAAGAGCTGTCCTGGCTCCTGTTGCGTAACCAGTTCCGGAACCAGACGGCTGTCGGAGCAGGAGATGAACAGCGCTTTGGGATTCTGGCTGGACGCTAAACTACGAAAAAGCTCTTTACGTTGCGGGAAAATCTCTTTTTGAAAGCTGAGAAAACCTTCAATGATATGTTGCATAGCCATTTCTCTTTTATCTGTTTTAGTTTAGGTATGATCGCGATCACACTCGTAAAATTTAACCACCGCGCCTTAGCCGAGACAAGCAATATATTTCTGGCCCGACCGCTGCACGATCTCATCCGCGTTCGCCGGGATGTTCTGCCCTTCAAAGGCCCCGTACAGGCGCTGGTACGTTTTCCCTGTCAGTCGACCAATCACCGACTCAACGGTGCGGGCAGGCAGCGGCAGCATATTCGGATAACTCCACATAAACGACACGGCGTCCTTACCGGGCGTAACCTGCAAAATATCACCGGCCAGCAGCACGCCGTCGCCTGACTGCCAGTGCAGCACCGTGCCGCCGGCAAAATGCCCGCCCAGCCGCAGAAGAGTCACCAAAGGCATAATCTCCAGGGCGTCCTCCTCCCAGAAGCGTATCGCCGGGCTGTCACGCATCACCCACTGCCGATCGCTGGCGTGCAGGTAGATCGGTGCGTTAAACGCCGCGGCCCACTCCTGCATGGTGGTGTAGTAATGCGGGTGCGAAATCGCGATCGCGCTGATCCCCCCGAGCGCGTCAACTAAGGCTCTGGTCGCCGGGTCAAGATTGGCGATGCAGTCCCACAGAACATTGCCCTGTGGCGTACGCAGCAGAAGCGCCCGCTGGTTGATGGCAAAAGAGGGAACAGTTTTGATGCTGAACAGCTGCGGCTCCAGCTGTTGCCATTTGTTGGTGTGCGTGGTCGTAAGGCTGTCGAAGTCCGTCCATGTCTGGCCCGTCACCGGGACATACTGGCGCTCATCGTCGCAAATCGGGCAGTTTTTGGGCTGTTTATCGTAAGCGGTACCGCAGGTTTTACAGAGTGTAATCATCGGCTTTCCTCAGCAATAAATCACTGAGTATGGCAGGGATTATCCATATGTGCTGAGGGGTGCCTGGCCCGCTTTTTTTGACTTATACTATGCCAGTATCAAAAACTTAATAACGCAGGTGGCACATGGAAATTGATCTCGATAACTTAGTCTTTAACGGGCTGGATGAAGCAGAAGAGCGCAACGCTGAACGTCTCGACGATGCGGATAAAAAAGCTCAGGCGATTGTCGCCGATGACGACTGCGGCGATGCCTGCAAGATCTGAAGAAAAAGCACCGGGCTCCCCGGTGCTTTTTTTTATGAATGCCTTTTGCTACCCGCTATCAGATCTCCGGCGTTTTGCTAAACCCGGTCAGCATCAGGATCAGGCTTTGGGGAGATGACCCCGTCTCAAACTGATAGTGATTTCCCTGACGATCGCCGCCGATATACCACGAAATGTCGGTTTTCCCTTCTGCCAGCGCCTTGCGCACCGCTTTATCCACGTCCACCATCCGGTATTCCCGGGATTGGTTCAGGTACACCACCGCATCCGAGCGATAGTTGCAGGACGGTCGTGACTGCCAGCTCACGGTGGCCGGTTCCCAGTCGTTACTCGCCGGATAGAAGAAGATTTGATCCGCGCCGTCAGTTTCCACTTTCCCGCCATAAATTCTCACGCGGTATTTAAACTTGGCAGGATCCTGTCCGACAGGCAGCGGAGGGATGTTGAACTTCACCAGCGACAATGTTTCGCTGTTTTTCGTGCGTCCACCGTTCTTCCAGTTATCCTGCACCAGTAAGACCTGGGGATCGGGCTGTGAAAGTGCCGGTTCCATGCTGCTGAGCCAGACGTTAGCCTTCGCTTTTGAATAACCATACGGCACGGTGGTGCCGCAATCCATTCCCCGGTTCATGCACAGGTCGGTCATAAATCGCGCGGCATCTTCCGTCCAGCCGTTCATGAAGTCAGCATGCGCCGTATACAGGCTCCCCCACCGCTCTTCACGCTCACTGCCATGCATGATGGGGTCGAGGGAAAGCTGGACTTTGCTGGTATCCAGAGAGCTAATTGTCGGAAGCACGTACGCAATATTCATGTTCACCGTCGGGATCTTCACCGGGAAGGCGGACGGACACTGTCCTTTCGTATCGTAGGTGGCGTTAGCCAGGCCGTGGGCGGGCTTCAGGTTGACCCCGTCCCAGCAGTTCGGGAACTGAATGCCGATATTAAACTGCACGGCATCCTTCGCCTTGCGTAAGCCGCAGACTTCACCCGTTCTGGTGGTATAGCCCTTACCATTGGCGCATAAAAAGGTGATATGCGGATTTGGCGCGGTGCCATGATGATCGCCCGCCAGCAGCGACAGCCCCGGCGGAAACGGATGAAGCGGCCAGGCGTCAACGTTCGATGCCTGATAATAGGTTTTTTGATAGGCGGGTTTGACTACCGTTCCGTCCGGCAATTTTAGCGACGGAGCCCAGTAGGCCGAGCTGTCTGCTTTGTTATCGCAGGTGGTCTTTTCCTGGGTACGCAGAGATTCACGGCTGGAGTAAGCATCCGCGTGCACGTTACCAAAAAAATCGTGCAGCATAGCCTCATTGGGCATGCCGAACATCATAATGGCATCATCGCCGAGGGTGTGGGAATAACTGCATACAACATGCGCCTGTGGACCAGCGTGTACCGCCTGCATGGTAAGCAGAAGTGCGGAGGCAGAAAGCGCGGGGGTTAATACTGTCCGTTTCATTATTATCTCCATCTGTGAAAGGAGATAGTGGTAACAAAACGGCCATCATTTACCGAGGATTAGCCTGGGTATTTTTCCCTTCATCCTCGCTTTACAGACACCACGCACAGCTCATTCCAGTACATTTCGCGCGTCCGGCGCAGTTCAGCGTGACGTTTTATCATGGAACCACTCCGGGTCGATGTTGGCTACGTCCACGCCATACAGGCTGGCGACAGGTAGTATTGACTCAAGAACACGTTGCGCGCTGTTCTCCGCATTCATTGGTCGGGGCGCAAATAACCGCCGTAACGTGCTTATCCATTTTTTCATCGTCATTACCCTTCTCGCTTAACCTGTCCTCAGTTAAACACCCAAATTGCGCCCGGGGGAAATATCAAAATCCACTGTCGATGTGCAGGATCTGCAAATAGCGCCCCGCCGTCTGCTCTCTTCTTTAACACCTTGTTCACTCATGCTTTTTTTCTCATAGCAAAGAACGATTTCTTATTTGGCGATAGCTTTCCCTTATGGGAGCGTAACGGGGTAAAACAAAAACAACGGGATGGCGTATGACTATGGCTGCAAAAATGAAAGGGTTTAAAAAACGGGCGCAGGTTCTGGGATTAGTGGCAGCCTGGGGCCTGGTTTCAGCGCAGGCGCAGGCCGATCGGCTGGCGGATATCAAGGCAGCAGGCGTGGTGAAAGTGGCCACGTTTGATGCCAATCCACCCTTTGGCTCGATTGATGCCAAAACGCATGAGATAGTGGGTTACGACGTGGACTTCGCCAAAGCGCTGGCGAAATCGCTCGGCGTAAAGCTTGAACTGGTCGCCACCAATCCGGCTAACCGTATTCCGCTGCTACAGTCCGGAAAAGCGGATCTCATCGTGGCGGATATCACGATCACTCCGGAACGCGCACAGGTCATTGATTTCTCAACGCCTTACTTTGTCACCGGCCAGCAGTTCCTGGTTCCGGCAAAATCACCGGACAAGCTTGATGACTATAGCCGGGCACGCATTGGCGCCGTAAAAGGTACGACGGGTGAACAGGCGCTGCACCAGCGTTTTCCGCAGTCCCGCGTCCTCTCTTATGATGATATTCCGCTGGCGCTGACGGCACTGCGCAATGGCAACGTGCAGGCCATTACCCAGGACAGCACCATTCTGGCCGGTCTGCTGGCGCAGGCGCCGGATAAAGCCGACTTCAAAATCCTGCCCGACCTGCTCAGTAAAGAAGAGATTGGCGTGGGGGTGAAAAAGGGTGAAACGGCGCTGCTGAAAGCCGTTAACGATGAGCTGGTAACCCTGGAGAAAAACGGCCAGGCGGCAAAAATCTATGACGTCTGGTTCGGTCCAGGCACCCCAGCTCCACAGCCTCGTAACTTTAAAATAGAAGCCCGGTAATATGCTCTCAGGTTTATTTTCACGCTCCGCGGCCAATGCCGCGGATTTTTCACGTCTGGAACAGGCCAGCGTTGAGTTTCGCCATGTGGACAAACGCTACGGCGACCATCCGGTTTTAACCGACATTAACCTCACCATCATGCCGGGTGAAGTGGTTGCCATTCTCGGCCCTTCGGGTTCCGGAAAATCGACCCTGATTCGGCTTATCAACCAGCTTGAGAGCCTGAGCGGCGGGGAGATTCTGATCGACCACAAGCCGACCGGACAGCTTTCCGGCAGCAGGCTACGTCAGTTACGCAGCCGCGTCGGGTTTGTGTTCCAGCAGTTCAATCTCTATGCCCACCTTACCGCCAGTCAGAACATCACCCTGGCACTGGAGCACGTTCACGGCTGGAAACCCCTGCCCGCCCAGGAGCGCGCGCTGGCGCTGCTGGAGAAGGTCGGCATGCTGGAGAAGGCGCACCGCTTCCCCGCTGAACTTTCCGGCGGACAGCAGCAGCGCGTGGCGATTGCCCGTGCTCTGGCCTCGTCGCCGCAAATCATTCTCTTTGACGAGCCGACGTCGGCACTCGACCCGGAAATGATTGGCGAAGTGCTGTTTGTGATGAAAACCCTCGCCCACAGCGGGATCACTATGATTGTCGTTACCCATGAGATGCAGTTCGCCCGGGAAATTGCCGATCGAATCGTCTTTATCGACGGCGGAAAAATTCTGGAAACCGCGCCCCCGGCGCAATTTTTCAATCAACCGTCGCATCCCCGTGCGAGGCGTTTCCTGCAAAAAGTGCTGGATCCGCTGCATCAGGAGCAACTGTAATGCCCGCTCTGGACTGGCAGGGGGTGCTGGCCGGACAGCCCCTGCACTGGATCCTCTCCGGATTTCTCACCACTCTGTGGGTGACGCTGGCGGGGATTATGCTGGCCAGCCTGCTCGCCTTGTTCTTTATGCTTTTGCGGCTTTCCGGGGGAAGTTTCGGGATATTGATCGTCAGCGGCTGGGTATCGCTGTTTCGCAATACGCCGCTGCTGGTACAGCTGCTGTTCTGGTATTTCGCCGCCTGGAACGGGTTGCCGCAGGGGCTGCGTGACGCGGTGAACGCAGACCACAGCTGGTCCATTTTACCCGGTGACGTCTGGTGGTTTACGCCAGAGTTTTTATGCTCCGCCTGGGGGTTAGGCGTCTTTACCTCGGCGTTTTTAATTGAAGAAGTGGAATCGGGGCTGCGTTCCGTACCTGCCGGGCAACGGGAGGCGGCGCTCGCTCAGGGATTTTCCTCATGGCGTCTGTTTCGCTACATTCTTCTGCCACAGGGGCTCGCTAACGCGTGGCAGCCCGTCGTCGGCCAGTACCTTAACCTGATGAAGCTCTCCTCGCTCGCGAGCGGGATTGGCTTCGCCGAACTGACCTACCAGGTCCGCCAGATAGAAAGTTACAACGCCCATGCACTGGAAGCCTTCACCGTCGGTACGGTGCTCTACTTGCTTACCGGGATGGTGACGGGAAGCGTGCTGGTGCGCCTCGGCCCCCATTCAGGGAGGAAATATCATGATCCCCGGATTTAACGTTATTGTCGAAAACCTGGATTATCTGCTTTGGGGACGTGCGGCTGCGGGAGAACCCGGCGGCGTACTGCTCTCACTGCTGATGGCCGCAGGCGCCGCCGCGCTTGCCCTGCCCGGCGGGATTGTGCTGGCTTGCGTCGCCTGGCGCTATCCCGGCGTG
This sequence comes from Enterobacter cloacae complex sp. SHL001, assembly GCF_049236825.1. NCBI lineage: Bacteria > Pseudomonadati > Pseudomonadota > Gammaproteobacteria > Enterobacterales > Enterobacteriaceae > Enterobacter > Enterobacter cloacae complex sp. SHL001. The sequence goes on from NZ_JBMKIP010000001.1 coordinate 219,734, forward strand.
GTGCGCAGTGCGCTGTTTGCGTGGGCAGAGTTGATTCGCGGGATCCCCCTGATCTTCGTGATATTCTGGATGTGGTATCTGCTGCCACTGATAACCGGCAGGGATCTCCCGGGCGCGACGACCGTCACGCTGGCGCTGGCCTGGTTTACCGCGGCTGCGGTGATGCATTCGGTGTTAGCCGGACTGAGAGCTCTGCCGTCGGGCCAGAATGAGGCCGCGCTTTCTCAAGGGTTCAGTACGCAGCAAACGCTGTGGCGCGTGCTGCTGCCGCAGGCGCTGAGAAATATTCTGCCGTCGCTGGTGGGGATTTTTATCAGCCTGCTGAAGGATACGTCGCTGGCGTTTATCGTGAACGTTCCTGAACTGACCACGGTGGCGGGACAGATCAACAACCGGGTGCAAATTTACCCGGCGGCCATTTTTATCTTCACGGGTGTAATCTATTACCTGCTCTGCTGCTCGCTTGAGCTGCTCGCGAAGCGCTGGCGCGTCAGCCGGCCAGCGCTTTAACCACCGTTTCCATCGCTTTGGTGGTCAACTCACTGCGCTTAACGCGCTGGTTCGCCAGCGCGGTACGCAGAACGCCCGCAATGACAATATGTTTCGGCTCCTGCCCTAAATCACGCATTTCGAGAACGACCTTGCCTACCACCCGACACATCTCCTGGTAAAGCGCTTCGTCTTTGGTCACATTGCCCATTGCCATCACTCCGTTGCCCTAAACCGTCAGCTTAAATCATTCGTCGGCTGGATACAAAAAAGAAGCCCGGCGTGTAGTTCGCCGGGCTTCGTCTGGAAAATCAGGAGATTAGTTGTTTACCGGGATGACCGCGCCTTTGTATTTGGTGCGGATCCAGTCCTGGATCTCTTTGGAGTGCAGCACGTTCACCAGCGCGACGATATCCTTCTTCTTCTCGTCACCGCGATGAACGGTAATGATGTTGGCGTACGGGTTATTCTCACCGCTTTCAACCGCAATTGGATCGTGCACCGGATCCAGACCGGCATCAATTGCGTAGTTGGCGTTGATCACCACCGCAGCACCTTCGTCGTTGTTGTACATCTGCGGCAGCAGAGATGCCTCGACGTTAGGGGTGAATTGCAGCTTTTTCGGGTTCTCCACGATATCGCTGATGCGCGCGGTCACTTTATCGATGCCTGGCTTCAGCTTGATCACGCCCTCTTTTTCGAAGATGGAGAGAATACGCCCTTCCTCGGAAACCGCATCACGCATGATGATTTTGCCGCCTTCCGGCAGATCCTTCAGCGATTTGTATTTTTTCGAATAGATACCGATCGGCTCAATGTGGATTGCGCCCGCACTGACAAAATCATAATCCTTATCGCCCGCATGATCTTTCAGGACGCTGTTCAGGTAAGGGATGTGCTGGAAATAGTTGGCGTCAATGTCATGCCCCGCCAGCGCCGTGTTTGGCAGAATGTAATCCTGGAACGGTTTAATCTCCAGATCGATCCCCTGCTTCGCCAGAATCGGCTTAGCCTGCTCCAGAATTTCCGCGTGCGGGGTGTTGGACGCCCCCACGGTGAGCGTGTCCGCCCAGGAGGCAAAGCTCAGGGCACTCAGGGTTGCGGCGGCGATCAGTGTCAGTGTCTTTTTCATGATGTGGTTCCTGTGTGTATTTATTAGCGTTTATCTAACAGTGAAGTAATGGCATCGCCGCAGAACTGGATAATGAACACGATGATCAGAATGGTCACCGTTGCCACCAGCGTGACGTCACCATGGTTGCGCTGGAATCCTTCCAGATAAGCCAGATTTCCCAAACCGCCGGCACCTATCACCCCTGCCATTGCGCTGTAGCTCACCAGCGCAATCAGCGTCACCGTCATACCTGAAACCAGTGCGGGTGAAGATTCCGGCAATAAAACCCGAAACACTAACGTGCTCAGCCGCGCGCCCATCGAACGCGTGGCCTCAATGACTCCTTTGTCTACTTCTCGCAAGGCAATCTCGACCAGACGGGCGTAGAACGGCGCCGCGCCCACAATCAGGGCGGGCAGCGCAGCGTTAGCGCCGAGAATGGTCCCCACAACGGTCTTGGTGAACGGGATCAGCAGAACGATGAGAATGATGAACGGAATCGAGCGGAACACGTTCACCACAATCGACATCACGCTGTAGACCGTGCGGTTGTGGAATAACCCGCCGCGGGCGGTTAAAAACAGCGCCAGACCGAGCGCGATCCCCAGGACAAACGTCGCCACGCCGGAAAGCGCGGTCATGTAAAGCGTCTCCTGGGTTGCAGCCCAAAGCTGATCCCACTTCAGGTGCGGAAAGAGTTCTTCAGCCATGCTTGATTACCTCGCCTTCAATATCGCTTTGCTTCAGGTCGGCGAGGATATTGTTCAGTTGTTCGTCCGATGCCACCACGTGCACCCAGAGCTGCCCGAAAACACCGTGGGCGGTTTGCGTCATTTTGCCGTGCAGGATGTTAAACGGCAGGCCGTAGCGCAGGGTCAGTTCACCGACGATCGGCCTGTGCGTGCTGTGCCCGGTGAAGGTCAGCCTGATCACCGTGCCTTCCAGATCGTTTGCCAGTTCGGTATTGAAGGTCTCTTCCTCCGCGTACTGGCTCACCTGGCGGACAAACTGCCGGGTGATCGGCTGCTGCGGATGCGTAAACACGCTCAGCACGTCCCCCTCTTCCACCACCTTGCCGTTTTCCATCACCGCCACGCGGTCGCAGATTTTGCGCACCACGTGCATCTCATGCGTAATGAGTACGATGGTCAGGTTAAAGCGACGGTTAATGTCCAGGAGCAGATCGAGGATCTGATCGGTGGTCTGCGGATCCAGCGCCGAGGTGGCTTCGTCACACAGCAGTACGTCCGGATGATTGGCCAGCGCGCGGGCAATGCCCACACGTTGTTTTTGCCCGCCGCTCAGCTGGGATGGGTAGGCATTCTCGCGCCCCTTCAGGCCGACCAGCTCCACCAGCTCGGCAACGCGAGCCTGAATTTGCGCTTTTGGCACACCGGCAATTTGCATTGAAAAGGCGATGTTTTCCTTCACCGTGCGCGACCAGAGCAGATTAAAGTGCTGGAACACCATGCTGATTTTCAGGCGTGCCTGACGCAGCGCTTCTCCCTTAGCGGCGGAGATATCCTGACCGTTAATGGTGACGCTGCCGGCGCTGGGCTTTTCCAGACCGTTTAGCAGACGGATCAGCGTACTTTTCCCGGCCCCGCTGTAACCGATGATCCCGTAAATCTGTCCCTGCTCTATCGTCAGGTTGACGTTATCAACGGCTGTCAGCGCCTGTTTCCCGTTGTCAAAAACCTTCGAAATATTGCTGAGTACAATCATTCTTATTCGTTATCCGTTTCGCTTATAGCGGTTTAGCAGTATGGATGTCCAAAAGATAGTAAACAGCCGTTATCAGCTTTTAAATGACCAAAAAAGAATTTCTTATAATGCTCAGGAATAAGCAGCGAACTGGCGGGTGAAAAGCATTTAGATGAATATCAGCAATAATTATCTGCCATTTGCATATCAGGTCTTACTCACCCGACGAAATCGGCTAATTTTGCAGCACTTTATGCGGATATAGCCATCCTCACATCCGGACAACTTTACGTCTTGCTGTCTTTCCATCTGAAAACACAAGGATTATTCCTTTCCGTTCTAAAACTCAGTGAAAGGTTCTTTATTGAGAAAATTTCATGGTTCTATCATCCGGTCATCACCTCTTCACAGGACATGACCATGACGCTTTACCACTCCGTCACCGAACTGATTGGCCGTACGCCGCTCATCCAGTTGCACAAGCTGGACACCGGCCCCTGCTCGCTGTTTCTGAAGCTGGAAAACCAGAATCCCGGCGGCTCGATTAAAGACCGCGTCGCGTTGTCGATGATTAATGAAGCCGAGCGTACGGGCCAGCTACGACCCGGCGGCACCATTATTGAAGCCACGGCGGGGAACACCGGCCTGGGGCTGGCGTTGATTGCGGCGCAGAAGGGCTACTCGCTGATCCTGGTGGTGCCGGACAAAATGAGCCGCGAGAAGATTTTCCACCTGCGCGCGTTAGGGGCGCATGTCGTGCTGACCCGTTCAGATGTGAATAAAGGGCATCCGGCCTACTACCAGGATTATGCCCGGCGGCTGGCGAACGAACTGCCAGGCGCGTTTTATATTGATCAGTTCAATAACGCGGCCAATCCGCTAGCGCACCGCACCACTACCGCACCGGAACTGTTTGAACAGCTTGACGGCCAGATCGATGCCATCGTCGTCGGCGTGGGGTCCGGCGGTACGCTGGGTGGCTTACAGGCGTGGTTTGCAGAACATTCGCCGCAGACGGAATTTGTGCTTGCCGATCCGGCCGGGTCGGTGCTGGCGGACCAGGTTGAAAACGGACGCCATCACGATGCCGGATCGTGGCTGGTTGAGGGGATTGGCGAAGACTTTATCCCTCCGCTGGCGCACATCGAAGGGGTTAACCGCGCCTGGCGCATTACCGATCGCGAGGCGTTCACCACCGCCCGCGATCTGCTAAAAACGGAAGGGATCCTGGCAGGCTCCTCCACCGGCACGCTGCTGGCGGCGGCGCTGAAATATTGCCAGGCGCAGACTACGCCAAAACGTGTGGTCACCTTCGCCTGCGACAGCGGCAATAAATACCTCTCGAAGATGTTCAACGACGACTGGATGCGCCAGCAGGGGCTGATTTCGCGTCCGCAGGCAGGCGATCTCTCGGACTATATTGCCCTGCGCCACGATGAAGGCGCGACGGTGACTGCCGCCCCGGACGACACGCTTTCCACCGTGCTGGCCCGCATGCGCCTGTACGACATCTCCCAGCTGCCGGTGCTCGATAACGACAAGGTCGTCGGCATCATTGACGAGTGGGACCTGCTGCGACACATCGGGGGAGATGCCGATCGCTTCTCACTCCCCGTGACGGCAGCCATGACGCGTCAGGTCGAATATCTGGATAAGCAGGCCCCGGAGAGCGCCCTGTACGCCATCTTTGACCGTGGCCTGGTGGCGATTATTTATGACGAAGATCGCTTTCTGGGTCTGATCACACGCAGTGACGTACTCACCGCCTGGCGTAACCGCCTGACAAAATAAAAGGAGCAAAAGATGAAAAACCTGGCCACCCTCAGCGTTCACAGCGGTGAGTATCACGACCCGCACGGCGCCGTGATGCCGCCAATTTACGCCACGTCGACGTTTGCGCAACCGGCACCGGGTGAACATACCGGCTACGAATACTCCCGGAGCGGCAATCCAACCCGCCACGCGCTGGAGACCGCCATCGCCGAACTGGAAGGCGGCACGCGAGGGTACGCTTTCGCGTCAGGGCTGGCGGCCATTTCCACCGTGCTCGAACTGCTGGATAAAGACAGCCATATCGTCGCCATTGACGACGTGTATGGCGGTACGTATCGCCTGATCGAAAACGTGCGCAAACGCAGCACCGGGTTACAGGTGAGCTGGGTTAAGCCGGACGATGTAGCCGGACTTGAGGCCGCCATTCGCCCGGACACCCGCATGATCTGGGTGGAAACGCCGACGAACCCGCTGCTGAAACTGGCCGACCTGGAGGCCATCGCGGACATTGCCCGGCGCCATAATGCGATCAGCGTGGCGGATAATACCTTCGCCTCCCCGGTCATTCACCGGCCGCTGGAGGCGGGGTTCGACATAGTGGTCCACTCCGCCACTAAATATCTCAATGGTCATTCAGACGTGGTTGCCGGGCTGGCTGTTGTCGGGGCAAATAAGGATCTCGCGGAGCGTCTGGGCTATCTGCAAAACGCGGTTGGCGGCGTTCTGGATCCGTTCAGCAGTTTCCTGACGCTGCGGGGGATTCGCACCCTCTCACTGCGCGTTGAGAAGCACAGCGCCAACGCACTGGCAATTGCGCAATGGCTGGAGCAGCATCCGCAGGTAGACCGCGTGTTCTATCCCGGGCTGGCGTCACATCCCCAGTATGCGCTGGCACGCAGACAAATGGCGCTGCCGGGCGGCATGATCTCCGTTGTGATTAAAGGCGATGCGCAACGCGCGACAGAGGTGATCCGTCATCTTACGCTCTTTACCCTGGCGGAAAGTCTGGGCGGTGTGGAGAGTCTGGTGAGCCAGCCCTACAGCATGACCCACGCCTCCATACCACTGGCGCAGCGTCTTGCAAACGGTATTGTGCCGCAGCTTATCCGCCTGTCGGTGGGGATTGAGGATGCGAAGGATCTGATCGCCGACCTTCAGCAGGCGCTGGAAAAGTGAGCAAAAAACGGCGGGCGTTGCGCCTGCCGTCATAAGATGACATTAGACCTTAACGCCTTGATAACAAACTTATGTGAATCTGCACAGATTGTTTTGAAACGCTGTTTCCATTTTCCTTTTTACTGTAAATCAGCGTATAATGCGCGCCAAATCCCTGGTGAATGGTTTCAGCGCTTGGAATACAAAAAACAACGTACAACTTCTCCTCTACTTCGTTGGGCTGGCACTCAGGCACACTTTCTTCTGCACGCTCATTTGATGTCACCTATTCTTAGTGCGTGTCATATACTCTTTCGCAACACAGGTTTGACTCCGCGGCGGTGCGCCCCCGGAGCGAGATTTCCATATCCTTCCCAACTTAAAGACTAAGACTGTCATGAAAAAGACGAAAATTGTTTGTACTATCGGCCCGAAAACCGAATCCGAAGAGATGCTGAGCAAAATGCTGGATGCCGGCATGAACGTGATGCGTCTGAACTTCTCCCACGGCGACTATGCTGAACACGGTCAGCGTATCCAGAACTTGCGCAACGTGATGAGCAAGACCGGGAAAAAAGCGGCAATCCTGCTCGACACCAAAGGTCCTGAAATCCGCACCATCAAACTGGAAGGCGGTAACGACGTTTCCCTGAAAGCGGGCCAGACCTTCACCTTCACCACCGACAAATCCGTTGTAGGTAATAACGAAATCGTTGCCGTGACCTACGAAGGCTTCACCAGCGATCTGTCCGTTGGCAACACCGTGCTGGTGGATGACGGCCTGATCGGCATGGAAGTGACCGCGATCGAAGGTAACAAGGTTATCTGTAAAGTGCTGAACAACGGCGATCTGGGCGAAAACAAAGGCGTTAACCTGCCGGGTGTGTCCATTGCTCTGCCAGCGCTGGCTGAAAAAGACAAACAAGACCTGATCTTCGGCTGCGAACAAGGCGTGGACTTCGTTGCTGCCTCCTTTATCCGTAAACGTTCTGACGTGGTTGAGATCCGTGAGCACCTGAAAGCGCACGGCGGCGAGAACATTCAGATCATCTCCAAGATCGAAAACCAGGAAGGCCTGAACAACTTCGACGAAATCCTCGAAGCGTCTGACGGTATCATGGTAGCGCGTGGCGACCTGGGCGTTGAAATCCCGGTTGAAGAAGTGATCTTCGCGCAGAAGATGATGATCGAGAAATGTGTTCGCGCGCGTAAAGTGGTTATCACCGCAACGCAGATGCTGGACTCCATGATCAAAAACCCACGCCCTACCCGCGCTGAAGCAGGCGACGTAGCAAACGCCATCCTTGACGGTACCGATGCCGTTATGCTGTCTGGCGAATCTGCAAAAGGGAAATACCCTCTGGAAGCGGTCGGCATCATGGCGACCATCTGTGAGCGTACCGACCGCGTGATGAAAAGCCGTCTGGATTACAACAATGACAGCCGTAAACTGCGCATCACCGAAGCCGTGTGCCGTGGTGCGGTAGAAACCGCTGAGAAACTGGAAGCCCCACTGATTGTCGTGGCGACCCAGGGTGGTAAATCTGCGCGTGCCGTGCGTAAATATTTCCCGGATGCGACCATTCTGGCGCTGACCACCAACGAAACTACCGCGCGTCAGCTGGTGCTGAGCAAAGGTGTGATCCCACACCTGGTGAAAGAGATTGCCTCTACCGATGATTTCTATCGTCTGGGTAAAGAAGTGGCTCTGGAACTGGTTGATTGTGGCCTGGCCCAGAAAGGCGACGTGGTGGTTATGGTTTCTGGCGCGCTGGTTCCAAGCGGCACCACCAACACTGCATCTGTCCACGTGCTGTAATATTTCACGAACAAATTATTGTTTTGTTAAAAAGCGTCCTTCGGGGCGCTTTTTTTATTCCCGCCTTTAACCAGAACTATTCAAAAAGCAAATCGGGTTTTTCTATTTAATCGCGATTTATCTAAGATGAATCCGATGAAAAATGCCTTTTTTAACATAGCTTTTTCGTCAAAATTGCCGATTTCGTTGCTTCTTTGAGCGAACGATCAAAAATAGGCGTAATCCCATCAAAAAAATATTCTCAACCCAAAAAACTTTGTGTAATACTTGTAACGCTACATGGAGATTAACTCAATCTAGAGGGTATTAATAATGAATCGTACTAAACTGGTACTGGGCGCGGTAATCCTGGGTTCTACTCTGCTGGCAGGTTGCTCCAGCAACGCTAAAATCGATCAGCTGTCTTCTGACGTTCAGACTCTGAACGCTAAAGTTGACCAGCTGAGCAACGACGTGAACGCAATGCGTTCCGACGTTCAGGCTGCTAAAGACGACGCAGCTCGCGCTAACCAGCGTCTGGACAACCAGGCTACTAAATACCGTAAGTAATAGTACCTGTTAATAAAATGGCGCACATTGTGCGCCATTTTTTTTGCCTTCGTCAAACCTCTACTGAAGCGCTTTCTCTCCCTCGCCTTCCGCCACCGCCGCTGAGACACGACTGTTCTGTACCGACAGGACAGAATTGCTGGCTGAAGAACCACTGCCTGCTGACACGGCAACCGGGATCCCCGCTCTGCGCGCCAGGGCCTTGTCGATTTGCGTTTTATCGCTACCTGACTCCGCTGCAAAGGCGGTGAACGCCGCCGAGTGCGTGAACGGCACCGTCTGTGGGTTTTCGCCCTCAGCCTGCGCCAGCGGCCTGTGCACCTCGATATAACGTTTGCCGTCCGGCTCGACGGAGAACTTCACCGGCTCATTGATGATCTGCACCCGCGTGCCGACGCGCACTTGCTCAAACAACGCTTTGATATCCGGCGCATTCATTCGCATACAACCCGAGCTGACCCGCAACCCTACGCTGTCCGGCGCGCTGGTGCCGTGAATAAGATATTCCCCATTCCCGATACCCAGACGAAGCGCAAAGCGCCCCAGCGGGTTATTTGGCCCTGCGGGTACCACAGGCGGCAGTTTAATGCCCTGGGCCAGTGAGCGCGCTCTGATGCCCGCAGTGGGGGTCCAGGTAGGGTTAGGGATTTTCTGACTCACACGGGTGGTGCTGACCGGTGTTTCCAGCCCAAGCTGACCAATGCCCAGCGGATAGACCTGCACGATATTTTCGCCAGGCGGATAGAAGTAAAGACGCAGCTCCGCCAGATTCACCACAATGCCCTCACGCTCGGTGTCCGGCAGTAGCATCTGGGAAGGGATGGTAATGACCGTTCCTGGCGCAGGGTTCACCGGAGCAATGGTATTATTGGTTTCAAGGATCAGCTGTGCGGCGGTATTAAAGCGACGAGCGATAGACTGAAGTTTATTGTCACCTTCCTGAATGGTGTATGTCTGGTTTTGCCCAATCAGGCGGCTGCCTGCGGGCGGTAAAGGATAATCAACCGCCCAGGCTGAATTAACAGCACTGAGCGAACCAAGGAGTAATAGAGTTATTAGAGATGCGCGCTTCATGCTGAGATTCCTTATTCACTGACCAAACGTCAGAAAGCTGAAAAACCAGCGAGGTGGAAACCACCTCGCGAAACAGAATGAATGCTGTTCTGTCAGTTTAGCTAAGGATTGCGGCTTTGGCGCGTATGGCGCGGATCATCGCTTCCAGCCCCTGGGATCGGGACGGGGTGAGGTGTTGGGTTAAGGCCATTTTTTCAAACCACGGGCGAACGTCAAAGGCGACAATATCCTGCGCCGACATCTGGTGATAAAGAATAAATACGACGGCAATAAGCCCCTTCACAATGGCGGCATCGCTGTCACCCTGTAATTCAATTACGCCTTCATCCGTCTGTTGCATCAGGATCCAGACCTGGCTCTGGCAGCCCTGAATGATGTTGTCCGGGTTATGCGCCTCTTCGCTGAGCGGCGGCAGGCGCTGGCCCAGCTCGATAATATAAAGGTATTTCTCTTCCCAGTTCGCGCAACGCCCAAAGTTGCGCAGCAATTTATCTCTGTCCGGCAAATCTGCCATCTCTCGCCTCTCCGTTAGCCAAGCAGCTGGTGAATACGTTTTAGTCCCGCCACCAGTCTGTCGACCTCTTCCGTTGTGTTGTACATCACCAGCGATGCGCGGCACATAGCCGGTACCTGATAATACGCCATCAGCGGCATCGCGCAGTGATGCCCGGTACGTACGGCGACGCCGTAATTATCAAGGAAACTGCCTACATCATAGGCGTGATGCTTGCCGAGGTTGAAGGCTATCACACCCAGACGGTCAGCAGGGCCATATAAGGTCAGTTCCGGGACGCTGGCCAGCTCCTGCAAGGCATAATGCATCAGCTGCTGTTCGTACTCCTGAATCGCCGCCAGCCCCGTTTCAGAGACGTAGCTAATGGCCGCGCCCAGCCCGATGATCCCGCCCGTGTTGGGCGTACCCGCCTCGAAGCGCCAGGGCGCACGGGCGTAGGTTGTGCCGTCCGTCAGGCTGACGGTGGCGATCATTGACCCGCCCCCTTCCCACGGCGGCATGGCCTGGAGAATGTCCTCTTTCACATACAACACGCCAATGCCCGTCGGGCCATACAGCTTGTGCCCGGAGAAGACGTAGAAATCGCAGTCCAGAGCCTGAACGTCAACCGCATGGTGCATCACCGCCTGGGCGCCATCAATCAACACTTTCGCACCAACCTGATGAGCTTTATCGACGATCAGCGACACCGGATTTTCCGTCCCCAGCACGTTTGAAACGTGGGTCACCGCCACCAGCCGCGTTCTGTCGTCCAGCAGGGCGTCCAGCTTTTCCAGCTGGAGCGTGCCGTCTTCATTCAGGGGGATCACCCGCAGTTGCGCCCTCACACGCTCACAGAGCATCTGCCAGGGCACGATGTTGGCGTGGTGCTCCATCTGGGTGATGATGATGTTATCCCCCGCGTGCACCTGCGCATTGCCCCAGCTGTTAGCCACCAGGTTGATCCCTTCGGTGGTGCCGCGCACGAATACCAGCTCTTCCGGCGAACGCGCGTTGAGGAAGGCCGCAACCTGCGTGCGCACGTTTTCCATGCGCTGGGTCGCCTCGGCGCTCAGGGTGTGGATCCCGCGATGTACCGCCGCATAAGCGTGGCGGTAAAACTCGGCTTCCGCATCCACCACCTGATTTGGTTTTTGCGCGCTGGCCGCACTGTCGAGATAGGCCAGCGGCAGACCGTTCACTTCACGGGTCAGTACCGGAAAATCTGCCCGGACTTTCTCTACGGGAAATGTCATGCTTCGCCTCCAGGCAGCCGCTGACCGATACGGGCCAGCACCTGCTGTTTAAGTCCGCCATCGGGCAGCGCTTCCGTCAGCTCAGCCGCAAAGGCGTAAATAATCATCTTTTGCGCGGCCTGCTGGTCTATCCCGCGCGAGCGCAGGTAGAACATCTGCTCATCGTCAATACGCCCGACCGTCGCGCCATGGCTGCATTTCACGTCGTCCGCATAAATTTCCAGCTGTGGTTTGGTGTCCACCTCTGCCAGACGCCCCAGCAAGAGGTTGTTGTTGGTCATCTGCCCGTCAGTTTTGATGGCGTGCTGTGCCACGTTGATCAGGCCGTTAAACACCGCACGTCCTTTATCGCTGACGATGGTTTTGTGCAGCTGACGGCTGTTGCAGTAGCCTTTGTTATGCTCAAGCCAGGTGCGCGTGTCGCACACTTCTGACTTCACCGGCATCGCCAGGCTGTTAATACGCAGTGTAGTGTTCTCACCGTTCAGCTGGGTGCTGGTATTATGGCGCAGCACCGCGCCGCCAAGCAGGAAGCTGTGGCTGTACGCCGCGGCATCCTGGCCCAGCAGAATATCGTTGTGGGCGAAGTGGTGACTGAGCGGATTCTCAAACGCCAGCTTGATGTGGTGCAGCTGGGCATTGGCCGCCACGTTCATCGTCAGACGCGAACCGGTAAAATGACGGGTGTCGTTAAGGCTGACGTAATGCTCGATCACCGTCGCCTCCGCCCCTTCTGCCAGCTCAAGATGGTGGCGATAGTGGGCGGTGTTAATCTCATCACCCTCAACGCCCTGGGTGATATGCATCAGCAGCAGCGGTTTCGCCGGGCGCTGGTTACGCTTAACGCGAATATGGGTGACAGATTGCGACAGGCTCTCTGTCAGGTGCAGGAAGACTTCAGGCTGAACGGGCGCGTTCAGCGACTGACGTTCATCGTTAATGACGATATCGAACCCGCTCTCCTGCACGCTGTCGCTCAGCTCCGCACGGAACAGACCGTCGACAAACACCAGACGCACGGCATCCACGCTCAGCGCCAGCATGTCGCGCTGATCGGGGCTGACCTGCGCCAGACGGGTGACAAACTCGCCGTTCAGCAGGCCATCCAGCGGGGTATATTTCCAGTTCTCATGTTTACGCGTCGGTAAACCGAGACGCAGCATCTGCTGGAGATGGTGCTGAGCCTGTTCAGAGCGCGCTCCACCCTGCGCTTCAAACAGCCGGTGCCACTGCTGAAGTGCATTACTGCTGTTCGGTAAGCCAGCCATAACCCTGCTCCTCCAGTTGTTTAACCAGCGTAAAGTCACCGGATTTCACAATGCGTCCCTGGTAAAGCACGTGGACATAGTCCGGTTTGATGTAATCCAGAATTCGCTGATAGTGAGTCACGATGATAAATGAGCGGTTGCCGTCACGCAGGGAGTTCACCCCGTCGGCAACGATCTTCAGGGCATCGATATCCAGCCCTGAATCGGTCTCATCGAGAATGCACAGCGCCGGTTCCAGAACCGCCATTTGCAGAATATCGTTACGTTTCTTCTCACCGCCGGAGAAACCCACGTTTACCGAGCGGGTCAACAGATCTTCCGGCATTTTCAGCAGCTTAATCTTTTCTTCCATCAGATCCTGGAAGTCAAAGCGATCCAGCGCCTCAAGGCCGCGATACTTGCGCACCGCGTTCAGCGCGGTTTGCAGGAAGAACTGGTTGCTGACGCCCGGAATTTCCACCGGATACTGGAAGGCCATAAAGATGCCCTCGCCGGCACGCTCTTCCGGCGACATCTCCAGCAGATCTTTGCCGTTAAACTCAACGGAGCCGCTGGTAACTTCATAATCTTCGCGTCCTGCCAGCGTCGCTGAAAGCGTACTTTTCCCGGAGCCGTTTGGCCCCATGATGGCGTGAACTTCACCCGGTTTGACGTCAAAATTGAGGCCACGCAGGATCTCTTTCTCTTCCACGCTAACCTGTAAATCTTTAATGCTTAACATGTGCTTTCCTTAACCGACGCTGTGTTCAAGACTAATGGCGAGGAGTTTCTGGGCTTCAACGGCAAATTCCAGCGGCAGTTCAGAGAACACGTCCTTACAGAAGCCGTTAACGATCATTGAAATCGCATCTTCTTCACTGATCCCGCGTTGCAGGCAGTAGAAAAGCTGATCTTCACCAATACGTGACGTAGTTGCCTCATGCTCAAGCTGGGCGCTGTTATTGCGGCATTCGACATACGGGAAGGTATGCGCCCCGCAGTCCGCGCCAATCAGCATGGAGTCACACTGGGTGAAGTTACGCGCGTTGGTTGCCGTCGGCATGATTTTCACCAGCCCGCGATAGCTGTTCTGGCTGTGACCGGCAGAGATCCCTTTGGAGATGATGGTCGATTTGGTGTTTTTACCGATGTGGATCATCTTGGTGCCGGTATCGGCCTGCTGATGACCGCTGGTCAGCGCCACGGAGTAAAACTCACCGATGGAGTTGTCGCCGCGCAGAATACAGCTCGGGTATTTCCAGGTAATGGCGGAGCCGGTTTCTGACTGCGTCCAGGACATTTTGCTGTTTTCGCCTTCGCACAGCGCGCGTTTGGTGACGAAGTTCAGAATACCACCGGTGTTGCCGTCGCCCGGGAACCAGTTCTGTACCGTAGAGTACTTCACTTCCGCATCTTTATGGATGATCACCTCCACCACCGCCGCGTGCAGCTGGTAGCTGTCACGCACAGGAGCGGAGCACCCTTCGATATAGCTGACGTAGCTGCCTTCATCGGCCACCAGGATGGTGCGTTCAAACTGGCCGGTTTTTTCCGCGTTGATGCGGAAATAGGTCGAGAGCTCCATCGGGCAGCGCACGCCTTTCGGCACGTAGATAAAAGTACCGTCTGACGCCACCGCCGCATTCAGTGCCGCGAAGAAGTTATCGTTACTCGGCACCACGGTACCAATATACTTTTTCACCAGCTCGGGGTGATCGTGAATGGCTTCACCAAAGGAACAGAAAATGATCCCCTGCTCCGCCAGTTTTTCACGGTAGGTGGTTGCCACCGAGACGGAGTCAAAAATGGCGTCTACCGCCACCTCTTTGCCTTCGCGCACGGGCACGCCGAGCTGATTAAACGCTTCTTCAACTTCTTTGCTCAGGAAACTGTTCTCCGCGCCGGTTTGCTGAACCGCGCCGGGTTGCGAGGCGCAGGTGTCATCACAGCTGCCGCAGGAGGGCGCAGAGTAGTAGCTATAATCCTGATAGTTCAGCTTATCGTAATGCGCTTTCAGCCAGTGGGGTTCTTCCATCTCCAGCCACGCGCGGAATGCGCTCAGACGAAACTCCAGCATCCACTCCGGCTCGTTACGTTTCGCCGAAATGGCGCGCACGACCTCTTCGTTGATGCCTTTCGCCAGCTCATCGGTTTGCAGCTGCGTAAAGAAACCCTCTTTATAGTTGAGGTGTCCGCCGCTCCAGGTGTTTACATCACTCGTTGCTTCAGTATTACGAGACATAGTACCGCCTATACCCCAAAGCTTTCGCCGCAGCCGCATTCGTTCTGGGCTTTCGGGTTATGAAATTTGAATAACTGGTTTAAACCTTCCCGAACGTAGTCGACTTCGGTTCCATCGATAAACGGCATCGCCTGTAGCGCGACGTATAACTTTGCACCGTCGGTTTCAAAGACCAGATCGTCCTTTTGAGGTTCGGTTACGGTGTCCAGCACGTAGCCAAATCCCGCGCAGCCAGTCTGCTTAACGCCTAAGCGTACGCCGAGGATGTCGGGATTTTTTGCCACCAGCTCATGAATATGCGCCGCCGCCGCGGGCGTCAGCGTTAAACCACGCCAGGCAAAATCGGCCGGATTGAAGGTTTCTGAATGCAGTTCCATAGGTCCACCTCATCTGATAAGCCACCAGGGCATAACACCATGTTAGTGATAACGATTATCACTTCAACCCCCTGCGAGCAGGGGCTTTGGGCTAAACCGCCCTTTTTGGCTACTTTCATTAAGCATAGACCCTGTGACGGGATGCGGATGGGATGGTTAGATTTGTTCAATGCATTGATAAATAATGCATTTCATAAGAAAGGCGGTAAGGTGACGGGCAATGATAAAAATTGTATTGGAAATACCTATTTTTAAGATAGCTAAAGTACGCGCAGGCACCATATACATTTTTTACGTATGCCTCCCCCTTAAGACAGGTTCTTTTTAATCCTTTTTTGCCTTACCTGGGCGCGCATAAAGACGTTTGATGGAAAAGTTAACCATTATTTATCAGTCTGATAGTGGTTAAATTCCGATCATGATTAATTACATAAACTCATCCCTTTTCGGCGTAATGTTTCCCTTGTTAACCATTTATTCAATAAGGGATTAAATTATGTGGAATGCCCATAAAGCCGCAGTTCATGCTCGCCAGCATGCAGGTCAGTATAGCCAGAAAAGATGTGCAGAATTTGTTTCGAAATCCATTCGCGCCGGCGGTGCTAATCTACAGAACACACATTATGCTAAGGATATGAAAAGCAATTTAATTCTGGCGGGTTTCCACCAGGTTTACGGTGAGCCTGTTGAGGGCGATGTGGCGGTGATCCAGCCCACTGCGCACCACCCATATGGCCACGCTTGCATCTATGGTGGGAACGGCGTCTGGTACTCTGATTTTGTTCAGCGAACTATGTATCCGGGAAAGGAATACCGGGAATTAAAGCCAGCATATGCAATTTACAGGCATGACTGACATGAAAAAAATAATTCTGGCGATCCTGCTTCTGCCCACTCTCGCATCCGCTGCACAGAAGTTCCCCCCTGAGGTATCCGCTGCCCTTCAGTTTAATAAGTGGTACATCTCGCAAATTATTATCGGGAAAGAGCCCCTGAAAAACTATGAAGCGCTGAGGCCATATGTAACCCGCGAAACTATCAGCAAACTCAAAGCCATGGATAAGCTGGATCCAGATGAATATGACGTGCCTGACGTCGATATGTTCATCAAGGCTCAGGGATATGAAGATGACTGGGGCATCGTCAGTGCGCGGGCGCTGGATTACGATGCCGCCTGTATGCAGGTTTATATCTCATTCGGCAAAAAGCGGGATCACACCGTGATTGACTGCATGGTCAAGGAAGATGGCGTGTGGAAAGTTGAATCCGTGGCCAGTATGAATATTTCAGACAACCTGATGATGGAATAAACCGACGATATGACAGGGGTACTGATGCTATGCATCTTCGCGGATATCCCTGTCGTATCGCCAGAAGGCAAAATCCCGCACTGGCGGTTTACCGTTGGCCCCCTTAACATCAGTGATGGAACGAAACGGCGAAACCCTGTTCACGCCAGTGGTCGAGCTG
Organism: Enterobacter cloacae complex sp. SHL001; assembly: GCF_049236825.1. NCBI lineage: Bacteria > Pseudomonadati > Pseudomonadota > Gammaproteobacteria > Enterobacterales > Enterobacteriaceae > Enterobacter > Enterobacter cloacae complex sp. SHL001. The sequence goes on from NZ_JBMKIP010000001.1 coordinate 236,496, forward strand.
CTCCTGTTGACGAGGCGTAGGCGCTTTACCGGTCCAGACGAAGATTTTTTGCCCGGGGAAGAGTTCAGGACGTGGAGAGTCAATCGGCTCAGCCAGCACGTCGATATGCCAGCCTTTGTAGGCAAGACGGGCCGCTTCCAGCCACAAATGCGTACGGTCGTCGCACTCCCACCCAATCAGCAGCGCATCCTTACCTGCTTTTTTTCGCGACTCACCCAGGCTTGCAACAGCAAACTCAATCAGGACACCGTCCAGCAGGCTCGCCATGTGGCGCACCGTATTCTGGTCCTGGTTCATTCGCTGCCGCACAGGGGTGATGATGTTATCTATCAGAACATCCATCGCATGGTCCCGGCGGAATTCGCCGATTTTGGCACGCAGTTTTGCCGGGCTGGCATAGCGCAGAACGGTTAACATCTCTTCCTGAAACGATGCCCAGTTACCCTGAGTCATCACTTCTGTATTTTCAAGAAGCGCTTTTACTTTACCGACCGAAACACCCGTTTTCATCAGGCGCTTGATCTCTTCGATACGCAGGATATCTTCATCGTCAAACTGACGATGACCCCCTTCGCTTCGCTGCGGCTTCAACAATCCATAACGGCGCTGCCAGGCACGCAGCGTAACGGGGTTGATACCGCATCGTTCGGCCACTTCGCCGATACTGTAATAGGCCATTAACTCCCTCACGCACATTACTTCCATACCTAACCAAACCAACCTTATCAGATTGTACAAATCATTTGTATAACTAACTCCTCGTTCTGAGACAAGTGAATGGCTCAATGAACCACTCACTCGTTAATGTATTGTTGTATAAATTTCGCCGTACGTACAGGTTACTCTTAACAGTTACGTACAGGTTTTTATAAATCGTACTTTTTATCAGGCCAGGCAATCGCCGGAACGCCCCCCAGACGCGGGCTGGCGAAAAGGTGTCCCTGGAACTGAGAAACCCCGGCAGATTCCAGCCACATCCACTCTTCAGCCAGCTCTACGCCTACCGCACAGAACAGAATTTCCAGAGACGCACAGCATTTAATGATCGCCTGAATAATAGCCTGACGCGGGCCGCTCTTGTGTACGTTGGCAATCAAATCACGGCTGATCTTGATTCTGTCCGGCTGGAACTGGGCCAGCAGTTGCAGACCGGCGAATCCCGCGCCAAAGTGATCGATGGCCACGCTGATCCCGGCGCTTTTAAGCTGTCTGACCGCGCTGGTGAACTCTTCAAAGCGCGAGATCGCCTCGCTCTCGGTGAACTCGACCACAATTTGCTCCGGCACAAAACCGTTCGCCTCAATTGCCGTCAGTAAAAAATCGACGGCGCCAGGAACATTGACCAGCGTCATCGGCAGCAGATTGATGGACAACGTTTGAGTCTGTAGGCCCAGCGCGCTGGCCATCGACAAAGCCACCTGCTTACTCTTCAGATCCGATTCGTACAGTGCCTCACGCGACAGGTTGGCAAAATAGCTTTCCGGCGACTCTCCGGACGGCGTGCGGATCAGGGCTTCCCAGGAAACCACCTGCTGCATAAACGGATCGACAATAGGTTGAAACGCAAAACTACAGTCCGCGCCCTTTGCCACTACCGTCGGCTGGGTGGATAACGGCGTGTTTTCGGTGACAAATTCCCAGGCGTCAGCCGGAGGCAGCTCAAAGTAGTTGGCTTTTTCAGTAGACTCAACGAAGGTGCGGAAAAATTGCAGGGCGCGATCGTTATAGGTCAGCTGATAGCGGGTTGTGCCTTTATCAAGAACCTGTTGCAGCACTTCGTCGGTATCGTACTGACGAAGGTCAAAGAGCTCCATACCCACGTTGCCAAAACGTCTTGAAGGCCCGTGATCGCTTAATAATTCGACCACGTTGTGATGCCGTGGGTCACGGCAGATGAGCTCATAGATCTCCTTAACGTTATCAGCGGGCCCTTCAAGTAACTGAAAAAAGTGTGTGCCGTTAAACAGCAAAATCCCCGTAACATCGAACTGGCGATTTCTACAATTTGCAGCAGCGACCATGTCTTCCAGCGCTTTAACTGGAACGTCCTCGCAGATATGACTGCGGTAAATGATGGTTGTGAGCATGCTAATCCTGAAGATTGAGGGGGTGACCACGAAAACACGTGGGGAGAACTCTGTTATAGCACATTAATTGCCCAACAAATAATTTACATCTCAACGATTTACACGGCTTTTTTGCGTCATTTACGGGCTTGTACAACTCTGCAACGCCGCTTCGGATTGTACAATATATCTTGTGAATCCCGCAGTAAATCGTATAAGAATAAGCACTTGATAAATAATGATTTTATAAAATATATAATAAAATCTTTAAAAAATTGTACATTTTAAATGTACAGATTTGAAAATTATGTATACCTTAAATGTAACGTTACTGATTACGAAAATTTACAGGAGCGAAACATGCAGCAGAACGGACACCTCGCAGACTCGGCAACAGCGATTGCGCAGTATTTCGAAAAAGCCGCGCTTCCAACCCAACAGGAAACATTGGGTCAGGTTGTTGTTGAAATTCTTAGCGACGGGCGAAATCTGAATCGCAAATCGCTCTGCACAAAACTGTTGAGTCGCCTTGAAAAGGCCAATGGCCCGGAAGAGGAACATCATTATCACATGCTTCTTGGCCTGCTCTTCGAACGTTAATGTCATGAACAGCAGTGATGCGGACAGACTGATCGACCAGCTTATTGGAGAAGCCGCTCTTTCACTTTTGAAGGAGCGCGGTCCCGTGACGACCGAGGGATTGGTTCAGCGTCTGCGTAACATGCAAGCATATGAAACGGATCCCCAGCGGCGGGAGACATTAGCGCGAGTGATAGCTGAAATCAGCTCTGGTACGCTCGCTTTTAAAGGTCGCAGAACCGCACAAGGACGAATACAGAGAGAGGGATCTCTCAAAAATAACCGAGACAATGTAGTGCCGTTATTTGGAAATGGAAAACCGTCCGATCCTAAAAAGATACATTGACTACAACTTTACAGCTACGGTGAGAACAAATGAGACAAAATATTCAGCTTCAACCCGAATACCACTCGGCCTTTTTAGATAGCGCGTTGTCGGAGTATTTCCGTCACGCAGGCGATCGCTTTGCTGAAGAGTCTGCCATTTTTTCGACTGCGGTCCGTTGTGTTCTCGCTTCCGAAGGTCATTTGACCAACAAAGCGATCATTCTCTGGCTAATCCAGGCGCTGGAATCCACCGACGATGTCGTTAAGGCGGATGTGATCCGCAAGACGCTGGAAATTGTCGTCGGTTACACCATGGACGATCTTTAACGCCTCCCCCATCCCTACGGATAGCGTGTCATCGTCAATTCTGACGAACAGACTGACGATGACACACCCTCTCTCCTCTAACGCCCTGTTAATCAAGAACGCTGAATGTGGCATGGATCCTGCTTAGTCCGCTAAGGGACTGGGCTTTCCAGTAAACATTGCTTCATTTCTTAACAGGTCTGTTATTGATGAAAAAAATCGCCAGCGTCTGCCCCTACTGCGGTGCAGGCTGCAAACTAAACCTCGTCGTTAAAAATAACCGGATTATCCGTGCCGAAGCCGCTGATGGCGTAACCAATCAGGGCACGCTTTGCCTGAAAGGGTTCTACGGCTGGGACTTTCTTAACGACACACGGCTGCTTACCCCCCGTCTGACGCAGCCCATGATCCGCTACAGCAAAGGCGAGGCCTTTACCCCTGTTACCTGGGAAGAGGCCATTCGCTATACCGCTCACAGGCTTAAAAGCACCAAAGAACAGTATGGCCCTCGGTCCATTATGACTACGGGTTCCTCACGGGGAACGGGCAATGAGACCAACTATGTGATGCAAAAATTTGCCCGAGCGGTGCTGAATACTAACAACGTCGACTGCTGCGCCCGCGTCTGTCACGGTCCGTCCGTTGCCGGTTTACAGGAGACCCTCGGCAACGGCGCCATGAGCAATTCCATTAACGATATTGAAAACTCAAAATGCCTGCTGGTATTCGGCTATAACTGCGCCGACTCTCACCCCATCGTCGCCCGACGTGTGCTTAAAGCACGTGAAAATGGCGCTAAAATCATCGTCTGCGATCCGCGTCATATTGAAACGGCACGCATTGCCGATCTTCATCTTCAGCTAATAAATGGCAGTAACATGGCGCTGGTCAATGCCTTTGGCTATGTCCTGCTGGAAGAGGAACTGTACGACAAAAACTACGTTGCCCGCTTTACAGAAGGGCTTGAGGCGTACCGGCTGACGGTAAAAGATTACGCACCCGAGCAGGTTGAACATCTGACGGGGATCCGCGCGCGGGATGTTCGTCAGGCAATGCGCATGTTCGCAGCGGCGCCTTCAGCAACGGTGATGTGGGGGATGGGCGTCACGCAGTTTGGTCAGGCGGTCGATGTGGTGAAAGGTCTCTCCAGCCTGGCGCTGCTGACCGGCAACCTGGGCCGCCCTGCCGTCGGCGTGGGTCCGGTTCGCGGGCAAAATAACGTTCAGGGTGCCTGCGATATGGGCGTTCTGCCCAATATGTTCCCCGGCTACCAGGACGTCACTGACCCGGCGGTCAGACTGAAATTTGCCGATGCGTGGAAAATCAATGTCAACCGGATGGACGATCGCGTCGGGACGCGTATCACCGAAGTGCCGCATCTCGCGCTGGAAGGAAAGATCAAAGCGTATTACATCATGGGGGAAGATCCGCTTCAGACAGAAGCCGATCTGGGGCTGGTCCGCCGCGGCTTTGAGGCGCTCGATTTTGTGGTGGTTCAGGACATCTTTATGACCAAAACGGCAGAGGTGGCTGACGTGCTGCTCCCTGCCACCTCATGGGGAGAACACGCCGGCGTGTTCACCTGTGCCGATCGCGGCTTCCAGCGTTTCGGCAAAGCCATTGAGGCCAGCGGCAACGTGAAGCGCGACTGGGAGATCATCAGCCTGCTGGCCACGGAGATGGGCTATCCCATGCATTACGAGGATAACCAGCAGATCTGGGACGAAATGCGCGAGCTGTGCCCCCTCTTCTACGGCGTGACCTACGAAAAAATGGGCGAGATGGGCCATGTGCAGTGGCCTTGCCCATCCCTCGATCATCCCGGCACCCCCTACCTGTACAAGGATAATCAGTTCGACACCCCTACTGGCAAAGGACAGCTATTTGCCGCCCCCTGGCGCGCCCCGGCGGAGACACCGGATGCGGATTACCCGCTGGTACTGTGCACGGTGCGCGAAGTGGGTCACTACTCCTGTCGCTCAATGACCGGGAACTGCGCGGCGCTGCAAAGCCTGGCCGACGAGCCGGGCCGGGTGCAAATGAACCCGGCCGATGCGGATGAACGGGGGATTGCCGAGGGCCAGCTGGTCTGGGTACGTTCACGCCGGGGTAAAGTGATCACCCGCGCCAGCATCAGCGAGCGCATCAATGCGGGAGCAATCTATATGACCTACCAGTGGTGGATTGGCGCCTGTAATGAGCTGACGCAGGATAATCTCGACCCGATCTCCAGAACGCCGGAAACGAAATATTGCGCCGTGCAGCTGGAGGCGATCGAGGACCAGCGCTGGGCGGAGGATTTTGCGGCTTCCGCGTACCAGACCATGAAGACGCGTTTGATCGCTGCGGTTAACGTTTAAATGCATTGCCGGGTGGCGGCTATCGCTGCCCGGCCCGCTATCCGCTGCTGTTTTACGTTATCTGTTGTGCATAATTATTTTCCAGGTAATCGCGAAGCAGGTTCGGACGGCTCTTTTTCTCCATCAGCCTTCTCAACAGTACGATCAGCTCGTAATCGCTTCGCAGATTAAATTTCTGCATCATCATATATTTATGGGTAAAGACCGTTTTTTCGCTCATCTTCAACGCGTTCGCGGTCTGCACCACCGACAGCCCCCGGTAAAAATTGACCATAATACGAATCTGTTGCCGGGATAACCCTTTATGCTGGCAGTCGAAACAGGTCTTTTTATTCAACGTGTAACCTGGTAATTGCGTCCTGAACCACGCGATAAACAGAACGCCGCTAATACGATCAAGCGACGCCCGGCGCGGAAGAAAAATAATGTCCTGAAAGCAGGAAGGCAGCGCCGAAAAACGCAGCTCATCGTCGACGAGACCTATCACAATTCCTTTTTGCCGGGCCAGTAACTCCGGAAAACAGGTCAGCGTTTCCCCCTGACATAATGAAAGAACAATAATATCGGCCTGGCTGACGTTTTCATTGGTCAGCGCCAGGTGAAATGTGATGGAGCGATGAAAGTTATGCTTAAAAAAATCGTCGAAAAAGCTCTGTAGCCCAGCCTGAAAAAACAGATCCGTTTCCTGAATCAGAATATTTAACATAGTTCACACCAACGTCTTTAAAAAAGGCTTATCACCGGCATTTAGTTGTACTGCATCGTCATTACCACAACCGCGCTGATGCTTCCCGGCGTGGCGCCTCCCGGCATGGATTTTACCGAGGCCAGCATAGCCAATGTCGCGGTTCTGTCCGCGGCAATGGTCTGGGTCATACTGGTGCCTGTTCCTTTAAGCGCGCCGGTTTGGGCATCGCGCATGGCTATCGCCACGTGCGTGGCCGAACCGCTGTTCATGAAATAGTCCGCTCCCGCCTCGGGATCGGGGCTGCCGGTGAAAGCGACGGTCACACTCTGCGTTCCCGTTGGGCACTGGGTAAACAGCAGACTGAAAGGCACCGGATCCGATGTTGAGCCCGGCGTCGCCATATTGGTTGCCTGAATATTGCCCAGGTTGACATCGAGGCTGTTACTGCCGCCATTAAATATGCACGGCGACGCAACGATATTTCCCGTCACACCGATGTTGACGCTATCAGCGGAGCATACCTTCCCGCTGAGTAAGGCAAGTAAAAGCAGTGTCCTGCATCTTATTTTCATCTTCTTACCTGCTACTGGTAGGTCACATTAAGGGTGGCGGAGGCATTCGCTGAACCTGACTCCACGCGGGTTAACGTCTGGTAATACCGGGCCGTTAATGGCAACGTCTCTTGCCCCCCGGCAGACTGCCGCAAGAATAGTCGGCTGTTCATCACCAGCGGTGCACCGTTATAGATAAGCTGCACCCCCACCCCTTTCGCAGTGCCGGCATTTCCCTGCCCGGTTAAGGCCATCACGCTGGTATTGGCGCTGTCCGGATTCTGTATTCCACTGAGCGAGACCGTAATATTGGTTCCGGCGGCGCAGGTTAAGCCCAGGTTTTGCGTGTTCTGTGCCCCCATCGGCGTGGTGCCCACCGTGGAGCCGAACGCCGAGGCGGGAATATCCCCTATCGGAAACGTCAGCTGGGCCGTATTCACCGTGCACGCCAGCGCATTGATGGTGCCGGAGGTGAGCTGCGTGGTCAGACCGTCACGGTAGAGGCCATCGCTTCCCTGAAGCGCCACGACGCCGATCGTCCCGGGGGTTAATACCCCCGATGAGACCGGGCCCGTCACCACCAGCTCAATCCTCCCGCCGTACCAGTCCACATAGGAGGTCTGCGCATTGTAGGAAAATGTATTGCTCGGGTTTTCAAAAAAGCCGTTGGAAGAAAAGCGTATCCCTATCCCGCTGACGTTCGTGTTGTAAACATGGTTGCCGTAGCTGCTCAACGTGGCGCCGTTGTAGCGCAGGCTGAATCCCAGCATCAGCGGATTCGTACACCCGGTAAGATAGGAGCCTGTGGCTGACGCCGCGCCGGAAAATACCACCGTGCCGACAGGCGCATCGCGCTGCACGTTGATCGTCCCCACGGACAGGGTTGAAAGCTGTGGGGTGATGGTGGTGCAGGTACCGGCCCGAGCCATATTTGCCGCCGCGAGCAAACAGAGCAGCAACATCGCGTTAAGACATTTCATGTTAGCGTTCCTGACGGCAGGTGGCGCGCATATCAGCGATCCCACCGTACGTTGAGTGATTCGGCAGCGTGAAATCAGCGCGGCATTGCTGACTGGATTGACTTCCCCATGTAGCGACTAACGTTCCCTGCTCGCGCATCCCGGTTAAATAGACCTGACCGCGATCGCCGACAATAAAACTGCCGCTGTCATCACCCACAAGGGTGACCACCGCCCCAAACGGAACGGCGCGGTCGTTGTCGGTCAAGGTCATCAGCACCCGGCGACCTGACTTCGGCAGATAATCGGCTCTCACCACCGCTCCCCGCGTCGGCGTCACCGTGCGGGTGTTGATCTCCAGCTCGACATCGTCCGGCATCGTTTCCGGGTCGAGGGTGAGATCGTTTTTCCGGTAGACAGAAAGGTTGCTCACGACCGTATATCCGCGAAAATCTGTCCGTACACCGGGCTGATTGCGGATATCCACATCGTGGGCGCCAGGGGCTTTGATTAAGCCGCTGGTCTCCCCCAGCGGCTGGGAAAGCGTGATGCCATCAGCATGGGCGAGAATGCCGCCTTGCAGCCCGTAATTCATGCGTTCACTGTTTTTGTCATAACCATAACCTGCCGTGACTTCGCCATAGGCGCCTTTGTAGTCCGCGTTAACATTGCCGGTATAGCCCACGCCCTCTGTGCCGTATCCCTGCTGTACGTTCCAGCTCAGGGCACGGTTCTCGAGCGCTACCCCGTTCAGGCCGACGTTATGCGTCGTCCCGTTATTCCCGCTGGCGTTCATGCCATAGTTAGCCCATGTCTGCGGCAAAAATTTATCCAGCGGAATGCTGATGTTGAACGCCAGAAGCTGGTCGTGGTCAGCGTTTTTTTGGCTGTCGCGGGTTTCTGACGCTGAGCGGACATTTTTGCTGTAGGTCCATGTCAGGCCATAGCTGATGTTGTGCCAGTAGTTGCTATAGCCGACGCTCCACGAAGCCATCGACTTACCGTCATTCCAGTAATCTTCCCGCGCCGCACTGAGGGTAAGCGCGCCCAGGTTGTCCCCCAGCGTCTGGCTCATCGTCAGCTCGGCACGGTTACGTCGCCTGTCCTGAAGCGCGCTGCTGTCGCCGTACGAATCGAGGACGTCCTGCATCCCGTAATAGCCGCGGGTCGAGTAGCGATACCCGGCAATCGAAAAGTTCGTCCCGGTATTAATAAAATTCTTGCTGTATCGGGCCCGCCACGACTGACCGTTTGTTTTCACGGCATGCTCCGGCGTTGACCAGCCCTGAGTGACGTCTGCGGATACAGCCCCGAGATCGCCCATGTTCTTGCCCACCCCCAGAGCCGCCGACTGGTACTTATCTGCCCCCTGGACGCCGCCATATAGCGTAATACCGTGAGGGAGGCCGTAAATTCCGGTCAATTGCCCGAAGGGGGTTTTCTCCACGCTACGGTTATACGAGCGATACTGCCCGGCGGTAAGGGCATATTTCAGGCGCCCCTCCCGTTGCAGGACCGGCAGCGAAGCGTATGGCAGGGTGAAATGTTGCTCACTGCCATCAGCTTCGACGATCGTCACATCAAGATCGCCCGAGCCGCCGGTGGGATACATGTCCGCGATCTCAAACGCGCCCGGTGCCACATAGCTTTGGTAGATTTGATAGCCATTCTGACGCACCACGACCTGCGCGTTAGTCCGCGCAATACCGCGCACCACCGGCGCATAGCCTTTCAGGGAATCCGGCAGCATATCGTCGTCGGACGCCAGCTGGACGCCGCGAAACGGCATGCTGTCAAAGACATCGGCAGACGCGGAACTGTCTCCGAGCGTAAGCTGGGCTTGCAGGGGAATAATCGCGCGCTGCATCCAGGTATAGACGTTGTCCCACTTATCCTGGCCGGACGCATCGCGGGACCAGGTGGTGTAGTTGCGTAACCGCCAGGGACCGACGTTGATCCCCGGCCGCAGGTTTGCATACTGGCTGTCGCTGCGGGTGCCTGCCCCGCTTCTTGCCCGGCTGTTTGCCCCGCTCAGGCTGTAGTTGAGCATGACCGCGGTAATGCCTTCATCCCACATATCCGGCGGAACGTAACCTCTTGCTGGCAGGTCTATAGCCGCCTGTGGAATGCTAATCGCCAGACGCTGGGCGCCAAACTGAAAATCTGCGCTGGCCTGTGGAATCGCCCTGAGATCGGCGCATTCACTTTCCCCGGCGGCGAGCTGCGGGAAAAGCGCCGTTTTCACGCCCCACGCTTTTAACTGCCCGATACTCAGGCACGGCTGCAACGTTTCACTGCCGTTAGCATCCTTCACTGCCATAAAACGAATATCCCGCGTTTCCAGCAGCCGATCGTCAAGAATAATATCAACGTGGTATGTCCCGGGCGCCTGCGAGCCGGATTCAAAGGCAGATAAATCCGCTTTCCCCATTCCGGGATTATCCAGCTCTACCAGTTCCGTATTAAACGTCTCACTGGCATACAGTGTGGGAGAGACACCAGCAAGCGCGAGGGCAATAAATATTGCCAGGCGCGCAGGCTGCATTGTATTCAATGCCGTTGTCATGACGAACACCTGATTAACGCGTAAGGATCACAAACTGGCCCGGTGTAATTCGCCAGGGCTGCCATAATCGTTAATGACTTTAAACGTCAGCGTATTGCCACTGGTTCCGTTCGGTAACGGAAAACGGGCTGTGCCTGAAGGCATCACGTACGTGACATTGTCAAGTTTCTTATTACCCAACGTAATTTCATTGAAATTGATAACGTACGGCGTAGGGTTATTAACCTGAAGGGAATTCCCCGCACGATTCCAGGTTAATTTATTGGCTTGCTCCTCGGGGGTAGACGCACGAAGAGTCTCTGGTCGATAAATTAATTTGATGCGCGTTTTGACGGCAATTTGTAGCGAGTTCATCTGCTTTGAGGCTGACGGAATAGCTTTAATGTTCAGCCAGAATAAACTCTCCTGCCTCTGTGGCAGCGAGCCGGTCATGACAATACGCTCAAGGTTTTTTTGCCCGCCGTCCAGCCGATACAGTGGTGGCGTAATAATAAAAGGCGCTTTACCCGATTGTTCATCCTGAACATCTATCCACGACTGGATTAAATAAGGAACGTTATCAGGATTAGTAATACCTATTGACGCCTCTTTTTTAGCCCCATCGAAAATAATACGGGTGCCGCCAATAATTACTCCTGCACTGACGGATGTTAACGTCAGCGGTAACAGCGCCATAGCCAGGCCCATTGTCGTGATAAAACGCATTTTAATACCTCATAAAACAAGGGGCCGGGCGGGCCCCTGCTGATTACTGCAATGACTTAGTTGTATACCACAGAGAAGTTTGCGACCGAGTTAGCCGGGCCCGCGGTCACGGATGCCGCGGTGGCGATATACTGCGCGTAGAAGTTCAGCGTATTATCAGCCGTACTGCTGAGTGCATAGGTATAGCTGTTGCTGCCGTGCAGCGGCAGATCGGCTTTATCTGCCGTCATCAGGTTAATCGCCACCCCGGTGGCCGCCCCCGCCACGGACGTATCAATCGCCAGCAGGCTGGCGTTGGTTAGATCCGGCGTACCGTCAAAACGGACTTTTGCATTGGTGACCGTTACCGGACAGTTTTTCAAAATAATATTAAACTGCGTCGCAGCCGTTCTCGCCCCGGTTGTCGGGAATTCCGTTTTATAATAATCGCCTAATACCACCACCTGATTCTGGGATGCCACATCAACGTCGCAGGCAGAATCCAGAATATTCCCGTTAAAATTAACGGTACCGGCCGCTGCGAATGCATTGGTCATGGTGAGTACAGAACCTGCCGCTAACATTGCCATCATCAATTTTGTATTCATAATTTTATATCCCGTATTACTTTATTTATTACCGACATTCAGTTGCAGAAACAAAAGACCTTCCGACGAGTCAAAATTTATACAACTCTTTTTCCGCATACAATCAATTTTGAGGTCTAGCTGTAGACCCTCTTTTAACAATTACAAAACATATTCACTCGGAAACACCTTAAGAATAATGGCCAAAGTCTACTTTTAGACCTGAATAAAAAAGGTTTCAATTTCAATTAATTAAGACTCAAAAAAAAGCGAGTCTATAATTAGACTCGCCGCAAACATTCCCTGATCTGCTGGTTTTTAAGATAATTCTTTATGCCGATCAAAAAATGATCGCATCAGTCAGTGAGGTTTCACATGAATACCCGTTTCGCGCCTGAGTCAGATATTGATAAGTCAACAGTGCTCGGCGCTAAGCCTTTTAAGCACATTGAAAAAATAATCGATAATGTTTTGCCGCATGCGGAGAGAAGCATTATTGCCAGAGGAGAAATTATCCATTATTGCTCCGGCGATACCCGTCAATGCTTTTTACTGTTGCATGGCAGCGTGGCGTTACACCGTCGCGGGGACGGTATCGTCTTAAATTCTGAATCCGCGCCATTTATACTCGGCGTGAGCAGCCAGTTATCGTCTGAACACCTGTACGTCAGAGCGCTGGAAACTTCAGAGGTGGCCAGCGTTTCGCTGGCGTGTTTCAATCATGTTGTCGCACAACAGAATTTATGGGAGCACTTCTCAAACCTGCTGATCTATACCGCATCGCGCGTCTACGAACATTGTGCCCAGATATCGCAAATGTCGGCTTATGACATTATCCGCTTTCAACTGGTTGAGTTAATGCAGGAGCCGGAAGCCATAAGACAAAACATTACTGCCGCAGCCTATATCAAAAGCCGCACCTATCTTTCACGCAGCGGCATTATGCGGATCCTCGCGGAGTTGCGGACGGGGAAATACATCACCATGGAGCGTGGCGTACTAGTTGAGATCCATCACTTACCCCGTAAGTACTGAGGCTGTATTTATCTCTGGAGAAGGTGGAAAAGAAGAGCGACACTATAGAGAGTACAGTCTCTTTCCAGGTTAACGCTATGTCTTCTGACAAACCATCGCATCGCGGCTCTCCCTATGCTCAGGAACTGATTTCTCATTTACAGCCGCACTGCGCCACGCATAAAACCGATCCCGGCGAGCAACTAGATCTCCAGGTTGACGGGCAGAGCATGTGTTATTTAATTCTTGATGGCACGGTCGCCATATACAGAAGAAGCGACGACATGATGCTTTCAACGGCGCGCAGTCCCGCCCTGTTTGGCCTCGCTAACCTGACGGACATTTATTTTAATGACTACCTCCGAACGGTAACGCCTTGCCTGATTGGTGTGCTCACGACCGATCGGGTGGCTGAAATTATCAAAGAGAAGGCGCTGTGGGGGCTGCTTTCTAATCATCTGATGTTTGTCTATAACCGCCTCTATCACAACGTCATGCCGAAAGGCGCGCCAACCGCGTACGAGATGATTCGCCAGCAGCTCGTGCTGCTGATGCAGGAAGATGACAGCTACCGACGCAGCGTGACGGCGGAAAGGTATATCAGGGATAAAACCCATCTTTCCCGCAGTGGCGTAATGCGGATCCTGGCTGATCTGAAAACGGGTGGGTTCATCGAAATGGAAGAAGGCCGGCTGATTAAAATTAACAAACTGCCTGCCAGATACTGAATGTCAGACACAAAAAAGGCCGCGCTTGCGGCCTTTTCTTCACTGCTTAATGGACGTGAACGCCCAACCGCCAGGCAAAGTAGATCTCTTCTTTCAGTTCGTTTGAAGAGAGCGCCAGCAAATCCGTAAATTCCAGCTCAAGCTGTTTCAGCTTTTTCAGGTACTGGGCGGGAGACAGATTGCTTTTATCGCGACGTAAATATTCAATTGCCAGCTGTGTTGGGGTTATTTCAGTATCCATGATGTCCTCGTTTATGTTCAAAACGTGACCAGTATATCACAATCAGGCGGCTAATTTTTGACCAAAAACAAGACATCCGGAAACTTTACACAACGGCCGTCGTCAGCCTGGATGAACAACACAGGCGATCCTGCTCGTCCAGAATATCAATCTGCCACACCTGATGACGGCTTCCGGCATGCAGCGCCCGGCAGACGCCGCGCACGCGCCCGCTGCGAACGGAGCGGATGTGGTTGGCATTGACCTCCAGACCCACCACCTTCTGCTCTCCTTCCGTACACAGGTAGCCCGCCACCGACCCCAGCGTTTCGGCCAGCACGACGGACGCGCCGCCGTGCAACAGGCCAAACGGTTGATGAGTACGGCTGTCTACCGGCATCGTCGCTTCCAGTTCGTTGTCGCCAATGCGCGTGAACTGGATATCCAGCAAACCGACCATGTTCTCCGCGCCCATGGCATTTAAGGCCTCCAGCGTGACCGCACGTTTCCAGATCATCCGATAATCTCCAGTAAAGCCTGCAATGGATGGCGGACGCCGTTACCTTCCACCCGTTTCACCTGGCTGCGGCAGGAGTAGCCCGTCGCCAGACAGCGGTTGCGTGGCAGGCGCTGCATCGCCTGATGCCACGACAGCTCGTAAATGCCGAGCGAATTAGCGTGGTTTTTGACTTCATGGCCGTAGGTTCCGGCCATACCGCAGCAGCCCACGTTAACGCTTTCCAGCTTCGCGCCAAACCGGGCAAAGATAGAAGCCCACTGGGCAGGCGCCGTCGGCAGCGCCGTCACTTCGGTGCAGTGCCCAAACAGATACCAAGCTTCTCCACTCACCTCCTGAGTGGGCGTTTGCGTCAGCACCGCAGGCAGCCACTCGTGCACCAGTAAGACCTGAAAATCACCGCGCTTATCGCCGAGCGTCTGCTTATATTCATCCCGGTAACAGAGCACCAGCGCAGGATCGACGCCCACCATCGGCATGCCGAGCTGCGCCACGCGATTCAGGAAATCTGAAGTTTTCTGCGCGGTTTTCGCAAAGCGGGTGAGGAAACCTTTTATGTGCTGCGCCTTGCCGTTCGGGGAGAACGGCAGCACCACCGGCTGGTAGCCGATTTTCTCGGCCAGTCGGACAAAATCGGCCACCACCTGCGCATCGTAATAGCTGGTAAACGGATCCTGCACTACCAGCACCACCTTCGCTTTCTGCTCAGGGCTTAATGCTTCCAGTTGTTCCAGGGTCATGTTCGCCGAGCGGTGCCCCACCAGCCGACGCTGGAGCGATGGCACCGACAGCAGCGGCAGATCCACCATGCCGATATGTTTTTCTGACAGTTTGCGCACCAGCGGCTGGTTGATAAAGAAGTTAAAGGTTTTTGGCGCACGGGCCATCAGCGGCGCGTAACTCTCCACCGTCGCAACCAGATGATCGCGCATCGGGCGCAGATAACGCGTGTGGTACAGCTGGAGGAAGCGGGAACGGAATTCCGGTACGTCAATTTTAATCGGGCACTGGGTTGAACACGCCTTGCACGCCAGGCAGCCGGACATCGCCTCTTTCACCTCATGCGAGAAATCGTATTCACCTTTGTTCGCATGCCAGCTGTTGCGGGTGCGTTCGATAAGCCCGCGCAGGCTGGCGCGTTTTTCCGGCAGCTCCTGTTCCAGCTTGAGCGGGTCAACGCCGCGGTCGGCCAGCAGGCGCAGCCATTCGCGCACCAGCGTGGCACGCCCTTTCGGGGAATGAATGCGGTTGCTGGTGATTTTCATCGACGGACACATCGGGCTTTTCACATCGAAGTTGAAGCACAGCCCGTTGCCGTTGCACTCCATCGCGCCGCGCCAGGAAGCGCGTACCGCAATCGGAATTTGTCGGTCATAGGTGCCGCGCTTGACGGCGTCCACCTGCAACATCGGCGCATCAACGCCCTCCGGCGGGCAGATTTTTCCCGGGTTGAGGCGGTTATCGGGATCAAAAGCGGCTTTCACCTTACGCAGCTCGGCGTAAAGTTGTTCGCCAAAAAACGCCGGGCTGTACTCGGCGCGGAATCCTTTGCCGTGCTCGCCCCATAACAAGCCGCCGTATTTGGCCGTGAGGGCCACGACCTCGTCGGAGATCTCCTTCATCAGGATCTCCTGCTGCGGGTCGCACATGTCCAGCGCCGGGCGCACGTGCAGCACACCCGCGTCCACGTGCCCGAACATGCCATAGCTCAGACCATGGCTGTCGAGCAGCGCGCGAAACTCCACAATATAATCAGCAAGGTGTTCCGGCGGCACGCAGGTATCTTCCGCAAACGGAATCGGCTTCGCCGCCCCTTTCGCGTTGCCGAGCAGCCCCACCGCTTTTTTACGCATCGCGTAGATTCGCTCGATGCCGGAGAGATCGTTACACAGCTGCCAGCCAATGACGCCGCCTTCCCCCTGGGCAATCAGCTCGTCCAGACGCTGGCAGAGCGTGCTCACCTGGCTCTCAATCAGCTCTGCGTCATCCCCGGCGAACTCGACGATGTTCAGGCCGAGCATCTCTTTATCCGGCACGTCAGTAATCAGTTCGCTCACCGAATGCCAGACGATATCTTCCCGGGCCAGGTTCAGAACTTTTGAATCGACGGTTTCCACCGACAGCGCCCGCGCCTCCACCATAAACGGTGCATTACGCAGCGCGGAGTCAAAGGAGTTGTATTTGACGTTCACCAGACGGCGCACCTTTGGCAACCGGGTGATATCCAGACGCGCCTCGGTGATGAAGGCCAGCGTCCCTTCTGACCCGGTCAGTACGCGGGTAAGATCGAACTGGCTCAGATCGTCATTAAAGACATGGCGCAGATCGTAGCCCGTCAGGAAGCGGTTGAGCTTCGGGAATTTGTTGAGGATCAGTTCGCGATTTTCGCGGCAGCGCTCCAGCACGGTACGATAAATCCGTCCGCTGGTGGTGCTCTCTTTTGCCAGAGTTTCGGCCAGCTCGATCGGCATCGGTTGGGTATCGAGGATATCGCCCCCCAGCAGCACCGCCCGCACACCCATAACGTGATCGGAGGTTTTGCCGTAGACCAGCGAGCCCTGCCCCGAGGCATCGGTGTTGATCATCCCGCCAATGGTCGCGCGGTTACTGGTGGAAAGCTCTGGCGCAAAAAAATAGCCGTAAGGTTTCAAAAACTGATTCAGCTGATCTTTGATCACCCCCGCTTCCACTCGCACCCACCCCTCTTCCGGGTTGATCTCAATGATGCGGTTCATATAGCGGGACATATCAATGATGATGCCCTGGTTCAGCGCCTGCCCGTTGGTACCCGTCCCGCCGCCGCGTGGGGTAAAGACAAGGGTGCTGAAACGCTCCTGCGACGCCAGACGGGCGATGAGCGCCACATCGGCGGTAGAGCGCGGGAAAACGACGGCATCGGGAAGAAGCTGGTAAATACTGTTATCGGTCGCCATCGTCAGCCTGTCGGCATAATCGGTGGCGGTGTCACCTGTAAAACCCTGTTGCTCCAGTGCCTGCAAAAAATTAAGCACCAGCTGAACGACGCCCGGTGCCTGAGAAATCTGTGGGATCATTGCTGTCGACCCTAATGAGAATAGTGTGAAATCGTTTGCGTTGTGTCTGGAAAGTTTTATCACATTTTTTTCTTATGTGCTTCGTAGAATTACGGGCAAAATCCGCCTGTCAAAAATCGCTGAAATCACTAATGATTAGAGAGATGCGGTTTATATTCCCATCAGCCTTGCTGGTGTTCATTTAAGGAAAGTTTCGTTTATGGTCAATCTTCGTCAGCCCAGGGATGTCGCGCAGATACTGCTGTCGGTGCTGTTCTTAGCCATTATGATTATTGCGTGTCTGTGGATTGTTCGTCCTTTCGTGCTCGGATTTGCCTGGGCCGCGACCGTCGTCGTCGCGACCTGGCCTTTACTCTTACGCTTGCAGAAACTGCTGTTTGGTCGCCGCGGCCTGGCCGTGCTGGTGATGACGCTGCTGTTGTTCCTGCTGTTTATTATTCCCATTGCACTGCTGGTTAACAGCCTGGTTGACAGTAGCGGCCCGGTTATTCGCGCGGTCACCAGCGGTGATATGACGCTGCCGGATCTCGCGTGGCTGAACAGCATTCCTGTTGTGGGCTCAAAACTGTACAGCGGCTGGCACAGCCTGCTGGAGATGGGCGGTAGCGCGCTGATGGCCAAAGTACGTCCGTACATCGGCACAACCACCACCTGGTTTGTGGGGCAGGCTGCGCACATTGGTCGCTTCATGATGCACTGTACGTTGATGCTGGTCTTCAGCGCCCTGCTGTACTGGCGCGGCGAGCAGGTTGCGCTGGGGGTACGTCATTTCGCCACCCGACTGGCAGGTAAACGCGGCGATGCGGCCGTGCTGCTGGCAGCCCAGGCCGTCCGCGCGGTAGCGCTCGGCGTGGTGGTCACAGCGCTGGTGCAGGCTGTACTTGGCGGAATCGGGCTGGCAATTTCCGGCGTACCTTATGCCACCATTTTCACCGTCGTCATGCTGATGACCTGTCTGGCTCAGCTCGGTCCGCTGCTGGTGCTGGTTCCCTGCATTATCTGGCTTTACTGGACGGGGGACACGACCTGGGGCACGGTGCTACTGGTCTGGAGTTGCGTGGTGGGCACCATGGATAACGTGATCCGTCCCCTCCTCATCCGCATGGGCGCTGACCTGCCGCTGATTCTGATCCTGTCCGGGGTGATCGGGGGGTTAATTGCCTTCGGCATGATTGGCCTGTTCATCGGTCCGGTGCTGCTTGCGGTAACCTGGCGTCTCTTCTCCGCCTGGGTGCATGAAGTGCCGCCGCCGGGAACCGACCCTGACGTCATCTTAAGCGAACTTGAAGAACTGGAAGATAAGAACGCGCAGTAAGAACGTAGGCCGGGTGGCGCTAACGCTTACCCGGCTACACTCTCCACAGCAATACTTAAACGTTGCTAAACTATTTATTCTCTGCACACTGGTCAGACCCGCCTTTTTCTGCCTAAAACCGTCATTCTCTTCAAGAAATCTTTACCTGCCTTTAACTATTGAGACGAATCCGATCGACTCAAAATCCTGGCATGCCTACTATTAAGACACGGTTATAAATCAACACCTTGATTTATAAGCATGGAAATCCCCTGAGTGAAACAACGAATTGCTGTGTGTAGTCTTTGCCCATCTCCCACGATGGGCTTTTTTTTATCCTTTTTACGCCCGTGTAATGTCACAGCGGCTGAGCATGCGCCATTCCCCCGCCAGCTCCCGCGTCTCCCCGGTTACCAGCACGTTCACCACCTCGCGTATATCCGCCGAGGACGCGCCAACCTGTAGCTCAAATTCCCCTGGCTCGACAATCCGCTTTCCGTCCCGGCGGGTGAAATTAAACATCTCCACCGGCAGGGTAAAGGTCAGCGTGGCGGTTTCTCCCGGTGAAAGCGTAACGCGCTGGAACGCTTTCAGCTCCTGAAGCGGACGCACCTGCGTGGCGACCTTATCGCGTACGTACACCTGTACCACTTCGCTGCCGCTGCGCTCGCCGGTGTTGGTGATATCGACGCTTAACGCCACCTCTCCGTCGATCGGGACGCGGCTTTCCGTCAGGCGGGCCGCGCCCCAGCGAAACTGCGTCCAGCCGAGACCGTAACCGAACGGGTAAAGTGCGCCGAAATGGAACGCAAACGGCGTGCCGCCGCTTTTCAGCTTGTGGTTATAGTAGTACGGCATCGCCCCGGCGTTTTTCGGCACGCTCACTACCAGCCTGCCCTGCGGCTCCTCGCGGCCGGTTAAGACATCGGCAATCGCCCAGCCCCCTTCCTGCCCCGGCGCCCAGGCCATCATCAGCGCGGCCACCTTCTCTTCCAGCCCCTGAAGGTTATAAGGACGCCCACCCGTCATGACGACAATCACTGGCTTACCGGTTGCCACCAGCGCCTCCAGCAGTTGTTGCTGCACGCCCGGCAGATCCAGCGAATCGGTATCCGAACCTTCCCCCACGGTGCCGCTCTGGAATAGCCCGGCGAGGTCGCCCACGCAGGCCACCACCACGTCACTCTCTTTTGCCGCGCTCACGGCGTCGGGGATCAAATCCGTGCGTTGTGAAACCGGCGATTGCTGCATCGGCTTACCGCCGCTGTCGCCCGGGAACACCGGTGCGCCCGCCATCCGTTTTTCGATAATGTGACACCCTTTGGCGTAACGTATCTGTGATGCGCCAAGGTACTGTTCCAGCGCCGCGCGCGGGGTGGTCACCTGCGAAGTCTCTTCAACCATATCGCTGATAATCAGGTGAACCGGGAAGCTGTAGCCGCTCAGTAACGCCAGTGGATCGTCCGCCGTCGGCCCCACTACCGCTACACGGGGTTTTCCGCCGAGGGGCAAAATGCCGTTATTTTCCAGCAGCGTGATCGATTTTGTTGCCACCTCGCGCGCCACCTGCCGGGTCGCCTCATTCTGCAAATCGATACCGTCTTCGTCGGCGTACGGTTTTTCAAACAGCCCGAGACGGAATTTTTCACTTAGCACGCGCGCCACAATCTCATCCACTTTCGCCATTGAGATGAGCCCACGCTCTACTGCTTCAGCCAGATGACGCGCGCAGTCATCCTTCGGCAGTTCCACGTCCAGCCCGGCGTTAAACGCCAGCGCCGCCGATTGTGCTGGATCGTGAGAAATCCCGTGGTGCTGGTGCAGCAGGCTGACGCCGCCGTAATCCGCCACGATAATGCCGTCGAAGCCCCACTGTTCACGCAGCACGGTGGTGAGCAGAAAATGGTCGCTGTGCCCTGGCTGATTATCAATGTCGTGATAGGCTGGCATCACCGAACCGGCGTTGGCCAGCTTTACCGCCATCTCAAACGGCAGCAGGAAGGTATCGTTAAGCTCGCTGAAACCGAGATGGACCGGCGCATGATTGCGCGCCCCTTCGCTGAAGGAGTGGCCGACGTAATGTTTCAGGGTCGCCAGCAGATCGCGCTTATCGCCCTGCAACCCCTTCACGTACGCCGTCGCCATCACCCCTACCAGCCACGGATCTTCCCCAAAGGTCTCTTCCGTCCGTCCCCAGCGCACATCGCGCGAGACATCCAGCACCGGGGCCAGCCCGTGCTGGCACCCGACAGACCGGGCCTCTTTGCCAATCTGCTCCGCCGCGCGCTGCACCAGCGCCGGGTCCCAGGTAGAACCGTAGTTCAGCGACGACGGGAACAGCGTTGCATCTTTGCACAGCAGCCCCACCAGACACTCCTCATGAAACAGCGCCGGAATGCCGAGCCGGGTCTCCTCCATCATCATGCGTTGCAGGCGGTTGGCGGCACGCACGCCGGTTTTTGCATCAACAATGTGCGTGCCGAGCGGGCGGGTGATCTGCCCGACGCCCAGCTTCAGCCTTTCGCTGAGGGACGCCTGTTCACTCACGCCGGCGAATTCATCGCTCAGATCGCTGCGCTCGCGGTGGTTGCCGTGTTCATCGAGGATCAGCCAGTACGCGTGCATCTGGGCAAATTTCTCTTGCGGCGTCATACGCGCCAGTAAATCAGCGACACGCTCGTGTACGGAACGTCCCGCGTCCTTGTAGATCGCAGTCATGGTTTACTCCTGTAGTGCGGATTGGGTTGCCGGGCTGAGCTGCCCCGTATCGTTTCGACTATCGCGTTTGCTGGCCAGCTCGCGGGCGATGCTGTCCACCAGCCGGCTGTTAAGTTTGTAGATAGCAAGGAGCGCCACCATGCAGAGGAACAGCGCGCAGGGGATCAGGGTGAACAGGGCATTGATGGTTGCGAGAACGTGAGGCGCCTGGTTTGCCTGACCCGGCGCGTAATCCACCATGCCAAGCACCCAACCGACCACCGCCCCGCCCAGCGCCAGCCCAAACTTGATGGCAAACAGGGCGGTAGAAAAAACCAGCCCGTCAAGGCGGCGGCCGCTACGGTGTTCTTCGTAGTCCACCACATCGGAGAACATGGTCCATTGCAGCGGCGTGGTCAGGTTCTGAATAAAACTAAACACAATATTCAGACCGAATATCAGCCACACCTGCGAAGGCGGAATGAAGAAAATCAGCGCGCCAAAAATAACGAAAGAAATAATGGTCCACTGATAGGCACGCACCCGGTCAAATTTCCCCAGCAGACGTTCAGATAATAATGCGCCACTTAAGGAGGCCACCATGCCGGAAACAATAAAGGCAAAAACCAGTTCCGGACGTAACAGAACATAGTTAACGTAATACATGGTCGCAGAGCCACGCGTCACGACGGCGGTTAACAGTAAAATATTAAACAGAAAAACAATTCGCCACTGGCTATTGGCGGCCAGCAGTTTTAAATCCGTCAGCATCGAGCCGGAGGTGTCATTGCGCGGCGAGTAACGCTCCCGGGTCATAAAGAAGCAGCAGAAGAATAAAACAATACCCAGCAGCCCCATCAGGCTCATGGCATAGAAATAGCCTTTTTGCACATTCCCCTGTCCTAATAATGAGACCAGCGGCAGCGCGATGACGGTTACAATCAACCCGCCGATAAACGACAGGCCAAAGCGCCAGGATTGCAGCGAGTGGCGTTCGCGCGGGTCGAGCGTCAGCGCGCCAGGCATGGCACAGTAAGGGACGTTAATCGCGGAATAGATCAGACTCAGGATGGCATAGGTTACGCAGGCATAGACAATTTTTGCCGTCGCCCCGGCATCGGGTACGTAGAAGGTAATCAGGCAGCTCACGCCAAACGGAATGGCAAACCAGAGCAGCCAGGGACGAAAACGACCGTGGCGGGTCTGAGTGCGGTCCACCAGCGCGCCAATGCACGGGTCGACAAACGCATCGACCACGCGCACCACTAAAAACATGGTGCCCATAATGGCCGCAGGCAAACCGAATACGTCCGTATAGAAATAAGCGAGAAATAACGTTGCCGTTTGCCAGACCAGCGCGCTGGCCATATCGCCGAGGCCATAACCTATTTTATCTTTGGTACGTAATACAGAGGAGATTGTCATTGTTATTTGCCTTTTTATCAGGTTAAAACGTATTTCAACCAGTCGCGCATCATCCCGACGGATGTACGCGGTAAGGCTCAAGTATTAGCAACGCCCTGCCCGCTAACAATTGTCTAAATTAACAGATAAATTATGATATTTGGTTTTTTGCTTTATTTGTGATGGTGAGCATATTCGCAGGAAAATAAAAAAGGCGAGGACAGATATCCTCGCCTTTTTCAGGTTGTGCAGGTTTTACTTGTTCAGCTCTGCCAGGCTCAGCCAGGTCTGCACCACGGTGTCCGGGTTAAGGGAGAGGCTATCAATCCCCTCATCCATCAGCCAGGCCGCAAAGTCTTCATGGTCAGAAGGACCCTGGCCGCAAATCCCGACATATTTACCCTGTTTCTTCGCCGCGCGGATGGCCATGGAGAGCAGCGCTTTCACCGCCTCGTTACGCTCATCGAACAGCTCAGAGACGACGCCGGAGTCGCGGTCCAGGCCGAGCGCCAGCTGCGTCATGTCATTCGAGCCAATGGAGAAGCCGTCGAAGTGCTCCAGGAACTGCTCGGCCAGCAGGGCGTTGGACGGGATTTCGCACATCATGATGATCTTCAGCCCGTTCTCGCCGCGCTTCAGCCCCTGACGCGCCAGCTCATCCACCACCGCTTTCGCCTGATCCACGGTACGGACGAACGGGATCATGATTTCCACGTTGGTCAGCCCCATGTCATTGCGCACGCGTTTTACCGCCTCGCACTCCAGCGCGAAGCAGTCGCGGAAGCTTTCCGACACGTAGCGTCCGGCGCCGCGGAAGCCCAGCATCGGGTTCTCTTCTTCCGGCTCGTAGCGTTCGCCGCCCACCAGGTTGGCGTATTCGTTGGACTTAAAGTCCGACAGACGCACGATCACGCGTTTCGGGTAGAAGGCCGCGCCAAGCGTGGCGATCCCTTCTGTCAGACGCCCCACATAGAACTCTCTCGGCGAGTCGTAACCCTTCATCATCTCGCGGATTTCGTTTTGCAGTTTTGCATCCTGGTCGTCGAACTCCAGCAGCGCACGCGGGTGCACCCCGATCATACGGTTAATAATAAATTCCAGACGCGCCAGGCCCACGCCTTCGTTCGGCAGACAGGCGAAGTCAAACGCGCGGTCCGGGTTGCCGACGTTCATCATGATCTTCAGCGGCAGGTCCGGCATGGTATCCACGCTGGAGCTTTTCACGCTGAAGTCGAGGATATCGGCATACACGTAACCGGTATCGCCTTCAGCGCAGGAGACCGTCACCTTCTGGTCGTCCTTCATGCGTTCGGTCGCGTCACCGCAGCCGACTACCGCCGGGATCCCCAGCTCACGGGCGATAATAGCCGCGTGACAGGTACGGCCGCCGCGGTTGGTGACGATGGCAGCCGCTTTTTTCATGATCGGTTCCCAGTCCGGGTCGGTCATATCGGTTACCAGCACGTCGCCAGGCTGAATGCGGTTCATCTCGCTGATGTCGTGGATCACTTTCACCGGACCGGCACCGATGCGGTGACCAATTGCGCGGCCTTCCGCGACAATTTTGCCCTGCGCGTGCAGGGTGTAGCGCTCCATGACCTGACCGCGTGAACGTACGGTTTCCGGACGCGCCTGCACGATAAACAGCTTGCCGGTGTGTCCGTCTTTCGCCCACTCGATGTCCATTGGACGGCCATAGTGTTTTTCAATCTGCACCGCCTGCTTCGCCAGCTCTTCCACTTCGGCGTCGGTCAGTGAGAAGCGATCCCGCTGCTCCTGCGGCACATCTTCAATGGTGACCTGCTTGCCATGCTCTTGCGTCGGAGCATAGATCATGCGAATTTTTTTCGAACCCATGGTGCGACGTACCACTGCCGGACGGTTAGCCGCCAGCGTAGGCTTGTGCACGTAGAATTCGTCAGGGTTCACCGCCCCCTGCACCACCATCTCGCCCAGACCCCACGCGGAGGTGATAAACACCACCTGGTCGAAGCCGGATTCAGTGTCGATAGAGAACATCACGCCGGAAGAGCCTACGTCCGAGCGCACCATGCGCTGCACGCCTGCGGAGAGCGCGACGCCGCGGTGGTCATAGCCCTGATGGACGCGATAGGAGATGGCGCGGTCGTTGAAGAGGGAGGCGAAGACGTGCTTCACCGCCACCAGCACCGCGTCATAGCCCTGAACGTTCAGGAAGGTTTCCTGCTGCCCGGCGAAAGAGGCATCCGGCATATCTTCCGCGGTGGCGGAAGAGCGCACGGCAAAGGAGGCCTGCGCATCGTCAGCGGAGAGCTGGTTGTACGCGTCATGGATGGCTTTTTCCAGTTCCGGCTGGAAAGGTGTGTCGATAATCCACTGGCGGATTTGCGCGCCGGCTTTGGCAAGCTCGGTGACATCATCAATATCCGTTTTATCCAGCAGGTCGTAAATGCGCTGGTTTACACCGCTCTGGTCTAAAAACAGGTTAAACGCATCGGCGGTTGTGGCAAACCCGTTAGGTACGGAGACACCCATACCGGACAGATTTGTAATCATTTCACCCAGGGAGGCATTTTTGCCCCCAACTCTGTCTACATCATTCATGCCGAGTTGGTTATACCAAAGCACCAGCGGTGACGAGCCATTGTTGGACATCGAAACAATCCTTTTGTGATATTTGATCGGAGTAAGAAACACCTGACTACGTATTTATACTGGCATATTTATTTCCGCTAAAAAAACGGTGAATCGTGTAAGCAATTTAAATTTTCAACTTTTCGGACAGTTTCCCGGCACTCGCTAACCCGATGATTCCTATAGATTCCGGCAAAAACCATAGTAATAAAGCCGCTATTCGAAAAATGAAATCCACTTTTCAGGAAAATCAAAAACACCATTTCATTTTAAATTCAGATAAGTTCTTTGCTGTGAAATTAACTTTTTTAATTTATGCTTTCAGGCAATTACGTACGCTATTCAGGGTGGATAAAATGGATAATGCTGTCGATCGCCACGTTTTTTATATTTCTGATGGGACGGCGATTACCGCCGAGGTGCTGGGACACGCGGTGATGTCGCAGTTTCCGGTATCGATAAACAGCATCACGTTGCCGTTCGTGGAAAATGAGAGCCGGGCCAAAGCGGTCAAGGACCAGATCGACGCCATTTACCAGCAGACCGGCGTTCGTCCGCTGGTGTTCTATTCCATTGTGATCCCTGAGATCCGCAACATCATTTTGCAAAGCGAGGGCTTCTGTCAGGACATCGTGCAGGCGCTGGTTGCTCCCTTGCAAAGCGAGCTGAAGCTCGACCCAACGCCGATCGCCCACCGTACCCACGGTCTGAACCCCGGCAACCTGACCAAATACGATGCGCGTATTGCCGCCATTGACTACACCCTGGCGCACGACGACGGGATCTCCCTGCGCAATCTCGACCAGGCGCAGGTGATTTTGCTCGGCGTGTCGCGCTGCGGTAAAACCCCCACCAGCCTTTACCTGGCCATGCAGTTTGGCATTCGCGCCGCCAACTACCCCTTTATTGCCGATGATATGGATAACCTGGTGCTGCCCGCCGCGCTCAAGCCGCTCCAGCATAAGCTGTTTGGGCTGACCATCAACCCGGAACGACTGGCAGCGATCCGCGAAGAACGTCGCGAGAACAGCCGCTACGCCTCGATGCGCCAGTGCCGAATGGAAGTCTCCGAAGTCGAAGCGCTGTACCGGAAAAATCAAATTCCCTGGCTGAACAGTACCAACTATTCAGTAGAAGAAATTGCCACCAAAATC
This sequence comes from Enterobacter cloacae complex sp. SHL001, assembly GCF_049236825.1. Classification (NCBI taxonomy): domain Bacteria; kingdom Pseudomonadati; phylum Pseudomonadota; class Gammaproteobacteria; order Enterobacterales; family Enterobacteriaceae; genus Enterobacter; species Enterobacter cloacae complex sp. SHL001. The sequence continues at coordinate 262,863 of NZ_JBMKIP010000001.1, forward strand.
CTCGATATCATGGGGCTGAATCGCCGCATGTACTAATATGCTAGTACATTATTCCGGTTTCAGTTATTATTACGCCATCCTCGGGGCGACTTGCCCCGAACTTGAAATCAGCAGGGATTGGTTTAAGGTGATGCCCATCACTTCCCGGTAGTCTGCCGATGAAGCAAAAAATTTCTGAGACATTCCATGAATAAAACCGACGAACTGCGCACCGCGCGCATTGATAGCCTGGTCACACCGGCTGAACTGGCCCGGCTGCATCCCGTTTCCGCCGAGGTGGCGGACCATGTGACGGCCTCCCGTCGCCGCATCGAAAAAATTCTCAATGGTGAAGACAAACGTCTTCTGGTGGTGATTGGCCCCTGCTCCATTCACGATCTGGACGCGGCAATGGATTATGCACAACGCCTTCAGACGCTGCGCAGCACGTATCAGGATCGCCTGGAGATCGTGATGCGTACCTACTTTGAAAAGCCCCGTACCGTCGTGGGCTGGAAAGGATTGATTTCCGATCCCGATCTGAACGGTAGCTACCGGGTGAATCACGGTATTACGCTGGCGCGCAAGCTGCTGTTACAGGTTAACGAACTGGGCGTGCCAACTGCCACCGAATTTCTGGATATGGTGACCGGACAGTTTATTGCCGACCTCATTAGCTGGGGCGCGATTGGCGCACGTACCACCGAAAGCCAGATCCACCGTGAAATGGCGTCGGCGCTCTCCTGTCCGGTGGGCTTCAAAAACGGAACGGACGGCAATACCCGAATTGCCGTAGATGCCATCCGCGCGTCACGCGCCAGCCATATGTTCCTCTCCCCGGATAAAAACGGCCAGATGACCATCTACCAGACCAGCGGCAACCCGTTCGGACATATCATTATGCGTGGCGGTAAAAAACCGAATTACCATGCAGAAGATATTGCCGCCGCCTGCGAAACGCTGGCGGAATTTGACCTGCCGGAGCATCTGGTGGTGGATTTCAGCCACGGCAACTGTCAGAAACAGCACCGCCGCCAGCTGGATGTCTGCGAGGAAGTTTGCCAGCAGATCCGCAGCGGCTCGACCGCCATTGCAGGAATTATGGCGGAGAGTTTTATCAAAGAAGGCACGCAGAAAATCGTCGCCGGACAGCAAATGGTCTACGGCCAGTCAATCACCGACCCGTGCCTGAGCTGGGAAGACAGCGAGCTGCTGCTGGAGATGCTGGCTTCAGCCGTGGACACACGCTTTTAAAATCCTGCCGGGTGACGCTACGCTTACCCGGCCTACGGTACGTGCCCTTCTCCCTCTCCCCGTGGGAGAGGGTCGGGGTGAGGGCATCAGACCGCACCTCTCCCCCAAATTTGATCCCGTCACACAATTTTCACAAAAACGCTTGCCGTGAATTTGCAGTTTATTGATAATGATTATCATTGTTACATTGATTGTTATTTATAAACATTATGTCACCGACCGATAACAGCGCGGCAACGCCAACAAAAACACACACAGCGCCGTCCCCTGCTCCCACCGATCGCCGAATCGACAGCAAAAGCCTGTTGGGTGAGGAGGGACGGGTCATTATCGAGCATGACGGCCAGCACTACCTGCTGCGCCAGACCAATGCCGGAAAACTGATCCTGACTAAATAAACCAGACAACACATTCGCCAGCCACCCAGGTGATCCCCAGGCAGCCAGCGCTTTTCAATTCTTATGGAGAGTTGCTATGCCACACCTGCAATCCGCGTCTTTACGCCCGTCTCTTCTGGCGCTGGCGATTGTCAGCACCCTGCCGGGCGTTACGTTTGCCGCCGCAGACGAGATCACCGTCACCGCCACCGGCAATGCCCGCAGCGCCTTTGAAGCCCCCATGATGGTGAGCGTGATTGACGCCACCGCGCCGGAAAACCAGACCGCCAGCTCCGCCGCCGACCTGCTGCGCAAGGTGCCCGGTCTGACGCTGGACGGCACCGGGCGCACCAACGGTCAGGACGTTAACCTCCGGGGCTATGACCGCCGTGGCGTGCTGATACTGGTGGATGGCGTGCGCCAGGGCACTGATACCGGACACCTGAACAGCACGTTCCTCGATCCGGCGCTGATCAAACGTATTGAAGTAGTACGTGGTCCTTCCGCCTTGCTGTACGGCAGCGGCGCGCTGGGCGGCGTAATTTCGTATGACACCGTCGACGCCAGCGATCTGCTGGATGCAGGTAAAAACAGCGGCTATCGCGTATTTGCTACCGGTGCAACGGGCGATCACAGCATCGGGATGGGTGCCAGCGCCTATGGCCGCACCGATACCCTGGACGGTCTGGTCTCCTGGTCCAGCCGCGATCGCGGCGACATTCGCCAGAGTGACGGCGCGAGGGCGCCAAACGACGAATCCATCAACAATATGCTGGCGAAAGGCAGCTGGAAAATCGATCCGGCGCAGACGCTGAGTGGCTCCCTGCGCTACTACAACAACGACGCGCAGGAGCCGAAAAATCCGCAGACCACGGATGCCAGCAGCAGTAACCCGATGACCGATCGTTCCACCATTCAGCGCGATGCCCAGCTTGGCTACCGCATTGCGCCAGCCGGAAACGACTGGCTGAACGCCGATGCGAAAATTTACTGGTCCGAAGCGCGGATCAACGCCCAGAACATCGACGCCAGCGGCGAGTTCCGTAAGCAGACTACCAAAGGCGGCAAAGTGGAAAACCGCACCCGCCTGTTCAGCGACTCCTTCGCCTCGCACCTGCTGACCTACGGCGGGGAATACTATCGTCAGGAGCAACACCCTGGCGGCGCGACCACCGGCTTCCCGGACGCGAAAATCGACTTCAGCTCCGGCTGGTTGCAGGATGAGATCACCCTGCGCGACCTGCCGGTAACGCTTCTCGGCGGGACGCGTTACGACAACTACCGCGGCAGCAGCGACGGTTACGACGACGTGGATGCGGATAAGTGGTCATCACGCGCCGGGTTAACCGTGAGTCCAGCCGACTGGCTGATGCTGTTCGGCTCTTACGCCCAGGCCTTCCGCGCGCCAACGATGGGCGAGATGTATAACGACTCGAAGCACTTCTCTATCGGCAGCTTCTACACCAACTACTGGGTGCCGAACCCGAACCTGCGTCCGGAAACTAACGAAACCCAGGAGTTCGGTTTTGGGCTACGTTTTGACGATCTGCTGCTCGCCAACGACGCGCTGGAGTTCAAAGCCAGCTACTTCGACACCAAAGCGAAAGATTACATCTCCACTACCGTCGATTTTGCGGCGGCCACCACCATGTCCTATAACGTACCAAATGCCAAAATCTGGGGCTGGGACATGATGGCGACCTACGCGACCAGTCTGTTCAACCTGGACGTGGCCTACAACCGCACACGCGGGAAAGATACCGACACGGGCGAATACATCTCCAGCATCAACCCGGACACCGTCACCAGCAAGCTGGATATCCCCGTGGCGCAAAGCGGCTTCTCCGTGGGCTGGATCGGCACCTTCGTCGAACGTTCAACGCACATCAGCAGCAGCTACAGCGAGCAGCCTGGCTACGCAGTGAATGATTTCTACGTCAGCTATAAAGGTCAGCAGCAGTTCAAAGGCATCACCACCACCCTCGTGCTGGGGAACGCCTTCGACAAAGCCTACTGGTCACCACAAGGCATCCCGCAGGATGGCCGCAACGGCAAGATCTTCGTCAGTTATCAATGGTAATTCCCTTCGGGGCAACGATTCAGAAGGATAAGATTATGGGTCACTACACACGCTGGCTTGAGCTTAAAGAAGAACATCCGGGTAAGTACGCCCGTGATATCGCCGGATTAATGCACATCAGCGAAGCAGAGCTGGCATTTGCGCGCGTTGGACACGACGCCTGGCGGCTGCGCGGTGAAATCCGTGAGATTCTGGCAGCGCTGGAGTCGGTGGGGGAAACCAAATGCATCTGCCGTAACGAATACGCCGTTCACGAGCAGGTCGGGGCGTTTACTAACCAGCACCTCGGCGGCCACGCCGGGCTGGTGCTGAATCCGCGCGCGCTGGATCTGCGTTTGTTCCTCAACCAGTGGGCGAGCGCGTTTCACATAAGTGAAACGACCTCCCGCGGCGAACGTCAGAGCATTCAGTTCTTCGATCATCAGGGCGACGCTTTACTGAAGGTCTACACCACGGATCACACCGACGTTGCCGCCTGGGGCGACGTGCTGACCCGTTTTATCATTGCCGATAACCCCACTCTGGCACTGAAGGCTGTCGATGCCCCTGCGCATTCCGACGGTGCTGATGCAGGCTCGGTGGAGAAAGAGTGGCGCGCCATGACCGATGTGCATCAGTTCTTTAGCTTACTGAAGCGCCATAACCTGAGCCGCCAGCAGGCGTTTCGTCTGGTGAGTGACGATCTGGCCTGTAAAGTGGATAACAGCGCGCTGGCACAGCTGCTGGAGACGGCGCGACAGGACGGAAACGAAATCATGATCTTCGTCGGCAACCGCGGCTGCGTGCAGATCTTCACCGGTGTGGTGGAAAAACTGACGCCCATGAAGGGCTGGCTGAACATCTTCAACCCAACCTTTACCCTGCATCTGCTGGAGGAGACTATCGCCGAGACGTGGGTAACGCGCAAGCCTACGGCGGACGGACACGTTACCAGCCTGGAGCTGTTTGCTGCGGACGGCACTCAGATCGCCCAGCTCTACGGGCAGCGTACCGAAGGCGAGCCTGAGCAGAGCCAGTGGCGCCGCCAGATTGACGCCCTGACGCCAGAAGGGCTGGCCGCATGAAAAACTGGTTCGCCCTGCTCTGCGCCCTGCCGCTGGTCGCCGTCGCCGCGCCGGAGAGAATTGTCGCCCTCGGCGGCGACGTGACGGAGATCGTCTACGCCCTCGGCGCGGAGTCTTCTCTGGTTGCGCGCGACAGTACCAGCCAGTGGCCGCAGGCGACAAACGCGCTGCCTGACGTGGGGTATCTTCGCCAGCTGAATGCGGAGGGGATTTTGTCCGTACGCCCGACGCTGGTGCTGGCAAGCGACCAGGCGCAGCCCTCTCTGGCGCTGAAACAGGTTGAACAGAGCCACGTCCGGGTGGTTACCGTTCCCGGCACGCCTGACCTGCGCGCGATTGACGAAAAAGTACGGGTGATAGCTCAGGCGACGCATCATGAGGCGCAAGGGGAAACCCTGCGCAACTCGCTGCGTCAGACGCTGGCGGCACTGCCCTCAACACCGCTCAACAAGCGGGTGCTGTTTATCCTCAGCCACGGCGGAATGACCGCAATGGCGGCCGGGCAACAGACCGGCGCGGATGCGGCAATACGCGCCGCCGGGTTGCAGAACGCCATGCAGGGCTTTACCCGCTATCAGCCGCTTTCCCAGGAGGGGGTGATGGCCAGCCAGCCGGATCTGGTGGTGATTTCGCAGGACGGTCTTAACGCGCTGGGCGGCGAAGAAAATCTGTGGAAACTGCCCGGCCTGGCGCAAACGCCAGCGGGACGAAGCAAGCAGATGCTGGCTATTGATGATATGGCCCTGCTGGGCTTCAGCGTCCGCACGCCGAAAGCCATACAACAGCTGCGTGCCAGAGCGGAGCAACTGCCCTGATGTCCCGGCGCATCACGTTATCGTTATGGCTTCTGGCGGGGTTGCTTACCGTCATGACGTTCATGGCCACCGGTTTTGGGGCGTTACGCCTGCCGGTGAACGTGCTGTGGAGCGGCAGCGATGAGACGCTACGCCAGATCTGGCTTACCATCCGTCTGCCCCGCGTACTGCTGGCGCTGGTGATTGGCGGATCGCTGGCGCTCGCCGGCTGCGTCATGCAGGGGCTGTTCCGCAATCCACTGGCCGACCCGGGCCTGCTCGGGATCAGCAGCGGTGCGGCGCTGGCCGTCGCCCTGTGGGTGGTGCTCCCGCTCTCGCTGCCCGCGCTGGTGATGCTTTACGCCCCTATGCTGGCGGCATTTCTTGGGGCGCTGGCAGCCACTGGCGTGATCTTCCTGCTCAGCAAGCAGCGTGACCCCTCTCTGTCACGACTGTTGCTGGTGGGTATCGCCATCAATGCCCTGTGCGGTGCGGCAGTGGGTGTGCTTTCGTGGGTCAGCAATGACGCCCAGCTGCGTCAGCTTTCACTCTGGGGAATGGGAAGTCTTGGTCAGGCACAGTGGTCAACGCTGCTCGCCGTGACCTCGCTGATGGTGCCTGCCGTTCTGACGATCTGGCGTTGTGCCAGCGCATTAAATTTACTGCAACTGGGTGAAGAGGAAGCGCATTACCTTGGCGTGGACGTTGCCCTTGTACAGCGAATATTACTGTTATGCAGCGCCCTGCTGGTCGCTGCGGCTGTCGCCGTCAGCGGCGTGATTGGCTTTGTCGGACTCGTGGTGCCGCACCTGATGCGCATGTGGCTGGGCGCCGATCACCGGGCAACCCTCCCCGGCACAGTACTCGCGGGCGCATTACTGCTGCTGGTGGCGGATACGGTCGCGCGCACCCTGGTCGCTCCGGCAGAAATGCCGGTCGGCCTGCTCACCAGTATCCTTGGTGCACCCTGGTTCTTATGGCTCATTTTTCGTCGTGGAGAACAGCATGGCTGAACGTTATACGGCTGAAAATCTTACTTTTATCCGATCTGGCCGCACGCTGACAGATAACGTTTCGCTGTCACTGTCGCAGGGAGAGCTGGTTACATTGATCGGCCCCAACGGCGCGGGGAAATCCACGCTGCTGCGGCTGCTGACCGGCTACCTGAAACCCGACAGCGGCGGCTGTTCGCTGGCGGGAAAAGCGCTGGATGAATGGCATCCGCAGACGCTGTCCCGCTATCGGGCAGTGATGCGCCAGCAGTCTCAGCCTGGATTTGACTTGCAGGTGGAGGAGATCGTTGGCATGGGGCGTGCGCCCTGGACGCGTCACCCGGAACCGTCGATTGTGCGTGAGGTGTTGCAGCTGACCGGTTGCCTGCCGCTGGCCGGCAGGCGTTATCATGCCCTCTCCGGCGGCGAGCAGCAGCGCGTCCAGCTCGCCCGCGCGCTGGCGCAGCTGTGGCGTGACGGAACGCCGCGCGGCTGGCTGTTTCTCGACGAACCCACTTCAGCGCTGGATCTCTACCACCAGCAGCATCTGCTGCGCCTGTTGAAATCGCTGACCCGTCAGGGCCATCTTCACGCCTGCGTGGTGCTGCACGATCTCAATCTTGCCGCATTATGGTCGGACCGGATCCTGCTGTTACACAACGGCAGGATTGTTTCTCAGGGCATACCGGAGACGGTTTTGCAGGCCGACGCGCTGGCACACTGGTACGGTGCGCAGGTGCACGTCGGCAGACATCCGGCGCACGCCGCACCGCAGGTTTTTCTCGCTCCTTAGCTTGAGCAGCTCACTTCCAGCCGCTTGCCCCAGTCCGGCGGGCGGCTGACATAGTCATCCTCCCGGTCGGCAAACGGCGTGCGCAGGGCGATATGCAGCCGATGCAGCTCGGTATAATCCCCCTGCTCTGCCTGCTCAATGGCCCGCTGCGCCAGCCAGTTGCGCAACACCATCGCCGGGTTAACCGCCTTCATCCGCGTCTGGCGGGTATCGTCATCAATCTGTTCCTGCTGTAAACGCGTCCGGTAAACGGCAAACCAGTCATCAAACGCCTGACGATCGATGAACTCGTCGCGCAGCGGTGACGCGGCGCTCTGCTGCGCGGTCTGGCTCAGCATACGGAAGGTTCGGGTATAGTCGCTGCCTTCACGCGCCATGATGGCAAACAGCCCATTCAACAGCGCGTTATCGCCTTTTTCCTGCGTCATCAGCCCCAGCTTGTTGCGCATTAACACACCATATTCCCGCAGCAGGATCTCCTGATAGCTGTCCAGCGCATCGTTCAGGGCATCGACGTCGATAAACGGCGACAGGCTTTGCGCAAGCCGCTGAAGGTTCCACAGCCCCACCGCAGGCTGGTTGTCGAAACGGTAACGCCCCTGATAGTCCGAATGGTTACAGATGTAACCCGGCTGATAGTCATCAAGGAAGCCGTACGGACCGTAGTCAAACGTCAGCCCTAACAGGGACATGTTGTCGGTATTCATCACCCCGTGGGCAAAGCCGACGGCCTGCCAGCGGGCAATCATTGCGGCAGTGCGCGCGACAATATCCCGGAACCAGAGAACATAGCGGTCCGGCTCGTTTTGCAGGTGCGGCCAGTGACGGCGAAGGGCGTAATCGGCAAGCTGGCGGACCTTATCCGGCTCGCGGCGATAGTAGAAGTGTTCAAAATGACCGAAACGCAGATGGCTTTCCGCAACGCGGACCAGCATCGCTCCCTGCTCCATCGTTTCACGGGCCACCGGCGTGTCGCTGGTGACAATGGACAGCGCGCGTGAGGTAGGGATCCCCAGGGCATGCATCGCCTCGGAAGCCAGACCTTCACGGATGGTTGAACGCAGCACCGCGCGGCCATCCCCCATGCGTGAGTACGGGGTTAGCCCTGCCCCTTTCAGGTGCCAGTCGAGCGTTTCGCCATTCGGCAGAAGTTGTTCACCCAGCAGGATGCCGCGGCCATCGCCGAGCTGTCCGGCCCAGACGCCAAACTGATGTCCGCTGTAGACCTGAGCCAGCGGCTTCATGCCCGGGAGCAGCGTTTCGCCGCCCCAGACGCCGGCGCCTTTTTCTGGCTGAAAAAGCGTCGAAGGGATGCCAAGCGAATCCGCTAATGCATCGTTATGCCAGATAAGACGCGCGTTCTGTAATGGCGTTGGCTTAAGCGCGGTGTAAAAGCCGGGTAATTCATCGTGCCAGTGAGCAGTAAAAGACAGGGTCATAAGTCCTCCTGCTTTAAGTGTAGAGGGTTTCCCTGGACGTAAACACGGGCGAAGAAAGGGGTTATTGCTGAACGAGAGTCGTGACCTGCTCTGCCGGGACGGCAGGCCATAGGCTTCCCTGCATTGCACCGAAATTGAAGGGCAGCACGCGTTCTAAGATGCCGTGATCGTCAATTCCCGAGACCATGACCGACTGACAATGCGGCGCGATCTGCCAGAGAATGGCGCGCATAAAAGGCTCAAACGAGAGTGCCGACGCGCGCTGCTGGATAAAGTTTTTATCCAGAATCACCCGTTTGAACAGACCATCATAAACCGGTTTAAGGGAAGATGCCCCTGCACCAAAGTTAGCCAGTACTAAGGGGAAATGGATCGCCATTCTTGCCAGACAGGGATCGTCTTTCCCGTTATTTAAACCTGGATAGTTCTCATTAACAGTAAACTCAAGAAACGGATAACGCTCGAGGATTGAAACAGCGTTCTCATTAGTTAATAAAAACTCAACAATTGCAGGTGTAATATTGATCCATGCAATTAACTGATGCTGAATAAAAAATAGCTTACAGGTATCAAGTAATTGCAGTTTCTCCTGAAACAGCGCTAATTCATCTTCCTGAGAAAGATGTGGGATAACCAGTTCAGTCGGGATCCGTACGTCCGCACCCACGCCAGTAAAGTTAACCAAAATCTCTAAACCTTTAAGCAAACCTGCACTATCACGCGCCGGAAGGAGTAAAAGTTCAGACTGGTAAGCATTATCTAGCGTAATAATCATCGCGCTTGTCCTGCATTAAAGATGAGAGAGAACATCCTGGAGCAATTGCAGGCACAATTCCACTGTCTTGATTTTAATAAGATTAATTTCATTCTTTCCGTATTAATTTTCAGATTTTTCCCTGAATCTAAATTAATTTTATCCTGGTTATTGAATAATAGCCAGTTTTAGATAAAACAGGCACATGCGGACATAAATAATTGGGCAAAAATTTAACTTTAATCAACCCGCAAGAAAAGCCTGACGTCTATTTTCACCGCCAGGCCCTCCGCACTGCATTTTTATGCAGCGGTTAAATACGTCTGGCCTGCCAGAAATTTTTACGCCAGTAAACATTATCCAGAGAGGAGCGCATCACGCCACGGCTGGTCGAGGCATGAATGAACTGATTATCGGTATCATAGATGCCGACATGAAGGCCGCTTTCACCGGAGCCCGTTTTAAAAAAGACCAGATCGCCGGGCAGGAGCTCGTCTTTATCAATTTCAGTACCAATTTTCGCCTGCATACGCGTTTCACGCGGAAGCTGGAGGTCAAATTTATCGCGGAAGGTCATCAGCACGAATCCCGAGCAATCCACCCCGCCCCGGCTCATGCCGCCGTAGCGATAAGGTGTGCCGCGCCAGTTGCTGAGCTGATCGTTCAGGCTGGCAATGACCGTAATGGAATCGGAAAGCCGTGGGTTGGGCGGAGGTGCACGATGGCTGCTGCATCCTGCAAGAAAGAGCGCCGCAACAAGGAGAAACCAGAATCGCATTTCAGACGAATCCTCTGCTTTTTTTGTTCTTTCGGTAATTTAGCGTGCATCTATGCAGCTGTGCAAGAAAGGTTATTCCTGCGCCGTGGAAATGAGCATCTTGTGGCCTTCAATATCCAGCCTCCGGAACGACATGTGGTAAGCGCTCGCAAGATTGGCGGCCGTCAGCACGCTGTCGCGCGTTCCGCTGGCAATCAGCTTGCCACGCGCCAGCAACCACACCCGATGCGCGTGGCGCAACGTATGGTTCAAATCATGGCTGCTCATCACAATGGCGATCCCCTTGCGACACAGCGCGCTGAGCAGGGTATCCAGCGCTGCCTGCTGGGCAACGTCCAGCCCGCTCATCGGCTCGTCCAGCAGCAACAACCGCCCGTGAGGATTTCCCGCCGGATGGATCTGAAGGATGACGGCGGCCAGACGCACGCGCTGCCACTCGCCGCCGGAAAGCTGATTTGCCTGCCGGGTAAGCTTGTCGTCTAACCCGAGTGCCGCAGCAACCTCGTTGAGCAATCCCACCTGATTTTTGTCAGGCAGATGCAGCGTCAGGTAGTGCCAGACGGGCATCGCAAAGGGCGGAACCTGCTGCTGAACCAGATAGCTTCGACGGGAGGCAAGTGTAGCGGGTAGCCAGTCGACGAGCGATTGCCCGAGGAAGGTAATCTCCCCTTCCCCGCTGGTCAGCCCCGCCATACGCGCCAGCAGCGTGCTTTTTCCGGCGCCGTTTGGCCCAACCAGGTGAAGGATTTCACCTGCGTTGACTGCGGCAGTCACAGGCTCAAGACGTCCCTTCCCGGCAACGTCCGTGAGCTGCATCAGCAGCGTCATTATTTCGCCAGCGCCAGCTTGATTGATTCCATCACGATAGGATCTTCAGGCGTCATGTCAGGCGAAAAACGCTGCACGACCTCACCGTCACGGCCAATCAGGAATTTTTCGAAGTTCCACAGAATATCGTCCGGATAGAGCGGCGCGCGGCCTTTACTCGCCATACGCTCATAGAAACCACTCTCTTCAGGCGCAACGGCGGTCGGCGCCGCGGCCACCAGTTTGGCATACAGCGGATGACGATTTTCCCCGTTCACGTCAATTTTGCTGAACATCGGGAACGTCACGCCATAGGTTGTGCTGCAAAAGGTCTTAATCTCCTCTTCGCTACCCGGCTCCTGGCCCAGGAACTGGTTGCACGGGAAGCCGAGTACGGTAAAGCCGTCTTTTTCCCAGGCTTTATGAATGTTTTCCAGCTGTTCATACTGCGGCGTAAGGCCACATTTCGACGCCACGTTCACGATGAGCAGCACCTTGCCCTTGTAGCCTTCCAGCGTGGTTTTCTCGCCGTCAATGGTCGTCACTTCGGTATTCAGAATATCAGACTGCATAGCATTCCCTCAGGTTGACTTACAGGTTGTGTTTTAACGTCCAGCTTTTAATAGTAGCCAGATAAAGACCGGCGCGCCCAGCGTTGCGGTCACCACGCCTATGGGCAACTCAGCGGCCGTCAGGGCGAGCCGGGCGATGATATCGGCAACCAGCAGCGTTGCCGCCCCGGCAACCGCCGAGGCCGGGAGCAGGGTTCGGTGGTCCGTAATGCCGCACAGGCGCAGCATATGCGGGATCACCAGCCCAATAAAGCCAATCGCCCCCGCCAGCGCCACGCTTACGCCTACCATCCAGCCAATGGCGATAACCAGCACGTTGCGCCAAAATCCAATCGGCATCCCGAGCTGGCGAGCAGACGTTTCGCCCAGCGCGAGAATATTAAGAGGCTGCGCCTGGAACGCCGTCCACAGGATGACCGGGATCAGGAGCACCATCAGCCACCCCTGACGCCAGTCAACACCCCCAAATCCCCCCATCATCCAGTACATTAGCTGGCGCAGATCGAAGGAGGTGGAGAAGTAGACGGCCCAGGTCATCAGCGCACTACAGATGATCCCCAACGCTACCCCGGCAAGCAGCAGCCGACTGGTGGATAAGTGGCGGCGGGCAAAGCGCAGAAGGATAAGGGTTATCAACAGCGCGCCAAGGATGGCGCTGAGGCTAATCCCCCAGCCGGAGAGCTCGCCTCCCCCCAGCATCACGGCGGCGATAAGCCCGACGCCTGCGCCATTCGAGACCCCGAGAAGCCCGGGTTCCGCCAGAGGGTTTTCAAATAATGCCTGCATGATCGTGCCGCACAGCGCCAGCGCAGCGCCGACTAAAAGGACAGCCAACGTCCGCGGCAGGCGGATCTGCCAGACAAAGAGCTGTCCTTCAGGCGTAAACCAGCTTTCCGGCCCCAGCCACCGATCGCCCGCACACAGGCTGACGGTGGTGGCGACAATCAACAGCACCCCGAGCAGACACAGGCGGCGAAGATCGGAGCGGTGCTGGCGGCGGGCAAGATCAAGCATAGACGATAGGTTATCCGGTTGAGATATCATTGATTTTACGGCGGGTTTAGCAAATAGCGCAAAGAAAAAAGGCCGCGTGAGCGGCCTTTTTAGTTAGTTCATATTACTCTGCTTTGGGCGTTGCGTTTTCGACACGGCTTTTTAACTTCTGTCCGGGTCTGAAGGTCACCACGCGGCGGGCTGTAATGGGAATATCTTCCCCCGTCTTCGGGTTACGGCCCGGACGTTGGTTTTTGTCTCGCAAATCAAAATTGCCAAAACCGGAGAGTTTAACCTGCTCACCATTTTCCAGAGCACGACGGATCTCTTCGAAAAACAGCTCTACCAGCTCTTTGGCATCCCGTTTGCTAAGCCCAAGCTTATCAAACAGATATTCTGACATTTCAGCTTTTGTAAGCGCCATAGGTTCAATCCCTCAATGATGCCTGGAATCGCTCTTTTAATGCCTCTACACATTTGGCGACGGTAGCGGCAATCTCCTCTTCTTCGAGTGTACGGCTGGTATCCTGAAGGATAAGGCTAATAGCGAGGCTCTTGAAACCTTCTGCTACGCCCTTGCCGCGGTACACGTCAAATAAGTTTACGCCAACTACCTGATTTACGCCAACTTTCTTACATTCGGCCAAAATATCTGCTGCGGGCACATTTTCAGCGACCACAACCGCGATATCACGGCGGTTTGCCGGGAAGCGGGAGACGTCCTGCGCCTGAGGAATGACGCGGTCTGCAACCGGGTTCCACTCCAGTTCGAATACGATGGTACGGCCATTCAGATCCAGCTTACGTTCCAGTTCCGGGTGAACAACCCCAATGAAACCAACACGTTTGCCGTCTAAATAGATCGCCGCACTCTGACCCGGATGCAGGGCTGGAATCGCTTCTGCGCGGAATTCAATTTCGGATAATTTACCGGTCAGATCGAGAATCGCTTCCAGATCGCCCTTCATATCGTAGAAATCAACCGTCCCTTTTGCCAGGTCCCAGTGCTCTTCAAAGCGATTACCGCTGATGGCGCCGGCCAGCATGAGATCCTGACGGATGCCTAAATTCGCCTGAGTATCCGGTACAAAGCGCAAACCGCTTTCGAAAATACGCACGCGGTTTTGCTGACGGTTCTGGTTATAAACGATAGTACCCAGCAGTCCCGTCCACAGGGACAGACGCATCGCTGACATCTCGCTGGAAATCGGGCTTGGCAAAATCAGCGCTTCCTGACCCGGGTGGATCAGCTGTTGCAGCTTAGGATCAACGAAGCTGTAGGTGATCACTTCCTGGTAGCCTTTGTCGTTCAGCATGGTTTTCACACGCTTCAGAGACAGATCGGCCTCGCGATGGCTGCCCATCACCAGACCCGCCTGCACCGGCTCGTCAGGGATGTTGTTGTAGCCGTAAACGCGGGCCACTTCTTCCACCAGATCTTCCTCGATCTCCATGTCAAAACGCCAGGACGGCGCAACGGCTTTCCACTCGTCCTGACCCTCAGTAACTTCGCAGCCCAGACGCGTAAGAATGTCGGTCACCTGCGCATCGGCAACGTGGTGACCAATCAGACGATCCAGTTTGCTGCGGCGCAGGGTAATGGTCGCACGCTTCGGCAGCGTCGCTTCGTTGGTCACATCGATAACCGGACCCGCTTCGCCGCCGCAGATGTCGATCAGCAGGCGAGTCGCACGCTCCATCGCTTTGTATTGCAGCGCAGGATCCACGCCACGCTCGTAGCGGTGAGAAGCATCAGTGTGCAGACCGTGACGGCGTGCGCGGCCGGTGATGGAGAGCGGGCTGAAGAACGCGCATTCCAGCAGGACGTTTTGCGTCTCGTCGTTGACGCCAGAGTGCTCGCCGCCGAAGATCCCGCCCATCGCCAGCGCTTTGTTGTGATCGGCAATCACCAGGGTGTCAGCGTTCAGTTTCGCTTCGCTGCCGTCCAGCAGAACCAGGGTTTCGCCCTCTTTCGCCATGCGCACGACGATCCCACCTTCGATACGATCTTTATCAAAGGCGTGCATTGGCTGGCCCAGCTCCAGCAGAACATAGTTGGTGACGTCGACGACCGCATCGATAGAACGGATACCGCAGCGACGCAGTTTCTCTTTCATCCACAGCGGGGTTGGCGCTTTAACGTTAATACCTTTCACCACACGACCGAGGTAGCGTGGGCAGGCCTCAGGCGCGTCTACCTGTATCGGCAGCACGTCACTGATGGTTGCCTCAACCGGAGCGATCTCCGGCACGTTCAGTTCAGTCTGGTTGAGCACGGCCACGTCGCGGGCCACACCGATGATGCCTAAACAGTCAGCACGGTTTGGCGTTACGCTGATTTCGATGGTGTTGTCATCAAGCTTCAGGTATTCGCGGATATCGGTACCAACTGGCGCATCCTGCGGCAGTTCAATAATGCCGGAGTGATCGTCGGAAATACCCAGTTCGGAGAAGGAGCACAGCATGCCTTCAGACGGCTCACCGCGCAGCTTAGCCGCTTTGATTTTGAAATCGCCCGGCAGCACCGCACCGACGGTCGCCACGGCCACTTTCAGGCCCTGACGGCAGTTTGGCGCACCGCAGACGATATCCAGCAGACGGTCACCGCCCACATTGACTTTTGTTACGCGCAGTTTGTCAGCGTTAGGGTGCTGACCGCATTCAACCACTTCACCCACGACCACGCCGGTGAAGGCGCCAGAAACCGGCTCTACACCGTCAACTTCCAGACCCGCCATGGTGATCTGGCTGGAAAGCGCGTCGCTGTCCAGCGTGGTGTTCACCCATTCGCGTAACCACAGTTCACTGAATTTCATTGTTCTGTCCTGCCCTTATTTAAACTGTTTGAGGAAACGCAGATCGTTTTCGAAGAACGCACGTAAATCGGTTACGCCGTAGCGCAGCATGGTCAGACGCTCCATACCCATACCGAACGCAAAGCCGGAATACACTTCCGGATCGATACCCACGTTGCGCAGCACGTTTGGATGCACCATGCCGCAGCCCAGCACTTCCAGCCATTTGCCGTTTTTACCCATCACGTCAACTTCCGCAGACGGTTCGGTGAACGGGAAGTAGGACGGGCGGAAGCGAACCTGCAAATCTTCCTCAAAGAAGTTGTTCAGGAAATCGTGCAGCGTGCCTTTCAGGTTGGTAAAGCTGATGTTTTTATCAACAATCAGACCTTCCATCTGGTGGAACATTGGGGTGTGGGTCTGATCGTAGTCGTTACGGTATACGCGACCCGGCGCGATGATGCGGATTGGCGGCTCCTGCTCCTTCATGGTACGGATCTGAACGCCGGAAGTCTGAGTACGCAGCAGACGGGTAGCGTCAAACCAGAAAGTGTCGTGGTCAGCACGTGCCGGATGATGGCCAGGAATGTTCAGGGCATCGAAGTTGTGGTAATCATCTTCAATTTCCGGGCCAGTCGCCACGATAAAGCCGAGCTCACCGAAGAAACTTTCAATACGATCGATAGTACGAGTCACCGGATGCAGACCGCCGTTTTCAATACGACGACCCGGCAGAGAAACGTCAATCGTTTCTGCCGCCAGACGCGCATTCAGTACTGCGCTTTCCAGCTCGGCTTTACGCGCGTTCAGCGCCTGCTGTACCTGCTCTTTGGCTTCGTTAATCACTGCACCGGCTGCCGGGCGCTCCTCTGCTGGCAGTTCACGCAGGGTAGTCATCTGAAGGGTCAAATGCCCTTTCTTGCCCAGATATTCGACGCGGACATTGTCTAACGCGGCAACATCTGAGGCCTGGTTAATGGCGGCCGTTGCACTGGCAACCAGCTCTGCGAGATGTGACATGGTTTTCCTCATTATGTCGGTGCAGACACCGAATTGTTGGACGTATTCTCTTAACTTCAGGCACAAAAAAAGCCTCCATCGGGAGGCTTATCTGGCGCTGTTTTTCGTTTCATCTTTCACGCGCTAGCCTCCTGAAGTCAGGTGCTAAAGTAAAAGAAGAAGCGGAAAATAGCAGCATTCATGCTTGCGTTACCTTGTAGGGTAAAAACCGTTAGACCTTATTGAAAAGCCTGCACGGATAAATGTCAATCTTCTGATGGTGTTAAATGAAAAGAGGAGGCAAAGCCCCCTCTCTCAACTGGCTTATGCCAGTGCTGCTTTCGCTTTTTCGACCAGAGCGGTGAACGCTACTTTGTCGAATACTGCGATGTCAGCCAGGATCTTACGGTCGATTTCAACAGAGGCTTTTTTCAGGCCGTTGATGAATTTGCTGTAAGAAATACCGTTCTGACGTGCTGCTGCGTTGATACGCGCAATCCACAGTTGACGGAACTGACGCTTACGCTGACGACGGTCACGGTAAGCGTACTGACCTGCTTTGATAACAGCCTGGAAGGCAACGCGGTATACGCGTGAACGCGCACCGTAGTAGCCTTTAGCTTGTTTCAAAATTTTCTTGTGACGTGCACGTGCAATTACACCACGTTTTACGCGAGCCATGTGTGCTCTCCTGTATCTATTCTAAGTTAAAAAAGTTAAACGTTAACGACTTATGCGTACGGCAGGCACGCGATGACCAGGCCCAGATCGCCTTTAGAAACCATGGCTTTTGGACGCAGGTGACGTTTACGCTTGGTAGCTTTCTTAGTCAGAATGTGACGCAGGTTAGCGTGCTTGTGCTTAAAACCACCTTTACCGGTTTTTTTGAAGCGCTTAGCAGCACCGCGTACGGTCTTAATTTTTGGCATTTTAATAACTTCCACTTCGCATTGTTAAATAAACGAAACATAGGCGAACAAAACCTATGGGGCCCGAAGGCTCCACAGATTTTGCTGCTTGAAGGCCTTACTGTTTCTTCTTAGGAGCGAGCACCATGATCATCTGGCGGCCTTCGATCTTCGTAGGGAAGGATTCGACTACTGCCAGTTCACTCAGATCGTCACGGACGCGGTTAAGCACTTCCATACCAATCTGTTGGTGGGCCATCTCACGACCGCGGAAACGCAGCGTGATCTTGGCCTTATCGCCATCTTCCAGAAAGCGAATCAGGCTGCGGAGTTTTACCTGATAATCGCCATCGTCGGTACCAGGACGGAATTTAATTTCCTTAACCTGGATAACTTTTTGCTTCTTCTTCTGTTCCTTAGAAGACTTACTCTTTTCATAAAGGAACTTGCCGTAGTCCATGATACGACAAACTGGCGGTTCGGCGTTAGGGCTGATTTCAACTAAATCTACTCCAGCTTCTTCAGCCTTTTCGATCGCTTCTCTCAGACTCACAATCCCCAGCTGCTCGCCTTCCAGACCTGTTAAGCGAACTTCCTGGGCGCGAATCTCGCCATTGATACGATTCGGACGTGCCGTTTGAACTCGTTTTCCGCCTTTAATACCTTATTCCTCCAGTTGTTGAAGACTGCGGCTGCGAATCTCTTGTTGCAGCTTCTCAATCACTTCACTTACGTCCAGGCTCCCCAGGTCTTTACCACGGCGGGTGCGAACGGCAACTTTGCCTGCTTCCACCTCTTTATCACCACAGACCAACATATACGGGACACGACGTAAAGTGTGCTCGCGGATTTTAAAGCCAATCTTCTCATTTCTCAAGTCTGCTTTTACGCGAATGCCCGCATTTTGTAGTTTCTGCGTCAATTCTTTAACGTAATCCGCCTGAGAATCGGTAATGTTCATCACCACTACCTGCACTGGCGCAAGCCAGGTTGGGAAGAAGCCCGCGAACTCTTCGGTCAGGATGCCGATGAAGCGCTCCAGTGAACCGAGAATCGCACGGTGAATCATAACCGGCACCTGACGCTCGTTGTCTTCGCCAACATAAGAGGCGCTTAAACGCTGCGGCAGGGAGAAGTCCAGCTGTACCGTTCCGCACTGCCATGCGCGATCGAGGCAGTCATACAGGGTAAATTCAATTTTCGGACCGTAGAATGCGCCCTCGCCCAGCTGGTATTCGAACGGAATACCGTTCTCTTCCAGCGCTACGGCAAGATCCGCCTCTGCGCGATCCCATGTCTCATCGCTGCCGATACGTTTTTCCGGACGCGTTGAGAGTTTGACCACGATCTTCTCGAAGCCAAAGGTGCTGTACATATCGTAGACCATACGAATACAGGCGTTAACTTCTTCACGGACCTGATCTTCAGTACAGAAGATATGCGCATCATCCTGAGTAAAGCCACGAACACGCATCAGACCGTGCAGCGCACCTGATGGCTCGTTACGGTGGCAGCTACCGAATTCCGCCATACGCAGCGGCAGATCGCGGTAGGATTTCAGACCCTGGTTGAAGATCTGAACGTGGCCCGGGCAGTTCATTGGCTTGATGCAGTATTCACGGTTCTCAGACGAAGTGGTGAACATCGCATCTTTGTAGTTGTCCCAGTGGCCGGTTTTTTCCCACAGCACACGGTCCATCATGAACGGGCCTTTCACTTCCTGGTACTGGTACTCTTTCAGCTTGGAGCGCACGAACGTTTCCAGTTCACGGAAGATAGTCCAGCCGTCGTTATGCCAGAACACCATCCCCGGCGCTTCTTCCTGCATATGATACAGGTCAAGCTGCTTACCGATTTTACGGTGGTCACGCTTAGCCGCCTCTTCCAGGCGTTGCAGGTACGCGTTCAGGGCCTTCTTATCGGCCCACGCGGTACCATAAATACGCTGCAACATTTTGTTGTTGCTGTCGCCACGCCAGTAAGCGCCTGCGATTTTCATCAGTTTGAAGTGATGACAGAAGCGCATGTTCGGCACGTGCGGTCCACGGCACATGTCGACGTATTCCTGGTGATGGTACAAGCCAGGCTTGTCATCATGAGCGATGTTTTCATCAAGAATCGAGACTTTGTAGCTCTCGCCGCGCTTCACGAAGGTTTCACGCGCTTCGTGCCAGCTGACTTTCTTCTTAATGACGTCATAGTTGGTTTCGGCGAGCTCGTGCATTCGTTTCTCGAGCGCGTCGATATCTTCCTGAGTCAGGGTGTGGTCAAGGTCAACGTCGTAGTAGAAACCGTTGTCGATAACCGGGCCGATTGCCATTTTGGTGTTTGGCCACAGCTGCTTGATAGCATGGCCTAACAGGTGCGCACAGGAGTGACGAATGATCTCCAGACCTTCTTCGTCTTTCGCGGTGATGATCGCAAGCGTTGCATCGCTTTCAATCAGATCGGACGCGTCTACCAGCTCGCCGTTTACGCGACCTGCGATGGTTGCTTTTGCGAGTCCAGGACCGATATCCAGGGCAACATCCATTGGGCTAACAGCATGGTCGAAATGGCGTTGGCTGCCATCAGGAAGAGTAATTACAGGCATTTTATATCCTTATTTGCAGTGATGCCCCACACATAAGAGCATATACAAAGAAAATAATCGTGATTAAACAGTAGATTACGAAACCATCTGACCAACAATCGTCAAATTGGTTCGTCATCATGCACCTGCCGATTCAGATAAATGCGAATTTACGGCAAGCAGGGTAATGGTAACACTATTGAAAGGGCGAATGCACCTTCTGCGACCGTTTGAACCGTTCATCCTTTTGTCTGCGTTCATGAACTTTTGCTGACGGAGGCTCGCAATCCGAAAGTGCTGAGCTATTCTTGACTTGGTCCTTAAACATCGAAGGGGTATCACATGAATGTATCCAGCAGAACCGTTGTGATATTGAATCTACTTTCCGCTGCTTGCCTGGTATTGATTCTGGCTGACAGATTCCATTGGTTTTAAGCCGAACCGGTGTTCCGGCATAACCTGTTGTCCAGGGTTGAGCGCTTTCTGGCGCAGATTTTGGTAGACTAAGGGTATCAACTGACAAGGATTAGGTTATGCCAACAAAAAGATTTGCCGTGAAGCACTGGAAAATGGTCGTGGTGTTAATTGCTATTTGCGGCGCGATGTTGCTGCTGCGCTGGGCCGCAATGATCTGGGGCTAATATTTTGTCAGCGAAAACGTGCCGTGAATTTACTGAATAAATCTTAACTATCTTTACGATAATTTATGGTCCAAAACCGGTACGTCATAATCCGGTTTTCGACAGGCTGTGACAGCGTATATATTCCGTCACACGTGGCAGTTGAAATATCAGGACCACTCACCCGCCACCAGCTTGTGTACATCAAATGCATCATTCATTGACTGGCCGGTAGACTGAGAGCCAGGGGCAATGTTGGAGCCTGCTTCTACATCCGAGGCTTTAGCGATCCCGATTGGGCTGTTAACGTCACTGGCAGGTTGCGTCATATTATCAGCAGCAAATACGCCAAATGAAAGTGCGGAAAGCACCATCGCTGCTGTAGCGGTTTTGATTTTTTTCATAATTTTATTCTCATACTTATTTAATGCGATATGCCTGAGGCGAGTTTTTCGCCTGTGCCGTAAGTGTAGATCTGGATCACATTTTTGCCTAGTCAAATTATTTATCAATTCGTGTCAAATAAACTGAATAAACCCTGGTCGGCTAATTATGGAGAAAATATGAAGATGAAACCAGACCCATTATTTTAAAACGCCGTTTAATATAAATAAGCACAGTTTCAGAAAATAAAAAACGGGCCGAGAATAATCCCGGCCCGACGATATTACATTTTATAACCTAAAGAAATCGTGGTTCGGCGATCGGTATGTTCCGGCGCAGAATCAGGTGGGGATGAGTTCCAGGTTACGTTGTACGCCACCTTGAGTCCAAAGTGTTCGTTGATGGCCACATTCAACGCACTTTCTGAGTTCAGCGTTGTATCTTCAGCACCAAACACCGACACACCCTGGGTGAATTTTGCGTTGTCCGTCATCTGCCATGCATAGGTGCCCGATGCATAACCCAGCGGCTGGGTTTCATCTTCGCCGTTGGTGTACTCGTCGTAACGGACACCCGGACCGAATTCAAAACGCAGGCTGTGCACCGGCCCATTGAGGAACTGACGACCATAACCCGCAGTTACGACATCACGCTGGCGATAGCCGTTGTAGCGGTCAGTCAGCCAACTCGCCTGCCCGAACAGGTAGTCATAATCGGTCATGTTGTATCGGCTACGTCCGCCTACCGCGTATTTCTCCGATGAGCGTTGATCGTTAGCAGAGGTGTTGCTGGCATTTCCCCACAGCGACCAGGCCGTGGTGTTGCCGTACCAGGTCAGGGTGCTGTCTGCGGTCAGGGAGGAGCTTTTCGTATTACCGGATTGCGCCAGATACCCGGCATTCACGTTACCTTCAAAGGGTTTTTTGGCAGTGGAGGGATCGTCCATGACAGTAAAAACGGTATCATCGGCGATTGCATTCAGTGACGCAAATACGCCACCCGCCAGCATCAGTGCTGCGGGTACTGTCTTCAAAAGCTTCATTTTATTTAAGGAGTCCGTACAACATAAAAAGAGACCGTCACGGTCTCGGAAACTTTCTTGCGGATCAATGACAAGGCGACCATAGAAAGGTAACAAATTATAAAAAGCCGCAAATAACATAGCAATATTTTCTTCTTTCATTTTTTGAATAAGAACGATCCCAAAACGTGTTTTATTTTATATGCCCGGCGCAGGTTATTTGTCAGCATTCATATTTAAAATCATACTGTTATTTACGTTGCCTTCCTGCCAAACGGTGCCAGGCTTAAAAGAACCCATGATAAAAGGAGGTCATGATGGCTTCGATTTATACGCTGACACTCTCCCCTTCCCTCGACTCCGCGACCATGACGCCGCAAATCTACCCGGAAGGTAAGCTGCGCTGTAGCGCGCCGGTGTTTGAGCCGGGCGGCGGCGGCATCAACGTGGCGCGCGCTATTACCCATCTCGGCGGAAAAGCCACCGCCATCTTCCCCGCTGGCGGCGCCACGGGAGAACATCTGGTGGCGTTGCTCGCAGATGAACAGGTTGCCGTAGACACCGTCGACGCTAAAGACTGGACCCGGCAGAACCTGCATGTCCATGTTGAATCCAGCGGCGAGCAATATCGTTTTGTGATGCCGGGGGCGAAATTGACCGATGATGAGTTTCGTCAACTGGAAGAGAAAGTGCTAACCATTGAAAGCGGCGCATTACTGGTGATCAGCGGTAGCCTGCCGCCGGGCGTCGAAACAGAGAAACTGACGGCGCTGGTTCAGGCGGCGCTCCAGCGCGGCATCCGTTGCATTGTCGATAGCTCAGGCGAAGCCCTGAAGGCGGCGTTAGAACCCGGACAACTTGAACTCGTTAAACCTAACCAGAAAGAGCTCAGCGCCCTGGTTAATCGAGAACTCAGCCAGCCTGACGACGTGCGTACTGCCGCAGAAGAGCTGGTACGTACGGGCAAAGCGCATCGCGTTGTGGTTTCTCTCGGTCCTCAGGGTGCGCTGGCCGTCGACAAGACGGGCTTTGTGCAGGTTGTGCCACCGCCGATGAAAAGCCAGAGCACCGTGGGCGCCGGTGACAGTATGGTTGGCGCGATGGTGCTGAAGCTGGCGCAGGGCGCTTCGCTTCTGGAGATGGCACGCTATGGCGTCGCGGCAGGGAGTGCAGCCACCATAAACCAGGGAACGCGTCTGTGTTCGCTTGCGGATACCCAGAAAATTGTCGATTACCTGGCGAGAAGCTGAACCTGCTTCCCCTTCCCATGGAGGGGGAAGTCGCTAAACAGGGCATATCGACTATGCTAAGAAAACTTTCAGGATAACAACGAGGTGAATTATGAGCAGTGGTGATATCACCCGCTACGTCGTAACCGTGAATATTCATGAGGCGTCGCTGACCGAACTGAATGAACTCAACAACGCGTTCACGCGCGCCAATTTTCTGCTCACGCTGACGGACGATGAGGGCAATATTCACGATCTCGGCTCACTGGCATTTGGCCTGATAAGCCCGCTGAGTCAGGAAGAGGTGAAGGCGCTGGCCAGTAGTCTGGTGGAAAGCGTGACTGACAAAGCCACGGAAATTGATGTGGATAGCTGGGAAAACTGGCATAAAAAAGAACAATAAGTGCCCTGTACAAAATTAAACCGCTCAGTTGTGCGTTAGTTCCTGTTTTTTTATAGCCGTTTTGCGCTAACTTTATGATCTGGCAGACAACATGGGAGAGACATCATGTGGCAGGCTATCAGTCATCTTTTAAGTGAGCAGCTGGGTGAAGGTGAAATTGAACTGCGTAACGAACTGCCAGGCGGAGAGATCCATGCCGCATGGCATTTACGTTACGCCGGGCGCGATCTTTTCGTTAAGTGTGATGAGCGTGAATTGCTCCCCATTTTTACTGCCGAAGCCGATCAGCTTGAGCTGTTATCGCGCAGTAAAACAGTCACCGTTCCGCAGGTTTTAGCCGTCGGCAGCGATCGTGACTATAGCTTTCTGGTGATGAACTATCTTCCCGCGCGCCCTCTGGATGCGCACAACGCCTTTATTCTCGGGCAACAGATCGCCCGTTTGCACCAGTGGAGCGATCAACCTCAGTTCGGGCTCGATTTTGATAACGACCTCTCCACTACCCCACAGCCAAACGCATGGCAGCGCCGTTGGTCGACCTTTTTCGCCGAGCAGCGCATCGGCTGGCAGCTGGAGCTGGCCGCTGAAAAGGGATTAGCGTTCGGCAACATCGACGCGATTGTTGAACACATTCAGCAGCGTCTGGCTTCGCATCAGCCTCAGGCTTCCCTTCTGCACGGAGATTTATGGTCAAACAACTGTGCACTTGGGCCTGATGGTCCCTATATATTTGACCCGGCCTGCTACTGGGGCGACAGAGAATGTGACCTCGCAATGCTGCCGTTGCACCCTGAACAGCCGCCGCAAATTTATGATGGCTATCAGTCTGTCTCGCCGTTACCTGCGGGTTTCCTTGATCGTCAGCCGGTTTATCAGCTGTACACCTTGATAAACCGGGCTATTTTGTTTGGCGGGAGTCATCTGGTGAATGCCCAGCGGGCGCTGGACCGCATTCTGGCGGCATAGCGGGAGGGGGCGGCTTCACGCCCCTTCCCTTAGGATTTACAGGAAGCCAAGCAGCGTAAAGAAGAAATACCCGGCCACAATAATAATGACCGGCAGGATGTAGAGCGGGAAAAACTGCACAAAAATGGTATGACGCGGAACGACAATGCGCGATTCGATCTGCTCGCGGCTCATCCCGTCAGGGCCTTTCGCCTTCTCAAGGATCAGCTGGTCTTCCACCCCTTCGCGCAAAAAGCGGGTCTGGCGACTCATGCGCGCGCCGGAGGCCTGCAACGCCATCGCGATAAATATCAACGCATAGATTATCCAGAAACCGACATTCAGCTGGTGGTGAAAATCCGGCGTGGGCGAGTTGAACCAGAAGACGTTCAGGAACGGGGTGTTAAACCGCATCATCTCAATCATGACGTGGGCAAAATCAAGCATGACGGCATTGATGCCCGGCTGTTTTTCGCTGTGATCGTACATAAATTTGAGTACGGAGATCAGCGTTGAAATCAGGGCGGGAATGAAAATAACCCAACCAGCAATACGTTTTAAGACCGCGATGCGTCCAGCTTGTTGATACGTCATTAGTTCCTCTTCATAAAGACGCGTTATTTGTGCCTAAGTCTACCTGCTGTCGGTCATTTTCGCCCGCTCTTTGAATGCAATATGCTAAATTGCTTGTGCTTAGCACCGTTTGTCTTACCCCCAAGATAAGGAGATGTTGTAATGTCGACCCCGCGCCAGATACTTGCCGCTATTTTTGACATGGATGGATTGCTGATTGATTCCGAACCCCTGTGGGATCGGGCTGAACTGGACGTGATGGCCAGCCTCGGCGTCGATATCAGTCGTCGTAACGAGCTTCCCGATACCCTGGGGCTGCGCATCGATATGGTGGTTGACCTCTGGTATGCCCACCAGCCATGGGTTGGCCCGGATCGCGACGAAGTAACGGCGCGCATTATCAACTGCGCTATCTCCCTCGTAGAAGAGTATAAGCCGCTGTTGCCGGGCGTACGCGACGCTATCGCCCTGTGCAAGGTGCAAGGGCTGAAAGTGGGGCTGGCCTCCGCCTCACCGCTGCATATGCTGGAAAAAGTGCTGACGATGTTCGGGCTGCGCGACAGCTTCGACGCGCTGGCCTCGGCCGAAAAGCTTCCTTACAGCAAGCCACATCCGCAGGTATATATGGACTGCGCCGCGAAACTGGGGCTGGATCCACTTACCTGTGTGGCGCTGGAAGATTCGGTTAACGGCATGGTGGCGTCCAAAGCCGCACGTATGCGCTCCATCGTTGTGCCGGCTGAAGAAGGCCGACACGATCCCCGTTTTGCCCTCGCAGACGTCAGGCTGAGGTCTCTTGAAGAATTGACTGCCCGCCATCTGCGCGGGGAGTAACGCTCTTTCAGGCAGCTTCGGCTGCCTGCCTCGCCAAATCAAAACAACGTTTTACTTTATTTGCTTTTCTCATTCCAGACTCCTATTCTTACGTGCAGAATGACAATAACCTGACTTCTGAGGCGCGTATGATACTGGATGCTTTTACTCTGGCAGGAAAAGTGGCGATGGTGACCGGGTGCGATACCGGTCTGGGGCAAGGTATGGCCATTGCCCTCGCCCAGGCAGGATGCGATATCGTGGGGGTTAACCGCAAGGTTCCTGACGAAACGGCAGCGCGCGTTACGGCGCTGGGACGACGCTTTATCGCGATTCGCGCCGATCTTGGCAAGCAGGAGAGTATTCAGAGCGTGGTGGATACCGCAGTCGCTGAGATGGGCCGCATCGATATTCTGGTTAACAATGCCGGCACCATCCGCCGTGCCGATGCGCTGGAATTTAGCGAGAAGGACTGGGACGAGGTCATCGATCTCAATCTGAAATCGGTCTTTTTCCTCTCTCAGGCAGTGGCGAAACAGTTTATCGCGCAGGGTCAGGGCGGCAAGATTATTAACATTGCTTCCATGCTCTCCTTCCAGGGCGGCATCCGGGTGCCCTCCTATACGGCGTCCAAAAGCGGCGTGCTGGGCCTCACCCGCCTGCTGGCGAACGAATGGGCAACGCTGGGCATTAATGTGAATGCTATTGCGCCGGGTTATATGGCGACCAATAACACCCGGCAGCTTCGCGATGATGAGCAGCGCAGCCAGGCGATCCTCGACCGTATTCCGGCGGGTCGCTGGGGTCTGCCGGAGGATTTACAGGGTCCGGTGGTGTTCCTGGCCTCATCGGCCTCTGATTACGTTAACGGCCATACCCTCGCCGTAGACGGTGGCTGGCTGGCGCGCTAACCGTGCGTTTGTGACAAAGAGTTACACCGTCACCTCTTTCACACACTGTATAAAAACCCTATACTGTATGAATCGACAGTTTACCGGGTTTTATCATGACGGCGGAAGGCCACCTGCTTTTTTCACTTGCCTGTGCAGTGTTTGCCAAAAACGCTGAACTGACCCCTGTGCTGGCACAGGGGGACTGGTGGCATATTGTCCCTTCCGCCGTGCTGACCTGCCTGCTGCCGGACATAGATCATCCAAAGTCATTCCTTGGCCAGCGGCTGAAGTGGATTTCAAAACCCATCGCCAGAGCCTTTGGGCATCGCGGATTTACCCACAGCCTGCTGGCCGTATTTGGCCTGCTTACACTCTTCTATTTGAAGGTTCCGGAGAGCTGGATCGTCCCGGCGGATGCCATTCAGGGCATGGTGCTCGGCTACTTAAGCCATATCCTCGCCGATATGCTGACGCCAGCGGGTGTACCGCTGCTCTGGCCCTGCCGCTGGCGTTTCCGTCTGCCAATCCTCGTGCCGCAAAAAGGCAACCAGCTGGAGCGCGTTCTGTGTATGGCGCTGTTTGCGTATGCCGTGTGGATGCCGCAGACATTGCCCGAAAATGGTGCAGTGCGCTGGTCATCGCAAATGATCAACTCGCTACAATTTCAGTTCAATCGTTTTATTAATCACCAGATTGAACATTAAACCGACAATATAATCACTTTTGTCATAAACCATTCCATATGGATATAAGCGCGACATCACACTTCTGATAACCTTGCGCCAACAGGTTCGGTAAAAACCGACCGTATAATAAATCAGGAGAACGGGGATGAATTTTCCACTCATCGCGAACATTGTTATGTTCGTCGTATTGCTATTGCTTCTCGCCCAGGCTCGCCACAAACAGTGGAGCCTGGCGAAAAAGGTACTGGTCGGTCTGGTCATGGGCGTGGTGTTTGGCCTGGCCTTACACGCCATTTACGGCTCCGATAGCCCGGTACTGAAAGATTCTATTCAGTGGTTCAACATTGTCGGTAACGGCTATGTACAGCTGCTGCAAATGATCGTTATGCCGCTGGTATTCGCCTCTATTCTGAGCGCCGTAGCCCGCCTGCATAATGCCTCTCAACTGGGTAAAATCAGTTTCCTGACCATTGGTACCCTGCTCTTCACCACGCTGATTGCGGCGCTGGTGGGTGTGCTGGTAACCAATCTGTTTGGCCTGACTGCTGAAGGTCTGGTGCAGGGTAGCGCTGAAACCGCGCGTCTGACGGCGATTGAGACCAACTACGTGGGTAAAGTGGCCGATCTGACCGTTCCGCAGATGGTGCTTTCCTTCATTCCGAAGAACCCGTTCGCTGACCTGACCGGTGCAAGCCCAACCTCCATTATCAGCGTGGTGATCTTCGCGGCATTCCTGGGCGTGGCTGCGCTCAAGCTGCTGAAGGACGATGCGCCGAAAGGCGAGCGCGTTCTGACAGCCATCGATACCCTGCAAAGCTGGGTGATGAAGCTGGTGCGTCTGGTCATGCAGCTGACGCCGTACGGTGTCCTGGCGCTGATGACCAAAGTCGTGGCAGGCTCTAACCTGCAAGACATCATCAAGCTTGGCAGCTTTGTGATCGCCTCTTATCTGGGGCTGGGCATTATGTTTGTGGTGCACGGTATCCTGCTGGGCGTGAACGGCGTTAGCCCGCTGAAATATTTCCGCAAAGTCTGGCCGGTGCTGACCTTCGCCTTCACCAGCCGTTCCAGCGCGGCATCTATCCCGCTGAACGTGGAAGCACAGACCCGTCGTCTGGGCGTACCGGAGTCTATCGCCAGCTTCTCGGCCTCCTTTGGCGCCACCATCGGGCAGAACGGCTGTGCGGGTCTCTACCCGGCGATGCTGGCCGTGATGGTTGCCCCAACCGTGGGGATTAACCCGCTGGATCCGGTCTGGATTGCGACGCTGGTGGGTATCGTGACCATTAGCTCCGCCGGTGTTGCGGGCGTGGGCGGCGGCGCGACCTTCGCTGCGCTGATCGTTCTGCCTGCGCTGGGACTGCCGGTGACGCTGGTTGCCCTGCTGATCTCTGTTGAACCGCTGATCGATATGGGGCGAACCGCCCTGAACGTGAGTGGCTCAATGACCGCCGGTACCCTGACCAGCCAGTGGCTGAAGCAGACCGACAAAACGATTCTCGACAGTGAAGAAGATGCGGAACTGGCCCATCGTTAATCACGGCTGAAATAAAAAAACCGCCTGCGGGCGGTTTTTTTATGGCTGTTATTCTTCAACCTCTTCATCCTGGCGGGTCTGCACAGCCCATCGCTGCGCCGATTCCGGCACCGTAAACGCAGGGGAGCGACGGAAGTGCTCGCCAATCAGCACGAAGGCAACGTATTTACCCCGTAACATCCAGACATCGCGAAAACCATCCACTTTCAGGGCATGGTCAGGCGGCGCGGGTTCAACGCGGGGCACATAGCTAATAACCTGGCGGTTTTGTTGACGAAGAGGTTTCATAAGCGACGGGTTCACTAAAGCAAATTCTTAAAGCAGGAAATTTCTATCATAGCCGATTCCCCCCCCACCCGTCGCGCCTGACGTGAGGCAGATGGCTCCTTTCGCTAATCACTTATCTGAAAACGCTTAGTTCGCCTGCTAATTCATCACATTGTTCTATCCTTAATAGGGTTTTCAGGAACGAACAAAGGAGAATCGTGCAATGTCGAACAATGATAAACCACATCAAGCCCCTATTCATGGCACCGAAGAATCTCAACCGGGAATGGACTCACTCGCCCCTGCGGATGGCTCTCATAAACCGTCGCCGGGCCTGTCCGCGCCGGGCGAGCAACCTACTGCACCGGGAAGCGTGAAGTCGCCCGATGCGGATAACGAGAAGTTAAAATCTCTCGACCCGCACCGCAAAGGGGGTGAAGGCTATGCGCTGACCACCAATCAGGGCGTGCGTATCGCCGATGACCAGAACTCCCTGCGCGCCGGAACGCGCGGCCCGACGCTGCTGGAAGATTTCATCCTGCGGGAAAAAATCACCCATTTCGACCATGAGCGTATTCCTGAGCGTATCGTTCACGCTCGCGGCTCCGCGGCGCACGGCTATTTCCAGCCGTACAAGAGCCTGAAGGCGATCACGAAGGCGGATTTCCTTTCCGATCCGAACAAAATCACACCGGTATTTGTGCGCTTCTCTACCGTACAGGGCGGCGCGGGTTCGGCCGATACGGTGCGTGATATCCGCGGCTTCGCCACCAAATTCTATACCGAAGAGGGCATTTTCGACCTCGTCGGGAATAACACCCCGGTTTTCTTCATTCAGGATGCGCATAAGTTCCCTGACTTTGTCCATGCGGTAAAACCAGAGCCACACTGGGCCATACCGCAGGGACAAAGTGCGCATGACACCTTCTGGGACTACGTCTCCCTGCAACCGGAAACCCTTCACAACGTGATGTGGGCGATGTCTGACCGGGGGATCCCACGCAGCTATCGCACCATGGAAGGGTTTGGTATTCATACCTTCCGTCTGATTAACGCTGAAGGTAAAGCGACGTTTGTGCGTTTCCACTGGAAACCGGTCGCGGGGAAAGCATCCCTGGTGTGGGATGAAGCACAGAAGCTGACCGGGCGCGATCCGGACTTCCACCGTCGCGAACTGTGGGAATCCATTGAAGCCGGTGATTTCCCGGAATACGAGCTGGGGTTACAGCTGATCCCGGAAGAGGACGAGTTCAAATTCGACTTCGACCTGCTCGACCCGACCAAGCTTATTCCTGAGGAGCTGGTGCCGGTTCAGCTAGTGGGCAAAATGGTGCTTAACCGCAACCCGGATAACTTCTTCGCGGAGAATGAGCAGGCTGCGTTCCACCCGGGCCATATTGTGCCGGGGCTGGATTTCACCAACGATCCGCTGCTACAGGGCCGGCTGTTCTCTTACACCGATACGCAGATCAGCCGTCTCGGTGGACCGAACTTCCACGAAATTCCTATCAACCGTCCGACCTGCCCGTACCATAACTTCCAGCGTGACGGGATGCATCGCCAGGATATCGATACCAACCCGGCGAACTACGAGCCAAACTCCATTAACGATAACTGGCCGCGTGAAACCCCGCCGGGGCCAAAACGTGGCGGATTTGAGTCGTATCAGGAGCGCGTGGACGGAACAAAAATTCGCGAGCGCAGCCCGTCATTCGGCGAATATTACGCTCAGCCTCGCCTGTTCTGGAACAGCCAGACCCCGATTGAACAGCAGCACATTATCGGCGGTTTCAGCTTTGAGCTGAGCAAAGTGGTGCGTACCTACATTCGCGAGCGCGTGGTCGACCATCTGGCGCATATTGATATCCAGCTTGCTCAGGGCGTGGCGAATAATCTCGGCATCACGCTGACTGACGAGCAATGCCATGCCGCACCGCCAAAAGACGTGAACGGGCTGAAGAAGGATCCGTCCCTGAGCCTGTACGCGGTACCTGGCGGGTCAATTAAAGGCCGCGTAGTGGCTATCCTGCTGAATGATAAACCGCGCGCCAGCGACGTGCTGGGGATCATGAAGGCGCTCAAAACCCAGGGCGTACATGCCAAACTGCTTTACTCCCGCATGGGTGAAGTGACAGCCGACGATGGCTCTGTCCTGCCAATTGCCGCGACCTTCGCCGGGGCACCGTCGCTGACGGTTGACGCGGTGATTATGCCGTGCGGCGACGTTGAGAGCCTGCTCGGTAACGGTGATGCCGCCTATTATCTGCTGGAAGCCTATAAGCACCTGAAGCCAATCGCCCTGGCAGGCGATGCGCGGAAGTTTAAATCTCTGCTGAAGGTACCGGATCAAGGGGAAGAAGGCATTGTCGAAGGTGATAACATTGACGATGCGTTTATGACCCGGTTGTTTGACCTGCTTGCCGCGCACCGTGTGTGGTCGCGCAGCAGCAAGACCGACCAGATACCGGCGTAAAAAAAAGCCGGGTGGCGCTGCGCTTACCCGGCCTACATTTCGATTGCTTTTGTAGGCCCGGTAAGGCGAAGCCGCCACCGGGCTTTATCTCAAAGATCCCTGAACGTCCCCAGACGATACCCACGCTCGGCAATCGCGTACTTCAACGACGCCGACGTCAGCACATCCAGTTCCGCCAGACGCGGCCAGCAGTAGGCGCTCTTACGTACGATGTTATCGACAAACGCCGGGTGCGCCATTACCTCAAGCGAGCGCTCCCCTTTCGCGGCGGACTCATCCAGCACCTTCAGGAACAGCGCTTCGTCGATCTCGTCGCCATAAAATGCGCTGCTGAACGCCTCCGTTGACGTCACCGCGACGTCCGGCAGCCCGCGCACCTCACGATCCATGCGCATCGCCACGCCTCTACGTTGCGCAAACTCTGCCACAAGCGGGAAAATCGCCGGGATCATATGCACATGATGATGGCTGTCAATATGGGTAGGCTCGCGGCCAAACACATCCACAAAGCGGTTAAACTGGCAATCCAGCTCGCGGGCAATCTCATCGAGCGGCAGAGCGTCCTGCTCCGCCATTTCCCAAATCCATTTCCCCAGCTGGCCGTCGCGCGTCAGGCCCGGCATTGGCGAAAGGGGCAACCCAAGCGTCAGCACAAAGTGCATGCCCACGCCCAGCTCGGGCAGCTCACGGCTTAACTGCGCCGCATGTTCCACCGCCTCACCGTTGATGAGCGCTGTTGTAGAGGTCACGACGCCCCGGCGACAGGCTTCAATAATGCCGTAGTTCTGCCCTTTTGACAGACCAAAATCATCGGCATTGACGATCAGCAGGTTTTCCATCGCGCCTCCTCTTAACGGTGTGTGAGTTTCAGTTTCTCAACCGTTGCAGCAAAGTTTGGCAGCCATTTTTCATGCGCCAGGATCATCTCACCCGCGAGTTTTTCAGCGTCACGGTCAGAATGCACCAGCGGGCTGAGGTTCAGCGCCAGCAGCACGTCATTCAGCTCGCCGCTCAGGGCCGCATTGCTCGCCGCCACTTCAAAGCCTTTGATGGTGTGAATCAGGCCCATCACCTTATCGTCGAAGTGGTTAATGCGGGGATGCGGTTTTGCACCCTCGCGCCCAAGGATGCAGGTCATCTCAACGGCCCAGTCTGCCGGGATATTATCGATGTGCCCGTGATGGGGAACATTTACATAGTGCTCGGCCTGCTTGTCATTGTAAATGGCGTTAATCACTTCACACGCGGCATCCGAATAGTATGCCCCGCCGCGCTGCTCCAGCTCTTTCGGTTTGACGTTCAGGTTCGGATCTTTATACAAATCAAAAAGCTGCTTCTCTACTTTCTGTACAACCTGAGCGCGTGCGCCACCTTTGTAGTATTCGCCCATTTCAATGGCCAGCATCTCTTTCTGCTTGAAGTAGTAGAGCAGATACGAGCACGGCAGCAGATTCAGGGAGCGGATCAGCCCTTCGCTGAACGGCAGATCGAAAATGTTTTTCACCGAGGCCGCGGTCAGGCGACCAGAGGCGACGCCGTCGAGCAGTTCCGCAAAGCGCGATTGCCCGTTCACTATCACATCTTTGATAAAGACCATGTGATTCAGGCCGAACAGATCAATGGAGAGATCATCGTTATCGGTCAGTTCCAGTACATCGCGGATGAACATCTTCATGCCAATCGGAATATTGCAGACGCCGATAAAGCGTTTGAAACCGGTGTGGCGATAGACTGCCTCGGTGACCATCCCGGCCGGGTTGGTAAAGTTGATCACCCAGGCGTTCGGGCAGATCTCCTCCACGTCTTTAATGATGTCAAAAATGACCGGAATAGTACGCAGGCCTTTAAACAGGCCACCTGCCCCGTTGGTTTCCTGGCCCAGATAACCGTGGCTCAGCGGAATGCGCTCGTCCAGCTCACGCGCCTTCAGCTGGCCGACGCGCAGCTGCGTGGTCACGAAGTCAGCATCTTTCAGTGCCAGGCGGCGATCCAGCGTTTTATGCATGGTTAAGGGCACGCCCGCTTTTTCAACCATGCGTTTGCACAGTTCAAAAATAATATTCAGCTTCTCCTGACCTTCTTCAACATCCACCAGCCATAATTCGCTGACCGGTAATTCATGATACCGTTTCAGGAAACCTTCAAGTAATTCCGGGGTATAGCTGCTGCCGCCACCAATGGTTACGACTTTTAATTTCTGTTGCATAATATCTCCCTTAGCGTATCAGGTTAATCGCCTGCAAGGTATAGCGTACTCTTCCCGCTATTTGGGCAAGCCATTACGTCACTGTTCCTGGCGGATAAACCGCCGAAAGTTAATTAATTACCGTTAAATTTTTGCGGTAACTGTTCGGTGTGAATGAAGTCAATTTTTTAAAGGTTTTAATAAACAGGCTGGGGCTGCTGTAACCCGATTCGTAAGCGATATCGGTGACAGAGTAGTTAGTAATTTCCAGCTGTTTTTTGGCAAAGTTAATGCGGATTTCATTAATGATTTGTACAGGCGTTTTACGGTAATAACGCTGCGTGGCGCGCGTCAAATATTCCTGCGATTTACCCGACAGCGCCACCATATTCTCCAGGGCGTTATCGCTGAACTGTCCTTTATCGTGCATCAGCTCCACGGTACTGCGCAGCCACTGAGGAATATCATCCACCACCTGCTGTTCTTCACGGTGATGGCGGAGGCGATTCATGACGTAGAACGTCACGGTTTCAATAAATTCATCAAATTCATTGTCGCGGAAATTCAGCGATGCGATAACCGTTTCAATCCAGGTCATAAACTCATTTTTAACGCGATACACCTGTGACGCCACAAAGCAGAACGGCACCAGCGGCAGATAGTGCTTCTCGAAGAAACGCCTGCTCACCCCTACGTTCAGAATGCGCGTCGCACCAAACTCATAAAAGCTCTGGTGATAAGATCCCATTGGCAGGAAGACGAAATCGCCACGCTCAAGCAGGACGCGCTTACCGTTGATCTCCTGATAGTAGCGGCCGGTCAGAACAATCGTGAACTCGTAGTAGTCATGCTGGTGCAGACCGCTGGCGCTCTCCGTTTTGTTGTAAATCACCACGTGAAAATTTTTGCCATTAAACAGCTGTTGCTCATGTGCGGTTTTGATTTCCATCGTGCTGACCTCCTGCTACTTCAACTGACTTATTGCATCTTCTCGTGAAGCTCGATGAGCTCCGCGACCAGCTCGCGTGCCAGCATGGAGGTCATCAGATGATCCTGCGCATGTACCAGCACCAGACTCACTTTCATCTTCCCTTCGCCCTGGTCGCTTTCGATGAGCTTCGTCTGCACCAGATGCGCTTCGTTTAACGCTGTACGGGACTGCTCCATCATGGTTTTCGCGGCAACGAAGTCGCCCTGCTTAGCCTGCTTAAGCGCCGCATACGCCAGGCTGCGTGCCTGCCCGGAGTTGATGATGAGGCCCATCACCACCTCTTCCAGATCATTCTCTGCGGTTTCTTCGGCAACGATACTCTCTAAATCTAACATCTTTAAGCTCCTTTCCGCTGGCGCGGGTTGCCCCGCGCCGTGCAATTTTAGAATTTCAGTGCGAGGGCGATATCCTCTTCGCTCTCTTCTTCATCGATAACCGTTGCGGCCTTGTTCGCAATCGCCACGAACGGCATGTAGAGCAGGGTTGCAATCCCGAGGTTGAATATCGCCAGCAGGAAGGCCGCCACGCTACCGTTGGTGTTGAAGAACGCGCCCAGACCAGCCGGCATCGTCCACGGCGCAATGTTGGTCACCGGCGGGATAATGCCCAGGTAGTACGCCGTCAGCGTAATCGCGGCCAGCAGCGGCTGAACCAGGATGAAGGGAATGAACATCACCGGGTTCATGATAATTGGCAGACCAAACAGGATCGGCTCGTTAATCTGGAAGATGCCTGATGGCAGGGCCAGCTTCGCAACCTGACGATGGTCGGCGCGGCGAGAGACAATAAAGACCGCGATGATCAGACCCAACGTCGCCCCGGTACCGCCCAGGAAGATATAGGAGTCAAGCATCGGCTTCGCCCACACATGGAAGGTTTTACCGGCCGCCAGCGCCGCATCGACGGAGCCGTACTGCTGGTAAAACGCGACGTTTTCCAGTGCCCACGGGGTCATAATACCGCTGTCCAGCGCCGCCAGTGCCAGTGAACCATGCACGCCGAAGAACCACAGCAGGGAGGTAAAGATGACATACGCCCAACCGACCACGCTACCCATCGACGCCAGCGGCGTTGAGATAGAGTCCATAATGATCTGGTGGAAGTTTGTGCCCCAGTGAGAGAGCGCCCAGGCAATAATCCCCATGATGGAGAGAATAATGAAGCCCGGAATCAACGCGGAAAATGAACGAGAAACGGAGGCCGGAACGCTATCCGGCAAGCGGATAACCCAGTTACGGCGAATAATGAAGGTGAACATTTCGGCCACCACCAGCCCGATAATAATACCGGAAATGATGTTTGCCCCACCCAGCCAGTTGGCGCCAACGGCGTAAGCGTCACCCACGCTGTACGGTGTGACGGTCATGAACGCGGCAATGGACAGTAAGCCTGCCGCAAGCGGATCCACTTTACGCTCTTCCGCCAGCGCCATTCCGATAAAGAAAGGCGCCATTAGCGACATAATACCCAACGTACCATTGTATACGTTGCCGCCAATGGCTTTTAAACCATTAAGGGTTTCAATAGTTGAAGCATCTAACCTAATTCCTAATGAATAAAAAAAGGAACCTTCTCCAAAGCTCAGAAAAACGTTGTTAATTAAAACGAACATTGCCCCGGCTAATGTCAACGGCATTAATTTAATAAAGCCGTTCTTAATGGCATTAACGTGAGGCTGCTTTCCTATTTTAACAGCAAAAGGAAGGAGTACCTTTTCAAGTGAAGCGATGACTTTACTCATAGGAAAATACCCTTAAATGCCGCAACGACCGTTACGGCGTATTGTGTGTGAAATAACTCTTTGACGGGAAAAATAAAAAATTAATTAGCAGCTTTTTTAATCGCCGCAACGGCAGCTTTTAATACACCTAAACCATCAATCTTGCCGTATAAAACGGAATCGATCACTTCGACCGGCTTATTGGGTAGCAGACGCTGAATTTCTGGCAGCATATAAGCGATTTGCGGCCCGAGTAAAATAACGTCTGCTGTCTGGCCCTTCTCGCCCGCCAGCGTTTCCGGAAACGCCTCAATCACCACAGGGACTTCATATTTTTCGGCCTGCGCGCGCATTTTGGAAACCAGCAGCGAAGTGGACATGCCCGCAGAGCAAAACAGATAGATATGTTTCTTTTCCATGATAACTTCCCTCTTGTTTGGCTACCCGCCGTCTCGCTATCACTCGACTCGCTATCCTGGCTGACGGGCAGTGTGCTGAACATTGTTTGTCGTTGAAGTGAGTATACGCAATGGTACAGGGAGGGGATAATTCTGGATAGACTGAAATTGTCTCTCATTGACCTGGCTTGTTGACTACCTTCACATTTCAGGCAAATAATTCGCGCCAAGAAATAAGATTCACGTATGCATAAAAAAACCGGCCTTCCGGCCGGTTTGTTAACGCTCTCAGGCAAGCAGGCTTACTGTGCCTTAGGTGCCTGTGGGTCGGTGTCGTATTCGGCACAGGTCTGGTAACCAGAATTGATCACGTGACCCGTATCATCCAGGGCGACAAAATAGGTCTCTGCCTTACCATCACGTTGACCCAGAATATAGGTCTGGCAGGTACCACGCGCGTGGATCATAGTGACTTCTGAAGAAGGTTTACCGGCAATGGCTGCAACCTGGGAACGCGTCATGCCTTTTTTGACGTCTTTTACCACTGGCTGTGTGAACTGATCTTTAGTGCGATCGTAAGCTGTACACCCTGCCAGCATAGTCAGTACCGCCGCTGCGCTTAAAATTCCTGCTACGTTCTTGTTCATATTCCGTCCTCTTGTTTATCAGCGTGTTAACTAAGCATGGGATAAAAATTACTATTGTTCAACTTTGCGAGTTACGCCAGACGAATTTCGGAAAATTCTAATAAAACAACGGTAAGCTGCTAAATCGCTGTAAAACAGTACACTCAAAACTGTGATCCTTGTCGTTTCCCCGACAAAGGGTTAGTTTTAACAGATCACACTTTCTGTTTGGTTCTGCATAGGGAGGGCGTAATGGCTCTGCAACAAGAAATTATTCAGGCGCTGGGCGCGAAACCTGCGATTGATGCCAATGAAGAGATCCGTCGTAGCGTTGATTTTTTGAAAGCTTACCTGTCTGCACACCCTTTCCTGAAGACGCTGGTGCTGGGCATCAGCGGCGGTCAGGATTCCACTCTGGCCGGTAAGCTGAGCCAGATGGCCATCTCCGAGTTGCGTGACGAGACCGGTGACACCGCGCTGCAATTTATTGCCGTACGTCTGCCGTATGGCGTGCAGGCCGACGAGCAGGACTGTCAGGATGCGATTGCGTTTATTCAGCCGGACCGTGTTCTTACCGTAAACATCAAAGGTTCGGTACTGGCCAGCGAGCAGGCCCTGCGTGAAGCCGGTATTGAACTG
Organism: Enterobacter cloacae complex sp. SHL001; assembly: GCF_049236825.1. NCBI lineage: Bacteria > Pseudomonadati > Pseudomonadota > Gammaproteobacteria > Enterobacterales > Enterobacteriaceae > Enterobacter > Enterobacter cloacae complex sp. SHL001. The sequence continues at coordinate 301,216 of NZ_JBMKIP010000001.1, forward strand.
AGCGATTTTGTCCGCGGCAACGAGAAAGCCCGTGAGCGCATGAAAGCGCAGTACAGTATCGCAGGGATGACCAAAGGGGTCGTCGTCGGCACTGACCACGCCGCGGAAGCCATCACCGGCTTCTTCACCAAATACGGCGATGGCGGCACGGATATCAACCCCCTCTTCCGCCTGAACAAGCGTCAGGGTAAGCAACTGCTGGCGGCGTTGGGCTGCCCGGAGCACCTGTATAAGAAGGCGCCAACGGCGGACCTGGAGGACGATCGCCCTTCCCTGCCGGATGAAGCGGCGCTGGGCGTTACGTATGACAACATCGATGATTATCTGGAAGGCAAAACGCTCGACGAAGGTACCGCTAAAATTATCGAAGGCTGGTATCTGAAAACCGAGCATAAGCGCCGTCCGCCCATTACGGTGTTTGATGATTTCTGGAAAAAGTAAAAGCAAAATGGTAACTCCGCTTTGCAGGCCGGGTAAGGCGTAGCCGCCACCCGGCTCTTTTTTAACCACCAAACACCTGCTACACTGTATGCCTGAACAGTATATGGAGCAGTATGTGAGCAGGCGTCAATCCGCCCCGCGTCTTGAGTTCGAAGCGGCGGCTATCTACGAATATCCCGAGCATCTTCGCCCCTGGCTTGAGGCACTGCCTAAACAGCCTGGCGTCTATTTCTTCCACGGCGACAGCGACACCATGCCGCTCTATATCGGCAAAAGCGTGAATATCCGCAGCCGGGTGATGTCGCACCTGCGTACGCCGGATGAAGCATCGATGCTCAGGCAGTCCCGGCGGATCACCTGGATCGAGACGGCAGGCGAACTGGGCGCGCTTCTGCTCGAAGCCCGGCTCATCAAGGAACAGCAGCCGCTGTTTAACAAACGCCTGCGCCGCAACCGCCAGCTGTGTTCCTTGCAGATTAACGCAGGAAAACCGCAGGTCGTTTATGCCCGGGAAGTGGATTTTTCGCATGAACCCAATCTTTACGGTCTGTTTGCCAACAAACGTGCCGCACTGCAAACCCTGCAATCCCTGGCTGATGAATTACAGCTTTGTTACGGCCTGTTAGGACTGGAAGCCACCACCCGTGGTCGCGCCTGTTTCCGCTCAGCGCTGAAACGCTGCGCCGGGGCGTGCTGTGGAAAAGAGAGCGTTGAAGAACATCATGCCCGGTTTATGGCTGGCCTGGCCTCTATCAGCGTTAACTGCTGGCCGTGGGAAGGCGCGGTGGCGCTGAAAGAAACCCGCGATGGGATGACGCACTATCACATCATCCGCAACTGGCTCTGGCTTGGCGCCGTTGAAAATCTGGATGACGCTACCGCTCTGCTGCGCACCCCTGCCGGTTTCGATCAGGATGGTTACAAAATTCTCTGCAAGCCACTGTTAACCGGAAAATATGAGATCATCGTCCTCAATGACCCGGCAGCCAGGTAATTTCACTGAACAGCAGCGACCCCTTCGTTTCCAGTAAACGGAGGGTATGACTGCCCGCTTCCCAGCTGGCGCCCTGATCGGCGGTCAGTAATTTGTCGCCCAGTTGCCAGGCGCCGCTTAATACGAACGCCACCCCACCGCGTGATGCGAAGGTAGTGAACGTCCGGGTAGCAACGCGCACCTTTGCCTGGCAGCAATCCCGTCGGGTCATGATGTTGAAGTCCATCGACATCTGCCCCTCTGTGAGCACGGCTTTCACCGCCAGATCGCCCGCAAATCGGTAAGGCTGATGATGCTTCAGGGTATGACAAAACGCCCTGCCTGCATCCAGGGTCACCTCGCCGCCCTCCAGCAGCGTAATCACCCGGTCAACGCCCGGGAACGCGGAAAATTCGCCGTTACTGGCGATGGAGGCAATACTGGCCCGCCAGAAAAAATCCCGCGTCGCGGGAGGAAAACAGCAAATCTCACGCGTCTCACCCGCACCATTACGCCAGAGACTGACCGGCATTTTACGGATATCAAAGAATTCCATGACCACTCCTGAAGGACGCACCGTGCGCCAGGGCATTTTCACAGACGTATTATCGGCAGCAGTCAGGCCAGACCTTAGGCATGGGATAAAAGAAAAACCGCCGGTCCTGTCCACAGCGTTTTCGCTTTTGTAGACAGGAGCCCGGCGGTCTTAAGAGAGTGAACCGATTATTCGGTTGGTGCAGGCATTTTACCTTCCGGCGCTGCACGTTCTGTCAGACGCTTCTCAAAATTGGCATTAAATTGCTTTTTCTGTTCCGGCGTCAGAATGTTGTAAATCTTGTTCTGAGTTTCCATGTGGGCCAGCATGCGCGCTTTATGCTGCTCGGCCATTTTGTCGATCTGCGCTTCCGCTTTTGCTTTATCGAAGCTGTCGCTGGCAATGATGTCATGCATTGCGCGGCGCTCTTCCAGCGGAGGACGTTTCATCTGGTCACGCTGGCTTTTCATGATGTCGCGGATCTGCTGCTTCTGCGCATCGGTGAGGTTCAGATCTTTAAACATCATCATCTCATGGTGCATACCCGGCTTGCCTTTATGATGCATCATCATTTTGCCTTCCGTCGGCGCGGCGGTAGTGGTCGCGGTATCGGCGGCGAACGCCATGCTGGTAGCGCCCAGAGCCAGGGTAGAGGCAACAAACAGTGCAGTTAATTTACGCATAATGTCTTTCCTTACTTTCAGTTATTCTTCGGCGCTATGCCGTGTTGACGAGATTAATTTTACGGGGTTTATCGTCAATTAGTCAGAGCAACGGTAAAACAATGAAAGTGTAAAAAACAACTTTTCGCCAATTGTGGAGAAATTAAGGAAAAAGCGTGGAGAGATGAAACAAAAACATTCAACAGCATGATTTTAAAGAGATTATGGAGAAGTATAGCGAAGTGCCGTTTAATAATAAAGCAATTCTCCAGGAATATTCCGCAAACAATACCAGAGCGCTTTTAACGCTAAGAAATTTATTCTTCATTTCCCCTCCGGTCTGCGCGAGGGGAGACGATCAGGGCATTTTTTCCAGCATCAGGCCAGCTCGCAAACCAAACGCGACCGACGGATTAGGAAATAAAACATATTCCGTGGATTTCTGTACCGCATAGCGCGTCTCACCATCTTCCGCCAGCAGGACGCCCTGGCGAAACGGCGTAAAGTTCAGCGTATGGGGCGCCATATGTAGCTGGAAAGCCTCGCTTTGACGCGTGATCTGCTGCACGACCCGATAGCGCACAACGGGTTCCCGGGAGGGTTCCGGCGCAACCCCGGCGAGCAACGCCCGAAGCGCCTGATGCGTAGGGGCAAAACGCGTCAGGTCGTTTTGCCCGAACGGCAGCGCTTTTCCCAGCTCCAGGGTGCAGGATAACGCGCCAACATTCTCGCAGGTGAAGTGGGTAAACGTGCCGCCTGGCGTCTGGTGGAAAACCAGCGCCTCCAGCCCCGCGTCGCCAAGCCAGGTCAGAAACGCCTCATCCCACGGCTGATGACGCTGCGGTAACACGCCAAAACGCACGTGGTACGAGGCGCGAATGGCCGTATGCAGATCGAGGTGCCAGCGTGTTTCCCCCGCCCCGGCAAAAAACGCCGTGACCACCTTCTCCAGCCATTGCGCGCGTGTCGTCTCAACACTCTGTGGAAACTGCGCCCAGCGACCACCAAACATGCGGTTGATGTCGCTCACGAGATACCGTTTATTTTGCGCCAGCGCAGGCGGATTTCCCAGCACCACCAGCAGACGGCAGTGCAGCGTGATCTCTGCGCGAAACAGCGCGCGCAGCAAAAGATCGACAATCTCCACGGGCGCGGTTTCGTTTCCGTGAATGCCGGTCGAAAGCAGCAGCGACAGGTCATATTCCCCCGTCGGCGTCAGTTCAAGCACGCCCCGCCCCAGCCATCGCCAGTGGAACGAGGGGCCTTCCCCCTCGTGCCGCTCCGGTGTCTCTTCGGCCAGCGTCAGCGCCAGTAAGTTTTCCATATCATCTCCTTAGCGCTGGAACGGATAAACCGATCCCAGTTGCAGGATGGTCGATAATGCATCCAGCGCCTCGCGGCCTTCGCGCAGCAGCTGCGGATCAACCAGATCGGCCTGAACCAGACGGTCGCGATAATAGCGGTCCACCCAGTCATTGAGGGTATTGAACAGCGTGTCGTTCATCATCACCGCCGGATTCACGGCCTGCATCTCCTCCGGCGTTAACACCACGCGCAGTCGCAGGCACGCCGGTCCCCCGCCGTTGGCCATACTTTCCCGCAGATCAAACACGCGCAGTTCATCAATCGGGTTATCCGCCTGCACCAGTTCGCTGAGATAGCGCCAGACGCCCTGATGGTTGCGGGACTCCTGCGGCAGCACCAGCATCATGCTGCCATCATCCCGGCTCAGCAGCTGGCTGTTGAACAGATACGTTTCGACCGCATCCTGCACGCTTACCGCCTGCGTGGGCACCTGAATCGGCATAAATCCCGGCACCCGTTCGCGCAGCGTGGCCAGCAACTTTTCCTGATGGGCAAACGCCTGCTCGTGGCAGAACAGCACCTGACGGTTGGAAACGGCAATGACGTCGTTATGAAACACGCCCTGGTCGATCACCTGCGGATTTTGCTGGGCAAAAATCACCTGAGAAGGATTAACCTGGTTCAGCCGCGCAACCGCCTGGCTTGCGGCTAAGGTTTGTCTCGCCGGATAACGAACCGGCGCGGCGTGGCCGCCCTCTTCCCGCCCATAGATAAACAGCTGCAAACCCGGTTCGCCATAGTCGCCGCCCAGACGGTTGTGGTTTGCCGCCCCTTCATCGCCAAACATCGCGACCTGCGGCAGCGCCGAATGCACCTCGAAATGCGCTTCATGATTAAAAATGGCGCGCAGCACGCGCCCGGTGGTCTCCGCTTCGCTGGCGCGGTGGAATTTGTTGTTCAGGTTAGCCACGGTCAGATGCACTTTGCCGTCCAGCGTATCCGCCGACGGCGCAACGGTGGCGGCATTCGCCACCCACATCGAGGAGGCTGAACTGGCCGCCGAAAGCAGGTGTGGCGTCTGCGTGCCTGCTTTTTCCACCACCTGTTCATCCGTACCGCTGAACCCCAGCTGGCGCAGCACGGCCACGTTTGGTCGCTCCTGAGGCGGGATCACCGCCTGCGGGAAACCGGCATCGGACAGCGCCTTCATTTTCAACAGACCCTGCTTCGCCGCCAGCTTCGGGTTCGAGACCTGGAAACGGTGCTTCGTCGAGGCTTCATTACCGAACGACAGCCCGGCATAGTGGTGCGTCAGCCCCACGAGGCCGTCAAAGTTAACCTCACGCGCTTTCATGGGCGTCACCCTCTGTAAAATCCAGCCCTGGATTCAGCGTCTCCGGCAGCGTCAGCGCCGGGGTTTCCAGGCTTGCCATCGGCCACGCGCAGTAATCGGCGGCATACCAGGCGCTGGCGCGATGGTTGCCCGACGCCCCTACGCCACCAAACGGCGCGGTGCTCGCCGCACCGGTCAGCGGTTTGTTCCAGTTCACGATCCCGGCGCGCGCTTCCAGCAGCAGCTGTTCGAATTTCTCGCGATGCGGCGATATCAGGCCGCTCGACAGGCCGTAGCGGGTGTTGTTGGCCATTTCGATCGCCGACTCAAAATCGTCATAGCGCCAGACGCACAGCAGCGGGCCAAAGACCTCTTCATCCGGCACGTTGCTCGTCGCACTCATCTCAATAATCCCCGGCGTCAGCAGCGACGTGCCCGGCTGAACCAGCTTCGGCTCCAGCAGGGTTTTCGCCCCGCGCGCCACGTGCTCCTGCCACGCTTTCAGCACGTTCAGCGCCGCCTGCGCGGAGATCAGCCCGCCGATAAACGGCTGCGGCTCGGCATCCCATTTCGCGGGAACCAGACGCGCGCTCACCTCCACCAGACGCTTCAGGAACGCATCCCCCTGCGCGCCGCGCTTAACCAGCAGGCGGCGGGCGCAGGTACAGCGCTGTCCGGCGGTAATGAACGCCGACTGAATGGTCAGATGGACCGCGGCATCGATATCATCCGGATCTTCCACAATCAGCGGGTTGTTGCCGCCCATCTCCAGCGCCAGAATTTTTTCCGGCTGCCCCGCCAGCTGACGATGCAGCTGATAGCCCGTTCCGGCACTGCCGGTGAACAGCAGACCGTCAATGTCGCTCAGCGCACTCAGCGCCTGACCTGTTTCACGCCCGCCCTGCACCAGATTCACCACCCCCGGCGGCAGCCCCGCCTGCTCCCAGAGTTTTATGACTGCTTCTCCGGTTAAGGGGGTTAACTCACTCGGCTTGAAGATGACGGTATTCCCCGCCAGCAGCGCAGGCACAATGTGCCCGTTCGGCAGATGTCCGGGGAAGTTATACGGGCCAAACACCGCCAGCACCCCGTGCGGACGGTGGCGCAGCGTGGCGGCACCGTCTGGCATCTCGGTATGCTGCTCGCCGGTGCGGGTATGGTACGCCTTCACCGATATCGCGATTTTGTTGATCATCGCCGTGACTTCGGTTGTTGCCTCCCAGCGCGGCTTGCTGGTTTCGCAGGCAATGATGCGGGTCAGCTCGGCTTTATTGGCCTCCAGCAGCGCAGCAAATTTCTCAACCAGCGCCTGGCGCTCGGAGAATGGCCGTTTCGCCCATGCCGGAAACGCGCGCCGTGCAGCCTGGCAGGCCTGCTCAACCTGCCCGGCGCTGGCGTCGTTCCCCGACCAGAGCACCTCCTGGCCGACCGGGTTAGTTTTTGTCCGCGCGTCACCTTCGCCCGTTACCCAGTCACCGTTAATCCATAGAGTCATGCTGTTTTCTCCTCAGGGCAGAGTCGCACCAGGCGAACCGTGTCGCCAGCGTTACATTTCAGGGCATCCAGTTGCGCAGCCGTCAGTACCAGACGCTCGCATGATGGGTTGGTTCGCACCAGCATGGCGCGGAAGTTGGTGTAATTCTCGTTAGAGACCAGGCAGGCTGGCCACTCGCCCGGCGCGGGCTGGCCTTCTGAAACCTCAACCAGGCGGCTTTTACGGATGGCGCGAACGCGGTCAATGTCGCATTCCAGCGTCGGGCCGCCGTCGAAGATGTCGACGTAGTTACGGTAGCGAAATCCCTCTTTCTCCAGCACTGCGCGGGCCGGGGCGGTTTGCGGGTGAACTTCGCCGATCACCGCCTGCGCTTCAGGGGTTAAGAAATGGGTATAAATAGGATGCTTCGGCATCAGCTCGGCGATAAACGCCTTCTGACCGGTACCGCACAGGTAATCCGCCCGGCTAAATTCCATGGAGAAGAAGCGTTCGCCCAGACTCTCCCAGAACGGCGAGTAGCCCGTCTCATCAATCACGCCGCGCATCTCCGCGACCACTTTTTCGTTGAAGCGGTCGCGAAAGGCGGCCATAAACATAAAGCGCGATTTGGAGAGCAGATAACCGTTGCCCTCTTTGCGCCAGTCCGGATCGAGAAACAGGGTGCAGAGTTCGCTGGCGCCGGTATGGTCATTACAGAGGAAGAGCGTCGGCAGCGCGTTGTAAACGTTCAGCTCTTTCGAGGCGTGGACCATCGTGCCGACGCGGTAGTTGTACCACGGATCGTTAAGCCCGACGGCCACCTCGATGGCGCAAATCCCCGCCACGGTTCCCGTGTCGGTATCTTCCAGCACGAACACATAGCCCTGTTCGCTTTTTGGCAACGTCCCCTGCCAGGTTTGCAGGGCGCGCTCAATGCGCGCCGACAGCGTTTTTTCATCGGCAGGCAGCGAGGTTAGCCCGCCCCCTGTCTTACCGGCAAGCTGCATAAGCCCGGCGAGATCGCCGTGCGCAACGGGACGGATGACCATCATGATGACACCCCGGACTTCACCTGTTCGCAGGCCAGCGCAAAACGATCTAACCCGGTTCTGACCTCTTCCTCGCTGACGATCAGCGCAGGGGCAAACCGCACCACGTTAGCACCGGCAATCAGCACCATTACGCCCTGCTTTGCCGCTTCCTGTGAAATCAGCTTCGCTTTGCCGGCAAACTCAGGGGCAAGCTCACAGCCTATTAACAGCCCCAGACCGCGGATCTCTTTGAACAAGCCGGTCTGGTTATTGATGGCAGTAAGGCGCTCAACAAACCACTGGTGACGCTGCTTCACGCCGTTCAGCACCTCAGGGGTATTGATGATATCCAGCACCTGTCCGGCGACAGCGGTTGCCAGCGGGTTGCCGCCGTATGTGGTGCCATGGGTGCCCACGGTCATCACGCTGGCGAATTTATCGGTGGTCAGCATCGCCCCCACCGGGAAACCGCCGCCGAGCGCTTTGGCTGTTGAGAGCACATCCGGGGTCACGCCATAGTGCATGTAGGCGTACAGCTCACCCGTGCGGCCCACGCCGGTCTGGACTTCGTCAAAAATCAGGACCGCGTTATGCCGATCGCACAGCTCGCGCAGCCCTTGCAGGAACGCTTTCTGGGCGGGCATGACGCCGCCTTCCCCCTGCATGGGCTCGACAATCACCGCACAGGTGGTGTCGTCAATCAGCTCGCTGGCAGAGTGTAAATCGTTATACGCCGCATGACGGATATCCGGCGGCAGCGGCGCAAAATCCTGAGAATATGAGGGCTGACCACCCGCACTGACGGTAAACAGCGTGCGGCCATGGAAGGCATTTTTAAAGGCTACGATGCCGCTCTTGTGCGCGCCGAATTTATCGTGCGCATATTTTCGCGCCAGCTTCAGCGCCGCTTCGTTCGCTTCCGCGCCGGAGTTACAGAAAAAGACTTTTTCTGCGAAGGTGGCGTCGATCAGCTTCTTCGCCAGACGCAATGCCGGTTCGTTGGTATAACCATTGCCGGTATGCCAGAATTTCGCCGCCTGGTCATTCAGCGCCTGCCGCAGCGCCGGGTTTGCATGCCCCAGCGCATTCACCGCAATCCCACCCGCAAAGTCGATATACTCTTTGCCCTGCTGATCCCACAGGCGAGAGCCTTCCCCACGTACCGGAATAAAAGCCGCCGGAGCGTATACCGGCATCATCCATTCATCGAAATTTTCACGCGTAACTGACAGAGACATAGCGACCTCACCCGGTAAATAAAAGGTTGTTTAAATGTTAAATAATTGAGTGTTTGCACTGTGAATGTAGATTGCAGCGTTCGTGCCAGCCAGCGATAAAAATGCATAAACGGGTTGGGGTAACAGAATATCAATGAGTTACAATATGGAGTTATTCACTGTTAATGCATAAATAGTGAATATTTTTACGACAAGCGGCGCTTTGCCGCATGAAAACAAGAAAGAGTATGCAGAGGCCAAATATAATTCTGGAATTGTGATCGCTCGCGAAATTTATCGGTCCTTTATGCCCTGTTCGAGGGCAAAACGCGCCGAAATGGTGCAAATATTGCACCGTCGACATTATCTGTCGCAGTAATTGGGCGAAGCGGATAACAGACGACGTAAATTCTGCTACCATCCTTGCACTATTCACCTTGCATTGGCAGCGACTATGAAATTTGTCTCTTTTAATATCAACGGCCTGCGTGCCCGCCCTCACCAGCTTGAAGCGATTGTTGAGCAACATCAGCCAGATGTGATCGGCTTGCAGGAGACAAAAGTTCACGACGATATGTTCCCGCTCGAAGAGGTAGCGAAGCTGGGCTATAACGTTTTTTACCACGGTCAGAAAGGCCACTACGGCGTTGCGCTGCTGACCAAAGATACGCCGGTGTCGGTGCGTCGTGGCTTCCCGGGTGACGATGAAGAGGCGCAACGCCGCATCATCATGGCGGAAATTCCTTCCGCGCTCGGCAATGTGACCGTCATCAACGGCTATTTCCCGCAGGGTGAAAGCCGCGATCATGAAACCAAATTCCCGGCCAAAGCGAAGTTTTATCAGGATCTGCAAAACTACCTGACAACCGAACTCAAAAAAGAAAACCCGGTGCTGATCATGGGCGACATGAATATCAGCCCGACGGATCTGGATATCGGTATTGGCGAAGAGAACCGTAAGCGCTGGCTGCGCACCGGCAAATGCTCTTTCCTGCCGGAGGAGCGCGAGTGGATGGAGCGCCTGCTGGGTTGGGGGCTGGTGGATACTTTCCGCACGGCTAACCCGGCGACGCAGGATCGCTTCTCGTGGTTTGACTATCGCTCTAAAGGCTTCGATGACAACCGGGGCCTGCGTATTGATCTGCTGCTGGCGAGCGCCCCCCTGGCCGAACGCTGCATCGAAACCGGTATCGACTATGACATCCGTAGTATGGAAAAGCCGTCCGACCATGCGCCGGTATGGGCAACGTTCAAGCTGTAAACTTCAGTGAATATTAAAAAAATCAGTCTCCTGTGCGCCCTTTTGGGCGCATTTGTTTTGACCGTTGTTTTGCTTCCTCCAGGCATACTCTCCCTCGACACGCTAAAAATGCACCAGCAAACGTTGCTCGATCGTGTGGAGCAGGCGCCTCTTCAGAGCGCGCTAGTCTATTTTGCGGTTTACGTTCTGCTCTCCGCGCTGTCGATCCCCGGAGCCGCGCTTCTGACGCTGCTCGGCGGGGCGCTTTTCAGCCTGTGGGAGGCGACGCTGTTGGTGTCATTTGCCTCGACGCTCGGCGCCACGCTTGCCATGCTCGTCAGCCGTTATCTGCTGCGCGACTGGGTGCAGCGGCGCTTTGCCGCACAGATGAGCACGATAGATGCGGGAATGGATCGCGACGGCGCGCGCTACCTTTTTGCCCTGCGCCTGATGCCGTTGTTCCCGTTCTTTCTGGTCAATTTGCTGATGGGGCTAACCCGTCTCAGGGTGCGTCACTACTGGTGGGTCAGCCAGCTTGCAATGCTACCTGCCACCGTCATTTATCTGAACGCCGGACGCGAGCTGGGGAAACTCACCGCGCTGCGCGATATTCTGTCGCCGGGACTGCTGTTCGCCTTTACACTATTAGGGTTATTACCGCTGGTCACTCGCTGGCTGTTTTCCCGTTACATCCCTTCGATTAAAAAGTGAGGCATTATGCGCCGGGTGCGTTTTTGCGCGTTTCTGACGAGTCTGCTGCTGGCAACCTCTGCCTTCGCCGCAGAGAGCTGGCAATCCATTCAGCAACAGGCCACCGGGCAGACCGTCTGGTTTAACGCCTGGGGCGATGACGAGGCCGTTAACCGCTACCTCGACTGGGTAAGCGGCGAGATGAAAACGCACTACGCCATCAACCTGAAGATCGTTCATCTGGCCGATGCCGCCGACGCGGTGAAGCGGATCCAGACGGAACATGCCGCAGGACGTAGCAGTAACGGGTCGGTGGATCTGCTCTGGGTAAACGGGGAAAACTTCCGCAACCTGAAAGCGGCAAACCTGCTGCTCACCGGCTGGGCGCAAACCCTGCCCAACTGGCGCTACGTCGATACCCGTAAACCGGTAACGGAAGATTTTGCCATCCCGACCGATGGGGCAGAATCCCCGTGGGGCGGCGCGCAATTAACCTTTATCGCCCGTAAAGCGAGTACGCCGACACCACCGGCAGATCCCCACGCGCTGCTGGTATACGCCCGGCAGCACCCTGGCAAGGTGAGCTATCCGCGACCGCCGGATTTTACCGGCACGGCGTTTCTTGAGCAGCTACTGCTGGCGCTGACCGCCCATCCGGAGGCGCTAAAAAACGCGCCAGACAGTACCTTTGCGCAGGTCACCGCACCGCTGTGGGATTACCTTGATACGCTGCACCCCCTGCTGTGGCGCGAAGGGAACGATTTTCCTCCGTCGCCTGCGCGCATGGATACGCTGCTGGCCAGCGGCAGCCTGAACCTGTCGCTCACCTTTAACCCCGCCCATGCGATGCAAAAGGTGGCGAGCGGTGAACTGCCTGCCGACAGCTACAGTTTCGGCTTTCTCAAAGGCATGATCGGCAACGTCCATTTTGTCGCCATCCCGGCAAACGCCAGCGCGAGCGCAGGTGCGAAAGTGGTGGCGAATTTCCTGCTGTCACCACAGGCGCAGATCCGCAAAGCTAATCCTGCCATCTGGGGTGACCCGAGCGTGCTGGATGGCGAAAAACTGCCTGCGAAAGCGGCAAAACAGCTTCGCGCCTTTACCCCCTCAGGCACGCCTGATGTACTTCCCGAACCGCACGCCGCCTGGGTTAACGCCCTGGAGCAGGAATGGCTTCGCCGCTACGGAACCCGCTAAGCGGGCTGGTCTGGGCGGCAATGGCGGTCATCTATCTGCCACTGCTTCCCGCCAGCGGCATGCTGCTGGCCCCGGCGTTTTCTCCCGGCAACTGGGCGACGCTGTTTGCCGACCCGCAGCTGCCGCAGGCGCTGGCCGCCACGCTGGTTTCCACGCTTATCGCGACGCTGGGCTCACTGTTTATCGCCCTGACCCTGCTTGCGCTTCTCTGGCCGGGTGAAGGCTGGCAGCGCCTGAGCACCCGTCTGCCGTGGCTGTTAGCCGTGCCGCACGTCGCCTTCGCCACCAGCGCGCTGCTGCTGTTTGCGGAAGGGGGGCAGTTTTACCGGATCTGTACGGTCTGTTCGCCGCAGCTTGACCGCTACGGTATCGGGCTTGGCCTGACGCTTGCGGTCAAAGAGAGCGCGTTCGTTCTGTGGGCAATCTACGCCGCGCTGCCTGAAAAGCGTCTCGCACAGCAGAAAATCGTCCTGCATACCTTCGGCTACGGACGAATGCAGGCGCTCAACTGGCTCGTCCTCCCGGCAATCGCCCCCGCGCTGGGCGCAGTCATGCTGGCGGTGCTGGCCTGGTCGCTTTCCGTGGTGGATGTGGCGATCGTGCTCGGGCCAGGCAACCCGCCTACGCTGGCGGTACTGGCCTGGCAGTGGCTCGCCCAGGGCGATGCACAACAGCAAACAAAGGGAACGCTGCTGTGTCTGGTGTTGCTCCTGCTGCTGGCGGCGCTTGCCGCGGTGGGATACGGCTTCTGGACGGCATGGCGGCGCGCCCAGCGTGACCCCTCCGGAGTTCGTCACGCTTCGCATACTGCGCTGCCCGCACGGACGCTGGGCGGGTTACTGCCGCTGTGCGGCGTGCTCTGTGCGCTGGTTCTGCTGATGCTGGCACGCCGGGACGACATCGGCCCCGTCAGCGACAGCCTTTCACTGGGGCTGCTGTCCAGCCTGACAGCGCTGGCCATCCTCATGCTCTGGCTTGAGTGGGGACCCCAGCGCGGCGCGGTGTGGGTCTGGCTGCCGCTCGCCCTCCCGGCGCTGCCCCTCGTGTCCGGGCAATATGCCGTGGCGCTGTGGCTGGGCATCGACGGCCAGTACGCTGCGGTGCTCTGGAGCCATATGCTCTGGGTTCTCCCGTGGATGCTCCTGGTGCTGCAACCGGCCTGGCGCAGGCTCGATCCCCGGCTTATCCTCACCGCCAGAACGCTGGGCTGGCGACAGGCGAAAATTTTCTGGTTGGTGAAATGCCCCCTGATGATTCGTCCGGCCCTGCTGGCCTTTGCCACCGGCTTTTCCGTGAGCATGGCCCAGTACATGCCGACCCTCTGGCTGGGAGCGGGACGTTTCACCACCCTGACGACGGAGGCGGTCGCCCTCAGCAGCGGCGGCAGCATTCCGATCCTCGCCAGCCGGGCGCTGGGTCTGTTGCTGTTGACCAGCAGCGTATTTGCCCTTGCCGCGCTGCTCTCCCGGCTCGTGGGCCGTCACAGACAAGGATTACGTTAATGCTGAACGTGAAAAATCTCACCATTGCGCCACTCTTCCGTGAGGTCAACTTCCGCGTCCCGGCGGGGGAGATTGTCACGCTGATGGGGCCCTCCGGGAGCGGGAAATCGACCCTTTTCGCCTGGATGGTGGGGGCGTTATCCGCTGATTTTAAGGCGCACGGCGAGATATGGCTGAACGATCGCCGCTGCGATATGCTCCCCGTGGAAACGCGCGGGATCGGCATTCTGTTTCAGGATGCCCTGCTGTTTGACGCCTTCAGCGTGGGGCAAAACCTGATGCTGGCGCTGCCGGCGCACATCGTCGGGCGCGCCCGCCGCAACGCGGTAGAACAGGCCCTGGACACTGCCGGGCTGGCAAACCACTACGCCAGCGATCCGGCGACCCTTTCCGGCGGCGAGCGCGCCCGGGTCAGCCTGTTGCGCGCTCTTCTCGCCCAGCCGCAGGCATTGCTGCTCGACGAGCCGTTCAGTCGACTGGATAAAACGCTGCGCGCCTCATTCCGGGCGTGGGTATTCGAGGTTACTCGCCAGCGCAGGATCCCGGTGGTGCTGGTCACGCATGATGAGGACGATATTCCGCCCGGCGGCGAGGTGATTGAGATTTCTCGCTGGCAATAATGTGCTAACGCAATGTTTTTGGCTTCAGGAGAGACGACAATGCCCCCCTCTTTTAATGACGTCAGGTTTTTCGATGAAACGTGTTTCTCAACTGACCGCGCTGGCCCTGATCTGCGGCCTCGCCTCACTCTCCTCCACGGCGGCTGATATGCCCCACTCCCTCACGCTGGACCAGCTCCAGGCGCAAAACGGCGCGGTAATTGATACGCGCGTCAGTGCGTTCTATAACGGCTGGCCGCAGACCCTGAGCGGAACGTCCGGGCATGAACCCGCCGCGCTTAATCTCTCTGCCAGCTGGCTTGGGGCAATGAGCGATGAACAGCTCAGCGGCTGGGCAAAACAACATCGGCTTACGCCAGACATGCCGGTTGCGCTCTATGGCAACGATGATGACAACCAGACCGTCAAAACGCGGCTGGAGAAAGCGGGCTTTACCCACGTCTCCACCCTGAGCGATGCCCTGCAACAATCCGACCGTCTGCAACGTCTGGCGCATTTCGAACAGCTGGTTTATCCGCAGTGGATCCGCCAGTTGCAGCAGGGCAAACCCGTTACCGCCGCACCAGCCGGAGAGTGGAAGGTGATCGAGGCTGGCTGGGGTGCGCCGAAGCTTTATCTCCTGAGCCACATTCCCGGTGCGGGCTATATCGACACCAATGAAGTGGAAAGCGAACCGCTGTGGAATAAGGTTTCTGACGAAAAGCTGAAAGCGATGCTGGCGAAGCACGGGATCCGTCACGATACCACCGTCATTCTGTACGGTCGCGACGTGTATGCCGCCGCGCGCGTGGCGCAGATCATGCTCTACGCGGGCGTGAAGGATGTGCGAATTCTGGATGGCGGCTGGAAGGCGTGGTCCGACGCCAGCCTGCCCGTTGAGCGCGGAACGCCTGCAAAGGTGAAGCCAGCCCCTGATTTTGGCGCGCCGATCCCGGGCCAGCCCCGGCTGATGGTGGATATGGAGCAGGCCCGGGGAATGCTGCACCGTCAGGACGCCTCGCTGGTGAGCATTCGTTCCTGGCCAGAGTTTATCGGTGAAACCAGCGGCTACAGCTATATCAAGCCAAAAGGTGAGATTGCCGGTGCGCGCTGGGGCCATGCGGGCAGCGACGCGACCCACATGGAAGATTTCCACAATCCGGATGGCACCATGCGCAGCGCCGATGATATTGCCGCCATGTGGAAAACGTGGAATATCCTGCCGGAGCAGCACGTTGCGTTTTACTGTGGTACCGGCTGGCGCGCGTCTGAAGCCTTTATGTACGCCCGCGCCATGGGCTGGCAGAACGTTGCCGTCTACGACGGCGGCTGGTACGAATGGAGCAGCCATCCGCAGAACCCGGTCTCCACCGGGGAGCGCGGACCGGAGAGCGCACGCTAGCGGGGAAGTGATTTCAGCGTGATGTAACCGCTCCAGATGCGCGTTGTGGTGGTCAGCCAGCACAACGCGCCAAATGTCCAGGCAAACAGCGCGAAATGCGCCGGAAACAGGCAGCACAGCACAAACAGCGCGATGGTCTCCGTTCCTTCCGTTAATCCTCCAATGTAATAAAGCGACTTGTGCGCATAGCCGGGATTGTCGATATCATGCTTCCCCGCCAGCGCGGCAAAGGCCAGGAAGCTGCTGCCCGTCCCCATAAACGCGAACAGCAGCCAGGCGGCGGCGATCGCGTTATCAGCCGGAGCGGCCAGCGCAAAGCCAAACGGCACCAGGGCGTAGAACAGGAAGTCGAGGGCGATATCAAGAAATCCTCCCGCGTCCGTCAGGCCACGGCGACGCGCCAGCGCGCCGTCCAGACCATCCAGCAGCCGGTTCAGCACAATGGCGATCAGCGCCGCCGGATACCAGCCCAGCGCCAGAAACGGTAACGCCAGCACGCCAATCGCAAACCCGGCGAGCGTTAAGCCATCAGGCGTGATAAACGGTTTATCCAGCGTGGCGGCCAGCTGATTTAACCCGGGTTTCAGTCGGGGGTGCAGATGTTTATCCAGCATGCGGTTTACCTTTAAACGTGGCGCACAGCCCCTGAGCCGGGATATCCAGCGCGGCGTTAAAGCGGGCGGAAAGATTCTGAAAGGCAATCAGAGCCGTCATTTCGGTGATGGTCTCTTCCGTAAAGTGGCGCTTCAGCAGACTTTTGATATTTTCATCCACCTGAGGTGGCGTGGCGGTGACCGCTTCCGCATAGGCCAGCGCCGCGCGCTCCTCTTCGCTGAACAGGGTGGAATTTTGCCAGTCGCTGACGGCCTGCACTTTATCCAGCGCCCCGCTCCGCTCGGCCAGACGCAGGCTGTTGGCATCAATACAAAATGCGCAGTGGCAGATCTGCGAGACCCGCGTCATTAGTAGCGATCGCAGAACCGGCGTCAAACGCGCCTTGCGCCGCTCCAGATAGCCGACAAACAGCGCCACCAGCCAGAAAAGACGCGGCATGCGCCCCCACCAGCGCGTGGGGTTCAGCACCGCGCCGAAGTGTTTTTTCTGCATGGCGGCGATGGGGCTGAGGCTGACGGGAAGGGTTTCCATGGGCGCAACCCAGGCGGATGTCTCTTTCACCTGATTCTCCTGATGACTGGACTCTTTGGAAGGGCACGATAATATGTCGTTTTTCGCTATTAATTATTGACGAACATGCTGAAAACACTCGATGTGGTTGCGGCCATCCTCGAAAAAGAGGGCAAGATTTTGCTGGCGCAGCGTCCCGAACATGCCGATCAGCCAGGAATGTGGGAATTTGCAGGCGGGAAGGTTGAAGCCGGTGAGACCCAGCCGGAAGCGCTGATCCGCGAACTGCGCGAAGAACTCGGCATTGAAGCCGTGCCCGCGCGGTATGTGGCAAGCCACCAGCGGGAGGTGTCGCAGCGGCTGATTCACCTCCACGCCTGGCATGTGCCTGAATTTAGCGGTCAGCTGAAGGCGCATTATCACTCGGCGCTGGTATGGTGCACGCCAGAAGACGCGTTCACGTATGCTTTAGCCCCGGCGGATATACCGCTGCTGGAAGCGTTTATTCTTTTACGCGACGCCAGACCAGCGGATTTGTACTGAGGGTGCGTTCATCACGCTGGCACTGCAACAGCACGCCATCTGCCCTGACTACTGCGCCTTCGGAATAGTTTTGATCCTGATAGATACAGCACTGATTACACGGCTGCGCACGCTGGCCGCCAGCGCTAAAAACCTCTGGCGGCACGTTGACCTCGACATCCGGGCGAATGCGGTCAGCCTGTGCCCCGGCGGACACCATCAAACATAACGCGGCCATTGCGTAACGGTTCATAGACTTTATTTCCTTTGCATCGTTTATATCTATAACGGTCGATCCGGACGGGATCTTTAATTTATCTCGTCATCGCTTTTGGTTATGACGCGCGCCCTGTCATTAATTTCCCTTGCGGCATAAATTTCTGCTTGCCTCTCAAAGCGGTGCGGGTGGTATAGTCAAAAAAACGACACAAAACATCTACGCCACACGCATAAATTATTATAAGAGGTTCTTATATCTATGGATCAGACACGCTCTCTGGAAAGCTTTCTTGCCCATGTTCAGCAGCGCGACCCGCACCAAAGCGAGTTTGCCCAGGCCGTTCGTGAAGTCATGACCACCCTGTGGCCCTTCCTTGAGGAAAATCCGCGTTACCGTCAGATGGCGCTGCTTGAACGTCTGGTAGAGCCGGAGCGCGTCATCCAGTTCCGCGTGGCGTGGGTGGACGACCGCAATCAGGTGCAGGTCAACCGCGCGTGGCGCGTGCAGTTTAACTCCGCCATTGGGCCGTTTAAGGGCGGGATGCGCTTCCACCCCTCGGTGAACCTGTCGATTCTGAAATTCCTCGGCTTCGAGCAGACCTTTAAAAATGCGCTCACTACCCTGCCGATGGGCGGCGGTAAAGGCGGGAGTGATTTCGATCCGAAAGGCAAGAGCGAAGGCGAAGTGATGCGCTTCTGCCAGGCGCTGGTCACTGAGCTCTATCGCCACCTTGGGCCGGACACCGACGTTCCTGCCGGGGATATCGGCGTGGGGGGGCGTGAAGTGGGCTTTATGGCCGGGATGATGAAAAAGCTCTCCAACAACAGCGCCTGCGTCTTTACCGGCAAAGGTCTGTCGTTTGGCGGTAGCCTGATTCGCCCGGAAGCGACGGGTTATGGTCTGGTCTATTTCACCGAAGCGATGCTTAAGCGTCACGGGCTGAGCTTCGAGGGGATGCGCGTGGCGGTCTCCGGCTCCGGCAACGTGGCGCAGTACGCTATCGAGAAAGCGATGGCGTTTGGCGCGCGCGTGGTGACCGCCTCCGATTCCAGCGGTACCGTGGTGGATGAAGCTGGCTTTACGGCAGAAAAACTGGCGCGTATGTGCGAAATCAAAGCCAGCCGTGACGGTCGGGTAGCGGATTATGCCCGTGAATTTGGCCTGACCTATCTGGAAGGTAAACAGCCGTGGGGCGTGCCGGTGGATATCGCCCTGCCGTGCGCGACGCAAAACGAACTGGACGTGGATGCCGCCCGGACGCTGATTAGCAATGGCGTGAAAGCGGTAGCGGAAGGGGCAAATATGCCCACCACCATTGAAGCGACCGACCTGTTCCTGGATGCGGGCGTACTGTTTGCGCCAGGCAAGGCGGCGAACGCTGGCGGCGTGGCAACATCCGGTCTGGAAATGGCGCAAAACGCCGCGAGAATGGGCTGGAAGGCAGAGAAAGTGGATGCCCGTCTGCACCACATCATGCTCGATATTCATCACGCCTGCGTGGAGTACGGCGGCGAGGCTTCGCAAACTAACTACGTGCGCGGGGCGAATATCGCCGGGTTCGTGAAGGTGGCCGATGCGATGATCGGACAGGGTGTGATTTAGTTTCGCTGCATTCTCGCCCTTGTAGGCCCGGTAAGCGTTAGCGCCACCGGGCTTTTCGCCGGGTGGCGGCTTCGCCTTACCCGGCCTACGGTTTAAGCGGTTGTATTTTTGGCTGCGCTTTTCTTCTTTTTGAACGGTTTCTTCGCCCCGCCGCCCGGGGCGACCATTCCCCGGAATCGCTTCACTGGCGTACTGCGCGCCTGGTCAATCAGCTGATAAAGCGTCCCTACCAGCGGCTGCATAAAGTCCTGATAACGGCACTGCTTTTCGCTGATCTGCGTCAGCACCGACTCCCAGTGCGCGGTCATGTCCGGCCTGGCGGCCAGCTCCGGCAGCGAATGAATTAGCGCCCGGCCCGGTTCTGTTGAATGGATGTAACGTCCCTTTTTCTCCAGGAAGCCGCGCTTAAAGAGCAGTTCGATGATCCCCGCGCGGGTCGCCTCCGTCCCCAGACCGTCGGTGGCGCGCAGGATCTTCTTCAGATCTTTATCCTGCACAAAACGGGCGATGCCGGTCATGGCCGACAGCAGCGTCGCGTCGGTGAAATGGCGCGGCGGCTGGGTTTGTCGTTCAACCACTTCGCCCTTCTCGCACAGCAGTTCGTCGCCTTTGGCCACGACCGGCAGCGGCGTGCCGTCGTTCTCTTCGTCACGCTCTTTGTTGCCGAGCAGCGTGCGCCAGCCCGCTTCCGCGAGGAAACGCGCTTTGGCGATAAATTTGCCTTTGGCAATCTCCAGTTCAATAACGCACTTGCGGAACACCGCGTCCGGGCAGAACTGCATCAGATACTGACGTGCGATCAGGTTATAGACCTTTGCTTCGTTGTCGGTCAGGTTGACGTTGCTGGTGCGCGCCGTCGGGATTATCGCGTGGTGAGCATCGACTTTTTTATCGTCCCAGCAGCGGTTATGGGTATCCGGGTTTACCGCCGGTTGCGGCAACAGATCCGGCGCATGGACGCCAATGGCATTCATCACCGAGTGGCGTCCGGCGAAGTGTTCTTCCGGCAGATAGCGGCTGTCCGAACGCGGATAGGTGATCAGCTTGTGGGTTTCGTAGAGCTTCTGGCAGATATCGAGCACGTTCTGTGCGCTAAGACCAAAGCGCTTAGCCGCCTCAATCTGCAACGCCGAAAGGGAGAACGGCAGCGGTGCGGGCTCCGTTTCCCGTTTGTCGTTATAGCTGGTGACGATTGCGGGCTGGCCGGTAATGCGGTTGACCACGTGCTCCGCCAGCGGGCGATGCAGCAGCCGTCCCTCTTCGTCCTGATATGACTCACAGGCATCACTTGGCTGCCAGACGGCGGTAAAGCGTTCGTCTTTCGGCGTGACGATATGCGCTTTGACTTCGAAGAAGTCTTTGGCGACGAAATTTTCGATCTCTTCGTCGCGACGCACCACCAGCCCCAGCACCGGTGTCTGGACACGACCGACGGAGAGTACGCCCTGATAACCCGCGTTGCGCCCGAGAATGGTGTAGGCGCGGGTCATGTTGATCCCGTATAGCCAGTCCGCACGGGCACGCGCCAGCGCTGAGACACACAGGGGAATAAATTCGCTGTTGGCGCGCAGGCGTGAAATGGCCCGCTCTACCGCCTGAGGGTTGAGGTCGTTGATCAG
Organism: Enterobacter cloacae complex sp. SHL001; assembly: GCF_049236825.1. NCBI lineage: Bacteria > Pseudomonadati > Pseudomonadota > Gammaproteobacteria > Enterobacterales > Enterobacteriaceae > Enterobacter > Enterobacter cloacae complex sp. SHL001. Next base: position 321,905 of record NZ_JBMKIP010000001.1, read on the forward strand.
GCAGCGCTGCACCTGCTGGCGCTTTTCCGGCGCCAGCTCCAGGTAGTCCAGCACTTCATCGACCAGCAGTTGCCCTTCCCTGTCCGGGTCACCCGCGTGGACCACTTCCGTCGCCTCATGCAGGAAGCGCTTAATGACGTTGAGCTGTTTGGTGACGGAAGGACGCGGTTGGAGACGCCACTTTTCCGGCACAATCGGCAGATCGTTGAGATTCCAGCGGGCGTAGCGGCTGTCGTAGACATCCGGCTGCGCCTGTTCAAGCAGGTGACCGATACACCAGGTGACCACCTGCCCGTTACCGCATTCGATAAAGCCGTCTCCTTTGCGATGCGGCCTGGGCAGCACATCGGCGATGGCACGCGCCAGACTCGGCTTTTCGGCAATAAACAACCGCATCGAATTAACGGATCTCAATCATCGGGCGACCACCGCGGGCGGTCACCAGCTCACCAATGGCCGTCAGGGTGATGCCAAACTCGGCAGCCGTCGCCTGAACGTCAGCTTCAGCTTCCGGCGTCACCGCCAGCAGCAGGCCGCCGGAGGTTTGCGGATCGCACAGCAGGTTACGCCACGCTTCCGGCATTTCGCCCATTAAATGGCCGTAGCTGGCGAAGTTGCGCTGCGTCCCGCCCGGCACTGCGCCCTGAGCAATGTACTCTTCCACGCCCGGCAGCTTAGGCACATCCTGATACCAGACCTGCGCCTGCACGCCCGCGCCCTGACAGACTTCAGAGAGGTGCCCCAGCAGACCAAAACCGGTCACGTCGGTCATGGCCTTCACGCCGTCGATATTGGCGAATGCCGCACCGGCGAGGTTCATCTGGCACATCACTTCCGTTGCCAGACCGATATGCTCGGGCTTCAGCAGGGATTTCTTCTCGGCAGTGGTCAGTACGCCAATGCCCAGCGGCTTAGTGAGGAACAGCTTGCAGCCCGCCTGCGCGGTGCTGTTGCGCTTCACGCGCTCGGTAGGCACCACGCCGGTGACGGCCAGGCCGAAGATCGGCTCCGGCGCATCGATAGAGTGACCACCGGCCAGGGCAATACCCGCCTGCTGGCAGGCAAAGCGTCCGCCTTCGATCACGTCGCGGGCAATCTCCGGCGGGAGGGTGTTAATCGGCCAGCCCAGAATGGCGATCGCCATAATCGGTTTACCGCCCATCGCAAAGATATCGCTGATGGCGTTGGTGGCCGCAATGCGCCCGAAGTCGAACGGGTTGTCGACAATCGGCATAAAGAAGTCAGTGGTGCTGATAATGCTGGTGCCGTTACCCAGGTCATAAACCGCTGCATCGTCACGCGTTTCGTTACCGACAAGCAGGTTCGGGTCGACAAACTTCGCCTGCTCACTGTGCAGGATGGTCTCCAGCACTTTGGGGGAAATTTTACAACCGCAACCGGCTCCGTGGCTGTATTGCGTTAAACGAATGGTTTGCTCGCTCATGGACGTCTCCTGTCATCTCAATCGCGCTATGGTAGCGCTCATTCCATAAAGAGGTAAGTATGACTGTCTGAATTCTGCGGCGGATGCTCAGAATCCAGACAGTTTAGCGCGGGTGATTAAAAACGGCTGACGAAAGGCGTAGTGTCCGGCACGCTAATGGTGCTGGAAGCTTTAAGCTGCGGGGTGCCGAGATAGAGGAAGCCGACAATTTTATCATGTTCGCCGCAGGAGAAACCTTCCCGCACGGCGGCGCTCCCGGTCAGCGGCCCGGTACGCCAGATGCCGTTAAAGCCCTGCGCGACGGCGGCCATCTGCATTGCCATTACCGCGCAACCGGCAGACATCTCCTGCTCCCAGACCGGCACTTTATGATCGGCCTGACATTTTGCGACTACCGCGATGATCATCGGCGCACGGAACGGCGCGTTGCGGGCTTTATCAATCCCCTTCTCATCCTGGCCTGCGGCAACAGCCCCCTGCTCCAGCAGCTGGCTGAAGCGGTCGCGCCCTTCGCCTTCAATGATAAAGAAGTGCCACGGCTGCAATGTGCCATGGTCCGGCGCACGCATTCCGGCACGCAGAATGTTTTCCAGCTGCTCGCCGACGGGTGCCGGTTCGGCCAGGCGGGAAGCGCTACGACGGTTAACAAGCAGTTCAAGTGCGTCCATTGGTTAACTCCTTTCATGAAATTTACTCACAAAATTAACACGGCAGCAGAATTTGTTACAGCGTGGCAGGCGATTCCTGCTGACAAGTGGCGGTTGGGTCATTACGATAACCGCACATTACCGTCCCGTGGCGACGGAAACAGTCCTTTTCTGGTTAGGGAGAATACATGCGAACCCTTTGGCGAATCTTTGCCGGTTTCTTTAAATGGACGTGGCGACTGCTCAACTTCGTCCGCAACCTGGTGATGAACATCTTCTTCATCTTCCTGGTCCTGGTATGCGCAGGTATCTGGATGCATATCAGCAACGCAAACCAGTCGCAGCATTCGACGCGCGGCGCGCTGTTACTCGATATCACCGGGGTGATTGTTGATAAGCCATCGACCAGCAACCGTCTGGGCGTGATTGGTCGCCAGCTGTTCGGCGCAACGTCAGACCGTCTTCAGGAAAACTCCCTGTTTGATATCGTCGACACCATCCGTCAGGCTAAAGACGATCGTAACATTACCGGTATCGTGCTGGACCTGAAAGATTTTGCCGGCGCCGATCAGCCGTCAATGCAGTACATCGGTAAGGCGCTGCGCGAATTCCGCGACAGCGGTAAACCGGTTATTGCCATTGGCGACAGCTACACCCAGGGACAATATTATCTGGCGAGCTTTGCCAATAAGATCTGGCTTTCGCCACAGGGCACGGTCGATCTGCATGGCTTCGCCACTAACGGTCTGTACTACAAATCGCTGCTCGATAAGCTGAAGGTCACTACCCACGTCTTCCGCGTCGGGACCTATAAATCCGCCGTGGAGCCGTTTATCCGCGATGATATGTCCCCTGCCGCCCGTGAAGCGGACAGCCGCTGGATTGGCGAGCTGTGGCAGAACTACCTCGGCACCATTGCCGCTAACCGTCAGATTACCGCTGAGCAGGTCTTCCCGGGCGCGCGCGGCGTGCTGGACGGCCTGCGCAAGGTGGACGGCGATACAGCGAAATACGCGCTTGATAACAAACTGGTCGATCAGCTGGGTTCCAGCGCTGAAATTGAAAAAGCGCTGACCAAACAGTTCGGCTGGAGTAAAGAGGATAAAAACTACAGCGCCATCAGCATGTATGACTACGCCGCGAAAAAGCCGGACGACAGCGGTGACAGCATCGCCGTGGTGTTTGCTAACGGGGCCATTATGGATGGCGAAGAAACGCCGGGGAACGTCGGCGGGGACACCACCGCGTCGCAGATCCGCGATGCGCGCCTGGATCCGAAAGTGAAGGCGATTGTCCTGCGGGTGAACAGCCCTGGCGGCAGCGTCAGCGCCTCTGAAGTAATCCGTGCTGAACTGGCCGCCGCGCGCGCCGCAGGCAAGCCGGTAGTGGTCTCGATGGGCGGCATGGCGGCTTCCGGGGGCTACTGGATCTCGACGCCAGCCAACTACATTGTGGCTAACCCAAGCACGCTGACCGGCTCGATTGGCATCTTCGGCGTGATCAACACCGTAGAGAACAGCCTGGATTATCTCGGCGTCCACACCGACGGCGTCTCCACCTCGCCGCTGGCGGACGTGTCCGTTACCAAATCCCTGCCGCCTGAGGTGTCTGAGATGATGCAGCTCAGCATTGAGAGTGGCTATAAACGTTTCATCACGCTGGTTGCGGACTCGCGTAAAAAGACGCCCGATCAGATTGACCAGATCGCTCAGGGCCACGTCTGGACCGGCCAGGACGCGAAGAGCAACGGCCTGGTAGACAGTCTGGGTGACTTCGACGACGCCGTGAAGAAAGCGGCGGAGCTGGCGAAGCTCAAGCAGTGGCACGTGGACTATTATCAGGACGAACCAACGTTCTTCGATATGGTCATGGACAGCATGTCCGGCTCCGTTCGTGCCATGCTGCCGGACGCGCTTCAGGCTTATCTGCCGGCGCCGGTGGCGACCGCGGCGAAAGCCATGAGAGCAGAGAGCGACAAGCTCGCAGCCTTTAATGATCCACAGAGCCGTTACGCGTTTTGCCTGACCTGTGCGAACGTGCGTTAAAAAACCGTCCCCTCTTCCCGTGAAGAGGGGATTTTTTCTTTTGAAGAACAAGAACTCATTACCATGCAGAAGAAATCAATTTATGTCGCCTATACCGGCGGTACCATCGGTATGCAGCGCTCAGAAAATGGCTATATCCCGGTTTCCGGCCACTTGCAGCGCCAGCTGGCGCTGATGCCTGAATTCCACCGTCCGGAAATGCCGGACTTTACCATCCACGAATATGAGCCGCTGATGGACTCCTCCGACATGACGCCGGAAGACTGGCAGCATATTGCGGACGATATTAAAGCCCATTACGACCAGTACGACGGCTTCGTGATCCTGCACGGCACCGACACCATGGCGTTCACCGCCTCGGCGCTCTCCTTCATGCTGGAGAACCTGAGCAAGCCCGTCATCGTGACCGGCTCGCAGATCCCGCTGGCGGAACTGCGTTCAGACGGGCAGATCAACCTGCTTAACTCCCTGTACGTGGCCGCTAATTACCCGATCAACGAGGTAACGCTGTTCTTCAACAACCGGCTGTACCGCGGGAACCGTACCACTAAAGCGCACGCCGATGGCTTTGACGCTTTTGCCTCACCTAACCTGCAACCGCTGCTGGAAGCGGGGATCCATATCCGTCGTCTGGGCACGCCGCCCGCGCCAAATACCGCAGGCGAACTGATCGTTCACCCGATCACCCCGCAGCCGATCGGCGTGGTGACGATTTATCCGGGTATTTCCGCCGACGTGGTGCGCAACTTCCTGCGCCAGCCGGTGAAGGCGCTGATCCTGCGCTCCTATGGTGTGGGTAACGCCCCGCAGAACGGTGAATTCCTGAAAGAGCTTCAGGAGGCGAGCAATCGCGGGATTGTGGTGGTCAACCTCACCCAGTGTATGTCCGGCAAAGTCAATATGGGCGGCTACGCCACCGGTAATGCCCTGGCGCACGCTGGCGTGATCAGTGGTTTCGATATGACCGTTGAGGCAACGCTGACTAAACTTCACTATTTACTGAGTCAGGATCTGGATATTGATTCCATTCGCCGCGCCATGATGCAAAACCTGCGCGGCGAACTGACCCCTGACGAATAAGGAGGTCTCATGAAGCAACGCGCCCTGCTCCTGGTCGATTTGCAAAATGATTTCTGCGCGGGCGGTGCGCTGGCCGTCGCCGAAGGTGACAGCACCGTTGACGTGGCAAACACGCTGATTGAGTGGTGCAAAGCTCGCGGTGAAGCGGTTGTCGCAAGCCAGGACTGGCACCCGGCTAACCACGGCAGCTTTGCCAGCCAGCACCGCGTTGAGCCTTTCACTCAGGGTGAACTTGACGGATTGCCGCAAACCTTCTGGCCGGATCACTGCGTACAGCAGACGGAAGGCGCGGAACTGCATCCGCTCCTGAACCATAAAGTCATCGACGCGGTGTTCCATAAAGGTGAAAACCCGGCTATCGACAGCTATAGCGCGTTTTTTGATAACGGGCATCGCCAGAAAACGGCGCTGGACGCGTGGTTACGTCACCACGAAATCACGGAGCTGATTGTGCTGGGACTGGCAACGGATTACTGCGTGAAGTTTACCGTGCTGGACGCGCTCCAGCTCGGCTATACCGTCAGCGTCATCACCGACGGCTGCCGCGGGGTGAACATTCAGCCGCAGGACAGCGCCCAGGCGTTTATGGATATGGCCTCTGAAGGGGCGACGCTGTATACGCTGGAAGACTGGCTGGAGACGCAGGCGTAAGCCTTTTTAGCCGGGTGGCGCTGCGCTTACCCGGCCTACAAAGCCACAGAAAGTAGACCGGGTAAGGCGAAGCCGCCACCCGGCATTTCTTCCCCAATCCCCATAAAGTGAACTCCCTCGCATCCTCAGCGCAGCGGCAATGCTATTCTCGTCAGGCTGTTTTTTCGCCACGCCTTTTCCGTGGCGTGATTAATTTTATTATGTCAAAGAGGAACTTGTATGAAACGTATGCCTTTGCTGGCAGCATTGCCCCTGCTGTGCGCTTCCGTTGCTTCTGCCAGTACCCTGATGTCCGTGGGCTACTTTAATGGCGGGGGTGACGTCACCGCCGGACCGGGTGGCGATATCAATAAGCTGGACGTCCGCCAGATTACCCACCTGAACTACTCGTTTGGTCTGGTCTACAACGATGAAAAAGACGAAACCAACGCCGCGCTGAAAGATCCGGCAAAACTGCATCAAATCTGGTTATCACCTAAGGTGGCATCCGATCTGGCGTTACTTCCTCAGCTTCGTAAACAAAACCCGAACCTGAAAGTCCTGCTTTCCGTTGGCGGCTGGGGGGCGCGTGGTTTTTCTGGCGCAGCGGCAACCAAAGAGAGTCGCGCGGTATTTATTCGCTCCGCGCAGGAGATCGTCAGTAAATACGGCCTGGATGGGATCGACCTGGACTGGGAATATCCGGTCAACGGCGCGTGGGGACTGGTCGAGAGCACCCCTGCCGACCGGGATAATTTCACCGCGCTGTTAAAAGAGATGCGTGACGCGTTTGGTAAGAAAAAGCTGGTCACGATTGCGGTGGGCGCGAATGCGGAAAGTCCGAAAAGCTGGGTGGATGTGAAAGCCATTGCCCCCCTGCTCGATTACATCAACCTGATGACCTACGACATGGCGTACGGTACTCAGTATTTTAACGCGAATCTGTATGACTCCAGCGCCTGGCCAACGGTGGCTGCCGCAGACAAGTACAGCGTCGATTTTGTGGTGAATAACTATCTGGCCGCCGGGCTGAAGCCGCAGCAGATGAACCTCGGAATTGGTTTCTATGGGCGCGTGCCGAAGCGCGCCGTTGAACCGGGTATCGACTGGAGCAAATCGGACGCGCAGAACAATCCGGTGACGCAGCCCTACTTCGGGCCGCAGGAACTGGGCCTGTTCAAATCGCTTGGCTATGATCTGACCAAAGATACCTATGTGAAATACAACGATATCGTCCGCAAGCTGCTGAACGATCCGCAGAAACGCTTTACCGAGCACTGGGACGAACAGGCGAAGGTGCCGTGGCTGTCGGTGAAATCCGCCGACGGGAAGGCGCTGTTTGCGATTTCCTATGAGAACCCGCGATCCGTGGCGATCAAAGCGGATTACATTAAGGAGAAAGGTCTGGCTGGCGCCATGTTCTGGGAGTATGGGGCTGACGACGAAAACCAGCTCGCGAAACAGCTGGCGGAGTCGCTTGGGATCCCGCACTAAAGTGCAGTGTGCCGGGTGGCGCTAGCGCTTACCCGGCCTACATGGGATCTTTATTTGAAGGTCGCAATCGGCTTCGGCGCGATGCCGAACTCTTCTTTCAGCTCGCGCTTGCTTTTCATCACCATCTGACCGTTTGTGTCGATGGTCATGTGCTGGGCGTCGGTATTGTGACGCGCCTGCCACAGCATCACCAGTTGCAAACTGTTCTCTTTTTGCTCAGGTGTGAGCGCCACACCGTCCGGCCATTTTCCCAGCTCAACGGCCGTTACCAGACGCTGATAAACCTCCGGGGTCATACCTGCAATCATGTCATCAATATTCATGATCTCTCCCTTTCAAAGGAATAATTTGCTGAATCGTTTTTTCAACCCTTGGTCTGGTCGCCGTTTTCATCATCGGTAAAGCTCATGGAAGCCGAATTTACGCAGAAACGCTCCCCCGTCGGCTGCGGGCCATCCGGGAAGACATGCCCGAGATGGGCGTCACAGTTCCCGCAGCGAATTTCGGTGCGCACCATGCCGTGCGAGGTGTCCGTCAGGTAGCGGATCGCATCATCGCTGACAGGCTCGTAAAAGCTCGGCCAGCCGCAGCCAGAATCGTACTTCGTCTGGGAGTTAAACAGCGGTGCATCACACACCAGGCAGTGGTAGACGCCTTCCCGTTTATTGTGCAGCAAACGCCCGGAAAACGGCGGTTCTGTGCCGTGATTTTGCGTCACGTAAAACTGCATCTCTGTAAGGTTTTTTTTCAAATCGTCGGGGTTACGTTGGTTCGACATATGCTTACATCTCGCTGTTGAAACAGACATCTTTTAACCCAGATTCTAACAAAACATTAACACCCGCGCGTGCACTTTTGTTCTAAACTTATGTGTCGCGAAAAGGCGGTCAGGCAATTGTGATCAATTTCACATTTTAATCCTGCGAGGCCTTTAAAATTCCGGGCGCAGCCCCCATGTGGTTGCTAGCTCAAAGGGAAAGTGAGGCGAGTCAGTCGCACAAACGTTAGTCACAGGATTGATTTGTCGCAATGATTGACACGATTCCGCTTGACGCTGCGTAAGGTTTTTGTAATTTTACAGGCAACCTTTTATTCACTAACAAATAGCTGGTGGAATATATGACTATCAAAGTAGGTATCAACGGTTTTGGCCGTATCGGCCGTATTGTTTTCCGTGCTGCTCAGAAACGTTCTGACATCGAAATCGTTGGTATCAACGATCTCCTGGACGCTGAATACATGGCGTACATGCTGAAGTACGACTCAACTCACGGTCGTTTCGACGGCACCGTTGAAGTGAAAGACGGCCACCTGGTTGTTAATGGCAAAACCATCCGCGTTACTGCTGAGAAAGACCCAGCTAACCTGAAATGGAACGAAATCGGTGTTGACGTTGTAGCTGAAGCTACCGGTATCTTCCTGACCGACGAAACTGCACGTAAACACATCACTGCGGGTGCGAAGAAAGTTGTTCTGACTGGTCCTTCCAAAGACAACACCCCAATGTTCGTTCGCGGTGCAAACTTCGAAACTTACGCTGGCCAGGACATCGTTTCCAACGCATCCTGCACCACCAACTGCCTGGCACCGCTGGCTAAAGTTATCAACGACAACTTCGGCATCATCGAAGGTCTGATGACTACCGTTCACGCAACCACCGCTACTCAGAAAACCGTTGATGGCCCGTCTCACAAAGACTGGCGCGGCGGCCGTGGCGCGGCTCAGAACATCATCCCATCTTCTACCGGTGCTGCTAAAGCAGTAGGTAAAGTACTGCCAGAACTGAATGGCAAACTGACTGGTATGGCGTTCCGCGTTCCAACTCCTAACGTATCCGTTGTTGACCTGACCGTTCGTCTGGAAAAAGCTGCTTCTTATGAAGAAATTAAGAAAGCAATCAAAGCTGCTTCCGAAGGCCCAATGAAAGGCGTTCTGGGTTACACCGAAGACGACGTTGTATCTACCGATTTCAACGGCGAAGTGTGCACTTCCGTGTTCGATGCTAAAGCAGGTATCGCACTGAACGACAACTTCGTGAAACTGGTTTCCTGGTACGACAACGAAACTGGCTACTCTAACAAAGTACTGGACCTGATCGCTCACATCTCCAAATAAGTTGAGATGAGTGCTTGATCCTAAAAGGCGACTTCGGTCGCCTTTTTTATTGTTTTTAGACAGAGGATTGCTTAATGATTAATAAAATTTTTGCACTTCCGGTAGTCGAACAACTTACCCCTGTGCTCTCCCGCCGTCAGATCGACGGTGCTGATATCATCGTTGTTGATCATCCGCGCGTTAAAGCCTCCGTAGCACTCAATGGCGCCCATCTGCTCTCCTGGAAACCAGAAGGTGAAGAAGAAGGCCTGTGGCTGAGCGAGGCCACCTCGTTCAAAAAAGGGGCGGCGATCCGCGGCGGCGTACCGATCTGCTGGCCATGGTTTGGCCCGTCAGCGCAGCAGGGTTTACCCTCACACGGTTTCGCCCGTAACCAGCAGTGGACGCTGAAAGCCCACAACGAAGATGAAAACGGTGCGGTGTTGACCTTTGAACTCCAGGCGAATGATGAAACGCGTGCCCTGTGGCCACACGAGTTCACCCTGTATGCCCGCTTCAAGCTGGGTAAAACCTGCGAAATTGAACTGGAAGCGCACGGCGAATTCGAAACAACGTCCGCCCTGCACACCTATTTCAACGTAGGCGATATTCAGGCCGTTAAGGTGAGCGGACTTGGCGATACCTTTATCGACAAAGTGGATAACGCGAAAGAGGGCAAGCTGGACGACGGCGTGCAGACTTTCCCGGATCGTACCGACCGCGTGTATCTGCACCCGGAAGCCTGTAGCGTCATCCACGACAGCGCGCTGAACCGCGGTATTGATGTGGTTCATCACCACCACAGCAACGTGGTGGGCTGGAACCCGGGCCCTGCCCTTTCCGTCAGCATGGCGGATATCCCGGATGACGGTTACAAGACCTTCGTGTGCGTGGAAACCGCGTGCGTGACCGCGCCGCAGAAAACCAGCGAAGAAAAACCGTCCCGCTTAGGCCAGACGATCAAGATTGTGAAGCGCTAATATTGTTCAGGCATCATAAAAAACAAACGGGGCGCTAGCGCCCCGTTTTAATGCATCACGTTCTGGTCAGAACTTGTAAGTCACACCCACGGAGAAGATGCCAGACCAGGACTTGTCGACCATCGGGCTGTCTTTCACTTCATCGCTCAGACGAATGTAACGGCCAGTACCGTATACATTCCAGTCACCGAGGAAGTTATACGAGGCGGTGAGTTCCAGGTACGGGTCCCAGCCATCATCCGCGCTGTAGCTCTTCAGACCACTGCGGCGAGACTCCGCTTTAGACACGCCATAGTAGTAGTCGTTGTAATTCTCGCTGCTGTACTGCACACCGATACCCGGCGTCAGCGTCACTGCGCCGTTGGTATAGCGATAAAGCCACGCCAGATCCCAGATGAAGCCGTTGCTGTTGTCCAGGGTATCGCCCGCCAGCGCAGTGCGCAGGAAGCCATACTCGGTATTATGGACGTAAGAAAGCCCCGCCATCAGTGAGCTTCTGCGTTTGTCCAGCTGACGAAGCGCATTGCTGTCGCTGTCGCCTGGTTTAAAGTGCGTTGGATCGTAATAGGCCATGATGGAGAGCTTATCGGCCGTATCGTTCCACAGATAGTAGCCACCGCCCAACCCACGGAACCAGAAGTTATCGCCTTCATAGGTGACAACGGGGACAGGATAAACGTCGCGGTCATACTGCTTGTACGGGCTGTTAATCACGCCAGCACCCGCGCCAACAGTCCACTGGCTCTCAGCCTGTACGGTGCTCGCTGCGGTAGCGGCAAGGATGCCCAATGCCAGAAGTTTGAGTTTGGTCACAATCCATTCTTTCCTGTAGTCAAATAATCAGCGGGTGAAGTGTAACCGCCATTCCCGTACATCCCAAAATTTTTTGCGCGCTAATCCGTTTGATTAACCCGTTATTTTTCATTTTTCAGATGACATCCCGCTTTCATTTATGTGACCGATAAATGAAAAACCCGCTTTTCGCTTATAACCGCAGTGGAAATTTTTGGATGAGTTATTGATATGTCATTGAAAGTAGATTTTATCCGTATGCAAGTTTTGCAATTGCCATCTACGCTTTAATTTAAGAAGAGGTTTTGCTGAACACCCTGCGGTTCATAGCCTTCGACCTGGCACACAGGTTGCTGCTCTGGCAGTGAGGTGCGAAAAATTCTCTTCCGGGAGCCTCCACTACTCATACGAACGGCTCTTATCCTGTGCTAAAAAACGAAAGGACGGCATGCCATGAATATATTCGATCACTATCGCCAGCGCTACGAAGCTGCCAAGGACGAAGAGTTCACACTGCAGGAGTTTCTTACCATTTGTCGGCAAGATCGCAGTGCCTATGCCAATGCGGCAGAACGGCTATTGATGGCTATTGGTGAGCCAAACATGGTTGATACTGCCCTGGAGCCACGGCTTTCCCGTCTATTTTCGAATCGGGTGGTCGCCCGATACCCGGCGTTTGAAGAGTTCTATGGCATGGAAGACGCCATTGAGCAGATCGTCTCCTACCTGAAGCATGCCGCTCAGGGGCTGGAAGAGAAGAAACAGATCCTTTATCTGCTGGGTCCTGTCGGTGGGGGTAAATCCTCCCTGGCTGAACGGCTGAAAGCGCTGATGCAGCGCGTGCCGATCTATGTGCTGAGCGCCAACGGCGAACGCAGCCCGGTCAATGACCATCCGCTGTGCCTGTTTAATCCGCAAGAGGATGCGCAAATTCTGGAAAAAGAGTTTGGCATTCCGCATCGCTATCTCGGTACGATCATGTCGCCGTGGGCGGCAAAACGTCTGCACGAGTTTGGCGGGGACATTACCAAGTTCCGCGTCGTGAAAGTGTGGCCGTCTATCCTCGAGCAGATCGCCATCGCTAAAACTGAACCCGGTGACGAGAACAACCAGGATATCTCGGCGCTGGTGGGTAAAGTCGATATCCGTAAGCTGGAGCATCACGCGCAAAACGACCCGGATGCCTACGGTTATTCCGGTGCGCTGTGCCGCGCCAACCAGGGGATTATGGAATTTGTCGAGATGTTTAAAGCACCGATCAAAGTGCTGCATCCGCTACTGACCGCCACCCAGGAAGGGAACTACAACGGGACAGAAGGTATTTCCGCCCTGCCGTTTAACGGGATTATCCTTGCCCACTCTAACGAATCTGAATGGGTGACCTTCCGTAACAACAAAAACAATGAGGCGTTCCTTGACCGTGTGTATATCGTCAAAGTACCTTATTGCCTGCGGATCTCCGAGGAGATCAAGATTTACGAAAAACTGCTCAACCACAGTGAGCTGGTCCATGCCCCTTGCGCACCGGGAACGCTGGAAACGCTGTCGCGCTTCTCGATCCTGTCGCGCCTGAAAGAGCCGGAAAATTCCAGCATCTACTCAAAAATGCGCGTGTATGACGGTGAAAGCCTGAAGGATACCGACCCGAAAGCGAAATCGTACCAGGAATACCGCGATTACGCCGGGGTCGACGAAGGGATGAACGGTTTGTCGACGCGTTTCGCGTTTAAGATCCTCTCCCGCGTCTTTAACTTCGACCACGCGGAGGTGGCCGCCAACCCGGTACATCTGTTCTACGTGTTGGAACAGCAAATTGAACGTGAACAGTTCCCACAGGAGCAGGCTGAACGCTACCTGGAGTTCCTGAAAGGCTACCTGATCCCGAAATACGCCGAGTTTATCGGCAAAGAGATCCAGACCGCCTACCTGGAATCCTATTCCGAATACGGCCAGAACATCTTCGACCGGTACGTCACCTACGCTGACTTCTGGATCCAGGATCAGGAGTATCGCGACCCGGATACCGGCCAGCTGTTTGACCGTGAATCCCTGAACGCGGAACTTGAAAAAATCGAGAAACCAGCCGGGATCAGCAATCCGAAAGACTTCCGAAACGAGATTGTGAACTTCGTGCTGCGCGCCAGAGCGCATAACAACGGCCGCAATCCGAACTGGACCAGCTACGAAAAACTGCGCACGGTTATAGAGAAGAAAATGTTCTCTAACACGGAAGAGCTATTGCCGGTCATCTCGTTCAACGCCAAAACCTCAACCGACGAGCAGAAAAAGCACGACGATTTTGTCGACCGTATGATGGAGAAAGGCTATACCCGCAAACAGGTCCGCCTGCTCTGTGAATGGTATCTGCGCGTGCGTAAATCGTCTTAAAACAAGTGCCCGGTAACGCGCTTACCGGGCCAACAAAATGTCCGGCACTTACGGACGCTGCAAGTTGGCAAATGCAGTACGGGGGATATATGACCTGGTTTATTGACCGGCGTCTTAACGGCAAAAACAAGAGCACGGTGAATCGCCAGCGCTTCTTGCGCCGTTATAAAGCGCAAATTAAACAGTCGATCTCCGAGGCCATCAACAAACGCTCGGTGACCGACGTCGACAGCGGCGAATCCGTCTCCATCCCTAACGATGACATCAGCGAACCGATGTTTCATCAGGGGCGTGGCGGCCTTCGCCATCGCGTGCACCCAGGTAATGACCACTTCGTCCAGAATGACAGAATCGAGCGGCCCCAAGGCGGAGGCGGCGGTTCTGGCAGCGGTCAGGGGCAGGCCAGCCAGGACGGTGAAGGCCAGGACGAGTTCGTCTTTCAGATTTCAAAAGACGAATATCTCGACCTGCTGTTTGAGGATCTGGCCCTGCCGAATCTGAGAAAGAATCAGCACCGTCAGCTCAACGAATACAAAACCCATCGCGCGGGTTATACCGCAAACGGGGTGCCCGCCAACATCAGCGTGGTGCGCTCACTGCAAAACTCACTGGCGCGACGCACGGCGATGACGGCAGGCAAACGGCGCGAACTGCGCGAGCTGGAAACCAGCCTGAAAGTGGTGGAAAACACGGAGCCGGCACAACTGCTGGAAGAGGAGCGCCTGCGAAAAGAGATCGCCGAACTGCGGGCGAAGATCGACCGGGTGCCGTTTATCGACACGTTCGACCTGCGCTACAAGAACTACGAAAAACGGCCGGAGCCTTCCAGTCAGGCGGTGATGTTCTGCCTGATGGACGTATCAGGTTCAATGGATCAGGCCACCAAGGATATGGCTAAGCGTTTTTATATTCTGCTCTATCTGTTCCTGAGCAGAACGTATAAGAACGTGGAGGTGGTCTACATCCGCCATCACACTCAGGCGAAAGAGGTGGATGAACATGAGTTCTTTTACTCGCAGGAGACCGGCGGCACCATCGTGTCGAGCGCCCTGAAGCTGATGGACGAGGTGGTGAAGGAGCGCTACGATCCGGCGCAGTGGAATATCTACGCCGCGCAGGCATCGGATGGCGATAACTGGGCGGATGACTCGCCGCTGTGTCATGAAATTCTGGCGAAGAAGATCCTGCCGGTGGTGCGTTACTACAGCTACATTGAAATTACCCGTCGCGCCCACCAGACGCTGTGGCGTGAGTATGAGCATCTGCAAGCGATGTTCGATAACTTTGCGATGCAGCACATTCGTGACCAGGATGACATCTACCCGGTCTTCCGGGAACTGTTCCAGAAACAGTCGTCCACCAGCAACGCATGACCCAACAGCCAGCGCACCCGCTGGCTGTTTTCTTTCAGCCCTCTCCGTCCCGTGCTAATGTAGCAAGCTACGTATTGGCAAATCACAGGTGAAATCGTTATGTCTGATGACGTGATCGGGACGACGACCCATCAGCGGCTAATCAGCTTATTAACCGAGCAGGAGGCGCGCTTTCGCGTGGTGGCGCATGAGGCCGTTGGGAAATGCGAAGCGGTCAGTGAAATTCGCGGGACCGATCTCCGGCAGGGTGCAAAAGCACTGGTCTGCAAGGTAAAAGGCAACGGTGTTAAGAAACATATTCTGGCAATCCTCGCCGCCGATCGGCAGGCCGATCTGAGCCTTCTGGCCAGTCATTTCGGTGGGCTAAAGGCCTCTCTCGCCAGTCCGGCTGAAGTGGATGCGCTTACCGGCTGCGTCTTCGGCGCCATTCCCCCCTTCAGCTTTCATCCGGATCTGACGCTGGTCGCCGATCCGCTGCTGTTTGAGCGCTTCGAGGAGATCGCCTTTAACGCCGGCCTGCTGGAAAAGTCGGTGATTATGGACACCCAGGACTATCTGCGTATCGCCCGTCCTGAACTGGTGACGTTCCGTAAACAATAAATACAGCGGCTGGCTAACGGTCAGCCGTTTTCCAGCAGCAGCACGGAAGCAATCAAAATAATCGCGATAATAAAAAACGATGAGGAGATAATCAGCGTTTCGACAAACATAGGATCGTTCATGATGCCCTCTGCTTTGCCCATTTGCCTCTTTTTTACCCCCGCACAATGACAGTTAAATGACAATGACGCGTCCGTGAAATGACTATTTTTTCGCTGAAACGATTCGCTGTTACCTATCCTCCACCGTATAAAGTCACTGTTTAAATACTTTATTTGTTACCGGTATCACGAAAAGAAATTTACGTAACCCCGATGCCAGATCTCGCAATTGTTAACCTTTTCATCATGGTTAACCCTGTTTACGGAGCACCTCAAAAATAAACCTTACACTGGCAAGGTGAATACAATGACCGAAATAATTACCCGTAAAGAAAAGATCAGTTATGGGTTAGGCGATATGGCGAGCCATATTGGGCTGGATAACGTCATTATTTTTCTGACGTTTTACTATACGGACGTGGTGGGGCTACCTGCCGCATTCGTGGGCACCATGTTTCTTCTGGCGAGAACCGCCGATGCCATAATAGACCCGGCGATGGGCTATATCGCAGACAGGACGCGCACGCGCTGGGGCAAATTCCGCCCCTGGATGCTGTGGCTGGCGCTGCCCTTTGGGGCAAGTTGTCTGCTCACCTACGCCGTGCCAGCGTCGCTCGATCTGCACGGTAAAATGATTTTCGCCACCGTCAGCTATACCCTGATGATGCTGATGTATACCGCAATCAATATTCCCTATTGCTCCATGGGCGCGGTGATTACGCCCGACAACGATGCGCGAATTTCCCTCCAGTCCTATCGCTTTTTCCTGGCCACGCTGGGTGGCGCGCTGTCGACATTCTTTATGATGCCGCTGGCAGAGTTTTTAGGCGGCGATGATAAATTACTGGGCTACCGCTGGGCGATGGCCATTATGGCGACCATCGCGGTCGTCATGTTCTGGATCTGCTTCGCCAATACGCGTGAACGTATTAAGGCTCCCGCCACCCACAATAATTATCTTGCGGAACTGCGGGATTTATTACGAAACGACCAATGGCGGGTTGTCGCCGTCCTGGTATTAACCAACATTGGTTTTGGCGTTATTCGCCTTGGCGCAATGATGTATTTCGTCACTTATTATCTCGGTAGCGCGAGCTATTTTATGTGGATGCTCGGGGCGCATATTCTCGGGAAAGCCGCAGGCAGCGCGCTGGCCAAACGTCTGACGCAGAACGTCAGCAAAGTGCAGATGTTTGGATACTGTTCCGTACTGGCGGGGGTACTCAGCATCGCCCTGTTCTTTGCGCCTAAGTCAGTGCTTATTCTGGTGCCCATGACGTTTATCGTCTCCACCCTTTACCAGGCCACCACCACGCTGATGTGGGTAATGATGGCGGACGTCGCCGATTACGGCGAATGGAAACAGGGCAAACGCATGGACGGCGTGATCTTCTCAACCTTTCTCGCCGTACTCAAGCTGGGAATGGCGATCAGCGGCGCGATTGTTGGCTGGACGCTGGGCTTAAGCGGCTATGTCGCCAACGCCCCGGAACAGACCACCACGGCCATGTACTGCATCATCGCCCTCTTCACCGTCGTGCCTGGCGTCTTGTCACTCTGCGCGTTTGCCACGCTGCGCTGGTACAAGCTCGACGACAGCACAATGCAATCCATCCATCTTGCCAAACACCCTGTTTAGAAGGACGCGTTTTCCATGAGTGAGCTGATCCAACATTCCAACAGTATCGAATGGCGTTTTGAACGCCAGACCCTGCGTATTGAACCGTGGGGTGAAAACAGCCTGCGCGTCAGGGCCACCTGCTCCCCGGCTTTTGATGACGCCTTACAGGCACTGTTTCCCGCCGCCCCTTACCGGGCTGAGATTGTCGCCGAAGCGGAAAGCCTGACGCTGCGCAACGGCAATATTACCGCGACGCTGAATCTTAAAGGTCAGCTGGCCTTCTACAATCAGCGCGGCGAACTGCTGCTGGAAGAGATGTGGCGCCAGCGTTCAACGGTGGGTATCGGTGCCAGCGAGAAGAGCCAGGATAAATATGTCAGCGCCCTGAAGCTGGATGGCCGCGAATTTAAGCCGCTAATGGGGGGGAAATATCAGCTCACCGTCCGGTTTGAATCGCGTCCGGATGAACGCATCTATGGCATGGGTCAGTATCAACAGCCGTGGCTGGATCTGAAAGGCTGTACGCTGGAACTGGCACAGCGCAACTCCCAGGCCAGCGTGCCCTTTATGCAGTCCAGCCTTGGCTATGGCCTGCTGTGGAACAACCCGGCGATTGGTGAAGCCAGCTTTGCAAAAAATCAGACGGAATGGCGCGCCCGCGTCACAGGAGAAATGGACTACTGGATCACCGCCGCCGACACGGTGGCGGATATCACCCGCCAGTATGTGAAAGCCACCGGTACTCCGCCCTCCGCCCCGGCGTTTATCAGCGGGCTGTGGCAGTGCAAATTACGCTACCGCACCCAGCAGGAGGTGCTGGAGGTTGCGCGGGAGTATCGCCGCCGTAATCTGCCGCTATCGGTGATGGTCATCGACTTTTTCCACTGGCCGAATCAGGGCACCTGGTGCTTCGACCCCGTAGACTGGCCCGATCCTGAAGGGATGGTCGACGAGCTGCGCGAAATGGGTATTGCGCTGATGGTGTCGGTGTGGCCAACGGTAGAGGCGCGCAGCCCTCTCTACCCGCTGATGAAAGCCAAAGGCTGGCTGGTCAGCAGTGAACGTGGCGTGCAGGTCAACCTCGATTTTATGGGCAATACCACCTTCTTTGATGCGACCCATCCTGAGGCGCGGAAATTCGTCTGGGATACGGTGAAGAAAAATTACTACGACATGGGCATTAAGCTGTTCTGGCTGGACGAAGCGGAACCGGAATACCGAGCCTATGATTTTGACAACTATCGCTACCACGCCGGTCCGGTGCTGGAAGTGGGCAATCGCTACCCGCGTGACTTTGCGCAGGGCTTTTACGATGGGCTCCAGGCAAATGGTGAAACCGACATTGTTAACCTGGTACGCTGTGCCTGGGCAGGCAGCCAGCGCTTCGGCGTGCTGGCGTGGTCGGGTGATGTCCACTCCTCGTTCCATGCTTTTCGCAATCAACTCGCCGCGGGACTGAATATGGGGCTGGCGGGGATCCCATGGTGGACAACCGATATCGGTGGCTTCCAGGGAGGGAACGTTAACGACCCGGCGTTCCACGAATTGCTGATCCGTTGGTTCCAGTGGGCGGTGTTTACACCGGTTCTGCGCATGCACGGCTATCGCGAACCGCAGATCCAGCCCCCGGAGCGCTACCGTGACGGCATTCCTCAGTGTAACAGCGGTTCGCCTAATGAGCTGTGGAGTTACGGAGAAGAGAATTACGCCATCATGCAGCACTGGCTTACCGTGCGCGAAACCCTGCGCCCGTATATTGACGCGTTGTACCAGCAGGCTCATCTGCACGGAGACCCGCTCATGCGTCCGCTGTTCTGGCACTATCCGCAGGATAAGCAGAGCTGGACGTGTGAAGATCAGTATCTGTTTGGCGAAGATCTTCTGGTGGCGCCGGTTATGCAGGCCGGTCAGCGTGAGCGCGATGTCTGGCTGCCGACGGGCAATAGCTGGGTCGCTCTCAACGGTGAGCGCTACGCCGGTGGGGAGCATATCCGGGTGCCTGCGGCGCTGGAAACCATCCCGGTGTTTATCCGCGAAGGAAGTCCACTTATCCAGCAGCTGGTGGACTGACGTCAGGCAAGTGCCCAAAAATAGACAATTTTTTCAGTAAAGCCTGCCTGCCGTCGCGTTTGCGCGTAAAGTAAGCAGGCTTACTATTTTTGGCAAGGATCCCGTCATGTTCGACCCTACTCTGCTCATACTTCTGGCCCTGGCTGCTCTGGGTTTTGTCAGCCACAACACCACCGTCGCGATTTCCATTCTGGTCCTGATCATCGTTCGTGTCACACCGTTGAATACCTTCTTCCCGTGGATAGAAAAACAGGGGCTTACCATCGGGATCATTATTTTGACCATCGGCGTGATGGCCCCGATTGCCAGCGGAACGCTACCGGCCTCCACGCTGCTGCACTCCTTTGTAAACTGGAAATCGCTGGTGGCGATTGCGGTGGGCGTTTTTGTCTCATGGCTTGGCGGGCGCGGCGTGACGCTGATGAGCAGCCAGCCTTCACTGGTGGCCGGGCTGCTGGTGGGCACCGTGTTAGGCGTGGCGCTGTTTCGTGGCGTGCCGGTTGGCCCGCTGATTGCTGCCGGACTGGTTTCGCTGTTTATCGGGAAGTCGTAGTCAGGCTGGCGATATAGCGGGCGGGCGTCTGTCCCAGTCCTTTCTTAAACATGGTGATGAAGGCGGTGGTGGAGTCATACCCCAGCGCCTGCGCCGCCTGCTGAACCGACTTTCCGCCGATCAAAAACTGCAATGCGACAATCAGCTGGAGCTGGTGCCGCCAGCGGCGAAAGCTCAAGCCAGTCTCTTTCACCACCAGCCGCGCCAGATTGCGTTCGCTCATGGCAAAGTGGCTGGCCCACTGCGCCAGCGTCTGCCAGGCGGCAGGTTCGTTTGCCATGGTCTCGCTCATCAGGCGAATTTTTGGATGCGGAGATACCGGCAGCTGTAGATGCTCCTGCGGTTGCAGGGGCAGTTCATCAAACAGGACGTCAACCAGCCTTCCGGTAGCGGGAAGAGGCAGTTCCTCCCGTGACCTGTCCGCAAGCGCCAGCACCAGCTCCCGCACCAGGGGCGATATTTTCAGCGTACAGGTACGCGTCGGCAATTCGAGCGCACCGGGTTCAATAAACAGCAGACAGAGCTGCGCGCCGGGCGTCGCCTTGTTGCTGTGCGGCGTTTGTCCCGGGATCCACACCGCATACTGGGGCGGCACCATCAGCATCGCGTTCTCCACTTCACAGGTGATCGCGCCACCCAGCGCCATAATCAGCTGCCCTTTGCGGTGCTGATGCAGCGGAATATATTGTTCCTGTGCCACCACGCGGATGCGAAAGGCCACCGCCGCGTCGTGCTGGCTATCGGGATCGTAGCCGTCGAGCCCCAGTCCGTACATAAAGTTGTCCGATATTAGCGATAAACTGTCATTTTAGCCTGATTTCAACCACGACTTAAATCGGTATGGTATGCGCTCGCCTGAACGTAAGAGACAATAATGACTACTGCTATTCAACCTTCCGGGAAACAGGGTGCGCTGCTGATTGCAGGCATCCTGATGATTGCCACGACGCTGCGCGTCACCTTTACCGGTGTCGCCCCCCTGCTCGATACCATCCGACAGGACTATGGTTTAAGCACGGCGCAAACCGGCCTGCTCACGACGCTGCCTCTGCTGGCCTTCGCCTTTATCTCTCCCCTTGCCGCAGGCGTCGCCCGGCGCCTGGGCATGGAGCGCAGCCTTTTTATCGCTCTGCTGCTGATTTGCATCGGGATTGGCGTACGTTCGCTGCCGTCGGCCTCGCTGCTATTTATCGGTACGGCGATCGTGGGCTGTGGGATTGCGCTGGGCAATGTCCTGCTACCTGGCTTAATCAAACGTGATTTTCCGGGCCAGGTCGCAAAACTGACGGGGGCTTATTCGCTGACGATGGGGGCCGCTGCTGCCGCAGGGTCGGCGCTTATCGTCCCGCTGTCGCTGGGGAGTGGTGGCTGGCACGGGGCGCTGCTGATGCTGATGTTCTTCCCGCTGGTGGCGCTGCTGCTGTGGTTACCGCAATGGCGCCAGAAGCCGGCCGCCACCCTGACCGGAGCGGGCGCGCTGCACAATCGGGCTATCTGGCGCTCGGCGCTCGCCTGGCAGGTGACGCTTTTTCTGGGCATTAACTCGCTGATTTACTACGTCATTATCGGCTGGTTACCCGCGATTTTGCTTAGCCACGGCTACAGCGAAACGCAGGCTGGCTCCATGCACGGGCTTCTCCAGCTGGCAACCGCGGTTCCCGGTCTCGCCATTCCGCTGATCCTGCACCGTCTTAACGATCAGCGTGGCATTGCCGGGCTAGTCGCCCTGATGTGCGCCGTCAGCGCGGCCGGGTTCTGGTTCGCGCCGGGGCTGGCCGTCGTCTGGACGCTGGTGTTTGGCTTTGGATCCGGCGCCACCATGATCCTCGGCCTGACGTTTATCGGGCTGCGCGCCAGCTCGGCCCATCAGGCCGCGGCGCTCTCCGGCATGGCACAGTCGATTGGCTATCTTCTGGCGGCCTGTGGCCCACCGCTGATGGGGAAAATTCACGATACCGCCGGAGACTGGCGCATTCCGCTGCTCGCCTGCGCGCTGGCCGCGGTGGTGATGGCGTTATGCGGTATGCTTGCCGGGCGTGACCGGGAGATCACACCCCGCTGACATTCAAGGCAGACCCGGAGGTCTGCTTTTTTTATCCCTGCGCCGCCCGCAGCATGGCCTGTACCAGCACGACCGGGCGCCCTTGCAGCGCGGCCCGCTCATGCTGGAACAGGGTGAGGACAAAGAAAGGATGGGTTACCAGCTCTGCCGCTCGGATCTCGCCCTGCTCGTCCCAGCCCGTTACGCGCATGTCGCCCCGCTCAAGCTGGTCGGCAAACTCAGGTGAGACGCCGTAATTGCAGTGATACCCCTCCTGAATTTCCGGCTTGCCATACGCTTTAGCAATCAGCGTGTTATTCCGCAGCTCGATCGCGTCGGTTTTTTCCACCAGCGAGCAGGTCAGCGGCGCAATTACCATCCTTCCCTCGGTGTCGGTTTCGGCATGGCCTGCATCGTGCCAGCCCAGTACATTACGCGCATACTCAATCAGCGCATGCTGGAACCCGCCGCAGGTGCCGAGAAAGGGGATGCTATTCTCACGCGCGTAACGGGCCGCAATAAACGCCGCCTCGGTTTTTTTATACGGGCTTGCCGGTACCAGCCAGATGGCATCGTACCCGACGAGGTCTTCGGCGCTGGTCAGCTCAGGCGTGGCGAGCCAGTCATAATCAGCGGTGAGATCCAGAACCGCAGCGGCGTCGTCAATCGCCAGCGGGATCGCCTGGTGCGCAATAACATCGGGATTGTAATCACCAACCAGCGCAATGCGCAGCGTCGTTTTAACCGTGGAGAGTTCCATCAGAGATTCCTTATGCCGGAGGATTTTCAGATAACATAAGGAACCTCAGACTACCGATCTTTTGCAATTATCACAATACCTTAAATTGGGTGGATAAAAGCCGGGTGCTATAGTGTTCTTGCAGAACGTCGTAAGGAAATGAGGAGGACCCATGATTCAATGTAAACGCGTGTATGAGCAGGCGACCTCAAAAGACGGTTACCGGATCCTGGTCGACAGACTCTGGCCGCGAGGGATAAAAAAGACCGACCTCGTCTGTGATGAGTGGTGTAAAGCGCTAACGCCGTCCAGCGAACTGCGAAAAGCTTTTCACAGTGAAACGATAGATTTCACCGCGTTCAGTGAAGCCTATCGTAAAGAGCTGGCGCAGCATCCGGATGAAGGCAAACGCCTGGCGGCTCTCGCCAAACAGCAGACCGTGACGCTACTCTATGGGGCGAAAAATACGGAGCAGAATCACGCGCAGGTACTGGCGGACTGGCTGCGTAAACTGTGATTAACCGATCGCCAGCTCATCCACGTTGTGTGGCATCTCGTCGGGAGTAAGCGGCATCAGATGTTCCGGGCGAACAAACGCAAAACCGTGCTGATTATCAAAGGCATAAACATCACCGGTGACCAGCCACAGCACACGCGCTGACGTGGCGGGTAATTGCGTCATGACGCCGTTAACCGGGTTCACAAAACGCTGGCCCGGCTGACAGAGGCCAAACAGCTCGACGGATTTACCGATATTTCGACGGCCTGCCGCCGTACGCGCACCCACGATCATCGCCATGCTGCCCGGTTTTAACTGAAACATACTTCTTCTCGCAAACGTACTGCCAGAAACTGGCTAAGAATAATCCTAAAGAGAAGTGTATCGCAGTTTTATTGCCGTTGTCATCTGGTCGGTTGCGGGTGATCGCGGTGGTAGAGATCCCATTCATCGATCACTTCCCCGCCTGGCAATTTGCACTCGGTACGTACGCCCTGCGGGCTTTGAACAGGGATTTGCTCTCCCCCTTTCTCCAGACAGTACACTGACGCCGGGTTTGCCATACCAATAGCGTGCGGCGGTTGAGGCGCATCAGGAGGGGTTGTCTTTGTTGAGCAGGCGGCCAGCGGTAAAACCAGCGCCAGGAGAAGATATTTCATTATCATGATCCTTCAGGGTGTAAAAACGTCAGAGTAACGGGTCATCGCCGTTTTCTCCATGATTTCTCCATTAAACCTGCACGATTCCCCCTTATAGTGATGCCTGTTCTCACACTGACCAGAGAACATCATTCCGTAATCAAGATGTTTTGCCCCGATCTCAACATCGGGGCTTTTTTTTAGCTTCACCCTCATCCGCCTCCAGAAGAATCTATAAAATTAATCCTGTTCATGTTTTACTATGGCTGGAGTCTATATTTTCAGCACAACATGCAGATACAGAGGTCTTCTGCATGGGAGTCATCCTGCCTCATGTCAGATATCATTCTTGCCCGTGTTTCAGAAACCCTCTCCACTGAGCAATCTCTCGACAGTCTGGTGCGTCAGCTACTGGAAATGCTGGAAATTGTGACGGATATGGAATCAACCTACCTGACGAAAGTCGATATCAATGCGCGTTTGCAGCACATTTTATATGCCCGTAACAGCAAGCAAATGCAGATCCCTGAAGGGTTCAGCGTGCCCTGGGACGAAACGCTGTGTAAGCGCGCCATCGACAGCGACACGTTGTTCAGTAACGAGGTGCCCGACCGCTGGCCGGAGTGTGAAGCGGCCAAAGCACTGGGCATTACAACCTATATGAGCGTGCCGGTTCACCTGGCTGACGGTTCTCTGTATGGCACGCTTTGCGCGGCCAGCACCGCACAGAAACAGTTCAGCGAGCGTGGCGAGCAGGTGATCAGACTCTTTGCCGGTTTAATTGGTCAGTACATTCAGAAAGAGTCGCTTGTGCTTCAGCTTCGCGAAGCAAATGCGGCGCTCATTGCCCACTCTCACACCGACGCCCTTAGCGGCCTGCCGAATCGTCGCGCCATTTTTGAAAACCTTACCACCCTGTTCTCACTGGCGCGCCATTTTAACCGCAACGTCATGATGGCCTTTATTGACCTCGATGATTTCAAGCGAATCAATGACCAGTACGGGCATGAGGCGGGCGATCGCTTCCTTGTACAGGTCGGCAAGCGACTGACTCACGAGCAAACGCAGGATGAGATTATTGGCCGGCTCGGCGGCGATGAATTTCTGGTTGCCAGCCTGAGTCACAGCGATGATGGCGACGCCAGCAAAGGGGTCAACGCAATCAAAACCCGCCTCAATGGTCTTATTGCGGGCGAATACAGGTTAGGTAATGCCACTATTCTTTATCCCGGCGCAAGCCTTGGCGTCGTTATTGTTGATCCTCACCGCACTGATGAAGATAGCGCCCTGCGCACCGCAGACCTCGCGATGTATCAGGATAAAAAAGGAAAAAGCAAAACAGGCTTTGTCGCGTTAGATTAAAATCGTACACTCTACGGCCTTATACAAACTCAAACAGGTGATGGCATGAGAATAGGGATCCTCTTTCCGGTGGTTATTTTTATCACGGCGGTGGTGTTTTTAGGCTGGTTTTTCCTTGGTGGTTACGCCGCGCCGGGGGCTTAAATGAGAAAAACGACCATCATCATGCTGATTGTCGCCATCGTGGCCGTCGCCGGTACGCAGTTGGGCTGGTGGTAACGCCCAAAGTAAAAAGGCCGCCGTCAGGCAGCCTTTTTTAACTCAGGTCAGATTTAGCTTTTGATTTTTCTGTAAATAAACAGAACAACCAGCGCGCCAATCACCGCGACGACAAAGCTGCCGAAGTTGAAGCCATCAACTCTGCCAAAGCCGAACAGGGTACTGATCCAGCCACCGACGACTGCACCCACAATCCCCAGAATGATCGTGACGATGAAACCGCCGCCATCTTTGCCCGGCATAATCCACTTCGCCAGGATCCCCGCAATCAGCCCAAAGATAATCCAGGATAAAATTCCCATAGCTTTCCTCTCTGTATGGTTTTTGTCATTAAATCAACGACACAGAAAAGGATAGCACAGGATCTGAGAAAGGAAATTTGTGATAGGAATCACACGGTTCGTTTGATTAAAATATAAGCAGTAAAAAAATGCCGTTCCACACTCATCGTGGGGTTGCATCTTTTACTGAGAAAGATTATCTTTCTCATTACTGAATAGTTGAGCAAATCACTCAGGTATTCAGTACGACATTGCTCACATTGCTTCCAGTATTTCTTGCCCACTCTTGAGTGGGCTTTTTTTTGCCCGAACCCACCAAAATCTGGCGTTTCTTCAGTGGAGGTGAAACGCTATTCTCTGTGGCTGCTGAACAACAAAAACGTTGATAACATGAACGTATCAAGCAAGTTTGTCATCTGCCTTAATCTTGTTTCTGCCAGTACGTTACTGCTACTGCTCTCAACACGGTTTGAGTGGTTCTGAGATGAAAGGAGCATGGCATAATGGCTTTCCTTTCGATTCCGTGCAGCCTCAACTCTCATACTTGTAGCTTTTATGACCTGTGTTAAGATCCCTGCACCTCAGGACGTGGTGGGACAACAGGAAAATGAAGAAGGCCATTGCCGTTGCTATCATCTCAACCTTTATGGTCGTCCTGTCGCTGTATGCGGTTAACGCCATTATCGCTGAGCAGCAAAAGAACCGGCAGAGGGAGATCTCCCACACGCTCTTAAGCTATTCTGAAGAGTTAACGCAAAATATCGCCAGTACGCTTATAAATACCTCCGCGCAGGGATGCGATAGCGCCAGTCTGAACGACTACCGAAAATTAAAGATGCGAAGTCTCTATTTCGCCGATGTGGGGTTTATTGAAAAGGGGAAAATCACCTGCACCGCGTTTTGGGGCAAGCTGGCAAATCCCATCGCCCTTCCCTCTGAGCTGCATAATACCCAGAACGGATTCAGCCTGGCGCAGTTTTCGCAGAAAGATTTCTTTGTCGGCAATGCGACAATCTATAACCACCTTATTATCTTCACCTCCCGTTCAGCCTACGATAAATTTGCCCCCGTTACCGCCAACTATTCGCTTCGTTCTTCCACTAAAGATTTCGGCCGCACCTTTTTCACCGTTACGCCGCCATCAGAAAACTTCAGCCGCTTACAGTCTCTGTTATTTACGCTGGCTGTGACAGAGTGCAGTACACGCTGGGATTTGTGCGTTACCGTCACACACCATGATGCCGGACTGGCTTCGCTCTCCCACG
Organism: Enterobacter cloacae complex sp. SHL001; assembly: GCF_049236825.1. Taxonomy (NCBI): domain Bacteria; kingdom Pseudomonadati; phylum Pseudomonadota; class Gammaproteobacteria; order Enterobacterales; family Enterobacteriaceae; genus Enterobacter; species Enterobacter cloacae complex sp. SHL001. The sequence continues at coordinate 348,861 of NZ_JBMKIP010000001.1, forward strand.
TAGTGATGGTGCTTCTGTGCTTGTTTTTATACTTTATCTGGGTATCCCTGACGCTGTTTTCTCTTCGACTTTATGAAGACCGACGTTCTCTGGAACGAACGCTGGTCAAAGCGGTAAAAGCGAATACCATCAGCGTTCATTTTCAGCCTGTTATTCGGGTTGCTGATAAGAAAATCGTCGGGGTTGAAGTGTTATCAAGATGGCAGGATAACAATCACAAAGAGGTTTCTCCTGAGCTGTTTATCCCGTTAATTAAAAAAATTGGCCTGTATAACGTTTATTATCAGAACATGATAAAGAAATCCCTGGCGGAAATTGCCGCGCTGGCCGCTGAACATCAGTTAATGATTTCACTGAACGTTGGCCGGACGGAAATTGAAGACGGCAAATTCCTGGCGGTATTACGTCATGAATGCTCAGAGAACGCGATTCCCTTATCGTTAATCAAAGTTGAGTTATCCGAAAATGGCGTTTCCACCGCGGCCATCCTTGAAGAGTTTTGTGAGGAGCTTAAATCGGCAGGCGTCAAAATTTCAATAGACGATTTTGGTGTGCAAAACTCTAATCTGGCCAGGCTATCAAATCTCAAATATGACGAAATCAAGGTGGATAAGTCGTTAGTGGACGGCATCAGCGAGCACTATAAACAGGATATCCTGGTGATCTTCAGCGACGCGCTCGCTAAACTGCACAAAACCCTGGTTTTTGAAGGGGTTGAAAGCGAAACGCAATATCAGTTCATCGCGCAGAGATACCCCGATGCCCTCGTACAAGGCTGGTACTTTTCAAAGTCGCTAACCCGGCACGACCTCGCCAGGCTGCTGGCAGACTCAGCGCGATGACGCGTTATTCATTGCCCCACTGATTCAGGAAGTTCGCAATATCGTCAATGCGCGCTTCGTCTATCTCCGCCTGGACAGCCATCTCCCGCTGCGCCTCTTCACTGATTTCCTCATTGTTGTATAAGCGAGTGAGCAGCAGCTGGAAATAGTGTGCCAGCGGCGTACGTTCTGCCTCTTCTACCGGTTTCGCCGTTTCAGTCGCATACTCGTCGACGATGTCATAATACTTGAGCGGGATATCATGGTTCATAGCGTTGTTTCCGTCTTGTGTGCATAAAAAACGGGAACCCTCAGGCTCCCGTTGTCATTTAACCCAGCGAGTGGATTACATGTTCGCGATAATCGCATCCCCAAACTCTGAGCATTTCAGCAGCTTAGCGCCTTCCATCAGACGTTCAAAGTCATAGGTGACGGTTTTCGCGTTAATCGCGCCTTCCATACCCTTAACAATCAGGTCTGCGGCTTCGAACCATTCCATATGACGCAGCATCATCTCTGCGGACAGAATGATAGAGCCTGGGTTGACTTTGTCCTGGCCTGCGTATTTAGGTGCAGTACCGTGAGTTGCTTCGAACAGGGCGCACTCGTCACCGATGTTCGCGCCCGGGGCGATACCGATACCACCCACCTGTGCTGCCAGCGCATCGGAGATGTAGTCACCATTCAGGTTCATACAGGCGATCACGTCATACTCAGCAGGTCGCAGCAGGATCTGTTGCAGGAACGCATCGGCAATCACATCTTTAATGATGATCTCTTTACCGGTGTTCGGGTTCTTAATTTTCTGCCATGGGCCGCCGTCGATCAGTTCACCGCCGAACTCTTCGGTCGCCAGCTGGTAGCCCCAGTCTTTGAACGCGCCTTCGGTGAACTTCATGATGTTGCCTTTGTGAACCAGGGTCACAGAGTCACGATCGTTGGTGATAGCGTATTCGATGGCGGCACGCACCAGACGCTTGGTCCCTTCTTCGGAGCACGGCTTGATGCCGATGCCGCAATGCTCAGGGAAGCGAATTTTCTTCACACCCATCTCTTCGCGCAGGAATTTAATCACTTTTTCTGCATCAGCAGAGTCCGCTTTCCATTCGATACCGGCGTAGATGTCTTCTGAGTTTTCACGGAAGATAACCATGTCGGTCAGTTCCGGGTGCTTAACCGGGCTTGGGGTGCCCTGGTAGTAACGCACCGGACGCAGACACACATACAGATCCAGTTCCTGACGCAGCGCCACGTTCAGGGAGCGAATGCCGCCGCCAACTGGCGTGGTCAGAGGGCCTTTGATAGCAACGCGATAGTCGCGGATCAGGTCCAGAGTTTCGGCTGGCAGCCAGACGTCCTGGCCATAAACTTGAGTCGATTTTTCACCGGTGTAAATTTCCATCCAGGAAATTTTACGCTCGCCTTTGTAGGCTTTCTCAACAGCGGCATCAACCACTTTCAGCATTGCCGGGGTAACGTCTACGCCGATACCGTCGCCTTCAATGAACGGGATAATCGGGTTGTGAGGAACGTTAATCTTGCCGTTTTGCAGGGTGATCTTTTTACCTTCCGCCGGAACAACTACTTTGCTTTCCATTAACCTCTCCTTCGAGCGCTTCTGGTTGTTACTGATCTTATGTTAATAAATTGTAATGAGCCTTCCGATAGTACCTGATTGTCCGACGCCATGAAAGGTCTTCGTTATTAGGCTATAATGCGGCAATTGATAACGCCTGAAAATACCATGACGAAAACTTCTTTTAGAAAACACCGGGTTGAGCGATTCAGCTCACGACAAGCCACCAGAAGAACGCCAGAACCCCAGCCAACGCGGGTCATACTGTTCAATAAACCCTACGATGTATTGCCGCAGTTTACCGACGAGGCCGGGCGCAGCACGCTGAAGGACTTTATTCCCGTTCAGGGAGTGTACGCGGCGGGACGTCTGGATCGTGACAGCGAAGGGTTGCTGGTGCTCACCAATGACGGCGTGCTCCAGGCCAGGCTCACTCAGCCGGGCAAGCGTACCGGGAAAATTTACTTTGTGCAGGTTGAAGGCGAGCCGGACGACGCGTCGCTGGCAAAACTGCGTAACGGCGTAACGCTGAACGACGGTCCCACCCTGCCGGCTGGTATTGAGCGCGTGAATGAACCCGAGTGGTTGTGGCCGCGCAACCCGCCGATTCGTGAGCGGAAATCCATTCCCACCAGCTGGCTTAAAATAACCCTTTATGAAGGCCGCAACCGACAGGTCAGGCGCATGACTGCGCATGTGGGCTACCCTACCCTGCGACTCATTCGCTATGCCATGGGCAGCTACACGCTGGACTCGCTGGCAAACGGGGAATGGCGGGATGTTACCCCTAAGGAGAACTGATGTTTAAACCTCATGTTACGGTCGCCTGCGTGGTCCATGCGCAGGGGAAATTCCTGGTGGTGGAAGAGACCATCAATGGCAAAGCGCTGTGGAACCAGCCTGCCGGGCATCTTGAAGCCAATGAAACCTTACGCCAGGCGGCAGCCCGTGAGCTGTGGGAGGAGACGGGTATCCGCGCCGAACCGCAGCATTTTATCCGTATGCATCAGTGGATAGCGCCTGACCAGACGCCTTTCCTGCGCTTCTTATTCGCCGTTGAACTTAACGAAACGTGCGCCACTGAACCGCACGACGACGATATCGATCGCTGCCTGTGGGTGACTGCCGAGGAGATCCTGAACGCGCCAAACCTGCGTTCGCCGCTGGTGGCGGAAAGCATCCGCTGCTGGCAGTCTGCGGCGCGCCTGCCGCTGGATATCATTGCAGAGTTTAACTGGCCGTTTACAGAGGGTGTCAATGGTGGGGGGGCGTGATAGAATACGCCGCCTTGAAGTTCAATGTCGTGAGTATTCCATGTCAGATAACAGCCAGAAAAAAGTAATCGTCGGCATGTCCGGCGGTGTCGATTCCTCCGTTTCCGCCTACCTGTTGCAGCAACAGGGCTATAAGGTGGAGGGCCTGTTCATGAAGAACTGGGAGGAAGACGATGGCGAGGAATACTGCACTGCCGCTGCGGATCTCGCCGATGCGCAGGCCGTGTGCGATAAGCTCGGCATCGAACTGCACACCGTTAACTTTGCCGCAGAATACTGGGACAACGTTTTTGAACTCTTCCTCGAAGAGTACAAAGCGGGCCGCACGCCAAACCCGGATATCCTGTGCAACAAAGAGATCAAATTCAAAGCCTTCCTGGAATTCGCCGCGGAAGACCTGGGCGCAGACTACATTGCGACCGGCCACTACGTGCGTCGCGCGGATGTAAATGGCAAAAGCCAGCTGCTGCGCGGCCTGGACGGCAACAAAGATCAGAGCTACTTCCTCTATACGCTGAGCCACGAACAGATTGCCCAGAGCCTGTTCCCGGTCGGCGAGCTGGAAAAGCCGGAAGTGCGTAAGATTGCTGAAGATCTGGATCTGATCACCGCGAAGAAAAAAGACTCCACCGGTATCTGTTTTATCGGCGAGCGTAAATTCCGCGAGTTCCTGGGGCGCTACCTGCCTGCACAGCCGGGCAAAATCGTCACCGTTGACGGTGATGAGATTGGTCAGCACCAGGGGCTGATGTACCACACTCTCGGCCAGCGTAAAGGTCTGGGTATCGGCGGCACCAAAGAGGGCAGCGAAGATCCGTGGTACGTGGTCGACAAAGACGTCGAAAACAATATTCTGGTTGTGGCTCAGGGTCACGACCACCCGCGCCTGATGTCCGTTGGACTGATCGCGCAACAGCTGCACTGGGTCGATCGCGAGCCGCTGAAAGGCACGCTGCGCTGCACAGTGAAAACGCGCTACCGCCAGACGGACATCCCTTGCACCGTAACCGCACTGGATGACGATCGCATTGACGTGCGTTTCGACGAGCCGGTTTCCGCCGTTACCCCTGGCCAGTCTGCTGTTTTCTACCGCGGCGAAATTTGCCTCGGCGGTGGGATCATTGAACAGCGCCTGCCGCTGCCTGCTGTTTAAACCGTTTGCACACATAAAGGAGACCGTGTGGCGAAGAACTATTATGACATCACCCTGGCGCTGGCGGGAATTTGCCAGTCAGCCCGTCTGGTGCAACAGCTGGCGCATCAGGGTCATTGCGACGCTGATGCCCTGCACGTTTCACTCAACAGCGTTATCGATCTTAACCCAGGCTCCACGCTGGGCGTCTTTGGCGGCAGTGAAACCAATCTTCGTCTCGGTCTTGAAACTCTGCTCGGCGTGCTCAACGCCAGCAACCGTCAGGGGTTGAACGCGGAACTGACCCGCTACACCTTAAGCCTGATGGTGCTGGAACGTAAGCTTAATGCGGCAAAAGGCGCAATGAATACCCTGGGCGACCGCATCGCCGGGCTACAGCGCCAGCTCGACCACTTTGACCTCCAGTCTGAGACCCTGCTCAGCGCGATGGCCGGTATCTACGTTGACGTGATTAGCCCGCTCGGCCCGCGTATTCAGGTCACCGGTTCGCCTGCCGTATTGCAAAGCCCACAGGTACAGGCGAAGGTACGCGCTTCGCTGCTGGCAGGCATCCGTGCCGCCGTGCTGTGGCAACAGGTCGGCGGTGGCCGCCTACAGTTAATGTTTTCTCGTCATCGCCTGACGACTCAGGCAAAACAAATTCTTGCTCATTGTTAACCTCCCGGAGTTGCGAATTATGGAATTATCCTCACTGACCGCCGTATCCCCTGTCGATGGACGCTACGGCGATAAAGTCAGCGCGCTGCGCGGGATCTTCAGCGAATATGGCCTGCTGAAGTTCCGTGTTCAGGTTGAAGTACGCTGGCTGCAAAAGCTGGCCGCCCAGACAGCAATCAAGGAAGTTCCTGCTTTTGACGCAAAGGCAAACGATTACCTTGATAAAATCGTTGCTGAGTTCAGCGAAGAAGATGCCGCGCGCATTAAAACCATCGAACGCACCACCAACCACGACGTGAAAGCGGTTGAATACTTCCTGAAAGAGAAAGTGGCAAGCGTCCCTGCCCTGCACGCGGTATCTGAATTTATTCACTTCGCCTGTACGTCTGAAGATATTAACAACCTGTCTCACGCGCTGATGCTCTCTACCGCGCGGAAAGAGGTAGTACTCCCTTACTGGCGTAAAATCATTGATGCGGTGAAAGCGCTGTCCGTGGAATACCGCGACATTCCGCTGCTGTCCCGTACTCACGGCCAGCCAGCAACCCCATCCACCATGGGTAAAGAGATGGCGAACGTGGCGTACCGCATGGAACGCCAGTATCGTCAGCTGGAGCAGGTTGAGATCCTCGGCAAAATCAACGGCGCGGTGGGTAACTACAACGCCCACATCGCCGCGTACCCGGAAGTGGACTGGCACCAGTTCAGCGAAGAGTTTGTGACCTCTCTGGGGATCCAGTGGAACCCGTACACCACCCAGATTGAGCCGCACGACTACATCGCCGAGCTGTTTGACTGCATTGCGCGCTTCAACACCATCCTGATCGACTTCGATCGTGACGTATGGGGTTACATCGCCCTGAACCACTTCAAGCAGAAGACCATCGCCGGGGAAATCGGTTCGTCCACCATGCCGCACAAAGTGAACCCAATCGACTTCGAAAACTCCGAAGGTAACCTAGGTCTGGCGAATGCCGTGTTGCAGCATATGGCGAGCAAGCTGCCGGTATCCCGCTGGCAGCGCGACCTGACTGACTCCACGGTGCTGCGTAACCTGGGCGTAGGTATTGGCTACGCGCTGATCGCCTACCAGTCCACCCTGAAAGGTGTGAGCAAACTGGAAGTTAACCGCGACCGTCTGCTGGACGAGCTGGATCACAACTGGGAAGTGCTGGCGGAGCCGATTCAGACCGTGATGCGTCGTTACGGCATCGAAAAACCGTACGAGAAACTCAAAGAGCTGACCCGCGGTAAACGCGTTGATGCTGAAGGTATGAAACAGTTTATCGACGGTCTGGCGCTGCCAGAAGAAGAAAAAGCGCGCCTGAAAGAGATGACCCCGGCAAACTATATTGGCCGTGCCATCGCTATGGTTGACGAGCTGAAGTAATCGCCCTTCCCCCTTTCCACCCGGAAAGGGGGCTGCTTTTCATCATCGAGCCGACATTTCACGTCACATTATCTGTTTTGCCGGGATTAGAGCCTGCCGTCAGGCTGATTGTTATTTTTTGCCGTGGAATAACTTTCCGGAATATACCGTTTTAAGCCGAACGGGCACAGTTTGAACTGGCACGGGGTTTCAGCCGTGCACAGGCGATCCATCTCCTGTCGGTTGCCTGGACACGCGTTTTTCTGTTTGAACCCCATCCAGCCTATTGATGTAAAGGGCATTGCCTGCGCTATCCATACTCTACGCCGCCGATCGTTAATCAGGATCCCCTGGTTTGAAGTGGTGATGATTTCACCTGTACGAACGTAATAATCTCCCTTTAACCACAGGATATAATTCAGGCCATACTGTGTTTCAACTTTGCAAAAGATGGTTCCGCTTTCCGGGCTCGCAATAGTCTCAACAACCTTCCATTCCATAAAGTCCTCTTTACTCGCTATATTGCTGTTTTGTTGTGTAAAAATGCTGCTTTTCTGGCACATCTTATGCAAATCTAATTTCGCACCATAAAATAAGCGTAGACAAAGCCAGGCATAGTGAGAACATCCTTACAAAAAAAAGGGCAATATTTACAAAACTGGCGTGCCCGTGCTGTCCAAAAAGCGACTCGCCTTCAACAGTTCATAAACGGATGGCTGTTTTATCGGGATTGCGAAAGCTTGCGAAAACAAGTCAGTTTATATTACCCGCGCCTGCTGGGGGCGCATGAGGCTTACGTGAGTTGGGTGGGTGATATGAACCAGGCTCAGGTCAACATACTTAATAATCAGGTGCCTGGCGTCATCCCCCCCTGTGTTCGGGAGCATGAAAAAAATCATTTAATTTCATTGCGCTGGTGTCAACCTGAATAATCAGCGTTAAACTATTCATACCATTTATAAAGGGAGAAGTGATGATGCGCGTACTGGTTGTTGAGGATAACGCATTGCTACGCCATCACCTGAAAGTTCAACTTCAGGAGATGGGTCATCAGGTGGATGATGCTGAAGACGCAAAAGAGGCCGATTATTATCTCAATGAACACCTGCCGGACATCGCCATTGTCGATTTAGGGCTGCCGGATGAAGACGGATTGTCCCTTATCCGCCGCTGGCGTAGCCATGACGTTTCCCTGCCGGTACTGGTGCTGACTGCCCGCGAAGGCTGGCAGGACAAGGTTGAAGTCCTGAGCGCTGGCGCGGATGACTACGTGACCAAACCCTTCCATATTGAAGAAGTCGCTGCGCGTATGCAGGCGCTGCTGCGCCGCAACAGCGGGCTGGCGTCACAGGTTATCTCTCTGCCGCCGTTCCAGGTGGACCTCTCTCGCCGCGAATTTTCTATTAATGATGAAGTGATCAAGCTGACCGCATTCGAATACACCATCATGGAAACGCTGATCCGTAACAACGGTAAAGTGGTGAGCAAAGATTCCCTGATGCTTCAGCTCTATCCGGATGCCGAGCTGCGCGAAAGCCACACCATTGACGTGCTGATGGGTCGCCTGCGTAAAAAAATTCAGGCGCAGTACCCGCATGACGTGATCACCACCGTGCGTGGTCAGGGCTACCTGTTCGAATTACGCTAAATGAAAGGGATATTGCGCCACATTTTACCCCTTTCGCTGCGGGTTCGCTTTTTGCTGGCAACCGCCGCCGTCGTGCTGGTGCTGTCGCTCTCTTATGGGATGGTGGCGTTGGTCGGTTATAGCGTGAGCTTCGATAAAACCACCTTCCGCCTGCTTCGCGGCGAAAGTAACCTGTTTTATACCCTGGCGAAGTGGGAGAACAACCGAATCACCGTCGAGATGCCGGAAAACCTGAATCAGCAGAGCCCGACGCTGGCGCTGATCTATGATGAAAAAGGGAAATTGCTTTGGGCCCAGCGCGATGTCCCGTGGTTGAAAAAGCGCATCCGTCCGGAATGGCTGAAAACCAACGGTTTTCATGAAATAGAAGCCGACCTCAACTCCACCAGCAGCCTGCTGCGTGACGATCGCGCCTTACAGATCAAGCTAAATGAGATCCGTGCCGAAGATGACGACACGGAGATGACCCACTCTGTGGCCATCAACCTTTACCCCGCCACTCTGAACATGCCGCAGTTAACCATTGTGGTGATCGATACCATACCGGTTGAGCTGAAACGCTCGTATATGGTCTGGAACTGGTTTGTGTATGTTCTGGCTGCCAACCTGCTGCTGGTGATCCCTCTCCTGTGGGTTGCTGCGTGGTGGAGCCTCCGCCCGATTGAATCCCTTGCCAAAGAGGTGCGCGAGCTGGAGGAACATCACCGCGAGAAGCTAAACCCGGAGACCACGCGTGAGCTGACCAGCCTGGTGCGCAACCTCAACCGCCTGCTGAAAAGCGAACGTGAACGCTACGACAAGTATCGCACGACGCTCACCGACCTTACGCACAGCCTGAAAACCCCGCTGGCCGTGATGCAGAGTACCCTGCGTTCCATGCGCAGTTCGAAAATGAGCGTGGATGACGCCGAGCCGGTGATGCTGGAACAAATCAGCCGTATTTCACAGCAGATCGGCTATTACCTGCACCGCGCGAGCATGCGTTCCGGAAGCGCCCTGTTGAGCCGTGAACTGCACCCGGTAGCCCCGCTGCTGGATAACCTCACCTCTGCGCTGAACAAGGTGTACCAGCGTAAAGGGGTCAACATCAGTCTGGATATCTCACCGGAAATTAGCTTTGTCGGTGAGAAAAATGACTTTATGGAAGTGATGGGAAACCTGCTCGATAACGCCTGCAAATATTGTCTGGAGTTTGTCGAGGTGTCCGCGCGGGTAACGGATAACGAACTGCATATTATCGTTGAGGATGATGGTCCTGGCATTCCCTGTAATAAACGCGAAGTGGTGTTCGATCGCGGCCAGCGCGCCGATACGCTGCGGCCAGGCCAGGGCGTCGGATTATCCGTCGCCAGGGAAATCGTCGATCAGTACGAGGGCAAGATTGAAACCGGTGAAAGTTTGCTGGGCGGTGCCCGTATGGAAGTCATTTTTGGCCGCCAGCATCCCGTATCGAACGATAGTTGACCCGAAATGTGAAAAATACGCGGATCTCGCAGTCAGGGGGCGGTGCTTCCGTTATAATCCGTCTCAGTAAGAGCCTGCGGAATACAAAAATATGGATTATCAATTAACGCTTAACTGGCCCGAATTTATTGAACGTTACTGGCAAAAACGCCCGGTCGTTCTTAAACGCGGGATCAGCAATTTTATCGACCCTATTTCTCCTGACGAACTCGCTGGTCTGGCGATGGAAAATGAGGTAGACAGCCGTCTGGTGAGCCACCAGGACGGGAAATGGCAGGTCAGCCACGGTCCCTTTGAAAGCTACGATCACCTGGGCGAAAACAACTGGTCTTTACTGGTGCAGGCGGTCAACAACTGGCACGAACCCACCGCAGCCTTAATGCGTCCCTTCCGCGCCCTGCCAGACTGGAGAATGGACGATCTGATGATCTCCTTCTCCGTTCCCGGTGGCGGCGTGGGTCCGCATCTGGATCAGTACGACGTGTTTATCATTCAGGGTACCGGGCGCCGTCGCTGGCGCGTGGGCGAAAAAGTGCCAATGAAGCAGCACTGCCCCCACCCGGATCTGCTTCAGGTTGATCCGTTTGAAGGGATCATTGATGAAGAGCTGGAGCCAGGCGACATTCTCTATATCCCACCGGGCTTCCCGCATGAAGGTTATTCCCTGGAAAACTCGCTGAACTATTCGGTTGGTTTCCGCGCGCCAAGCGGGCGCGAGATGATCAGCGGATTTGCTGACTATGTTTTACAGCGTGAGCTGGGCAGCTACCGTTACAGCGATCCGGACGTTCCGGCGCGTGAGCACCCGGCGGATATTCTGCCAGAGGAGCTGGATAAGCTGCGCGGGATGATGCTGGATCTGATCAACGAACCGGAGCACTTCAGACAGTGGTTTGGCGAGTTTATCAGCCAGTCGCGTCACGAACTGGACGTCGCACCGCCAGAGCCGCCTTATCAGGCAGATGAAATTTATGATGCGCTCCAGCAGGGCGATAAGCTGGTTCGTCTGGGCGGATTACGCGTACTGCGCATTGGCGAAGAGGTATTCGTCAACGGCGAGCGCCTGGACTCTCCGCATCGCCCGGCGCTGGAAGCGATTGCCAGCCATATGGTGCTGACTGCGGATACCTTCGGCGACGCGCTGGACGATCCCTCCTTCCTCGCCATGCTGGCCGCGCTGGTGAACAGCGGGTACTGGTTTTTTGAGGACTGAGCCGCTTTAATGCCCGGTGACGCTGCGCTTACCGGGCCTACGATCGAAATGTAGGCCGGGTAAGGCGTAGCCGCCACCCGGCATAAAACATTACCGCTTCGCGGTTAACTCCGCTATCCGCACGATCACCTGCACCGCTTTCTCCATCCCTTCCAGCGTCACGAATTCATGCTTGCCGTGGTAGTTATATCCACCGGTAAACAGGTTCGGGCACGGCAGGCCCATAAACGACAGCTGTGAACCATCGGTACCGCCACGGATCGGTTTCATCACCGGCTCGATGTCACAATCGCGCATCGCCTGCTGGGCGATATCAAGAATATGCGGATGCTCCATCACCTTATCGCGCATATTGTAATAGCTGTCTTCGATGATGAGTTCAATATAGCAATCCGGATGTAGCCCCTTGCCGACCTTTTTCGCGATCTCCATCATCTTACGTTTGCGTGCTTCAAAGGCTTTGCGGTCGAAATCGCGGACAATATAGTGCATCTGCGCGCTGTCCACGGTCCCCTTGATGCTGGTCAGATGATAAAAACCCTCATACCCTTCCGTCATCTCCGGGCTCTCTTCGGCGGGCACTTCCGCATGAATACGCGCAGCCAGCGACAGCGCATTCACCATCACCCCTTTCGCAGACCCCGGGTGCACGTTGTTCCCAACGATTTTGATCGTCACCGATGCCGCGTTAAAGTTTTCATACTCCAGTTCACCCACGCCGCCACCGTCGACGGTGTAGGCCCACTGCGCGTTAAACGCCTCAACGTCAAAGTGTTTCGCGCCTTTTCCAACCTCTTCATCCGGCGTGAAGGCCACGCGGATATCGCCATGTGGGATATTTTTGCCCTTCAGCACCGCCAGCGCCGTCATGATCTCGGCGATGCCCGCTTTGTCATCGGCCCCCAGCAAGGTTTTGCCGTCAGTGGTGATTAACGTCTGCCCCAGCAGCTGATGCAGTACCGGGAACATCACCGGCGACAGCACTTCGTCGCCAATGCCCAGCGCAATATCACCGCCGCGATAGTTTTCAACAATCTGCGGGTTTACGTGTTTACCGCTAAAATCAGGTGAGGTATCGACATGAGAAATAAAGCCAATTGCCGGGATATCGCCGTCAATACTCGCCGGCAGCGTTCCCATCACGGTCCCTTTTTCGCTGAGCGTGACATCAACCAGCCCCATGGCCTCCAGCTGCTCTTTCAGCAGATTTAGCAGCTTCCACTGGCCTTCGGTGCTTGGCACCTGTCGGACCCCCGGCTTAGATTGGGTATCCAGCGAAACGTAATGTAAGAAACGCTCAAGTAGTTTATCCATGCAGTCACCCTCACTTTTTGTGACAACATTATCATTAAGCAGCAAAACGCAAATATTGCGTCAGGTCACTTTTATCCCGCAAACGAGAACTTTTTACGTTTATATCGTTGTGCGTTAATAAATGTAGCTTATGAATCAGTGAGAAGGATTGGCGATTCAATGGGTTTGCCGTAGAATGTCCGCCCTCATTACGAGTCACCAAGGTGGTTACACACAAACCCCGCTTCAGTCTGCTGCCTGAGGCGTCTATATGGGACAGCGCGAAAATTGAATACACAACCCCGTTCCCTTTCACCGCTGGTGCAACTGGAACGAATTCGTAAAAGTTTCGATGGCAAAGATGTCATTTCCGACCTTAATCTGACCATCAATGACGGTGAGTTTCTCACGCTGCTCGGCCCCTCCGGCTGCGGCAAAACCACCGTCCTGCGCCTTATCGCCGGGCTGGAAAGCGTCGATAACGGCCATATCCATCTTGAGAACCAGGACATAACCCAGGTTCCAGCCGAAGATCGCCACGTCAATACCGTCTTTCAGAGCTATGCCCTGTTCCCGCACATGACCGTGTTTGAGAACGTGGCGTTTGGCCTGCGGATGCAAAAAACACCGGCCAGCGAGATCCCACCTCGGGTTACCGAAGCCCTGCGCATGGTACAGCTGGAGGCGTTCGCCCAGCGCAAGCCGCATCAACTTTCCGGTGGTCAGCAGCAGCGTGTGGCCATTGCCCGCGCCGTGGTCAACAAACCTCGCCTGCTCCTGCTGGATGAATCCCTCTCCGCGCTGGACTACAAGCTGCGCAAGCAGATGCAGAACGAGCTGAAAGCGCTTCAGCGTAAGCTCGGCATCACGTTCGTGTTTGTTACGCACGATCAGGAAGAAGCCCTGACCATGTCAGACCGTATCGTGGTGATGCGCGACGGCAAGATTGAGCAGGATGGCACCCCGCGTGAAATTTACGAAGAGCCGAAAAACCTGTTCGTCGCCAGCTTTATAGGCGAAATCAATATTTTCAACGCCACGGTGATTGAGCGTCTGGACGAGCAGCGCGTTCGCGCGAACGTGGAAGGCCGCGAATGCAATATTACCGTCAACTTTGCCGTCGAGAAGGGGCAAAAGCTCAACGTCCTGCTGCGCCCGGAAGATCTCCGCGTTGATGAGATCCACGACACGGCTGACGTCGAAGGTCTGATCGGTTACGTTCGCGAACGCAACTACAAAGGGATGACCCTCGAATCCGTTGTGGAACTGGAAAACGGCAAAATGGTGATGGTCAGCGAGTTCTTTAACGAGGACGATCCGGACTTCGACCACTCGCTGGATCAGAAAATGGTCATCAACTGGGTAGAAAGCTGGGAGGTTGTACTGGCTGATGAAGAACACAAGTAAGTTCCAGAATGTGGTGATTGCCACGATCGTCGGTTGGCTTGTGTTGTTTGTCTTTCTACCCAACCTGATGATCATCGTAACCAGCTTCCTGACCCGCGACGACGCGAACTTCGTGGCGATGGTCTTTACGCTGGACAACTACGCGCGCCTGCTCGATCCGCTCTATTTTGACGTGCTGCTGCACTCGCTGAATATGGCGCTGATTGCTACCCTCGCCTGTCTGGTGCTGGGGTATCCATTCGCCTGGTTCCTGGCCCGCCTGCCGCAAAAAGTACGGCCGCTGCTGCTGTTTTTACTGATTGTACCCTTCTGGACCAACTCGTTAATCCGCATCTACGGGCTGAAAATCTTCCTCAGCACCAAAGGTTATCTGAACGAGTTTCTGCTGTGGCTGGGGGTGATCGAGACGCCGATCCGCATCATGTTCACCCCGGGCGCGGTGATTATCGGCCTGGTCTATATCCTGCTGCCGTTTATGGTGATGCCGCTCTACTCCAGCATTGAAAAGCTCGATAAGCCGCTGCTGGAAGCGGCGAAAGACCTGGGCGCCAGTAAGTTACAAACTTTTGTCCGCATCATTATTCCGCTGACCATGCCGGGTATTATCGCCGGCTGTCTGCTGGTCATGCTGCCTGCGATGGGCCTGTTCTACGTCTCGGACCTGATGGGCGGGGCGAAAAACCTGCTGATCGGTAACGTGATTAAGAGCCAGTTCCTGAATATCCGCGACTGGCCGTTCGGCTCGGCCACCAGCATAACGCTGACGGTGGTGATGGGACTGATGCTGCTGGTTTACTGGCGTGCATCACGCCTGCTGAATAAGAAGGTGGAGCTGGAATGATCGGTCGACTGCTTCGCGGCGGTTTTATGACCGCCATTTATGCGTATCTCTATATTCCGATAATCATTTTGATCGTGAACTCCTTTAACAGCTCACGCTTCGGGATCAACTGGCAAGGGTTTACCACCAAATGGTATGGCCTGCTGATGAACAATGACAGCCTGCTACAGGCCGCTCAGCACTCGCTGACGATGGCGGTATTTTCTGCCACCTTCGCGACGCTGATTGGCTCGCTGACCGCCGTGGCGCTGTACCGCTACCGTTTTCGCGGTAAGCCGTTCGTCAGTGGCATGCTGTTTGTGGTGATGATGTCCCCGGATATCGTGATGGCCATTTCACTGCTGGTGCTGTTTATGCTGCTGGGCGTCCAGCTCGGTTTCTGGTCGCTGCTGTTCTCGCATATCACCTTCTGTCTGCCGTTTGTGGTGGTAACCGTCTACGCGCGTCTGAAAGGGTTCGACGTACGCATGCTGGAAGCGGCGAAAGATCTGGGTGCGAGCGAGATGACCATTCTGCGCAAAATCATTCTGCCGCTGGCGATGCCCGCCGTGGCAGCAGGATGGCTGCTCAGCTTTACCCTGTCGATGGACGACGTGGTCGTGTCCTCCTTCGTCACCGGGCCGAGCTATGAAATTCTGCCGTTGAAGATCTACTCAATGGTTAAAGTCGGTGTTTCACCCGAAGTGAACGCGCTGGCGACTATTCTGTTGGTGTTATCGCTGGTTCTGGTAATTGCCAGCCAGGTTATTGCTCGTGATAAAACAAAATCTCAGGGGACACAGAAATGAAAAAAATGCTTGCCGCTGCGGCACTGGTGCTCGGAATGGGCGCCGCGCATGCTGATGACAGCAAAACGCTCTATTTCTACAACTGGACCGAGTATGTGCCGCCGGGCCTGCTGGAGCAGTTCACCAAAGAGACGGGCATCAAGGTGATCTATTCGACCTACGAGTCGAATGAAACCATGTACGCCAAGCTCAAAACCTATAAAGATGGCGCGTATGACCTGGTGGTGCCGTCGACCTATTTCGTCGACAAGATGCGCAAAGAAGGCATGATCCAGAAGATCGACAAAACGAAGCTAACCAATTTTTCAAACCTCGATCCTGAGATGCTAAACAAGCCGTTCGACCCGAACAACGACTACTCCATTCCGTACATCTGGGGCGCGACGGCAATTGGCGTCAACAGCGATGCCATTGATCCAAAAACGGTTTCATCCTGGGCTGACCTGTGGAAGCCGGAATACAAAAGCAGCCTGCTGTTAACCGACGATGCGCGCGAAGTGTTCCAGGTTGCGCTGCGTAAACTCGGCTATTCCGGTAACACCACCGATCCGAAAGAGATCGAAGCGGCGTATAACGAACTGAAAAAGCTGATGCCAAACGTGGCGGCGTTCAACTCGGATAACCCGGCTAACCCGTATATGGAAGGTGAAGTGAATCTGGGTATGGTCTGGAACGGCTCTGCGTTTGTGGCGCGTCAGGCCGGGACGCCGCTGGAGGTGGTCTGGCCGAAGGAGGGCGGCATCTTCTGGATGGACAGCCTCGCGATCCCGGCGAATGCGAAAAACGTCGAGGGCGCCCTGAAGCTGATCAATTTCCTGCTGCGCCCGGATGTGGCAAAAGAGGTGGCGGAAACCATCGGCTACCCGACGCCAAACCTGGCCGCGCGGAAGCTGCTCAGCCCTGAAGTGGCAAATGATAAATCGCTTTATCCGGACGCTGAAACCATCAGCAAAGGGGAATGGCAGAACGACGTCGGTGACGCGAGCCGCCTGTATGAAGAGTATTATCAGAAGCTAAAAGCAGGCCGTTAATGCGTAACGGGCGACGCAATGTCGCCCGTTACTCTTACAGCCCCTTCAGGAGTTTATCCACAAAGGCTGGCACCACCTCGCTCGCCAGACCGTAATGTTTCTCTTCAAACTCGCTCCCGACCTGGCTTGGCTCCAGATTAAGCTCCACCGTATGGGCACCTTGCAGTCGCGCTTCGTGAACAAATCCTGCCGCCGGATAGACATGTCCTGAGGTACCAATGGCGATAAAGACGTCCGCCATAGCCAGGGCGCTGTAGATCTCATCCATTCCCAGCGGCATTTCGCCAAACCAGACCACATGCGGACGCAGACGCGAAGGGAACTGACAGCAGTGGCAGCGGTCTTCGTCCAGCACGTCCTCTTTCCAGTCCAGCACCTGACCACTCCATGCGCACCGCACCTTGAGCAGTTCGCCGTGCATGTGAATGATGTTGTGGTTTCCGGCCCTTTCGTGAAGATTGTCGATGTTCTGCGTGACCAGCAGAAAACGATCCCCCAGCGCTTCCTCCAGCTTTGCCAGCGCCAGGTGCGCCGCATTCGGTGCAATCTCCGGCTGCTGAAGCTGGCGACGGCGGGCGTTGTAGAACGCCTGCACCAGCGCCGGGTCGCGGGCGAAACCTTCCGGCGTCGCCACATCTTCAACTCGGTGTTCTTCCCACAGTCCGTCCGCCGCGCGGAAGGTCTGAATACCGGATTCGGCGGAGATCCCCGCCCCGGTCAACACCACCACTCTGGGTTTATCCATCGCTTCTGGCATCATCCTGTCTCTGAAAAAGATCCGCTGACGCAGGCGTTCACGTAAGCGGCGTTTATTTTTGCGAAAACGGCTGAGTCGACCCTGGCGACGCGACAGCATAATAACCTCGTAAACTAATCGGTGAGATGAAGGAATGCGGCTCCGCGCATGCCTCCTGCGTCCCCGTGTCGCGCACGCTCAATGCGCGGCACGCGGGCGACCGGCAATAAATGTCGGGGCAGACGCCCGGACAACTGTTCCGTAATCGCAGTGAAATTTGACAGCCCTCCCCCGATCACCAGCAGATCCGGGTCGACGATGGTCAGGATATTCCCCAGGCACACGGCCAGCAAGTCGAGATAGCGTTCAACGTGCTCTCGCGCCTGCGCATCCCCTTGTTCCCACAGGGTAATGATTTGGGGGGCGTCATGTTTCTGATGATAGAAGTGTTCATAAAGCCATGCAAACCCACGGCCTGAAAGGTAACTCTCAATACAGCCGTGCTGACCACAACCGCAGCGGATCAACGGGAAATCACGTCCGACAACATCCAGCGCATCCACCGGCAGACGGATATGACCAAATTCGCCGGTAATGTAGCTGCGCCCGGTAATGGGCTTACCGTTAATGACTATCCCGCCCCCCACGCCGGTTCCGAGGATCAGCCCCATAACCAGCGGATAGCGACGAAACTCGTCGTCCCAGGCCTCTGAGAGAGCAAAACAGTTGGCATCGTTGTCTAAGCGCACGTCGCGCTCAAGGAGAGCAGAAAGATCGGCACGCAGCGGTTTGCCGCTGGCAGCAGGAACGTTGGCGGCATACAGCGTGCCATCGTCGGTTTCGGGCATACCCGGAATACCAATGCCGACGCTGCCTTTGACGCCAAAGCGTTCATCCGCTTGCGCCACCAGCGCGGCAATGGCGGTTAAAAATTCATCGTAGCTTTCGCGCGGCGTGGGTACGCGGGTTTCCCATTGTAGCTTAAGGTCTTTATCGAACACGCCGAGCGCAATCTTGGTGCCGCCAATATCAAATCCGTAATACATGATGCATTCCTCTGTTTGATTCAGCGGCCAAAAGACCGCTAAACCATGACGAAATTACTGGCCACTTAATACCCTCGCCGGATCAATTCGGCTTGCGCGACGCGCCGGATACCAGCTTGCCAGCAGACTCAGTAAAAGTGCTGTCACCAGCACATAAATAACGTCCAGCCAGTGCAGTTCAGACGGCAGGAAGTCAATAAAATAGATATCGCCTGACAGGAACTGATGGCCAATAAGCGCTTCAATTCCGTTAATAATCGGCGTCAGCTGAAGGGAAACCACCACGCCGATCGCCACACCGCAAAGGCTGCCAAACAGCCCCGCCAGCAAACCGTACCAGACGAAGATGGCGCGAATAAGACCGTCTTTCGCCCCTAAGGTACGCAGCACGGCGATGTCGCCGCTCTTATCCTTAACGGCCATGACCAGCGTCGAGACGATATTAAAACACGCCACCCCAATCACCAGCACCATCGCCAGATACATAATCGCGCGGATCATCTGGATATCACGGTACATATACCCGTAAGTGCCGATCCAGCTTTTGATGTAGACATAGTTATTGGTCACGCTGCCAGCGTCACGCACCAGTTTATTGGCGTTGAAGACGTCGTTAACCTTAATGGCAATGCCCGTCACGCTGTCGCTCATATCCAGATACTGGCGCGCATCTTCCAGCGGCACCATCGCGAAGCTGTGATCGAGCTGGCCGCTCAGCTGCAAAATACCGGTGACGTGCAGACGTACGCGCTTAGGCTGCTGCAATTTGTGATCAGCGCTGGCGTTCGGGATCATGATCGAGACCCAGTCGCCCTGCTTCACCTTCAGCGCATCGGCAACGCCTTTGCCCATGATGATCTGCTGCTCGCCAGCCTTAAAGTTTGCCCATGCGCCATTTTGCACATAGCGCGGCAGCGCACTCAGACGCTCTTCCTGACGAGGATTTACCCCTTTCACCTGAATGGCGCGCAGGTTTACCCCGCTCTCTACCAGCCCGGTAAAGTTGATGTAAGGTGCAGCCGCCGCAATGCCGGGCACCTTTTCCACTTTGTTAAGGGCATCACGCCAGTTGGACCACGGCTGGTTAGCCGGCTCGATTTCACCGTGGGGGACAACGGCCAGAATGCGGTTATTCAGTTCACGCTCAAAGCCGTTCATGGCGCTTAAGCCCACGATCAACACCGCCACGCCCAGGGCGATACCGATGGTGGAGATCACGGAGATAAGGGATACCATCCCGCTCCGGCGACGACCGCGGCTAAAGCGTAACCCGATGAGTAACGATAACGGTGAAGCCATTACTCCGCTCCCATCAGCGTCAGTTCAGCATTCAGACGACCGTCGCGCATTTCCAGCTGACGCCCCATCCGCTTAGCCAGTTGTAAATCGTGGGTGACCACCAGAAACGCGGTTCCCTGCGCGGCGTTCAGTTCGCCGAGAAGCTGGAAAATGCTGTCTGCGTTACGCGCATCGAGGTTACCTGTCGGTTCATCCGCCAGCACCAGGCGCGGGTTGTTGACCAGCGCACGGGCGATGGCCACACGCTGACGCTCACCGCCGGAAAGCTCAGACGGACGGTGATTCCCGCGATGACCCAGCCCTACCGCTTTTAGCATGTCGCTGGCGCGGGCATTAATTTCCGCGGGTTTCTTTTTACCAATCAGCAGCGGCATTGCGACGTTTTCCAGCGCCGTAAAGTCCGGCAGCAGATGGTGGAACTGATAGATAAAGCCCAGCTCGCGGTTACGCAGCTCGGCTTTCGCCGTAGACGACATTTTACTCAGCGGCTGCCCGGAGAAGATCACATCGCCTTCGGTTGGCGTGTCCAGCCCGCCAAGCAGGTGCAGCAACGTACTTTTACCGGAGCCAGAGCTACCGACAATCGCCATCATCTCGCCTTCGCCCACGCTAAAACTCACATTGTGCAACACGTCGGTCTGCACAGTGCCTTCCTGATAGCGTTTGGACAGGTTGTCGCACTGCAACAGGATCTTATTCATAACGTAAAGCCTCAGCGGGTTGAGTAGCGGCAGCCCGCCAGGAAGGATAAAGCGTAGAAAGCAGCGCAATGGCCATCGCGGCCAGCGCAATACCGACCACCTGGAGCGGCTCGATTGCCACCGGCAGCGCCGCGCCATCAAGCAGCGCGCCAATAATCGGCATGAGATTGTTGAGCTGGCAGGCGAGCAGCGCACCCAGCGCCGCGCCGAGCAGCGCGCCGATGATGCCGGCGCTGGCGCCCTGGACCATAAATACCGCCATGATCTGGCGCGGAGTCAGCCCCTGAGTTTGCAGAATGGCGACTTCGCCTTGCTTCTCCATCACCATCAGCCCGAGCGAGGTGATGATATTAAACGCGGCAACGGCCACGATCAGGCTCAGCAGCAGCCCCATCATGTTTTTCTCCATGCGCACGGCCTGGAAAAGTTCGCCCTTCCGGTCGCGCCAGTCCTGCCATTTCGTCCCTTCCGGTAGCGTCTGCTGGCTAAGGGTATCCACCTTCAGCGGCGCATCAAGCCACAGACGCCAGCCGGTGATATTTCCCGCCGGGTAGCGCATCAGACGCGAGGCGTCCTGAATGTTCACCAGCATCTGGTAACCATCAACTTCGCTGTTCGCCGCAAACGTGCCAATCACGTTGAACAGACGCTGGCTTGGCAGACGCCCCATCGGCGTAAACTGACTGGCTGACGGCACCATCACGCGCAGCTGATCGCCACGGTTGACCCCGAGCTGCCCGGCAAGCTGCTCGCCGAGGATGACGTTGTATTTACCCGCTTCCAGGTCGGTTTGTTTCACATTGACCAGGAACGGCGTCAGCGGATCTTTTTGCGCCGGATCGATACCCAGCATCACCCCGACCGCCACGCTACGGGCGCTTTGCAGCACCACATCGCCCGTCGTGAGCGGCGCAACGCGCGTGACACCCTGTAACTTCACCGCGCTTTCCGGCAGCTGTTGCGGATTAACGGAACCCTGAGTGGAAGAGAGAACGGCCTGCGGCATCAGCCCCAGGATATTGTTTTGCAGCTCGCGCTCGAAGCCGTTCATGACGGAAAGCACCGTCACCAGTGCCATCACGCCAAGCGTAATGCCAATAGTCGAAAGCCAGGAGACAAAGCGACCGAAGCGGTCCGCGGCGCGCCCACGCATGTAACGTAAGCCTATAAAGAGTGCGACAGGTTGATACATGAAATCCGTCTGTTTGCTGATAGCAGACCCACGAGTATATAAGCGAATCCGCTAAGCGTAAATGACTGAAACCGTAAGATTCGGTAATCATTTTTCCGAAAAATTCAGATAAATCATCATACTACTGACTGAACTTCAACCAGACAGCCTCCACCTTTTCCGAAAATCGTCCTGATACAGACTGTTACCCGTTACATCAGGGTTTCATTTTACAACAATCGTCCTTTCGTTTATGGCAACAAGGTCGTCACGCACAATGAAACAAAAAGCATTATGGATTAACCAGATAAAAGGTCTGTGCATCTGCCTGGTGGTGATTTACCACTCGGTGATCACCTTTTATCCTCACCTGGACGGGCTACAGCATCCGTTATCGGGCCTGCTCGCCAAATGCTGGGTCTACTTTAATCTTTACCTTGCCCCGTTCCGTATGCCGGTGTTTTTCTTTATCTCCGGCTATTTGATCCGTCGATATATTGACGAGGTGAACTGGCGCACCAGTCTCGACAAGCGGATCTGGAGCATTGTCTGGGTTTTGGCCCTGTGGGGCGTCCTGCAATGGCAGGCGCTGACTCATCTGAATGCCTGGCTCGCCCCCGAGCGAGAGCTGGCGACAGCATCCAATGCGGCCTACGCCGATTCCGTTTCAGGGTTTGTACGGGGAATGCTCACGGCCAGTACCAGCCTGTGGTATTTGTACGCCTTAGTGGTCTACTTTACGCTCTGTAAGCTGCTGAGCCGCTGGAAACTGCCGATGCTGGGGCTTCTGGCGCTGGCAAGCATCGCCATCAACTTCCTGCCGTTACCGTGGTGGGGAATGAACAGCGTGGTACGCAACATGGTCTACTACAGCCTCGGCGCATGGTACGGCGCGCAGTTGATGGCGTGGATGAAAGGGATGAATTTGCGCCGCAGCTGGCTGATCCTCATCGCCTCTGGTGCGGTGTCGGTGGTGCTGTGGTTCGCTAACGTCCCTCTGCCGCTCTCTCTGCTGTCAATCGTGGTTATCATGAAGCTCTTTTACAGCTTCGAGCAGCGTTATGCCGTTCATCCCAATAATCTGCTGAACGTGATCGGTTCAAACACCATCGCGATATATACCACCCACCGCATTTTAATCGAGGCATTTAGCCTGCTCCTGATCCGCGAAATGAATGCGGCGTACTGGCCGATCTGGGCGGAGTTAACGCTGATTCTGGTCTACCCGTTTATCAGCCTGCTCGTCTGCACGCTGGTTGGGCTGGGGGCACGTAAGCTCTCAACCGCCCTCTTTGGCGATCTTTTCTTCTCCCCTCCCGCGCGGCTTTCGCCCGTGCCCACAACCCGCTAACTAACCCTGTCCCATGCGTACTACAAAATAAGGCCTGCACAGACGGCTCCCTCTCCCTATGGGAGAGGGCTGGGGTGAGGGTGAACATACAGCTGTGGTGCTCGTTCCGTTCACCTTATATTCCTTGCTATTCTATAACCGCACGAGCGGTGAACGTGCCAGGGTGGCTCAGTCGCCACCACCCTGGCAACCCGGGCTCCCGGCGGTAAATCGTCGCTTCGCGATACCCTCGGCTTATTCCTTCCGGCTATCGGGTCGGGCATGAGCCTGCATCCATGCAGGCCACGCCCTCTCGGCGCATCCCTGCGCCTCGCCCCGGCCTTCAGGAAACGCCTCAGCGATTTACAGCCGGACCAGGGCATCGCTGAAAGCCCTCAGTTAGTCTGAAGACAACGTTATTGCTTCTGCTTTCAAATTACTGAGGAACCCTCTACCCATCCGGGGTCACTTTCCCTCTTGTGCGGTTACGATTTGCTTATGTAAAACGATCGAGGATAATAAAGACATTGCGTATCAGTGATATGCCCCAATACTGTTGGTATATCCCCAAGAGACTCTGACATAGCCATGCCTGAACACTATCGTTACTCCTTGCCTGTCAAAGCGGGCGACCAGCGCCAGCTGGGCGAACTCACGGGCGCGGCCTGCGCCACCCTGGTGGCGGAAATTGCTGAGCGGCATCCAGGGCCGGTGGTGCTGGTTGCCCCGGACATGCAAAACGCTCTGCGCCTGCACGACGAAATTCGTCAGTTCACCGATAGCCTGGTGTTCAGCCTGGCCGACTGGGAAACGCTTCCCTACGACAGTTTTTCTCCGCACCAGGAGATCATCTCTTCACGCCTGTCGACGCTGTATCAGCTTCCCACCATGCAGCGCGGCGTGCTGATTGTACCGGTGAATACCCTGATGCAGCGCGTCTGTCCGCACAGCTATTTGCACGGCCATGCGCTGGTGATGAAAAAAGGCCAGCGCCTGTCGCGCGATGCCCTGCGCGTGCAGCTGGACGGAGCCGGCTATCGACATGTCGACCAGGTGATGGAGCACGGCGAATATGCGACGCGCGGTGCGCTGCTGGATCTCTATCCGATGGGCAGCGATCGGCCATATCGTCTGGATTTCTTTGATGATGAGATCGACAGCCTGCGCGTGTTCGACGCTGACACCCAGCGCACGCTGGAGGAAGTGGACTCCATTAACCTACTGCCCGCCCATGAGTTCCCGACGGATAAAACCGCCATCGAGCTGTTCCGCAGCCAGTGGCGCGACAGGTTCGACGTGAAGCGCGATGCCGAACATATCTACCAGCAAGTCAGCAAGGGCACCCTTCCGGCCGGGATCGAGTACTGGCAGCCCCTGTTCTTTAACGAACCGCTGCCGGCGCTGTTCAGCTACTTCCCGGCGAATACGCTGATTGTTAACACCGGGGATATCGACGCCAGTGCCAGCCGCTTTGAAAGCGAAACGCGCGCCCGCTTTGAAAACCGGGGCGTTGACCCGATGCGTCCGCTGCTGCCGCCGGAAATGCTGTGGCTACGTACCGACGAGCTGAACGCCGAGCTGAAACGCTGGCCGCGCATGCAGCTCAAAACCGACGCGCTTGCCGAGAAGGCGGCGAACACCAATCTCGCGTTCCGGACGCTGCCTGACCTGGCCGTCCAGGCGCAGCAGAAATCCCCGCTTGATAATCTGCGCAAGTTTCTTGAGTCCTTCACCGGGCCGGTGGTCTTCTCCGTTGAAAGTGAGGGTCGCCGTGAAGCGCTGGGCGAACTGCTGGGACGGATCAAAGTTGCGCCGAAACGCATTCTTCGCCTGAGCGAAGCGACCGGAAATGGCCGTTACCTGATGATCGGCGCCGCCGAGCACGGATTCATTGATACGCTCAATAACCTGGCGTTGATTTGTGAAAGCGACCTGCTGGGCGAGCGCGTCGCGCGCCGTCGTCAGGACAGCCGTCGCACCATCAACCCGGACACCCTGATCCGTAACCTGGCCGAACTGCACCCCGGTCAGCCGATCGTTCACCTTGAACACGGGGTGGGTCGCTATCAGGGGATGACCACCCTCGAAGCAGGCGGCATCAAAGGTGAATACCTGATGCTGACCTACGCCAACGACGCCAAACTGTACGTGCCGGTGTCGTCCCTGCACCTAATCAGTCGCTACGCCGGGGGCGCGGAAGACAACGCGCCGCTGCATAAGCTGGGCGGCGATGCCTGGGCGCGCGCGCGCCAGAAGGCAGCGGAAAAAGTGCGCGACGTGGCCGCCGAGCTGCTGGATATTTACGCCCAGCGTGCGGCCAAAGAGGGCTATGCGTTTAAGCATGATAAAGAGCAGTATCAGCTGTTCTGCGACAGCTTCCCGTTTGAAACTACGCCGGATCAGGCCCAGGCCATTAACGCCGTGCTGAGCGACATGTGCCAGCCGCTGGCCATGGACCGCCTGGTCTGCGGTGACGTGGGCTTCGGCAAAACCGAAGTGGCGATGCGTGCCGCCTTCCTGGCGGTGGAAAACAACAAGCAGGTGGCGGTGCTGGTGCCGACTACCCTCCTCGCCCAGCAGCACTTCGACAACTTCCGCGACCGCTTCGCCAACTGGCCGGTGCGCATTGAGATGCTGTCGCGTTTTCGCAGCGCCAAAGAGCAGACGCAAATCCTGGAACAGGCAAGCGAAGGCAAAATTGATATTCTGATCGGCACTCACAAGCTGCTGCAAAGCGACGTGAAGTGGAAAGATCTGGGGCTGCTGATCGTGGATGAAGAGCACCGCTTCGGGGTGCGCCATAAAGAGCGCATCAAAGCGATGCGCGCCGACGTCGACATTCTGACCCTGACCGCAACGCCGATCCCGCGCACCCTGAACATGGCGATGAGCGGCATGCGCGATCTGTCGATAATCGCCACCCCACCGGCGCGCCGTCTGGCGGTGAAAACCTTTGTTCGCGAGTACGACAATCTGGTGGTGCGCGAGGCGATCCTGCGCGAAGTGCTGCGCGGCGGCCAGGTGTATTACCTGTATAACGACGTTGAAAATATTCAGAAAGCCGCCGACAGGCTGGCAGAGCTGGTACCGGAAGCGCGCATCGCCATTGGTCACGGCCAGATGCGCGAGCGCGAGCTGGAGCGGGTGATGAACGATTTCCACCACCAGCGTTTCAACGTGCTGGTGTGTACCACCATCATTGAGACCGGGATCGACATTCCAACGGCGAACACCATCATTATCGAACGTGCGGATCACTTCGGCCTGGCCCAGCTGCACCAGCTGCGCGGGCGCGTCGGGCGCTCGCACCATCAGGCCTACGCCTGGCTGCTGACGCCGCATCCGAAGGCGATGACCACCGACGCGCAAAAGCGTCTGGAAGCTATCGCCTCGCTGGAAGATCTGGGTGCTGGCTTTGCGCTGGCGACCCACGACCTGGAGATCCGCGGCGCCGGTGAGCTGCTGGGTGAAGACCAGAGCGGCTCCATGGAAACCATCGGTTTCTCGCTGTATATGGAGCTGCTGGAAAATGCCGTCGACGCGCTTAAAGCAGGACGTGAACCGTCTCTGGAAGATCTCACCAGCCAGCAGACCGAAGTGGAACTGCGCATGCCTTCTCTGCTGCCGGATGATTTTATTCCTGACGTGAATACCCGTCTGTCGTTCTACAAACGCATTGCCAGCGCGAAAAGCGAAGGCGAGCTGGAAGAGATCAAAGTCGAACTGATTGACCGTTTTGGGATATTGCCCGATGCGGCGCGCAACCTGCTGGATATTGCCCGC
This sequence comes from Enterobacter cloacae complex sp. SHL001, assembly GCF_049236825.1. Taxonomy (NCBI): domain Bacteria; kingdom Pseudomonadati; phylum Pseudomonadota; class Gammaproteobacteria; order Enterobacterales; family Enterobacteriaceae; genus Enterobacter; species Enterobacter cloacae complex sp. SHL001. The sequence goes on from NZ_JBMKIP010000001.1 coordinate 375,462, forward strand.
CTGCGTCAGCAGGCGCAGAAGCTGGGCATTCGCAAACTTGAAGGCAATGAGAAAGGCGGCGTCATTGAGTTTGCCGAGAAGAACCACGTCGATCCGATGTGGCTGATTGGCCTCCTGCAAAAACAGCCGCAGCATTTCCGTCTTGATGGCCCGACGCGTCTGAAATTTACTCAGGATCTGACGGAACGTAAAACCCGCATGGACTGGGTGCGTAACTTTATGCGTCAGCTGGAAGAGAACGCCATCGCATAACGGTTTCCCCCGCCAGCGCCCGGCTGGCGGGGGGACAATTTACAAACTCTTTGCACTTCGCCCGAACTTCCCGACTATACATTCGCCATAATTATCATTAAGGCCTTATAAAACAATAACCTTATCATTTGTATGGATTATGATAATGATGATTTCTTCGCGTTTTACCCGCTGGTTAACTCTGTTTGCGCTGGCCGCGACGGTTGCCGTCGCGCTCCCTGCTCGCGCCAATACCTGGCCTCTTCCGCCTGCCGGCAGCAACGTCGTAGGTGAAAACCGCTTTCACGTGGTTGAAAACGATGGCGGTTCGCTGGAAGCGATTGCCAAAAAATATAACGTCGGGTTCCTGGCGCTGTTGCAGGCCAACCCGGGCGTAGATCCATACGTGCCCCGTGCAGGCAGCGTACTGACGATTCCGCTGCAAACCATCCTGCCGGACGCGCCGCGTCAGGGCATTGTGATTAACCTCGCCGAGCTGCGTCTGTATTACTACCCGCCGGGCAAGAACGAAGTGACCGTCTACCCTATCGGTATTGGTCAGTTGGGGGGCGATACGCTCACGCCTACCATGGTCACCACCGTCTCTGATAAGCGCGCTAATCCAACCTGGACCCCGACGGCAAACATTCGCGCCCGTTATAAAGCTCAAGGTATCGACCTGCCTGCCGTGGTGCCTGCTGGCCCGGATAATCCGATGGGGCACCATGCGATTCGCCTGGCGGCATACGGTGGGGTTTATCTTCTGCACGGAACGAATGCGGATTTCGGGATCGGGATGCGCGTCAGCTCCGGCTGCATTCGCCTGCGCGATGACGATATCAAAACGCTCTACCGCGTGATCGCCCCTGGCACGAAAGTGAATATCATTAATACGCCGATTAAAGTGTCTGAAGAGCCGGGTGGCGTCCGTCTGGTTGAGATCCACCAGCCGCTATCGAAAAACATCAATGACGATCCGCAGACGCTGCCGATTAATCTGAATGCCTCGATGGTGAGCTTTAAAACGAATGCCAATACCGATGGCGCGGTGATGGAGCGGGCGATGGAAGCGCGCTCGGGGATGCCAACCGATGTCACGCGGCATCATGAGGTTGCTCAGCAATCAATGTAAAGCAGTAATAACGACAAACGCCCTGCATCAGCAGGGCGTTTTTTATTGCAGTGGCATAACGGAGGGTTGCGTTACGCTTATTTGTAGATAACAGCGGTACCGTGCAGGGTGTTAGGACCGGTCACAGAGGTGATGCGGAATGATTTCGCACCCATTTCGTCAGCTTTTTGTGCCAGCTGATCTTCCAGAGAGCCCAGATTAGTCCCGGCAGTGGCAGAGATGGTACCGACTTTCTGCTGGTCTGCTGGCGTGGATTGCACTTCAACAGCAGCGAAGCTTGCGAAAGAGAGTGAACTCAGAACGGCGGCAGCGATGAGGGTTTTAACGTTTTTCATGATTTTATACCTTTAGGCAGATGATGTAGTGGTCGTTAGTTATTTAGTTAACGATCGATAGGTAAATGATAGATGTGATCCAGGTCACACGTCAACCCATTTTTATAATGGTCGTTAAATTAATTTCATTTGCCTTATATTTCATAAAGATAAAATTAAATTATTTTTCAGAAATCACCGCTGGTCGTTGCAGACGTTTATTTTTATAATGACTATTCAACAAAACAACAGAGGACCAACGGCACATGACAACCGATGTTACGCGTTGCGCGAAGAAAAGCCGTGGCCGACCAAAAGTGTTCGACAGGGATGCGGCGCTCGATAAGGCCATGACGCTCTTCTGGCAGCATGGGTATGAAGCTACGTCGCTTTCCGATCTTGTGGAAGCAACGGGCGCGAAAGCCCCTACCCTGTACGCAGAGTTCACCAACAAAGAAGGCTTATTCCGGGCCGTTCTGGACAGATACATCGCGCGCTTCGCGGCAAAACATGAAGCCCAGCTGTTCTGCGAAGAAAAAACGGTTGAGCAGGCATTGCAGGATTATTTCACGGCAATCGCGACCTGCTATACCAGCAAGGACACGCCTGCGGGCTGTTTTATGATCAACACCTCCGCGACCCTCGCGGCATCGTCTAAAGAGATTGCCAACACGGTCAAATCGCGGCATGCGATGCAGGAGGAGACGCTCAGCACGTTTCTGGCTCAGCGTCAGCAGCGCGGCGAAATACCGGCGCATTGCCGTCCGCAGGAGCTTTCCCAGTATCTGAGCTGTATTTTACAGGGGATGTCCATCAGCGCCCGTGAAGGCGCGACGCTGGAAAAATTGCAGGGGATTACGCAAACAACGCTGCGCCTGTGGCCTGAACTTCTTAAACTCTGACGCAAAAAAAAGCTCCTCAGCCTGAGCGCATGAGGAGCTAAGTTCAGAGAACATCTTTTTTACACTTTGTTATTCAGTATCAGCTGACCGTTGCTGTCGAGAGGGATCTGCGTGCCAGGATCTTTATCCATGCGGATTTTGCCCTGCTGATCGCCAATTTTGTAGGTTACGTCGTAGCCCAACATTTTTTCAGACTTGTCATACACGGTTTTACAGCGCTGCTGCGTTGTGGTGTAGGTATCATTTTCCTGCATCGCGCCCTGTACCTGGTTACCGGCATAACCGCCACCCAGCGCACCAACCACCGTCGCGACATCCTTACCACGGCCGCCACCAAACTGATGACCAATCACCCCACCAGCAACCGCGCCCAGCACGGAGCCAGCGATACGGTTTTCATCCTGAACCGGACGACGGTGGGTGACAGAAACATTACGGCACTCCTGACGAGGCGTCTTGACCGTCTCTTTGATCGGTGTAGCGGAAACCACCTGCGCATACTGCGGGCCACGATCAAGTACGTTCAGACTGGCAACGGCAGCCACACCTAACGCAGCTGCGACGCCAATCCCTATACCCGCCAACATTGATTTATTCACGGGACTTCCTCCTTTGTTGCAATTGGTAGCAATTTTGCAGCGCAATAAACGCTTCGCCAATAAGATAAAGGATCAAAATCAGGGCGGTTGACCGGGACAACGTGGGTTTAAGAGAACTCTTAAGCGTCAGGAGGGAAATGCACAGCATGATGTGCTAAGAATTCCCTCCGGAGGGCCCGGAGGGAGAGAGAAATTAGTGCAGCTTCAGGCGTGGACGGATCACGCGGTTGATGCGGCCAACCAGCATCATCAGGCCGGTTTTGAAGTAGCCGTGCAGCGCAATCTGGTGCATACGATACAGAGAAATGTACACGAAGCGGGCGATGCGCCCTTCCACCATCATGGAGCCGCGCATCAGGTTACCCATCAGGCTGCCCACGGTGGAGAAGTTTGAGAGCGACACCAGAGAGCCGTGGTCTTTGTAGACATAGGCTTTCATCGGTTTGCCTTTCATCTGTGCCAGGATGTTATGCAGCACGAGGCTTGCCATCTGGTGTGCGGCCTGAGCGCGAGGCGGTACAAATCCGCCTTCCGGACGTGCGCAGGAGGCACAGTCGCCAATGGCGAAGATGTCCGGATCGCGCGTGGTTTGCAGCGTCGGCTCTGTCACCAGCTGGTTAATGCGGTTCGTCTCCAGCCCACCGATATCTTTCATGAAATCAGGCGCTTTGATCCCCGCAGCCCAAACCATCAGGTCGGCCTGGATATATTCGCCGTCTTTGGTATGCAGGCCGCCCTCATCCGCGCTGGTCACCATGGTCTGTGTCAGCACGCGCACGCCCAGTTTGGTCAGCTCGTTGTGCGCCGCGCCGGAAATACGCGGCGGCAGCGCAGGCAGAATACGTTCACCTGCTTCCACCAGCGTCACATTCAGCGCTTCGTTAGTCAGCCCTTTGTAGCCGTAGCTGTGCAGCTGTTTGACCGCATTGTGCAACTCCGCCGATAATTCAACGCCCGTTGCGCCGCCGCCCACGATAGCAATGTTGACCTTGCCGTTAGCACCCATGTTATTGGTGTACTTCAGGAACAGGTTAAGCATCTCCTGATGGAAACGACGCGCCTGATGCGGGTTATCCAGGAAGATGCAGTGCTCTTTTACGCCTGGGGTGTTGAAATCATTGGAGGTACTGCCCAGGGCCATCACCAGCGTGTCATAGGCCAGCTTGCGCTCAGGAACCAGCAACTCGCCTTTATCATCACGCAGCTCAGCCAGCGTGATGGTTTTGTTTTCACGATTGATATCCACCACCGAACCCAGCTGGAACTGGAAGTGGTGGTTACGCGCATGCGCCAGATAGCTCAGCGCATCCACGCCCTCATCCAGCGACCCGGTCGCCACTTCGTGCAGTAACGGCTTCCACAGATGACTGTGGTTACGATCCACCAGCGTGATTTTGGCTTTCTTACCGCGACCCAGCTTCTTACCCAGCTGTGTCGCGAGCTCCAGTCCGCCAGCACCACCGCCGACAATCACTATCTTTTTCAATGGCGTAGTCAACGTGACCCCCTCAAATTATTAACCAATTGTTAATTAAAAGTTATATAAATAACCCTTAATTAACAACAGGTTACTGCGCTGAAACCATTCAGATTCATTGAGAATAGCACGTCAGGCGCATTGGTCATACCAAAATTGATATGTATCAAGTTTTGATGGTTTAAAAGTAGACAACTCTGACAAAAAAGAGGCCCGGTACGCTTTCACGTACCGGGCCTTTATCAGGTTCAGGGAGATTAGCCCAGCGTTTTAAAGGCTTTAATACGCTGCAAGTGCGGGGAAATGTTTTTGAACTTGTGGGTCTGCTCTTCGTCCCAGACAATTTCGTAGTAATGGTGCAGAAGCTCGGCGGCGCGGGAGCTGTTCAGCGCTTCATCGTTGCGGGAAAGGATCACCAGACACCGATCGCGGTTCTTTTCACGGAAATTGCTCACGCATTTAGTTGCGATGTCGGCGTACTCCTCCGGGCGATCGATTTTGCCTTCCATGTTTTCGTTTGGAAAGAGGTTAGGATTAAAAATGACCTGACGGATATCGCACAAAAAACCGATGCGCTCTGCCCAGTATCCTCCTAACCCCACGCCGCAGATCAGCGGGCGATCGTCGATATTGAGCTGCAACATTTTATCCACTTCTTTAAGCAGATGCTGCATGTCATGCTTCGGATGACGTGTGCTGTAACTGATCAGCCGGACATCCGGATCGATAAACTGCAATTGCAGCACTTTCTCATGATTACCAGGACTGTTTGAGTCAAAACCGTGTAAATAAATGATCATCGTCTCACCACGCTACGCCTTCCGGGATGAATTAAAGGGCTGCTTTATGTGCCTGCCAGCGCTCGTTCAGGGCTTCAAGCCGGGCGTTTACCGTTTTCCAGCGCGCCGAGTCCATCAGCTCCTGACGACTAAATGAACCTTTATGATACAATTGTGTAACACGTTCAGCATTGATCGGCGACAGGTTATCCAGCACGCTCACCGCCCCTTTACGATTATTGCAGACGAGGATCATATCGCAACCCGCATCCAGCGAAGCCTGCCCACGTTCGGCATAGCTTCCCATGATCGCCGCCCCTTCCATGGATAAATCGTCAGAGAAAATTACGCCATTGAAGCCTAATTCCTGACGCAGCACGGTTTTCAGCCAGTGCGGAGAGCCGCTGGCCGGACGCGGATCGATCTCACTGTAGATGACGTGCGCAGGCATGATGGCATCCAGCTTGTTATCAGCGATCAGCGAGCGGAAAACCGACATGTCTTTGGCGCGAATGTCTGCTTCCGGGCGCGGATCGCGCGGGGTTTCTTTATGGGAATCCGCCGTCACCGCCCCGTGGCCCGGGAAATGTTTGCCGGTGGTTTTCATGCCCGCAGCATGCATACCGTCAATAAAGCGCGTCGCCATTGCCAGCGCAATACGCGGATCGTCATGATACGAACGCTCACCAATTGCCGCGCTAATGTGTCCTACGTCCAGCACCGGGGCGAAGCTGATGTCGATATCCATGGCGATCATCTCGCTGGCCATCAGCCAGCCGGCGTCCTGCGCCAGTTGACCGCCCTCTTCGATCCCCAGCAGCGCAGCAAAAGATTGCGCGGCGGGTAAACGGGTAAACCCTTCGCGGAAACGCTGCACACGCCCACCTTCCTGGTCTACGGCCACCACCAGGTGATTGCGCGACGCCGCACGGATCTGGCGAACCAGCTCACGCAACTGCTCCGGATCATGATAATTGCGGGTGAAAAGAATCAGCCCCCCTACCAGCGGATGCGCCAGAATTTCGCGCTCTTCCGCATCCAGCTCAAACCCTTCGACATCCAACATTACTGGACCCACACCTACCTCTCTTATCCTTTCGTTTGTAACTGACGCCAGGCATCATTTGCCAGCGCAATAAATTGTTTGTCATCTGTCTGCTGAAGGCGCATTTCAAACCATCCCGCCATCAGCATCAACACCCACGGACGCCAGCGCGCGACCTGCCGCGCAAGGGTGAGCGCATTGATGTTGGCGTTTCGGGCATAGGCGGTTATCAGCTGCTCGCGCGACGCCTCATCAGGCATCCAGACCGCAGCGAGTTCGAGCGCCACGTCACCGTCTCCGGCATATTCCCAGTCGATAAGTTTCTCGCCTGCCGTGGTATGAACGATATTACCCGCGTGGACATCCATATGCAGCGGCGCCAGACGTAACGCCTGCGGCTCTCTCGCTCTGCGTAGCCGCTTAAGCTGCGCCAGCCAGTAGGGCGTGCGTCGTCCAGGCGCAGCCTGCTGCCAGTAGTGATCCAGCAAAGGAAGTAACGTTACCCGCCAGCCCAGACGCGGCTGGCGATGCAGATGATACAGCATGGCTGCAAGCGCAGGCGTATCGGGAAGCTCGCTTTTGATCTCACCCGCAATAAACGCCACCGCCATCCAGTCTCTGATAAAGAGATGAGGTTGTGGCGCAAGGTCAGCGGGCAGGCGCTTCAGGGCGCGGAACTGGCGACGAAAATGGGAGGCAGGCGCGGCGGCATCGTGATGCTGACGTAAAACCAGCCGATGGTCGCCACGCTCAATAATGCAACTCGCGCCGCCAAGCCCGGCGGGGGCTTGCGGCGCGATAACACGGTACTGAGGGAAATAACGCGTCAGGACGTCATGACGCGTGCGCTTATTGTTGCGTAACGGCACCTTTACCTGACCAGATAATTTCGCCGGTCTGAACCAGCATTAACTGCATCTGCAACGACGGCGTGTTCACGTTGCCTGTCGCGTTAGAATAAAGGACATACTGCGCGCCAACGTTGCGGGCAATACCAATCGCTTTACTGCGCGAACCCAGGCTGTCCTGAGGCGACAGACCAAGCTGCTGCTTGGCGACCGCGAGCTGCTGAGCTGAGACCAGCGTAAATTTACCGTTGTTTGCCAGCGCGTTGCGCAGGGTTTCCGTCGCTTCTCCCGCATTCAGGGAACCGTTTGTACGGTTGTTCACGCTGTCCACCAGCAGCACGCTGCCGGGCGTAACGCCCTGTGCCTGCAACATTTTGCCCACCATCGGCTGCATCGCGCCGTTCCAGTCATAGTGGCGTACTCGCGGCGCAGGCTGTGCGGTGTCGTCCGGATGTTCGATCGGGCCAGGCTGCGCCGGAATGGTCGGTACAGACGGCACGGTTGGAACAGGCTGCGCTGGCGTTGTTGGCTGTTCCGTTCCCGGCTTCGCCTGATCTACCGGTGCTGGTTCTTCCGTTCGCGTCACACAACCCGCCAGAAAGAGTGCAAAAGCACTCAGGAGCGCATAACGGCTCATTGTTTTAATCAAGGTTCACTCCTTACAAATAAAGATAAAGTCTCACCTTATGTGCACCCAGATAGCTGGCGCTGCCGTAGAGCGTGACTGACGATCTTGCCGGGATGGTCACGCTGCGCGGCACCTCAAGCGGGTGCATCTCAAGACCTCTCACGTCATACCAGTAGAAGCGATAATGCACCGTCACTGGCTCTTGCCTTTCGTTATAGAGCATAGAGGAGGCTGAAGACTGGATTTCGCTTATGGTCAGCGAAGGTTTCTCCGCCGTGATGCCCGCAGCAAGCACTGAGGACTCCATCACCAGCGTCTGTTCTTCACTGACCGGGATGGCGGGACGCGCGCTGCACCCAACCATTACCAGCGTCACGATCAGCGCTGCAATACGCCCAGTTAACATATTAAAGACCTTTATGTGCCAGCATCGGTCCCAGTGGACGTCCACCCAGCAGATGCATATGAATATGATAGACTTCCTGGCCGCCATGGCGATTACAGTTCATGATCAGACGGTATCCGTCTTCAGCAATCCCTTCCTGCTCTGCGATTTTCGCGGCTACCGTAAGCATACGGCCCAGCGCCACTTCATGCTCGGTTTTAACGTCATTAACGGTCGGGATCAGAATATTGGGAATAATAAGGATGTGCGTCGGCGCCTGGGGAGAAATGTCGCGGAAAGCCGTGACCAGTTCATCCTGATAGACAATATCCGACGGAATTTCGCGGCGGATAATTTTACTGAAAATCGTTTCTTCAGCCATGACCTTTTCCTTTTAAGTTTAATCTGGCGTCGTGCGTCCGTTGTTAACACACATTGTCTGATTTACTGCGTGACACAAGACAAGAGTATGAGCGAGTTTCTCCTGTCCTTTCAACCTTCTCCCGTGATTTCTTTCCTGATTGTCTGCCATCTGGCTGAAGAGGCATCGCTTTAGGACATTTCTTTTCTGAAACCTTATTTCAGTTCATCCCGAAACATCTGTTTACAGCGTTAATCACAATGCGTATATTTCGCATTTGCATTTTCATGCGCATTTTTAACATAGAAAACGACGTCAGCCCGTGCTAGCGGGACTGTCGCGAATTACCTTCACCATTCACTAAGGGTTTGATGATGTCTTTCATTAATCACACCAGGGATGGGCAACATCAGCCTGCCGCAACACCTTCGTTGCTGGCCGCCTGCATTGCTATGGCATTGACGCCAACCGCCGCTTTCGCTGCTTCAACCACCGAAGATACCGTCGTCGTAGACGGGGGTTTTGACAACACACAGGATCTTTCTGCCAGCCAGGATCAGGATTACAGCGTAAAAACTACCACCACCGGCACCAAACTGTTGCTGGTTCCCCGCGACATCCCACAGTCCGTCAGCGTTATCAGCCAGCAACGTATGGCTGACCAGAATCTGCAATCCATCGGACAGGTGCTGACGAATACCACGGGCATTACGGCCCAGGTGCAGGACAGCGACCGTACCGTGTTTTACTCACGCGGCTTTTTCGTCAGCAACTACGCCTATGACGACCTGCCAACCTCCATCAGTGAAGTGTGGAACTTTGGTGATACCGCCGCGGATACCGCGATTTATGACCGCATCGAAGTGGTTCGCGGTGCCACCGGCCTGATGTCCGGCACCGGCAACCCGGCGGCGTACGTTAATATGGTGCGTAAGCACGCGGACAGCCCGGAATTTAAAGGTAACGTCTCCGCCAGCTACGGCAGCTGGGACAAGCAGCGCTACGTGCTGGATCTCCAGGCGCCGCTGGTAGAGTCAGGTAAGGTACGGGGCCGTCTGATTACCGGTTATCAGGACAACGACAGCTTCGTGGATAACTACCACTACCGGAAGAAATTCCTCTACGGTGTGATGGACGCGGATGTCACCGACAGCACCACCCTCTCGGTAGGGTATGAGTATCAGGAAAGCCATACCGCCGACCCAACCTGGGGCGGGCTGCCGACCTGGTACAGCGACGGAAGTAAGACCCACTACAATCGCAGCCAGACTGTCGCACCTGACTGGGCTTATTCAGATAAAGACAGCACCCGCATCTTCGCTAACCTGACTCAGCGTTTCGATAATGGCTGGGAAGCGCACATCAACGGTATGCACGCTGAAACCAACTTCGACTCCAAACTGATGTATATGTCCGGCTATCCGGATAAAGAGACCGGTGCGGGCCTGGTGGGTTACGGCGGCTGGAACCGTGGGGAACGTAAACAGGATGCGGTTGACGCCTTCCTGCGCGGCGGCTTCGATCTCTTTGGCCGTCAGCACGAAATGATGTTCGGCGGCAGCTTCAGCCGTCAGCGTAACCATTACGACAACTCCATGCCGGATGCGGTATACGGCATGGTTGATGTCGGCAACTTTAATAACTGGAACGGGAACATCGCCGATCCCCAGTGGACGCCGTGGAAACTCTACAGCAAGGATGATATTCGCCAGTCTTCAGCCTATTCGTCGGCTCGTTTCTCGCTGGCCGATCCGCTGCACCTGATCCTGGGCGCGCGCTACACCCAATATAACATTCGTTATAACCCGGCAGGATCGCCGAATACCCGTCTGGAAAGCACCAAAGATGATGTCACGCCGTACGCCGGCCTGGTGTATGACATCAATGAGGACTGGTCGACCTACGTCAGCTATACCTCTATCTTCCAGCCGCAGGATAAGCGCGATGTCAGCGGACGTTATCTTGACCCTACCACGGGTAAAAGCTACGAAGCCGGGGTGAAGGCGGACTGGTTTAATACCCGCCTCACCACCTCGCTGGCGATTTTCCGCATTGAGCAGGATAACGTCGCCAGCAACACCTATACCTACATGCCGAGCGGTGAGTCGATCTATGAATCGCTGGACGGGGTGGTCAGCAAAGGGGTCGAGTTCGAGCTCAACGGTGCCCTGACCGATAACTGGCAGCTGACCTTCGGCGCGACGCGTTACATCGCAGAAGATAAGAATGGCAACGCCGTCAGCTCCGATCAGCCGCGCACAACCATGAAGCTCTTCACCCGCTATCAGTTGCCAATGCTGCCGGAACTGACCGTGGGCGGTGGCGTAAACTGGCAGAACAAAGTGTGGACGGACGTGGAAGGCGGCCCGGCAGGACGTTCCCGCGCGGAGCAAGGCAGCTATGGGCTGGTGAACCTGTTCAGCCGTTATCAGGTCACCAAAGATTTTGCGGTGCAGGCTAACGTCAACAACCTGTTCGACAAAGAGTATTACGATTACGTCGGATCGTATGCGGTTTATGGCGCGCCGCTGAACGTCTCGGTGAGCGCGAGCTACGATTTCTGAATGACAGAAGCCCGGTGGCGCTGCGCTTACCGGGCCTACCCATCACGTAGGCCGGGTAAGACGCCGCCACCACCCGGCACCACAAATCGCAGTAATAAAAAAGGCAGCCATTCGGCTGCCTTAGTCTCCCCAGGTCACAGCTTAGTTGTTGCGGATGTACTCATCCATTTCGGTTTTCAGGTTATCGGATTTCGTACCGAAGATTGCCTGAACACCAGAACCTGCAACAACGACGCCCGCTGCGCCCAGCTTTTTCAGACCCGGCTGGTCTACTTTCGCAACGTCAGCAACGCTCACACGCAGACGAGTGATACACGCGTCCAGGTTAGTGATGTTCTCTTTACCACCGAAGGCAGCTACCAGAGCAGGCGCCATTTCGCTGGTCGCACCGGCTTTGCTGTCTTCCGTTGCATCTTCACGACCCGGCGTTTTCAGGTCCAGTGCTTTGATCAGCACACGGAAGACGGTGTAGTACACCACTGCGTAGCCCGCACCCACAATTGGGAACAGCCACAGCTTGCTGCTGTTACCGGACAGAACGATGAAGTCGATCAGACCGTGAGAGAAGGACGTACCGTCACGCATACCCAGCAGGATACAGATTGGGAATGCCAGACCTGCCAGTACCGCGTGGATGATGTACAGGATCGGCGCAACGAACATGAAGGAGAACTCGATCGGCTCGGTGATACCGGTCAGGAACGAGGTCAGCGCTGCGGAGATCATGATACCGCCCACTTTTGCACGGTTCTCTGGTTTAGCAGAGTGCCAGATCGCAATTGCGGCGGCCGGCAGACCGTACATTTTGAACAGGAAGCCACCAGACAGTTTACCTGCCGTTGGGTCACCCGCCATGTAGCGTGGGATGTCGCCGTGGAACACCTGGCCTGCTGCGTTGGTGTATTCACCAATCTGCATCTGGAATGGAACGTTCCAGATGTGGTGCAGACCAAATGGTACCAGGCAGCGCTCAATGAAGCCGTAGATACCGAACGCCACAACCGGGTTCTGGTAAGCCGCCCACTGAGAGAAGGTCTGGATTGCCGTACCGATTGGTGGCCAGATGAAAGACAGAACCACACCGGTGAAAATCGCGGCCAGACCAGAAATGATCGGCACAAAACGTTTACCCGCGAAGAAGCCCAGATACTCAGGCAGCTTGATGCGATAGAAGCGGTTAAACATATACGCTGCAATCGCACCGGAGATGATACCACCGAGAACACCGGTGTCCGCCAGATGCTTAGCGGCAATCTCTTCAGCAGGTAAATGCAGTACCAGCGGCGCAACCACAGCCATGGTTTTCACCATGATGCCGTAAGCAACAACGGACGCCAGCGCGGATACACCGTCGTTATTGGTGAAGCCCAGAGCAACACCGATAGCGAAGATCAGCGGCATGTTAGCAAAAACAGAACCGCCTGCTTCGGCCATCACGTGGGAAACTACGGCTGGCAGCCAGCTGAAGTTTGCAGAACCGACACCCAGCAGGATACCTGCGATAGGCAGTACGGATACTGGCAGCATCAGCGATTTACCGACCTTTTGCAGGTTAGCAAATGCATTCTTAAACATAATTGAGAGTGCTCCTGAGTATTTGTGCTTTTTTTACGTTTTCACGCATTGGCCCGGGGGGAGTACCGCGCCGTGGACAGGACATCTAAGCGCCCTTTATTTATTACACAGAGTAAAATAATTCCCTCTGAGTTTGTTTGACGGCTATCACGTTTCAGTTCAAGACGGCCAAAAAACTTGCAGATATTTACATAAAGCATGTCTGGATGTGTCTAAAAACGCCATCACCGCCCCAAATGAGGCGGTGAACTTTACTCGTTTTACTTATTAATTACGAGCCTAAAAATAACAGGCGTATCAAACAGATTGCAGGCGGGCGGGGTCGATATGGAACAGACTGGCGAAGTTTTCCGTTGTCACGCGAGCCAGCTCTTCAATACTGACACCTTTCAGAACGGCCATATACTCAGCGACATCCCGGGTCATCGCTGGCTGATTTTCTTTGCCGCGATGAGGCACCGGTGCCAGGTACGGGGAATCGGTTTCCACCAGAATACGATCCAGCGGAACATATCGCGCCGCATCACGCAGTTGCTCAGCATTCCGGAACGTTACAATCCCCGAGAACGAGATATAAAAACCTAAATCAAGCAGCTTACCCGCCGTTTCTCTGTCTTCAGTGAAACAGTGTAGTACGCCACCGCAATCCGTCACCTTTTCTTCCCGCAGGATCGCCAGCGTGTCGGCGCGCGCATCGCGGGTATGAACGATAACCGGCTTATTCAGTTCACGGCCAATACGGATGTGGTTGCGGAAGGATTCCTGCTGGCGAGGTTTCGTTTCCGGGGTGTAGAAATAGTCGAGACCGGTCTCGCCCATCGCCACTACGCCCTCTTCTGCGGCAAGACGGCGTAAATCCTCAACGTCGTACGCTTCATCCTGATTCAGCGGATGCACGCCGCAGGAGAAGACGACATTATCGCGCTCGCCTACCAGTTCACGCATGGCGCGGTAACCCGGCAACGTGGTCGCCACGGCCAGGCAAAATTTCACATCGCGCGCGGCGGCTTTCGCCAGCACGTCGTCCACATTTTTATGCAGGGACTGATAATCCAGGCCATCAAGATGGCAGTGTGAGTCGACTAAAAACATAACGTCTCTCTCAGAGGTGGGAAACCGGAGGTATGACGCCCGGTTGCAGGTAGTGTTCGATACGCAGTAACTGGTCGGTCAGTAAAAGCTCGCGATTGAGACCGGTTACCGTCAAAAGTTGTTCACGACTCTGGCAGATATCATGAAGGATAGCGTGAAGCGACTGCCCTGACAGGCGATTCGCCAGCGTGGTGACCAGCGCCCACACGTCAGGGTTAGTCAGAAGCGTCGCCCCCTGCTGGATTTTGAGCGCATCCAGCAGCAGTGCGGCCAGCCAGTGCAGCCGTTCCGGAGCCTGATCGCTGTTCAGCGCTGGCAGCACGCTCAGCCAGTCATGGCTGTCGAGGGCTGATTCAACCGCACGACATAGCGTTTCACGCTGGGACCACACTTCCGGCTGCAATAAGGCCAGCGCAGCCGCAGGCGCACCGCTGCACAGGCGCAACGCCGAGCGCGCCGCATCTGGTGACACCGTCACTTCTCGCTCAAGCCAGGCGAGCGCCCAGGATTCCTGAGGGACAGCGAGGTGGTGAAGACGGCAGCGACTGCGCAGCGTCGCCAGCAAGCGTTCCGGCTCGCGGCAGGAGAGGAAAAACCAGGTATTCTCTGGCGGCTCTTCCAGGGTTTTTAACAGGGCGTTGGCTGCGGCTTCCGTGAGTAGCGCGGCGTCTTTCAGCCACACCACTTTCGCCCCCCCCAGACGCGCATATTCGTACAGTTTCTCACTGACCTCACGCACCGCGTCGATACCGAGCGTATTTTTGCCCTTCTCGGGTTCGAGGGTGTAATAGTCAGGATGCGTGCCCGCCTGCATAAGCTGGCAACCCCGGCATTTACCGCAGCTTTTATGTCCTTCCGGCTGTTGGCACATCAGAAAGCGGGTGATGGCGTAAATCAACGCATCATCACCCATTCCCGGCAGCGCCTGGATCAGTAACGCATGATGCCCCCGACCAACCTGATAGCTGCCGATCAGCTGTTCAAAGTGTGGGCGCAACCATGGATACCATTTCATGCCTGCTGCTCCTGTAGCCACTGCGTAACGGTCTGCTGAATATCACGCGTAACGTCTTCAAGGGATTGCGTCGCGTCGATGGTACGAATGGTCTTGTCCTGCCCGGCCAGTTCCAGATAACGCGCACGGGTGCGGTTAAAGAAATCAAAAGACTCCTGCTCAATGCGGTCCAGTTCGCCGCGGGCACGGGCGCGCTTCAGGCCCACCTCAGGAGTTACGTCCAGATACAGCGTCAGGTCAGGACGGAAATCGCCCAGAACCGCGTCGCGAAGCGTAGCCAGCATGGCCTGATCGATACCCCGGCCCCCGCCCTGATACGCCTGGGTTGAGAGATCGTGGCGATCGCCAATCACCCATTTCCCTTCTGCCAGAGCGGGTTTGATCACCGTCTCCACCAGCTGAACGCGCGCCGCATAGAACATCAGCACTTCCGCTTTGTCGGTAATAACTTCATCACCAACGGATTTGATATCCAGAACCAGGCTGCGCAGTTTTTCCGCCAGCTGCGTACCGCCCGGCTCGCGGGTGAAGACCATGTCGGCGACGCCAAGCGACGTAAGCGTATCCACCACCACGTTACGGGCGGTGGTTTTGCCCGCCCCTTCGAGTCCCTCAATGACAATGTATTTACTGCGCATTTTTTTCCTTAAGTGCCTTCAGATAGTCCTGAACGGAGCGATTGTGGCTGGCCAGGTTGGTATTAAACGTATGCCCCCCTTTTCCGTCAGCCACAAAATAGAGATACGGCGTTTTGGCCGGGTGCGCGGCGGCCTTCAACGAAGCTTCACTCGGCGTCGCAATCGGTCCAGGCGGCAGGCCGCTAATCACGTAGGTATTATACGCCGTTGGCGTCTCCAGATCTTTTCTGGAAATCCTGCCGTTGTAGTTTTCGCCCATGCCGTAGATGACGGTAGGATCGGTTTGCAAACGCATGCCGATGCGCAGACGGTTAATAAACACCGAGGCAACCTGGTCACGTTCGGCAGCAACGGCCGTCTCTTTCTCGATGATCGAGGCCATCGTCATGAACTGGTTTTGATCTTTATAAGGCAGGCCCTCTGCTCGCCCTTTCCAGGCAGCGTCTACCGCCGCGACCATTTTGTTGTGCGCGCGCTTCAGAATGGCCACATCCGTCGTGCCTGCCGTATACATCCACGTATCGGGCCAGAACCAGCCTTCCACCCACTCGGGATGTTCGAATTTTAAGGCGTCTGCCACGGTCTGGTAGCGGTCATCTTTCAGCGCATGCTTAATGTATGGCGCGTCCCGCAGCTGCCTGAGGTAATCGCTCAGACGCATACCTTCCACAAAACGCAGCGGGAACTGGGCTTCTTTACCACTCTCCAGCAGTTGCAGCATCTCGCGCACGGTCATGCCAGGGGTAAAGCGATAGGTGCCGGCCTTGAAATGGGACAGGTCCGGTTCAATACGCAGCAGCCACTGGAATACGCGTGGGCGATTGATAATTTTGTCGTCATACAGCTGCTGACCAAGCGCCTGCCGCCCGGTCCCCGCTTTCAGGGTAAAAATCGTCTCGTCTTTTATCAGAATCTGACTCTCCGCCAGCTGACGGACTTTCCACACTCCCGCTCCGCCAGCGATACCGAACGCAACGATAAGAAGGAGGACAAAGCGTAACATTTTCTTCATGACTACCTGGTTTGCTCACATAACGGGGCCAGAAACTGGAACAGCTCGCGGGATGACCAGCATTTGCGGCCATAAGCGCGAACGGGGACAACGGGCATCAGCGCATTGCAGATAACGGCTTCATCGGCAGACAGCAGCGCCTCTTCCTTAGCGTTGACTTCGACAACGCGAAAGCCTGCGCGTGCCAGCTGGTGCAGACAAAACTGCCGCATAATGCCGTTGACGCCGGCCTGCTCCAGCGAAGGCGTGAACACATCACTGCCCTTCCGCCAGAGTAAATTAGCCGCACAGCATTCCGTAATGTACCCTTCGCTGTCAAGAACCAGCGCCTCCCCGGCCTCCGTCTGCTCAAGATGAGTACGAATAAGCACCTGTTCAAGGCGGTTGAGATGTTTTATACCCGCGAGCATCGGGTTTCGCCCCAGACGTACCGGACTTAGCGCCAGGGCAACGCCCTCTTCACGCCAGTGCGCATAATGGGAAGGATAATCTGAAACAGAAAGGACCCGCGTAGGATGCAGACAGGCAGAACCGCTATAGCCCCGGCCACCGCTCCCGCGGCTGATAATGACTTTCAGGACGCCGCTTGCTTTATCTGAGGCCAGCCTACGCATTTCACTTTCAAGAATGTCCCACTGCGAGAAGGGGATCAGTAATGCTTCGCAGGCTTTTTGTAAACGAAGGATATGGGCCCCGAGCAGACACACGCCACCGTCGAGAATACGCGCAGTCGTGAAACAGCCATCGCCAAACTGGGTCGCCCTGTCGCTTGCCGGCAGCGTGTCTTGCTCAAGACCATTAATTAAAAACATGGTGGCTCCTTATGCGTGGAGGCTCAGTCTGGCAGGATGTGAGCAGCCGGACAAGGGGATTTCACCTAATAAAAAAGGCCCGGCAAGCGGACCTTTTTTATCGTCAGCGACTAACCAGACTCAGACCTTTTTGAAGATCAGAGAACCGTTAGTCCCACCGAAGCCGAAGGAGTTACACAGGGTATACTCCATACCGCTAACCTGGCGTGCTTCGTGAGGAACGAAGTCCAGATCGCAACCTTCATCCGGATTATCCAGGTTGATGGTTGGCGGTACAGCCTGATCGCGCAGCGCGAGAATTGAGTAGATCGACTCTACCGCCCCCGCAGCACCCAGCAGGTGACCGGTCATGGATTTCGTGGAGCTTACCATTACGCGGCCGGCAGATTCGCCGAAGATAGACTTAACAGCCTGCGCTTCTGCTTTATCGCCCGCAGGGGTAGACGTCCCATGGGCGTTAACGTAGCCAATCTGTGCCGGCGTAATGCCCGCATCGCGGATGGCGTTTTCCATCGCCAGCGCAGCGCCTGCGCCGTTCTCTGGAGGAGACGTCATGTGATAAGCATCGCTGCTCATGCCAAAGCCAACAACTTCAGCATAAATTTTCGCGCCACGTTTTTTCGCGTGTTCGTACTCTTCCAGTACGATCATGCCTGCACCGTCACCCAGCACGAAACCGTCACGGTCTTTATCCCACGGACGGCTCGCCGCCTGCGGATTATCGTTTCGGGTAGAGAGCGCACGCGCTGCACCGAAGCCACCGACGCCCAGCGGGGTACTGGCTTTTTCAGCGCCGCCCGCAACCATAGCATCTGCATCGCCGTACGCAATGATACGCGCGGCCTGGCCGATGTTATGCACGCCAGACGTACAGGCTGTCGCGATTGAGATGCTTGGGCCACGCAGGCCGAACATAATGGTCAGGTGACCTGCCACCATGTTGACAATCGTAGACGGAACGAAGAACGGGCTGATTTTACGCGGGCCGCCATTCATCAGAGATGTATGGTTTTCTTCAATCAGACCAAGACCGCCAATCCCGGAGCCGATAGCGGCGCCGATACGGGTCGCGTTCTCTTCCGTAATCTCAAGGCCAGAATCCTGCATGGCCTGAACGCCAGCGACAATTCCATATTGAATGAAGGCATCCATCTTGCGCTGTTCTTTGCGCGAGATGATCTCTTCACAGTTAAAATCCTTTACTAAGCCAGCAAATTTCGTTGCATAGGCGCTAGTATCGAAATGGTCGATTAGGCTGATGCCGCTCTGACCGGCAAGGAGAGCTTTCCAGGTGGACTCTACGGTATTGCCGACAGGAGACAACATGCCAAGTCCGGTCACAACTACACGACGCTTAGACACGCTTGTCCTCCAGGGAGGGATAAAAAAAGAGATTCGTGGGACAACAAAAGATAAAACTCAGGCGGTCGAATGACCGCCTGGAGATGTTCACTTACGCCTGGTGACCGTTGATGTAATCAATGGCAGCCTGAACGGTGGTGATTTTCTCAGCTTCTTCGTCCGGAATCTCAGTATCAAACTCTTCTTCCAGAGCCATTACCAGCTCAACGGTGTCAAGAGAATCTGCGCCCAGGTCTTCAACAAAGGAAGCGGAGTTCACAACTTCTTCCTGCTTAACGCCCAGCTGTTCGCCGATAATTTTCTTAACGCGTTCTTCGATAGTGCTCATACTCTTAAATTTCCTATCAAAACTCGCTTTCGCGATGGTTTTCGTAGTGTATAAAATGTTGAAAAATTTGCAACTAAATCCCGGCAGGTCTTACCACGATTTTACGTTATTTTGAGGCCATTTGCCCAAATAACGCAAATATTTTCGATCGTGATTAAACCATGTACATCCCGCCGTTGACGTGGAGGGTTTCACCAGTGATGTAACCCGCTTCGTCAGAGGCTAAAAATGCAACCGCGCTGGCGATTTCTTTAGGGTCGCCAAGACGACCCGCAGGAACTGCCGCCAGCGTACCCGCACGCTGCTCATCAGTCAGCGCACGCGTCATGTCCGTTTCAATAAAGCCCGGAGCAACAACGTTTACAGTAATTCCGCGGGACGCGACTTCACGCGCCAGCGACTTACTGAAACCGATCAGACCTGCTTTCGCCGCAGCGTAGTTAGCCTGACCAGCATTTCCCATGGTACCAACCACAGAACCTACAGTGATAATACGACCATGACGCTTTTTCATCATAGCGCGCATTACCGCTTTTGACAGACGGAATACAGATGACAGGTTGGTTTCGATAATATCGTTCCACTCGTCGTCTTTCATTCGCATCAGCAGGTTGTCGCGAGTGATCCCGGCATTATTGACCAGAATATCCACTTCGCCAAACTCTGCGCGAATATTTTCCAGAACAGATTCGATAGATGCTGGTTCAGTCACATTCAGTACCAGACCTTTACCGTTCGCACCCAGATAGTCGCTGATGGCCTGTGCGCCATTCTCACTGGTCGCAGTCCCGATCACCGTCGCGCCGCGCGCAACCAGTGTTTCAGCAATAGCGCGCCCAATACCGCGGCTTGCGCCGGTCACCAGGGCAATTTTTCCTTCAAAACTCATGGTATTCCTCTTTTATTGCGAGAGTGCCGCTTTCATGGCTTCCGGCTCGTTAATCGCCGAGGCAGTCAGGGTGTCTACAATACGTTTTGTCAGACCGGTAAGTACCTTACCTGGACCAACTTCATACAGATGTTCAACGCCCTGAGACGCCATAAATTCAACGGTTTTAGTCCACTGAACCGGGCTGTAGAGCTGGCGAACCAGCGCGTTACGGATAGCCTCCGGCGCGGTTTCGCACTGCACATCGACGTTATTCACAACGGAAATCGTCGGTGCGTTAAAGGTCATTTTTTCCAGCTCAACCGCCAGCTTATCGGCAGCGGGCTTCATCAGCGCGCAGTGAGACGGCACGCTCACCGGCAGGGGCAGTGCACGTTTTGCGCCCGCAGCTTTACAGGCAGCGCCTGCACGCTCAACCGCTTCTTTATGACCCGCGATAACCACCTGGCCTGGCGAGTTAAAGTTTACCGGAGAAACGACCTGACCTTCAGCAGATTCTTCACAGGCTTTAGCGATAGACGCATCATCCAGACCGATGATGGCAGACATGCCGCCCGTGCCCTCTGGCACCGCTTCCTGCATGAATTTACCACGCAATTCAACCAGGCGTACCGCGTCAGCGAAGGCAATCACCCCTGCGCAGACCAGCGCAGAGTATTCACCCAGGCTATGACCCGCCATCAGCGTCGGCGCTTTGCCGCCCTGCTGCTGCCATACGCGCCACAATGCGACGGAGGCTGCCAGCAGTGCCGGTTGAGTCTGCCAGGTTTTGTTCAGCTCTTCAGCGGGGCCCTGTTGGGTCAGCGCCCACAGATCATAACCCAGCGCGTCAGAGGCTTCACGGAAAGTCTCTTCAATAACCGGATAGTTTGCTGCCATTTCAGACAACATCCCAACAGTTTGCGAGCCCTGTCCCGGGAACACAAAAGCAAATTGCGTCATTTTTTAATCCTTATCCTAGAAACGAACCAGCGCGGAACCCCAGGTGAACCCGCCACCAAAGGCTTCAAGCAAGACCAGTTGGCCCCGTTTAATTCGTCCATCGCGTACCGCTTCGTCAAATGCGCACGGTACCGATGCCGCAGAGGTGTTGCCGTGGCGATCAAGCGTCACCACAACGTTATCCATAGACATGCCCAGCTTCTTCGCCGTCGCGCTGATGATACGCAGGTTCGCCTGATGCGGCACCAGCCAGTCGAGTGCGGTGCGTTCAAGGTTATTGGCTTCCAGCGTCTCATCGACAATATGCGCAAGCTCAGTCACCGCCACCTTGAATACTTCATTACCTGCCATGGTGAGATAAATGGAGTTATCAGGATTAACGCGATCGGCGTTAGGCAGCGTTAACAGCTCGCCGTAGCGGCCATCGGCATGCAGGTGCGTGGAGATGATGCCCGGCTCTTCGGACTGCCCCAGCAGCACCGCGCCCGCGCCATCGCCAAAAATAATGATCGTGCCGCGATCGGTCGGATCGCAGGTACGCGCCAGCACATCAGCGCCGATCACCAGCGCATATTTTACGGCGCCCGATTTTACATACTGATCGGCGATGCTCAGCGCATAGGTGAAACCCGCGCACGCTGCTGCAACATCAAATGCCGGACAGCCTTTGATGCCGAGCATGTTCTGCACCTGGCACGCTGCGCTTGGGAAGGCATGCGTGGCAGAGGTTGTCGCCACCACAATAAGCCCGATCTGTTCTTTATCAATGCCAGCCATCTCAAGCGCTCGCTGAGCGGCTTCGTAGCCCATAGTGGACACAGTTTCGTCTGGCGCGGCGATACGACGTTCACGGATACCTGTGCGCGTGACAATCCACTCGTCAGACGTCTCTACCATTTTTTCAAGATCGGCGTTGGTACGCACTTGTTTTGGCAGGTAGCTGCCGGTACCTAAAATCTTCGTATACATGTACGCTCAGTCACTTTTAGCTAATACAGATCCCAGGCGAGCGGCAATCCTCTGAGGGACTTGACGCTGCACCGCCTGCACTGCCTGTTCAATCGCGACGGTAAATGCTCGCTGATTGGCGGCGCCATGACTCTTAATCACGATGCCGCGCAATCCTAACAGACAGGCGCCATTATACTGGTCGGGGTTGAGGTGACTGAATCGCCGCGTCAGGCTTTTTTGTAACCAACGCTTTAATAAAATCAGCCACCAGGACCTTTTTTTACCTTCTCCCTGCGATTTCAGCAGAGAAAGGAACATTCGTACGACCCCTTCCATGGTCTTCAACGTCACGTTTCCGGTGAAGCCATCACACACTAATACATCCGTTTTGCCCGTCAGCAACTCATTGGCTTCGAGATAACCAATATAGTTGATGGAGGGGACCTGTTTGAGTATTTCCGCAGCGTCGCGGATACTGTCCAGGCCTTTGGTCTCTTCTTCACCAATATTCAGTAAAGCAACGCGGGGATTGTTAATCCCGACCACGTCTTCAGCCAGCACCGACCCCATAACGGCAAACTGAGCCAGCATTGTACTATCACAATCCACGTTAGCGCCCAGATCCAGCACCACCGTTTTGCCCTTCTGCTGATGCGGTAATACCGTCACCAGCGCCGGACGCTCAATGCCCTCAATCGGCTTGAGCAATAATTTCGACAGCCCCATCAGCGCGCCAGTATTTCCCGCGCTGACGCAAGCCTGCGCTCGCCCTTCTTTCACCAGCTCCAGCGCCATTCGCATAGAGCTGCCGCGGCTATTACGAATAGCCTGCGATGGCCGGGCATCACTGGCAATAACTGACTGCGCAGGAATAATCTGCAGACGCGAACGTTGTTCAAAGTCAGCTTTTGCAAGTAATGGCGTGATTGTGTCGGGATTACCGACTAAAAGAAGTGTGAGTTGCGAATTAGAATTCAGTGCCTGCAATGCTGCAGGCACTGTCACGGAAGGGCCAAAATCTCCCCCCATGACATCTAACGCCAGGGTTAGACGTGTCAAGGTATCGTCGCAGCCTGGTTCGGTAAACTCCCCGTTTGCACGGGGAAGTTCCTCACTAAGCCTAATCACGCTGACGCGTGATTACTTAGTGATAACCTTGCGGCCGCGGTAGAAACCGTCAGCGGTGATGTGGTGACGCAGGTGTTTCTCACCAGAAGTCTTGTCTACAGACAGGCTGGTAACTGCGGTCAGCGCGTCATGGGAACGACGCATGCCACGTTTGGAACGGGTTGGTTTATTCTGTTGTACGGCCATGGACCTTACTCCTCAATTACTTACGCTTTAAGCTGGCTAATACGGCAAATGGGTTTGGTTTTTGCGCTTCATCAGGCAGTTCCCCAAAGACCATGTCCGCCTCGGACACTTCACAGTGTTCAGAATCATGCACCGGAACGACTGGCAGGGAGAGGATGACTTCATCTTCAACCAGCGCCAGAAGATCGATTTCACCGAATTCGTTAACCTCAATCGGCTCATACGCTTCCGGGAGTGCTTCAGCCTGTTCGTCAGAACGAACCGGACTAAAACAATACGTTGTGTGAACATGCTGTACAAACGGTTTCCCGCAACGCTGACATTCGAGCGTTACCGTCACCTTTGCATCACCGGTTAACACGGCGAGACGCTGGTTGTCGATAGCGAACGACATGGAGCATTCTACATCACTGTCCACACTGACTACAGATTCGGCAATACGCTCAGCCTGATCGGAAGAATAGATTCCTTCGTAATCGAGGCGTTTTTGAGCCGTACGAACCGGATCAAGAGTCAGGGGTAATTTTACCTTTTGCATAGGGCGCGCATATTAACTTTGTAACGTCATAGAGTCAAAGAAAAAGGCAACCAGAGCTGCCTTTTGCCAATTATTCGCACACATTGCGGCCTGTAGTTTAAAATGGCTGGCATCGATACGCTATATCTGGTGATAAAAATATGCCAAATCTCGTCCTTGCTTCCACTTCACCTTATCGCCGAATGCTGCTGGAAAAGCTCGGGATCCCGTTTGAATGCGCTGCGCCGGAGGTGGATGAAACGCCACAGCCGGGCGAGTCACCGCGTCATCTGGTGACCCGTCTCGCGAAAGAGAAAGCACAGTCGCTGGCCGTACGTTACCCCGCACATCTGATTATAGGCTCCGATCAGGTTTGTGTGCTGGACGGCGAAATCACCGGCAAACCGCATACGGAAGAAAACGCCTGCCAGCAGCTGTTGCGTGCGCGAGGCGGTATCGTGACCTTTTATACCGGCCTGGCGCTTTATAATTCGGCTTCCGGTCATCTGCAAACCGAGTGCGAGCCGTTTGATGTGCACTTCCGTCATCTTAGCGAGCAGGAGATTATGGATTATGTGCGTCGGGAACGTCCGCTAAACTGTGCAGGGAGCTTTAAAAGTGAAGGACTAGGGATTGCGTTGTTCGACAAGCTCGATGGCCGCGATCCCAACACGCTGGTGGGGTTGCCGCTGATTGCGCTGTGCCAGATGTTAAGGCGAGAAGAGTGTAATCCGCTGACGATGTGACCGTTGCGGCCTGATGCCCACAGGGAGAGGGAGAAAAACATGTAGGCCGGGTAAGCGCAGCGCCACCCGGCACAAAATCAGCCGCGCAGAACTTTCAGACAGCGTTTGAGCTGCTCATCCAGCGGCGCTTCAATACGGATAACTTCGCCGGTATTAGGATGGGTAAATTTCAGCGCTGCCGCGTGCAGGAACAGACGCGACAGCCCTGTTCCCGCCAGCTGCTTATCAAATTCGCGATCGCCATAGCGGTCATCAAACGCAATCGGATGGCCCGCAAACTGGGTATGGACGCGAATCTGGTGGGTACGCCCCGTCACCGGACTACAGCGCACCAGCGTGGCGAATTCGTAGCGCTCTTCAACTTTAAAGCGCGTCTCAGACGGTTTCCCTTCCTGATTAACACGAACAATGCGCTCGCCGCTTTGCAGAATATTTTTCAGCAGCGGCGCCTGCACCACTTTCACGTGGGACTGCCACTGGCCGCGAACCAGCGCCAGGTAATCTTTCTGCATCCCTTTTTCACGAAGTTGCTCGTGCAAAGAACGCAGCGCAGAACGTTTTTTCGCCACCAGCAGCACGCCAGAGGTATCGCGGTCAAGACGGTGAACCAGTTCGAGGAAACGCGCTTCCGGGCGCAGCGCGCGTAACCCTTCAATCACGCCGAAGCTCAGACCGCTCCCCCCGTGTACCGCCGTTCCGGACGGTTTATTCAGCACCAGAATGTGGTCGTCCTCATAAAGGATAACGTCGCTCAGGGCCGCGACTTTTTGCAGCTTCGGAGAAACGACCTCTTCTTCACGCTCTGCAACACGTACCGGTGGAATCCGGACTTCATCGCCCGCCTCGAGCTTATACTCTGGCTTCACGCGTTTTTTGTTCACCCGCACCTCGCCCTTACGCAAGATGCGATAAATCATACTTTTTGGCACGCCCTTCAACTGGGTGCGCAAAAAATTATCGATACGTTGCCCCGCCTCGTCGTCGGCGATGGCAACCATTTTTACGGCTGGAGTCTCTGTTTTCATGGTTGGCGATTCTAAATAGCGTCAGACATTAGCGCCACTCATTTTTCTATGCTTATATTTACTTTTATCCGGACCACTCCCCTTTCGCGCAATCGATTTGGTGGTTATTAAACCAATCACCCCGTTGAAGTGAAGAAACTGTGAGTAACCGGGTGATAATTGGTAAAAGTCATCTTGCTATAACCCGGCGAGCAGTGGAATAATGAATCCGTTTTCCGCGTTAAATCCGGGTTTTGTAAGGATGTCGACGGAATGACCAATTTTGTCTGACCGATCATCCACGCAGCAATGGCGTAAGACGTATTGATCTTTCAGGCAGTTAGCGGGCTGCGGGTTGCAGTACTTCCCGGTATAAGGATTGTTCTCTGGAGAGTTTTCCCAGGCAATTCCCCTGATAATTGCGCTGTGTTTCCGTATGAAACACAGGCAACCGACACTCTGCGCCTCTTAAGCGAGCGACAACCGTGAGGTTGGCGACGTGAATAGACACGAGGCCATCGGTTCATACCCCGGAAAGCGTCACCTTGCCCGCAGCTTTGTCGTCAATGTAAGAATAACGAGTAAGTTACGATGAAAAGAATGTTAATCAACGCAACTCAGCAAGAAGAGTTGCGTGTCGCCCTTGTGGATGGGCAGCGCCTGTACGATCTGGATATCGAAAGTCCTGGACACGAACAGAAAAAAGCGAACATTTACAAAGGCAAAATCACCCGCATTGAACCAAGCCTTGAAGCTGCATTTGTCGATTACGGTGCTGAGCGTCACGGTTTCCTTCCTCTCAAAGAAATCGCCCGCGAATATTTTCCTGCAAACTACAACTCCCATGGCCGTCCGAACATTAAAGATGTTCTGCGTGAAGGTCAGGAAGTTATCGTCCAGATCGATAAAGAAGAGCGTGGCAACAAAGGTGCCGCACTGACCACCTTTATCAGCCTGGCAGGAAGCTATCTGGTATTGATGCCAAACAACCCGCGTGCGGGTGGCATCTCTCGCCGTATCGAAGGCGATGACCGTACCGAGCTGAAAGAAGCGCTGGCAAGTCTCGAGCTGCCAGACGGCATGGGCCTTATCGTGCGCACCGCAGGCGTCGGCAAATCTGCCGAAGCGTTGCAGTGGGACCTGAGCTTCCGTCTGAAGCACTGGGAAGCCATCAAGAAAGCGGCTGAGAGCCGTCCTGCTCCGTTCCTGATCCACCAGGAAAGCAACGTTATTGTGCGTGCCTTCCGTGATTATCTACGTCAGGACATCGGTGAAATTCTGATTGATAACCCGAAAGTGCTTGAGCTGGCTCGCCAGCACATCGCCGCGCTGGGTCGCCCGGATTTCACCAGCAAAATTAAACTGTACACCGGTGAAATCCCGCTGTTCAGCCACTATCAGATTGAATCCCAGATCGAGTCTGCCTTCCAGCGTGAAGTGCGTCTGCCGTCCGGCGGTTCTATCGTAATTGATACCACCGAAGCGCTGACCGCTATCGACATCAACTCCGCGCGTGCAACCCGCGGCGGCGACATCGAAGAGACCGCCTTCAACACCAACCTTGAAGCCGCTGATGAAATCGCCCGCCAGCTCCGCCTGCGCGACCTGGGTGGTCTGATTGTTATCGACTTCATCGACATGACCCCGGTTCGCCATCAGCGTGCGGTTGAAAACCGTCTGCGTGAAGCGGTGCGCCAGGATCGCGCACGTATCCAGATTAGCCATATCTCGCGCTTCGGCCTGCTGGAAATGTCCCGTCAGCGTCTGAGCCCGTCACTCGGCGAGTCCAGCCATCACGTCTGCCCGCGCTGTTCCGGTACGGGTACCGTGCGTGACAATGAATCGCTCTCCCTCTCTATTCTGCGTCTGATTGAAGAAGAAGCGCTGAAAGAGAACACCAAAGAGGTTCACGCCATCGTTCCGGTGCCGATTGCCTCCTACCTGCTGAACGAAAAACGTGCAGCGGTAAGCGCAATCGAAGCGCGTCAGGGCGGTGTTCGCTGCATCATCGTGCCAAACGACGAGATGCAAACCCCGCACTATCACGTGCTGCGCGTGCGTAAAGGCGAAGAGACAAGCACCCTCAGCTACCTGCTACCGAAGCTGCATGAAGAAGAAATGGCGCTGCCATCGGATGAAGAGCCTGCCGAGCGTAAACTGCCTGAGCAGCCTGCATTAGCAACCTTCATCATGCCGGAAGCCCCGCCGGAAGCGACGCTGGAAAAACCAGCGGCAAAACCTGCCGTGCAAAAGGCGGCCCCTGCCGCGCCAAAAGCGCAGCCTGAGCAGCCGGGTCTCCTGAGCCGCATCTTCGGCGCGTTGAAAAAAATGTTTGCTGGCGAAGAAGTTCAGCCTGAGCAGCCGAAAGAAGCGCCAAAAGAAGCGAAACCAGAGCGTCAGCAGGACCGTCGTAAGCGTCAGAACAATCGTCGCGATCGTAATGACCGCAACGACCGTAGCGATCGTAACGAGCGCCGTGATAATCGTTCCGAGAACAACGAAGGTCGTGAACAACGCGAGGACAACCGTCGCAACCGTCGCGAGAAGCAACAGCAGAACGTTGAAGATCGTGAGATTCGCCAGCAGGCGGGCGATGAGTCCGAGAAGAGCAAACAGCGTGACGAGCAGCAGCCTCGCCGCGAGCGTAACCGTCGTCGTAACGACGAGAAACGCCAGGCCCAGCAGGAAGTCAAAAACCTGAACCGCGAAGCGCCTGTTGAACAGCAGGACACGGAGCAGGAAGAGCGTACTCAGGTTATGCCGCGTCGTAAGCAGCGTCAGCTGACCCAGAAAGTACGTGTGGGTGCTGTTCAGACGGAAGAAAACGACGTTATCGCGGTTGAAGCAGCAGAAAGCACAACGGGTACCCAGGTCGCGAAAGTTGACCTGCCAGCCGTAGTGGAAAATCAGGTTGAGCAGGACGAAAGCAGCGAAAACCGTGACAACGCAGGTATGCCGCGTCGCTCCCGTCGTTCTCCGCGTCACCTGCGCGTGAGCGGCCAGCGTCGTCGTCGCTACCGTGACGAGCGTTACCCGACTCAGTCGCCAATGCCGCTGACCGTGGCGTGCGCGTCACCTGAGATGGCATCCGGTAAAGTCTGGATCCGTTATCCGGTTGCTCGCCCGGAGCAGGCTGTTGAAGAACAGGCTGTGACCGAAGAGGTGATTGCACCGGTAGCAGCGGTGGAAGACGTCGTGACTGAAGCGGCAACCGTGGTTGAACCGCAGGTTGTTGACACGGCGGCACCGCAGGCTGTGGAAGTGGAAACGAACCATCCTGAAGTCATTGCTGCGCCGGTTGATGCCGCCCCGCAGATCATTGCCGAAGAAGATACCGTGGTGGCTGAAGAAGTCGCGGAGGAAGCTGAACCAGTCTCCGCAGCAGAAGAGCCCGCAGACGTTGCCGTCGAAACGGTGACGGAAGAGGTTGTTCAGGACGTCGAGATTCAGGTTGAGCCTGTTGTCGAAGAGGTCAAAGAGGCTGAAGTGAAATCCGAGCCGGTTGAGGTCGTTGCCGCTCCAGCGCCTGCTCACGTTGCTACCGCGCCGATGACTCGCGCCCCGGCACCTGAGTATGTACCTGAAGCGCCACGCCATAGCGACTGGGTTCGTCCGGCATTCAACTTCGAAGGCAAAGGTGCTGCCGGTGGTCACAGTGCAACGCACATGGCTACTGCGCCAGCGACCCGTCCTCAGCCTGTTGAATAACGCACGCTAAGACTGAAAGCCGACCTTCGGGTCGGCTTTTTTATGGCTGTTGCAGGGGCTTTCTCATTCCGGTGACCTCCGGCATTATCTGCCGCATCAGCTCCAGAAAACGCCGCAAGCGCGCCGGATAATAACGAGACCAGGGGTAAACCAGATGTACCGGTAACGCTGCCGGCTGCCACTCTGGCAGTAGATGCACCAGTCTTCCTTCCTGAATATCATCCTGTACTGTCCAGCTGGATACCACCGCCACGCCCAGCCCGGTGAGTGCCGTATTGCGCGCCACATACAGGCTGTCGGTACTCAGCCGTGGCGTAATGGTAACCCGCGCCGGGGCAGATGATGCATCGTGGAAAAGCTCCACATGGCGTTGATAAAAAGAGCTGATGGCAATCCAGGGAAGCTGCTGCAAATCTTCCGGCGTTTTAACCGCGGGATAACGGGCCAGTAATTCCGGTGAAGCCACCACCGAGCGCGGCACTTCAGCCAGCAGCACGGACACGGTTGCCGGATCGACTTCCACACCCACCCGAATAGCACAGTCAAGGTTGTCGCCGAGGAAATCAACCGAGCGATCGTTGAGCATCCACTCTACAGAAAGCTGGGGATAGCGCTGTAAAAATTCGGTTAACGGTTTCAGAAGCTGATCCTGGCCAAACGCGTGCGGGGCGCGCACCCTCAGCACCCCAACCGGTTCATCTTCCGTCTGCCCTACCTCGTCTTCCAGCGCCAGCCAGCTGTCAATCACCCGTCGGGCATGCTGATAGCAGCGTTCGCCGTCATCGGTCAGCCGGGTCGTATGGGTTGTGCGCAGCATCAGGCGTACTCCCAGCATGGTCTCAAGCGACTGCAACCGTCGGCTCACCGTGGCCTGGGTTGTTGCCAGCTGACGTGCCGCCGCAGAAAGAGACCCCGCCTCCACAATGCGAACAAACGTTCGCATCAGTTCTACCCGATCTATACGCTCAGACCTTTTCATACCATTTTTACCCATACGCCACACGTATAAGCGTTTTACCACCGCGCCCGCTACCGTCACAAGGCGTACTGATAAAAAATAGCCGCACACGACGAATGAGGTACATCTTATGAACACAACCACCACCCGGGCAGTAAGCCGCTGGGTAATCTTAATGCTGGCGCTCGGTGCGGGCTTTAGCGTGGCATCCATCTATTATGCCCAGCCTCTGCTGCCGCTGATGGGCTCAGACCTGCATCTGAGCATCGAAGGCATGGGCATGGTCCCGACGCTCACCCAGGCGGGTTATGCCCTGGGCATCCTGTTTCTGCTCCCGCTCGGCGATCGTCATGACCGCAGAACGCTGATCCTGATAAAAAGTGCGGCCCTGGCGCTGTTCCTGCTGGGTTGTAGCCTGACCGGACAACTGCACTCCCTGCTGCTCACCAGCCTGCTGATTGGCATGGCCGCCACCATGGCGCAGGATATTGTCCCGGCCGCAGCGATCCTCGCGCCGGAAGGTAAACAGGGAAAAACGGTCGGCACGGTGATGACCGGCCTGCTGCTGGGGATTTTGCTCTCCAGAACCGTCAGCGGCGTGGTCGGTGAAGCCTTTGGCTGGCGGGTGATGTATCAGCTGGCTGCTGCAAGCATTGCCTTTGTCGGCGTGGTGATGTGGGCCGTACTCCCACGTTTTGCTATTCACTCCACGCTGAGCTATCCCGCGCTGATGCGTTCCATGAAGCACCTGTGGCGTCGTTACCCGGCACTGCGTCGCGCGGCGCTGGCCCAGGGTTTTCTGTCGATTGCCTTTAGCGCATTCTGGTCAACGCTGGCGGTCATGCTGCTGGAACGGTATCACCTTGGCAGTGCCATAGCGGGTGGATTTGGTATTGCCGGAGCCGCTGGCGCGCTGGCCGCACCGCTGGCGGGTGGTCTTGCCGATAAGCTGGGCGCCGGTAAAGTGACCCAGCTGGGTGCCGCGCTGGTGACCCTCTCGTTTGCCCTGATGTTCCTGATGCCGGCACTGGGTGTACACGGTCAGTTGATCCTGATTGCCCTCTCAGCGGTCGGTTTCGATCTCGGCTTGCAGTCCAGCCTCGTGGCCCACCAGAACCTGGTCTACAGCCTTGAGCCGCAGGCCCGCGGACGCCTGAACGCCCTGCTGTTTACCGTCATTTTCATCGGAATGGCGCTGGGCTCGGCATTAGGCAGCAATATCTATACGCTGGCAGGCTGGTCTGGCGTGGTGGCTCTGGCAACCCTGTGTGGTGCCATTGCGCTGGCTATCAGAGTGATTGAAAGCGCCCGGGTGCTGTCCGCACAGGCAGAAAGTGTGTAAAAAAAATGCCCAACCCGGACGGGTTGGGCAGTCAAAACATGCCCAGTTTCAAGACATGTCAAACAGGTCAGAGTCTTATTTGTTCATCTGGAACAAAGACATACCCTGCATATCGCTAAAGGCTTTATACGAGGCCTGCAACGCCGCCTGCTGCATGGTGTAGGACGAAATCACCGAGTTCCAGTCCACGTCAACCAGGTTACTCATCTGCTGCGTCTGACCCAGCGCGCGGTCTTCACCCAGAGCGTCCAGCTTGCCCAGCTCATCCAGCTTGATGCCGAGGTCGGCGCGCACGGTCAGCACGTTGTTGAGGGAGTTGCTCAGGCCACGGTTGGCTTTATCAATAGCCGCCGTAAACGCCTCGGCTTTCGTTTCGTCCTCCCCAATTGGCTTATTCAGCGCTTCAATTGCGGCGTCGAGGATCTTGAACAAATTCGTTTCCGGCGCACTACCATCTGGCTCTGGCTTGGCATTGCTGGTGAAGCTATCGAAAACTTCAGTGCCCGTATGGCTAATTTGCATCGTGCGCGCGGAGTCAACCTGCTGGCTGATTGGCGTTCCGCCGCCCTTATAATCACCCGTCGCCTGGTCGAAAGCCGCCGCTTCGGTCTTGTAACCGGAAAAAATATAGCGACCGTTACCGTCCGTGCTGTTAGCCAGGTTCATGAGCTGATCGCGAATACCTTGCAGGTTCGTGGCCAGCGAAGCGCGGTCATCGTCACTTAACGTACCGTTGCCCGCATTGACAATCTTTTCCTGAGCAGCCTGGATAGCGGTTGTCACTTGCGATAACACGTTCTCTTCCAGCGAGACTTTCGTCGTAGCGAAGGAGCGCGCCAGCGCATACTGGCTGTTTTGCGTTTGAGCCTGAGAGAGCACAACGGCCTGCGAGGCGGCAATCGGATCGTCAGACGGACGGTTGATGCGCTTCCCCGTAGACATCTGCTCGCCGTAGCTGAGCCAGAGGCTTTGGGAGTTCGTCACGCCGCGCATGCTTTGCTCATACATCATTTGAGTACTAATACGCATTTTTTATGCCTCAGCCTTAGCGGATATTGATCAATGCATCAAACAGCGTGCTCGCCGTTTGCAGCACCTGCGCATTCGCCAGATAGTACTGCTGATAGCGTTGCAGGTTGCCATACTCTTCATCCAGGTTAACCCCGGAGATTGACTGCTGTTGTTTGGTCAGCTGCGTCACCACGTTGACTTTGGTTTCGCTGCTGGTTTTCAGCGACGCCGTGGTGCTGCCCACCGTACTGACCAGCGCGGCATAAGCATCGTTAAAGGTTTTGTTCCCTCCCACCAATTTGGCGCTCTGTAAATCCAGCAGCTTCTGGCCATTGGTATTGTCGCTTTCGCCGCTTCCTTTCGCGGAGGCCATCGCCAGTTTGGATTCGTCGCTGATCGCTACGTCCATATTCACAATGACGTCATTCACCGGTTTGACGATGAAACTGTCTTTATTATCGGCTGAGCCGCTAATCTTAACGTTGAGACCATCAAACGACAGATTACCGCTGGCGTCAGGCTTGGCCGTGAAGCTGGTATTGTCCGACAGACGCGTGATTGTCCAGTCAGTACCGTTGTACTCAACTTTATAGTTTGTCGCCTGAACCTTTGTACTGTCCGTCATCGTGGCCGTAACGGACGCGCTTCCGGTGTTTTTACCGTTACTCAGCACTGCCGGAGAGCCAAAATCAAACAGCTTGCCGCCTGCATCCCCGTTGGCATCAAAGCCAGCCTGGTGCTGGGTATTCATGGCATCCGCAAACGCCAGCGCCATCTGGTTAAGGGTGTTTCGCGCCTGATCCAGATCCTGAGAACGGAACGTTAACAGCCCCCCAAGCGACCCCGTGGTG
Organism: Enterobacter cloacae complex sp. SHL001; assembly: GCF_049236825.1. Taxonomy (NCBI): domain Bacteria; kingdom Pseudomonadati; phylum Pseudomonadota; class Gammaproteobacteria; order Enterobacterales; family Enterobacteriaceae; genus Enterobacter; species Enterobacter cloacae complex sp. SHL001. The sequence continues at coordinate 408,794 of NZ_JBMKIP010000001.1, forward strand.
ATCTGTTTTTCTGAGATCTCCACGTTGCCCGCTGCGGTATCCACATACGCAATTGTTGTACGCGCTGGGTCCGCACTGGATTTCACCGCCGCCAGCTGGCTGGCGTTGCTGCCCTGTACCAGGGTGTAACCGTTGGCGATAGAGATGTTGTAGGTGCCGCTGTCCTGTACGGTGACGTCCACACCGACAATCTTGTTCAGTTCACTCACCAGCTGATCGCGCTGATCGAGCAGTTCATTCGGGGATGCGCCCGCACCGACGCCAGTCAGCCGGGAGATCTGATCGTTAAGATTGGCAATCTGTTTCGCGTAGTTATTGATCTGATCGACGCTGGTAGAAATCGCCGTATTGACCTGCGCATCCTGATCGCGGAGATATTGATCGTTGGTTTTAAACTGGTTTACCAGACCATCCGCCTTCCCGAGTACCGTCTGGCGAGCAGCCGGATCTTCTGCGTTACTCACCAGCGTTTGCAGGCTTTTAAAGAAATCCTGGAGGTTGGCAGAAAGCGAGTTCGTGGTATCAGAAAGCACGTCGTCAATTTTTGACATCTGCTGGTAGCGCGTGGTCAGCCCACTGCTCTGGTTCTGCGCCGCGCGCAGCTGGTTGGTGATAAACGCATCATATTCACGCTGAACACCGGAGACATAGACCCCGTTACCCACCCAGCCACCGCCGGTCAGGGTGCTGTTTGATGCCCCCAGAATGGTGGTCTGGCGGGTATAACCTGCCACGTTGTAGCTTGAAATATTATTACTGACGGTATTGAGTGCCGACTGCGCAGCACTGAGGCCACTCATGGCGCTGTTAATCAAACTGGACATGGGGGTTCCTTTTATACGTTCAGACACGAGTCCTGATGAAGGTTATCGGCAACCTCCACCGGGACTTGAGAACTTTCAGAACAGATTTTCGAGATCTGTGCTATACGCTTTGCTGACCTTCTCAGACATGGATTTCAGCTGCTGGATCATGCTGGTCAGCTTGCGCGCATAGTTTGGATCGGTCGCGTAGCCAGCATTCTGCAATGCCTGAGCGCCCTGCTCTGGCGTGGCGGCCTGGGTCACGGCGGTGTAGCGCGGATTCCGGCTCAGCAGCCCGACATAATCCGACAACGCTTCCAGATACGAGCTGTAGACGCGGAATTTGGCTTTCACCTTCACTGCCGCACCGTTCTCATATTCGGTGGTGGTGATCTCGGTGGTCGGCCCTTTCCAGCTGGAGGTGGCCTTCACGCCAAAGATGTTGAAGCTCGGCTCACCGTTCTCCCTGCGGATCTGACGTTGCCCCCAGCCCGACTCCAGCGCCGCCTGCGCCAGAATCAGATGGTGCGGCACGCCGCTCTCTTCACTGGCAAGACGCGCCGGCAGGGAGAGCTGCGCCAGGAAGTCTTTGCTGTCGCCGGAGAGCGGCTCGTCACGCGTTTCTGCCGGCTTCGGCATCGCCTTACGCACCATCTGCGTCAGCGCCTGATTTTGATAACTGGTCACCTTTTCGAGATCAAACTTCAGCGGCACCTGCGGCGGGGCCTCTTCAGGCGGGAGCCCCTGAGCGGCTGCGGTCTGCTTCACGATCATGTCCGCCAGGCCGAGCCCCTTTCCGGCGGTCATTTGCTGGGCAATCTGCTGATCGTACATGCTGGTGTAAAGCCGCGTGGAATCACTGCTGAACATGCCATCTTTCGGCAGGGTTTCACGCATGCTTTTCAACATCATCTGTACGAACATGCCTTCCACCTGACGGGCAACCGGGCGGATATTCGCCGCCGGATCCTTGCCCGCTTTGGTTTTCAGCTCGTTGAGCGACTGGGCATCCCAGGCGGCACTGGTCAACAGTTTGCTATCGGTCAGCATTTAGATGATTTCCAGTCTGGCGCGCAGGCAGCCTGCACTTTGCATGGATTGCAGAATGGACATCAGATCCATTGGCGTTGCACCCAGCGCATTCAGAGCACGCACCACGCTGTTCAGGTTGGCGCTGGAGCGCACGCTCTGCAACGAACCGCCGCTCTGTCGCAAATCAATCTGCGTCTGCGGGGTCACTACCGTCTGACCGCCACCAAACGGGGTATCCGGCTGGCTGACGTTGGCCGAGCGGTTAACCGTGACGGAGAGATTGCCCTGCGCCACGGCGCAGCTGTCCAGCGTCACTTCGCGGTTCATCACCACCGAGCCGGTACGGGAGTTGATAATGACTTTCGCATCCTGCACCGGCACGTTCACTTCCATATTCTGGATATCGGCCAGCAACCGCACCTGGTTGCTGCTGCCGGTTGACGTGCGGATCTGCACGGTACGGGCATCCAGCGCGGTGGCGCTGCCGTAGCCCCGGCTGCGGTTGATGGTGTCAGCGATCTGCTGCGCCATCGTAAAGTCTTCGTTATTCAGTTGCAGGTTAATGGTGTTGCCGGTGCCGAACTGGGTCGGCAGCTCACGTTCGATGATCGCGCCGTTGGTAATACGTCCCCCGTTCAGCTGGTTCACCTGCACGCTGCTGCCACCCGCCGACGCGCCTGCTCCGCCAACCAGAATGTTGCCCTGCGCCAGAGCATACACCTGGCTGTCGACGCCTTTCAGCGGCGTCATCAACAGCGTACCGCCGCGCAGACTTTTGGCGTTACCCATCGACGAGACAACCACGTCGATGGTCTGCCCCTGACGCGCAAAGGCCGGATAAGACGCGGTCACCATCACGGCCGCCACGTTTTTCAGCTGCATGTTGGTCCCGGCCGGTACGGTAATACCGAGCTGCGAGAGCATGTTGTTCAGGCTCTGGGTGGTGAACGGCGTCTGGGTCGTCTGGTCACCCGTCCCATCCAGCCCCACCACCAGGCCGTAGCCAATCAGCGAGTTTTCGCGCACGCCCTGCACGCTGGTGAGATCGCGTATGCGATCGGCCTGCGCAACGGTAGCGACCAGCGACAGCGCCACGGCGAAGAGAAATTTATACATAGGTCACCTCGCTTACATCGGCGATAAGTTAAGGAAGAAGCGTTGCAGCCAGCCCATATTTTGCGCTTCGTTGATGTAGCCGTTGCCGACGTACTCAATGCGCGCATCCGCCACCTGGGTGGACGGTACGGTGTTGGTGCCGCTGATAGTGCGAGGGTTAACCACACCGGAGAAGCGAATGAATTCCGTACCCTGGTTAATGGCGATCTGTTTTTCGCCCACCACGTGCAGGTTGCCGTTCACCAGAACCTGATCAACTGTTACCGTCAACGTTCCGCTGAAGGTGTTGCTGGCGTTCGCGCCACCTTTACCGTTAAAGGTGTTGCCGCCGGAGGCTTCCACATCCGCACGGGCGTTGCCGAACAGCCCTTGCAGATAGCGCGGCACGGTGTCGAAGCCAAAATTGGTTTTGCCGTCGCGGCTGGCGTTCGCCGACGAGCTCTTACTCGCACTGACGTTTTCCTGCAACACAATGGTCAGCGTATCGCCAACGTTACGCGGACGACGGTCTTCAAACAGCGGCTGATAACCGTAGTTAATCGGCTGCGCGGTCTGGAAAATAGAGCCGTTCACCACCGGCGCGGGGCCGGGAACGGGTTGGGCGGTAGTCGCACCCTGTACCAATGGTTTAGACGGGATCCAGGCACACCCGCTGAGGGTGACGGCCAGAACAGTCAGGATCGGATAACGAAACGCCGCGTTTTTTTGCATTGCCTTCATCTTCGAAAACAGGGAGCCGGTGCGACGTTTACCGCACCGGGCTACACCTTAGAGTTGCGTCAGTTTTTGCAGCATCTGGTCGGTCGTCGACACTGCTTTACTGTTAATTTCATAGGCGCGCTGGACCTGGATCATATTCACCAGCTCTTCCGCCACGTTAACGTTCGAGGTTTCCACATACCCCTGATACAGCAGCCCCGCCCCGTTCAGGCCCGGGGTACTTTCATTTGGCGTGCCGGAAGACTGCGTTTCGGTGTAGAGGTTCTCGCCGATGCTTTCCAGTCCGGTATCGTTCATGAAGGTGGTCAGGTTGAGCTGTCCAACCTGGACCGACGCGGCCTGACCTTGCTGAGTGACGCTGACGATACCGTCACGACCAATGGTGATACTCAGCGCGTTCGCCGGTATGGTGATCGCAGGCTGAACCTGGAAACCGCCCGCCGTCACCAGCTGGCCGTTCTGATCCACCTGGAACGAACCATCGCGGGTATAGGCGGAGGTCCCGTCAGGCAGCTGCACCTGGAAGAAACCCTGACCTTTAATGGCAACGTCTTTACTGTTGTTGGTCTGGGACAGGTTGCCCTGGCTGTGCAGACGCTCGGTGGCGACCGGGCGCACGCCGGTACCAATTTGCAGACCGGACGGCAGCGTGGTTTGCTCAGAAGACTGCGCCCCTGGCTGACGAATCGTTTGATAAAGCAAATCTTCGAAAACCGCACGCTGGCGCTTGAAACCATTGGTGCTGACGTTTGCCAGGTTGTTGGCAATCACATCCATATTGGTTTGCTGTGCGTCCAGACCGGTTTTCGCGATCCATAAAGAACTGATCATAGGGAGTCCTGTTAACTCATAGCCAGAAGTTGGTTAGCCTTGCCTGCGTTTTCATCGACGCTGCTGATAATTTTCATCTGCATTTCGAAGCGGCGGGCGCTGGCGATCATGTCGGTCATGGCTTCGACCGGTTTGACGTTACTGCCTTCCAGCACGCCGGACATCACGCGGATGGTCGGGTCGGCCTGTAACGTGGCGCCACGCGTGGCCTGCGCCGCCTGGGTCAGACGGAACATCCCGTCATCGCCACGCTGCACTTCGTTGCCTTCCGCTTTCACCAGCTTCAGACGACCGACAGGCGCAACGGTGTTCGCCGGGTCGCCCGGATTTAACGCCGAGATGGTCCCGTCTGCCGCAATGGTCAGCTCGGACCCTTCCGGCACCGTCAACGGACCGGCTTCGCCCATCACCGGATGCCCCTGAATCGTCAGCTGCCCGGTGGCGCTTACCTGGATATTACCGTTGCGGGTATACCCTTCCCCGCCGTCCGCCGTTTGCACCGCCAGCCAGCCGTCCTGCTGAAGGGCAACGTCCAGCGGACGCGCGGTGTAATCCATCTGGCCTGGCGTCATGTCGGCGCCCGGCGTGGAGGCGGTGACCAGCGTACGCGTAGGCAATGACAGACCTTCTACCGGCACCGCACGCAGCGCGTTGAGCTGCGCACGAAAACCTGGCGTGGAGGCGTTTGCCAGGTTGCTGGCGGTAACAGCCTGCTGATTGAGCGTCTGGCTTGCTGCGCCCATCGCTGTATATATTGCGTGATCCATTGCGCTTTCCCGTCAGCTGCTTAACGCAGGTTAACCAGCGTGTTGAGGATCTGATCCTGGGTTTTGATGGTCTGCGCGTTGGACTGGTAGTTACGTTGCGCGACGATCATGTTCACCAGCTCTTTACTCAGATCGACGTTGGAGGCTTCCAGCGCGCCGTTAGTCAGCGTGCCGAAGTTACCGGAACCCGCGGTACCCAGCAGGGCAACACCGGAAGACTGCGTGGCAGACCAGACGTTATCCCCTTCGGATTTCAGGCCTTCGTTGTTGGCGAAGTTTGCCAGCACGATCTGGCCCAGCACCTGGGTCTGTTCGTTCGAATAGTTACCGACAACGGTACCGTCATCGTTGATCTGGTAGCTCACCAGATCGCCCGGCTTATAACCGTTCTGGCTCGTCGCCACGATGTTGTTCGCACCGGTGTTTTGCTGCATGGAGTTGGCGAAACTCATGTCAAACGTGGCTGGCGTCGCGCCCGGAACGGTGCCCGTTGTGATCTTGATATCATCGCCACCCGTCAGCACACCACTCTCGTTAAAGGTCAGCGTGGTTGCCAGTTTCGCTGCATCTCCCGCTACGCTGCCGTCCTGCGAATACACTTTCCAGGAGTTAGCTGGCGTCTCGTTTTTGACATAAAACAGGTTCATGTTGTGCGCATTACCCTGACTGTCAAACACCGTCACGGTGCCTTTCTTGTTGTAAGAGTCAGGGTTGGACGGATCGAAGGCGACGGTTGGCGCGGTATCGGTGGAGTTCAGGTTGATCTGCTGAGAGGCCGTGGTGGTGGACTTCGCCGCCATCAGCGTCGTTGGGATGGAGATCGCCTGCGGATTCGCACCGGTTTGCACCGTAGGCGGCGTGCCGGCAACCGGATAACCGGTTAACTGAAGCCCCTGCATGTTCACCAGGTTACGGTTTTCATCCAGCTTGAACTGGCCGTTGCGGCTGTAGAACACGGAACCGTTGGCATCCACCATACGGAAGAAACCGTTCTGGCTGATGGCGACGTCCAGACCGCGACCGGTGTTGGTGGTCGTCCCGTCGGTGAAGTCCTGGGTGATACCCGCAACCTTCACGCCCAGACCCACTTTAGAGCCTGCAAACATATCTGCAAAAGACGCAGAACCGGATTTAAAACCATAGGTCGCGGAGTTGGCGATGTTGTTGCCAATGACGTCCAGGTTGGTGGCCGCAGCATTCAGGCCGCTGACCGCTTGAGAAAAGGCCATGACTTACTCCTGATAAGTATTAAGGCTTAGATAATCTGCCGAACTTCGTCGAGTGTGGTGGTACCGGAGGTACCCAAATCCAGTTTGTTGCCATCGCTACCCTTGATGACGCCCTGAACCAGGGCAAACTGTAGCGGCTGAGCCACCAGCTGAGTGGTGCCGTTGCTGGCGCTAATCGCAACCTGATACGAGCCGTTAGGCGCTTTAGTGCCGTCGGTCAGGCTGCCATCCCAGGTAAAGGTATGAACGCCCGCTTTAAGCTCGCCAATCTCAATCGTGCGCACCACGTTGCCGCTGGCGTCTTTGATTGTGGCGGTGACTTTGTCGGCTGGCTGCTGCAACTCAACGCCAAACGGCGTCGTGGTGGTGGTGGACGTGCCATCGGTAGTGCTGGTGCCCGCCAGAATCGTGGTCCCCGGGATCATCACCCCGTGACCGATCAGGTTGGCGGCCTGCAAGGACTGGCTGTTATCGATTTGACCGGAGACCGAGCCGAGCGTGGTGTTCAGTTTCTCAATGCCGCTGACGGTACTGATCTGCGCAAGCTGCGTGGTCAGTTCGTTGTTCTGCATCGGATTGGTCGGGTCCTGATTTTTCAGCTGTGCCACCAGCAGGGTCAGAAAGCTGCTCTGTAAATCGGAGGCATTGCTCCCGGTGAGAGAGCTGGAACCGGTCGCACTGCTGGTGCTGTTGACGCCGGTATTTGTCGGGTCATTCACGTTTACGGCGATGGACATGCGTGTCTCCTTTACTGGCCGAGAGTGAGTGTTTTGAGCATCATGCTCTTCACGGTATTAAGCACTTCGACATTTGCCTGGTAACTGCGCGACGCGGACATGGAGTTCACCATCTCCCCGACCACATCCACGTTCGGCATTTTCACGTAGCCGCTGGCATCCGCGAGCGGGTTGCCAGGCTCGTAAACCAGCTTGTCGGGTGCCTGGCTCTCAACCACGTCCGCCACTTTTACGCCGCCCGTTGCCGCACCCGGTGCAGCATCAACCTGGAAGACAACCTGTTTAGCGCGATACGGTTGCCCGTCAGGGCCGGTCACGCTGTCGGCGTTGGCCAGGTTACTGGCGGCCACGTTCAGTCGTTTGGACTGCGCCGTTAATGCCGAACCGGCGATATCAAAAATATTCAGCAAGGCCATTTACTAATTGCCCCCCTGTAGGACGGTCATCATGCCTTTAATTTGCCCGCCGAGTAGCGTCAGACCTGTCTGGTATTGCAGGCTGTTATCGGCAAACTGTGTGCGCTCCCGGTCCATGTCGACGGTATTGCCATCAAGTGAGGGCTGATCGGGAATACGGTAAAGCAGGTCGGTCGTTGGCGCGGTCATCGCCTGAGCGGGAATATGACGTGAGGATGTCAGGGCCAGTGAGACACCCGTTCCTTCGGCACGTCCACGCTCCATCACTTTTTTGAGTTCACTGGAAAAATCAATATCGCGCGCCTGATACCCGGGGGTATCCGCGTTGGCGATATTGGCGGCTAAAATCTCCTGCCGCTGGGCGCGTAAATTGAGCGCTTCCTGCTGAAAACGTAACGCGGCGTCGAGTTTATCGAGCATGTCTCCTCCGCTGATGAGAAAATTTCAGTTCACAGCTTAAATCTCACCCCGTCTCCCCTATCGACGGAATAAGCGCAAAATGCGTCGCTATTTGTTGCGTTGATGGAAAACCACTGCGGGTAGAATTTGCTAAATTCTGGACATGGTGGAACGTGCGATGCGGACTTTTAAACGTGGCCTGGCGGCGACCCTACTGCTTTTAAGCCCTCTGGTGCAGGCTGAGGGGTTAGAAGACCAGCTCAATGCATTCTTTGCGCAGAAGCTGGCCGGTTTCAGCGATGACGTACGCGTGACCGTGCGCACCCCGCCTAACCTTTACCCTTCCTGCGAAGCCCCGTCATTTAGCGTGACCGGCAGCACCCGCTTATGGGGCAACGTGAACGTGCTGGCGCGTTGCGCCAACGAAAAACGCTATTTACAGGTTGCGGTTCAGGCGACGGGCAATTATGTTGTCGCCGCCGTTCCCATTCCCCGGGGCAGCCTGCTGCAACCTGACAGCGTAACGCTGAAGCGAGGCCGTCTGGATCAGCTTCCACCGCGGACGATGCTGGATATCAACCAGGCTCAGGAGGCGGTCAGCCTGCGCGATGTCGCTCCTGGACAGGCGATACAGCTATCCATGCTGCGCCAGGCGTGGCGGGTGAAAGCAGGACAACAGGTGATGGTGGTCGCCAATGGCGAAGGCTTTAGTATCAACAGTGAAGGAAAAGCGCTGAATAATGCCGCAGTGGCACAAAATGCCCGGGTCAGAATGTCCTCAGGCCAGGTGGTCAGCGGCACGGTCGGTCCTGATGGGAATATTCTGATTAACCTGTAATCTTTTTAAAGATTTCGCGGCGACTGCCGATAAATATTCAACAAATGATGATGTCAGGCGCAAACGCCGCGAACCCTCGATGAGGACAACACTATGAGCATTGATCGTACATCAGCCCTGAAGCCGGTTAGCACTGTACAACCTCGCGAAACGAATGAGGCTGCCCCGCAAAAAACGCGTCTGGAAAAAACGTCGACGGCTAACAGCACCAGCGTCACGCTGAGCGATGCGCAGTCGAAGCTGATGCAGCCAGGCAGCAGCGATATCAACATGGAACGTGTTGAAGCGCTGAAAACGGCTATCCGTAACGGCGAACTGAAAATGGATACCAGCAAAATCGCTGATGCGCTGATTCAGGACGCACAGAGTTTCCTCCAGAGTAACTAACCGTATGAGTCGACTGTCAGAAATACTGGATCAGATGACGGTGGTCCTGAACGACCTGAAAACGGTGATGGATGCAGAACAGCACCACCTCTCTTCTGGTCAAATCAACGGCAGCGCGTTGCAACGCATAACTGAAGATAAAAGCTCGCTGCTGGCGACCCTGGATTATCTGGAAAAACAGCGACGCGCTGAGCAAGACGCGAAACGCAGCGCCAATGATGAGATCAACGAACGCTGGCAGACCATTACAGAAAAAACCCAGCATCTTCGCGATCTCAACCAGCATAACGGCTGGCTGCTGGAAGGACAGATTATCCGTAATCAGCAGGCGCTTGAAGTGTTAAAGCCCTATAAAGAGCCGGGGCTGTACGGTGCGGATGGTCAGACGGCCACGGCACGTATCACGGGTGGGAAAAAGATTTCGATTTGACGCAGTAGCGGCACGTCATGAAGCGGGGAGCACCTTCTGGTGAACTCCCCTTTTGGCGTTTATACCGTGCGGCGGGTGAACTCTTTCACTTTGAAGCCAAGCACTGCCAGCGTGGCAAAGTACGCCACCACACCGACCACCACCACGGCCATCAGACGCATCAGGCGGTAAGGCATGGTGCCCTGCGCCCACTCAGGCATGACATACAACATGCCAACCAGCGCGGCCGCCATCACCACTACCGCAATCGCCAGACGCAGCAGGAAGCTTGCCCAGCCCGGCTGCGGTGTGAAGATATCCTGCTTGCGCAGCTGCCAGTACAGCAGCCCGGCGTTCAGACAGGCCGCCAGACCAATCGACAGTGACAGCCCCGCGTGTTTCAGCGGTCCAATAAACGCCAGGTTCATCAGCTGCGTCATGATCAGCGTCACAATGGCAATCTTAACCGGCGTTTTGATGTCCTGACGTGAATAGAAACCGGGCGCAAGCACCTTCACGACAATCAGCCCCATCAGCCCCACCGAGTAGGCTACGAGCGCACGCTGGGTCATGGCGGCATCAAAGGCGGTGAACTTTCCATACTGGAACAACGACACCGTCAGCGGTTTCGCCAGGATCCCCAGCGCCACCGCGCTTGGCAGCGCCAGCAGAAAACAGAGACGCAGGCCCCAGTCCATCAGGCGGCAGTATTCATCGTGGTTGCCGCTGGCGAAACTTTTCGACAGCGACGGCAGCAGAATAGTCCCCAGCGCCACGCCCAGCACCCCGGATGGAAACTCCATCAGACGATCGGCGTAGTACATCCAGGACACCGAGCCCGACACCAGGAAAGAGGCGAAGATGGTATTGATGATCAGCGAGATCTGGCTAACGGACACGCCGAGTATCGCCGGTCCCATCTGTTTGATAACGCGCATTGCGCCCGCATCTTTGAAATTAATGCGCGGCAGAACCAGCATGCCGATTTTTTTCAGGTGCGGAAGCTGGTAAGCAAGCTGTAACACGCCGCCGACGGTCACGGCCCAGGCCAGCGCCAGCACCGGTGGGTTAAAATGCGGCGCGGCGAACAGCGCAAAGCCAATCATGCTGACGTTGAGGAACGTGGGGGCAAAGGCCGGAACGGAGAAGCGGTTCCAGGTATTCAGGATGGCACCCACCAGCGACGCCAGCGAAATCAGCAGAATATAGGGGAAGGTTATACGCAGCAGTTGGGTGGTCAGGGTAAATTTATCCGCTGTGTCAGCAAAACCCGGCGCCGTCACCATGATCACCCAGGGCGCTGCCAGCATCCCCAGGACGGTCACGATCGCCAGCGCCAGCGTCAGTAATCCGGAAACGTAGGCCACAAAGACGCGGGTGGCATCTTCGCCCTGTTTGCTTTTATATTCTGCGAGGATCGGAACAAATGCCTGTGAAAAGGCCCCTTCGGCAAAAATACGGCGCAGCAGGTTTGGCAGCTTAAAGGCGACGAAAAAGGCGTCAGTCGCCATCCCGGCGCCAAAAACCCTTGCCACAATGGCATCGCGCGCAAAGCCAAGCACGCGGGAAAACATGGTCATCGAGCTGACGGCCGCCAGCGATTTTAATAAGTTCATTAACGTGAAGTTCCACAACCCTACGGATTTCCAGGACGGGCAAGCGTTAGCGCCACCCGGCAAAGCCAACAAGCGGCGCTTAGTCTAACCGGATTTCAACGAATTACTATCGGCAGATGTTACAACGCGTTATTCCGACATGGCTTCGCGCCAGAGTCGTTCCACAATGCGCTGCGCCAGAATAGCCTGCTCCCCGGACGTTTCAGGAACCGTCTGATTCTGCACGCAGGTGATGAAGTGACGCGCGCAGCCCACGAAGCCACGCTGCTCCAGGGTGCTTTGCCAGCCGGGAACCGGTAACGCGACCACGCCATTGCCCTTCTCTTCCCGCCACTCTCGCATATCGGTGACGTCATACAGCGCGCCATCCGTAACGGCCTGCACGGACTCGCGCTGGCTGCCCGCCCGACGATGCATGCTGGTCGTCACCTGCAAATGCTCAACGGCAAAATGATGTTCGGCGTAAACCATCTCACCCTGCTCGTTGGTCAGCAGCGTGCCGCTTTGCAGCTGGGCTTTTCCGTTACTCAGCCACAGGGCCGTATCCACGACGTGGAGATAATCATCCAGCAGCGTGAAGCGCAGGTCGTTAGGCCCCACGCTGTCGGTACGGTGCTTATCCATACGCAGAGAGGCGAACGAGCCGGACTGCGCTTTAAGCTGCTGATAGAGCGGCGCAAAACGGCGGTTGAAGCCGACCATCAGCGTCAGCTTTTTACGCGCGGCCAGCTCAATCAGTCGTTCAGCATCCTGTACATTTTCCGCCAGGGGTTTATCCACGCAGACGTGAACGCCTGCGTTCAGCAACTCGCTCACCACCTGGTAGTGCGTCGCGGTTGAGGTATGCACAAATACCGCATCACATTCACGGGCTAAATCCTGTAGCGAACCGGCATAAGGGATGCGCCAGGTTTTGCAGATGCGCTCTGCTTTCTCGCGGGTGGGCGACCACGCCCCTTGCAGCGTCCAGTCGGACGCGGCGCCTAAAACGGGCAGCCAGGCTTTTTGCGCAATCCCTCCCAGCCCCACAACACCAATGCGGAATGTTGTCACGATTAATCTCCCAGATGTGCGAGTAACGCATCCAGACGCTGCTTCAGCCCGGCAACCTCGTCTTCCAGGGCTGCCACGCGCGCGGTCAGGCTGTCGTTTGATGCTGGCGTGTCGGATTCTACGACCAGCGCAGAGGGCTCAACGTCGCCGCTAAACAGGTGCATGTAGCGGCTTTCACGCTTGCCCGGCTCGCGGGGCAGACGCACCACGTAAGGACCGTCCTCGCGTGAGGCTAATCGCTCCAGCGTCTGTTCAACGTCCTGCATATCCTGAAACTCATGCATGCGGGAGGCGCGTGTGCGCAGTTCACCCGGCGTCTGCGCCCCGCGCAGCAGCAGCGTGGTGATCACTGCCACTTCCGCGGCACTGAGTTTTAAATCACCAAATTCGGAATTACAAAAGCGCTGTTCATATTTAGTGACGCGATTACCGAAGCCGCTGACGGTGCGCAGGTAGTGGCGCTTCACCAGCTCGTCAAGGGTATCCTGCACCTCGTGCTCGCCAAGGTTCATCACCGGCTCACGGTTCGTCTTCTGGTTGCAGGCCATCGTGACGGCATTCACGGACAGAGGATACTGTTCCGGCGTGGTGACCTGCTTTTCCAGAAGGCAGCCGACCACGCGCGCTTCGGCGCCATTTAACTGATATTTCATTTTTTCTCCTTAACGACCCGCGGTCCACTCCTGCGTGGTGAGCGCGGTGAGCACATGGTCCCGCCACTCGCCGTCAATCAGCAGATAATCTTTGGCATAGCCCTCTTTCTCAAACCCCAGGCGGGCCAGCAGATCGCCGCTGCGCTTATTGTGCGGCATGTAGTTGGCCATAATGCGATGGATATGTTGCGTGCGCTGCATGTAGCGAATCGCCGCCGTCAGCGCCTCAAACATGAGCCCCTGCCCCTGCCATTTCTGACCGATGGAATACCCGAGGTAACAGGCGTGAAACGACCCGCGTACCACGTTTGAAAAATTGGCAATGCCAACGATCTCTTTCTCTTCCGGATCGAGAAGCGCGAAATAAAACGCACTTCCCTGTTTATGAAATTCCGCAATCATACTGAGGCGCGCCTGCCAGCCAGAGGGGTAGCAGTGGCTCTCGTCCCGAACGGGTTCCCAGGGTTTTAAAAACTGGCGATTCTCGGCGTAATAATCCGCCAGACGCCAGGCATCACGCTCATGCACCAGACGAACGACCAGCCTGTCCGTCGTCAGACGCACTTTTGGCACATTACTGCGATAGCCAAACATCGTTACCACTCCTTCCCGTCGCTTCTGCTCTGCCTGTTAGCTTTACTATACCTGCGCCTGTGCCTTCTGTGAAAACAGTGACATACCATTTTGATCGCTTTTCACATTTTTCGATGAGAACTCTCTATCAAAGCACCTTTTTGATAAAAAAATATTGTCGCCAGCGGGTATGGGAAAAAGCCCGGCGACACCGCAGAATGTTAGCGTGCTCATCTTTTATTTTCCCTGGAGGGGAAATGTCCCGCGTATCACAGGCCAGGAGCCTGGGTAAATATTTCCTGCTCGTCGATAACATGCTGGTCGTGCTCGGCTTTTTTGTCGTTTTTCCGCTTATATCGATTCGTTTTGTCGATCAAATGGGCTGGGCGGCATTGATGGTCGGGATCGCGCTGGGTCTACGCCAGTTTGTACAACAGGGTCTGGGCGTGTTTGGCGGCGCAATAGCCGACCGCTTCGGCGCGAAACCGATGATCGTCACCGGCATGCTGTTACGTGCGGCGGGATTCGCCACCATGGCAATCGCTCATGAACCCTGGCTGCTGTGGTTCTCCTGTTTCCTTTCCGGGATTGGCGGCACCCTTTTCGACCCACCGCGTACCGCGCTGGTGGTTAAGCTTATCCGTCCGCAACACCGGGGGCGCTTCTTCTCCATTTTGATGATGCAGGACAGCGCTGGCGCGGTGGTGGGCGCCCTGCTGGGAAGCTGGCTGCTGCAATACGATTTCCGCCTGGTCTGCGCCACCGGCGCGGTGTTGTTTATTCTCTGCGCGCTGTTTAACGGTCTGTTTCTGCCCGCGTGGAAGCTGTCGACGGTGAAGGCGCCTGTGCGGGAAGGGCTTGACCGCGTGCTGAGCGATAAACGCTTCGTCACCTATGTGTTAACCCTGACCGGCTACTACATGCTCGCCGTGCAGGTCATGCTGATGCTGCCCATTATGGTTAACGATATTGCCGGCACGCCGGCAGCGGTGAAATGGATGTATGCCATTGAGGCCTGCCTCTCTCTGACGCTGCTCTATCCGATTGCCCGCTGGAGCGAGCGCCGTTTCCGGCTTGAGCACCGTCTGATGGCCGGGCTGTTGCTGATGACGCTGAGCATGATGCCCATCGGCCTGGTGAGTTCGCTTCAGCAACTGTTTATGCTGATCTGCACCTTCTATATTGGCTCAATCATTGCCGAGCCAGCCCGTGAAACGCTGAGCGCGTCACTTGCCGACGCCCGGGCCCGAGGCAGCTACATGGGCTTCAGCCGTCTCGGGCTGGCGCTTGGCGGCGCACTGGGTTACACCGGTGGTGGCTGGCTGTTTGATGCCGGAAAAGCGCTCCATCAGCCGGAGCTGCCGTGGGTCATGCTCGGCATGGTCGGCTTTATGACGCTGATTGCCCTCTGGTGGCAGTTCAGTGATAAACGCAGCACCCGCGGGATGCTGGAGCCTGGCGCCTGACCCTCTTTCACTATCAGTTTTTTCTGCTGGTTTCTGTTGGATCACCCTGACATACTGGCGTATCAGGACAGATGCGCCGATTTTATGTTGAGGAACGCCATGAAAAAGATCGTTATTGCCGCTGCGTTAATTGTCAGTGGTCTGCTGGTGGGATGTAACCAGCTTACGCAGTACACCGTCAGTGAGCAGGAAATTAATCAGGCGCTGGAAAAACATAATAACTTTTCAAAAGATATCGGCGTGCCCGGCCTTGCGGATGCGCATATCGTCCTGACGAATCTCGCCAGCCAGATTGGGCGCGAGGAGCCTAACAAAGTCACCCTTTCCGGCGATGCCAGCCTCGATATGACCTCGCTCTTCGGCAATCAGAAAGCGGATATCAAGCTGAAGCTCAAGGCGCTGCCGGTCTTTAATAAAGAGAAAGGGGCCATTTTCCTGCAAGAGATGGAAATCGTCGATGCAGTTGCGACGCCGGAAAAAATGAAACCGGTGCTGCAAACGCTGATGCCGTATCTCAACCAGTCGTTGCAGAACTACTTTAACCAACAGCCTGCCTATGTTCTGAGCGAAGACAAGAGCAAAGGCGAATCTCTGGCGAAAAAATATGCCAAAGGGATAGAGGTGAAACCGGGTGAAATCATCATTCCTTTCACCGACTAAACACTCCGGGCGCTCAGGCGCCCGTTTTTTTTAACGGAATAGTGTGCAAACGAAAACGTTTCCGCTTATGATTTGTGTCCGGCAAAAACAGCCCTCTTATGACTGATCTCTTTCAAGCCGGAGCTTCCATGACTGTACAATCCCAGGTTCTCAAAATCCGCCGCCCAGACGACTGGCATATCCATCTTCGTGATGGCGACATGCTGAAAACCGTCGTGCCGTATACCAGCGAAATTTATGGCCGTGCGATTGTTATGCCTAACCTGGTTCCGCCAGTCACTACCGTCGAGGCCGCGATTGCCTATCGCCAGCGTATCCTTGACGCCGTTCCGGCCGGACACGATTTTACCCCATTGATGACCTGCTACCTGACGGACTCGCTGGATCCGAATGAAGTTGAGCGCGGGTTTAACGAAGGTGTATTCACCGCCGCGAAGCTCTACCCGGCGAATGCCACCACCAACTCCAGCCATGGGGTGACCAGCATTGACGCCATCATGCCCGTTCTGGAGCGTATGCAAAAACTGGGCATGCCGCTGCTGGTGCACGGGGAAGTGACCCACGCTGACATTGATATTTTCGATCGCGAAGCACGTTTTATCGAAACGGTCATGGAGCCGCTGCGCCAGCGTCTTCCGGGGCTGAAAGTGGTGTTTGAACACATTACGACTAAAGATGCCGCAGAGTATGTCCGGGATGGAAACGAGCTGATTGCCGCCACCATCACCCCTCAGCACCTGATGTTTAACCGTAACCACATGCTGGTGGGCGGCGTTCGCCCACATCTGTATTGTCTGCCGATCCTCAAGCGCAACATCCACCAGCAGGCGCTACGTGAGCTGGTCGCCAGCGGCTTCCCGCGCGCGTTCCTCGGCACGGATTCCGCCCCGCATGCCCGTCACCGTAAAGAGGCGAGCTGCGGCTGTGCAGGCTGTTTTAACGCCCCGACCGCCCTGGCAAGTTACGCAACCGTGTTTGAAGAGATGAATGCGTTAGACCATTTCGAAGCCTTCTGCTCCCTTAACGGCCCGCGTTTCTACGGTCTGCCGGTTAATGACACGTTCATTGAGCTGGAGCGCAAAGAAAGCCAGGTTGAAGCGTCGATTGCGCTCACCGACGATACGCTGATCCCCTTCCTGGCCGGTGAAACCGTAAACTGGACGGTAAAACGCTAAAAAAATCGCGCCCCCTGTTGTCAAACCGACAATATAACTGTATAAATAAACAGTATATTACACAGGGGGCATTTATGCGTATCGAAGTCACCATAGCCAAATCCACCGTCCTGCCTGCTGGCGCACTCGACGCTCTGGCGGGTGAACTATCCCGACGTATTAACAGCACTTTTCCTGAAAACGATGGCGCCGTAACGGTACGTTATGCGACAGCAAACCATCTTTCCGTCATCGGCGGCGCGAAAGAAGACAAAGAACGCATCAGCGAAATTTTGCAGGAAACATGGGAAAGCGCCGACGACTGGTTCATCACTGATTAAAATTTGCTCCCTCATTGTGTTTTTTTGCCGGGTCGCCCCGGCTTTTTTTCGTTTCGTCTCCTGAAAGTTCAAAATATTTCAGCATCTTCTTAGAAAATCGTGAATAAGATGGCGTTTTATTGTTCGAACAATCCTAAAAAGCATAAAAATGTGTTGCTACCCGTTTATTTTTTCCTTCTGAACCCTTATTAATTGATATACTGAAATTGCTTTCAGAAAAACATGCATTGAACCTCAAAGTCGTTGTCTTCTAACACGCATTAAGGGGGTTATAATGGAAAAGAATAGTGAAGTCATCCAGACCCATCCGCTTGTTGGCTGGGATATCAGCACCGTAGACAGCTACGATGCGCTGATGCTGCGTTTGCACTACCAGACCCCAAATCAGCAAAACCGTGATGAAGCGGAAGTTGGACAGACGCTGTGGCTTACAACAGACGTCGCCCGTCAGTTTATCTCTATTTTAGAAGCAGGCATCGCAAAAATAGAATCTGGCGACTATCAGGAAAATGAGTATAAACGGCATTGACCTTATGCCCCTTTTCACTCAACAGGCACCCTCGCGGTGCCTTATTTATTTCGCTCTTGTATAAGCCCACTTAGTTAATTACTCTGCTAACAAAGCGTTAGTAAAGAGAAGCCTATGAAATACGATTTAATCATTATCGGAAGCGGCTCCGTAGGATCTGCCGCCGGTTATTACGCCACGCAGGCGGGTCTGAAAGTGCTGATGATTGACGCCCACCTTCCCCCCCACTCTGAAGGAAGCCATCACGGCGATACCCGTCTGATCCGTCACGCTTACGGTGAAGGTGAACGTTATGTACCGCTGGTGCTTCGGGCTCAGACGCTGTGGGATGAGCTGACCGCCCTCACCGAAGATCGCATTTTTGAGCGCACCGGGGTCGTTAACCTGGGGCCAGCCAGCTCCACGTTTCTGGCGACCGTCGAGGAGAGCGCGAAAGCCTACCGCCTGGACGTCGAGCGTCTGGATGCAAACGGCATCATGGCGCGCTGGCCGGAAATTTCTGTTCCTGAAGACTACATTGGATTGTTTGAAGCCAATTCCGGGGTACTGCACAGCGAAACGGCCATTAAGACCTGGATTGATCTCGCCGCCAAAGCGGGCTGCGCGCAGTTGTTCAACTGTCCGGTCACGGGCATCACCCACCATGCAGAGGGTTCAACCGTCACCACCTCTGAAGGTGAATATACCGCCACGCGTCTGCTGGTGAGTGCGGGAACGTGGGTGACGAAACTGCTGCCGGACCTACCCATCCAGCCGGTGCGAAAAGTCTTCTCCTGGTTCCAGTCTGACGGGCGTTACAGCAGCCAGAACAAATTCCCGGCGTTTACAGGCGAGTTACCCAATGGCGACCAGTTCTACGGTTTCCCCTCGGAAAAAGACGCGCTCAAGATTGGCAAACATAACGGCGGACAGGTAATTTCCTCTGCGGAAGAACGCAAGCCTTACGGTGCTTATCCGCAGGATGGTTCCGAAGCCTTCACGTTCCTGCGTAATATCCTGCCGGGCGTAGGCGGGTTGCTTTACGGCGCAGCGTGCACCTACGACAACACCCCGGATGAAGATTTTATCATCGACACCCTTCCGGGACACGATAACACCCTGCTCGTAACCGGACTCAGCGGTCACGGGTTTAAATTTGCCTCTGTGTTAGGTGAAATCGCCGCCCAGTTTGCGCAGGGGATCGCGCCTTCGTTTGATCTCAAGCCCTTCGCGCTCTCGCGCTTTGATCGATAATACCTCTACAGGCTCCGAATAACCGGGGCCTGTTTAGCGATAGAGGCATGATGCGCAGACTGGTGAATTACCTTATCAATAACATCCGCGAGCATTTTATGCTCTACATTGTTCTTTGGTCGCTGCTGGCGATCATTGACGTTATCTATATTGTATTCTTCTGAAAATTCTCGCTGACGTTTATTGACACTCCTTTAAATTTATTTAACTTAAATTTTTTAAAAAACGTCACCTCAAATTTATTGAACGAAGCGATTGAAATACATTGCGGAAACACATTCAAATTCGCTGAAATAAATTAAATAAAAAACATTATTCATTTTTTTCAGTTGCATTATTTATTTAACCCGTCCATTTTTATTGCTCAGTCATTTGAGAACGGAAATTCATATGCAATGGCGTAACTCCTCCCGTCGCTACGGAATAATATCCATGTGTTTACACTGGCTATTTGCACTTGCCGTTTATGCCATGTTTGGTCTCGGCCTCTGGATGGTGACATTAAGCTATTATGACGGTTGGTATCATCAGGCCCCCGAATTGCACAAAAGCATTGGGGTTCTGCTGATGGTGGGTCTGGTTTTTCGCGTGATCTGGCGACATATCTCTCCGCCCCCTCCAGCGCCCAAAAGCCATGGCCGACTTACCCGCATAAGCGCTGTTGGCGCACATATCGCACTCTATGCCCTGCTGTTCGCCATTCTGATCAGCGGCTATCTCATTTCGACCGCAGACGGTAAACCGATCAGCGTGTTTGGGCTTTTTGACGTCCCAGCCACGCTGGCTGACGCCGGTTCACAGGCTGACACCGCAGGTGTGGTTCATCTGTGGCTGGCATGGAGCGTGGTGATCCTGTCTGTCCTGCATGGCCTTGCGGCCCTGAAACATCACTTTATTGATAAAGACGATACGCTGAAGCGCATGCTTGGCCGTTCGTCAGTTGACTCTGGAGCATAAAATGAAAAAACGCCTGTTGGGTATCGCATTAGGTTCGCTGCTATTTACCACCGGTTCGGCCATTGCCGCTGACTATAAAATTGATAAGGAGGGCCAGCATGCCTTTGTCAATTTCCGTATTCAGCATCTGGGTTACAGCTGGTTATATGGCACATTCAATGATTTCGATGGCACATTTACTTTCGACGAGAAAAACCCTGCTGCCGATAAAGTGAACGTCACCATTAATACCAACAGCGTCGACACTAATCACGCCGAGCGTGATAAACATCTGCGCAGCGCTGAATTTCTGAACGTGGGCAAATTCCCGCAAGCTACTTTCGCGTCGACAGAGGTGAAGAAAGACGGTGATAAGCTCGCTATTACCGGTAATCTGACGCTGAACGGCGTAACAAAACCGGTCACACTGGATGCCAAATTAATTGGACAGGGCGACGATCCGTGGGGTGGCAAACGTGCTGGCTTTGAAGCCGCAGGCAAAATTCATCTGAAAGATTTTAATATCACCACGGATTTAGGCCCGGCATCGCAGGATGTTGAGTTGATTATTTCGGTGGAAGGCGTTCAGCAGAAGTCATAAAACAGGCCCGGCAGGCTTTCGCGCCGCCGGGCAGTGTTTTACTCCGGGTCCGGAATACCCAGTTTGGTATTCAGTCGGCCCCGGGATTTATTAAAGATCTTATTCCCGTTCTCGCGTCCGGCACGGCGACGACGTTGCTCTTCTTCAGGCAAGATACTCTCTTCACTGCACAGCTCGCTACAGCAGCCATTAAACTTCTCGGCACATGCAGGGCACTGAATAAACAGCAGATGACATCCGTCGTTTTTGCAGTTGGTATGCGTATCGCACGGCGTACCGCACTGGTGGCAGTGCGCGATCACGTCCTCTGAAATTCGCTCGCCCATACGCTCGTCAAACACAAAGTTCTTACCGATAAAACGCACCGGTAAACCCTGCTCACGGGCGCGACGGGCATACTCAATGATCCCACCCTCAATGTGCCAGACTTTATTAAACCCGTTGTGCTTCATCCAGGCGCTGGCTTTTTCACAGCGGATCCCCCCGGTGCAGTACATAACGATCTTTTTGTCTTTATGCTCCTGCATCATCTCAACGGCTTTTGGCAGTTGCTCGCGGAAGGTGTCGGCAGGAATTTCCATCGCATTCTCGAAGTGCCCCACTTCATATTCGTAGTGGTTACGCATATCAATGAACACCGCATCCGGATCGTCGAGCATCGCGTTCACTTCAGCGGCCTTGAGGTACTCCCCCACATTAGCAGCATTGAAGCTCGGATCGTCAATGCCATCCGCCACAATACGCTCGCGCACCTTCATGCGCAGCACCCAGAATGATTTACCGTCATCATCCAGCGCAATGTTCAGGCGTACGCCGTTAAGCGCCGGATCAAACCCGTAAAGGAGGTCGCGGAAAGCACTGACCTTGATTTCCGGCACGCTGATCTGCGCGTTAATCCCCTCACGCGCCAGATAGACGCGACCAAACACGTTCAGGGCGGTAAAAGCCTGGTAAAGCGCATCGCGGGTCGCCTGGGGATCATCGATGGTGAAATACTTATAGAAAGAGATCGTTGTGCGCGGTTCGGTTTCGGCCAACATACGCGCTTTCAACATCTCATTCGAAACGCGGTTGTGTAACACTGGCATGGTGTACAAGTCCTGCAATCGTTGAGAATTAAAAATCGGTCGGCATGATATAGCAAACAAAGACAATTTACATCCACACAATTTACGCTACATTTCAGTCAACCTGATTAATCAGACTTAACATTTGCATATTCTTTCATGTTTCGATGACAGACATTTTGGCTATGCCTTAAAAAATGAGACAATATCCTTTCAGGACGTTAGAACACAGGACAGACATGACCCAGTTACCGAAATTTACTGCCGCGCTTTTGCATCCCCGCTATTGGTTAACATGGTCAGGCATTGGCTTGTTGTGGCTAATTGTACAGTTGCCTTATCCCGTCATTTTCCGCATGGGTAAAGGACTGGGCCGCATTGCTCAGCAGTTTATGAAGCGTCGCGCCAGGATCGCGTATCGTAACCTTGAGCTTTGTTTTCCTCAGATGAGTGAATCTGAGCGCCACGACATGGTGGTTAAAAACTTCGAATCTGTCGGCATGGGGCTGATGGAGACCGGTATGGCCTGGTTCTGGTCGGATAAACGCATGGCGCGCTGGACGGAAGTGGCCGGGACCGGCATGGAGCCGGTGCATACTCTTCAGGCCAACCAGACTGGCGTCCTGCTGATTGGCGTTCATTTCCTGACGCTCGAAATTGGCGCGCGCATGTTCGGCATGCAGGCCCCGGGTATTGGCGTTTATCGTCCTAACGATAATCCGGTGATCGATTTGATCCAGACCAACGGACGCATGCGCTCCAATAAAAGCATGATCGATCGCAAAGACCTGAAAGGGATGATCCGCGCCCTGAAATCAGGTGAAGTGGTCTGGTATGCCCCGGATCATGACTATGGCCCGCAATCCAGCGTGTTTGTCCCGTTCTTTGCGGTGGAAGATGCAGCGACGACCACCGGGACCTGGATGCTGGCGCGGATGTCCAAAGCGGCTATCGTGCCGTTTGTGCCGCGCCGTAAACCAGACGGTTCAGGCTATCAGCTCATCATGCTGGAGCCGGAACTCGCGCCACCGCTGATTGATGCAGAAACCACCGCGCGCTGGATGAACGGCGTTGTCGAGAAATGCATTATGCTCGCCCCGGAGCAGTACATGTGGCTGCATCGCCGCTTTAAAACTCGGCCTCAGGGCGTCCCTTCCCGGTATTAACCTGCGTGCGGCCTTCCGGGCCGCATGTTGTTTTAGCTTTAAAAGCTCCCCGTCATTGCGGCAATCATACCCCGGGCGCATAATTAGCAGGCTTATTACCTCACTGTTCACGGTACCCTGCACCTCATTATGCGGATAGTTATGTCCCCCACAGATGCTCCCATAAACTGGAAACGTAACCTGACGGTTGCGTGGCTGGGTTGTTTTCTTACTGGCGCCGCCTTTAGCCTGGTGATGCCCTTCCTGCCCCTCTACGTTGAACAGCTCGGCGTCACCGGACATAGCGCCCTGAATATGTGGTCCGGCCTGGTGTTCAGCATTACGTTCCTGTTCTCCGCCATTGCGTCGCCTTTCTGGGGTGGGCTGGCGGATCGCAAAGGCCGCAAAATTATGCTGCTGCGCTCCGCGCTCGGCATGGCGATCATTATGCTGCTGATGGGGGTGGCGCAGAATGTCTGGCAGTTCCTGATACTACGCGCGCTTCTGGGCCTGCTCGGGGGATTTATCCCTAACGCCAACGCCCTGATCGCCACCCAAATCCCGCGCCAGAAAAGCGGCTGGGCGTTGGGCACGCTATCCACTGGCGGCGTAAGCGGCGCACTGCTGGGCCCACTGGCGGGCGGGCTGCTGGCCGACCACTACGGACTGCGGCCGGTATTCTTCATTACCGCCAGCGTGCTGTTCCTCTGCTTCCTGGTGACGCTTATCTGTATCCGCGAGAATTTCACGCCCGTGGCCAAAAAAGAGATGCTGCACGCCCGGGATGTGCTGGCCTCGCTGAAAAACCGAAAGCTGGTGCTGAGCCTGTTTGTAACCACCATGATTATCCAGGTGGCCACCGGTTCAATCGCGCCTATACTGACGCTCTACGTACGCGACCTGGCGGGAAACGTCAGCAATATCGCCTTTATCAGCGGCCTAATCGCCTCTGTTCCCGGCGTGGCGGCGCTACTGAGCGCGCCGAGGCTCGGCAAGCTGGGAGACCGTATCGGCCCGGAAAAGATCCTGATCTGCGCCCTGATCGTCTCCGTCCTGCTGCTGATCCCCATGGCGTTGGTGCAGTCTCCGTGGCAGCTCGGCGTCCTGCGCTTCCTGCTGGGGGCTGCGGATGGTGCGCTACTCCCGGCTGTACAGACGCTGCTGGTCTATAACTCCACCAACCAGATAGCCGGTCGTATTTTCAGTTATAACCAGTCGTTTCGCGATCTGGGTAACGTCACCGGACCGCTGGTTGGCGCGGGGATTTCGGCCAGCTTCGGTTTCCGGGCGGTCTTTATCGTGACGGCAGGCGTCGTGCTGTTCAACGCCGTTTATTCGTGGCTCAGCTTATCCCGGGCGCTACGCCCGGCGCGAATAAGACCACATCGTGACGGCTAATTTTCGCATTCATACTTGCAAAATCACATAATCAGCTATTCTTTCCCTGAATACCTTCACGAAAAACAGGGAGACACCAATGACCATGTACGCCACGCTGGAAGAAGCAATTGATGCCGCTCGCGAAGAGTTCCTCGCCGATAATCCCGGCGTTGAGGAAGAAGATGCTGACGTGCAACAACTCAATATCCAAAAATACGTCCTACAGGACGGCGATATTATGTGGCAGGCCGAATTCTTTGCTGATGAAGGTGAAGATGGTGAATGTCTGCCGATACTGAGTGGTGAAGGTGCGCAGGCGGTATTCGACGGCGACTATGACGAAATTGAGTTACGTCAGGAGTGGCTGGAAGAAAATACGCTGCACGAATGGGACGAAGGTGAGTTTCAGCTCGAACCGCCGCTGGATACCGAAGAGGGTCAGGCCGCAGCGGACGAATGGGACGAGCGATAAGTCACCGCTACTCGTAGGGGCCGTGGCTGGCATCGATGGGCAGCAGTAGCGTGTCGAAAATCAGCGAAAACGGCAGATCGAGCACGGTGAGATAGCGCCATGCGGAATCACGGACATCCCACTGTACGCCGGGGTAGTACTGATTCCCGTGGCCCTGCCCGGGGATGGTGCGGCTGATAATGCTGCCGCAACCGCTGAGCAGGCATGCCATCATGACGACAATGATTACTTTCATTTCTGACCTCTAAAAAAATACCGGCGATTAAGCCGGTATTTTATTTGGCGGGTGGCGCTTCGCTTACCCGCCCTACTTAACAACTTACTTCGCCTTCAGGGCCAGCGGATTGAGCTTCACGTCCTTGTAGTAGTTCACCCACGAAGAGTATCTCTCCGGAGAGGACCACACGCGGTAGTGAAGCCGTGCCATCGTCACCGGATCGCTCAACAGCACCAGACGACGGTCGCGGTTAAGCTTTTCTGGCGTCTCGTTCAGCGCCTGCTCAACGTGGCGATCGCGGGCGATCTCCAGCACCTGGCTGGCGCGGTGACGCGCTGTCGCCATCGCGGTTGCCAGCGCGTTGAATGACGGGTTAAACACGGCATGCATAAAGCCATCATCCAGCGTGCGTTTGCGGTTCTGCTCCAGATAGGTATCGGTATCCACCAGCACCTGCGGCGGAGAATACTCTTCCGGGATCAGGAACAGCTTCCAGCGTTTGGTACGCAGGCCCACCGTGGAACGGCTGGAGATCACCGACACAAACGGCGACAGGATCAGCGAGAAGACGATTGGCGCCAGCCAGAACAGGAAACGCAGATCCAGCCAGGCCATACCAACGGCCCACACCAGGCCCAGCAGCAGCTGAGAGCCGTGGCGCATAAAGGCTTCACTCCACGGCGTAGAGTCATCGTCACGCTGCGGTGAATTCCACACCACTTCCCATCCCAGAAACGCGCTCACCACAAACACCGTATGGAACAGCATACGCACCGGCGCCAGCAGGACCGAGAACAGCACTTCCAGCAGCAGTGAAAGGGTCACGCGGCAGAAACCACCGTACTCCTTCGAACCTTTGCACCAGATCAGAATGATACTGAGCAGCTTCGGCAGGAACAGCAGCACCATGGTCGACGCGAACAGCGCGATCGCCAGCTCCGGACGCCACTGCGGCCACACCGGGAACAGCTGGCGCGGTTGCAGGAAATACTGCGGCTCCGTCAGGGCATGCACAACCTGCAACGCGGTTGAGAGCGCCAGGAACATAAACCACAGCGGCGCAGACAGATAGGACATAACGCCCGTCAGGAACACCGCACGGTGAACAGGGTGCATCCCTTTCACCAGGAACAGGCGGAAGTTCATCAGGTTACCGTGACACCAGCGGCGGTCGCGTTTGAGCTCATCCAGCAGGTTCGGCGGCAGCTCTTCATACGAGCCAGGCAGATCGTAGGCAATCCAGACGCCCCACCCTGCGCGACGCATCAGCGCAGCTTCCACAAAATCATGCGACAGAATGGACCCGGCAAACGACCCTTCACCCGGCAGCGGCGCCAGGGCGCAGTGCTCGATGAATGGCTTCACGCGGATAATGGCGTTGTGGCCCCAGTAGTGGGATTCACCCAACTGCCAGAAGTGCAGACCGGCAGTAAACAGCGGCCCGTAGACGCGGGTCGCAAACTGCTGGCAGCGCGCATACAGCGTGTCCATACCGGACGCTTTTGGCGAGGACTGAATAATTCCCGCGTTCGGGTTGGCTTCCATCAGACGGACCAGCCCGCTCAGGCAGTCGCCGCTCATCACGGAGTCTGCATCCAGTACCACCATGTAGCTGTACTGGTTACCCCAGCGACGACAGAAGTCATCGATGTTTCCGCTCTTACGCTTAACACGACGACGACGACGACGGTAGAAGATCTGCCCTTCGCCCTGCACCTCGGCAATCAGCTCCATCCAGGCTTTTTGCTCCGCCACGCAGATATCCGGATTGTAGCTGTCGCTCAGGATATAGACGTCGAAATGCGCCGCGTTACCGGTCGCCTTCACGGACTCCCAGGTAGCACGCAGCCCGGCGAATACGCGGTCAACGTCTTCGTTACAGATAGGCATGATCAGCGCGGTACGATGCTCAGGATTGAGGGGCTCATCCCCGACCGTCGACGCGGAAATGCTGTATTTGTCACGCCCCATCAGCAGTTGCAGGAAGCCCATCAGCGCCGTCCAGAACCCGGCAGAGACCCAACAGAACAGCACCGCGAACAGCAGAAGAATGCCGCTCTGTAAAATATACGGCAGCAGCTGCATGAAGGAGACCCAGATATCCTGGCCAATCATGTCAGCAGGGTTAATCAACGCCCAGCCCTGGTACGGCAGAATGGTTTTCATGTACCAGGTGGCGACAACCGTCTGCGCCAGCGTCAGCAGCAGCAGAATGTAACGACGAATCGTTCCCACGGTACGCCATTTCTGCTCGGATGCCTGCTGTTCTTTGGTCAGACGTGACAGATAGCGCGGCGTCACGTCACGCCCACGCAGGCGATCCCAGAAGCGGCCCACCGGGTTGGTGCGCCACGGATCGGGGAACATGGAGGAACGCGTGGCCTTCGGCATCGCCTGTAGCTGGTCACGCCCTTCGTCATCCTTGATTAGCTGCCCTTCTGCCAGCGAGTCCGGCCATGCCTGCTCCAGACGTGCCTTCACTGACCCCAGCGGCGTATCATCATCACGGGAAAAGTGACGATGTTCACCATCCAGCGCGGTGTGAACCGCGCGGATGTCGCTCGCAGGGAGTGCCGCTTTTTCAATGTCCGTCAGCGGCATGGCATCAATATATTCAGATGTATTATTCATTGGCAGGTAGCTGATAGCTCCAGGTTTCACTCAGCGGCTTATCGTTACTGACCAGCGCGGCGCGCATTTCAGTGGTCTGTTTCGGATCTTTCACCTTCACGCGCAGGGTCAAACGCCACCCTTTGGTGACCGGGTTGTAACGCACGGTGTTCTCAACGATTTCACCGTTATCGCCAATGCTGGCCTGTGCCGTCACGGCAGTATCCGGGGCCAGTTTTTTCATATCCTGCCCGGTGAAGTCCACGATAAATGCCAGCGTGCCATCCGGCTGACGAATCAGGTTGGACTGCTTCACGTCACCCGTCGAACGACGCGTCTGCATCACATACGCGTTATCCGGTGCGTGCAGCTTGTCTTCGTCACGGCTGAAGGTGATCGCATACTTGAAGTTCATCTCTTTACCGGCTTCCGGCAGCTGATCCGGTGTCCAGTACGCCACAATGTTATCGTTGGTTTCATCGTTAGTTGGAATTTCAACCAGCTCAACCTTGCCTTTACCCCAGTCGCCTTTCGGCGTTACCCAGGCGCTTGGACGCAGATCGTAGCGGTCATCCAGATCTTCAAAGCGGGAGAACTGACGGCCACGTTGCAGCAGACCAAAGCCCTGCGGGTTTTCCATCGCAAAGCTGCTGACGGCGAGGTGTTTCGGGTTGTTCAGCGGACGCCAGATCCACTCGCCGTTACCCGCATGAATGGAGAGGCCATTGGAATCATGCAGTTCAGGACGGAAATTGGTCGCCGGAGAGGGCTGGTTCGGCCCGAACAGGAACATGCTGGTCAGCGGCGCGACGCCCAGTTTGCCCACTTTATCGCGCAGGTAAACTTTAGACTGTACGTCAACCACCGTGTCACGCCCTGGCATGATCACGAAGCGATAAGCGCCTGTCGCACGAGGGGAGTCCAGCAGAGCATAAATTGTCAGACGTTTGTCGGTTGGTTTTGGACGTTCGATCCAGAACTCGCGAAAACGTGGAAATTCTTCACCTGATGGCAGCGCGGTATCAATTGCCAGACCGCGCGCAGAAAGCCCGTACACCTGCCCCGCGCCAATCACGCGGAAGTAGCTGGCGCCAAGCATGCTGACGATTTCGTCGTTTTTATCTTTGCTGTTAATCGGATAAAGCACCTTGAAGCCTGCGAAGCCGAGGTCTTTTACCGTGTCTTTATCGTGTTGCACATCGCCAAAATTGAAATAATCCGGGCTGTACTTGATTTTGCGTACCGCGGTCGCCGTCACTTCGTTGATGGCAACCGGCGTGTCGAAGTACATACCCTGGTGGTAAAATTCAAGCTTGAACGGGGTTTTAATATTGTTCCAGTACGCTTTATCGTGATTGAACTGGATCTGCTGATAGTCCGCGTATTTCATGTCGCGGAAAACGGAGGGCAGGTTACTTTTTGGCGCTTCGTAGCTCTTGCCCGCCATCGATTTAGCCTGTTTTGCGACATCATCGATGTTAAAGGCCAGTGCAGATGAGGTATACAGTGACAACAGCACTGCTACACCCAACCAACGCATTTTCATCATTTGTGGTTTATGTTTCATAATAAGTAAGCACTTCCCCCTTTGTGTGCTTATATCGATCCGATCCATTTTAATGGAAACTCAGGCAATCCGACAACATTATCACTGCTTTGTTCAGCTCGCTGGCTCATGGATTAAGCAAATGAAAGAACCCGCTTTTCACTTTGCGTGCTTATCCTGGAGACAGGGTGTCGGTCTTGGTGTAGGGTTGGCTCCGAATGTAACCATTATGAGCCTTAGGGATAAGGCGAAAAGTCTGAGAATGCGCAAAGTTATATGAGCACAACCCCTGTACAACGTGAATATTTCCTCGACTCGATCCGCGCATGGCTCATGCTATTGGGGATCCCTTTTCATATTTCACTGATCTATTCCAGCCACACCTGGCACGTGAACAGCCAGATGCCCTCCTGGTGGCTGACGCTGTTTAATGATTTTATCCATGCCTTCCGCATGCAGGTATTTTTTGTCATTTCCGGTTATTTCTCTTACATGCTCTTCTTGCGCTATCCCCTCAAACGATGGTGGAAAGTGCGCGTGGAGCGCGTGGGCATACCGATGTTGACGGCCATTCCGCTGCTGACGCTGCCGCAGTTCATCATGTTGCAGCATGTTAAAGGCAAGGCGGAAAACTGGCCGAATCTCTCCTTCTATGAGAAATACAACACCCTGGTCTGGGAGCTGATTTCCCACCTCTGGTTCCTGCTGGTACTGGTGGTGCTAACCACGGTGAGTTTGTTGATCTTCAGCCAGCTGCGCCAGCGCGCGAACACCGCATCCTCGACCTTCTTCGCCAACATCACCCTGGGCAAGCTGTCGCTGCTGTTTCTTGCGCTGGGGGTCGCGTATGCCGCCGTCAGGCGTACCCTGCTCATTGTCTACCCTCCCATTCTGAGCGATGGGCTGTTTAATTTCGTGGTGATGCAGACCCTGTTCTACATTCCCTTCTTCCTGATTGGGGCGCTGGCATTTATTCATCCCCGGCTTAAAGCGCTGTTTACCACCTCCTCCCCCTGGTGTGCGGTGGGTGCTGCGCTGGCCTTTGCCGCCTATCTTCTCAATCAGCGCTATGGCAGCGGGGACGCGTGGATGTATGAGACAGAGAGCGTGATAACGATGCTGATGGGCCTGTGGATGGTTAACGTGGTGTTCGCCCTTGGCCATCGTCTGCTGAATTTTAAATCCAGTCGCGTCACCTATTTCGTTAATGCTTCGCTGTTTATCTACCTGGTTCACCATCCGCTGACGCTGTTTTTCGGGGCGTACATTACGCCGCATATCACCTCGAATGCGCTGGGCTTCTTCACCGGCCTGGTCTTTGTAGTTGGCATTGCCATCGTGTTGTATGAAATCCATCTGCGGATCCCGCTTTTGCGTTTCCTGTTCTCAGGCAAACCTCAGGTTAAAGCGGGATAACAAAAAGGCGCCTCCAGGGCGCCGTTTCTGCACTTCAGACATCAAAATGCCTGGCTGCGCGCGGTCAAAATCCGCTGATACAGGTCGGCGGTGTGCTCATCGAAACAGACAAAAATGACTTTTTCCGGCATGGGTTTGAGGGAAAGGTAGTGATAAACGGTATTCACGGCGATTGTAGCTGCCGCTTCCTTTGGATAACCGTATACCCCGGTGCTAATGGCGGGGAACGCCATGGTCTTATACCCGTTATCCGCCGCAAGCCGAAGGCAGTTACGATACGCCTGCTCCAGAATCTCAGCCTCATGGCGGTCGCCACCGTGCCAGACGGGTCCAACGGTATGGATCACCGCTTTGGCCGGGAGATCGCCTGCAAGCGTAATAACAGCATGCCCCGGCGGGCATTCTCCCTGCTGCTGACGCACGGTTTTGCATGCTTCAAGGAGTTGAGGGCCTGCGGCCCGGTGAATGGCACCGTCCACCCCGCCCCCACCCATCAGGGAGGAATTGGCTGCGTTGACGATCACGTCAACGTGTACCGTCGTGATATCGCCATGAATAACGTCGATTTGCGGTCTCATAAACACCCTCTGCAACCCGCCTTTTTCATCAGTGTATCGCAGAGGGAGAAGGAGAAAAACTGCCGTGAAAAAAACGTCGGTTAGCGGTAATCCACCTGAACGACCGCAAGCGTTTTCTGTTCATTCAGGTATTTCATGCTGACAGCGGCCAGAGCTGAATGAGGATGATGGCCCCGGAGCGCCTCGTCATAACTGATGGTATGCGTTTTCATACGGTTATTTTCCGGACAGGAGATCGCAAACTGCTGATGCCGGGGCGTGACTTCGCACGGGTCAGCGACCACCGCGCCACGAAAATGAATCACCCCACCATTTTCTATAGTTGCTGAATAAGCCGGAGATAAAAAAGAGGACAGGATCAGTCCCAGACCAGAAATAATACACGCTGCGGATTTGAACATTATTTGTACTCCTCAATGAAATTCGTCCTTGAGGGGTAAAAACGCTCCGTTATGACGTATCAATTTAAGCAACCCGATGACTAGGTTCTTGATATCAGCATAGCTTACCTGTGCAGCGCCGCCACTTTATTAAATCATTGATTTCATGAATTATTAAAGCGTACTTGCCGGTGCGTTCCACTGCTGTGATAAATGAAGCGATTTTCCATCGGAAACGGTGACGATTATTTTTACCGCATCCCCTGAACGAATATTTAAACTGATTCGCGTTAAATCAATCGGCTGATTAGCGGGTATAAAAAGAGTATTTTTCTGCCGCGATGTACTTTGTCCCGCTTGCCCCTGTCGGACAGATAACACCTCAACCTGACATTCGCAGGCGTCTGCCAGCGTGACCTGAGGAATAATGGTTGTCATATTTGCCTGCTGTGAGGTGCTGAACGTTATCTGGCTGGCAAGCGCGGCAAGGAGAATGAAGGTGCTCATGAGATCCTCCCGAAAAAAAACAGGGCATGTGCCCTGTTTTTTGGTACAGAAATGAATCAGTACTGATGTGCGGTCGCGTTGTTGCCAAAGCCAACCTGGTGCACAGTCACCGTTGAGCCGGACGCTGTCTGGTCTACCGCCGCGCCGTTGCCGCCGCCGAACTGTTTCACGTTGATAACAGAGTCTTTGCTATTCCACTGGTCGATGGTGGCGCTGTTACCAAAGCCTTTTTGCAGCAGATCGATAGAACTGTCATCAGAGCCCTGACCAACATCTGCGCCGTTACCGCCACCGTGCTGGGTAATGGTCAATTCAGAATCTCGGGCGTCCGTCTGCAAAGCAAGCGCGGAGTTACCGCCGCCGTACTGGTAAATGCTCAGGGTTGAGTCAGGGCCGTTATTGCCGCCACCCCAGCCACCTCCGTGGCCGCCGCCAAATTGTGGTACCGCACCTGCGAAAGCACTGCCAGAAACTACGATTGCTGCAATAACTGCCACTTTGAAAAGTTTCATGGTAAACCCCCATCGGATTGATTAAGGCGTCACACATCGCTAGCGTTGAATAACGCGAATAGCCATTTGCGACTGTCTCTGTACTACAACTGCTGTTTTCTGCGTACCATACTGCGTTATATTCGCCCTGTTACCCGAGCCTTTCTGGATAATCATGGCGGTGTTGCCAAAAGCGCCCTGCTTAATACTCGCATCGTTGCCGTTACCGGTCTGATCGATATAAGCAAGGTTATACGTCCCTGACTGATCAACATGCGCGCGGTTATTCCCGCCCTCCTGGGAAATAATGGACAGCAATTTAGAACCGCCCTGGCGTACATCAGCATTATTACCTGAACCCTGTTGACCAATAATGGCTGCCTGATTGTATGAAGCTTTACTTAATTCATTTATCGCAAAATTATATTCAGAACTGGCTAAATCTGAATCACCTGCGATTACAAACCCAGGCGCACCCAGTAATGTAAACATCATAAACAACATTTTGTTTTTCATGCTGTCACCCTGGACCTGGCTATAAAATAGGTATTTCTTTACCCGTTAACGCGATTCGTTTTGTTAACGCCGCGTTACGGAAAAGAGTATGTCTGCCGAAACATATTTAATATCTCACCCGTGTGCCTTATTTTTATATGCTCATTCACCTCAAAGTCGTAAATCTCGCCTGAAACGACGCGACACACCACTAATGCAGAAATAAATTCTTGTCTGTGCGCCTGGACAACAGCGAGACAGGCTGTCCAACCTGTACCGGCTTCTACAGACAAACATGGCAATGTCTTTTGCCAGGTGCGTGACACGAAGCAAGTTTTCTTAAGAAAATTCTCCGGCTTAGAGAAGTCTTAACTTTTTAGCTGAGTTCATACTTTTTACCGGCTGGCTTACAATAATTAAAAGCCCAACAATTCAATCCGTTATAATATATTGTATGACTTTCAAAATCTGTGCACGTTTATACACCTGTACAACTTCCCCCTTATCTTAAAATCTATTCGCCCTGCAAAATACACAACTTAATATCGAATTTTACATTCTGTTACATGATTAACACTTGCTTTAAAGTTTGCAATAGCTAGATTGAAAACAGCAGTACGTTATTTGTTTTTAATTTTACCGCCTCCTTTGGAGGAAGGTTTTTTAACTACACACAGCAGTGCCACACCTGTCAGTACTTCTGGTGCCCTTTTCAATAATACGAGGGCAGCTGCCGGGTGTCATAAATAACGTGGGGTTTCATCATGTTTAATGAAGTCCATAGCTTACCCGGTCATACATTATTGTTGATCACAAAACCTTCCTTACAAGCGACAGCGTTATTGCAGCATTTAAAACAATGCCTCTCGCTTAACGGGAAACTGCATAATATTCAACGTTCTTTTGATGATATCGCTCCTGGCAGCATCATTCTTCTCGATATGATGGAAGCGGATAAAAAACTGGTCCATTACTGGCAGGATAATTTAAGCAGGAAAAACAATAATATCCGCGTATTGTTATTAAATACGCCTGATGAGTATCCTTTCCGCGATATTGAGAGCTGGCCGCATATTAACGGCGTGTTTTACGTCACTGAAGAAGAAAACCGTGTCGTGGAGGGTTTGCAGGGCATATTGCGGGGGGAGTGTTATTTCTCGCAAAAACTGGCCAGCTACCTCATTACCCACTCCGGAAATTATCGCTATAACAGTTCAGAATCTGCACTTCTGACGCACCGTGAGAAAGAGATCCTGAACAAACTGCGTATTGGTGCTTCAAATATTGAAATCGCCCGTTCGTTATTTATCAGCGAAAATACGGTTAAGACGCATCTTTATAATCTTTTCAAAAAGATAGCTGTTAAAAATCGCACGCAGGCGGTGTCGTGGGCAAACGATAACCTCAGGCGTTAATAGCATGAAACGCACCCTAAGTTGGATTGCCGCCGCAGGCATTATGCTTGCTGCCGGAAACCTTCAGGCTGTTGAGGTGGAAGTTCCCGGACTGTTGACCGATCACACCGTCACCTCTGTCGGACACGATTTTTATCGTGCCTTCAGCGATAAGTGGGAAAGCGATTATCCGGGTAACTTAACCATCAACGAACGGCCCAGTGCGCGGTGGGGAAGCTGGATCACAATAACCGCTAATCAGGACGTTATTTACCAGACTTTTTTATTCCCAACGAAAAGAGACTTCGATCAGAACGTCGCTTTCGCGCTGGCACAAACAGAAGAAGCTATTAACCGCCTACAGTTAGACAAAGCCCTTTTGAGCACAGGCGATTTAGCAAAAGATGAGTTCTAGCAACGACACCTATTTCGGAGGCTGTAATGCGTCTCGCACACACAGTGATTTCGTTAATGCTCATTGCGCCGTTGAGCTGGGCCGGAAATATGACATTCCAGTTCCGCAACCCTAATTTTGGCGGCAACCCGAATAACGGAGCCTTTATGCTTAACCAGGCTCAGGCTCAAAACTCTTATAAAGACCCCAGCTATGACGATGATTTCGGTATCGAGACCCCGTCGGCCCTGGATAATTTCACTCAGGCCATCCAGTCGCAAATATTAGGTGGCTTATTAACCAACATCAATACCGGAAAACCCGGCCGGATGGTCACTAACGACTTTATCGTCGATATTGCCAATAAAGACGGGCAGCTTCAGTTAAATGTGACAGACCGAAAAACCGGTAAAACGTCGACAATCCAGGTTTCCGGTTTGCAGACCAGTTCAACTGATTTCTAAACAACCCCGAAATAAGGACAATTATTATGCAGCGCTTTTTTATTTTAGTTGCAGTGTGCTTATTAAGCGGTTGTTTAACTGCCCCGCCAAAAGAAGCCGCTAAACCCACCCTGATGCCTCGTGCCCAGAGCTACCGGGATCTGACGCATCTGCCGGTCCCTACCGGGAAGATATTCGTCTCGGTCTATAACATTCAGGATGAGACGGGCCAGTTCAAACCGTATCCGGCCAGTAACTTCTCGACGGCCGTACCGCAGAGCGCCACCGCGATGCTGGTCACCGCCCTGAAAGATTCTCGCTGGTTTATCCCGCTGGAACGTCAGGGGCTGCAAAACCTGCTTAACGAACGAAAAATCATTCGTGCCGCGCAGGAGAATGGTACCGTTGGCGTCAATAACCGCATGCCGCTACAGTCTCTCACCGCAGCCAATATCATGGTGGAAGGCTCGATTATCGGCTACGAAAGTAACGTGAAATCGGGCGGCGCGGGTGCGCGTTACTTTGGCATCGGGGCCGACACGCAGTATCAGCTGGATCAGATTGCCGTCAACCTGCGCGTGGTTAACGTGAGCACGGGTGAGATATTATCCTCCGTGACCACCAGCAAAACGATTCTCTCTTATGAAGTGCAGGCCGGGGTATTCCGCTTTATCGACTACCAGCGTCTGCTGGAAGGTGAAATTGGCTATACCTCTAACGAGCCGGTCATGCTGTGTCTGATGTCGGCCATCGAAACCGGCGTGATTTTCCTGATTAATGACGGTATCGATCGCGGCTTGTGGGATCTTCAGAATAAAAGTGATGTGAGTAATGCGGTGCTGGTGAAATACCGAGAGATGTCGGTGCCGCCAGAGTCATAATCGGCGGCGCATAAAAAAGGCGAGATTTCCGTCTCGCCTTTTTTTTATTTGCTTACCGCAGGAACGCTCTGGCTCTTCTCGCGCCGGGCCGCAAGCCAGAGACCGCTGTTCTTCATGGCGTAGCCAAACAGTAATCCCAGCATGAGCGAAGGGACCACCAGCTTCCAGTCCCCCTGCCCTGCAAAGGTCGCACAGGCACCCATGAACGTGCCGGGCACAAAGGACAGCAGCAGATGTTTTGCCTGAATGCACATCAGGAAGGCCACCATACCGGTCATGACGTACCCCAGGATTTCCACATGCGGCGCCAGCGCGCTGCCTTTCATAATGACCAGCGCCCAAATCACACCGCTCATCAGAGTACAGCCGGAGATGAAGAGCCCTTTGAGACCACCCCGCGGGCAGGCGAAATAGGCCGTGCAGCCAAGAAAACCAGCCCAGCTCAACAAGCCGAGAGAGACAGCCACCCACCCCCAGAGGCCGGAGAGGATGCCAGTCGTGATTGCAATACAAAGTAGTATGTTCATGGTGCGCATCTTAGCAGATGCGCACCATAGAAATGAGATCAGAAGCACATTACGTGCAAGTTGAAATGTATCGTTGCAGGATTTTTGTGATTCAAATCACTCTTCGTTCTCTTCTTCCAGCTCGTCCCACATGGCAGCGATGGCGTCACGCGTCAGCGGAGCCAGCGTTCTCCAGAACGGCGAGGTGGCGTGGGCTTCAACTTTACCCAGGAAGGTGCCAACCCACGGAAGCAAATACGTTTCGAACAGGGTTTCAATCGCCTCGTTCTCATCATCACCTGCATTATCTTCAATCCAGGAGGCCGCCAGCAGCAGGGTACCGATATGATCGGCAGGCATATCCGTCAGCGGCATGCCGCGTTCTGACAGAAACGCCCGAACTTCCGCTTCGGTCGTACCTTCCTGCCAGGCAGAACGATACGGCGACACGCGACACTCTTCCCCCACAAACAGCGCGTTGTAATCCGTTGAAATCTGCTGCATATCACAGCTTTTTTGCAAGCGTTCCAGCAACTCATCCTGTTCCAGCGGCCAGCTCTGCGCCAGTTTACCTTCACGAATCAGGGTAAACAGCGGAACCAGCAGCGGATCCTGCGGCTGGCGGTAATATAAGGTGCCCAGCACGCGGCAAAGGATGGAAAACTCATTCATGTTTTTATTCCGTTATTAATTAAAGATCGGCAAATTCATCAATCGGCGCCATGCCGCGCGACTCAAGGAAGTCGAGCATACGACGCGGCGTGACGTTCAGGATCTGTTCTTCCGGGAAATTCACGTCCCGCAATATTTTCAGGCACTCGCTGAAATCACCCAGCGTGAAGGCCGTGTGTGAATCAGAGCCCAGCGCCACCATGCCGCCCGCGTCACGCACGGCCGCCGCCACTTCGCGGCAGTTGGCTTCACTGCCCTTACGCGAGTGAACAAAGGAGGAGTTGTTAATCTCCAGCGCCACGCGGTGCTTCGCTGCCGCCTGCGCCACGGCCTGAATATCAATCGGGTATTTCGGATTTCCCGGGTGGCTGATAATGTGCACGTTGCCGCTGGCAATAGTGGCAATCATCGCTGCGGTGTTGGTCTCTTTATCCTGGGGCGCAAAGACCGGCTCGTGGAAGCCGGCGAGGATCAGATCTAACGAGGTCAGCATCGGGCCGGTGCAGTCAATCTCACCGTCAGTATTTTTGATGTTCGCTTCGATGCCGCGCAGTATCCCGATACCGTCCACCAGGCGTGGCCAGATACGCATATTCACAAAATGCCAGTAGTGCGGCGCATCCGCCATATCCGGACCGTGATCGGTTATCGCAAACAGTTTAATGCCTTTCAGCTTCGCCTGAGCGATATAATCATGGAGGTTACTGTAAGCGTGGGTACTGGCGACGGTGTGCATATGCAGGTCAACGGGATACATCTTTCTCTCCTCTGCGGTTTTTCCCAAGGATAGCAGTTATCAGCGGCGAATATTAGCAAAAACCCGGCGAACGCCGGGTTTCTCTCAGTAGCCTCGCTGTCTGTCGACCTGTCCGGTCACCGCGTTGCCCTTCTCTATTTCGCTGATGGTATGCGAGATGTACGCCACGGCCTCCGCCGGTCGCGTCACGGCCGCAATATGAGGCGTCATCGCCACGCGCGGATGTGCCCAGAGCGGGCTGTCTTTTGGCAGCGGTTCGCGGCTATACACATCCAGCATTGCGCCTTTCAGTTTACCGCTATCCAGCGCTTTCAGCAGATCGTCTTCGACAACGTGTACCCCGCGCGCCAGGTTCATTAAGTAGCTGTCTTCTGCCAACTGGTTGAGGAGCGTGCCATTGATAATGCCGACCGTTTCCGCCGTATTCGGCAGCAGGTTAATAAGGACGCGAGTCCCTTTCAGGAACGCCGGGAGTTCGTCCGTTCCGGCAAAGCTCTCGACGCCTGGATAATCCTTACGGCTCCGGCTCCAGCAGCGCAGTGGGAAGCCCCACGGCGCGAGCGCTTCGGCGACTTTCGAACCCAGTACACCCGCGCCGAGGATGCCGATGGTGAAATCTTCATACTGATAATCCGGAAGCGGTTCCCAGTGGGATTGCTGTTTAAACGCCTGATAATCGTCGAAACGGCGGAACCAGTGCAGCACCTGGCTCACGGCATATTCCTGCATCTGCTGCCCCATACCGGTATCTTCCAGACGAAACAGGGGAATATCCTCCGGCAGCATTTCAGGGTGTGCCTTCAGCTTACTGAGAATGGAATCCACACCCGCACCAAGAGCAAACACCGCCTTCAAACGGCGTCCCTGAAGCATTTCGACCGGGGGATGCCAGACCAGCGCGTAGTCAGCATGTTCATTATCGCCCTGTTTCCATTCGCGAACGCGTGCGCCAGGCAGTGCCGCCGTGAGCGCGTTAATCCAGTAAGCCGTATCAAAAGTGGGGTGATAGAAGATAATATCCATAGTCATTGCCTTTTATTGCGCTGTTTTATTTTCATTTTCAACTGGCTTGCCAGCATAACAAATTTATCGCTAAACCGCGTTGCTGATAAAAGAGGCGTATTTCGCACATTTCGGAATCAGGTTGCCTGAAGTTTGTCTAAACACGCTAAATTACTGAAAAAGTGGGTTGACGGCAGTACGGCTTTTCCTTACATTAGCGCCCGTCCCGACAACAACGGGATGACAATATGGTGAGGTGTCCGAGTGGCTGAAGGAGCACGCCTGGAAAGTGTGTATACGGCAACGTATCGGGGGTTCGAATCCCCCCCTCACCGCCATATTCAAGACAAGAGCTCGTACGAAAGTACGGGCTTTTTTCTTTTATATTCTCCGCAAGGAGATTCGCTCCCTGCGTTCTTTATGTCGGGTGGCGCTACGCTTACCCGACCTACAAAAAGCTAGTCTTCAACCATCTTTGCGTACTCTTCGGTGAGAAAATCCACCAGCGTCCTGACCGACGGCAGCAGGCCGCGCCGGGATGGATACACCGCGTGGATCACTTCCCGTCTGGGTTCCCAGGCATTCAACACCCGAACAAGTTCACCTGAAGCCAGCTGATCCTTCACCATCAAAATGGGCAGCTGTACCACGCCCACGCCCGCCATCGCCGCCTCCCGCAGCGCCAGCATGTCGGTAGTCACCAGGCGCGGCGTGAAGTGAATTTCTGCCTTTGCGCCCTCCGGCCCGCTCAACTCCCACTTATGCAGGTGCTTGCCCGCCCCCATACTTAACCCCGGCCACTCGCTGAGTTCAGAGGGCATCGCCGGGTTGCCCATCCGTTCAATCAGTGCCGGTCCGGCAACCAGACAGTGACCCCTGTCCGCCAGCACCCTTAATACTAAATCGCTGTCATCAAACGGACGAGGACGAACGCGGATTGCCACATCCACCCCCTCCGCCACCAGATCGACCCGGCGGTTGGTGGCTTCAAGCTGGAGGTTGATCCCCGGATAGCGCGCCATAAACCGTGCCAGCATGGGCCCCACGTGAACGTGCAGCAAGGTGACAGGACAGGTGATCCGGACCATACCGCGCGGCTCAGCCTGTAAAGCAGCCACCGCCTCCTCCGCAGCTTCAGCTTCCACCAGCATGGCTTTACAGTGCTGATAGAACGTCTGCCCCACCTCCGTCACCGCAAACTGCCGCGTGGTACGTTGGATCAACCGAACGCCCAGGCGTTCTTCCAGCTGCGCAATCCTACGGCTCAGTTTCGACTTAGGCTGATCGAGCGCCCGACCCGCCGCCGCAAAGCCACCATGCTCCACCACCTTCACAAACCATACGAAATCATTGAGATCCTGCATACGCCTCCATTGTTCCATTTAAGGAACAGTGTATGTCATTTTTGCTATCTACTGGGATATTAACCCTGAATATAAGCTAATTCCATCAACAGGACATCAGGAGTTAATCATGAAAAACGTAACAGGCGTGTATACCGCACCTCGTCCGCACTGGGTCGGTGACGGTTTTCCGGTTCGTTCGATGTTTTCTTACCAGACGCACGGCGAGCCCCTGAGCCCGTTCCTGCTGCTGGACTACGCCGGACCGCATACCTTCCCGGGGGACGGCGCGAAACGCGGCGTGGGCGAGCACCCTCATCGCGGTTTTGAAACGGTGACCATCGTCTACTCAGGCGAAGTGGAGCACCGTGATTCCACCGGCAGAGGCGGCGTTATTGGCCCAGGCGACGTGCAGTGGATGACGGCAGGCGCAGGCATTTTGCACGAGGAGTTCCACTCCAGCGCGTTTTCGCAGAAAGGCGGTGAACTGAAAATGATGCAGCTGTGGGTCAACCTGCCCGCCAAAGACAAAATGGCGACGCCTGGCTACCAGAGCATCACTCAGTCGGATATCCCGGTGGTCACCCTGCCGGATAACAGCGGAACATTGCGCGTGATTGCTGGCCGTTTTGGAGAGGTAACCGGCCCGGCGCATACCTTCTCACCGCTGAACGTGTGGGATCTCGCGCTGCGCCAGGGTAGCCATCTGACGCTCAATCAGCCCGAAGGCTGGAGCACGGCGCTGGTTGTCGTTGAAGGCAGCGTGACGGTGAACGGCACCACGCCTGCCGGTGAGGCGCAACTGGTCGTGCTGAGTCAGAGCGGTGACAAACTGCATTTCGAAGCCAGCAGCGATGCCAAAGTGCTGCTGATGGCTGGGGAGCCGCTGAATGAACCCATCGTGGGCTATGGCCCGTTTGTGATGAACAGTAAAACCGAAATTGCCGAGGCTATTCGCGATTTCAACTCCGGCCGCTTTGGCCAAATCTAAACGTAATAAGGAGCGCATTATGTCTACCCCTGCAAACTTCAACGGTGCACGTCCCGTTATTGACGTAAACGATGCCGTTATGCTGCTTATCGATCACCAGAGCGGGCTGTTCCAGACCGTAGGAGACATGCCAATGCCTGAGCTGCGCGCCCGTGCAGCAGCGCTGGCAAAAATCGCCTCGCTGGCGAAGATCCCGGTGATCACCACGGCGTCGGTTCCACAGGGACCGAACGGCCCGCTTATCCCGGAGATCCACGCCAACGCGCCGCACGCACAGTATGTGGCACGCAAGGGTGAGATCAACGCCTGGGATAACCCGGAGTTCGTGGCGGCGGTGAAAGCCACCGGGCGCAAAACGCTGATTATCGCGGGGACGATCACCAGCGTCTGCATGGCCTTCCCGTCCATCAGCGCGGTGGCGGACGGATATAAAGTGTTTGCGGTGATTGATGCCTCCGGCACCTACAGCAAAATGGCGCAGGAGATCACCCTGGCGCGCGTAGTGCAGGCAGGCGTGGTGCCGATGGACACGGCTGCTGTTGCTTCCGAAATTCAGCGCACGTGGAACCGTGAAGATGCGGGTGAATGGGCTGAGGTGTACACACACATCTTCCCGGCCTACCAGCTGCTGATCGAAAGCTACAGCAAAGCGCAGGACGTGGTGAAAAATAGCGAAGTGCTCGATTCGCAGCGTTAATCCTGCGCGCTGCGACATAAGCTGATTAAGGCTTAACCGAACAAGCACGAATGCTGAAAATCTGCTTGACCGTTTTAGCGCAACTCCCTATAGTAGCGCCCCGTTGCCCCCCAAGCGGTCAGGCAGCAAAACAATATGGTGAGGTGTCCGAGTGGCTGAAGGAGCACGCCTGGAAAGTGTGTATACGGCAACGTATCGGGGGTTCGAATCCCCCCCTCACCGCCATATTTAAGATGAGAGCTCGTACGAAAGTACGGGCTTTTTTCTTTTATATTCTCCGAAAAGGGGGGGATGAGAACCCCCGACTGGGGTTCGACAACTGGCGGCAGCCAGTTGGACAGACTGAGAGCATAGCGAACAGGCTGCCCGCAGGGCGAGCGAAGCGAGTCAATCCCCCCCGGTGCGACACGAGCTGCCTCACCTACAAAAAAAAGCCCGTACAAAAGCACGGGCCTGTCTCAACCATTCCTCAGCTATTCAGCTTTCCAGCCGGTTGCTTTCCCTCGGGAGCAAGTCTCTGGCCAATATTCAAACCCGCTTCATCCTTACGCTCCTCCAGCCAGTAATCCGCATTTTTAATCCCCAGCCGAACCGGGTCAAAGTGTGGATCCAACCCCTGTGCATTCTGGATTTCATAATCCTTCAGGCTGGCAAACGCTTTTTTATGCAACAGAACGATGGCAATAATGTTGAGCCATGCCATCAGCCCTACGCCGATATCCCCTAATCCCCAGGCCAGATCCGCGGTGCGTACCGTGCCATATACCGTCGAAGCCATCAGACACAGCTTGAGCAGGAACGTCAGCCACGGGCGATGAATCTTACGGTTGATGTAGGCGATATTCGTTTCAGCGATGTAGTAGTAAGCAATGATCGTGGTGAAGGCAAAGAAGAACAGCGCGATGGCAACAAAATAATTACCGAAGCCCGGCATCATACTTTCCATTGCCGTCTGGACATATCCCGGTCCTGCGGCCACGCCCGCTATTCCGGTATAGAGCGCTGCGCCGTCGACGCCCTGCACGTTATACAGCCCGGTGATCAACAGCATAAACCCGGTCGCGGAGCAGACAAACAGCGTGTCGATGTACACGGAGAACGCCTGAACCAGCCCCTGTTTCACCGGATGGCTTACGGCCGCCGCCGAGGAGGCATGTGGCCCGGTACCCTGCGCCGCCTCGTTGGAATAGACGCCACGCTTCACGCCCCACATGATGGCCTGGCCCAGAATAGCGCCAAACCCAGCTTCAAGGCCAAAAGCACTTTTCCAGATCAGCAATATAACTGAAGGAAGCTGATCAATATTGATAGCGATAATCACGCACGCCACAATAATATAGCCGAGCGCCATAAACGGAACCACCATGCTGCTAAAGCTGGCAATCCTTTTTACGCCACCAAAAATAATAAAACTCAACAGCACAGCAAGTAACGCCGCCGTGACATTTGGGCTCAGACCAAAGGCAATATCCAGGCTCGCACCAATAGAGTTTGCCTGCACACCTGGCAGTAATAATCCGCAGGAGAAAATCGTTACGATGGCAAATAACCATGCGTACCACTTCACGCCTAACCCTTTCTCAATATAAAAGGCAGGACCACCACGATATTCGCCGTTAATTTTCTCTTTATAAACCTGCCCTAACGTGGATTCGACAAAAGCAGAGCTCGCCCCCAAAAATGCCACGATCCACATCCAGAAAAGCGCACCGGGTCCACCAAAGGTAATGGCGGTCGCTACACCGGCAATATTCCCTGTCCCCACGCGGCCCGCCAGCGTCATCGTCAGCGCCTGAAACGACGACACGCCTGCCTCGGTAGGACGCCCCTGAAACATCAGGGTAATCATAAGTTTTATATGCCGTAATTGCAGAAAGCGACTACGCAGCGAGAAATAGAGGCCGACACCCAGACATAAAAATATTAACGCCGGGCTCCAGATAACACCATTAATTGCACTAACCAGTTCGTTCATGTATGACCCTTAGCGTGATGTTCCAGAGGAAACGATCCCCTGGCGAGTTTCTTTTTAGAATTTTGTCTGAACAAGTACGAAACATAGATAATTACCCAAAAGACACCAACTTAATTTTTACTGCTTAGTCATGTTCTGTGACAACATTCACGTTTAATTTTAAACCAATAATTAGCATGATCATTATATTCATAGATATTTTGTGGGTATTATAAATACATATCACATTTCCGTGACCTGTATAAAAAGCGTTCACAGCAAATTAACAGTAATATTATTATTACCGCAAAACGGGGCGTAAATCCCGTTGAATGCTATAGGAAATAAATATGATTTAAAAAAGCCACGCGTGCAGAGGGAATAAAGGAAGCTTCCCGGCATAACGCCGGGAAGAAATGACTTAAAATGTGAAATGATCTTAGTCGGAGTACACTTCCAGAGTTCGTTGGCACAGCGCTGAGCGGACGCAGTCCTCTTTTGTGAAGCGGACCACCCCTATCATCTCATCTTCCTCAAAACGTGACATGGCATCGCTCAGGCCGGACTTCACGCCCGACGGCAGGTCACACTGGGTAATATCGCCGTTGACGATAACCGTCACGTTCTCCCCGAGGCGCGTTAAAAACATCTTCATTTGCGCAGCGGTCACGTTCTGAGCCTCGTCAAGAATAACGACCGCATTTTCAAATGTACGTCCGCGCATATAGGCGAACGGCGCGATTTCCACCTTGCCAATCTCTGGTCGCAGGCAGTACTGCATAAAGGAAGCGCCCAACCGCTTCACCAGCACGTCATAGACGGGCCTGAAGTACGGGGCAAACTTCTCGGAAATATCGCCGGGCAGGAAGCCCAGATCTTCATCCGCTTGCAGTACCGG
This sequence comes from Enterobacter cloacae complex sp. SHL001, assembly GCF_049236825.1. NCBI lineage: Bacteria > Pseudomonadati > Pseudomonadota > Gammaproteobacteria > Enterobacterales > Enterobacteriaceae > Enterobacter > Enterobacter cloacae complex sp. SHL001. The sequence continues at coordinate 453,529 of NZ_JBMKIP010000001.1, forward strand.
ACGGGTAACGATGATCCTTTCCACGTCCTTATGAATCAGCGCCTCCGCCGCTTTGGCGGCGCTGATCCAGGTTTTCCCGCATCCGGCTTCCCCGGTTGCAAAGATGAGCTGTTTACTCTCGATAGCATTCAGGTAGTGCGCCTGAGCTTCATTCCGCGCCACAATTGGCGATGCATCGCGGCTGTCCCGCGCCATGCCAATGGATTCTACGCCGCTCATCTGCACAAGCGAGGTGACCGATTCTTCTTCACGCTGCTTATGGCTACGTGAATCCCGTCTCAGCACACGTTTTGCTTCACGACGAGCTTTGATCACTGCTTTCTGTCTTCCCATGGATAGCACCTTGAGTTGTTGGTATTCATCACACGCGCCAGCATCGGCACGATTATGCGCACGAACATCAGAGGGTTGGCTTCCTTGTAAGCCATTGCTTGCATTACCGGATGACGATATACAACGGCTACGCGCACCGTTATGCACGTCGGTAGAAAAAGGTTCTTGAGGTGAAGGAGAGAATTTGGTGGTGAAGAAATCGCTGCCGGAGTCTGAGCCTCCGCGCCGGGTACTGCGGTTGATGTGTTTACCTTGTCCAGTACAGGACGCAACCATTCGCGATCTCCATAGTGAGTTAGCATCACTGCCGGGAACTACCGCTGTCTTCTCTTAAGTACATCAGGAATTATCATAAATGCAACATTTATTTTACCTGAATGCAACTTTAGGACTGCCCCTACATGGAAAATCAGTCTTATATAGAAATATTACAGAAATATAACAATAAGATAGTCCTTCGAAAAAATAATGTCCCCGCGAACTGTCGCAGGGACGATTATCAGGCTTCTATCAGACCCTGAGCGAGCCAGGCGTTCGCGTCACGCGCGCCGGGCAGGGCAAAGAAATAGCCGCCGCCGATGGGCTTAATATATTCCTCCAGCGCTTCGCCGTTGAGCCGCTTCTGCACGGTGAGGAATCCCTTCTCCAGATCGTGCTGATAGCAGACAAACAGCAGTCCCATATCAAGCTGACCGGAGTTGGTCACCCCCAGCGAGTAGCTGTAGCCCCTGCGCATCATCAGGCTGGATTGCGTCTCTTTGGTGCGAGGATTGGCGAGGCGAATATGGCTGTCCAGCGCGATGACATCCCCGTTCGGATCGCGGGCGTAGTCGGGTTCATCGTGCTCGTGCTTCATGCCGAGCGGTGCGCCGGTTTGCTTATCGCGACCGAAGATAGTTTGCTGCTCTTTCAGCGGCGTGCGGTCCCAGAACTCCACGTGGAACTGAATGATACGCACCGCCTGATAGGTGCCTCCGACCGCCCAGGCCGGTTCGCCCTGATCCGCCGTCACCCATACCACGTTCTTCATCAACGCGGTATTGCTGCTGTCCGGGTTGGCGGTGCCGTCTTTGAAGCCCAGCAGGTTGACCGGCGTCTCTTTCCCTTTACTGCGCGCGGCGTGGTCAGAGATAAAACCTTCCCGCTTCCAGCGCACGCTCAGCAGATCCGGGGTGTGCTTGATAATATCGCGCAGGGCATGGATCACCGTATCCTGGGTATTAGCGCAGATCTGCAACAGCAGATCGCCGTGGCACAGCGCCGCGTCGAGAGAATCATTCGGGAATCGCGTCATTTTTTGCAGCGCTTTCGGCTTCTGCTTCGCCAGTCCGTAGCGATCATCAAACAGCGATTCCCCCACCGACACGGTGATGGTCAGATTATCGGGAGCGATAAACGCGCCGAGGATGCCGGAATCCATCGGCGGCAGGCGCGGATTCGGTGTTTCCGGTGCGGGACCGCCGGCGGTGAGGAAGGCAATACGCGTGGTCAACAGCCTGAACAGACGCTCAAGGTCGGCTTTATCACTCGCCAGCGAATCGAAAGCCACCAGCATCATCGAGGCCTGCTGCGGCGTCAGGATCCCCGCCTGGTGCTCACCATAAAACGGCTGCGTTTCCATACGCGCATCCGGGGAGAGCGTGCCAGGGGCGCTTTGCGGTTTTGCCGCATGCGCCACCGGACAGCCTCCCGCCAGGGCAAACGCGCCACCCAGCGCCCCTACCCCTTTTAACAACCGACGTCGGGAAGGTTCCGCCACGTCGTATTCGTCATGCTTGTTCATCGCTTAATCCAGACCCAGTACGCCACGCAGCAGGGAGAGATCTTCCGCCAGGGTGGTTATCGGGCCTTTCAGCGCGTTACGGTCAGCATCGGTCAGCTTGTCGTAGGTTTCGAACCCGTCTTTGGTGCGGTATTTCGCCAGGATAGCGTCAACTTTCTTAAAGTTGGCATCCACTTTCGCCAGCAGCTCGCCGTTCTCTTTTTGCAGCTTAGGCCGCAGCAGCTCGACAATTTTCTGTGCGCCGTCGACGTTCGCCTGGAAGTCCCACAGGTCGGTGTGGCTGTAACGATCTTCTTCACCGCTGATTTTGCTGGCGGCCACTTCTTCAATCAGGCCCGCTGCGCCACCCACCACTTTCGACGGTGGGAATGCCAGCTCGCTGATGCGTTTTTGCAGCTCCAGCACGTCGCTGTTGAGCTGCTCGGCGTATTTCTCCATCCCACTGGTGGAGTTATCGCCAAACAGGGCTTTTTCCAGACGGTGGAAGCCGGTGAATTTCGGATCGGCGGCCTTCTGCTCGTAGTCGTCTTCACGGGCGTCAATGCTGCCATCGAGGTCAGAGAACAGTTCGGCAATCGGCTCAATGCGCTCGTAGTGCTGACGGGTAGGCGCATACAGGGATTTCGCTTTTTCGATGTCGCCCGCTTTCACCGCGTCGGTAAAGGCTTTGGTGCCTGCCACCAGGTCCGCTGTCTCTTTGGTGACGTAGGCTTTATAGGCGGTAATGGCGTCGCCGAGGCTCAGCAGCGCCGTGCCTTTGGCCGCGTCCGCCGTCGCTGCGCCTTTGACGATCAGCTTACCTTTCGGGTTAGTCAGCAGGCCGCAGGTCATGTCATATTCCCCGGGCTGAAGATTTGCGGTCATCTTCTGGCTGAAACCCGGCGCGATATTCTCGCGCTCTTCCACCACCATCACGCCTTTCAGGATTTCCCACTCCAGCGCCTTCTGGCTGTGGTTCTGAATAATAAACTGCGTTTTACCGCTGTTAACCGTGATGGTCATCGGCTCGCACTGTTTATCGTTGACGGTGACTTTTACCTGCGGAATATCTGCCGCCTGAGCGGTGAAGGCAGACACGAACAGCGCGGCAATGCCTGCGCATAACGCACTACGACGGAACTGAATGGCCATGACTCTTCCCTTTAAAAGTATGTTGTAACTAAAACAGCACTTACGGCGCTACGCGCGACGTCTGCGAGCCGGTACGCGGCGGCATAGCGAACAGGATCAACGCCGGAACCAGATAGATAAAGTACATCGCCACTTCGCTGACGCTCGGCGTTTCCTGGTAGCCGAAGATCCCTTCGAGCAGTGTACCGGTCAGTGAATGGGTCGACAGGACGTTGCTGAGATCGAACGCCACGTCCTGGAAGTGGTTCCACAGACCCGCTTCGTGGAAGGCGCGGATCGCCCCTGCCGCCAGCCCCGCGGCCACCAGCAGAATAAACAGGCTGGTCCACTTGAAGAACGCGCCCAGGTTAAGACGAATGCCGCCCCAGTAGAGCAGGAAGCCAAGCACAACCGCCGTGGCTAGCCCGAGCACCGCGCCCAGCGGCGGCCAGATGCCCACGTCCTGCTGAAAAGCCGCGAGCAGGAAGAACACAGACTCCAGGCCTTCACGCGCCACGGCGAAAAAGACCATCATGATCAGCGCCCAGCCGTGGTGGTTGCCTTTTTGCAGGGCGTTATCCACCGCCTGCTCAAGCTGTACCTTCACGTTACGGGATACCTTGCGCATCCAGAACACCATCCAGGTGAGGATCACCACCGCAATTACGGCGACGATCCCTTCAAACAGCTCCTGCTCTTTCTGCGGGAACTCCCCGGTGGTTTCGTTGATGAGGATACCGAGGCCCAGGCAGAGCGCCGCAGCAAGGAAAACCCCAACCCACATCACGCCAATCCAGCGTCCGCGCTGGGTACGCTTCAGATAACTGGCGATAAGGCTAACAATCAGGGCCGCTTCAAGGCCTTCACGTAACATAATGAGAAAAGGAACAAACATGCCGACACCTTAAATGTTTATCGCGGTCAACTGATGCAAAGAAAAGTAAATTCTTGTGATAGTGATTATCATTACGGCAACAAGAAAAACAAGCGAAATGTGTTGCGTTTTGATGACCAGATGTAAACGCATTGCGAAGTAATAATTGCCTGAGTAACCGTTACGTTTATAAGGTATAACGAAAATGCCCATTTACGGTTAACCGGGGCTGTGGCTAAATGTCCTCCTCGAAAACCAACTGAAAATAAGCCATGTTTAAAATTGTCCATTTCCTGCTGGCGCTGGTGATTATTCTTGCGCTCGCCTGGCTGGTGAGTTTCGACCGCCGAAAAATTCGTATTCGTTTCGTTTTACAGCTGATCGTGATCGAAATCGCGCTGGCGTTCTTTTTCCTCCACGCAGAAAGCGGCCTGTTTATTATTAAATACGTCTCCGGTTTCTTTGAGTCGCTGCTTAAATTCGCTGCCGAAGGGACGAATTTTGTCTTTGGCGGGATGGGGGAAAAAGGGCTGGCGTTCATTTTCCTTGGCGTGCTCTGCCCCATTATTTTTATCTCGGCACTGATTGGTATTCTTCAGCACTGGCGTATTCTGCCGATCTTTATTCGGGTGATCGGGACGCTGCTGTCAAAACTGAACGGCATGGGCAAGCTGGAATCCTTTAACGCGGTGAGTTCGCTGATCCTCGGTCAGTCGGAAAACTTCATTGCCTACAAAGGCGTGCTGGGCGATCTCTCCTCGCGTCGTCTGTTTACGATGGCTGCCACGGCCATGTCGACGGTTTCGCTGTCGATTGTCGGGGCCTATATGACTATGCTCGACGCCAGATTTGTCGTCGCGGCGCTGATCCTGAACATGTTTAGCACCTTTATTATTCTTTCGGTTATTAACCCGGCCCGCCCGGAAGCGGAGCCGGATATCAGGCTGGAAAAACTGCACGAATCCCAGAGCTTCTTTGAAATGCTGGGCGAGTATATTCTGGCCGGTTTTAAGGTGGCGATGATTATTCTGGCGATGCTGATTGGCTTTATCGCCCTTATTAGCGCCATTAACGCCCTCTTCTCCGGCATATTTGGCATGAGCTTCCAGCAGATTCTGGGTTATGTGTTTTATCCACTGGCGTGGCTTATTGGTATTCCGCTGAGCGATGCCTTAAACGCGGGGAGCATTATGGCAACCAAGCTGGTGGCGAATGAATTTGTGGCGATGATCGAGCTGCAAAAAATAGCCCATCAAATGTCACCGCGCGGGCTGGGTATTTTGTCCGTGTTCCTGGTGTCGTTCGCTAACTTCGCTTCCATTGGCATTGTGGCGGGGGCAATAAAAGGTCTGAATGAGCAACAGGGTAACGTGGTGTCGCGGTTTGGTTTACGCCTTGTATACGGGGCAACGCTGGTAAGCCTGCTGTCGGCAAGCTTTGCGGGGTTGGTGCTGTAAGTTTTGTGCCCGGCGGCGCTTCGCTTGCACGGGCCTACGATAAAACAACGGCGGGATTTCCCGCCGTTTTCATTAAAACTGCACGCACACCGGCTGGTCGACCCGCATCACCGACTCCTGCGCGAAGCGTGACTTATAGATCCCGCGCAACGCTTCGATATTCTTCTCACTCTGCGCGTCTTTAGCGTGGATCAGCATCAATGCCTTGCTCGGCTCGCGCGCCACTTTTCCATCATTCCCCAGCCACTGACCGCGCGCATCAAATACCGTTAAACCATCGCGAAAGCGTGGCGTCACGTCCTGGTCGACAAACTGCTGCCATTCGTTGCCTGTGATTTGCGCCCCGGCAGGACGGTTTAAGCCGAAATAAAGCGTGGTCTGCTGCATCTGATTTTCTGCTTTGCAGGTTTCCACCGCCGCGTGCTGTGCGGGTGCGCTACAGCCCGCCAGCATCACGAATGCTGCCACCATTAACCCTGTTTTAATTCTCATTGATGAAGACTCACATAGGTGAAAGGACTATCCCCTCTCCCCACCGGGGAGAGGGTTAGGGTGAGGGGAAAATTACTCAGCCTGGAGCTTAGACGGCGGCGCTGAGTGATAGTGCGCGTCCGCCTCCGCAAAGCGTTTCTGCATAGACGCAGACGGCGCTTTACCCAGCAGGCTAAACACCACGATACCGAGGCTGCCGAAGATGAAGCCTGGAATGATTTCGTACAGGCCCAGCCACGCGAACTGTTTCCAGACGATAACGGTTACCGCACCGATAATCATCCCCGCCAGCGCGCCGTTGCGGGTCATGCGTGACCACAGTACAGAGAACAGCACCACCGGACCAAATGCCGCACCGAAGCCCGCCCAGGCGTAGCTCACCAGCCCCAGGACGCGGTTTTCCGGGTTTGCCGCCAGCGCAATCGCCACCAGCGCAACCACCAGCACCATAAAGCGCCCTACCCACACCAGCTCTTTCTGGCTCGCGCCCTTACGCAGGAACGCTTTGTAGAGGTCTTCGGTGATGGCGCTGGAGCACACCAGCAGCTGACAGCTCAGGGTGGACATCACCGCCGCGAGGATCGCGGAGAGCAGAATACCGGCAATCCACGGGTTGAACAGGATCTGCGCCAGCTCGATGAACACGCGCTCGGCGTTCTGGTTCACCGCGCCCGCCTGCGCCGGGTTGTTGTTGAAGTACGCGATACCGAAGAAGCCGACCGCACACGCCCCCGCCAGACACAGGATCATCCACGTCATGCTGATGCGACGCGCGTGAACGATGGTGTGGTGAGAATCCGCCGCCATGAAGCGCGCCAGAATGTGCGGCTGGCCGAAGTAGCCCAGGCCCCAGCCCATCAGAGAGACAATGGCGACGAAGTTCAGCCCTTTCAGCATATCGACGTTTTCGATGCTCTTCTGCTTGATCACTTCCAGCGATTCGCCAAAGCCGCCGACGGTGAAAATGACAATCACCGGAGTCAGGATCAGGGCGAAGATCATCAGGCTCGCCTGCACGGTATCGGTCCAGCTTACCGCCAGGAATCCGCCCACGAAGGTATAGAGGATGGTTGCTGCGGCGCCGGCCCACAGGGCGGTTTCATAGCTCATGCCGAAGGTGCTTTCGAACAGGCGCGCGCCCGCCACGATGCCGGAGGCACAGTAGATGGTGAAGAACAGCAGGATCACCACCGCGGAGATAATGCGCAGGATACGGCTGTTATCTTCAAAGCGTCCGGTGAAGTAGTCCGGCAGCGTCAGGGCGTTGTTGTTGGCTTCGGTGTGCACGCGCAGACGGCCTGCCACCAGCTTCCAGTTGATCCACGCGCCAACGGTCAGGCCGATGGCGATCCAGCTTTCGGAGATACCGGAGATGAAAATCGCGCCCGGCAGCCCCATCAGCAGCCAGCCGCTCATGTCGGAAGCGCCCGCAGAGAGTGCGGTGACCATCGGGCCTAAGCTGCGCCCGCCGAGGATGTAGTCGTCAAAGTTTTTAGTGGAACGCCATGCCAAAAACCCTATCAGGATCATGCCAAAAATATAAACGAGAAATGTCACCAGCATCGGTGTGCTAATAGCCATTCAAATTCTCCAAAATGTCGAGCGACAACCGTCCGGGTTGCCTTGTTATGTCATCACCGGAACGTAGTGATGTGTGTATGTGTTTCCGTTGGGCGCGCTATCCTGCCGTATACGCATCCCACTGACAAACGATTTAACACTGCATTTACATGAATTTCATCCCTGGTTTTATACGTCTTTCCTATAGGTTGCACTCGCTCACGCTTTTACGGGTTGCACCTTTAAAAAGTGTTAAGCACCGCATAAAAACTGGGCTCAGAAACGGCCGCACGTTCTTTTTCACAGCTAACTAATCGTTAACAATCCATTCATTTTCCAGCTTGCAGACCAGGTCACATTTAACACGGTTGCACAAAGTTGCAACATGGTGGATATTTCACGCTATCAACAGAACGCTATTACAGAACAACAGGAGTTTTGGCATGGGGATGACCACCATGGGGGTTAAGCTGGATGACGCTACCCGCGAACGGATTAAAACCGCTGCGACCCGCATCGACCGCACACCGCACTGGTTAATCAAGCAGGCGATTTTTAACTATCTGGAAAGACTGGAGAGTGAAGAAGGCCTGCCGGAGCTGCCTGCCCTGCTGGCGGGCGCAGCGAACGAAAGCGAAGAGGCCGCGACGGCCGTTGAAGAGAACCACCAGCCGTTCCTCGAATTTGCCGAGCAGATCCTGCCGCAGTCCGTCAGCCGCGCCGCCATTACCGGCGCCTACCGCCGTGCCGAAACCGACGCCGTGCCGATGCTGCTGGAGCAGGCGCGCCTGCCGGAAGCCGTTGCCGCTCAGGCGCACAGCCTCGCGTATCAGCTCGCCGACAAGCTGCGTAACCAGAAAACCGCCAGCGGACGCGCCGGTATGGTGCAGGGTCTGTTGCAGGAGTTCTCCCTCTCCTCGCAGGAAGGCGTGGCGCTGATGTGTCTGGCGGAAGCGCTGCTGCGTATTCCGGATAAAGCCACCCGCGATGCCCTGATCCGCGACAAAATCAGTAACGGCAACTGGCACTCCCACATTGGCCGCAGTCCGTCCCTGTTCGTTAACGCCGCCACCTGGGGCCTGCTGTTTACCGGCAAGCTGGTCTCCACCCATAACGAAGCCAACCTGTCGCGCTCTCTGAACCGCATCATCGGCAAGAGCGGCGAGCCGCTGATCCGCAAGGGCGTGGACATGGCGATGCGCCTGATGGGCGAGCAGTTCGTCACCGGGGAAACCATTGCCGAAGCGCTGGCGAACGCCCGTAAGCTGGAAGACAAAGGCTTCCGCTACTCCTACGACATGCTGGGTGAAGCGGCGCTGACCGCCGCCGACGCGCAGGCCTACATGGTCTCTTACCAGCAGGCGATCCACGCCATCGGTAAAGCGTCCAACGGTCGCGGTATTTATGAAGGTCCGGGCATCTCTATCAAGCTTTCCGCCCTGCACCCGCGCTACAGCCGTGCGCAGTACGACCGGGTGATGGAAGAACTCTACCCGCGCCTGAAGTCCCTGACCCTGCTGGCGCGCCAGTATGACATCGGCATCAACATCGACGCCGAAGAGGCGGACCGTCTGGAGATCTCCCTCGACCTGCTGGAAAAACTGTGCTTCGAGCCGGAGCTGGCGGGCTGGAACGGGATTGGTTTCGTTATCCAGGCCTACCAGAAACGCTGTCCGTTCGTCATTGACTACCTGATTGACCTGGCCAGCCGCAGCCGTCGCCGCCTGATGATCCGTCTGGTGAAGGGCGCCTACTGGGACAGCGAAATCAAACGCGCCCAGATGGAAGGTCTGGAAGGTTATCCGGTCTATACCCGCAAGGTCTATACCGACGTCTCTTACCTCGCCTGCGCGAAAAAACTGCTCGGCGTGCCGAACCTGATTTATCCTCAGTTCGCCACCCACAACGCCCACACCCTGGCGGCGATCTACAGCCTCGCGGGTCAGAACTACTATCCGGGCCAGTACGAGTTCCAGTGCCTGCACGGCATGGGTGAACCGCTGTACGAGCAAGTGACCGGTAAAGTGGCCGACGGCAAGCTGAACCGTCCGTGCCGAATCTATGCCCCGGTAGGTACCCACGAAACCCTGCTGGCCTACCTGGTGCGTCGTCTGCTGGAGAACGGGGCGAACACCTCCTTCGTTAACCGCATCGCCGATACCACCCTGCCGCTGGACGAACTGGTGGCCGATCCGGTACAGGCCGTTGAGAAGATGGCGGCGCAGGAAGGCCAGATTGGTCTGCCGCATCCGAAGATTGCCCTGCCGCGCGAGCTGTATGGTGCAGGTCGCGTCAACTCGGCGGGTCTGGATCTCGCCAACGAACACCGTCTGGCGTCGCTCTCTTCTGCCCTGCTAAACAGCGCATTGCAGAAGTGGCAGGCCAGGCCGATCCTTGAGCAGTCCGTTGAGGACGGTGAAATGCAGCCGGTGATCAACCCGGCAGAGCCGAAGGATATCGTCGGCTACGTGCGCGAAGCCACGGAAGCGGAAGTGGAGCAGGCCCTGGAGAGCGCGGTGAACAACGCGCCAATCTGGTTTGCCACCCCGCCGCAGGAGCGTGCCGCCATTCTGGAACGCGCGGCGGTGCTGATGGAAGATCAGATGCAGCAGCTTATTGGCATTCTGGTGCGTGAAGCGGGTAAAACCTTCAGCAACGCCATCGCCGAAGTGCGCGAGGCGGTCGACTTCCTGCACTACTACGCCGGTCAGGTGCGCGATGATTTCGACAACGAAACCCACCGTCCGCTCGGCCCGGTGGTGTGTATCAGCCCGTGGAACTTCCCGCTGGCGATCTTCACCGGCCAGATTGCCGCGGCGCTGGCCGCAGGCAACAGCGTGCTGGCGAAACCGGCAGAGCAGACCCCGCTGATTGCCGCCCAGGGCATCAACATTCTGCTGGAAGCGGGCGTACCGGCGGGCGTGGTGCAGCTGCTGCCAGGGCGCGGTGAAACGGTCGGGGCCAAACTGACCTCCGATAACCGCGTACGCGGCGTGATGTTTACCGGTTCTACCGAAGTGGCCTCCCTGCTACAACGCAACATCGCCACCCGTCTGGATGCGCAGGGCCGTCCTACCCCGCTGATCGCTGAAACCGGCGGCATGAACGCCATGATCGTGGACTCCTCCGCACTCACCGAGCAGGTCGTCGTTGACGTTCTGGCCTCTGCTTTCGACAGCGCGGGCCAGCGCTGTTCCGCCCTGCGCGTACTGTGCTTACAGGATGACGTGGCTGACCACACGCTGAAGATGCTGCGCGGTGCGATGGCGGAATGCCGCATGGGCAACCCGGGCCGTCTCACTACCGACATCGGGCCGGTGATCGACGCGGAAGCCAAAGCCAACATTGAAAACCACATTCAGACCATGCGTGCCAAAGGCCGTCCGGTGTTCCAGGCGGTGCGCGAGAACAGCGAAGATGCCCGCGAGTGGCAGACCGGCACCTTCGTGCCGCCAACGCTGATTGAGCTGGCAAGCTTCGACGAGCTGAAAAAAGAGGTCTTCGGTCCGGTACTGCACGTGGTGCGCTACAACCGTAACAACCTCAACGAGCTGATCGATCAGATCAACGCCTCGGGTTACGGCCTGACGCTTGGCGTGCATACCCGTATCGACGAAACCATTGCCCAGGTGACCGGCAATGCTAAAGTCGGCAACCTGTACGTCAACCGCAACATGGTTGGCGCGGTCGTGGGCGTGCAGCCGTTCGGCGGTGAAGGTCTCTCCGGCACCGGCCCGAAAGCGGGCGGTCCGCTCTATCTGTACCGCCTGCTGGCAAACCGTCCGGAAAATGCGCTGGGCGTGACGCTGGCGCGTCAGGACGCGGAATATCCGGTGGATGCGCAGGTGAAAGCCGTGCTGACCCAGCCGCTGGACGCGCTGATTAAGTGGGCTGAAAATCGTCCCGAGCTGCATGCGATTGCACAGCAGTACGGCGAGCTGGCGCAGGCGGGAACACAGCGTCTGCTGCCGGGTCCAACCGGTGAGCGCAACACCTGGACGCTGATGCCGCGCGAGCGTGTGCTGTGCGTGGCGGATAACGAGGAGGATGCGCTGGTGCAGCTGGCAGCCGCAACGGCAACGGGCTGTGAGGTGCTGTGGCCGGAAGATGCCCTGCATCGCGACCTCGCCAAACAGTTGCCAAAAGCGGTCTCGGCCCGCATTCGCTTTGCGAAGGCCGATGCCCTGCTGACCCAGCCGTTTGACGCGGTGATCTACCACGGTGATTCCGACCAGCTGCGCGAACTGTGCGAGCAGGTTGCGGCCCGCAGCGGCGCGATTGTCTCGGTGCAGGGCTTCGCCCGCGGGGAGACCAACCTGCTGCTGGAGCGTCTGTACGTTGAGCGCTCGCTCAGCGTCAACACCGCGGCGGCGGGAGGTAACGCCAGCCTGATGACAATCGGTTAATCGTGTAAACTCTCCCCGGTGACGCTACGCTTACCGGGGCGACAAAACAGCCCAGGCCGGATAAGCACAGCGTATCCGGCTTTTTACATGGAGGGGATGATGAAAAGAGTATTTCTCGCAGGTGCAGCCCTGCTCATGAGCGCCAGCGCGCTGGCCGACGAGTGCGATAACGCGACCACCCAGCTTGAACTGAACACCTGTAGCGCGCAGCAGTACCAGGCCGCCGATAAAAAGCTCAACGAGACGTATCAGGCCGCCATCAAACGTGCGGCAGCGCCTCAGCGCGATCTACTGAAAAAGGCGCAGCAGGCGTGGATTAGCCTGCGCGACGCGGACTGTGCGTTTATCGGTTCGGGTACGGAAGGCGGGAGCGTTCAGCCAATGATTGTTAACCAATGTCTGGCGGAGAAAACCGCGGAGCGCGAAGCGTTTCTGGCCACGCTGATGCAGTGTGAAGAGGGCGACTTAAGCTGTCCTCTTCCGCCGGGAAACTAGCGCACGCGGATCCCTTCGATAATCATCCGCTGTACGTTTTCCAGGGTGCTCTGGAAAAACGCCTCGTCCTGGAGCGTTTTACCAGTCACCGCCTCGACCTGGGCCGCGAAGTCAGCGTAGTGCTGGGTTGAGGCCCAAATCATGAAGATCAGATGATGCGGATCGACGGGCGCCAGTTTTCCGCTGGCGACCCATCCGGCAATAATGGCCGATTTATCGTCCACCAGCTGCTTTAGATCTCCCGTCAGCTCCGCCTGCAACAGCGGCGCGCCCTGCAACATCTCCAGGCAGAACAGCCTTGATGCCTGCGGGTAATCACGCGATACCTCCAGCTTCAGGCGTATGTACTCCTCTATCGCCACCAGCGGGGCCAGCTCTTCGCGAAACGCCTTGAGAGGTGCCAGCCAGATATCGAGGATCTGCTGCATCACCGCGATATAGAGCGCCTCTTTTGACGGGTAGTAGTAGAGCAGATTGGTTTTGGACACCCCGGCCTGCTCGGCCACCTGCTCAAGGCGCGTGCCGTGAATACCAAACTGCGAAAATGTCTCCAGCGCAGCGCTGAGGATCGCCTGTTTCTTGGCGCTCACCGCCTGCGAACGTTTACCGGGTGTTTTCACTGCGCCTTGTGTCATTTTCGCTCTCCATTTTCTGTCCTGCGCTCAGCATAGCAAAACCCCCGTCTCGCCACGACCTTCTGCACCCTCAGCGCGCATGAGTGCCTGTTTTCTGTGCAATGATTTTGACCATCCAGTCCACATTTTCGCTGTTAATTTTAACAACCATCATTTAACACATTAATAACAAAGTGATTTTCAAAACTGGCACTGCCTTTGCAAAAACATCGTGACACCTGCGACGTAATGAAGAGAGGTTCGTGATGAAAATTGGCGTATTTGTACCGATCGGCAACAACGGCTGGCTTATCTCGACCACTGCCCCGCAATACATGCCGACCTTTGAGCTGAATAAAGCCATCGTGCAGAAAGCGGAGCACTACCACTTCGACTTTGCGCTCTCGATGATCAAGCTGCGCGGTTTCGGCGGTAAGACCGAATTCTGGGACCACAACCTGGAGTCCTTCACCCTGATGGCGGGTCTGGCGGCGGTAACCTCGCGCATCCAGATTTACGCCACTGCCGCCACCCTTACCCTTCCCCCGGCAATCGTGGCGCGGATGGCCTCCACCATCGACTCCATCTCCGGCGGGCGCTTTGGCGTTAACCTGGTCACCGGCTGGCAAAAGCCGGAGTACGAGCAGATGGGGATCTGGCCGGGGGACGATTACTTCTCCCGTCGCTACGACTACCTGACTGAATATGTGCAGGTGCTGCGCGATCTATGGGGCACCGGCAAAAGCGATTTCAAAGGCGACTTCTTTACCATGAACGACTGCCGCGTCAGTCCGCAGCCGTCGGTGCCGATGAAGGTGATTTGCGCCGGGCAGAGCGACGCGGGAATGGAATTCTCGGCGAAATACGCCGACTTCAACTTCTGCTTCGGCAAAGGCGTTAACACCCCGGCCGCCTTCGCGCCCACCGCGGCACGCATGAAAGCGGCCGCCGACAAAACCGGGCGCGACGTGGGCTCCTACGTGCTGTTTATGGTGATTGCCGACGAAACCGACGACGCCGCGCGCGCCAAATGGGAACGATACAAGGACGGCGCGGATGACGAAGCGCTGAGCTGGCTTACCGAGCAGAGCCAGAAGGATACCCGCTCCGGCGCGGACACCAACGTTCGCCAGATGGCCGACCCGACGTCTGCCGTCAATATCAACATGGGCACCCTGGTTGGCTCGTATGCCAGCGTCGCCAGAATGCTCGACGAAGTGGCTGCCGTGCCCGGCGCCGAAGGCGTGCTGCTAACCTTCGATGATTTTCTCACCGGCGTGGAAACCTTCGGCGAGCGCATTCAGCCGCTGATGCAGTGCCGCGCCCACATCCCTGCCGTGACGAAGGAGGTGGCGTAATGACGACCCTCAACGCTCGCCCGGAAGCCCTTACCTTTGACGCGCAGCGCAGCGCGCTGATCGTGGTGGATATGCAAAACGCCTATGCCAGTAAAGGCGGGTATCTGGATCTGGCCGGGTTTGACGTCTCCACCACGCAGCCGGTGATTGAGAACATCAAAACCGCCGTGAGCGCCGCGCGTGCTGCGGGCATGCTGATCGTCTGGTTCCAGAACGGCTGGGACGACCAGTACGTCGAGGCTGGCGGTCCAGGTTCCCCCAACTTTCACAAATCCAACGCCCTGAAAACCATGCGCCAACGGCCCGAACTCCAGGGCACGCTGCTGGCGAAAGGCGGCTGGGATTATCAGCTGGTGGATGAGCTGGTACCGGAACCCGGCGATATCGTGCTGCCGAAACCGCGCTACAGCGGCTTTTTCAATACCCCGCTCGACAGCCTGCTGCGCAGCCGGGGCATTCGCCATCTGGTCTTTACGGGCATTGCCACCAACGTGTGCGTGGAGTCGACCCTGCGCGACGGCTTTTTCCTCGAGTATTTTGGGGTGGTGCTGGAGGATGCCACCCATCAGGCCGGGCCGGATTTTGCCCAGAAAGCCGCCCTGTTCAATATCGAAACCTTTTTTGGCTGGGTCAGTAACGTCAATGATTTCTGCGACGCGCTGGATCCCCCGCTCGCCCGCATCGCCTGAGGAGAACCGCTATGCCGAAATCCGTGATTATTCCGCCGGGCACCAGCACCCCGATTGCCCCGTTTGTGCCCGGCACCCTCGCCGACGGCGTGGTGTATGTATCGGGCACGCTGCCGTTTGATAAAGACAACAACGTGGTGTTTATCGATGACCCAAAGGCGCAAACCCGCCACGTGCTGGAGACGATCAAAACCGTGATCGAAACGGCGGGTGGCACTATGGAGGACGTGACCTTCAACAGCATCTTTATCACCGACTGGAAAAACTACGCCGCGATTAACGAGATTTACGCGGAGTTTTTCCCCGGCGATAAACCGGCGCGGTTTTGCATCCAGTGCGGGCTGGTAAAGCCCGAAGCGCTGGTTGAAATTGCCACCGTTGCGCACATCGCGAAGTGAGGCGGCCATGAAACTGTCCATTTCACCGCCCCCCTTTGCGGGCGCGCCCGTGGTGGTGCTGATTGCCGGGCTCGGCGGCAGCGGCAGCTACTGGCTGCCCCAGCTCGCCGTGCTGGGGCAGGAGTATCAGGTGGTGTGCTACGACCAGCGGGGCACGGGGAATAACCCGGATACCCTGCCGGAAGACTACACCCTCGCACACATGGCCGACGAGCTTGCGCTGGCGTTAGCCGAGGCCGGGATCGCCCGTTACTGCGTGGTCGGCCACGCGCTGGGGGCGCTGGTCGGCCTGCGGCTGGCCATCGATAAGCCCGACGCCCTCACCGCGCTGGTCTGCGTCAACGGCTGGCTGACCCTCAATGCCCATACCCGCCGCTGTTTTGACGTTCGCGAACGTCTGCTGCATGCGGGCGGCGCGCAGGCGTGGGTAGAGGCACAGCCGTTGTTCCTCTACCCGGCAGACTGGATGGCCGCCCGCGCCCCGCGGCTGGAGGCCGAGCACGCGCTGGCGCTGGCCCATTTTCAGGGCAAAGCCAATCTGCTGCGCAGGCTGCATGCCCTGAAACAGGCCGATTTCAGCCGCCACGCTGCACGCGTTCGCTGCCCCGTACAGATTATCTGTTCCACCGACGATCTGCTGGTGCCGTCCGTCTGCTCCGCTGAACTGCACGCCGCCCTCCCGCACGCCCGCAAAACGGTCATGCGCCAGGGCGGGCATGCCTGCAATGTGACCGCGCCGGACATCTTTAACACTCTGCTGCTGAACGGGCTTGCCAGCCTGCTGCACAGCCCAGAACCCGCTTTGTAAGGAGCTTGAATGAGCGAAGCCATCACGCCCGCCGCGCTGGAAACGCTGTTTACCGGCGCACGTACCCATAACGGCTGGCTGGATATACCGGTCAGTGACGAGACGCTGCGCGAGATTTATGACCTGATGAAATGGGGGCCGACGTCCGCCAACTGCTCCCCGGCGCGCATTGTGTTTGTGCGAAGCCCGGAAGGAAAAGAGAAGCTGCGCCCGGCGCTCTCCAGCGGCAACCTTGAGAAAACGCTCACTGCCCCGGTCACGGCGATTGTCGCCTGGGACAGCGAGTTTTATGAGCGCCTGCCTGAACTGTTCCCACACGGCGATGCCAGAAGCTGGTTTACCTCCAGCCCCGCGCTGGCGGAAGAGACCGCCTTTCGCAACAGCTCAATGCAGGCCGCGTACCTGATTTTCGCCTGCCGCGCGCTCGGGCTGGACACCGGGCCGATGTCGGGTTTTGACCGGGAAAAAGTGGACGCGGCCTTTTTCACGGGCACGCTACTCAAAAGCAATCTGCTGATTAACATCGGCTATGGCGATACGACCAAACTTTACGGACGCCTGCCGCGTCTGGCCTTTGACGATGCCTGCGGGCTGGCGTAAGGAGCGAACGTGATGACACCGGATAAACAAACCTTTCGCGACGCTATGGCCTGCGTCGGCGCAGCGGTCAATATCATTACCACCGACGGCCCGGCAGGCCTGGCGGGCTTCACCGCCAGCGCGGTATGCAGCGTCACGGATTCCCCGCCTACCCTGCTGGTGTGCCTGAACCGCGGCGCGTCGGTCTGGCCGATTTTCAGCGAGAACCGCACCCTGTGCGTTAACACGCTGAGTGCCGGACAGGAGCCTTTATCCAACCTGTTTGGCGGAAAAACGCCGATGGCGGACCGCTTTGCCGCTGCCCGCTGGCAGACAGGCGACACGGGCTGCCCGCGTCTGGAAAATGCGCTGGCCTCGTTCGACTGCCGCATCAGCCAGGTGGTGAGCGTTGGCACTCACGACATTCTGTTTTGCGACATCGTATCCATTGTACGCCACCCGGCGCCGCAAGGGCTGGTGTGGTTCGACCGCGGCTATCACGCACTTATGCGACCCGCCTGTTAATCCGCATTCAGGAGACAGATCATGTTCGGACTTCCCCACTGGCAGTTGAAATCGACCTCCACAGAAGAAGGCGTGGTCGCGCCGGATGAAAGGCTCCCGCTCGGGCAGACCATGGTGATGGGCGTGCAGCATGCGGTCGCGATGTTTGGTGCGACGGTGCTGATGCCCATGCTGATGGGGCTGGATCCTAACCTCGCCATTTTGATGTCGGGTATGGGTACCCTGCTGTTCTTTTTTGTCACCGGCGGGCGTGTGCCCAGCTATCTGGGCTCCAGCGCCGCCTTCGTGGGGGTGGTCATTGCAGCGACCGGGTTTAACGGTCAGGGTATTAACCCCAACCTGAGCGTGGCCCTCGGCGGCATTATCGCCTGTGGGCTGGTCTACACCCTGACCGGTCTGGTGGTGATGAAAGTCGGCACGCGCTGGATCGAGCGGATGATGCCCCCCGTCGTCACCGGGGCGGTGGTGATGGCGATAGGCCTGAACCTCGCGCCGATTGCGGTGAAGAGCGTATCCGGCTCGCCGTTTGAAAGCTGGATGGCGGTGATAACGGTGCTGTGCATCGGCGTGGTGGCGGTCTTTACGCGCGGCATGATCCAGCGTCTGCTGATCCTGGTCGGGCTGATTGCGGCCTGTCTGGTCTACGCGCTGCTGGCGAACGTGTTCGGTCTCGGCAAACCGGTTGATTTCACACTGATTCACCAGGCCGCCTGGTTCGGCCTGCCGCAGATGACCTCACCCACCTTTAACGCTCAGGCGATGATGCTCATCGCGCCTGTCGCGGTGATTCTGGTGGCTGAAAACCTGGGCCACCTGAAAGCCGTAGCGGGAATGACCGGGCGCAATATGGATCCGTATATGGGGCGGGCGTTTGTGGGAGACGGTCTGGCGACCATGCTCTCCGGCTCGGTCGGCGGCAGCGGCGTGACGACCTACGCGGAAAACATCGGCGTGATGGCTGTGACCAAAGTCTACTCGACGCTGGTCTTCGTGGCGGCGGCGGTGATGGCGATGCTGCTCGGCTTTTCCCCGAAATTCGGCGCATTGATCCACACCATCCCGGCCCCCGTGATTGGCGGCGCCTCGATTGTGGTATTTGGTCTGATTGCCGTGGCAGGGGCACGTATCTGGGTGCAGAATCATGTTGATCTGAGCCAGAACGGTAACCTGATCATGGTGGCGGTAACGCTGGTGTTGGGGGCGGGTGATTTCGCCCTGACGCTGGGCGGATTTACGGTGGGCGGGATTGGCACGGCGACCTTCGGCGCGATCCTGCTCAATGCCCTGCTGAGCCGCCGGGTGGCTGCCGCGCCGCAGGGCGCCGTGGCGACTCAGGATCCATGAGATCTGCACGTCGGGTGACGGCGACGCCTTACCCGACGTGCATGTTCCTTAAGAGCGATCACGCCTGCTCAAACAGTCGTTCGATAGATTGCGTGGGGAAGAACAGCGAACTGCTGTTTTCACCTGCCAACGGGATAAACCCCAGCTTCAGATAAAATCGTTTGGCCCGTTCGTTAAGCGCATCCACAAAAATTCCGTGGACGCCAACAGCCTGCGACGCCAGATAAACAACGCGCATAGCGTGTGTGACAAGCGTTGTTCCCCACTCGTTTCCCTGGAGTTCTTTATGGACAGCCAGACGCCCCAGCGTCACGCTGGGGACGTTGCTGTATGGGATGCGGCGCTGCTGAGTCTTTGAAGGAAGCATCGCTTTTTCAAAGCAACTTCCCGAGAGTGTGTAATAGCCCAGGACACGCGGATGGTCGCGTTCTTTAAGCAGGTAGCCGCGTAAAATACGCCCGCCGTGCTGACGTACCAGGTGCTCGGTAAGGAAGGCATTTAGCGAGGGTTCACCACAATCGAAATCGCCGAAATCGTAATCGGTTCCCTCTGATAACATTTCGATCGTGAGATTTGCCACGACGCTTCACTCCATGTTTCGAAGACGTTTCGCCGCTCGCTTCAGGCGTTCATTTGGCTCTGGCGGATTGTCGATGGCATCCATAACGGCAATCCATGAGGCTTCGTTTAATACGAGACGCCGATGCTGTTCGATGACTTCGGCAGCACGCTCTGACGCACTGTTCACCATAAACTGGGTGATCGTTTGGTTGGTCATCGCTGCCGCTTCTTCAATCATTGTTTTGTCTTCGTCCGACAGGCGAAGATCGATACGCTGTTTTTTGAGTGCTGGCATGGTTTCATTTATCGTGTACGGTTTTCATCCGTACACATCGTAGTTAAACCTGCCCTTTATTTCAATCAAAAGCTTATTCGGCCGTTAAATCGTTCACCGCATTCCGACGCTTTCTGAGCTTTAACTCACTCACCAGCACGCCGAGAACAATAAACGTCGCGCCCACCAGCGCCAGCAGCGGCAGACGCTCCCCGGCGAGTCGCCCGAAAATACCCGCCCACACCGGTTCACCGGTGTAAATGACCGTCGCCCGTGTCGGGGATACGCTGCGCTGCGCCCAGTTCATGGTGACCTGGATAATGGCGCTGAAAATGCCCAGCCCCAGCGCCACGACGATAAGCCCGGTAGACATCGGCGGGACGGACTCCCCTGCCGGCACCATCGTCGCGAACGCCACCAGCGACGCGGTGGCAAGCTGCACGACCGTCACCCGCTTGACGTCCACTTTTCCTGCCCAGGCGCTAATCAGGATAATTTCTGCCGCAATGGCGACGGCCCCCACCAGAGTGATGATCTCCCCCGGCCCCAGCGCCAGCAGATTATTTTCCGGCCCGGCTAATAAAATAAGGCCGATGAACGCCAGCACGATGCCAATGCACGACATCAGGCCCGGCATTCTGCCGAGGCACAGCCACTGCAACAGCGGCACCAGCGGTACGTACATGGCGGTGATGAAGGCGGATTTACTGCTGGAGATAGACTGGAGCCCCCACGTTTGCAGGCTGTAGCCCATGGCAATCGCCACGCCAATGGCGACACCCGCTTTAAGCTCTCTCAGGGTCAACCCGCGCAGGATTTTCAGCGAAATAAGCGCCACGGCAATCGCCGCGGTTGCAAAGCGCAGCCCCACGAAGAAAAACGGATCGCTCATCGTGACCGCGTACTGAACAGCAAGAAAGGTTCCGCCCCAGAACATGGTGATCAAAATCAGGATGGCTTCCTGAGGCTTAATGGAGAAGGTAAAACGGGAAACGGACATGGGACACCAGCACGAAGAATCAATCCTGTAGTGTGCGATGCCTTTGATGACAGTTCAATGTAGCAGACATAAAAAAACCGCCGGGAAACCCGGCGGCAGGGAGTTAACCCGGCGTACTACTTGTTGCTGCCGTGGCTATTTTTACCCCCTTTTTTACCAGCCTCTGATGCGCGCTGAGGGTCGTTTTTAAAGTTGCCCCCGCTAGACTGGCCACCTTTACGACCTGCTTCTGATGCTCTTTCACGGTCTTCAGCGAAATTACCTGAACCACCACGATGGTTTGCCATCTCTAACCTCCAGAGTGTGAAACATTAGACATCATATTGCATTCAGTAAAAGAGGATTCTTTCACCTCGCGGCTCAAGGACAGTGCCTTTATCTGTGCCGCGTGAAACTAAGCTTAGTGTAATGCGGCTATCCGGCAAGCGAGAGGTAATATTCTGCAACATGATCTCAGCCTTTCGTATGTAATATCGGTGAAGTCATTCATAAGCCATTCTTATATTTTGAAAATCCGCGCCGCGAAAGTTGTTTCATTTTGCTACAAGGCGCGTAACCAAAAGATATTGTTATATATCAAAGAAATGCCGTTCATTTTTGCAGTCTGGCTGTGATGTCATATCTTTAAAGGAACGCAGCGATCCGCTGTAAGAAAAACCAACGAGGAGTGATGCAAAATGGCAAAAGTTCTGGTGCTCTATTATTCCATGTATGGACACATTGAAACCATGGCTCACGCAGTAGCAGAAGGCGCAAACAGAGTAGACGGCGTTGAGGTCGTGGTTAAACGCGTACCGGAAACCATGCAGGCGGAAGCCTTCGCCAAAGCCGGGGGGAAAACACAAAACGCCCCGGTCGCCACCCCGCAGGAGCTCGCGGACTATGATGCCATTATCTTCGGTACCCCGACCCGCTTCGGCAATATGTCCGGCCAGATGCGCACCTTCCTCGACCAGACGGGCGGGCTCTGGGCCTCCGGCGCGTTATACGGCAAGCTGGCCAGCGTGTTCAGCTCTACCGGCACGGGCGGCGGCCAGGAGCAGACGATCACCTCCACCTGGACTACTCTTGCCCATCATGGGATGGTGATTGTGCCGATTGGCTACGGCGCGCAGGAACTGTTCGATGTTTCCCAGGTTCGTGGCGGGACACCGTATGGTGCGACCACCATTGCCGGTGGCGATGGTTCACGTCAGCCAAGCAATGAAGAACTTTCAATCGCCCGCTATCAGGGTGAATACGTCGCGGGTCTTGCCAAAAAACTGAACGGCTAACCCAACAGGAGGACAAGTATGCCAACTCAAGAATCCAAAGCTCACCACGTGGGCGAATGGGCAAGTTTACGCAATACCTCTCCGGAGATTGCCGAAGCCATCTTTGAAGTCGCCAATTATGACGAAAAGCTGGCTGAGCAGATTTGGGAAGAAGGCAACGATGAAGTGCTGGTTCGCGCCTTCGAAAAAACCGACAAAGACTCGCTGTTCTGGGGCGAGCAAACCATCGAACGTAAAAACGTCTGAACGTTCCCCCCGCCCACGCGGGGGGTTATCTTCTATTTCGCCGCGTTGTTCATCACCGCATTGAATTTATCGACAGGACAGAAGCCGTTGCCATCCACCGGACAGCCCTTCAGTTCCAGCGTCACGCGCTGCGCAGGGGATTGCAGCGACAGTACGCTGGCGTTACGCAGTTGCTCTGAACTCTGGTAGACATACTCAATTTTCATCAGCTCCTGATTAGTGTTTTTGTCATGCCAGCGCTGGAAGACAATTTTACCGCCAATCGGGGTTCTTTCCTGCTGGTCGTGCAGCTGATAAGGCCTGAAGTCCAGCGCGGTCAGCAGCGAGGCGATGTTAGAGTCGTGCCCCACCAGCAGGGTGATTTTTGGCGCTTTTGCCTGGTCGGTCACCAGCGCTTTATCAATGTACTTCACCAGCGGTTTAGCCACGTTCTGCGCCACCTCCGTCGACGTAAACAGCGAGTCCTGATAGCCGTTTTTCAGCTTCGACAGCACGCGCCACTGCTGATCGGTTTTGATTTCCCCCCAGGCCACCTGGTCTGTCGGGAAGCCTTCGTAATACTGTAGCGTGAACGCATCCACCAGCGAGTTACCCACCTTCAGCGGCCCGGAGACGCCCGGCTCTTTTTCATAATCGGCGCTGAACGTATCTTTCGCCTCCGTCAGGGAGCAGACTTTTTTCTCCTTGCAGGACGGCGAGTCGCTGTAGTTTGTCAGCTGTTCCAGCAGTTTGTAGCTTTCATCCAGCTGCATTTTCTGCCGTTCCGTCTCCATCGCTTTCAGCGCTTTCTCGCGAAACTCAGGGGAGTTATCGGTAATGACCGGATTGAAGGTGGGGTCCATGGTGCCCATTTTTTCCTGGTGATGCACAGGAACATCGCACCCGGGGAACGCGCCGGTGATAAAGAACTGCGCGGTCGCCACGGTGCGCTGGAGGCTGTTGGCGTAGGCATAGACGGTATCCGCTGGCGGGCATTCACCCGTCTTCACCATC
This sequence comes from Enterobacter cloacae complex sp. SHL001, assembly GCF_049236825.1. NCBI lineage: Bacteria > Pseudomonadati > Pseudomonadota > Gammaproteobacteria > Enterobacterales > Enterobacteriaceae > Enterobacter > Enterobacter cloacae complex sp. SHL001. The sequence goes on from NZ_JBMKIP010000001.1 coordinate 476,702, forward strand.
CCCTGCTCTGCCAGCCACTCGCGCATATAGTGACCCATATACACTTCCAGTACGCCACCTTTGGTGGTGAGCTGTCCACCCGGGACGTCCCACTCCGGCCACTGCTTCGGCGTGGACTGCTCCAGCACGCTGCCGTTATTGGCAAGCGGCGCGCGCAGGTTGTGGCGGCTCATGATGAGCACCTGTTCCAGCTGATAGCCGTCCGGCGTGTCCTGCGCCTGTGCGCCAAAGGTCACGGAAAGGGTACCTGCCACGGCAACTGCGAGTAGTGCTTTTCTCATCCCTAATTCCTCACACGTTTTTAATGTCGCCCTGAGTGTGACAGATCCGTGACAGGTTTTTCGGGAAGCATTTCTCAAACTGATGATTAACGTGCTTACGGCGTGTGCCGATGAGTTTTATAAAAAAAACCATACCCCACCGGAGAATTCGCTGTGAAACGTACCCGCCTTGAAGAGAGCACCTGCCCCGTCGCCCGTTCGCTGGATATTATCGGCGACTGGTGGTCGCTGCTGATTGTTCGAGACGCGCTACGGAGCGGCGCGCCTTGAGCTGTTCAACAGTGCGCGGACCGGCATTCCGGCACCGCGCTACGTAAAACAGTAGCCTAACGCTGAAGCTGGTCGCCGTATTCGCTCATCCAGGCGGCCAGCGGCGAGAGTGCGTCCTGAAGGGTTAGCCCCAGCTCGGTGATCTGATACTCCACGCGCGGCGGGATCTCCGGGTAGACCGTTCGCGTCACCAGCCCGCGCTGCTCAAACAGGCGCAGCTGCTTTGTCAGCTCTTTCTGGGTGATAGGGGCAGCGGCCCGCAGCAGATCGCCAAAGCGAACGGGCGTATTGAACACAATCAGGCGATAGAGAATGGGGATCGCCCACTTACCGGAAATCAGATTCACAAACTGCGTCATCGGGCAGGTATACGCCTCAGATTTTTTTTCGCAGCACGCTTCCAGCAGCTCTGCCATTTCACACCTCTTGCCTCGTTAGTATCCATTTGGTACCTGGTTTCCTTTCGATACTAACGTTTCTATAGTGCTTTCTCCAGAGACATTTCAGGAGAAGAACATGGGTCGTTTAACCGATAAGTATACGTTGATTACCGGCGGCACCAGCGGTATCGGTCTCGCCACCGCGCAGGCGTTTATCGCCGAAGGGGCGCGCGTCGCCGTGACCGGACGCAACCCGGATACCCTCGCCGAAGCAGAGCGCATTCTGGGCGATAAGGCCTGGGTGATCCCAACCGACGCAGGCGATATTTCGTCGCAAAAAGCGCTGGCGGAGACCCTCACCGCCCGCTGGCCACGCCTGGATGCGGTCTTTCTCAACGCCGGTGACGTAACGCACGCGCCGCTGGAAGTCTGGCAGGAAGAGGCCTGGGACCGTCTGATGAGCATCAACCTGAAGGGACCGTTCTTTTTAATTCAGGCGCTGCTGCCGCTGCTGAATAACCCATCCTCGGTGATCCTCTGCGGCTCCGTGAGCGCGCGCATCGGCCTGCCCACCAGCAGCGCGTATGCCGCGAGCAAGGCCGCCCTGCTGTCGCTGGCGCGTACACTCTCGGCGGAGCTGCTGCCGCGCGGGATCCGCGTCAACGGTCTGAGTCCCGGTCCGGTGGAAACCCCGGCGTTTACGAAAACGGGCTTAAGCGACGAGGCGCTTAACGCGATGATGGCAGAGGTCATTAAGCTGGTGCCGCTGGGCAGAATGGGCTCGACGACCGAGCTGGCAAAAGCCGCACTCTATCTGGCCTCCGACGAGTCGAGCTATACGGTGGGAACGGAACTGCTGGTGGACGGCGGAATGGGGAGCCTGTAATTCAAAAGGCGCTGATGCCGGTGACCGCGCCGACATACAGCGCCGCCCACGCACAGGCGGAAAGCAGGCTGACGGCGTAGATCTTGACGGCGTTCAGCCTGAGCATCCCGGCCGCCAGCGGGACGATGTAACGCAACACCGCCAGGAAGCGCGACGTAAAAAGCACGATGACCCCGTTCTTTTGCAGCTGATGCTGGACCCGCAGGAACTTATTGGCATGCTTTGAGGTGAAGCGCGTGACCATCCGGGTATGCCCCATCAGTTGGCCGATATGGTAATTCAGCACCGAACCCGCCGTTGCCCCCATCACCACGGCGAGCCACGTCAGCGCAGGATGCATGCTCCCCTGGCTGACGGTAATGCCCGCCAGCAGCATCACCGACGCGGGCGGCAGCACGGAGGAGATCAGCACCGTCGATTTGCTCAGCGCCATCACGAATAACAGCACAAACAGATGTGCCGGATACAGCGCAAAATGATTCAGCAGGTTATCAAACCATGTCATTTTCCCCTCCCCCGTTAATAATTTAATTGTCCATTTAAAATGAATAACCTTAAATAAACCCTCAACATTTTATTAATAAGATTTACCTAAACCGTTCTTAAACATTATTTAATTTTCTGAGCACTAAATTTAAACAGGCGTATTATCCCTCTCGTTTTACAACGATCTCGTTATGGCGAGGCTCCTGTACAAATACACGTTATCGCTCTGGTGGGTTCGAGAGAACCGGCACAGGGTAAAACAGGCACTGTCGAATCAAGGCTTTGTCAGTATAACTTCCCTTGTGGGATACGGTGTACAGTGCTGAACCCAGGACGTGGGGATCTCCTTTCCGACATGCCCTGTCTTGCTCGCCCCTGAGAGATTTTATTATTCAAAGGGAATTTACTATGTCTTACGCTATTCATAACCAAAACCTGGCTTTTAATGACAGCGCCATCGCGCAATATATGAATACCGATTTTATCGTTATCGATATTTCATTATGCGTAGCTCTGGCACGCGAGCAGTTCTTTGAAAAATTAAAAGATGATGATATTCCGTCGCATATTTTTATCGAAGATAACGGTCGCCTCGCGGGTTTAATCGCCGTACGCAAATTATTGCAGGCCACGGACACCGTGCAGCCTGTTAAGGGGTTGATGATATCGGATTTTATTCAGCTCAAACCGGAAGATGAGCGGGCGGATGTCGCCGGGCTGCTGGCGCACGCGGGTGCGGATGTAGTGCCGGTGGTGACCCACGGCAAGCTGGTGGGCTGCCTTACCGAGCGTGAAATCGCCCATCTGCTGGAAGATGATGTTACTGAAGATGCCCAGCTTCAGGGGGCGACGCTGCCGCTGGAGAAGCCCTATCTGGAAACCAGCGCCTTCAGCCTGTGGAAGAAACGCTCCGTCTGGCTGCTGCTGCTGTTTGTTGCGGAAGCGTATACCAGTTCGGTGATCCAGCATTTTGAAGAGGCGCTGGAATCTGCCATCGCGCTGGCGTTCTTTATTCCGCTGCTGATTGGCACCGGCGGAAACAGCGGGACGCAGATCACCTCGACGCTGGTGCGCGCCATGGCGCTGGGTGAAGTCCACCTTCGCGATGTGGGTCGCGTGCTGCGCAAAGAGATCAGCACCTCGTTAATGATTGCCGCCACGCTGGGTCTGGCGGGCTGCGTTCGCGCCTGGATGATGGGTATTGGGATGGAAATCACGCTCATCGTCAGCCTGACGCTGGTCTGCATTACGCTGTGGAGCGCCATCGTCTCGTCGGTGATCCCGATGGTACTGAAACGCTGCAAAATCGATCCGGCGGTGGTCTCCGCACCGTTTATCGCCACGCTAATCGACGGCACCGGGCTGATTATCTACTTCAAAATCGCGCAGTATACGCTGGGGCTGGAATAACGAAAAAACCCTGCGATATTGCTATCGCAGGGTTTTCGAATTTGGCGGAAGCGTAGAGATTCGAACTCTAGAACCCTTTCGGGTCGCCGGTTTTCAAGACCGGTGCCTTCAACCGCTCGGCCACGCTTCCAAAGTGAGGCGCACTATAAACATCTCTGAGCATGATGTAAAGCACGAATTTGCATAACATTACACGTCTTCCGTCCTCCCCTTCCGTCCCGCTGATTTCTTCGCCATCGACTGGCTAAAATGTAAACATTTATTTTTACATTCATAACGTTTATTAGATTCGCGGGTGGTCATTTAGACTCTTTTTCGCACAACACCCATTAACCGTAGATCACTGCGATAAGAGATTAGCCATGACTTTATTTAACGACGATTATGAATTTTTTATTTATCAGTGATAACTATTACCTTTGCCATGGTGTATCAAGCTCCCTGACATCAACCCATTTGATTCGCGATGACGCGGATATTCACAATCTTGATGGGGGCGATCAGGCGATGGATTTTATCATTGCGATTGAACAGGATAAGTTACGCAATAAAACCATTCGGCAGGTCAAAAAAGTTAAGCGTGATTACATTGTCCTGATGCATGAGATAGAAGCCAACCGCGCAGTGAGAATCGATAATATTATCTATTCGTCGATGCATTTTACTGCTCACCCTTTTCAGCAGCTGATGCGCTTTTACCGGGCGCTCAGAACACACTCCTTTACGCGACGCGAATATGACGTGCTGAAGCTGTTTCATTTGGAAAACCATGAGATCGCGAAAAAGCTGCAATTGTCACAAAAAACGACCAGCACCTACCGCGTGAGGATCCTCGAGAAATTAAATATGCGCTCAAAAAACATTCTGGCGATGACCCGTGTAAAATCGGCGATCGTCGATTAAAAGCTGTGACATTTTGCCTTGCCACGGAAAAACCGGGCCGTCACGTTTCGCCCTGAGGGGGTTTGGCTGGCGCGGTATACCAGTTCTCTTTGGTAACCATTACGCTGCCCTCTGGCTGCATAACAAAATTCGGGGACATGATCTGCACGTTAAATTCGTTAAACACATCCTGTATCTGGCTATGCAGTTCATTGCGGGCAACCGCGAGGGACTGTTCGGGCAGCAGACGGACCTGCAATTCGTAAGCGATATACCAGTCCATTAACCCTAACTGGCGTACCAGCGGCGGCTCGGAAAGGTCAATCCCTTTTGCCCGTTTCGCGGCCAGCTCCAGCATGGCATGCACCTGACGCCATGGGGTGTCATAACCGATCGTGACGCTGACCGTCAGATTGAGGCTGCCATCGGGCTGTAGCGCGCTCAGATTGGTGATCTTACCGCTCACCACCACCGCGTTGGGCACGGTAACGACATAATTTTCCCGGGTAATAATTTTGGTCGCCAGCATGCCAATTTCACTGACCTTGCCTTCGTTATCCGCCACCCGAATGACATCGCCTTTGCGCAGAGCGCGGGAGTAAATCAGGACCAGACCGCTCATGGCATGGTTCATCACCCCTGCCGAGCCCAGCGTTAACATCAGGCCAAAGAAGACGCTAATACCTTTAAACGCCAGCGAGTTTGCACCGGGAAGAAACGGCCAGGCGGCGGAGAGAGCAAATAGCCAGACGGCAACGGAAATGAGCTTACGGGTAGCCCCCACGGTTTCCGGATGTACGCCGGGAAGTTGCAGACGACCAGCCTCCACCTGATTGAGCACCATCCTGAGAAGCTTCAGAATTAAAGCGGTAATGAGGAAAATGATCAGCACAATCGTCAGCCCCGGCAAGGCCGAGACAATCGCCAGGGCGATTTGCTGCATCACGCGAAGCGTCCAGTCTCCCAGCGACGTGCCCCACACCCGCGTCCACGGAAACAGACTGAATGCCCAGCTCAGCCAGACGTAAAAGCCGATCAACCCCAGCAGGAACATCAGCAAGGCGTAAAGCCGAATCTCAATTGCGCCAATGTACCGCCGCCAGCTTTGCGGCACCCGGCTGCGATTCTCCACAATACGCCGACGGTAGACGCGCCGGAACCAGCGCCAGGATCGCCACGCGCCGTAGCAGAGCAGCAACAGCGCCAGCAGGCCAGTGGCTGTTTTTACCGTCGACAGCGCCAGCCAGCCGGTATCGTATTGATCGCGCAGCGCCATCCTTTGCGCTTCCATGCGCGCCAGCACGCGCTGTGCGGCCTGATTGAGGGTAAGATCGTCCCCTTCGTCCAAATCCCCTTCCGTCAGCAGCATCACAGGTTTCCCGTTCATCACTATTAGCCGTCCCTGCTGGTTATAGCGGGTCACGGGGACGATGCTGAGCGGCTCACGCACATCCGCCTCGGTAAAATTGCGCAGGGTGTTGCGGAAGCGTAAAACGCGCTCTTCCGGCGTGGTCAGGCCAAATTTCGCCTGGAGCATGACGATGGGCTGATGGAAGATCTAGACCGTTCGGGCGCGCTCCTGATCCATAGGCGCCTGGCGGGGCTCTGCGGCATACGATGAGAAGGCGCTCAGGGCGGCAAAACAGAACGCAAACGCGAGCAGGATCTTTTTCATCCTTACTACCCCAGGTCAGAAATCTTGTTATTTTTCAGGCAACCCGCGAGTGCCAGGTGGGTATGTTGAGAATAGTCCAGCCTTTCGTTTCTGCAACAAGCGACGGTGAGCGTGTTGCTCTCAGTCACAATACATGTATTATGTTATAACATAACAATTTTGGATTGCGTTCTATGTTACTTAAAAATGGGTTATTTCTGGCTTCACTGCTCTTCATGGCGCCTGCCGCTTTCGCCGCAACCACCTGGCCCCTCACGATTGAAAATTGCGGCGTTAAGCAGACCTTTACGCAGGCTCCTCAGCGCGTCGTGACCGTGGGTCAGCATGAAACAGAATTACTGCTCGCACTGGGGCTGGAGAAAACGATCGCCGCGACGTCAGTCTGGTTCGGCAAGCTCCCACCCACGCTGGAGGATGCCGGGAAAAACCTCCCCCGGCTTGCGGATAATTCCCCCTCCTTTGAGGCCGTGGTAGGACAGAAACCTGAACTCGTTCTCGCACAGTATCACTGGCACATTGGTCCGCAGGGAGAAGTGGGAACCCGTGAGCAGTTTGCGTCGCTGGGGATTAATACGTGGATCTCCCCTGCCGACTGCACGGATAAAACGGTAACGGAAACCTCAAACGCAGACGGAGCACGTAGCGCGCCGTTTTCACTGGCGGAAATTACACGGGAAGTGACAGATCTGGCGACGATTTTTGATGTTTCTGCGCGAGGTGAGCAGCTCAATCGTGCGCTGGCGGAGCGTATTAAAAAGGCCCAGGCGCGCACCTCCGCGAAACCACTTAGCGTCGTATTCTGGTTCTCCAGCAGCCGTCTGAATGGCGATCCCTGGGTGGCGGGGAATTACGGCGCGCCTGGCTGGATCAGCCGCACGCTGGGGTTGAAGAACATTATTGACTCTCACGACGAATGGCCCGCTGTAACGTGGGAACATATTGCCCGCTCGCAGCCGGACGTGATTGTTATCGCCGGGATGTCCCGCAGGCTCTACCCTGCCGATGACGTTGAGGTAAAAAAAGCGTTCTTGCGCAGTGACCCGGTGACAAAGAACATGCCTGCGGTCAGGAACAACCACATCATCGTGGTGCCAGCGATGTCGTTAAACCCTTCATTGCGTAACGTCGATGCGGTTGAGCTTATCAGCGATCGGCTGGCTTCTTTCCAGGATGAACAATGAGTCATTTCGCTTTTGACCGCCGCCAGCAGGGTTTACTGGCAGCAGGTGCCATGGCGCTGCCGCTGATGCTGGTCTTTGCCGCCAGTATCGGTGATATGCCGGTGTCGTATGCCAGTACCGGGAAAGCGATCCTCAACGGACTGGGTTTGACCTCTTATGCGTTGCCGCAAACGGAGGAAGGTATCGTCTGGCAATATCGCATGAGCCGGGCAGTAATGGCCGCGTGCAACGGCGGCGGCCTGGCGTTGTGCGGGCTGGTGTTACAGTCGATCCTGCGTAACCCTCTGGCTGAGCCTTATCTGCTGGGGATTTCCGCGGGCGCATCGCTGGGGGCCGTCTGCGTGATGCTTCTCGGCATCGGGGGGAGCGTGATTGGCGTAAGCAGCGGTGCGTTTGTCGGCTCGTGCGCCGCCTTTGCGCTCATCATGGTGATAACAAACGGAATGAGTGAAAGCCCGTCGCGCATTTTGCTGGCTGGCATTGCGGGCACCCAGCTCTTCAACGCCATGACCGCGTACGTCGTCAGTACGTCCGCCAATGCCGAGCAGTCCCGTAGCGTCATGTTCTGGCTGCTGGGAAGTCTGAGCGGCGTGCGCTGGCCTGACGCGCTGCTGGCGCTGGCCGTTACGCTTGCGGGTTTACTGGTGGTATTGCTCTTTTCACGGGCGCTGGACACCTTCACCTTCGGGGATGAGGTCTCCACCACGCTGGGGATCCCGGTTACCGCCGTGCGTATTGTCTTATTGCTGACCTGTGCCATTGTTACCGCAACGCTGGTGAGCGCCACGGGCGCAGTGGGGTTTGTCGGGCTGGTCATTCCCCATGTAACGCGCATGCTATGTGGGCCGGGCCATCGTCTATCTATCCCGCTGACGTTTCTTATCGGCGCCCACTTTATGATCCTCGCCGATATCGTCTCACGCACGCTGATTGTGCACCAAGTTCTGCCCATCGGGGTGGTGACTGCGCTGGTGGGCGCCCCCGTCTTTGTGGCGTTGCTTTATCAAAACCGAAAGGAGCATCCATGAATATTACTGTGGCCGGGTTAACCGTAACCCGACAAGCGCAGACGGTGCTTAAGGATATCGATCTCGACCTGCCATCCGGGCAGATTATCGGCCTGTTAGGGCCAAACGGCTCGGGCAAGTCGACGCTGCTGCGCTGTCTCGCCGGGCTGTTTCCACGACTCAGCGAACGCGTGGCGCTTAATGGCACAACGCTCGGCATGATGCCGCTGAAAAAACGCGCGCAGCACATGGCGTTTGTCCCGCAACATGCTGAGGTCGACGGAGAACTGACCGTTGAGGACATTGTCAGACTGGGGCGTACGCCCTACCGGAAAACATTCCAGAAAACCTCGCGCGACGATGAGGCTGCGGTTGAGCAGGCGATTGGCCTGATGCAGTTATGCCGCTTACGCCAGCGGCGATGGCACTCTTTGTCTGGCGGAGAGCGCCAGCGAAGCCAGATAGCCCGCGCGCTGGCCCAGCAGCCGCAGGTGCTGTTGCTCGATGAACCGACAAACCACCTGGACATTCAGCACCAGCTGGAGCTGATGCGGCTCGTTTCACAGCTGCCGCTTACGGTGGTGGTTGCACTGCACGATCTCAATCTTGCGGCCAATTATTGCCAGCGTCTGATCCTCCTGAAGGCCGGGCAGATCGCCGCCACGGGCGCGCCCGAAGCGGTTCTGACGCCGGCAAACATCGAGGACACCTGGTGCGTAAAAGCTCAGGTCTGCAAGGCCGACGCCGGGATCACGATAAGCTACAACATGGTGGCATGACGGAAGACTGGCGCAAAAATAAAAACCCCTGCGATATTGCTATCGCAGGGGTTTCGAATTTGGCGGAAGCGTAGAGATTCGAACTCTAGAACCCTTTCGGGTCGCCGGTTTTCAAGACCGGTGCCTTCAACCGCTCGGCCACGCTTCCTAAGTGAGGCGAACTATAAACACCTCACCGCGCGCTGTAAAGAGTGCGCGCATTCGTTCGCTTTAAAAATAGCCAAAATGCGTTTAATCGGTTGAATAGACGACAGATTGGCCGTTTTGGCAGCATAATATCCACCGCGGATCGTTAGTGCTTTTTGATGTACATATCTTTGGTGTAGTAGTACCCGAGCTTGTCTGGCGTGAAGCCCCCTACCCACGGTTTCACCAGGTGCGTGCGCACGTAATGATAGACCGGGATCGCCGGTACATCCCGTCCCAGCAGATCTTCTGCCTGCTGGTAGAATTTACCGCGCTCCTCCGCCGTTTTCGATTTCGCCGCGTTCACCAGTGCCCGATCGTAGTCCGGATTGCTGTACTGAGTGGTGTTTTGGCTGTCCCCGGTACGGAAGTTGTTCAGGAAGGTTGCCGCATCGTCGTAATCGGCAATCCAGGCGTAGCGTACCGCGTCAAAGTTATGGGTGTGCATGGTATCAAGCATGGTTTTCCACTCCTGATTTTGCAGCTTCGCCTCCACGCCGAGGTTCTTCTTCCACATTGAGCTGGCGGCAATGGCAATACGCTGGTGCGATTCCGAGGTGTTATAGAGGAGATTAAAGCTGAGCGGATGGCTGTCGTTAAATCCGGCTTCGGCCAGCAGCTTTTTCGCCTCGGCAATGCGTTTATCCATCGGCCAGCTGGCGTAATCCGGGTTCTGGAGCTTGACGCCGCCAATATCCGGCTGGCTGATCAGCCATGCCGGGCGCTGGCCCTGCCCTAATACTTTCCCGGCGATGATGTCTTTATCCAGCGCCAGGTTCAGCGCCTTGCGCACGCGGGCGTCGTTGAACGGCGGCCGGGTGGTGTTGAACTGATAATAATAGGTGGCAAGCTGCGGTGAAACGTCCAGCTCGCTCCCCAGCGTTTTCTTCAGCTGAGCAAACTGGTTGATCGGCACCGTGTAAACAATGTCGATTTCGCCCGCTTTGTAGCGGTTGACGTCAGCAGCTTCAGAGGAAATGGGCAGATAGGTCACCTTGTTGATGACGGTATGTTCGTTATCCCAATATTTCGGGTTACGCACCGCCACAATGCGTTCGTTAACCACCCACTGTGACAGTTTATAGGCCCCGCTGCTGACGAAGTGCTCCGGTTTGGTCCACTTATCACCGAAACGGCCTACCAGGACTTTATCAATTGGCACCAGAGACGGGTGAGCCAGCATCGCCAGGAAAGCGGCGTTAGGTTGCGTGAGCGTAACTTCCAGCGTGGTGTCATTGATGGCTTTCACCCCCAGCGACTCGGGCGCTTTTTTGCCTTCTGCGATATCAGTGCCGTTGACGATACGCATACTACCGGGATAGCTGGCATACGGAGAGGCGGTTTTCGGGTCGACCAGCCGCTGCCAGCTCCAGACAATATCTTCCGCGGTGATGGGGGTTCCATCGCTCCAGGTAATGCCCGGACGCAGATGGAACGTCCAGACGGTGTTGTCTTTATTTTCCCATTTCTCCGCCAGGCGCGGCTGGATTTCACCTGCCGGAGAGACGCTGACCAGCCCGTCGAATAAATCGCTGATAATATTGAATTCGACATCGCTTTCGACTTTATGCGGGTCGAGCGAGGCGGGTTCACTGCCGTTGTTCCTGACCAGTTCCTGCTTATCTGCCAGCTGGGTTCCTGCCGGCACGTTAGCCGCCCAGGTTGCCGTACTGGCGCACAGGATCCCTGCGGTTAACAAAGAGAGTGTAAAGTGCGTGCGTGTTTGTGGTTTCATTTCCTTCGCCTTATTGTCTGTTTTTATGACGATCCGGAAATAACTCTTAGCGGCCTTAGGGAAATAACGCAATATTTTTCAGTGACCTATAAGAGGTTGATCTGAATACGCCCTACAAACCGCACTTCATTCTGAGTACAAAGGCTTTGCCAGAATAAAAATCCAGCATAATCCCTAAGGGGCTGAGTAAAGATGGGTAAAACCACTTTGCGTCTGCCGCGCCGTTTCCTATTCTTTGCGCTAATTACATCTGTCATAAGAGAGTGACTCATGGATCGTATAATTACTTCTTCACGCGACCGCACATCGCTACTCAGCACCCATAAGGTGCTGCGCAATACCTATTTCATGCTCAGCCTGACGCTGGCGTTTTCGGCGATCACCGCGACGGCCAGCACTGTACTGATGCTGCCTTCTCCGGGCCTGATCCTCACGCTGGTAGGTATGTACGGTCTGATGTTCCTGACCTACAAAACCGCGGATAAACCGGTGGGTATTCTCTCCGCGTTCGCCTTTACCGGCTTCCTGGGCTACATTCTGGGGCCAATCCTGAATGCCTATCTGTCTGCCGGAATGGGCGACGTAATTGGTATGGCGCTGGGCGGTACCGCGCTGGTGTTCTTCTGCTGCTCGGCCTACGTGCTGACCACCCGTAAGGACATGTCCTTCCTTGGCGGTATGCTGATGGCAGGTATCGTGATTGTGCTGGTCGGTATGCTGGCGAACATCTTCCTGCAATTGCCTGCGCTGCATCTGGCAATCAGCGCGGTGTTTATCCTGATTTCATCCGGCGCAATCCTGTATGAAACCAGCAACATCATTCACGGCGGTGAGACGAACTATATCCGCGCCACTGTGAGCCTGTATGTGTCGCTGTACAACATTTTTGTCAGCCTGCTGAGCATCCTGGGCTTCGCCAGCCGCGATTAACTCACCGTGCTGTGAACAGGGCCCCGCTTATGCGGGGCTTTGTTTTTTTGGTAGACTTAGGCGGTTTTTGACTAACGTGTGAATGAATATGTTGAGTTTTGAAGGCAAAGAGATCGAAACCGATAACGACGGTTATCTGAAAGAGAGCAGCCAGTGGAGCGAAGCGCTGGCGGAGAAAATTGCGGAAAACGAAGGAATCACCCTCTCCCCGGAACACTGGGAAGTGGTGCGCTTCGTGCGAGAATTTTACCTTGAATTCAACACCTCGCCGGCTATCCGCATGCTGGTCAAAGCCATGGCGAATAAATTTGGCGAAGAGAAAGGCAACAGCCGTTATCTGTATCGCCTGTTTCCGAAAGGCCCGGCTAAACAGGCGACAAAAATCGCCGGCCTGCCAAAGCCGGTAAAATGCATTTAATAGCGAATACTGAAGTCAGCGTATTCCCGGTCGGGTTGATGCGGTTCCGTTAGCACCTTATCAACCCGCGCGCTGCGCGGTCCGCCCGCTTTCAGCCACGCCACCAGCTTCTCAACCCGATCCGCCTCACCGCAGGCCACAACCTCCACGCTGCCATCATCCATGTTACGCGCATACCCTGTCAGCCCGAGCTGAAGGGCTTCGCGCTGGGTGCTGTAGCGGAATCCGACGCCCTGTACAAGGCCATGGACCCAGGCAATGGTGCAAACATTTGACATCATCCTTCTCCTTATCCGACTGGCGCGTTGCATTTCCTCACTGAAGTCGGGAAAATGGCGGCCTTTTCATTGGAATCGACAGAATAGCAAATTATGAGTGTACGTTTAGTGTTAGCCAAAGGGCGCGAGAAGTCATTACTGCGCCGTCATCCCTGGGTCTTTTCCGGCGCGGTTGCCCGCATGGAAGGTAAAGCCAGCCTCGGTGAAACCATCGATATTGTTGACCATCAGGGGAAATGGTTAGCACGCGGCGCATACTCGCCAGCATCTCAGATCCGCGCGCGCGTCTGGACGTTCGATAAAGACGAAACCATCGATATCGACTTCTTTGTCCGTCGTTTGCAACAGGCGCAGCAGTGGCGCGAGTGGCTGGCAAAGCGTGACGGGCTGGACAGCTATCGTCTGATTGCCGGAGAGTCCGACGGGCTGCCGGGCGTGACCATTGACCGCTTCGGCAATTTCCTGGTGTTGCAGCTGTTGAGCGCCGGGGCGGAATACCAGCGTGCCGCGCTGATTAGCGCCCTGCAAACCCTGTTCCCGGATTGTGCCATTTACGACCGCAGCGACGTGGCGGTACGTAAAAAAGAGGGCATGGAGCTGACGCAAGGCCCGGTCACCGGCGAACTGCCGCCTGCCCTGCTGCCTATCGAAGAACATGGCATGAAGCTGCTGGTGGATATCCAGGGCGGCCATAAGACCGGTTATTACCTCGACCAGCGTGACAGCCGTCTGGCAACGCGCCAGTACGTTGCCGATAAACGCGTGCTGAACTGCTTCTCTTATACCGGCGGCTTTGCGGTCTCTGCCCTGATGGGCGGCTGTGCTCAGGTGGTGAGCGTCGACACCTCACAGGAAGCGCTGGACGTGGCGAAGCAGAACGTTGAGCTGAACAAGCTGGATCTGAGCAAAGCGGAGTTTGTGCGCGACGACGTATTCAAACTGCTGCGTAAATACCGCGACCAGGGCGAGAAATTTGACGTCATCGTGATGGACCCGCCGAAGTTTGTTGAAAACAAAAGCCAGCTGATGGGCGCCTGCCGTGGCTATAAAGACATCAACATGCTGGCGATCCAGCTGCTGAACCCGGGCGGCGTGCTGCTGACGTTCTCCTGCTCTGGCCTGATGACGACAGATTTATTCCAAAAAATCATCGCCGATGCCGCAATAGATGCGGGTCGTGATGTACAATTTATAGAGCAGTTCCGTCAGGCCGCCGATCACCCGGTGATCGCTACCTACCCGGAAGGGCTGTATCTGAAAGGGTTTGCCTGTCGCGTCATGTAACTTGAAAAGAGAAATATTGCCCGCACATAGTGTGTATGTAATGTTTCCCGGGAGGTGACTATGATTGCCAGCAAATTCGGTATCGGCCAGCAGGTCCGCCACACCTTGCTTGGATATTTGGGTGTGGTCGTGGATATCGACCCGGAGTATTCCCTTGATGAACCGTCAGCAGACGATCTGGCCGTTGACGCAGAGCTTCGCGCCGCGCCCTGGTATCATGTGGTTATGGAGGGCGACGATGGTCAGCCTGTCCATACCTATCTTGCCGAAGCGCAGCTGAGTGGTGAACTACAGGATGAGCATCCGGAACAACCCACTATGGACGAGCTTGCTCAGACCATCCGCAAACAGTTACAGGCACCAAGACTGCGCAACTAAAGGTGTAAAAAAGCCCGTCAAACGGGCTTTTTTTATTTTGCCAGCCCCAGACGGGGAATATCGATTGCCGGACAGCGATCCATCACCACCTTCAGCCCGGCATCGCGCGCCAGCACGGCCGCCTGCTCATTAATCACGCCCAGCTGCATCCACAGCGTTTTCGCGCCGATGGCAATCGCCTCCTGCGCCACGCCCCAGGCCGCCTCTGAATTACGAAAAACGTCCACCATATCCACCTTTTCCGGCACGTCCGCGAGCGTCGCATAGCCCTGCTGGCCCAGCAGCGTTTTCCCCGCCACCTTCGGCGAGACCGGGATCACGTGATAACCCTGATCCAGAAGGTATTTCATGACCCGATAGCTTGGGCGATCCGGTTTATCGCTCGCGCCGACCAGCGCGATAGTGCGCGTGGACGTCAGAATCTCGACAATGTCGTTCTCTTTCATGCTCTTCCTCCTGGCTTTTTTCAAAGTGTACGTCAAAGCGGACATCTCAACCACGCATCCCATACAGAAGTATGAGGGCAAAACGGCAGAATATGTCTATATGTTAGTAAACGTGTTTGTCGAAAACTTTTGATACATTCTTACCGGGTAGTTTGTCTACAGGAGTCTGCTATGAAAACCGGCATTGCCTGGGCTATGGTTGCGTTAATCATGCCGGTTTGTGTTTTCGCAACCACCCTCAGACTCTCAACCGACATTGACCTGCTGGTGCTGGACGGGAAAAAAGTCTCCAGCTCCCTGCTGCGGGGTGCAGACAGTATCGAGCTGGATAACGGCCCGCACCAGGTGGTTTTTCGGGTGGAAAAGACCATTCGCCTCGCCGACAACGAACAGCAGGTGTACATTTCGCCTCCGCTGGTGGTCAGCTTTAATACCCAGCGTATCAGCCAGGTCAATTTTCGTCTCCCGCGCCTTGAGACAGAAAAGGAGTCACTGGCATTTGATGCCTCGCCGCGCATTGAACTGGTGGACGGGGACTCCATGCCCATCCCGGTAAAACTGGATATTCTGGCGCTGACAAAAAGGCCAAAGGGAACAGACTATGAAGCGGACACCGAGACCTACAACAGGGCCAGCAGGCGCGCCTCGCTGCCCCAGTTCGCCACCATGATGGCGGATGACAGTACCCTGCTTTCGGGCGTATCGGAGCTGGATGTACTCCCCCCTCAGTCGCAGACCCTTACTGAGCAACGCCTCAAGTTCTGGTTCCAGAATGCCGATCCGGACACGCGCGCCCGTTTTCTGCAATGGGCGAAGCAACAACCTTCGTCGTAAGCCACATTTTTTCGTCCTTTCTCTTGCAGCATCAGCCAGTTCCCGTCATCGTGTAGCGAGGTAACCTCACGGATAAGATTATGGAACTGACAACACGCGCACTTCCGGCGCGCAAGCACATTGCTCTGGTTGCGCACGATCACTGTAAACAAATGCTGCTTAACTGGGTTCGTCGCCATCAGCCTCTTTTACAGCATCATGCCCTTTCTGCCACGGGAACAACCGGCAACCTGATCCACCGCGAAACCGGTCTGGAAGTGAATGCCATGCTGAGCGGCCCGATGGGGGGTGACCAGCAGGTAGGTGCTCAGATTTCAGAAGGTAAAATTGACGTTCTGATTTTCTTCTGGGATCCGCTGAACGCGGTTCCGCATGATCCGGACGTTAAAGCGCTGCTGCGTCTGGCGACGGTGTGGAACATTCCGGTAGCCACCAATCTTTCAACGGCAGATTTCATCATTGAATCGCCGCAGTTTAACGATCCGGTGGAGATTTTGATCCCGGATTATCAGCGTTATCTTGCGGAGAGACTGAAGTAGTTTTTTGCCCGGTGGCGCTGCGCTTACCGGGCCTACAGAATTTGCCCGGCGCGTTACGGCTTTCTCGCCACCGGCACGTCAATACTTTTCAAAATATCGACAAACACCGACGGCTCCTCTTTGTTGAACAAGAGCCACACGCGATGGCGCGCGCGGGTTATCGCCACGTACAGTAAGCGCCGCTCCTCTGCATCCGGGAAATCTTCCGGAACAGGTAATAACGCCTCTTCCATCACGGATTCCCGCGCCGGTGCCGGGAAACCGTCGCTCCCCTCTTTTAGCCCCACCACAATCACGTAGTCGGCCTGCTGCCCTTTACTGGCGTGAATGGTCATAAAATCGAGCTGAAGTTTTGGCCAGCGCGTCGCCGCTTTTTCCAGCGCCGTCGGCTTGAGGTGGTGATAACGCGCCAGCACCAGAATCCGTTCATCCGGTTTCGCATAGCCACTCAGTTTATCCAGCAGCGGTTCCAGCTGATCGCCCGCCAGCAGCGTGACGGCCTTTTTATCCCCCGACGTCAGGCTGTTAAGCGGTTTCGACAGCTGGTGCGGGTTCTGCTGAATAAAACGGTTGGCTATTTCGCCAATCCGCGCGTTGAAGCGGTAGGTGGTGTCCAGATCGCTGCGATCGCCTTCCCCAAAATAGTGGTGGAAGGCCGTCGTGAGGGATAGTTGCGCCCCGCTGAAACGGTAGATAGCCTGCCAGTCATCGCCCACGGCAAACAGCGACGTGTGTTTATTCTGCGCCCGCAGCGCCGAAAGCAGCGCAGCGCGCTGCGGCGAGATATCCTGAAACTCATCCACCAGAATGTGTTTCCACGGGCTGACGAAGCGCCCTTTCTCCAGAATGATGATGGCCTGATGGATCAGCCCCGAAAAATCGACCGCGTTTTCGTCTTTCAGCGCGGTTTTCCACGCTTTCAGCATCGGCGCCATCAGCTTAACCCGTTTAGAAAACACAGCGCGGATCGACTCCGGTGCGCTTTCTATCATCTCCGCCTGAGAGCCGCCGTGCATGCGCATCAGGCTTACCCACCGGTCGAGACGAGAGCCCAGCCGGCGCGCCAGCTTTTCATCCTGCCAGAAGCTGCCCTCCGGCACCTCCCAGCTGAGTTCCTCTTCAAGCCACTGACGCCAGCCTTTCGCCTGCGCCTTTTTTTCACTGCACTGCTGACGCCATGCCTTGATAAACAGCGCCTGGCGAGCCTGAGCGTCGTTCTCCAGCTTGCTGACAACAGGAACTTTTTTGCTGCCCTGTTGAATGATGTGTAAAGCGAGGGAGTGGAACGTGCGCGCCGAGATATCCTGGGTATGCAAACGCGCCTGAATGCGCTCATCCATCTCCTGCGCAGCCTTGCGACCAAAGGCCAGCAGCAAAATCTGGTCTGCAACCGCCTCGCCCGTTGTCAGAAGCCAACCCGCGCGCGCCATCAGCACCGACGTTTTGCCGCTCCCGGCACCTGCCAGCACCAATAAAGACTGTTCGCCATTCACCACGGCGCGCGCCTGGGCAGGATTGAGGGGCGATGACTCCACTGTACTGAAGAAGTCGGCATATTGCGTAAGCATCGCCTCAGTCCAGGCCTGGTTATGCGCCAGACGGCTTTTCTCGATATCGCTCAGCCAGGCCTGGCACTTCCGCCACGCGTCGCGGCAGTTCTCAAATTCCTCAAGCCGCGCCACCGGTAAAGGCAATGCCGTCAGCGCCTGGGCGATTTTTTGCTGAAGCCCGGCGGTTTGCTGGCGCGTCAGCCACTTCTGCTGCGTATTGCTTAGCGCGATATCGTCCAGCACCTGTTGCAGAACCTGTGCGGCAATCACGCTCATCTCCTGGCTCCACTGCTGCCAGCGCGTGTTCAGATGATGGTGGAAGCGTTGGGTTTCCGCCCACTCGGTCCCGTGGAGTCGCACCACTTTGTCTGCCGGCAGGACGAACTCCAGCTCCCCCCATACCAGCCCTCGTTTACAATGAATGGCCAGTAGCTGATTAAACGGAATAAGGTATTCGTGGCGTTCACCGGAGACTTTCACTCCTGCATTGAGCAGGACAATCTTGTCGTAAGGGTGCTGCGCCAGGCGTTTGCCCATTGAAGTTGCTTTCAGTTCCATATCCTGCCGGATCCACGAGGTCATAATTTGTCAGACAGTTTAACTGCCAGTTTTAAGGTGCTCCAGTCCAAAAAAACGTTACAATCACCGGGCGTTAATCATATCGAAGGAAATGAGGGTTTATGCGTACCGTTCTGAATGTGTTGAATTTTGTCCTTGGCGGTTTTGCCACCACCCTTTCCTGGCTTTTTGCCACTCTGGTGAGCATCGTGCTCATCTTCACCCTTCCGCTGACGCGCTCCTGCTGGGAAATCACCAAACTGTCCCTCGTTCCTTATGGAAATGAAGCCGTACACGTGGATGAGCTGGAGCCGGAAAGAAAAAATGCCTTCATGAATACCGGCGGCACGCTGCTGAATATTTTATGGCTGATCTTCTTTGGCTGGTGGTTGTGTCTGATGCATATCTTCGCCGGTATCGCCCAGTGCATCACGATTATAGGCATTCCGGTTGGCATCGCTAATTTCAAAATTGCTACCATCGCCCTGTGGCCGGTAGGACGCCGTGTTGTCCCGGTCGAAGTCGCGCAAGCCGCGCGTGAAGCCAACGCCCGTCGCCGTTTTCAGTAATAAGGACTGGCCGCACTCATGCTAAGCCCCCTGCTTCGTCGCTATACGTGGAACAGTAACTGGCTGTATAACGTCAGGATCTTTATCGCCCTCTGCGGCACCGTCGCTCTGCCGTGGTGGCTAAATGATGTGAAGCTCACCATCCCCCTCACGCTTGGGGTGGTGGCCGGCGCGCTGGCGGATCTCGACGACCGCCTGGCCGGTCGTTTGCGTAATCTGGTCATTACGCTGGTCTGCTTCTTTATTGCTTCCGCCTCCGTTGAGCTGCTTTTCCCCTGGCCCTGGCTGTTTGCCTTAGGGCTGACGGTGTCCACCAGCGGCTTCATTTTGCTCGGCGGCCTCGGGCAACGCTACGCCACTATC
Source organism: Enterobacter cloacae complex sp. SHL001 (assembly GCF_049236825.1). NCBI lineage: Bacteria > Pseudomonadati > Pseudomonadota > Gammaproteobacteria > Enterobacterales > Enterobacteriaceae > Enterobacter > Enterobacter cloacae complex sp. SHL001. The sequence goes on from NZ_JBMKIP010000001.1 coordinate 496,007, forward strand.
GCGTTTGGCGCCCTGCTGATTGCCATTTACACCATGCTGGGCGTCTCTCTTTACGATCAGTGGTATCAACAACCGGTCCTGCTGCTGTTGGGCGCTATCTGGTATAACCTGCTGACCTTAACCGGGCATCTTATTTTTCCGGTTCGTGCCTTACAGGACAACATTGCCCGCAGTTACGAACAGCTGGCCCACTATCTGGAGCTGAAATCCCGGCTGTTTGATCCGGATATTGAAGAGGACAGCCAGGCGCCCCTGTACGATCTGGCGCTGGCAAATGGCCAACTGGTCGCCACGCTGAATCAGACCAAAGCGTCTCTGCTCACCCGTCTGCGCGGCGATCGCGGTCAGCGCGGTACCCGGCGCACACTGCACTACTACTTTGTCGCCCAGGATATTCACGAGCGCGCCAGCTCCTCGCATGTGCAGTACGCTGACCTGCGCGAGAAATTCCGCTACAGCGACGTGATGTTCCGTTTCCAGCGCCTGCTGTCGATGCAGTCTCAGGCCTGCCAGCAACTTGCGCGCTCAATACTGCTGCGCACGCCCTATCAGCACGATCCTCGCTTTGAACGCGCATTCAGTCATCTGGATGCGGCCCTCGATCGCGTTCAGGCCAGTGGGACATCGCCGGAACAGTTCAAAGCCCTGGGATTCTTGCTCAACAACCTGAGAGCCATCGATGCTCAGCTCGCCACCATTGAGTCTGAACAGGCGATGGCAATGCCGGGCAATGACGCCGACAACCAGCTTGCCGACGACAGTCTCAACGGTTTCAGCGATATGTGGCTGCGCCTGAGCCGTCATTTTACGCCGGAATCCGCCCTCTTTCGCCATGCGGTAAGGATGTCGCTGGTTCTGTGCGTCGGCTATGCATTTATCCAGATAACAGGGTTGCACCACGGTTACTGGATCCTGCTGACCAGCCTGTTTGTCTGCCAGCCGAACTATAACGCTACCCGCCATCGGCTCGCGCTGCGTATTGTCGGGACATTAGTCGGGGTCGCCATCGGGCTGCCGGTGCTCTACTTTGTGCCATCCGTAGAAGGGCAACTGATCCTGATTGTGATTACCGGTGTACTGTTTTTCGCCTTCCGCAATGTGCAGTACGCCCACGCCACGATGTTCATCACGCTGCTGGTGCTGCTCTGCTTCAATCTGCTGGGTGAAGGCTTTGAAGTGGCCCTCCCCCGCGTTATCGACACGCTAATCGGCTGCGCCATTGCCTGGGCGGCGGTGAGCTTTATCTGGCCGGACTGGCGTTTTCGTAACTTACCGCGCGTGTCCGACAGAGCAATGAACGCCAACTGCCGCTATCTGGATGCTATTCTTGAGCAATACCATCAGGGTCGCGATAACCGTCTGGCCTATCGGATTGCCCGTCGCGATGCGCATAACACGGACGCAGAGCTGGCTTCCGTTGTCTCGAATATGTCAACTGAGCCGCGCGCCACGGCAGAAATCCGGGAGACAGCCTTCCGCCTGCTGTGTCTGAACCACACGTTCACCAGCTATATCTCTACCCTTGGCGCCCACCGTGAGAAACTGACAAATCCGGGCATCCTGGCGCTGCTGGACGACGCCGTTTGCTACGTTGATGATGCGCTTCATCATCAACCTGCGGATGAGCCACGGGTTCACCAGGCACTGGATGAACTGGTGCAACGTATCGCACACCTTGATCCTGGCACCGACAACAAAGCTCCGCTGGTCCTACAGCAAATTGGCCTGCTTATCGCTTTGCTGCCGGAAATTTGTCGGCTGCGACAGAAGATCGCTACCTGGCGGAATGATGGCCCTGCGACTCAGGCAGCGCATTAAACCACTCCATAAGCTCCCGGCGAATATCCGCCGGGAGTGCCGCTTCATGTAACCCTTCGATGGCGCCTTCAAGCGCGAACAATACCCGGATACTCAGCGCTTTATTCTTAGAGCGCATTTTCAGCCAGCTCGTCTTCGCCCCCAACTGTCGTAGCGTCTCTTCATTGGTAATGCCCGCCTCCATAAGCAGGACCTCAATCTGAAAGGTCAGGTTCGGCAGATCCTTAAGCCGGTTACGCTGATGGCGCTGGTAGCGCTCTTTCCTGGCGGCATCGAGCGCAAACGAGGAGAGCTGAAGCAGCTTTTCCCTGTTTTGCCACAGACCTTCATCCACACGGTAGTAATTAAGCAGCACTGGCCGTCCTCGTTTCATCAGGGTCAGAAAAGAGGAGGCGTTTTTTACACAGTATTTTGCACTTTGCTCAGAGGCGCGAAGGTACAGCTCGCCGTCAGACACCATCGCGAACACCGCTTCATCCACGGCCAGGGTATAACCGCCAAACAGGGCGCGATGATGAATTTCGCCCAGCGGAGAGAGGTATTCCTGAGATTGATAAATCCGATCATAAGATATCTTTTTCATGATAATTCCATTAAAAATCATACAGTAAACACGATATTTCTTACTAACGGATCCGTTAGCAGGAAAATAGGCAACTTATTGCCGTTGGGCAAGATGATTTTTTCAGGTTCACCAGGAATGGATGAAATTTGCGAGTCGCTTTCCGAAAATGAGGTTGATCTTTATGCACACAGGGGTTACTGTATATCCATACAGTAACTACAGGGCTGGAATGAATATGTACACTTCAGGCTATGCAAATCACTTAACACCTTCCACTTCTGCCGCAGGCAATGCTGCGCAGAATTCTATCGGGCGTGTATCGACAGGGCTTATCAGTGAAGTGGTTTACCGTGAAGACCAGCCGCTGTTAACACAACTCTTACTCCTGCCGCTTTTGCAGCAGCTCGGGCAACAGTCTCGCTGGCAGCTCTGGCTGACGCCACAGCAAAAATTAAGTCGTGAATGGGTTCAGTCGGCTGGCCTGCCGTTAGCGAAGGTGATGCAGATTAATCAACTCTCCCCTTGCGATACGGTCGAGTCGATGGTCCGGGCATTACGTACCGGGAACTATAGCGTCGTGATTGGGTGGTTGCCTGAGGATCTGTCGCAAGAGGAACATTTGCGTCTGACTGAAGCGGCTGAAGAAGGTAACGCGATGGGTTTCATCATGCGGCCGGTTCGTGGAGATTCCTATCGCAGAGGACAACATCCCGGGCTAAAAATTCACTCAAATGTGTACCATTGAGTCATTTTAAGAGTTTTCCTGGAATTTTTTTCGACCGCAGTATGCAAAAAAAGTTCAACGCGCCAAAACTGCGGCAAGGCTTGTCTGACGCGGTTCTCGTTAATTTTACTGCACAAAATTCGTTCGAAAATTGTTAAATATTAGGTATACGGAACTTTTTTTTTCATATGCCTGACGGACTTCACACTTGTAAGTTTTCAGCTACGTTGTAGACTTTACATCGCCAGGGGTGCTCGGCCTAAGCCGAAGATATCGGTAGGTTTATATTTGACCACGCCCCCCGGTGAAGGATTTAACCGTGATTCCTCCGATGGAGATATTCATGGCAAATTTTGGATGATAACGAGGCGCAAAAAATGAAAAAGACAGCTATCGCGATTGCAGTGGCACTGGCTGGCTTCGCTACCGTAGCGCAGGCCGCTCCGAAAGATAATACCTGGTATGCAGGTGGTAAACTGGGCTGGTCTCAGTTCCATGACACCGGTTGGTACAACAGCAGCCTGAACAACGATGGCCCTACTCACGAGAGCCAGCTGGGTGCAGGTGCGTTCGGTGGCTATCAGGTTAACCCGTATGTTGGCTTTGAAATGGGTTACGACTGGTTAGGTCGTATGCCTTACAAAGGCGACAACGTAAATGGCGCTTTCAAAGCTCAAGGCGTACAGCTGACCGCTAAACTGGGTTACCCAGTAACTGACGATCTGGACGTGTACACCCGTCTGGGCGGCATGGTATGGCGTGCAGACTCCAGCAACAGCATCGCTGGTGACGACCACGACACTGGTGTTTCCCCAGTATTCGCTGGTGGCGTTGAGTGGGCAATGACCCGTGACATCGCTACCCGTCTGGAATACCAGTGGGTTAACAACATCGGTGACGGTGCTACCGTTGGCGTTCGTCCAGACAACGGCATGCTGAGCGTTGGTGTTTCTTACCGTTTCGGTCAGCAGGAAGATGCGCCAGTCGTAGCTCCAGCTCCGGCTCCAGCTCCAGAAGTACAGACCAAGCACTTCACTCTGAAGTCTGACGTTCTGTTCAACTTCAACAAAGCTACCCTGAAACCAGAAGGTCAGCAGGCACTGGATCAGCTGTACACCCAGCTGAGCAACCTGGATCCTAAAGACGGTTCTGTAGTGGTTCTGGGCTTCACCGACCGTATCGGTTCTGACGCTTACAACCAGGGTCTGTCTGAGAAACGTGCTCAGTCTGTAGTTGATTACCTGGTATCTAAAGGTATCCCAGCTAACAAGATCTCCCCACGTGGTATGGGCGAATCTAACCCAGTTACCGGTTCTACCTGTGACAACGTGAAACCACGCGCTGCACTGATCGACTGCCTGGCACCAGATCGTCGCGTAGAGATCGAAGTTAAAGGTATCAAAGACGTTGTAACTCAGCCTGCGGCATAAGTTATCGTCTTATAAAAAAACCCCGCGATGCGGGGTTTTTTATTATCTGAAGAAAAGTAAAAAGCTTATTTTTTACCTAACAGTGCCTGTAGATCGTTCTTCAGCGTCGACATCTGGCTGGCATACTTCTCTTTGTGCTCGGCATCTTCAATCAGCTGCACCACCGTTTCCGACAGGGTTTTTCCGCGCCGCTGCGCAAGCCCGGCCAGACGCTGCCAGACCATGAACTCCAGGTCGATCGATTTCTTACGGGTGTGCTGATGCTCGGCATTGAAATGCCGTTTACGACGAGCACGGATAGTTTGCTTCATCCGGTTTAACAAGGCCGGATTAATGTGTTTCTCAATCCAGCCGTTGACCTGTACCGGTTCGTTTTCGAGGGTCAGCAACATATCCACAGCTTCTTGTGCCGCGCTGGCTTCGATGTAGCAGGTGATCAGCTCCCCTTCACGGTGCTTTTTGACCAGGTACTTCCATTTCCAGCCGCTTTCGAGGTTTTCCAGTTGTTGATATTTCATTGCGATCTCAGTGTTACCGTGTAACTCTGTTCAGAATATCAGTTTTTTGGCAATCTGCTGAAAAGAAATCATATCCTGTGAAACGCCGCAGGCGATCCGCATGACGAAAACCCGAATCCTGATTGGGCAGAGTGCGCCGCTTACGGTATACTCCACGGTTTTACTTCTGACTAAAAAACATCAACTTTGACCATTACGAAACTTGCATGGCGTGACCTGGTTCCGGATACCGAGAGCTATCAGGAGCTGTTTGCACAGCCAGACCTCACAAAAGAACACGAATTCATACTTAGCGATACACAACCGCGTTTGCATTACGCGCTGGAGCAGATGTCATCCCCATGGGCTACATCTCCTTTTATGCTGCTCAAAGCCCCGGAAGAAGCCGAGTATCTGACGCTTCTCGGTGATGCCATGCGCCAGTTGCATCCAAAAACGAATGCCGTTTTTGGTGGTCAGTACCATATTGCCGGACGTGACGTGACCTTCGAACCTGCCACGCAGGCAGACGGACAATTCGCTGCAAAAGGCGAAGTGATCACCGCCAACTGGGTGGAAGCAGAACAGCTGTTCGGCTGCCTTCGTCAGTTCAATGGCGATGTGTCACTGCAACCCGGTCTGGTACACCGCGCGAACGGTGGTGTGTTGCTCATCTCCCTTCGCACCCTGCTCGCACAGCCTCTGCTGTGGATGCGCCTGAAAACGGTGGTGATGCAGCAACGTTTTGACTGGATAGGCTACGACGATTCACGTCCGCTGCCTGTTTCCATTCCGTCTATGCCGCTGTCGCTGACCGTCGTGCTGACGGGTGACCGTGAATCTCTGGCTGATTTCCAGGAAATGGAGCCAGAACTCGCGGAGCAGGCGGTTTACAGTGAATTTGAAGACAATATTCAGATCGCCGATGCCGATGACATGGCGCAGTGGTGTCAGTGGGTTATGGCCGTGGCGGAACGTTTCGCGCTGCCCTCGCCTGCCGAGGATGCGTGGCCGGGCTTAATCCGCGAGGCCGTACGATACACTGGCGATCAGGAAACCCTGCCGCTCTGCCCGCTCTGGATCGGTAAACAGCTGCGTGAAGTGGGCGTTATCAGCGGCAACGGTCCGTTTACCGGTGAGCAGCTTAGCCAGATGCTGGCCCAGCGTGAATGGCGTGAAGGTTATCTTGCTGACCGTATGCAGGATGAAATTCTGCTGGAACAGATTCTGGTGGAGACCGAAGGCGAACGTATCGGGCAAATCAACGCCTTGTCCGTCATCGAGTTCCCCGGACACCCGCGCGCCTTTGGCGAGCCTTCCCGTATCAGCTGTGTCGTGCACATTGGTGACGGCGAATTTACCGATATCGAACGCAAGGCCGAACTGGGCGGAAACATTCATGCCAAAGGCATGATGATCATGCAGGCATTCCTGATGTCTGAACTTCAGCTGGAGCAGCAGATCCCCTTCTCTGCCTCGTTGACCTTTGAGCAGTCCTACAGTGAAGTCGACGGCGACAGCGCCTCGATGGCAGAGCTGTGCGCCGTGATCAGCGCGCTTGCAGACGTACCGATTAATCAGAATATTGCGATTACCGGTTCCGTAGATCAGTTTGGTCGTGCTCAACCGGTGGGTGGACTGAATGAGAAAATCGAAGGCTTCTTTGCTATCTGCCAGCAGCGAGGTTTAAACGGCAAACAGGGCGTGATTATTCCGGCGCCTAACGCTCGCCATTTGAGCCTGAGTCAGGCGATTCTGGATGCGGTAGAGCAGGAACAATTCGCCGTCTGGGCCATCGAAGGGGTTGAGGATGCTCTACCCTTACTGACAAACCTGGTCTGGGACGGCGAAGGCCAGACAACCCTGATGCAGACCATTCAGGAACGTATAGCTCAGGCGACACAGCAGGATGCTCGTCATCGTTATCCGTGGCCGTTACGCTGGTTAAGTTGGTTTAGTGCTAACTGATCGGACTTGTTCAGCGTACACGTGTTAGCTATCCTGCGTCCTTCACTAAAATAAGGCTTACTGAGAACATGGTAGATAAACGCGAATCCTATACTAAAGAAGACCTTCTTGCCTCTGGTCGCGGTGAACTGTTTGGTGCGAAAGGCCCGCAGTTACCGGCCCCAAATATGCTGATGATGGACCGTGTCGTGAAAATGACCGAAACCGGCGGCAACTTTGATAAGGGTTACGTAGAAGCAGAACTCGATATCAACCCGGACCTGTGGTTCTTCGGTTGCCACTTTATTGGCGATCCGGTAATGCCTGGCTGCCTGGGCCTCGATGCCATGTGGCAGCTGGTTGGCTTCTATCTGGGCTGGCTTGGCGGTGAAGGTAAAGGCCGTGCGCTGGGCGTAGGCGAAGTGAAATTCACCGGTCAGGTTCTGCCTACCGCGAAGAAGGTCACCTACCGTATCCATTTCAAACGCATCGTTAACCGCCGCCTGATTATGGGCCTGGCGGACGGTGAAGTGCTGGTAGATGGTCGTCTTATCTATACCGCGAACGACCTGAAAGTGGGTCTGTTCCAGGATACCTCCGCTTTCTGATAACGGCATTTAGCCCCTTCCAGAAAGGCGAAACCTCCGCATTGCGGAGGTTTCTTTTTAAAGAGACGGTATCAAGCAAGTACTGCCCTGTCTCCGATGGCTTCTCGCCAGCCCCCTAGCCATTGGGACCTTTGATTCAGGGCCTGATAGGGACACATTTCTTTTGAACGTCCGGCGATGCCAGCCTGATAACCACGTTGATGAGCCCTTTCCAGGCGATCTCGTTTCTGTCTCTTCATGCCTCGTTTCCCTCATTCTTTTGTCTGGTGGAAAGAAAACAGTGGTTGCAATATATGCAAGCACAGTTAACGAATACCCCGAATCGGCGTCAGCGTCAACGTTCAAAATTCATACGGGTGTCATATTTGTGAGCTACATGGAAGATCGTTTGTACAAAAAATGTGACGCGGGACAAGTAACAAACTGAACATACAACAAAAAAAAAGCCGCAATCAGCAAGGAGCTGAGTGCGGCTTTCGTCGATGAATTTTACTTATGGCAGCCGGGAAATCTCTCTTGCGATAGCAGCCGACTCCTGTGCCCACCCCTGCGCAAGCACTTTCACCATTTCGTCATAGCCATCTTTCTGCTGCTTCAGTTCCAGATGGAAAGGACGCTTAATCAGCTGGCCCTGATGATTCAAGAGCCACTCCCCGCTGATAACAACCGCACCATCATAGCGGCCATGGAATCCCGTCACGTTAACATTCAGGGTATCCTGATCGCTTCCCAGAGGCTGCGAGGCGACTACCCAACCAGGAAGCTGGCTGCTCAGATTCGCCACCAGCGTATTGCGTAGCTGCTGATCCAGCGGGCTGGCCCACAGGTTATTGTTGGCGATAACGTACTGCACATCGCTGGTCTGGTAGACCACCCCGTTGCCCGCCAGATAATCTGGCACGGCAACCTGTTCAACCCACAGCAGACGGCTGCCCTGCGAGGTGCTACTCTGCGCACCGGATTGCGCGCTTAACGGCAACTGGTAGTAGCTTTTGTTATCGCTTCCAGAGCTACAGGCCGTTAATACCAGTGCGCCTGCGATGATTAGCCATTTTTTCATTGTTTCGCCCTCTTAGGCTCAGGATCCTTTTTGTCTTTCGCTTCAAACACCAGCGCGTTGCTCTTTTCATTGAGCGTTTTCAGAACGGGCTGTAGCTCACGTAAAACCTGATCAAGACGTTGCATATCCGCCACCATCTTGTTGTAAGCCGCTGAGCCCGGCTGGAAGCCCTGCATACTGCGATTCAGTTCGCGCAACGTTTTCTGCATATCCTGCGGCAGCTGCTGCATGGACTGGTTGGCAGTGATCTTGTTGATATTATCCAGCGTGGTTTGCAGACGTTGCATCGTCGCCTGGCTCTGATGCAGTGATCCCGTCGCGGCCTCAAGCATTGGATTCAGCGGCAGATTGTTGATCTTATCCAGCGTTTCCATCAGGCGCTGTTGGATCTGCGCCAGGCCACTGCTGACCGTAGGAATAATTTTGTAGCCGCCAAATTCACGGATCCCCGTCATTGGTGGCGCTTTTGGATAGAAGTCCATATCGACATATAACGCCCCTGTGACCAGGTTGCCAGTTTTCAGCGAGCCACGCAGACCGCGATTCATCAGATCGCTGATATGCTCCCCAATATCCTGGTCCTCGCCTATCTGGTTAATCAAACGCTCAGGCTCAATGCGGATCAGCACCGGAATACGATAATCATCATCAAGCATCTGCTTGAGTCCCGGAACAAAGTAAGGCACTTGTCCCACTGTCCCCAGACGGATACCCCGGAACTCTACTGGCGCCCCTGGCTGCAAGCCGCGTACGGAGTCCTTAAAGAACATCAGGTAGTCGATGTGATCGGTATAGAGCGCATCCTGAATGCTTTTTTGATCGTCAAACAGCCTGAAGGCGGTTTTCTCCGCCACCGGTTGTCCCAGATCGATACCTTCCGGCACATCAAAACTGACGCCCCCACCAAATAGCGTGGTGAGTGAACCCATCTCAACGCGCATCCCCGCAGAGGTCAGATCCACCGCGATCCCGCTGTCTTTCCAGAAGCGAACGTTGCTGGTCACCAGGCGGTCATTAGGCGCATTGATAAAAAGCTGATAGCTGATGGTCCGTTTTTGCGGATCGAAGGTGCTTGTTTCAACCGAACCGACGCGATACCCACGGAACAGCACCGGATCGCCCGGCGAGAGCTGACCCGCTTTTTTGCTGTCCAGAATAACGCGGATCCCTTTTGCATCCGGTGGCGCAAGCGGCGGTGAATCCAGCAGCTGATAGTTTGCTGGCTGGGCGCCTTTGTTGCCGGGCTGGAGTTCAATATAAGCCCCGGACAATAGCGTCCCTAAGCCGCTGATCCCTTCTCTCCCGACCTGCGGTTTCACTACCCAAAAAACAGAATCTTCATGGAGCAGTTTTTCCATGCCGGCATTCAGGCGGGCCTTGATTTCAACATGGGTTAAATCATCCGTCAGGGTCGCGCTTTCCACGACACCCACATCCACGCTGCGGCTCTTGATGGTGGTTTTTCCGCCCTCAATCCCCTCTGCATTGGTGGTAATTAGCGTGACTTCCGGTCCCTGATGGCTGTAATGATAAAACAGGATCCATGCACCGATCAGCGCGGTCACGATGGGGAAAATCCACACCGGCGACCAGTTTCTGACCTTCTGCACTTTAGCCTCTCCACTCTTATTTTCCATGCTCTTACTCTTCCTCATGGCTTGAATCGGGCTCACGATCCCACGATAAACGAGGGTCGAAGGTCATGGCCGCAAACATGGTCATAATGACGACCAACGCAAACATCAGCGCCCCCATAGCGGGATAAATACTCATCAGCCCCCCCATACGCACCAGCGCTGAGAGAACCGCAATCACGAACACGTCAATCATCGACCAGCGGCCAACAAATTCCACGACCTCATAAATCAGATGCATACGCTCGCTGTCTCGCTTACCGTGCCCTTTTGCATCCCAGCAAAGCCAGGCAATGGCAATCATCTTTAAGGTCGGAACCATAATACTGGCGAGGAATATGACGCCTGCTACAGGGTAAGACCCCTCGCTCCACAGCAAAATCACCCCGGCCAGTATGGTCGAGGGCATTCTGTCGCCGAGCAGATCGGTGATCATGATCGGCAAGATATTGGCGGGCAGATAGAGCATGACAGAGGTCACCAGCAGCGCCATGGTCCATTGCAGGCTATTTTTGCGCCGGACGTGACCTTTTGTTTCACAGCGCGGACACACCTCGACATCCGCGGGCAGCACGGCGGTGCAGCACGAGCAGGAGCGAAGCCCCTGACGGATACCCGGTACGCCCACCTTTACCGTCTGCGAGAGCGTCGGCGCCGGGGCAATATCGTCCCAGGCCCAGCGTCGGTCCACGCACTGGAACGCGCGCAGTTGTAGCACGCAGTACAGACACCACGGAATAAAGCTGCTGCCAATCCCCACATCGCCGTAGGCCATCAGCTTCACGAAGCTGACCAGGATACCCGCGAGAAAAATTTCCGCCATCCCCCAGCTTTTCAACTGGAACAGGATCCGCGCGAGTTTGATTTTAAGGACAGTGGGCATCCTGACGCGGTTGACCAGCAGCAGAATGACGACCAGGCAAAAAGCCGGGACGATCTGCACGAAAAGAAGAAAGAAGGTGCCAAGGCTGGCGTAATCTTCCGAGAACATCACGCCTGGTATTTCCAGTAAATCCACCTGGCTGGTCATCCCGCCCACTTTCATATAGATGAAAGGGAAGAGATTGGAGAGCAGTAACATGAATAAGGCTGCCAGCGCATAAGCCGTAGGACGCTGCCTTGGCGCGTCCCACTCGGTCGTCAGCGTAGCGCCGCAGCGCGGGCAGGCAGCCTTATGTCCGTGACCAAGCTCTGGCAACGCCACGAGCATATCGCATTGCGAGCATAATATATGCCGATCGGCATGGTGCTGGTCACACATAGATTATCCCTGTTTATGCGCCGTTTTTCAGAGACTCAAGGTACTCCCAGCGCTCAAATGCCTCTTCCAGCGCCTGTTCAGCCTGGGAGAGTTCAGCCAATACTTTCTGAGTATAGTCGTGAGGCTGCGTAAAGAATGACGCATCAGCGACCTGGATTTGCAGTGCTTCCAGTGCAGCTTCCAGCTCTTCCAGACGCTGCGGCAGCCCTTCCAGCTCGCGCTGCAAGTTATAACTCATTTTAGCAGGAGACTTTTTGACAGTTTCTGCCTTTGCAACAACAGGTTCAGCGACATTTTTGGTCTTCGCCTGTTTTTGCGCCAGCGACTGCGATTGCTGTCCACGCGCGTCATGATAGCCGCCCACATATTGCCCGATGCGTCCTTTGCCTTCGAAGATCCAGCACTCGGTCACGGTGTTATCGACAAACTGACGATCGTGGCTGACCAGCATCACGGTTCCCTGATAACCATCAATCAACTCTTCCAGCAGTTCCAGCGTTTCGACATCCAGATCGTTAGTCGGTTCATCGAGAATCAATAAGTTACTGGGTTTCAGGAACAGACGCGCCAGCAAAAGACGGTTACGTTCTCCCCCGGACAGCGCGCGCACCGGCGTCATAGCGCGTTTCGGGTGGAACAGGAAGTCCTGAAGGTAGCCCAGCACGTGACGCGGCTTGCCGTTAACCATGACCTCCTGTTTGCCCTCGGCGAGGTTATCCATCACCGTACGGTCTGGATCCAGCTCGGCGCGGTGCTGGTCGAAGTACGCCACTTCCAGTTTGGTACCGCAGTGGATACGACCGCTGTCGGCCTGGAGCTGACCGAGCATCAGTTTCAGCAGTGTGGTTTTACCGCACCCGTTCGGGCCGATCAGCGCAATTTTGTCGCCGCGCTGAACCTGAGCGGAGAAATCGTTCACCAGCACTTTGCCGTCAACCGAATAATTCACGTTCTCCATTTCGAAGACAATCTTGCCCGAGCGGGACGCCTCTTCCACCTGCATTTTGGCGCTACCCATGACTTCGCGGCGTTCGCTACGTTCGCGGCGCATCGCCTTCAGGGCGCGAACGCGGCCTTCGTTACGGGTACGACGCGCTTTAATGCCCTGACGGATCCATACCTCTTCCTGGGCCAGCTTGCGGTCGAACTCGGCATTTTGCAGCTCTTCCACGCGCAGGTTTTCTTCTTTCTCCAGCAGATAGGTATCGTAATCGCCCGGATAGGTCACCAGCTTGCCGCGATCGAGATCGACAATGCGCGTGGCCATGTTGCGGATGAACGAACGGTCGTGGGAGATGAAGATAATGGTACCGTTAAAGGTTTTCAGGAACCCTTCCAGCCAGTCAATCGCTTCGATATCCAGGTGGTTCGTCGGTTCGTCCAGCAGGAGCACCCTGGGCCCGCTCACCAGGGCCCGGCCCAGCGCCGCTTTACGCAGCCAGCCGCCGGAGAGCGCCGACAGCTCCATATCCGCTTCCAGGCCAAGCTGGGCCAGCACTTCGTTAATGCGGTTTTCCAGCTGCCACAGGCCGTGGTGATCGAGCATCTCCTGCACTTTTGCCAGCTCGTTGAGATTCTTGTCGCTCGGGTCCGTCATCACCAGATGCGAAATCTCGTGGTAACGCTTGAGGTATTCCGCCTGCTCTGAAATCCCTTCGGCCACAAAATCGTACACGCTGCCGGTGACGTTACGCGGCGGATCCTGTTGCAGACGAGAGACGATCAGATCCTGCTCGTAAACAATACGGCCGTCATCCAGCCCCTGCTCACGGTTGAGGATTTTCATCAGCGTCGATTTACCTGCGCCGTTACGGCCCACCAGACAGACGCGCTCGTTATCTTCGATATGCAGCTCTGCATTATCGAGAAGCGGTGAGTCGCTGAAAGAGAGCCACGCGCCGTGCATACTAATTAAAGACATTTATTTTTCCTTTCAGACCGCGGAGATCAGCCAGCAGTTGTGGATTTGACGGTTACGGGCAAAGTCCTGAGACAGCGTTTTTTGGCTGATTTCTTGTGCTTTCAGTCCCAGTTCGGCCAGGCCGTCGTGATCCATGCGGAATCCGCGCTTGTTATTCGAGAACATAATGGTGCCGCCTTTACGCAGCAGACGCTTCAGGTCGGTCATCAGGCGCAGGTGATCGCGTTGAACATCAAAGCTATCCTCCATACGCTTGGAGTTAGAGAAGGTCGGCGGATCGATAAAGATCAGGTCAAACTGCTCGTCGGTATCGCGCAGCCAGCCCAGCACGTCGGCCTGTAACAGGCGATGCTGACGTCCGGTTAAGCCGTTAAGACGCAGGTTGCGCTCAGCCCACTCCAGATAAGTCCGGGACATATCTACCGTGGTGGTGCTACGCGCGCCGCCAAGCCCCGCATGAACGCTGGCGCTGCCGGTATAGGAGAACAGGTTCAGGAAGTCTTTACCCTTGCTCATCTGGCCCAGCATGCGGCGGGCGATACGGTGATCAAGGAACAGGCCGGTATCAAGGTAGTCGGTCAGGTTAACCCACAGGCGCGCGTTATATTCGCCCACTTCGATGAAGTCACCCTTCTCGCCCATCTTCTGATACTGGTTTTTGCCTTTCTGACGCTCACGTGTTTTCAGCACCAGCTTGTTTGGCGAAATGCCGAGTACGGCGATGGTGGCCGCAATCACATCCAGCATACGCTGACGCGCTTTTTGCGCATCGATAGTTTTCGGCGGGGCGTATTCCTGAACCACCACCCAGTCCGCATAGCGGTCAACCGCCACGTTGTACTCGGGCAGGTCAGCGTCGTACAGGCGATAACATTCGATGCCTTCTTGCTTCGCCCACTTCTCAAATTTCTTCAGGTTTTTGCGCAGGCGGTTGGCGTAATCTTCCGCCACGCCTGACGGTTTGCTATCCGCCGCTACCTCTGCCAGATGGTAGTTTTTCTGCACGCAGTCCAGCGGGCCGTTTTTCGCTTTGAACTGGCGATCGGCACGCAATTGCAGGCAGCTCAGCAGCTCCGGCGAGGCGCTAAACAGGGAGAGGTTCCAGCCGCCGAAATGCGCTTTCATGTTGCGGCCCAGCAGGCTGTGCAGTGCAATCAGCGCCGGCTCGCTGTCCAGACGCTCACCATACGGCGGGTTGCTGATCACCGTACCGTACGGGCCTTTTGGCAGAGGATTGGTCAGATTCGCCACGTCCTTCACCTCGAAGGTCACCAGCTCGCCGATACCGGCACGACGGGCGTTGCTGCGCGCGCGTTCAATCACCCGTGCGTCGCTGTCCGAACCGTAAAAGTGAGAGGTGTACTCCGCCAGCCCTTTACGGGCGCGGGTCTGCGCATCGTCTTTGACCTCTTTCCAGATGGCTTCATCGTGCTGCGCCCAGCCTTTGAAGCCCCAGTGGCCGCGGTGCAGCCCTGGCGCACGGTCGGTGGCCAGCATCGCGGCTTCAATCAGCAGCGTACCGGAACCGCACATCGGATCGAGCAGCGGCGTACCTGGCTGCCATCCGGAGCGCATCACGATAGCGGCAGCCAGCGTTTCTTTGATCGGCGCCATCCCGGTGCGATCGCGATAGCCGCGCAGATGCAGGCCTGCGCCACTCAGATCCAGGGAAATACTGGCCGTATCGCCGTTCAGCCAGACGTTGATACGCAGATCCGGGTTTTCACGGTCAACGTTCGGACGTTCTTTATTGCGACGCGTGAAGCAGTCCACAATGGCATCCTTAACGCGCAGGGCACCATACTGGCTGTTGCGGATCTCATCGTTGACGCCGTTGAAATGCACCGCAAAGGTAGCGTCCGGGGTGAAGATCTCTGTCCAGTCGATCATCTGTACGCCGGTGTAGAGATCAAGATCGCTGTAGACCTTGCACTCTTTCATCGGCAGCATGATGCGCGACGCCAGACGGCTCCACATCAGGCTCTGGTAAATAAGCCGCGTGTCGCCCTCAAAATGGACACCACCCTGAACCACCCGGCACTCTTTCGCGCCCAGGGCTTCCAGTTCAGTTTTTAACAGCTCTTCCAGCCCACGGGCCGTACTGGCAAACAGAGAATTCATATCGTCACTTTTACTCAAAGAAAATTGTCGCGCATTATAGCTAATATGGCGTGTATGTCATAAAGTTGAAGGCTTATTTTCTTTAGCGGGAGTGTGCAGTGGCGACGTTATCCAGGCTTTTTATTCATCCGGTGAAATCCATGCGCGGCATCGGCGTCTCTCACGCGCTGGCCGATATGAGCGGATTCGCCTTCGATCGTATTTTTATGGTCACCGAGCCTGACGGTACGTTTATCACCGCACGTCAGTTCCCGCAGATGGTTCGCTTTACCCCTTCCCCGCTTCATGACGGGCTGCATTTGACTGCGCCGGACGGTTCAAGCGTCGTGATCCGCTTTGCTGATTTTGCGCCGCTTGATGCGCCAACGGAAGTGTGGGGCAATCATTTTACCGCGCGTATCGCGCCGGATAACATTAACCAGTGGCTGAGCGGCTTTTTCTCCCGTGACGTTCAGCTGCGCTGGGTTGGGCCTGCGCTGACCCGTCGCGTGAAGCGCCACGATGCGGTTCCTCTCTCCTTCGCGGATGGTTTTCCCTTCCTGCTGACCAGCGAGGCCTCGCTGCGTGATTTACAAAATCGTTGCAAAGCCAGCGTGCAGATGGAGCAGTTTCGCCCGAATCTGGTGGTGACCGGAGCGAATGCCTGGGATGAAGATACCTGGAAAGTGATCCGCATCGGCAGCGTTATTTTTGATGTCGTGAAGCCGTGCAGCCGCTGTATTTTTACCACCGTCAGCCCGGAGAAAGGTCAGAAACACCCTTCCGGCGAACCGCTGAAAACCTTGCAGTCATTTCGTACCGCGCAGGATAACGGCGATGTCGACTTCGGCCAGAACCTGATCCCCCGCTCCAGCGGCGTGATCCGCGTGGGCGACGAGGTCGAAATTCTCACCCGCGGGCCTGCCAGGGTGTACGGCGCAGGTCAGGAAGAAGAGATGGTTGACGTTGTCACCAACGTCGCTTCCGCGGTGGATATTCACTGGGAAGGCAAGGTTATCCGTGGTAACAATCAGCAGGTGCTACTGGAACAGCTGGAGCAGGCAGGTATCCGCGTACCGTATTCCTGTCGCGCGGGGATTTGCGGATGCTGTCGCATTAAACTGGTCGATGGTGAAGTAAGTGCCCTGAAGAAATCTGCGATTGGCAGTGACGGCACGATCCTGTGCTGTAGCTGTGTCCCGAAAACATCCGTACAGCTGGAAGCTTAAACTGCCTGTTCAAGGCTGAAGGAATCAACGCGCAGCTGTGGCTTCAGCCTGTCATTCATCACTTTGATGGCATCACCTAACTGCATAACTCGCCCGGCAATGGTCACGCCGGGTTGGGCCAGCAAACAGAGCGCAGCGTTTTCACCGGGTTCAACCACCAGCAAATTCACCTCTTCTTCGGTATCGCTCAGATTGACGCTCGCCGCATCGCCGATAGCCGGGGTCCAGCACATGCCGTGGGCGAGAAAATGCCAGCTTTTCGGCATTTGCGGTTTCAGGAAACGGATCGCCACCAGCGCATTTAGTACCAGTTCAGCGCGCTGTTCTTTGGAGAGATCGAACTCGCGGCATTTTTCTTCAAAAGAGAAATAGAGTGCAGCGTCGTCAACGCAAAAGCCTGAGGGAGCAAACGCGTCTGGCGTTAACATTCGGCGCGCAAAACGAGAGCGAAACAACATGCCATTGGCTAAGTCGAGCATCATACGGTCATGCTCGTCACAAAAATACCAGCGCCAGTTATCGTCAGGTTTAATTCGCATGTTTCTCTCCCGTCCCCTAAACGTCCTGTACTAAAAATGTCCTGTTTGCCGCTTCGCTTATAACACTAGTAATAAAAGACTATAATGTTTAAATAAGCAACAATGACGGAATATAAAACAACCAGGGCTGGAAATAAAGCCCTGGTTGTCTGATTAAGAGAAAAGATTAGATATGCGTGACGATTTCTTTAATCAGCGGCGGCCCTTTAAAAATAAAGCCGGAATAAATTTGCACCAGCGATGCACCTGCCGCCATCTTCTCACGTGCAGCGATGACAGAGTCAATGCCACCCACGCCAATAATCGGCAGCTGACCTTTTAATTCTGCGGAGAGTGCGCGAATAATTTCGGTGCTTTTTAATTGTACCGGACGGCCACTTAATCCACCCGCTTTGTCACAGTTTTTCATTCCCTGAACGAGAGAGCGATCGAGTGTTGTATTGGTTGCAATCACACCATCAATATTATGGCGAACTAAACTGTCGGCAACCTGGATCAATTCTTCTGCCGAAAGATCCGGGGCGATCTTAACCGCGACCGGAACATATTTATGGTGGATCGCCTGTAGCGCCGTTTGTTTATTTTTAATGGCGCTAAGAAGATCGTCGAGCGCTTCGCCATATTGTAATGAACGCAGTCCTGGGGTGTTAGGCGAAGATATATTCACCGCAATATAACCGGCATAGGCATAGACTTTTTCCATACAAATCAGATAGTCATCTTTACCCTGCTCGACCAGCGTGTCTTTATTTTTGCCAATATTAATACCCAGCACGCCATCAAAATGGGCTTTCTTAACGTTCTCAACCAGATGATCGACGCCAAGGTTATTAAAGCCCATGCGGTTGATCAGCCCCTCGGCTTCAACCAGGCGAAACAGACGTGGCTTGTCATTTCCCGGCTGCGGACGCGGCGTCACCGTCCCGATTTCGATCGAGCCAAAGCCCATCGCACCGAGTGCATCAATGCATTCGCCATTTTTGTCCAGACCGGCCGCCAGGCCCAGTGGATTTTTGAAAGTCAGGCCCATGCACTGAACTGGTTTTTCCGGCACGTTTTGACGCACCAGCGCGGCCAGAGGCGTTCCTGTAATACGGCGTAACTGCTGAAATGTAAATTCATGAGCGCGCTCAGGATCGAGCTGGAAAAGGGCTTTACGAACGAAGGGGTAGTACATGAACTCTCCTGGATTCCCGGTGTGCAAACCGGGAGGGGATTATGTGCGATTCCGCCCGGAAAGGGAATTGACCTGTGGCAAAAAAAGCCACGTAAAACGCAATCGTTTACTTATCGGTTCGCTTCTTATGCATTTTTCTGCATTCATCCTGAGGATAAATCATTTAGTGGAATAACCACGCAATGTCACACTCCTGAAAATTGTTATGAATGTTAGATAAAAGCAAACAATTAGTTATAAGGAGCAACCATGCGCGTCATTACCCTGGCCGGAAGCCCCCGCTTCCCCTCTCGCTCCAGCGCACTGCTGGAATACGCTCGCGAAAAGCTTAATGCTCTGGATGTCGAAGTGTGTCACTGGAATTTGCACAATTTCGCGCCTGAAGATCTGCTCTACGCCCGTTTCGACAGCCCGGCGCTGAAAACCCTGATCGAACAACTTAAGAGTGCTGACGGGCTGGTCGTCGCGACACCGATTTACAAAGCCTCTTTTTCCGGCGCACTGAAAACGCTGCTCGATCTGCTGCCCGAACGCGCGCTGGACGGTAAGGTCGTCCTGCCGCTGGCCACAGGCGGTACGGTAGCCCATTTACTAGCGGTGGATTATGCCCTCAAGCCGGTTCTGAACGCGCTGAAAGCGCAGGAGATCCTGCATGGCGTCTTCGCTGACGACTCACAGGTAATCGACTACCAGCATAAACCCCATTTCACGCCGAATCTGCAAACGCGCCTCGACAGTGCGCTCGAAACCTTCTGGCACGCCCTGAACCGTCGGGATCGCCACGCGGCAGCATTTCATCAATCACAAGGAGTGGCGCATGTTTAAAACAGTTACCCGTATCGGGCTGGCAGGTCTGCTGGCAGTGGCGTCGCTGGCTCAGGCGGCGGAGAAAGCGCCGGAGAGCCTGCGTATCGGTTATCAGAAAGGCAGCGTCAGCATGGTGCTGGCGAAAAGCCATGCGTTGCTTGAGAAGCGTTTCCCGGAGACCAAATTCTCATGGGTCGAGTTCCCTGCCGGACCACAGATGCTGGAGGCGCTGAACGTCGGGAGTATTGATTTAGGCAGCACCGGCGATATCCCGCCAATCTTTGCGCAGGCTGCCGGGGCGGATCTGGTTTACGTTGGCGTTGAGCCCGCCAAGCCGAAGGCAGAGGTTATTTTGGTGCCGGAAAACAGCGAGATCAAAAGCGTCGCCGACCTCAAAGGCCATAAGGTTGCTTTCCAGAAAGGTTCAAGCTCGCACAACCTGCTGCTGCGCGCGTTGCAGGAGGCCGGCCTTAAATTCACCGATATCCAGCCCGTTTACCTGACGCCTGCCGATGCGCGCGCGGCGTTTCAGCAAAAAAATGTTGATGCCTGGGCTATCTGGGATCCGTACTACTCCGCCGCACTGTTGCAGGGCGGTGTGCGGGTGCTGAAAGACGGCACCACCCTGAAGCAGACCGGTTCGTTCTACCTGGCGGCACGTCCTTACGCTGAGAAAAATGGCGCATTTATTCAGCAGGTGCTGGATACCTTCTCTCAGGCCGATGCGCTGACCCAAAGCCAGCGTCAGCAGAGCATCACGCTGCTGGCAAAAACCATGGGCCTGCCTGAACCGGTGATCGCCACCTATCTTGACCACCGTCCTCCCACCACCATAGCACCGATTGACGCCCACGTTGCCGCTCTCCAGCAGCAAACGGCAGACCTCTTTTATCAAAACCGCCTGGTTCCAAAGCAGGTGAATATTCGCGAACGCATCTGGCAACCCGCTGGCATTGAAGGAAAAAAATCATGAGTCTGAATCTTTTCTGGTTTTTACCCACCCACGGTGATGGACACTATCTTGGCACAGAAGAAGGCGCCCGCCCGGTCGATCACGGCTATCTACAGCAGATCGCCCAGGCGGCAGACCGCATCGGTTTTACCGGGGTACTGATCCCGACGGGCCGCTCGTGTGAGGATGCGTGGCTGGTTGCCGCGTCAATGATCCCCGTCACCCAGCGTCTGAAATTCCTGGTAGCCTTGCGCCCGAGCGTGGTGTCGCCCACCGTCGCGGCGCGTCAGGCGGCAACGCTGGACAGGCTTTCCAACGGCCGTGCGCTGTTCAACCTGGTGACGGGCAGCGATCCGCAGGAGCTGGCGGGCGATGGCGTCTTTCTCGATCATACCGAGCGCTATGAAGCCTCCGCAGAGTTCACCCGCGTCTGGCGACGTCTGCTGGAAGGGGAAACTGTCACCTTCGAAGGGAAACATATCCACGTTCGCGATGCGCAGCTCTACTTCCCGCCGGTACAGCAGCCGCGCCCTCCTCTCTATTTCGGCGGATCGTCGGACGTGGCGCAGGAACTGGCGGCTGAGCAGGTCGATCTCTATCTGACCTGGGGCGAGCCACCGGAGCTGGTGAAAGAGAAAATTGCTCAGGTACGCGCTAAAGCCGCAGAACATGGCCGTACGGTACGCTTCGGCATTCGCCTGCACGTGATCGTCCGCGAAACAAACGACGAGGCCTGGCAAGCCGCCGACCGTCTGATCGCTCATCTGGACGACGACACTATCGCTAAAGCACAGGCAGCGTTTGCCAAAACCGACTCCGTGGGCCAGCATCGGATGGCCTCCCTGCACAACGGCAAGCGTGAAAACCTTGAGATCAGCCCGAACCTGTGGGCCGGGGTAGGTCTGGTGCGAGGCGGCGCCGGCACGGCACTGGTCGGCGACGGTCCAACCGTAGCAGCACGCATTAATGAATATGCGGCGCTGGGGATCGACAGCTTTATCCTGTCTGGCTACCCACATCTGGAGGAGGCGTACAAGGTGGGTGAACTGCTGTTCCCGCACCTGGATGTCGCTATCCCGGAAATTCCGCAGCCACGTCAGCTTCAGTTGCAGGGCGAAGCCGTGGCGAACGCGTTTATCCCGAGAAAAGTCGCGCAAAGCTAAGGAGCCACCATGTCTGCAACCGCACAAAAATGGCTGCTGCGCGCCGCGCCGTGGTTTCTGCCCGTCGGCATTGTCCTCGTCTGGCAACTGGCGTCTTCAACTGGCTGGCTGTCGAGCCGCATTTTGCCCTCTCCGGAGGGCGTTGTGGAAGCGTTCTGGTCGCTAAGCGCCAGCGGTGAGCTGTGGCAACATCTTGCCATCAGCTCCTGGCGCGCGGTAATTGGCTTTTCGATTGGCGGAAGCATCGGCCTGACGCTGGGGCTGATCAGCGGCCTGTCACGCTGGGGTGAGCGGCTACTGGATACCTCCGTTCAGATGCTGCGCAACGTGCCGCATCTGGCGCTTATTCCGCTGGTTATCCTGTGGTTTGGCATTGATGAGAGCGCCAAAATTTTCCTCGTGGCGCTGGGAACGTTATTCCCGATTTATATCAATACCTGGCATGGGATCCGTAATATCGATCGCGGTCTGGTGGAGATGGCCCGCAGCTATGGCCTGTCAGGTTTTGCCCTGTTTACCCATGTGATCCTGCCGGGCGCCCTGCCCTCCATTATGGTTGGGGTGCGTTTTGCGCTCGGCCTGATGTGGCTAACCCTGATCGTGGCGGAAACCATTTCGGCTAACTCCGGCATTGGTTATCTGGCGATGAACGCCCGCGAGTTCCTGCAAACGGACGTGGTGGTGGTTGCCATTATCCTTTATGCCCTGCTCGGCAAACTTGCGGACGTCAGCGCCCAGTGGCTGGAACGTAGCTGGCTGCGCTGGAACCCGGCCTACACCACTCAGGAGGCGAAAGCATGAATACTGCACGACTGAACCAGGGAACACCGTTACTGCTGAACGGCGTGACCAAACGCTACGGCGACAACACCATTCTGAATGCACTGGATCTGCATATTCCTGCCGGACAGTTCGTGGCCGTTGTCGGCCGCAGCGGTGGCGGCAAGAGTACCCTGCTGCGTCTTTTAGCCGGGCTGGAAGCGCCAAACTGCGGTGACATTCTGGCAGGCACTACGCCGCTGGCCACGATTCAGGATGATACGCGCATGATGTTTCAGGACGCGCGTCTGCTGCCGTGGAAAACGGTGATGGATAACGTCGGGCTGGGCCTGAAGGGCAGCTGGCGGGAGGACGCCCGGCAGGCACTCGCTGCGGTAGGGCTGGAGAATCGCGCGGGAGAGTGGCCTGCGGCCCTGTCGGGTGGACAAAAGCAGCGCGTAGCGCTGGCTCGCGCGCTGATTCACCGTCCCGGCCTGTTGCTGCTTGATGAACCGCTCGGCGCGCTTGATGCCCTGACGCGGATCGAGATGCAGGATCTGATAGAAACCCTCTGGCAGACGCACGGCTTTACGGTACTGCTGGTGACGCATGATGTCAGTGAAGCCGTGGCAATGGCAGACAGGGTGCTGTTAATAGAAGAGGGCAAAATTGGTCTGGATCTGACGGTAGATATTCCACGTCCTCGCCGCGTGGGATCGGCCAGACTGGCGGAGCTGGAAGCCGAAGTACTGGATCGGGTGATGAAACGTGGGGAAGCGGAGATTCAGCGGATAAAGGCTAATGCCTGATGCCCTCACCCCGGCCCTCTCCCACAGGGAGAGGGAGAAAACCGATGCCCCGCGACCCCACGTAGGCCCGGTAAGCGTAGCGCCACCGGGCTTTTTTACATCAGGCCAGCGCCTTAGCAATCTTCTCGTACAGATCGCCAGACAGATTTTCCAGCCCTTTCAGCTGCTCAAGCGCGGCGCGCATTTTCGCCTGACGCTGCGCATCGTAACGTTTCAGGCGGATCAGCGGCTCAATCAGACGAGACGCCACCTGCGGGTTACGGCTGTTCAGCTCGGTCAGCATTTCAACCATGAACTGATAACCGCTGCCGTCTTCGGCATGGAACGCGGCCGGGTTGCTGCTGGCGAAGGCACCAATCAGAGAGCGGACGCGGTTCGGGTTGCTCATGGTGAACGAACGGTGCTTCAGCAGGCTGCGTACTTTGCTGAGTACATCGGCTGCCGGGCTGGTGGCCTGAAGGATGAACCACTTGTCCATCACCAGACCATCCTGATGCCACTTGTCGTCGTACTCCTGCATCAGCGCATCGCGGCACGGTAGCTCGGCGGCAACGCTTGCGGCCAGCGCGGCCAGGGCATCCGTCATGTTATCGGCTTCGTGGTACTGCTTGCTGACCAGCGTGTTCGCCAGCTCTGCCTCACCAAACGCCAGATAGCGCAGGCAGGTATTGCGCAGGGAACGTTTACCGATATCCGCATGTTCCACCCGATACCCGTCCAGCTTGTTGGCGTTGTAAATGGCGAGGAACTCATCTGCCAGTTCGGTCGCCAGCGTGCGGGTCAGCGCTTCACGCACGGCGACGATGGCAATCGGGTCGATGATGTCAAACAGCTCGGCGATTTCAGTCGCAGAAGGCAGCGTTAAAATTTCAGCCGCCAGCGCCGGGTCAATGTTCTCATCCAGCAGGATGGCGCGGAACGCGTCTGCCACATGAACCGGCAGCGTCAGCGGCTGGCCCTGCTGGTAACGGTTGACGTTCAGCTTGATGTAGGTCGCCAGCAGGCTTTGTGCCGCATCCCAGCGCGAGAAATCGTTGCGCGCGTGACGCATCAGGAACGTCAGCTGCTGATCGCTCCACTTATATTCGAGTTTCACCGGCGCGGAGAATTCGCACAGCAGGGCAGGAACGGGCTGGAAATAGACGTTATCGAAGATAAAGGTCTGCTCTGCCTGGGTCACGTTCAGCACGTTATGCACCGGGTGGCCGCCCTTCTGTAACGGGATCACGTTGCCTTCGTTGTCGTACAGCTCAACGCTGAACGGAATGTGCAGCGGATGTTTCTCTTCCTGCTCGGCCGTTGGCGGCGTGCGCTGGCTGATGGTCAGCGTGTACTGCTCGGTTTCCGGGTTGTAGTCGTCTTTGACCGTCACAATCGGCGTACCGGCCTGGCTGTACCAGCGGCGGAAATGAGACAGATCGACGTTAGAGGCGTCCTCCATCGCCTGGACGAAATCGTCGCAGGTGGCCGCACTGCCGTCGTGACGCTCAAAGTAAAGCTGCATCCCTTTCTGGAAATTCTCTTCGCCCAGCAGGGTGTGGATCATACGGATAATTTCAGCGCCTTTTTCATACACCGTCAGGGTGTAGAAGTTATTCATCTCAATGACTTTATCCGGGCGGATCGGGTGCGCCATTGGGCTGGCATCTTCTGCAAATTGCAGACCACGCATGGTGCGCACGTTGTTGATGCGGTTCACCGCCCGCGATCCCAGATCGGAGCTGAACTCCTGATCGCGGAAGACGGTTAAGCCCTCTTTCAGGCTCAGCTGGAACCAGTCGCGACAGGTGACGCGGTTCCCGGTCCAGTTATGGAAATATTCGTGGCCGATAACGCGTTCGATATCGAGGTAATCTTTATCCGTGGCGGTATCGGTACGCGCCAGCACGTATTTAGAGTTAAAGATGTTAAGACCTTTATTCTCCATCGCGCCCATGTTGAAGAAATCGACCGCAACGATCATATAGATGTCGAGGTCATATTCGAGGCCAAAGCGCGTTTCATCCCACTTCATGGAGTTGATGAGGGAGGTCATTGCCCACGGTGCGCGGTCAAGGTTGCCACGGTCCACGAACAGCTCCAGCGCGACTTCACGGCCAGAGCGCGTTTTAAAGGTGTCGCGCAGGACATCGAAATCTCCCGCCACCAGCGCAAACAGATAGCAGGGTTTCGGGAACGGATCCTGCCACTGTACCCAGTGACGGCCATTCTCCAGTTCCCCTTCACCAATCCGGTTGCCGTTGGAAAGCAGGTACGGGTACAGCGTTTTGTCGGCAATAATTTTGGTGGTAAAGCGCGCCAGGACGTCCGGGCGATCCAGATACCAGGTAATGTGGCGGAAACCTTCGGCTTCACACTGGGTACACAGGGCTACGCCTGACTGGTAAAGTCCTTCCAGCGCGGTATTGGCGGCAGGGCTAATTTCATTCACGATGCGCAGGGTAAAGCGTTCCGGCAGGTTGTCGATGACCAGCTGGTTGCCTTCTTCTTTATAGTCTGACCAGGCTTCATCGTTAATATGCAGGGAAACCAGCGTCAGGTCTTCACCATCCAGACGCAGCGGCACGGCTGTCGCGCTCTGGCCCGTCACCTGGCTTACCGCCGTCACCACGGTTTTTGTGGCATCCAGGTCGAAAGTCAGATCGATATCGCTTATCAGGTATTCCGGCGCACGATAGTCGTGGCGGTATTTAGCTTGTGGCTGTTGTGTCATAGAAAACCTTATGCATCGTTTGTCGAGTAACGATTCAATATATTCCTGTTGTGTAAAACGCGCTATGCAGAATGTTCATCTTTTCAGGCACAACGCCCTTTTTAGCTACATTTTTATAACACGGGGCACGAAATGCTCTCGACCATAAAGTGTGCTTATGTTGTGATCGGGGTTCAATAAATCACTAAACAGGGTATACTCCGGAGTTGTTTATTGTACTAAACGCTCCCGTGAGAGGATGCTACAGCGCACCTATGACTCAATTCGCTTCTCCGGTTCTGCATACGTTGCTGGATACCGACGCGTACAAGCTGCATATGCAGCAAGCCGTGTTTCACCACTATCATGATGTCCATGTTGCGGCGGAATTTCGCTGCCGGGGTGACGACTTGCTGGGTATCTACGCAGATTCCATTCGTGAACAGGTCGAGGCCATGCAGCATCTGGCGCTCACCGATGACGAATATCAGTGGCTTTCAGGCCTGCCTTTCTTTAAAGCGGATTATCTGAACTGGCTGCGTGAGTTCCGCTATAACCCGGAACAGGTCACCGTCACCAATGATAACGGCAAGCTGGACATTCGTCTGACCGGCCCGTGGCGCGAGGTGATCATGTGGGAAGTGCCGCTTCTGGCCGTGATCAGCGAGCTGGCCCACCGCTATCGCTCCCCTGAAACCGGTGTGACGCAGGCGGTTGCCGCTCTGGAGAATAAACTCGTTGAGTTTTCCAGACTGACCGAAGGGCTGGATATGTCCCGATTCCGTCTGATGGACTTTGGCACGCGCCGCCGCTTCTCTCGCGAGGTTCAGGAAGCCATTGTCAGACGTCTGCAACAGGAGCCGTGGTTCGTTGGCACCAGTAACTACGATCTGGCACGTCGCCTTGATTTAACGCCGATGGGCACCCAGGCGCACGAATGGTTCCAGGCGCACCAGCAGATCAGCCCTGACCTTGCCAACAGCCAGCGCGCCGCCCTCGCCGCGTGGCTAGAGGAATACCCGGATCGGCTGGGTATTGCCCTTACCGACTGCATTACCATGGACGCGTTCCTGCGCGACTTTGGCCCTGAGTTTGCCAAACGCTACCAGGGTTTGCGCCATGATTCCGGGGACCCGGTTGAATGGGGTGAGAAAGCCATCGCCCATTACGAAAAACTGGGCATCGACCCCATGAGTAAGGTGCTGGTCTTCTCCGATAACCTTGACCTGGCGAAAGCCGTCGACCTTTATCGCCATTTCTCATCGCGGGTGAACCTGAGTTTCGGGATTGGTACGCGGTTAACCTGTGATATTCCTCAGGTGAAACCGCTGAACATCGTGATAAAACTGGTGGAATGTAACGGTAAGCCGGTCGCGAAGCTCTCCGACAGTCCGGGCAAAACCATCTGCCATGACAAAGCGTTTGTCCGCGCATTACGTAAAGCCTTCGATTTGCCTCAGGTTAAAAAAGCCAGTTAACGGCTTCGGGGGAGCCTTCATGGCTCCCCTTCTCTTATTAATTTCTTATTTCTTCTCTTAAGACGGTGAAATTTACTTGTCTGATAGCGGATGGCAGGTAACATAGATATCCCCCCTATAAGGGCGGACAAGTGTTTATTTTTTCCGACTATTAACAGAGAGAATATTATGAGCGTTGTGCCTGTAGCCGACGTACTCCAGGGCCGTGTCGCCGTTGACCAGGAGGTCACCGTGCGCGGATGGGTGCGTACTCGCCGAGATTCTAAAGCTGGCATCTCCTTCCTCGCCGTCTATGACGGTTCCTGCTTTGATCCTGTACAGGCCGTCATTAATAATTCTCTGCCCAATTACAATGATGACGTTCTGCACCTGACAACCGGCTGTTCCGTGATCGTCACCGGTGTTGTGGTGGCCTCTCCGGGCCAGGGTCAGAGCTACGAAATTCAGGCGACCTCGGTGGAAGTGACCGGCTGGGTTGAAGATCCTGACACCTACCCGATGGCTGCAAAGCGTCACAGCATCGAATATCTGCGTGAAGTCGCGCACCTGCGTCCGCGCACCAACCTGATTGGTGCGGTTGCCCGCGTGCGTCATACGCTGGCGCAGGCGCTGCATCGTTTCTTTGACGAGCAGGGTTACTTCTGGGTTTCTACTCCGCTGATCACGGCTTCCGATACCGAAGGCGCAGGTGAAATGTTCCGCGTTTCAACGCTGGATATGGAAAACCTGCCGCGTACGCCGGAAGGTAAAGTCGATTACGACAAAGACTTCTTTGGCAAAGAAGCCTTCCTGACGGTTTCCGGCCAGCTCAACGGTGAAACCTACGCCTGTGCGCTGTCTAAGATCTATACCTTCGGCCCAACCTTCCGTGCGGAAAACTCCAACACCAGCCGTCACCTGGCGGAATTCTGGATGCTGGAGCCGGAAGTGGCCTTTGCCGATCTGAATGACGCGGCAGCCCTGGCAGAAGCGATGCTGAAATACGTGTTTAAAGCCGTTCTCGAAGAGCGCGCAGACGACATGAAATTCTTCGCTGAGCGTGTCGATAACGACGCCATCGCCCGTCTTGAGCGCTTCGTCTCCGCAGACTTCGCGCAGGTGGATTACACCGACGCGGTCGCAATCCTGGAAAAATGCGGTGAGAAATTCGAAAACCCGGTTTACTGGGGCGTGGATCTCTCCTCCGAGCACGAACGTTATCTGGCAGAGAAGCACTTTAAAGCACCGGTTGTGGTGAAAAACTATCCGAAAGACATTAAGGCGTTCTATATGCGCCTTAACGAAGACGGTAAAACCGTTGCCGCGATGGATGTCCTCGCGCCGGGCATCGGTGAGATCATCGGTGGCTCCCAGCGTGAAGAGCGCCTGGATGTGCTGGACGCGCGTATGCAGGAGATGGGCCTGAACCCGGCGGACTACAGCTGGTATCGCGATCTCCGTCGCTACGGCACCGTTCCACACTCCGGCTTTGGCCTGGGCTTCGAACGTCTGATTGCTTACGTAACAGGTGTTCAGAACGTACGTGATGTGATTCCATTCCCACGCACACCGCGTAACGCAAGTTTCTAACCGACCAAATCATTAATGGCCAGCAAATGCTGGCCATTATTTTATCCTGCAATGTCAGTTTTCGTCAGTCAGAAGTAAGCGTCTTTAAACCACAACCCCGCTATTACCTCTACCTGTTACGTTTTGTTTCCACGAAATATCCTGAGACAAAAAAATAACCCCATTCTTATTGCGCTTAAAACAATCCTTACGCATTAGCATAAAAAACAACCAATTTCACAGCCATCTGGATGGCTTTTATCGATCATAAGAAAAAATGAGCCGTTTAACTTCTGTTTATACGAAAGGCCTTTAGCTAAATTAAACATAAGGAAATCATATATATAAGAATAAAGCGGATGTTTAATTCGCCAGGTGGCACTGAAATTTGAGGTGCTTCACAAAGTTCCCAAAAATACATATTTAGTTACACATATTTTCTTTTGGTAACTGAATCTTGAAGATTGTAGCACTTTCAGTGTAGCGAAACGGTTCTATGAATGGAAAGATGCCTGTCAGACACATAAAGACACCTAACTCTCATCAATAGTTCCGGAAATATTTATTGACAGAATTTATTGGCGGCAGTGGCGAGTGTCATAAAAAAACCAATGAGGGTAATAAATAATGATGAAGCGCAATATCCTGGCAGTGGTAGTCCCTGCCCTGCTGGTAGCCGGTGCAGCAAACGCTGCTGAAATCTATAACAAAGACGGCAACAAATTAGATCTTTACGGGAAAGCAGTTGGCCTGCATTACTTCTCTGATTACGCGGGCAACGATGGCGACAACACTTACGCGCGTCTGGGCTTCAAAGGTGAAACTCAGATCAACGATCAGCTGACTGGCTACGGTCAGTGGGAATACAACTTCCAGGGTAACAACTCTGAAGGTGGCGATGCACAGAACGGCAACAAAACCCGTCTGGCATTCGCAGGTCTGAAATTTGGTGACGCAGGCTCCTTCGACTACGGTCGTAACTACGGTCTGGTCTATGACGCAATCGGCATCACCGATATGCTGCCTGAGTTCGGCGGCGACACCGGCGCGAGCGATAACTTCTTCGCAGGCCGTACGGGTGGTCTGGCGACTTACCGTAACAGCAACTTCTTCGGCCTGGTTGACGGTCTGAACTTTGGTGTTCAGTACCTGGGCAAAAATGAACGTGATGACGCAGTACGTTCCAACGGTGACGGCTGGGCAACCTCTCTGAGCTATGATTTCGACGGTTTCGGCATTGTGGGTGCTTATGGTGCAGCTGACCGTACCAACAACCAGCAGACGCTGGAATGGGGTAAAGGTGACAAAGCTGAACAGTGGGCAACCGGCCTGAAATATGACGCGAACAACATCTACCTGGCAGCTATTTATGGCGAAATGCGTAACGCAGCGCGTCTGGGCAGCCGTGGTTTCGCTAACAAGTCTCAGGACTTCTCTGTCGTCGCTCAGTACCAGTTCGACTTCGGTCTGCGTCCATCCATCGCTTACTACAAATCTAAAGCGAAAGACGTAGAAGGTATCGGTGACGAAGACTACATCAACTACATCGACGTTGGTGCGACATACTACTTCAACAAAAACATGTCTACCTATGTTGACTATCAGATCAACCAGCTGAAAGACGACAACAAGCTGGGCATCAACAACGACGATATCGTGGCTCTGGGTCTGGTTTACCAGTTCTAATCAGCACACCTCGTTGTTATATGCTTAATGAACAGGGCTTCGGCCCTGTTTTTTTATTCCTGAGAGAAAATAATAGCGACTTTTGAAAAGCCGCACGCTTTTCGTCGCAAACGGTTGGCATTTTGTAAATCTACCGTTAACCTGATAGCGGATTTCACTTCTGTAATCACAATGGAACTTCGTCATGTTTGAGAACATTACTGCCGCTCCTGCCGACCCAATTCTGGGCCTGGCCGATCTGTTTCGTGCCGACGACCGCCCTGGCAAAATCAACCTGGGTATTGGTGTATATAAAGATGAAACCGGCAAAACTCCGGTACTGACCAGCGTCAAAAAAGCTGAGCAGTATCTGCTGGAAAACGAAACCACCAAAAACTACCTCGGTATTGATGGTATCCCTGAATTTGGTCGCTGCACCCAGGAGCTGCTGTTCGGCAAAGGCAGCACCATTGTGAGCGAAAAACGCGCCCGCACGGCGCAGACCCCAGGCGGTACCGGCGCACTGCGCGTGGCGGCAGATTTCCTGGCGAAAAACACCTCTGTGAAGCGTGTGTGGGTAAGCAATCCAAGCTGGCCGAACCACAAGAGCGTTTTTAATTCTGCGGGTCTGGAAGTGCGTGAATACGCCTACTACGACGCGGCAAACCACGCGCTGGATTTCGACGGTCTGCTGGCCAGCCTGAGCGAAGCCCAGGCGGGCGATGTGGTGCTGTTCCACGGCTGCTGCCATAACCCAACCGGTATCGATCCTACGCTTGAACAGTGGGAACAGCTGGCTAAGCTGTCCGTTGAAAAAGGCTGGCTGCCGCTGTTCGACTTCGCTTACCAGGGCTTTGCCCGTGGTCTGGAAGAAGATGCAGAAGGTCTGCGCGCATTCGCCGCCGTGCATCAGGAGCTGATTGTCGCAAGCTCCTATTCCAAGAACTTTGGTCTGTATAACGAGCGTGTCGGCGCCTGTACGCTGGTGGCTGCTGACGAAGCAACCGTCGATCGCGCATTCAGCCAGATGAAGTCCGTGATCCGCGCTAACTACTCTAACCCACCGGCACACGGTGCGTCTGTGGTCGCGACGATCCTGAGCAACGATGCGCTGCGCGCAATCTGGGAACAAGAGCTGAACGATATGCGTCAGCGCATTCAGCGCATGCGTCTGCTGTTTGTGAACACGCTGGCTGAGAAAGGCGCTGACCGTGACTTCAGCTTCATCATCAAGCAGAACGGCATGTTCTCCTTCAGCGGCCTGACCAAAGAGCAGGTGCTGCGCCTGCGTGAAGAGTTTGGCGTGTATGCCGTTGCCTCTGGCCGCGTGAACGTTGCAGGTATGACGCCTGACAACATGGCGCCGCTGTGCGAAGCCATTGTCGCGGTGCTGTAACCTGCACCCATAAAAAAAGCCTGCATCGCGCAGGCTTTTTTATTTTACCGGGTTTACCAGACAGGCATTTCATCCTGAAGGAACGGGTTATGCAACCGCTCATCGCCCAGCGTCGACATCGGTCCGTGTCCAGGGATAAACGTCACATCATCACCTAACGGCAATAACTTCTGCTTAATCGACTGAATCAGCTGACCGTGATCGCCGCGTGGGAAATCACTGCGTCCTACGCCCCCTTTGAAAATCACGTCACCGGAAATCAGCAGGCGCGACACGTCATCAAAGAAGACAATATGGCCGGGCGTATGCCCGGGGCAATGCAACACCTGTAAAGTTACATTCCCCACGTTAACGCGATCGCCTTCGTTCAGCCAGCGGTCCGGTGTCAGTGGCTGACACTCATCCAGACCAAACATACGGCTTTGGGCAGGTAGCCCCTGAAGCCAGAACTCATCTTCTTTTTCCGGGCCGATAATCGGCACACCGTAGTGTTCAGCCAGTTCTGCCGCTGCACCCACATGGTCGAGATGGCCATGGGTGAGTAAAATCTGCATCAGCGTTACACCGCTGGCAGCGACTTCCTGCTTGATTGTCCCGGCGTCTCCACCGGGATCGACAAGCGCGGCCAGTTTAGTTTGTTCACACCAGATCAATGAACAGTTCTGTGAGAACGCGGTAACCGGAATAATACGATAGTTCATACTGCTCCTGTGTTTCGTTATTACCAGTGCCGAACCGGCCCGGTATCAATATGCACAAAGTTGCTACGTGGGTAGTATCCTACACCACCTGCGCGCATAGATAACGCCGCTTTGCGAATATTGGCTAACGAAACGCCTTCAATATGGAAATCCATCGCCTGCCCTTTAGTGTGATAGCTTTTTTTCGCTACCCCACGGCTGTGGGCGCGCAGTTCATTGTTGGTATCCAGAGAGCGATAGCCAGAAATGAGTTGCACCGGCCTTTTGGTCCCCAGCAGTCCCTGCAAGCGGTAAAGCTGATCGAATAATCCAGGGTCGATGGCTTTGATTTTATTCGCGCGGAAATCACGGAAAAAATGGTTGAGTCTTGCTAATTCATCCTGAATATAGCCTCTGCCATCGAAAAATTCCGCTTTAAGCGTCTCACCAGTATGCAGATTGTTGAGCGTTAAAATACGCGGACGAGGTGTCGAGAGGGTGGCAAATGCTGGCGTCGGAAGGATGGCTGCTGCGCCCAGCGCAACGCCACCTAACGCCAGCAATTTGCGGCGATTAGCGTCAAATTTGTCCATGATAATCAGGTCTACAGGTAAAAGAAATTGTCAATATGCTTAGCGCACGAAGGGCACCATAACTGGCAAAGCCTGCTACGTCAAGGCGCCCAACCCCAGTGAATACGCGGCTTGCAGCCAGATCGCCTCATATTCACCATAACTTACGACAATCATTTTTACCGAACTACTTCATTTACCTGATTAATTGTTCCGCTTTTGGCAAAATTTGTGCGCCGGATCGCGCTGTCAGATCATAATTGTAAATATCTGTACGATACTGGGTGCGTCCGTCCGCGCCTACAAACGCCGTCAGATAGTAAAGATTGACCGGAATATTGTGGCGAATATTGACGTAACGCGTATCCCCCTGCTTCAGGGCATCTGATATCCGCGTATCGTTCCAGCCTGCATCCTGCAACAGCATATTCGCCAGCTCGGAGGCCTTGTTCACGCGGACACAGCCCGAGCTGAGCGCGCGTGCATCTTTCTGGAACAGATTATGGTTTGGGGTATCATGCAGGTAGATAGCGTCCGAACTTGGCATAT
This sequence comes from Enterobacter cloacae complex sp. SHL001, assembly GCF_049236825.1. Taxonomy (NCBI): domain Bacteria; kingdom Pseudomonadati; phylum Pseudomonadota; class Gammaproteobacteria; order Enterobacterales; family Enterobacteriaceae; genus Enterobacter; species Enterobacter cloacae complex sp. SHL001. The sequence goes on from NZ_JBMKIP010000001.1 coordinate 529,587, forward strand.
TGAATTTGTAACGTCCCAGCGAGTTATGTGCGCCAGGTGCCTGCTGAAAACGAAACGGCAGGTTCGAAGGCGTAATCGTTGACCAGTCGACCATCCAGGGATCAATCGCTTCTTTGCTGTTCCAGCCACGCATCACCGTATAGTTATGTCGCTCCAGATAACCCGGGTCATTCCATACCTTAGGCAGGATATCTTTGCGCGCCAGCGTCGGCGGCACGTTCCACGGCGGGTTAACCACCACGTTATTCAGCGCGCTGCTCATCATTGGCGTTTTTCGGTCAGGTCGGCCGACAATCACGCGGGACGCCAGCACTTCGCTACCGTCCTGATAGTAGACCAGGGAGTACGCCGGAATGTTGACCATAATGCCGGTGGATAACGTGCCCGGCAGCAAGCGCAAGCGCTGGATATTCAACGCCAGCACTCCTGCCCGCTGGGCCGGAGAGACGTTCAGCCAGTCGCGAGTAGATGGACCAATCACGCCGTCAGCGCCAAGCCCCTGCGCGGCCTGGAACTGCTTCACTGCGGCGACCAGCTCGCGATCGTAAGCGGCGGGCTTATTGCTCAACGCAACGGCCGTTTTCTCTTTTACCGGCGCCGACGGGCTGACGACCGCATTTTGCGTCTCGTCACCGGGCAGCGCAATTTTAGGGCCGCTGTCAAGAATGCCGGAGCGTTTCATAATTTCGCGGATCGCAGGCACATCGCTGCTCCACTGCCCCGGACGCAGCGTTGTGGTGCCACGCAGCTGAGGCCACGGGCGGGAATCCGCAACCAGCTCAAGAAGCGACTGATGCATCGTGGCATATTGCGGATGGGCAGGCGCAAGGCTTGCGATAAAGCGCGGCAGTTCGCCGTTATCCAGCGACAGCTGCCACTGATTAATGACGGACAGCGCAGGCGTCGCCAGCTTGTACGGTTTACTGCTGTATAACCAGCGGTTGCCGTTCACCGAAATCCCCGCCACAAACTGTAAGTAGCCCATCATGGCATCAGACAGCACCACGTCACGCGCCTGTCCGGTAACGGCAGGGTCGGTCAGGAGCTCAACCCAGGTCGTGAACTGCGGCTGAAAGCCTGCAATCGCCACTTCAGCCAGCTGCTGCTGGAAGGCTCGTACCGCCTCGCGATTTTCCCACATCGGTTTCATATCGCGCGCAGCGTAAAGCAGCGTGAGCTGGTTAATATAAGCGGGAGTATAGCCCGAGGGCAGGCCGGTCATAAGCTGCTGGCGTAATGATTCAGTATCGATGCCTTCCGGCAGCGGTTTAATGCCGGCCATGATGGCCGTCGCCGGAGACTGATCCAGCGGTTGTGACAGCGACGTCGGCTGCGCGCCCATCGTCGCGGAGCTGTCAGTCGGTACAATTTCAGGCTCATCGGCCTGAGCGGTAAACAGTGGAGCAAACATCACTGTCAGGCACAAACTCAGCGCAGACAGCTGACGACCACGATTTTTCTTAAGCAACATCCCTTGCCCCCTGTTTTTCACGACATGCCCATTATTCTGGAGCTTTCCTTCAGTATAGAAAGGCATACTCGCTGCTGCCTTACCTTATGTAAAGAAGTTTAAAGATAACGCAGCCCTGTACACAAGTTAAGTGAATAAAAAAAGCGGCGCATGAGCGCCGCTATTTGTCGCACCCCGGGTTAAGAGGCGTCAGCCGTGCCCGGTAATGACTCCGGTGGCTGCGGGGCGAAACCACGCAGGCCCACGACGTGTACGTGTTCACTGTTCTGAAACACCTTACGCACCAGCTTATAGGTTGTCCCTTTTTCCGGACTGATGTTTTCCGGCGCCGCGATGATGAGCTGCATATCGAGTCGCTCGCAAAGCTCAAACAGCGTGGCGATGGAGCGGGCGTCGAGACGCGCGGCTTCATCGAGGAACAGCAGACGGCATGGCGAGATGTCTTTGCCGCGCAGACGACGCGCTTCATCTTCCCAGCTCTGCACCACCATCACCAGAATCGACATACCGGTACCGATAGCTTCACCGGTAGAGAGCGCACCGGATTCCGCGCGCAGCCAGCCGTCTGAGCCACGGTTAACCTCAACTTCCATTTCCAGATAGTTGCGGTAGTCCAGCAGCTCCTCGCCGATGGTTTGCGGCGTACGCTGGCCCATGTCAATCTGCGGATTCAGACGCTGATATAGCTTCGCCAGCGCTTCGGAGAAGGTCAGGCGGTTACTGTTGAACAGATCCTGATGCTGTTCGTGCTGTTCAGACAACACGTCCAGCAGCGTGGAGTGCGCCTCACGCACGTTCACGTTCAGCCGCACGCTGTTGACCTGGCCAAACGACACGCTTTGCAGGCCCTGGTTCAGCTGACGGATACGGTTCTGCTCGCGCTGAATGGTTTTACGAATAATATTCGCCACGCTGCGGGAGCTGATTGCCAGCTTCTGCTCGCGGGAGGTCAGCTCCTCCGTCAAACGGCCCAGCTCGATCTCCATCTGTTCGATCGCTTCCACCGGATCGTCGGTACGGATGATGTCCTGACGAATACGCTCGCGTAAGTGCTGATAAACCGCCACGAAGAACTGAATTTTGCGCTCAGGACGCTTCGGATCTTCGGACATACGCAGCACGTCGCGCAGGTGTTCATTGTCCGCCACCGCCAGACGCAGCGCGCCCAGCGCCTTATCCGACATAGAGCGCAGTTCATCGGCTGACAGGTACGCCAGCTCGCGACGATGCAGACGACGCTCCACGTTGTTATCTTTCACCATGCGCATCACCGCGCACCACCCCGCCTTCGCGGTCACAACCTGTTCACGCATCTCATGATAGTCACGCTCCAGCTTGCGCAGGCGTCGCGTCAGGTTGTCCATCTCTGCTTCACAGAAGGTCAGCGCTTTTTCCAGCTGATTACGACGCGCGCGGTTGTTACTGAGCTGAGCATGCAGTTCATCGCGGCGAATACGCGCCCGCTCTTCTGCACCGCTGTCGGCGCGAACGCCGATGTCCTGCAACTCTTTATGCAGATCGTTTAACAGCTCTTTCTTGGTGTCGAAGGAGCTTTTCAGCGAGGCCATGACCTGGCTGTACTGGCTCAGCTGTGCGGCGTGAGTACGCATCGCTTCACGGGCGCGCGTACGCTCTGCTTCGGCCTGCTCAAGACGCTGGCGCAGCTTTTCATTAAGATCGCTGTTCCCGCTCAGCATTTCTGCTGAATCGGAGTAGCCGAAGTGTGCGCGACGTTGCACCACTTCCGTCAGGGCAAACGCCTGCTGACGCGCTTCGCGCTGCACCTGCTGTGACCAGGCATAATCCTCTTTTAACTGCTCAAACTGTTCCGGGTCGCTCTGGAGAACGGAAACCATCGGCTCCAGTTTTGCCAGCTGATTGCCGTGCTGCTGCACAAAGCGCGCCGCTTCCTGCGCTTCGTCCAGACGTTCCTGAATTTCGTCCACGCGGTCGGCGAGCGTATCGTCCGCCAGCAGGTTCAGGCGCGGCAGGATACGGTTAAGGGCCGCAACGCCCTCTTTCGCCTGCTCGAACTGCACGCGGCTTTGCTGGTTGTCATTTTCATGGCTGGCAAGCGCACGCTCCAGCTCACCACGGCGGGTGTTGAGCTTGCGAATTTCAGCTTCCGGATCGGGCTCAAAGGCAACGCCCAGGTGGCTGCCGATAAAGCGGCTGAACGCCTGATGCAGACGCTGCGTTTTTTGTACATCAAACGACAGGGTTGCAAAACGCTCAGAAAGCGTTTCGCGCTCGGCGTGCAGGCTTTCAATACGGTTTTCACGCGCGGCGCGGCCAAACAGCGGCAGTTCCGGGAAGCGCGAATAGCGCCACTGGCGATCGGCGATTTTCACCACCACCGCTTTTTCCAGCTCGTCGACGCTGAATACGCTGTCATCAAACGACTGCGGATCCCCTTCGATGAGGTAGAGATCTTCCGGGCAGTCTTCCAGCCCTGCAAGCTGGTCCGAAATCAGCGACAGATCAGGCACCACAATCGCGTTACGGGATGGACCGTACAGCGCGGAGAAGTACGGCGCATCGTCCAGGCCGACATCGTCGTAAATTTCAGACAGCAGCACGCCGCCGAAACGCTCGGCTAAGGCATTCAGGCGCGGATCTTCTGAGCCGCCAGGCTGGCTTAAACGCTCGATCTCTTCATCGACGTCACGCTTGCGCGCACCCACTTCGTCACGCTCAACAATCGCTTCACGCTCGCGCTCCAGCAGCTGTTGCATGTATTCGGTGACGTCCTGGCTGGAGGAAAACTCCTGGCCACACTGTTCGCTGAGCTGGTTCAGGCTGCTTTGTGCAGCCAGCCAGATCGGCGCACGCTGTAAGAGCGTCTTCGAACGCGACTGAAGCTGTTCCAGCTCCTGACGCAGCGTCATGCGCTGTTCGCTGGCGTTCGATACGGTATCCGACAGGGCCGCAATACGCGCTTCCAGCTCCTGGTGCAGGGCCTCAAGCTCGTCGAAATCGTAATTTTTACCCTGACGCTTGCAGAATTCCGCCAGCAGACGCTCGGCTTCCTGCTGTTCACGCAGACGCTGTTCCAGCTCGTTCAGGCGCATGCGCAGCGGCTGCACCTGTTCGGCCAGATGGCGTTGATTGACGCCGTCGCGCAGCAGCTCACGGGCAACGTCCCACGCTTCGTTACGCGCCAGCGGACCGTTGATCGCCACCACCAGCTGGTACGCCTGCTCAAACTGGCTGTGCGCCGTTTGCGCCACGCTCATTTTCTGATCGAGAGAAAGCAGTTTCTCAGTGGCTTCCTGCTCTTTGGCCTGGAAGGTATCCAGCCATTCGTCAGCGCTTTCCGGGGTCAGGTCCGGCAGATGGCACAGCTCTTTGGCACGCTGCAACGCCTGCAACGCCTGGTTGTACTGAATCGCACGCGTCTGCTGCACGTCCAGCGCCTGCTGGTAATCAGCAAGCTGGTTTTTCAGCTCATCCACTTCCAGCTCGGCGGCTTCCGCGCGGGCTTCGTTCTCTTCCTGCAATTCGGCAGCTTCGGCCACCACTTCATTTTGCTCTTCAAGACGAATTTGCAGCTCATCCAGATCGGCTTCATAGCGCTCGATTTTTTCCTGCTGACGCAGCGCGGTCTGTACCAGGTTCAGGTGATCGCTGGCCGCCTGGTAATCGGCTTCCAGATCCCCTTCCGCACCGTTGTGCTCGCCCAGTTCGCGCGCCATTTCGACATGCTTATACTGCTCAGCCACCAGCTGTTTGCGGGAGGTAAACAACTCGCGGCGGTATTCCAGCGCCTGATCGAGATGAATACGGCGCTCGTTGGCGTGGCGCATATAGTCCGCCGCCACGTAGTTGGTGGCTTCGCTGATCAGGTGCTTAAACAGGTCGCGGTCAGACTGTGTGACGCGAATCGCTTCCAGCGTCATGCGGTTTTCACGCAGCGCGGCTTCCATATCCTGGAAAGCCTTACGCACGCCGCTGTTTTCCGGCAGCAGGTAGTCGCGCAGGGAGCGCGTAATGGCGCTGGAGATACCGCCGTACAGGGAGGCTTCAATCAGACGGTAGTATTTACTACGATCTGACGCGCTGCGCAGACGACGGGCTACCACGCCGAGATCGAACATCAGAGAGTGGTAGTCGGTAATGGAGTTAAACTGCTTAAACTGCACGCCTTCGATAGCTTCCAGCTTGTCCTTCAGCTCCTGAAGCGTGAGGACGCGCGCCTGACGTTCATTCAGGGTTTCCGTCAGCAGCGCGGTCGGCTGTACGGAGGTTGGTAGTCCCTGGATCGCAAACGGTTTGATATCTACTTTACGGTCGCGGCCAGCAACCTGTTGCAGACGCACGCCTACAACCACGCGCTGATGGCGGGAGTTGATGACGTCCAGCACTGAATAACAGACGCCCGCTTTCAGCTTACCGTGCAGACCTTTATCACGAGAGCCGCTCGTGGCGCCCGCTTCAGTGGTGTTACGGAAGTGCAGCAGGGTCAGGTCAGGGATCAGCGCCGTCACGAAGGCCGCCATGGTGGTGGATTTACCCGCCCCGTTACCGCCGGAGAGCGTTGTCACCAGCTCATCCAGATCGAATGTTCGGGCAAAGAAGCCGTTCCAGTTGATCAGCGTTAGTGAGCGAAATTTACCGCGTTCAATCATTACTCTTCCTCCCCGCTATCCGGCTGATTCTCTTCGTGCTCGTCATTGAGCTGCAAATGATTTTCCACCGGCATCGCTTCACCGTCACGGATCATGCGCAGCTGCGCTTCACGCGCATCGTCACCCGCACGCACATCGGCGCCAAAACGGAAGACCGATTCGGTAATACGGAACTTGCTGCTGTCGTGACCCATGAACCAGACCATTCCCAGACGGCGCAGACGGTTCAGGGAAGAGCGAACTTTTTCCTGTAATTTCTGACGGTCCAGATCGGACCCCGTTGAGCGGTTATTCACCAGCTTGAGCAGCTTGCTTTCATCCGCCAGCGACAGCAGCTCATCGTAAAGCTCCTGCTGGGTGAAGATCCCTTCATTCGCCAGACGTTCCGGGCTGAGATAGAGGTAGCAGAGAATTTTGCCGACCATCATATCCAGTTCGGAAAGCACCGAGCGCGGAATAAGCGTGGTAGAGCGCGGACGCAGGTAGAAAAAACCTTCCGGCGCGCGGATCAGCTCAACGTTATAGCGAGCGTAAAACTCTTCCAGGTACTCCTGAAAGTCCATCAAAAAGGCGTGATTATCCAGCTCGTCAAGGCCAATGTGACGACCGGCACGCAGCTGGCTATCCAGCGCCGGAAACAACGGATTCGCCAGCGCCTGTGCCAGCTTAACTGGCATCACGTGTTCAATATTTGTCAATGACATGCGCCTGTACCTTGGCTCCGTAATCGTTAATCGGCTGCCACTTCGGCGGCAGTCCGGTGAAATCGGCTTGTGCGATGCCCAGGCGCACCGCCTGGTCTACAACAATGCGGGCAACATCGAAGTGGCGCGCGCGCGGATACTGCGCCAGATAGTCGCGTACCACGAGGCCAAGATCCAGCGGTGCTTGTCTGGTTTTGTAGACAGCGAGCTGTTCTTCGATCATCGCCGCAAGCTGCTCGCGAATTTCGTTAAATTCTTCGTATTCCAGATCCGGTGGCAGTTCACCGGTGACCTCTTCATCACGCAGCGCCATCTCTTCGTCGCGCATATCCAGCAGACGATCGGCGTTGGCGTAGGTCAGCGCCCACGGCGCATCGAAGTAGGTCTGTACCGACTGGCGCAGACGTTGAGCAAAGACGCGATTCTTATCCATATCGATGGCGGTACGGATAAATTTATGCACGTGGCGGTCGTAACCGATCCACAGGTCGATCGACTGCTGGCCCCAGCTGATAATGCGGTCAAGCTTGCTCTGCAAATCAAACACCAGACGGTCGATAAAATGCAGATCGTCGTGCGCCATCGTCGCGTCCTGGATGCGTAGCAGATTGGCCTGTAGCTTATCTCCCGCCGCCTCCAGCGTATCCTGCAACTCACGCAGCGTACCCGACGTTTCTGACAGCAAGAGTTCACAGCTGGAGATGGCCGCACGCCAGTCTATATTAAGCAGTTGAGCGATATCGTCTTTCACCTGCTGCTGCTGTTCGTCCATCAGACGTTGAGTCAGATCGATACTGTCGAAAATCTCGGCAACCGAATATTTCAGCGGCGCGTAAACGTTGCGATGCCAGTGGAATTCATCACCGTTTTCATCAGCCGCGTCGGCGGCACGCTTCAGCTCGCCTGCAACAATAGAGAGCTGCATGGAGAGACGCAGCGTGGAAAATTCGCGCTGGCGGATGTAATAGTCGGTAATGCCAATGCCCAGTGGCGTAAGACGATAGATGGCGTTTCCTTCCGCCTGCTCGCTGGTAAAGCGGTTCAGCAGACGTTGACGCACCATATCATTGATTGCGTTGTTGGCACGCACGCTAATGGTTTCGCTGGTTTGCTCAAACGCATCACTGACGTGGCGGAACGCATCCACCAGTTCGCCTTCACTCATTTCGCCATCCAGGCGTTCGCCGTTTAGCGTCGCAACCGCCAGCAGGAATGAGAGTCTGTCTACCGGCAGCGAGATGGAGAAATCGTTTTTCCTGGCCCAGGCAACCAGTTCGGGGACTGTCTGGGAAAATTCACTCATAGATTATCCTTGCATCTGCGGCTTGCGCGCGGTGACGTGTATATAGCGGCCAAGGCTCAGATAAGGCTCCTGGCGGCAGTACCGCGTCTCTATTTCTGTTAAGGCGTCTAAACAGTCATCCTGTTTTTGTTTATCACGCAGATAATCATGAAACACCCTCACGCCGGTTTTGCCGGTAATTTCCCAACCGATCTCCTCCAGCCAGCCATAGACCTGCTGCGGTTCACGAGGGAAATCCGGTGAAAGCGTGCGTCGTTTCTTTTTATACATGCCCTGCTGTACATAGCCAAAATTGCCGACCAGCACGTTTCGCATTAGCAGGCCGTTGGCATTGTAAAACATCAGCGATAACGCACCGCCCGGGCGCAACATCGACCACAGCGTTTTTAACATCGCTTGTGGTTCAGCGATCCATTCGAGCACAGCATGAAACAATATCAGATCAACCTGCGTTTCCAAATGCTGCGGAATGTCCTGAGCGGCGCAATGTATAAAATGCATGTTGTCGCTCACACCTTTCTCTTCTGCCGCTCGCCCTGCACGCGCAACCATCTCGGCAGAAAGATCGCAAAGCGTGACGTGATGTCCCCGCTGCGCCATCAGAATTGCAGTCTGACCTTCCCCACCGCCGGCATCCAGCACGCGCAACGGTCGGTCACCGAATTCAGCCAGCAGCTTGTCCAGATCCTGCCAGAGGATCGTCTGACGAAGCTGACCTTTGGTGGTGCCATAAATGTTGCGCGAAAACTTTTCCGCGATGTCATCAAAATTGCGATCCCGCATTGGGAGGGTTCCACTCACTGCAAAACCGCTATTTTGTCACACCCGCGCGGAGAATGAACCACTCTGGTGTAATATCACCGACAATCGCCTGCTGTATGGTTAAAAAAGGAACCAAAAAGGATGCTTTTTACCCTAAAAAAATATATCGGAGGCATGATGCTTCCCCTTCCCCTGCTGTTACTTCTCATCGCGCTGGGGCTGGCATTGATATGGTTTAGCCGCTTTCAGAAAAGCGGTAAATCCCTCGTTACCGTGGGCTGGCTGGCGCTGCTGTTACTCAGCCTGCAACCGGTCGCTGACGGTTTATTACGTCCGATTGAAAACACCTACCCGACATGGCAGGGAAATCATAAGGTGGGCTATATCGTCGTGCTGGGCGGCGGGTATACCTGGGATCCGAACTGGGCGCCCAGCTCGAACCTGATCAACAACAGCCTGCCTCGCCTGAACGAGGGGATCCGCCTGTGGCTGGCCAATCCGGGATCGAAGATGATCTTCACGGGCGCTGCGGCAAAAACCAACCCGGTCAGTACCGCTGAAGCAGGAGCAAGAGTGGCTGAATCGCTTGGCGTACCACGTTCCGCCATCATCACGCTGGATAGCCCAAAAGATACCGAAGAAGAGGCGGCGGCGGTGAAACAGGCCATCGGTGATGTACCGTTCCTGCTGGTGACCTCTGCTTCACACCTGCCGCGCGCAATGATTTTCTTTGAGAAGCAGGGCCTGCATCCGCTTCCTGCTCCGGCAAACCAGATGGCTATTGACGCCCCGCTCAATCCGTGGGAACGGATAATCCCGTCCCCGGTATGGCTGATGCACAGCGATCGCGTCGGCTACGAGACGCTTGGCCGCCTCTGGCAGTGGCTCAAAGGTTCGTCAGGCAAGCCAGGGCAGGAGTGATTTTGCGGCCAGATCGAAACTGGCGCGATTAAAGCGCCCGGTGTTGACCAGCTGCGCCACCTCATCCCAGAGAAGATAGAGCCAGCGTCGCCAGAGAAAGGCCTCCGCAACGGGGGCGCGCTGAAGATAGTGCCAGAGCAAATCTTCCGCCGCCCCGCCCTCGCTCAGCCTGAACAGTTCGTACTCGCGCGGCGCCCAGAGCATGATCCCCGGCCCGACCATCGCCAGCAGCTGGTCGCTGCGCGAGTCTTTAAGCATACTGCGCAACGTGAAATTGCCGTGAACCAGCACGCAGTTGTCGTTAAAGCCCTCAAACAGCGTCGGCAGACACTCCCGGGTGCGGAATAAAATACGTTTGTCCTGCATCGTTAAACCGGTGTTGTTGAACTGGTTCAGCGTGCCCCACAGCACCTCGACACGCTGGCGATACCACAGCGGCCACAGGTTTTCCTGCGTACTGTCTACCGCGCCAACAAGACCCCGGCTGTCCTGCCGATGCCAGGCAAGCAGAGCCTCGACAATCTGATCTTTCAGCTGTTCCCAGCGCTCCGGTGTACGCGTCGGGGCTTCAACAGAAACCCCGCGTAAACGCTCGATAAGCAGAACATCCGGGCCGGGATGCTCCTCATGGGTCATCACGCCGTAGACCGTCGGCATGCGGACAGTCCCTTCCCGCGCCAGCATCGACATTTTCCAGGCCAGCTGTCTGGCGACGCCCGGCGAGGTAAAACTTCTGGCCATCAGCGGCATGGGGTTTCCCTGACTGTCGTACAACGACCAGAGTGCGGTATCGGCCTTTTCATTCACGCATTCCACCCGGCTTAGCTTTTCGCCAAGGAGATGGCTGAGTTCAGCACGCAGCTGTTCCATATGAGATTACCCCCATTAAGACTACTGCTTTTATAATGAGCGCGCGAAACCCGGATGTCACCCGGTAGAGATCAATAATGAAAAAGAAAAGGAAAATAGCCAGGCGGGAGAACATCCCCCCAGACGAGGGGATGCCAGCGAATTAACGCATTTCGACGCGTACGCGCTCGAGATCTTCAGGGGTATCCACGCCGGTGCCTGGGATTTCCTGGGCAACCGCAACGTGAATTTTCTCGCCGTACCACAGCACGCGAAGCTGTTCGAGCATTTCAATATGCTCCAGCGGGCTTGGTGCCCAGGCGACGTAGCGACGAATAAAGCCGGCGCGGTAGCCGTAAATACCGATGTGGCGCAGGAAGGTTTCGCCGATTGTCTCTTTCGATTGCGCGAAACGATCGCGATCCCACGGAATGGTGGCGCGGGAGAAATAGAGCGCGTAGCCCTCTGCGTCCATGACCACTTTCACCGCATTCGGATTGAACGCCTCTTCAGCGTGGTGAATCGGCACCGCGAGGGTCGCCATCCCGACCTGACGCTGTGCCAGGTTGTCGGCCACCTGACGGATAATCGCCGCCGGGATCATCGGCTCATCGCCCTGCACGTTCACAATCACCGTATCGTCGCTGAAACCGCATTTTTCGACGACTTCCGCCAGGCGCTCGGTGCCTGACTGATGATCGGCACGGGTCATGCACACTTCCCCACCCGCGGCCTCAACCGCGCGCGCAACATCTGGGTGATCGGTGGCGACGATGACGCGTCCGGCGCCCGATTCGCGTGCCCGTTCAAGGACATGCACAATCATCGGTTTGCCATTGATATCCACCAGCGGTTTACCTGGCAGGCGCGTTGAAGCATAACGCGCAGGGATAATGACAACAAAACTCATGGTTTGATCTCTTCTGCCACCAGGGAACGGGCTTCATTTTCCAGCAGTACCGGAATACCGTCACGCAGCGGGAACGCCAGGCTGTCCAGTTTGCAAATCAGCTCTTGTTTATCCTGGCTGTAATACAGTTTGCCGTTGCACACCGGGCAGGCAATAATTTCAAGTAAACGGTGATCCATAGTTCCTCCGTATGGGTAATCGCTAAAGCTTATCACATTCCCTTTTCAGGGAGTGCCTGTTTCCCAGCCACCTCGACAGGTCGTAAACAGCCCCGCAGGCACGCGACCGAGTACAATTTCATGCGCCCCCTGCCAGCGGGCAAATTCACTGAGCGCAGTCGTTAACCCTTTTTCCAGGCCAGCCGTCACCTTTATGCCCTCTTCAAGCCAGAGCGCGATAATTTCAAGCATGCCGGTTTTACGGTGCATTTTAGCGTCCATGCGCCCGACTAGCTGGCCTTTGTGCAGCAGCGGCAAAACAAAATAACCATACTGCCGCCTGGGCGCCGGAGTGTAGCATTCCAGACGGTAGCTGAAATTAAACAACTGCCCGGCCCGCTTTCTGTCCCAGACCACGGGGTCGAACGGCGACAGCACGGCACTGTGGGTCGCCTGGAGTTTGCCCTCCTGCGCCTGCGCCAGCAGAGGGAACAAATCCGCATGCAACCACATTTCACCTAACGACTCTACCGAGACCGGCATGACGCGCTGTTCGCGCTGCCACGATTCCAGCAGTGGTTTTAGCTGCGGCTGACGCAAACGATAATAATCCGCCAGCCACTGTGGGCGGAAGATGCCAAGGCTGCGGGCGCTATTCCCGAGCATGATGGCTTCGGCTGCGTCCTGAGACAGCAGGTCACGCGTATCGTCCCAGTGAGGCATAACGCGGTGTGTGAGGTCATAGACGCGCTGAAAGTTGCGACGCTCGACCACCATCACTTTGCCCGACGTAAACAGCCCTTCAAGATGGCGTTTGTGCGGTTTCCACTCCCACCATCCACTTGCCCCTTTTCGCGGGTGTTCAAAATCCGCGGAGCGTACCGGCCCGTTTTCCTGAATATGGGCAATCAGTTGCTCTATTTCATCCGCGTGTTCCACCATCCACTCCCGACGGTATTTCCAGCCCATTTTGTCCGGGGCGAGCATGCGGTGACGCACCAGTGCAAAATCGCTGCGCGGGAGAAAACAGGCTTCATGCGCCCAGTATTCCATCAGTTCGCCCTGACTTAGCGCATTATCCAGCCACTGCGGAGGATAGTTTCCCAGGCGGCTAAACAGGACCAGATACGGGCTACGCGCCACGATGTTAATGGTGTCGATTTGCAGCAACGACATGCGTTGCACGGTAGAGAGGATATCCGCTGGCTGCGCGCGGCGACGGGGCTTTTTCAGAAGCCCCTGGGCGGCAAGATGCAAGTTTCGTGCGGCTGCAAGTGAGAGTTGCGGTAGAGACATGCGTTTTCCTGTCAGTCAAAGCGCCACCGGAACCGCGTAGAAGTTACTGCACTAACGCGAGCAGTTCCTTGAGCAAATGTTCCGGCTGTTCGCCGCTGAGTTCAGCGTCAACCGGCAGATACCACCAGTTTTCTTTCGCAAAGGCCCGGCATTTTACCGCGTCTTTTTCCGTCATGATCAGCGTCTGGCCCGGCGCTGCCAGCCTTTCAACCTCTTCGGCAACTAACGCCTGGTGATCGGCCAGCGGTACTCGTTTTTCCAGTCGCGCGCCGCACTGCTCCAGCGTTGCGAAGAAACGCGGCGGATGACCTATACCGGCCATCGCAACCAGATGTTCCAGTTGCGCGACGTCTTTACGCACGCCGGTCAAGATATTCACGGCCTGTCCGGGACGAAGATACATCGGGATTTCGCCCGCTCTGGCTTCACCACCGTTCACAATCACGGCATCGACGCTCTTCAGGCGCGACGCACGCTCACGCATTGGACCGGCTGGCAGCCACCAGCCGTTGCCAAAACGCCGCACGCCGTCAATGACCACGATCTCTTTGTCACGCGCCAGCGCGTAATGCTGCAAACCATCATCGGTAATAACGATTTGTACGTCATGCTCCGCAAGCAGTGCCTTCACGGCATCACTGCGCACCGGCGATACCGCAACCGGCGCGCCGGTACGCTGGTAAATCAGTACCGGCTCATCACCGGCTTCAGCGGTTGTCGTAGCTGGGCTCAGCACCAGTGGATACTGCGCCGCTTTACCACCATAACCGCGTGAGACAACTCCCGGGCGGATACCACGTTTATGGAGCTGTTCTACCAGCCAGATCACCACCGGGGTTTTGCCGTTTCCACCCGCCGTCAGGTTGCCGACCACCACCACCGGTACCGGTGCGCGCCAGGCGCGCTTGATCCCGAGGCGGTAAAGCAGACGAATAGTACCGCTCACCAGGCCATACAGCCAGGAGAGCGGGAGAAGCAGCACCCACAGAGGGGATTCACCCGACCAGATGCGTGCAATCATTGACCGAACTGCATTTTATGAAGCTGCGCGTAAACACCACGCTGTTCCAGCAGGTCCGCATGGCTGCCGCGTTCAACGATCACGCCATCTTCCACCACCACGATTTCGTCAGCCTGTTCGATGGTCGACAGACGGTGCGCGATAACCAGCGAGGTACGGTTTTTCTGTAATTCATCCAGAGCAGACTGGATAGCGCGTTCAGATTCCGTATCCAGTGCGGACGTTGCTTCATCGAGGATCAGAATCGGGCTGTTGCGCAGCAGCGCACGGGCAATCGCGATACGCTGACGCTGACCACCGGAGAGCAGCACCCCGTTTTCGCCAATGATCGTATCCAGACCGTTATCCATTTTGTTAATGAAGTCCATCGCATAGGCCATACGCGCCGCATTCTCAATCTCTTCACGGCTGTACTCTTCGGTACGGGCATACGCAATGTTGTTCGCCACCGTATCGTTGAACAGATGCACGTTCTGCGAGACCAGCGCGACCTGGTTACGCAGCGACTGGAGGGTATATTCCCGCAGGTCGTGACCATCAAGCAGGATCTCGCCCTGGTCGATATCGTAGAAACGGGTAATCAGGCTGGCAATGGTCGACTTGCCCGAACCGGAACGACCGACCAGCGCAACGGTTTTACCCGCCGGGATGGACAGGCTGATATCACGCAGCGCCGGCACTTCACGGCCTGGATAGGTAAAGGTGACGTTACGGAATTCCAGGTCGCCTTTAGCGCGCTCGATCACGCGTGTACCTTCATCTTTTTCCTGTTCGGAATCGAGGATGCTGAACAGCGTCTGACAGGCTGCCATCCCGCGCTGGAACTGGGCGTTGACGTTAGTCAGCGATTTCAGCGGACGCATCAGCGCAATCATGGATGAGAACACCACGGTAATGGTACCCGCAGTCAGGGTTTCCATGACGCTCGGGAAACTGGCGGCATACAGGACGAAGGCCAGGGCCAGAGAGGCAATCAGCTGAATGATCGGATCGGAAATCGACGAGGCCGATACCATTTTCATTCCTTGCAGGCGCATTCTGTTGCTGACCTTGTCAAAGCGTTTGGTTTCGACTTCCTGACCGCCGAAAATCAACACTTCCTTATGGCCTTTCAGCATCTGCTCGGCGCTGGTAGTCACCTGCCCCATCGTATTCTGCATATTTTTACTGATGTTGCGAAAACGCTTTGATACCACGCGGATCGCGATGGAGACAATCGGCGCCAGCACAATAAGGATCAGCGACAGTTGCCAGCTGTAATAGAACATCATCGCGAACAGGCCGATGATGGATGCGCCTTCACGCACAACGGTAATCAGTGCGCTGGAAGAGGACGACGCCACCTGCTCTGAATCGTAGGTAATACGCGACAGCAGGGTGCCGGTTGACTGTTTGTCAAAGAATGAGACCGGCATCCCCATCATATGGCTGAACAGCCGGCGGCGCATGGTCATCACCACTTTACCGGATACCCAGGAGATGCAGTAGCTGGATACATAGCTGGAGATTCCGCGTAAGATCATCAGCCCAATAACCACCAGCGGCATCCATAGCAGCACTGAACGATCCGTTTTACCGAAACCGTCATCCAGTAACGGTTTGAGAAGCGATAACATAAACGTATCGCTGGCTGCGTTGAGGATTAACGCTACGCCCGCCACGATCAAGCCTGCTTTGAAAGGAGCAATCATCGGCCAGAGCCGGCGGAACGTTTGCCACGTGGAGAGATCTTTGTCGTTATGCATTCAAAAAACCAGCATTTGTTGAAATAGCCGCATATTCTACCCGTTATCTACGGGCGCGCCAAACCACTGATGATACCAACGCGGTAAATAGTGTTCGCGTAAGCGACGAATTTGCCGACTATGGTGCGAAAAGGTCACAGATATCTGCCCGGAATGCGGGGTATCAAGCCAGAGATATCCCTCCGTTCGATAGCGCCGGACCACTTTAATAGAAGGGAAACGCCACGCGTTATAGCGAGCCGTCGAGGCCAGCGAAACCTGCCCCTCTACGCGCTGCAGCAACGGTGTTGAAGATGACGTGTTACTTCCATGATGTGGCACCTGGATCAGTGTAGACGCAAGCTGACGCCAGCGATGGCTTAGCATTGCCAGTTCTGCCTGCGCTTCAATGTCTCCGGTCAGTAAAACGCTCTGTTCGCCGTCATCGATTTTTACCACACAGGAGCGGTTGTTACCTTTCGCCGAGGTGTTTTCGGGTGGCCAGTGCACGGAGAACGTTAAACCCTGCCACTGCCATCGCTGTCCTCGAAAGCACGGAAGATGTCCGGACCAGGATAAGGGGCTCCTGATCCACATTGCGGGCCAGGCAGCTTTTAGCGATGCCAGTCCCCCCGCGTGGTCGAGATGTTCATGGCTCAGGATCACCCCTTCCGGTCTCAGATGATGCCAGCGTAGCCAGGGGATAATCAGCTGTTGCGCACTGTCCCCACCGGGCCATGCCAGCCCGGTGTCGTACAGAATGGCCTTGCCGTGACGCTCAATGACCATCGCCAGCCCCTGCCCTACATCCAGCATATGCAGGGACCAGCTGTCTGTTTTAACCCTGTGCCAGAGGGGAAAGGCCAGCACCATGCTGCCTGCCAGACAGACTGCGGGTGCTGCGCTGAAGGCCCTGAATCGCCAGCCAATGACCAGCAGCCACGGCAGTAACGTCAGGTATTGCCAGCGTTCATCAACGTCCTGCCAGCCATTCGGTAAACGCATCAATAGCCAGAAAAGCCCTGCCAGAGATTTATCAGTAGCCAGCCAGACGATACTTTCCAGCACAGCGACCGGAAACAGATGCAGAAACATGCCGAGCAGGATCAGCGGAACTGAGATAAACGTGACCAGAGGAACGGCAAACAGGTTCGCTACCAGCGAGGAGAGGCTGAAACCATGGAAAATCAGGACCTGAAGCGGCAACAGAAGCAGCAGCATTCCGACCTGCAAATACACTAGCGTCGCCAGCGGCCGCAGGCACCGGCCACGTTGCCAGTGCGGGAGAGGCAACCACTGATACCAAAAAATAAGCGCGGCGACCGCAAACGCTGACAACGCCAGGCTTTGTGACAGGACCGCCAGTGGATCGAAAACCAAGATCGCCGCCACGCAGGTAAGCCATACCTGCCAGGGCGACCACTGGCGACCACTCATTTTTAATGCAGCCAGTACCACAAGCGCGATAACCGTGCGCAGCGCGGGCGGCTGCAAGCCCGTTAGCCATGCGTAAAACGCGGCAAAAATCAGCCCTGCCAGCAAGGGGATTTGCCAGATAATCCAGCGGCCCGGCAGGAAGAGCTGGATGCCCCGCGCCAGAAACCAGATGACAGAAGCGGCCAGCGCAATATGTAATCCCGAGATTGCCATCAGATGCATCGTTCCGGTATCACGCATCAGGTTTTTTATCTCCCGCGAGACCGACAGCCGCTCCCCCATCCCCAGCCCCAGGATCACGGGTCCCCACTGATATGCTGAAAGAGTATTCTGTAGTGATGTCAGGTATTGCGCACGCAGACTACAGCCCTCGTCAACGAGCGCCGCATGGGTAAACCGTCCACTCAGCGTCTGGTGTCGGGCAAAGGCATTTTTCTGTGAATCATAGCCGCCATCGTTGAGTTCTCCGTGTACCGCCCTGAGCCGCAGGGTCATTGCCCAGCGTTGACCCACGCAGACGTTATGCGGCAAATAGTTGCCATACAGCGCCACGCCCATGGCAGCCCACACGCGTTCTCCATTGAGGCTGACAATCCTTCCCTGATGCATCGTTGCGCCGTCCGTTGCGGTAATGACCACCTCGGCCTGCTGCGGTGCTTGCGTTAAATAGTTCATCTGCCACACGCTTTCCTGAGCGGCCAGGATCCCCCAGCACATAAAAAGCAATGCGAGGCCTGAAAACCTGAGCCATTTTCTCTGCTGTACGGATAACGCAATCCCTGCGGCAATCAGCAACCAGACAATATGCAAATCAGGCAAAACGGGTAACCAATAGAGCGGGATTATGGCCAGAATGGCGCACATACTGATAACGTGGATCCCCATCTTCACCTCCATGTTTCAGGCGATTATGCGGCGGGACTGATGCGTCGTCAGACAGAAAAAACGTGATTTACAGCGGGCGCTGCAACGTTTTAAGCGCTTACAGCAAAGAGAAAATTTAAATGCGGCGCGTATTCAGAAATGCAGGGGCGGGATACAAAAAAAGCACCCTAAGGTGCTTTCTTTAAACTCAGTTTAACCCTGATGATTAAACTCAGTTACCGTAAATATTGGCGCGATCGCGCAGTTCTTTACCCGGCTTAAAGTGCGGAACATACTTTCCTTCCAGCTCCACTTTATCGCCAGTCTTCGGGTTACGCCCGGTACGTGGTGCACGATAGTGCAGAGAAAAACTACCGAAACCGCGGATTTCAATGCGCTCGCCCTGGGCAAGAGTGGTAGCCATATGCTCCAGCATCTCTTTAACGGCATCTTCCACAGCCTTGGCAGGGATATGCGGTTGCTGACTGGCAAGTCTTTCAATCAATTCTGACTTGGTCATGATTCCTCCGGTTCCTTTCAAACCCATTAGCTGAACAGCTTATTAAACAAGGGCGGCCGTAGCCGCCCTTTGTTATTGATTACAGGACGAATCCTGCAATCTGTCAAGTCTGCTCTCCATCCTTCGCGCTGTAAATGCGTTACAGCTCAAATGATGGTGCGAACCTGAACTTACTCGCCTTTAGCTGCTTTGAAAGCTTCAGCCATTGCGTTGTTAGAGAAGTTTGCATCTTCCTGTTTGTTCACAGTTGCGATTGCATCTTTCTCATCAGCTTCGTCTTTAGCACGAACAGACAGGCTGATTGCACGGTTCTTACGGTCAACACCGGTGAACTTAGCTTCAACGTCGTCACCAACGCTCAGAACCAGAGTTGCATCTTCAACGCGGTCACGTGAAGCTTCGGAAGCGCGCAGGTAACCTTCAACGCCGTCAGCCAGTTCTACGGTTGCGCCTTTAGCGTCAACAGCAGTCACTTTACCGTTTACGATTGCGCCTTTCTTGTTCAGTGCAACCCAGTTGTTGAACGGATCTTCTGCGAGCTGTTTAACGCCCAGGGAGATACGCTCACGCTCTGCGTCAACTTGCAGAACAACTGCTGCGATTTCGTCGCCTTTTTTGTATTCACGAACTGCTTCTTCGCCTGCAACGTTCCAGGAGATGTCAGACAGGTGAACCAGGCCATCGATGCCGCCGTCCAGGCCGATGAAGATACCGAAGTCAGTGATAGACTTGATTTTACCTTCAACACGGTCGCCCTTGTTGTGGGTTTCCGCGAACTGCTGCCATGGGTTGTTTTTGCACTGCTTCAGGCCCAGGGAGATACGACGACGTTCTTCGTCGATATCCAGAACCATCACTTCCACTACATCACCAACGTTAACAACTTTGGATGGGTGGATGTTTTTGTTGGTCCAGTCCATTTCGGAAACGTGCACCAGACCTTCAACGCCTTCTTCGATTTCAACGAAGCAGCCGTAGTCAGTCAGGTTGGTAACGCGACCAGTCAGTTTAGTACCTTCTGGGTAACGCTTAGCGATAGCTACCCATGGATCTTCGCCCAGCTGTTTCAGGCCGAGGGATACACGAGTACGCTCGCGGTCGAACTTCAGCACTTTAACAGTGATTTCGTCGCCCACGTTCACGATTTCGCTTGGGTGCTTAACGCGTTTCCACGCCATGTCGGTGATGTGCAGCAGGCCATCAACGCCGCCCAGGTCAACGAATGCGCCGTAGTCAGTGAGGTTCTTAACGATACCTTTGACTTCCATGCCTTCCTGCAGGTTTTCCAGCAGCTGATCGCGTTCTGCGCTGTTTTCGGATTCGATAACGGCACGACGGGAAACAACAACGTTGTTACGCTTCTGGTCCAGCTTGATTACTTTGAACTCAAGCTCTTTGCCTTCGAGGTGCAGGGTGTCACGGACTGGACGAACGTCTACCAGAGAACCTGGCAGGAACGCACGAATACCATTCAGCTCAACAGTGAAGCCACCTTTAACTTTGCCGTTGATAACACCGACCACAGTTTCAGCTTCTTCGTAAGCTTTTTCCAGCGTGATCCATGCTTCGTGACGTTTAGCTTTCTCACGAGACAGCAGGGTTTCGCCGAAGCCGTCTTCTACTGCGTCCAGAGCAACGTCAACTTCGTCACCAACCTGGATTTCCAGCTCGCCCTGGGCGTTTTTGAACTGCTCAGCCGGGATGGCAGACTCAGATTTCAGACCGGCGTCAACCAGTACAACGTCTTTGTCGATAGCAACAACAACGCCACGAACGATGGAACCCGGACGGGTTTCGATTTCTTTTAAGGATTCTTCAAACAGTTGAGCAAAAGATTCAGTCATGTTTAATCTTCAGGTTAATATTAACGTCCACCTGGCTCCGTGCCGGATGGGGTTGTTTCACATACCCGCCGTCAATCCATTGCAGCGGGGGTACTGCTAAATCGGTCGCGATTACGCGAGTGCCAGTTTTTGGCGCGCATATTGTAGCGCTTTTTCAATCACTTGCTCAATAGTTAAACTGGTTGAATCCAGCACTAATGCGTCTTGCGCGGGAACAAGTGGTGCGACGGCGCGGTTACGATCGCGGTCATCGCGCTCTTTTATCTCGGATAAAAGGCGATCAAAGTTAACACTAAACCCCTTTTCCTGCAACTGAAGCATGCGGCGTTGAGCACGTTCTTCTGAAGAGGCGTCAAGGAAAATTTTCACTGGCGCATCGGGGAATACCACGGTTCCCATGTCGCGGCCGTCGGCGATCAGCCCCGGCGCTTCACGGAAACCGCGCTGGCGACGTAACAGCGCTTCACGAACGCGTGGGAAAGCCGCCACCTGAGAGGCCGCATTGGCCACTTCCTGGGTACGGATTTCACCGCTGACATCTTCCCCTTCCAGGATCACTTCAAGGTTGCCATCGGTCGAGACAAAGCGCACATCCAGATGCGCAGCCAGCGGTACCAGCGCTTCTTCAGACGCAACATCCACATGATGATGCAGCGCAGCCAGCGCCAGCACGCGATAGATTGCTCCCGAATCTAAAAGATGCCATTGCAATGCTTCCGCCATCGCTTTGCACAGAGTACCTTTCCCTGCGCCACTTGGCCCATCAATGGTGATTACCGGGGCAATTGCCGTCATCTTTTTCTCCTTAATTAAGGCATACCGTTTACATGAACGCCGCGCATTATACGCGCCAACGTGCGCAACTGTTACCTTTGCGTGCAAATTACGGAATGATTGAAGCAGAGTGTAGAAGAAATGAAAGAGGATGAGTGTCAGAAAGCGTAAGGAAATGCCGCATCAGGTGATGCGGCATACCATCATCAGGCCAGGGTGCTAATGCGCGCCAGCTGTTCGAAGTAGTCCGGGAACGTTTTTGCCGTACACTTCGGATCAAGGATAGTGACTGGCGTATCTGACAACGCCACCAGCGAGAAACACATCGCCATGCGGTGATCGTTGTAGGTGCCAATTTCTGCAAATTGCAGTTTTGCCGGCGGCGTGACGCGAATGTAGTCTTCGCCCTCTTCTACCTCAGCCCCCACTTTACGCAGCTCGGTTGCCATCGCGAACAGGCGGTCCGTCTCTTTCACACGCCAGTTGTAAATGTTTCGCAGCGTGGTGGTGCCTTTCGCAAACAGCGCAGCGGTGGCAATGGTCATCGCCGCATCCGGAATATGGTTCATATCCATATCGATGGCGTTCAGCTCACCGTGGGTACAGGAGATGAAGTCATCGCCCCAGGTCACCACCGCGCCCATTTTTTCCAGCACGTCAGCAAAACGGATATCGCCCTGCACGCTGTTGCGGCCAATGCCCGTCACTTTTACCGTACCGCCTTTAATCGCACCTGCGGCAAGGAAATAGGAGGCGGATGAAGCATCGCCTTCAACCAGGTAGTGGCCCGGGGACTGATACTGCTGCGCTCCGCGCACCACGAAACGCTGATAAGACTGGTTTTCCACCTCAACACCAAAGGTGTTCATCAGGTGCAGGGTGATATCAATGTACGGCTTAGAAACCAGGTCGCCTTTAATGTTGATGACGGTGTCCTGTGGTGCCAGCGGTGCGGTCATCAGCAGCGCGGTCAGGAACTGGCTGGAAACGCTACCGTCAACCTCAACATTGCCGCCAGTGAATCCCCCGCGCAGACGCAGGGGCGGGTAATTTTCCTGCTCAAGATAATCAATCTGCGCGCCGCCCTGACGCAGGGCATCCACCAGATGGCCGATCGGACGCTCTTTCATTCGCGGCTCACCGGTCAGCACAATATCGTTACTCCCCAGACACAGCGCAGCGGCCAGAGGACGCATCGCGGTACCGGCGTTACCCAGGAAAAGCTCCAGCGCTTCAGCAGAATGTAACGCGCCGCCGTTACCGGTGACTTCACAACGGGTACGATCGTCAGACAGCGCGTACTGAACGCCCAACGCTTTCAGTGCATTGAGCATATGGCGCACGTCATCGCTGTCCAGCAGATTAGTGAGGACGGTGGTGCCGTTTGCCAGAGCTGCCAGCAGCAGAGCGCGGTTCGAGACACTTTTTGAACCAGGCAGATTAATGGTGCCATCTACCCGCGCGATAGGTTGTAACGTCAGGGATTCCATGAAACTCAACTCTCAACTCAACATAATAAAAACCCCGCAGGAACGCTGCGGGGGTGAAAAACAGCCAATTAACCGTGACGACGTTCGAAGTCGATCATGAAATCAGTCAGGGCTTTAACGCCTTCCAGCGGCATGGCGTTATAGATAGAGGCGCGCATTCCGCCTACCACACGGTGGCCTTTCAGCGCATGCAGACCCGCCGCGAAGGACTCTTCCAGGAACACGTTATCCAGGTTGCTGTCCGCCAGCTGGAACGGCACGTTCATGCGCGAACGGTTAGTTTTGGCGACATCGTTACGGTAGAAATCGCTCTTGTCGATCACGCCGTACAGCAGTTCAGCCTTTTGCTGATTGATCTTATCCATCTGCGCCACACCGCCTTTTTGCTTCAGCCATTTGAAGACCAGGCCGGAGAGATACCAGGCAAACGTTGGTGGGGTGTTGAACATGGAATCGTTGTCGTTCAGGACGGTGTAATCCAGAATTGACGGGCAAGACTTATGGGCTTTCCCCAGCAGGTCTTCACGCACAATAACGATAGTCAGACCCGCAGGACCGATGTTTTTCTGGGCACCCGCGTAGATGACGCCGTAGCGGCTGACATCCAGCGGGGTGGACAGAATGGTTGAAGAGAGATCCGCCGTCACAATGACATTTTCGCCAAAGTCTGGCTCTTCGTGAATGGCAATACCGTCGATGGTTTCGTTCGGGCAGTAGTGAAGATAAGCGGCGTTGTCAGAAAGCTGCCACTCACTCATCGGCTTCACGGCGCGCAGACCGTCAACGGTCACTTTGGCATCGATGACATTCGGCGTGCAATATTTGTGCGCTTCTTTTACCGCACTGGCCGCCCAGTAGCCGGCATCAACGTAATCAGCGGTGGTTTTGTCGCCCAGTAGATTGAGCGGGATACCCGCAAACTGGCCGCGTCCACCGCCGTGACAGAACAATACTTTGTAGTTCGAGGGAATGTTCAGCAGATCGCGAAAATCCTTTTCTGCTTCTTCCGCCACCTGAATAAACGCTTTACCCCGGTGGCTGACTTCCATCACCGACGTACCCAGACCGTTCCAGTCACACAGCTCCTGTTGAGCCTGTTTGAGCACGTCTGCCGGTAACATTGCCGGACCTGAACTGAAATTAAAGACTTGAGCCATTTCCCCTCACCACGCTAAAAGCCATAAGTTATAACTGTGGATATCGGTTTTATCATTCAGTGACACGCGCCGCAATGTCTAAAACTGATGGCCGAAGAAATGTGCCCCTCGTCACACAATACAATCTGCCGTACCGTTGTCACAAAACCGACAAAATCGCTGTCAGGTGTTACGTTTAGCCCGGCTAACCTTCGTCCATTCTGGATTCGTACAGCGGGGGCATAATTGATGATCGCCCGCCTGCATAACCACGACATGACTACATTTTATGCAGGCGTACTCGCCCGCTTCAGGTACAGTTTTGTATCGCTCGATGAGCATATCCGGCAGGATGCACAGGCCGGGCTTCACCTCATCGTCGGAATAGTAATAGACGCTGATTTGACCATTCGTTTCCATAATCGCCAGACGCACCTGCCCCAGTTGCTCAACGCTGCTCAAACGGAGTTCCATAAAGAACTCAAACTCCGTCATATTGGCGCTTTGCACATTCTCCCAGGCCAGTTGACCATCTTCGACAATCACCACCGGCTTCCCTTCGAGCAGATCTTCCAGTTTCTCACTTTTCGACATCAGCCACATGACCAGCCGGTACAGCAGTGCAAGCGTCACGAAGACGATAAAGACCGGCACCATCGGCACATCGTCATAAAAGGCAACGTCCCCTGCCGCCGACCCCAGCGTCAGGATGATCAGCACTTCAAACAGCGACATCTGCCGCACGCCGCGACGTCCGGTGATTTTCAGAAACAGGAAAACGAGTACAAAGGTGTACAGGCTGCGCAGCGCTACTTCGCCTAAAAACTCAGGAGGGACTTTATCAAACGCCATCCGCTGGAGATCGAAAGCTTTCATTTTTTTATGCCTTAACAGTAGGTTACTGCTTATAAGCATAGTCCAGCCATTTATTTTCGCCGGAGATAGCACCCGTCACGCAAAACCCGTATCATTGCGCGCTTTACGTACGATAAAAGTGAACGCCATGACTCAAACGTTTATCCCCGGCAAAGACGCCGCTCTGGAAGATTCCATCGCTCGCTTCCAGCAGAAACTGACCGACCTGGGCTTTAATATCGAAGAAGCCTCCTGGCTGAATCCGGTGCCTCACGTCTGGTCCGTGCATATTCGCGACAAAGACTGTGCGCTGTGCTTTACCAACGGTAAAGGCGCGACCAAAAAAGCGGCGCTGGCCTCTGCACTGGGTGAGTATTTTGAGCGTCTGTCCACCAACTACTTCTTCGCCGACTTCTGGCTGGGCGAAACTATTGCCAACGGTCCGTTCGTTCACTATCCGAACGAAAAATGGTTCCCGCTGACCGAAAACGATGAACTGCCGGAAGGCATTCTCGATGCCCGCCTGCGCGCGTTCTACGATCCGGAAAACGAACTGACCGGCAGCATGTTGATCGACCTGCAATCCGGCAATGAGGATCGTGGGATCTGCGCCCTGCCGTTCACCCGTCAGTCTGACGAGCAGACCGTTTATATCCCGATGAACATCGTCGGCAACCTGTATGTGTCTAACGGCATGTCTGCCGGTAATACCCGCAACGAAGCGCGCGTGCAGGGATTGTCTGAAGTTTTCGAGCGTCATATCAAAAACCGCATTATTGCTGAATCCATCAGCCTGCCGGAGATCCCGGCTGACGTGCTGGCGCGCTACCCGGGCGTGGTGGAATCCATCGCCAAACTGGAAGCAGAAGGTTTCCCAATCTTTGCTTATGACGGCTCTCTGGGCGGCAAATATCCGGTTATCTGCGTGGTACTGTTCAACCCGGCAAATGGCACCTGTTTCGCCTCCTTCGGCGCGCACCCGGACTTCGGCGTGGCGCTGGAGCGTACCGTAACCGAACTGCTGCAAGGTCGTAGCCTGAAAGATCTCGATGTCTTTACTCCGCCAACCTTTGATGACGAAGAAGTCGCCGAGCACACCAACCTCGAAACACACTTCATCGACTCCAGCGGTTTGATCTCCTGGGATATGTTCAAACAGGACGCGGACTATCCGTTCGTGGACTGGAGCTTTGCCGGTACGACGGAAGAAGAATTCGCCACCCTGATGGCGATCTTCAACGCGGAAGATCAGGAAGTTTACATTGCCGACTATGAACACCTCGGCGTTTACGCGTGCCGTATTATTGTGCCAGGTATGTCGGACATTTATCCGGCAGAAGATCTGTGGCTGGCGAACAACAGCATGGGCGCGCATCTGCGTGAAACCCTGCTGGCCCTGCCAGGCAGCGAGTGGGATAAAGAAGATTATCTGAACCTGATCGCCCAGCTGGACGAAGAAGGACACGATGATTTCACCCGCGTGCGCGAACTGCTGGGTCTGGCGACCGGAAAAGATAACGGCTGGTACACCCTGCGCATCGGCGAGCTGAAAGCGATGCTGGCGCTGGCGGGCGGCGATCTGGATCAGGCTTTGGCCTGGACCGAGTGGACGATGGAGTTTAACCAGTCCGTCTTCTCCGCCGAGCGCACAAACTATTACCGTTGCCTGCAAACGCTGCTCCTGCTTTCTCAGGAAGACGACCGCGAGCCATTGCAGTATCTGAATGCCTTTGTGCGTATGTACGGTGCGGATGCCGTTGAAGCTGCCAGCGCGGCGCTGAGCGGTGAAGAACCATTCTACGGCCTGCAAGCGGTTGACAGCGATCTGAAAGCCTTCCCGGCGCATCAGTCACTGCTGAATGCGTATGAAAAATTGCAGAAGGCAAAAGCCGCTTACTGGTCAAAATAAGCGCATATAACATTAATGGCTGTAGGCGTATTCAATCGCCTGAGCTATATTACGGGGCAATTTCATTGCCCCTTTTTTTTTATTTTTCCGCAATGACGTTTAATTGTAATAATTAAGTTAACCACGGGTAAATATAAAAACGCTTACCTGAGCTTTACTGTTACTAATTATAATAAATACTCCATTTTAATTAACTGTTCCACGGGAGGCTGAAGGAAAAAATTCAACTCTTTTCATAAGTTTTAAAATTTATTTTTATACGGATAATCAAATACTTACTCCGCTTTTGCTGTAAAACCATACACACTGCGGGCCTATAAGCCAGGCGAGATATGATCTATATCAATTTCTCTTCTATAATGCTTTGTTAGTATCTCGTCGCCGACTTAATAAAGAGAGAGTTAGTGTGAAAGCTGACAACCCTTTTGATCTATTACTCCCCGCTGCGATGGCGAAAGTTGCCGAAGAAGCGGGTGTCTACAAAGCCACGAAACATCCGATGACGACGTTCTTTCTGGCCATTACGGCTGGGGTGTTCATCTCCATCGCTTTCGTCTTCTATATCACAGCCACCACCGGCACTGCCGGGATGCCTTTCGGCATAGCGAAACTGATTGGTGGTATTTGCTTCTCACTGGGCCTGATTCTCTGCGTCATCTGCGGCGCCGACCTCTTCACCTCAACGGTGCTGATTGTGGTGGCAAAAGCCAGCGGAAGAATTACCTGGGGTCAACTGGGGCGCAACTGGCTCAACGTTTACGTTGGCAACCTGATTGGCTGTCTGCTCTTTGTTCTGTTGATGTGGCTCTCTGGCGAGTATATGACCGCCAACGGCGGCTGGGGGCTTAACGTCCTGCAAACCGCCGACCACAAAATGCACCATACATTTATCGAAGCTGTTGCTCTCGGCATCCTCGCAAACCTGATGGTCTGCCTGGCGGTCTGGATGAGCTACTCTGGTCGTAGCCTGATGGATAAAGCCATGATTATGGTTCTGCCGGTTGCGATGTTTGTTGCCAGCGGCTTTGAGCACAGTATTGCGAATATGTTCATGATCCCGATGGGGATTGTTATCCGCAACTTTGCAAGCCCGGAGTTCTGGACTGCTGTAGGTTCAACCCCGGAAAGTTTTTCACACCTGACTATTATGAACTTCATTACTGATAACCTGATCCCCGTCACTATCGGGAACATTATCGGTGGGGGTCTGTTAGTTGGGTTGACATACTGGGTCATTTACCTGCGTGGCGGCGATCATCATTAATGGTTGTCTCAGGCAGTAAATAAAAAATCCACTTAAGAAGGTAGGTGTTACATGTCCGAGCTTAATGAAAAGTTAGCCACAGCCTGGGAAGGTTTTACGAAAGGTGACTGGCAGAATGAAGTCAACGTCCGTGACTTCATTCAGAAAAACTATACCCCGTATGAAGGTGACGAATCCTTCCTGGCTGGTGCGACTGACGCAACCACCAAGCTGTGGGACAGCGTAATGGAAGGCGTTAAACTGGAAAACCGCACTCACGCGCCAGTTGATTTTGACACCTCCGTTGCTTCTACCATCACTTCTCACGATGCTGGCTACATCAACAAAGCCCTTGAGAAAATCGTTGGTCTGCAAACTGAAGCACCACTGAAACGCGCAATCATCCCGTTCGGTGGTATCAAAATGGTTGAAGGTTCCTGCAAAGCGTATAACCGCGAGCTGGACCCAATGCTGAAAAAAATCTTCACCGAATACCGTAAAACCCATAACCAGGGCGTATTCGATGTTTACACCAAAGACATTCTGAACTGCCGTAAATCTGGCGTTCTGACCGGTCTGCCAGATGCCTATGGCCGTGGCCGTATCATCGGTGACTACCGTCGCGTTGCGCTGTACGGTATCGACTTCCTGATGAAAGACAAATACGCACAGTTCGTCTCTCTCCAGTCTGACCTGGAAAACGGCGTAAACCTGGAAGCAACTATCCGTCTGCGTGAAGAGATCGCTGAACAGCACCGTGCGCTGGGTCAGATCAAAGAGATGGCGGCTAAATACGGCTGCGATATCTCTGGTCCTGCAACCAACGCTCAGGAAGCTATCCAGTGGACCTACTTCGGCTACCTGGCCGCTGTTAAGTCTCAGAACGGCGCAGCAATGTCCTTCGGCCGCGTATCCACCTTCCTGGATGCGTACATCGAACGTGACCTGAAAGCAGGCAAAATCACCGAACAAGACGCTCAGGAAATGATTGACCACCTGGTCATGAAACTGCGTATGGTTCGCTTCCTGCGTACCCCAGAATATGATGAGCTGTTCTCTGGTGACCCAATCTGGGCAACCGAATCTATCGGCGGTATGGGCGTAGATGGCCGTACTCTGGTAACCAAAAACAGCTTCCGCTTCCTGAACACCCTGTACACCATGGGTCCTTCTCCGGAGCCGAACATCACCGTTCTGTGGTCTGAAAAACTGCCTCTGAACTTCAAGAAATTCGCCGCTAAAGTGTCCATCGACACCTCTTCTCTGCAATACGAGAACGATGACCTGATGCGTCCTGACTTCAACAACGATGACTACGCTATCGCTTGCTGCGTAAGTCCAATGGTTGTTGGTAAGCAAATGCAGTTCTTCGGTGCGCGTGCAAACCTGGCGAAAACCATGCTGTACGCAATCAACGGCGGCGTTGATGAAAAACTGAAAATGCAGGTTGGTCCTAAGTCTGAACCGATCAAAGGCGACGTGCTGAACTATGACGAAGTCATGGAGCGCATGGACCACTTCATGGACTGGCTGGCTAAACAGTACGTGACCGCGCTGAACGTTATCCACTACATGCACGACAAGTACAGCTACGAAGCCTCTCTGATGGCGCTGCACGACCGTGACGTCGTTCGCACCATGGCGTGTGGTATCGCAGGTCTGTCCGTTGCTGCTGACTCCCTGTCTGCAATCAAATATGCGAAAGTTAAACCAATTCGTGACGAAGATGGTCTGGCTATCGACTTCGAAATCGAAGGCGAATATCCGCAGTTTGGTAACAACGACGCTCGCGTTGATGACATGGCGGTTGACCTGGTAGAACGTTTCATGAAGAAAATTCAGAAACTCACTACCTATCGTAACGCTATCCCGACTCAGTCTGTTCTGACCATCACCTCTAACGTTGTGTATGGTAAGAAAACCGGTAACACCCCAGACGGTCGTCGTGCTGGCGCGCCATTCGGCCCAGGTGCTAACCCAATGCACGGTCGTGACCAGAAAGGTGCGGTTGCCTCTCTGACCTCCGTTGCTAAACTGCCGTTTGCTTACGCGAAAGATGGTATCTCTTACACCTTCTCTATCGTGCCAAACGCGCTGGGTAAAGACGACGAAGTGCGTAAAACTAACCTCGCGGGTCTGATGGATGGTTACTTCCACCACGAAGCGTCCATCGAAGGTGGTCAGCACCTGAACGTGAACGTGATGAACCGTGAAATGCTGCTCGACGCGATGGAACACCCTGAGAAATATCCTCAGCTGACCATCCGCGTATCTGGCTACGCAGTACGTTTTAACTCCCTGACGAAAGAACAGCAGCAGGACGTTATTACCCGTACTTTCACTCAGTCCATGTAAGTGGAATTGACTGAAATCACGCGTTAAAAAGCGTACAATAAAGGCTCCACGCAAGTGGGGCCTTTTTAACACCCTCGCTTCATCAGTCTCTTTTGTCCGCTATCTATACTTAATGGATAACAGCCAAAACAGACTCGACATAGCCTTTGAGCTGTGCATCTACATAGGCCCCAGGATGGGCCAAATTCGGAGATATCACCGCAATGTCAATTATTGGTCGCATTCACTCCTTTGAATCCTGTGGCACCGTCGATGGCCCGGGGATCCGCTTTATCACTTTCTTCCAGGGCTGCCTGATGCGCTGCCTGTACTGCCATAACCGTGACACCTGGGACACCCATGGCGGTAAAGAAGTCACCGTTGAGGATCTGATGAAAGAGGTGGTGACCTATCGCCACTTCATGAACGCGTCCGGCGGTGGCGTGACGGCATCCGGCGGTGAAGCCATTCTTCAGGCTGAATTTGTGCGCGACTGGTTCCGCGCCTGCCACAAAGAAGGCATTCATACCTGCCTCGACACCAACGGCTTTGTGCGCCGTTACGATCCGGTTATTGATGAACTGCTTGAAGTGACCGATCTGGTGATGCTCGATCTCAAGCAGATGAACGATGAGATCCACCAGAATCTGGTTGGCGTTTCAAACCACCGTACGCTGGAATTTGCCAAATACATTGCCAATAAAGGCGTCAAGACCTGGATCCGCTACGTGGTGGTGCCGGGCTGGTCAGATGATGATGACTCTGCACATCGTCTGGGTGAATTTACCCGGGATATGGGTAACGTGGAGAAAATTGAACTCCTGCCCTATCACGAGCTGGGTAAACATAAATGGGTGGCGATGGGTGAAGAGTACAAACTCGATGGCGTGAAGCCGCCGAAAAAAGAGACGATGGAGCGCGTCAAAGGTATTCTTGAGCAGTATGGCCACAAGGTCATGTATTAACGAAAAGGCCCGGTGAAAACCGGGCCTTTTTATATTCTATTTAAAGACGCCATTAATAACGGAAGTCACAATCGCCGTACTCAGCGCAATTAAGACCAGGTCGTCACCTACCACGCGCCATTCATAGCCCGGATAGGAAGGAAGCTGACCCAGCATATCGGCTGGCACGGTTTTCTTCGCAATGCCCGGCGGCAGTGGCTTACCGCGCACCAGGTTTTTCGCAATTCCCGGAGGCAGAGAGTCGTAGCCCGTAAAGCCGTAATTCAGTGCCAGATGGCGGGCATGATCAAAGCTCACGCGAGCATCCACATCATTACCGACATCTTTGCTGTTTTTAAAGCTCTTATCCGATTTCCCAGGGTTATCCTGACCGTTATTGTGTTTATTACCATGGTTACCAGCGTTCCCGTTACCATGATTGCCACTATTACCTTGTCCGCCACCATTTCCGTTTCCTGGATTAGCCATGGCCGGAGCCGTTGCAAACGTTAAAGCCAACACTACGGCAAGTGCTGTAGTGGAAAAACGACGAGTAGACATGATTGCTGCCTTTTAGTGGTATAACTCATTTGAATTATCGCCGGGCAGTAAAAACTCACAATAAGTAAAAGTCTTATATGTGACAGGGACAAAAAAGCCTGTCATCGACAGGCTTTTAATAAGTCAGGCATGGGCCACTGGCGTTGGATGTTCGCCCACTTTGCGCAGCAGCATTAACAGATAAATAAACGACACGCTGGCGATCATAATAAACAGCAGATTGTCAGAATAATTTTGCATGAGCATAGCGGTAAACGTCGGACCCAGTAAACTGCCGATGGTGTAACTCAGCAACAAAGCCTGGTTCATTGCAACCAACTGGTGATGCTCAACTTTCTCACAGGCCCAGGCCATCGCGACCGGATAGAGCGTAAAGCCCGCAGCTCCCAGAATGAACAGCGCAGGCGCCATTGCGGCGTTGCTGAGCATGGCGAGACAGCCCATGATGACCACGAAAACCTGGACGCGCAGCACCAGCAGACGACCAAAGCGGTCCGCCAGACGGCCAATCGGCCACTGCCCGACAATCCCCGCGCTGACCATCACCGCCATCCAGAAACCGATCCCGGAATCACTGACGCCCTGATGGTTAAGATAAAGCGGCATCAGACCATAGAGCGAGCCCAGCACAATCCCGGAAATAATGCAGCCGTTAACCCCCAGACGCGCCTGGCGCAGTCTCAGCATCGGCCAGACGTGGGTAGCTTCCTGATGCTCGCTGTTTTGATTCACAATGCGGGTAAAGAGCAGCGGTAGGATCGCCGCCAGAACCATGCCCGTCACCCACGGCAGCACGCTCATCAGGTCGGTTGGCAGTTTGCTGACCATCAGCTGTCCCAGAACGGTACCGACGTAGTAAACCATCATATAGGCCGCCAGCAGACGCCCGCGATTACGGGACGTTCCGCTGCACATTAGCGCACTTTCAACCACCACCCAGATCATGGCGCAGCCGACGCCCGCAATAAAGCGCCAGACCATCCAGCTCCAGAAGCCGACCATGAGGCCTAAACCGGCGCAGCCGACGGCAAAGATCAGCGACGCCAGATAATAACTGCGGTTAAAACCAAAGCGCTTAATAAGGCTGCCCGTTAATAAGGTGCCCAGCAGATTGCCCGTAAAAAAGGACGAGCTAACCATACCCACCTGCCAGGTCGGTAAGTTTTCATGGGCGAGCCATAGCGGGACGAGTGTGTTTAACACCGCGATCGCCAGGGTCAGCAAAAGCAGGCCACAGAGCAACAAAAGCACCGGGCGGGTATAGGTGGTCATGGATTAAAAACCGTGAGGAAGTTCAGATTTCGTGCGCATCATGCCACTGGCAAAAACAAAGTCAATCCACCGGTTCAGGCGTCACGCACGTTATGCGCCTTGTCGATTTAAAAAACTCATCCTGCTAATGCAAAGCCTGCTACTGATATTAATTATCTATTTGTTTTTATTTATTTCCGGGAATTTTTACAACGAAACATCAGTCGAAAAATTTCATGAATGAAAAAAGAAAAGCCGGGCGCTATGTCCCGGCTTTTTATAACAAAATCTAAAAATTAGCTGGCGATAGCCATACCGACCGTCATATGCAGACCGTAAAATACGCCGCGACCAATTAACTCCCCTGCCAGCACCAGCACAAAGGCCAGGGACAGTAACGGCAGCGCAGGCGAGTAACCTTTAAGCTGAGGGGCAATCCAGCACACCAGCGCCGCCGTCAGCAGCACCACACGCCAGGCCATCAGCGAACCGTAATCCGGCACCAACGCCGAAGCCTGCTGGATAGAGCTGTGAATGGTCGCCAGCTCCGCTCCCTGCATGAGCGCGACAACGGTACTGATTACCAGCGCCAGCAGCGAGACCGCGGGCAGCAGGCGCATCGCCCAACCATTAATGCCAGCCACACGCAGCAGCAGATAACCCAGCAGCGGCCCGCCAATAAACATGGTCAGGAAGAAGCTCATCGGCGTCCAGACGCTGTACCAGGTCGGAACGGTATCGATGGTGTTGTACACCCGGACCATCATCCAGACGAAGACAACGCCCAGTACCATGGTGACGATGAGCCACAACGCGCGTAACCCTGACGGCAGCTTTTTCACCGCTGCCAGTAACCACCCCAGCCCGCCAACGGCAAAGAAGATTGCCCCGCTGGCAATCTCGTTACTCAGCGAAGAGGCACCTACGCGGTTCAGGGAGTTGAACGCGCGCATCGGTGAGCCCAGGTGCAGCGTAGAGGCGATAAACCCAATGCCCATCAACACCCACAGGCCAAACATGCTTAACACCAAACGCTGCTGCTGTTCAGCATTGAGGTTCCCTTTTAACAGCGCCAGCGCAAGGACGATAAACCCGCCCGCCACGCACTGCCCAAAGACCGTGAAGATCATTAGCGGCCATTCATGCCATCCACTTCCCATCTCACACCTCCTTCGGGTTTGCCAGGTAGCCGGTGGTGTCACCCGTCGGACGGCTGTTGGCGTTAGGTTTAATCACAATACTCGGCTTCGTGAAGTGCGCAGACGGCAGCGGCGCGACGGCAGCAAGCTGACCGTGTTTTTTGCGCAGCTCTTCAATCGGGCCAAAGTCCAGCGCGCGCAGCGGGCAGGATTCGACGCAGATGGGCTTTTTGCCGTCCGCCACGCGGCTGTGGCAGCCGTCGCACTTGGTCATGTGGCCTTTGGCGGCATTGTACTGCGGCGCGCCGTACGGGCAGGCCATGTGGCAGTAGCGACAGCCGATGCAGACATCCTCGTCCACCACCACAAAACCGTCGTCGCTCTTGTGCATTGCCCCGCTCGGGCAGACCTTGGTGCAGGCCGGATCTTCGCAGTGGTTGCAGGCAATCGACAGGTAATAGGCGAAGACATTCTGATGCCAGACGCCGTTGTCCTCCTGCCAGTCGCCGCCCGCGTATTCATAGATACGCCGGAAGCTGACGTCCGGGGTCAGATCTTTGTAATCCTTACAGGCCAGCTCGCAGGTTTTGCACCCGGTGCAGCGGCTGGAATCAATAAAAAATCCATACTGGGTTGTCATCGGTTACTCCTTACGCCTTTTCAACCTGAACGAGGTTTGTGTGGGATGGGTTGCCCTTCGCCAGCGGCGACGGACGCTGCGTAGTGAGAACGTTGATGCAGCCCGCCTGATCGATATGGTTCGCATCCGGGTTATACCAGGCCCCTTCCCCCAGCGCGACAACGCCAGGCATCATACGCGGAGTCACTTTAGCTTCGATATGCACTTCGCCACGTCCGTTGAAGATACGTACGCGATCGCCATTACTGATGCCGCGCGCTTTCGCATCCATCGGGTTGATCCACATCTCCTGTCGGCAGGCCGCTTTCAGTACGTCAACGTTGCCGTAGGTGGAGTGAACACGCGCTTTGTAGTGGAAACCGGTCAACTGAAGCGGGAATTTCGCCGTCAGCGGATCGTTGTAGTTTTCGAAGCCTGGCGTATAAATCGGCAGCGGATCGATAACGTCCCCTTCCGGCAATTCCCACGTTGCGGCAATTTTTGCCAGCTCTTCGGAGTAGATCTCGATTTTGCCCGACGGCGTGGTCAGCGGATTGGCCTGCGGATCGTCGCGGAAGGCTTTATACGCCACGTGATGCCCTTCGGGATCGCGCTGCTTGTACATGCCCTGCTTGCGGAAGATATCGAAGTCCGGCAGGTCAGGAATGGCTTTGCGTGAGAGCTCATGCAGATGGCGCATCCACCCTTCCTGAGTACGTCCTTCAGTGAACTGCTGCTCAACGCCAAGACGTTTCGCCAGCTCGGAAGTCATCTCATAGATGGTTTTGCACTCGAAGCGCGGTTTGATGGCCTGGTCAGTGAAGATCACATAGGACATGTTGCCGCAGGAGGCGTCCAGCGCGAAATCCATCTGCTCAGACGCAGTGCAGTCTGGGAGCAGAATATCGGCATACTTCGCCGATGAGGTCATGTGGCAGTCGATCACCACAATCATTTCGCACTTCTTGTCGTCCTGCAAAATTTCATGGGTGCGGTTGATTTCAGAGTGCTGGTTGATCAGGCAGTTACCGGCGTAGTTCCAGATCATTTTGATCGGCACGTCCAGCTTATCTTTGCCTCGAACACCGTCACGCAGCGCGGTCATTTCCGGACCGCGCTCGATCGCGTCCGTCCACATAAACATGGAGATGCTGGTCTGAACCGGGTTATCCAGCGTTGGCATACGTTCAAACGGGACTTCATACGAGCCTTCACGCGCCCCGCTATTACCGCCGTGAATACCAACGTTGCCAGTCAGAATCGAGAGCATAGAAATAGCGCGGGTGGCAATTTCGCCGTTCGCGTGACGCTGTGGTCCCCATCCCTGGCTGATATAAGCCGGTTTTGCTGAACCAATTTCACGGGCCAGCTGAACAATACGCTCGACTGGAATGCCGGTAATGGTGGATGCCCACTCAGGGGTTTTCGCTACCCCGTCGCTGCCCTGACCAAGAATGTACGCTTTGTAATGCCCGTTAGCCGGTGCGCTGGCTGGCAGGGTCTTCTCGTCATAACCCACGCAGTATTTATCAAGGAACGGCTGATCGACGAGGTTTTCAGTGATCATCACATACGCCAGCGCATTGACCAGCGCCGCATCGGTACCAGGGCGAATAGGGATCCACTCGTCTTCACGTCCCGCGCCGGTATCGGTATAGCGCGGATCGACGATGATCATACGTGCGTTGGATTTGGCGCGCGCCTGCTCAAGATAATAGGTTACCCCACCGCCGCTCATCCGGGTTTCGCCTGGGTTGTTACCGAACAACACCACCAGTTTACTGTTTTCGATATCCGACGGGCTGTTACCGTCTGCCCAGCCGCCGTAGGTGTAGTTCAGCCCCGCAGCAATCTGTGCGGAAGAGTAGTCGCCGTAATGATTGAGATAGCCGCCGCAGCAGTTCATCAGGCGCGCCACCAGCGTTTTACCCGGCGGCCAGGAGCGGGTCATGGTACCGCCCAGCGTGCCGGTGCCGTAGTTGAGGTAGATGGATTCGTTGCCATACTCTTTGATCAGGCGCTGCATGTTAGTCGCGATAATATCGTAGGCTTCGTCCCAGCTAATACGCTCGAACTTCCCTTCCCCACGCTTACCGACGCGCTTCATTGGGTATTTCAGACGATCCGGGTTATAAACGCGACGGCGCATTGAACGGCCACGCAGACAGGCACGAACCTGATGTAACCCTTCGTAGTTATCATCGCCGGTATTGTCTGTTTCGACATATTTGATTTCACCGTCCACAACATGCATACGCAGAGGACAACGGCTACCACAGTTAACGGTACAGGCACTCCACACCACTTTTTCCGGGGCTGAAGCGGGAGACAGAGCCTCCGCCGCCGACGCCAGACGGGTAAAAGGGAGCGTAAAGGCGCTGCTGGCAACCGCCAGACCGCCTATTGCCGTGGTTTTCATCAACCCACGGCGAGTGACCTCGGCAGCCATTAACGCTTCAGGCGCTTTGATTTTCATAAAGACTCACTTTGGTTGCTCACAAAGAAATAAAGGGCGGCACACACCGCTATATAGTTTTATGTATAACGATATTTTTGGTTATCAGTGTTTTATGCTGACTTTCGTTCGGAGGAGTATTACTACTTTAGAGGGAGGGGTTATTGCTTCGTATCAAATCAGAGGCATAAAAAAAGCGCCCTGAGGCGCTTTTTTGTCTTAGAGCAAATAATTAGCCGATGAACTGCTGGCCTTTCATGTAAGGGCGCAGCACTTCAGGGATCTCAATGCGTCCGTCAGCCTGCTGGTAGTTTTCCAGCACAGCAACCAGCGTACGGCCTACTGCCAGACCGGAACCGTTCAGGGTATGAACCAGACGGGTTTTCTTGTCAGATTTGCTGCGGCAACGCGCCTGCATACGACGCGCCTGGAAATCCCAGACGTTGGAGCAGGAGGAGATTTCACGGTAGGTGTTCTGCGCAGGCACCCAGACTTCAAGGTCGAAGGTTTTGCAGGCACCGAAGCCCATGTCGCCGGTGCACAGCGCCATACGGCGGTACGGCAGGCCCAGCAGCTCCAGCACTTTCTCAGCATGACCGGTCATCTCTTCCAGCGCGTCCATAGACTCTTCCGGACGAACGATCTGCACCATCTCAACTTTATCGAACTGGTGCATACGGATCAGACCGCGCGTATCGCGACCGTAAGAACCGGCTTCAGAACGGAAACATGGAGAGTGCGCGGTCAGTTTGATTGGCAGATCGTCTTCGTCGATGATCTCATCACGCACGAGGTTGGTCAGCGGCACTTCCGCGGTTGGGATCAGCGCGTAGTTGCTGCTGTCTGCTTCCTCGTCCAGCGGACGGGTGTGGAACAGATCGCCGGCAAATTTCGGCAACTGGCCGGTACCGTACAGCGTATCGTGGTTAACCAGATACGGAACGTAGGTTTCGCTGTAGCCGTGCTGCTCGGTGTGCAGATCCAGCATGAACTGCGCCAGAGCGCGATGCAGATGGGCAATTTGACCTTTCATGACCACAAAGCGAGAACCCGTCAGCTTAACCGCAGCCGCAAAGTCCAGGCCCGCGTGCATTTCGCCCAGCGTGACGTGATCGCGCACCTCAAAGTCAAACTCGCGAGGCGTACCCCAGCGTTTCACTTCAACGTTGTCGTTTTCGTCTTTGCCGACAGGCACGCTGTCGTCAGGAATGTTCGGGATCGCCAGAGCGATATCACGAATTTCAGCCTGAAGAACATCCAGTTCAGCTTTCGCCTGATCCAGCTCTTCACCCAGTTTGTTCACTTCCAGGCGTAATGGCTCAATATCTTCCCCGCGCGCTTTCGCCTGGCCAATGGATTTCGATCGAGAATTACGCTCTGCTTGCAGATTTTCAGTTTGTACCTGCAAAACTTTACGACGCTCTTCAAGAGCGCGCAGCTTATCTACATCCAGCTTAAAGCCTCGGCGTGCCAGTTTTTCAGCGACTGCGTCTGGCTCATTACGCAGCAGATTGGGATCGAGCATGCTTATCCTGTGCTTATCGAATTAAAAAAGGAAAAAGTGACCACAGCCTGCGGCCACAGAGATATATTGCCAACATTACCGCAACGATTGAACTAACGGTAGCGTTTTATAGGGCTATTTTGATCCTGTCCGGCAAGCCAGGCGAGCTTTTCGCCAATCTTACCCTCAAGACCTCTGTTTGTGGGTTGATAATAGCGGGTTTGTGCCATCTCCTGCGGGAAATACTCCTCGCCGGCGGCGTAGGCATTGGGTTCATCATGGGCGTAGCGATACTCCTGCCCGTAACCCATCTCTTTCATCAATTTGGTTGGCGCATTGCGCAGATGAACCGGCACATCGTAGTCCGGACGTTCACGTGCATCTGACATCGCCGCTTTGAAGGCGGTATACACCGCGTTACTTTTCGGCGCGCAGGCCAGATAGACAATTGCCTGCGCAATGGCACGCTCACCTTCCGCGGGTCCGACGCGGGTAAAGCAGTCCCAGGCGGAAATAGCGACCTGCATGGCGCGTGGATCGGCATTACCGACATCTTCTGACGCGATGGCCAGGCAGCGACGCGCGACATATAACGGATCGCCACCGGCGGTAATGATACGCGCGTACCAGTAGAGCGCCGCATCCGGGGCGCTGCCGCGCACGGACTTATGTAATGCAGAGATCAGGTCGTAAAAACGATCGCCTTTATTATCGAAGCGTGCGCTGCGCTCACCGGCTATTTCGGTCAGCAGCTCCTGCTTTAGCACCCGCTTTCCGGCATCATCCACTTCGGCCATATCGGCCATCATTTCCAGTGTATTCAGCGCCCGACGCGCATCGCCGTTGACCAGTTCAGCGATCGCACGACGCGTGTCGTCCGGCAGAACGATATCCTGTCCGCCGTAACCCCGCGCTTTGTCCTCCATCGCCTGGGTCAGAACCTTTTCGATATCCTCTGTGGTCAGGGATTTAAGCAGGTAAACGCGGGCGCGGGAAAGGAGCGCAGAGTTCAGCTCAAACGACGGGTTTTCCGTGGTTGCGCCGATGAAGAAAATCGTGCCGTCTTCAATGTGCGGCAGAAACGCATCCTGTTGGCTCTTGTTGAAGCGGTGGACTTCATCAACAAAAAGAATGGTGCGGCGCCCGGCATTACGGTTTTGCCGCGCGCGCTCGATCGCCTCACGAATCTCCTTCACGCCGGAGGTAACCGCCGAGATGCGCTCAACGTCCGCGTTAGCATAGCGGGCGATCACTTCAGCGAGGGTTGTTTTGCCGGTGCCGGGTGGCCCCCAGAGGATCATGGAGTGCAGATGCCCCGCCTCAATAGCGCGCGGCAAGGGTTTCCCCGCAGCCAGCAGGTGTTGCTGGCCGATGTACTGCGCTAAATTTTCTGGCCGCATACGGGCGGCCAGAGGTTGAAACGCATTATCTGAAAAATCGAG
This sequence comes from Enterobacter cloacae complex sp. SHL001, assembly GCF_049236825.1. Taxonomy (NCBI): domain Bacteria; kingdom Pseudomonadati; phylum Pseudomonadota; class Gammaproteobacteria; order Enterobacterales; family Enterobacteriaceae; genus Enterobacter; species Enterobacter cloacae complex sp. SHL001. Next base: position 569,655 of record NZ_JBMKIP010000001.1, read on the forward strand.
CGACAGGTTGCTCACTCATGCCTCTTACTTATTACGTTGGTCGTCCACCGTTACGCCCTGCGGCGGGGTAAAGGTGAATTTCGAAGCATCTACAGCGCCGTTTTGCTGAGACTTAAGCTGATAGCTGCTGCGCTGATCGTCCTGCTCAACCGCACCGAACTGATTAATGGTACCGTTGCTGCTCACGTTAATGGTGAACTGCTTCAGGTTACCGTTGCTGCCTTTTGGCGTCAGGACGAACTCATCACCATTTTGTTTAATGTTGTACTGCTGCCAGTCGCTGGACTGGTTACGAGCAATGAGCATAAACGGCGTATTACTGGTCGCATCTTTCAGCCAGGTGGCGGTCGCCTGCTCAACAAACGGGTTGTAGAACCATAAGGTTTTCCCGTCAGACACCAGCACGCTTTCATCCGGCTGGGTCATGTGCCAGTTGAAGAGATTCGGGCGTTTCACCCACAAATTCCCCTGACCTTCCTGCACCGCGTTGCCACTGCCGTCAGTCACTTTTTGCGTGAAGCTGGCGTGGAAGCTGCTCACTTTATCCAGTCGGCTTTTAAGGTCGCTGGCTGCATCAGCCCAGACGCTGCTGGCAACAAAACTGGAGAGTAATGCACAGGCGATGGCGATTTTTTTCATTGTTATTCCTTAAAATACGTCTTCCCGATATGGGGGTTCCGTTTCTATTCTGGACCTGCCCGAAGGCAGGCGACAGAAGAATATGCTTAATTTTTGCTGATTTACCCTTCTTTGCAATCGCTGAAGGTTAATCAAACGGCGGTGGCGCCAGCACCTCACGGTTACCGTTATGCCCCTGTTCGCTCACGATGCCCTGGGCTTCCATCTGCTCGATGATACGTGCCGCGCGGTTGTAGCCAATACGGAACTGGCGCTGGACGCCGGAGATGGACGCCTTACGTTTTTCGGTGACGAAATTAACCGCCTGGTCAAATAACGGATCCAGCTCTTCGCCGCCGTCAAAACCACCGCCGCCACCTTCGCTTTCACTGTCGGAGGTGATGCCGTCAACGTATTGCGGCCGACCGCGCGCTTTCCAGTCCTGCACCACCGCATGCACTTCCTGGTCGCGAACAAATGCACCGTGGACACGCACCGGCGAGGTGGAGTTCGGGCCGGAATAGAGCATATCACCCATCCCCAGCAGCGACTCTGCACCGCCCTGGTCAAGGATAGTACGCGAGTCAATTTTACTCGACACGGTAAACGCGATACGGGTCGGGATGTTTGCCTTAATAAGACCGGTGATAACGTCTACGGACGGACGCTGCGTTGCCAGCACCAGGTGGATGCCCGCCGCACGCGCTTTCTGTGCCAGACGCGCAATCAGCTCTTCCACTTTCTTGCCAACGGTCATCATCAGGTCGGCGAACTCATCCACCAGCACCACGATGTAAGGCAGTTTTTCCAGCACCGGATGCTGGGCATCCATGCTGTCACCCGGCTTCCAGTATGGGTCCGGAATCGGACGGCCCATACGTGCCGCCTCAGCGATTTTCTCGTTATAACCGGCCAGGTTACGCACGCCCAGCGCAGACATCAGCTTGTAGCGACGCTCCATTTCATTGACGCTCCAGCGCAATGCGTTGGCGGCGTCCTTCATGTCGGTCACTACTTCCGTTAACAGGTGCGGAATGCCTTCGTAGACGGACAGTTCAAGCATTTTCGGGTCGATCATGATGAAACGCACATCTTCAGGCTGCGCTTTGTAGAGCATACTGAGGATCATGGCGTTCACCCCGACCGATTTACCGGAGCCGGTGGTACCCGCAACCAGCAGGTGCGGCATCTTCGCGAGATCGGCAACCACCGGATCGCCAGCGATATCTTTACCCAACACCACGGTCAGAGGGGACGGGTTGTCGCGGAATTTGGTGTTATCCAGAACTTCACGCAGATAAACGGTCTGGCGTTTCTTGTTTGGCAGCTCAAGGCCAACGTAAGGCTTACCAGGGATCACTTCCACCACGCGTACCGCCACGGTCGACAGAGAACGCGCCAGGTCACGGGACAGGTTAGAAATACGCGCCGCTTTTACGCCTGGCGCCAGGTTCAGTTCGAAACGGGTGATCACCGGGCCAGGGGAGTAGTTCACCACGTCCGCTTTAATACGGAAGTCAGCCAGACGCGCTTCCACCAGACGGGCCATCTGCTCAAGAGCAAAAGTATCCACCGGTTCGACTTCCGCTGGCGGCGGCGTTAACAGATCCAGCGACGGCAACGGCGTACTTGGTCGTTGCAGCGGACGGCTGTCTCCGTTACGCATCAGCAGCGGGTGAATCAGGCTTTCCTGCGGCTGTGGTGCTGGCTGCTGGAACTGCGGCTGCGGCGGTTGGGCCGGCGGTGTATGCGGCTGCGCATAAGCCTGCGGCGCTGGCTGTTGTGGCTGCGCATTAACCTGCGGCGCTGGCGCCTGACGCACCGGTTCCGCTTCTGGCATCACGCTCGGCGTGAACAGCGGTTCGCTCGGACCGTCATCCACCAGATCTTTCATCGGTGAAAATTCAAAATCCGAGAGCGAGAACGGGTTTGCCCCCGAAGGCTGCTCACCGGAATAACGTTGCTGTTGCGTGGCCGCAAACTGACGCGCTAATTCCGCTTCGGCAGCATCATCTTCATCCTGCTGAGAATGAACATCGTGTTGGTACTCATTCCCGTAGCGTTGAGTCTGCTGGGCGGCAAACTGACGCGCCAGCTCATCCTGATGCAGTTCGTCGGCATCATCTTCGTAGTCGGACTCACGGGCTTTTTCTTCCGCCATACGCTGGGAAGGCAGTTTAATGCCATAAGAGGCCAGCTCCCGGCGCGTCGGTACGCGCACGCGATTAGGGCGCGGCAATTGTGGACCAATGCCCTCTTTTACCTGAGGACGCGGCGCACCGTCGGTTGCCGGGCTGAATAGCGGAGCGGACGCGGCAGCGGCTGCCGTTGCCTGCTTCACGGTTTCCGCTCCTGACGCAACGGCTGGCGCTGGATCTACAGGTGCAACGCTCGCAGAAGGCGCTTTTACAACAGGCTCCTGCACCGGCTCAGGCACGGGCTGATACCAGGCGGCAAGCTGCTCGCGCTCTCGGGCACGGCGCTCTTCCACCTCTTCAAAATAGTACAATGGCGGACGGGATGGCTTCGCTTCCTCCACCACTTCGGGTTCAGACACCGGCGCAACGTATGGCTGTTCAGGTTCAGCAGGTTCGGGCGTATAAGCCTGATACGGCTGTTGCGGCTCGCTGGCAGGCTCAGGCGGCTGATACGGTTGCTGCCACTGTTCCTGCTGCACAGGAATATAGCTTTCAGGCACCGGCGCAATGGTCGGTTCAGGCGTATGGACGCCTGGCGCAGTCTGCCAGTCCACCTGCGGTTGCTGGATCGCGGACTCCGGTGCCGGAACAGGCGAGGACGGCATCACGGCTTCAACAGGCGCAACATGGGCCTGCGCAGCCGTCGTTGCGGCAGCAGCAGCGGCTACCGGTTCAGTCACGGAATGACCATGCAACAGCGGATCGTATTCATCATACTCACCCGGCGTAGCTCGATGACCAGAGAACAACACATCATCAGGATCGACGGCCGCGCCGCGATACTCAATCTGCTCCTCTTCATCCATACGTTTGCCGGAGAAAAGCGCGGCATCCGTTTTACGGCCTAACGGGTTAGCGAATTTTTCAGCAACGCGCTGGCGGCGCGCCAGAGCACCGCGCAGAATACGGGCACGGCGGGATTCACGACGCTGCACGGGTGCCTCGTCTTCCTCTTCGTACTCATCTTCATATTCGTCTTCATCGACCCACGTATCGTCACGACGGGTGCGATTGCTGGCAAACGTCAGCAGAGTCAGAATAAAGCTGCCGATTTTTTCGGCAATGCTCACCCAGGACCAGCCGGTAAACAGCGTCAGGCCCGCTGCCCAGATACAAAGCAGCGCCAGCGTGCCGCCGCTGCTGTGAAGCATCGGTTGCAGCGCGGAGCTCAACAGGCTGCCAATCACCCCGCCGGAGGCGAAGTACCAGATGTCATCGGCGTTGATCGCCGCCAGTCCGCAGGAGGTGAGGATCAGCGCCAGGGCGCCAATCAGGCGCAGCGAAACGGCAAAATAATCGATGTAGTCGTCGTTCTGTCGATGACGCCAGGCAAACCAGCATCCGCCAATAATGATGACGGGAAGGGTATAGGCCATCACACCGAAAATGAAGAAGAGCGTGTCCGCAAGCCAGGCACCGGGAACACCACCTAAATTATGGATAGGCTCATGCCATGCGGTTTGCGACCAGCTGGGGTCTGAGGGGTTGAAACTGAGTAAGGCAGCCATCAGCCAGACGGCAAAAAGGGCAATAACAATCAGTAACGCCTCAAGGAGACGACGTCCGCTGCTTAGCTTAGATAATGTGACTTCTTTGTCTTCAGTGTATTCCTGGCTCAAGAAAGGCTCTCCAGGTATCAGGCATGTCCTGCCTGTGTGCTAAAACGGACAACAGCGCCGGGACTTCCCGGCACTGTTGCTGTATGGATTAACAGGAGTGTAATCAAACTACACTGATTTTGCACCTGTTCCGTGTTAGCGCGTCTTAATAACCAGACGATTGCTCTGTTTGACCTCTTCCATCACCACATAAGTACGGGTGTCGTTCACGCCTGGCAGACGCAGCAGGGTTTCACCCAGCAGCTTACGGTAGGCGGACATATCAGGCACACGGGTTTTCAACAGGTAGTCAAAATCACCGGAAACCAGATGACACTCTTGAATTTCTTCAAGTTTTTGTACAGCGGCGTTAAATTGCTCAAACACATCTGGTGCACCACGATTCAGAGTAATCTCAACAAATACCAGAAGTGAGGCATCCAGATAATGCGGGTTCAGCAGAGCCGTATAGCCCTGAATAAAACCCTGTCTTTCCAGTCGACGCACACGCTCAAGGCACGGCGTCGGGGAAAGTCCCACACGTTTTGAAAGCTCGACGTTGGAAATACGCCCATCCTTTTGCAATTCATTAAGAATGTTACGATCGATACGGTCGAGATCTTTGCCAGGGCGCTTCTTGCTATCTACCATTATTATTGTCTCTCTGTATTCCTTCCCTACTCCTGCCTGGACCCTGTGCACATCACTGTTCAGAGCCTGGACCCGTTATTCATCACATCGCCTGGTTATGTATTAGACGCGATGTAGATTCGGGTTCTGCGGTAAGAAGACCGTTGCCCGAAAGCAGTCACAGACATCACGTATGGCGTCTGTCCACACCATGCGTAGATTTCACTGACCCGGTAAAAATGGCATTTCCGTGCATGTCTATGCGGCATGCAGTTCGTGCGTCTTTTTTTCTTCCTTGAATGTTTTCGCAAAAGCGCAGGGGATTGTCAAAGCAAAACATCGATTTTTAGTACAACATGCCGGATATTCATTACGGAGGGGTATTAATCCTCATTTTATTGCCTTATAAACGCGCGGTTTTCAGTAGCAGAAGTGATGTGACCGCCTCTGACCCATAGGGCGCGTCTATTGCATATATCGGAAGCAAAACTCTCCTGCTCTTTTTTTACGGCAACAAATTCCCTACAATCCAGCCCATTGCCTGCCAACAACAATGGGGATCTCATGGGCACGACCAAACACAGTAAGCTGCTAATCCTTGGTTCTGGACCTGCGGGATATACCGCAGCGGTCTATGCTGCACGCGCTAACCTGCAACCGGTACTGATCACCGGGATGGAAAAAGGCGGTCAGCTGACCACCACCACGGAAGTGGAAAACTGGCCTGGCGACCCGAACGACCTGACCGGGCCGCTGCTGATGGAGCGCATGCACGAGCATGCCGCCAAATTCGAAACCGAAATCCTGTTCGACCACATCAATAAAGTGGATTTGCAGAACCGTCCGTTCCGCCTGACGGGTGACAGCGGCGAATACACCTGCGATGCGCTGATCATCGCCACCGGCGCCTCTGCCCGCTATCTCGGCCTGCCGTCTGAAGAAGCGTTCAAAGGCCGCGGCGTGTCAGCCTGCGCGACCTGCGACGGTTTCTTCTATCGCAACCAGAAAGTTGCGGTTATCGGCGGCGGCAACACCGCTGTGGAAGAAGCGCTGTATCTGGCAAATATTGCCTCAGAAGTACACCTGATTCACCGTCGCGACACCTTCCGCGCGGAGAAGATCCTGATTAAACGCCTGATGGACAAAGTGGCGAGCGGCAACATTGTGCTGCATACCAACCGTACGCTGGAAGAAGTGACTGGCGATCAGATGGGCGTGGCGGGACTGCGTATCCGTGATACCCAGAACACCGATAACGTCGAAACGCTGGAAGTGGCAGGCCTGTTTGTGGCAATCGGTCACAGCCCGAACACGGCTATCTTTGAAGGCCAGCTGGAGCTGGAGAACGGCTACATCAAAGTGCAGTCTGGCATTCACGGCAATGCCACCCAGACCAGCGTTCCGGGTGTCTTCGCAGCTGGCGACGTGATGGACCATATTTATCGTCAGGCGATCACCTCTGCGGGCACCGGTTGTATGGCCGCGCTGGACGCAGAACGCTACCTGGACGGGCTGGCTGAACAAGGCAAATAATCTTTACAAGTCAGTAACAAACGTAAATAAAGGCGGCCACTGGTCGCCTTTATTTTTGCTCGCGTGTAACATGCAGAGGTCTAATTTCTTATAACGTCACCTGCAAAGTACGCAATGGAAAAAACCCGTCAACAAGAGTTAACCCGCTGGCTGAAACAGCAAAGCGTTCTGTCCCGCCGCTGGCTTATGATTTCCCGCGTTCTGGGATTCATCAGCGGTCTGTTGATTGTTGCCCAGGCATGGCTGCTGGCCCGCATTCTCAACCATATGATCATGGAGAACATCCCGCGCGAAGCGCTGCTGTTGCCGTTTATCGTTCTGGTGCTGGTTTTCGTTCTGCGTGCGTGGGTGGTCTGGCTGCGCGAGCGGGTTGGGTTCCACGCCGGGCAGCACATCCGCTATGAGATTCGCCGCAAGGTGCTCGATCGGCTTTCGGAAGCCGGGCCTGCGTGGATCCAGGGTAAGCCAGCCGGCAGCTGGGCGACGCTGATCCTTGAGCAAATCGACGATATGCACGATTACTACGCGCGTTATCTTCCCCAGATGGCGCTGGCGGTGTTTGTGCCCCTGATGATTGTTATCGCCATCTTCCCTGTTAACTGGGTGGCGGCGTTGATCCTGCTAGGCACCGCCCCGCTCATCCCGCTGTTTATGGCGATGGTCGGCATGGGCGCGGCAGATGCTAACCGTCGTAACTTCCTGGCGTTGGGTCGGTTGAGCGGTCATTTCCTGGACCGTCTGCGCGGAATGGAAACCCTGCGGATCTTCGGTCGTGGTGAAGCGGAAACCGAAAACATTCGCCTGGCGTCGCAGGATTTCCGTCAGCGCACCATGGAAGTGTTGCGCATGGCCTTTCTCTCTTCTGGCGTGCTCGAATTTTTCACCTCCCTGTCGATTGCGCTGGTGGCGGTTTACTTTGGCTTCTCCTACCTCGGCGCGCTGGACTTTGGCCACTACGGTACGGCGGTCACGCTTTCCGCCGGGTTCCTGGCGCTGATCCTGGCCCCGGAATTTTTCCAGCCGCTTCGCGATCTCGGCACCTTTTACCATGCCAAAGCGCAGGCGGTGGGTGCTGCCGACAGCCTGAAAACCTTCATGGAAACGCCGCTGGCGAATCCAGAGCGTGGTGAGGTAACGCTGAATACGAACGATCCGGTGACCATTGAAGCACAGGATTTTTCTGTTCTGTCGCCTGAAGGCAAAGTGCTGGCCGGTCCGCTGAACTTTACCCTGCCTGCCGGGCAACGTGTGGTGCTGGTGGGTACCAGCGGCTCAGGTAAAAGCTCATTGTTGAATGCGCTGTCAGGTTTTATGGCGTACACCGGATCGCTGCGTATCAATAAAACGGAGCTGCGCGAGCTCGATCCTGATGCCTGGCGTAAACAGCTGAGTTGGGTGGGGCAAAACCCTCAGCTGCCAGCTCCGACGCTGCGCGAGAATGTGCTGCTGGCACGCCCGGATGCGCGTGAAGATGAGCTGCAATCGGTCCTCGACCGCGCCTGGGTCAGCGAGTTTCTGCCGCTGCTTGCGCAGGGTGTCGATACCGTCATTGGCGATCAGTCTGCCGGGCTGTCAGTTGGCCAGGCACAGCGCGTCGCGGTCGCCCGTGCGCTGCTGAATCCCTCTTCGCTAATGCTGCTGGACGAACCTGCGGCCAGCCTGGACGCTCACAGCGAGCAGCGCGTGATGGATGCGCTTAACGCAGCCTCACGCCAGCAAACCACCCTGATGGTTACTCACCAGCTGGAAGGTATTGCCGACTGGGATCAGATCTGGGTGATGGAAAACGGACACATTGTTGAACAAGGCGATTACGCCGCGCTTGTTGCCGCGCAGGGGCCGTTTGCGACCCTGCTGGCGAACCGTCAGGAGGATATCTGATGCGCGCCCTGCTTCCGTATCTTGCACTGTATAAACGCCACAAATGGATGCTGACGCTCGGGATCGTGCTGGCGATCGTCACTCTGCTGGCCAGCATCGGTCTGCTTACGCTTTCCGGCTGGTTCCTCTCCGCATCTGCGGCCGCAGGCTTTGCCGGGCTGTACAGCTTTAACTACATGCTGCCTGCCGCCGGGGTGCGCGGCACGGCAATTACGCGAACTGCCGGACGCTACTTCGAACGTCTGGTCAGCCACGACGCGACCTTCCGCGTGCTGCAACACCTGCGTATTTACACCTTCAGCAAACTGCTGCCCCTCTCCCCTGCCGGGCTGGCACGTTTTCGACAGGGCGAATTACTCAACCGCGTGGTCGCAGATGTGGATACGCTGGATCACCTCTACCTGCGCGTCATTTCACCTATGGTGGGCGCGTTTGTAGTGATTGTCGTGGTCACGCTGGGGTTGAGTTTCCTGGATGTTCCCATCGCACTGACGCTCGGCGGCATCATGCTGATGACGCTGATTATTCTGCCGCCCCTGTTTTATCGTGCAGGTAAAACCACCGGGGAAAACCTGACGCGCCTGCGAGGGGAATATCGCCAGCAGCTCACCGCCTGGTTGCAGGGACAGGCCGAGCTCACCCTTTTTGGTGCCAGCAAACGGTACCGCGCCCGCATGGAAAATACGGAGCTGAACTGGCATGAAGCCCAGCGGCGCCAGTCTGAACTGACCGCGTTCTCCCAGGCGCTGATGATGTTAATTGGTGGGATTGCCGTCATCGCCATGCTCTGGATGGCCTCCGGTGGCGTGGGCGGTAACGCGCAGCCTGGCCCGCTGATTGCGCTGTTTGTTTTCTGTGCCCTGGCAGCCTTTGAAGCCTTAGCCCCGGTCACGGGCGCCTTTCAGCATCTCGGCCAGGTGATTGCCTCTGCGCTGCGCATTACGGATATTGCCGAGCAGGAGCCGGAAGTGAAGTTCAGCGCGGGTCAAACCGCTGTGCCAGAGCAGGTCGCGCTGACGCTCAGCAATGTCACTTTCGCCTACGACAAGCAGGCGCAAAACGCGCTGGAAGACATCACCCTTTCTGTTGATGCCGGGCAGCGCATTGCGATCCTTGGCCGTACGGGATGTGGGAAATCGACACTTCTGCAACTTCTCACGCGCGCGTGGGACCCACAGCAGGGCGAGATTCGGTTTAACGACGTTCCGCTGTCTGGTTTTAGCGAAGCGGCCTTGCGTAAAACGGTCAGCGTCGTGCCCCAGCGGGTGCATCTGTTCAGCGCTACGCTGCGCGATAATCTTCTTCTGGCGGCACCAGACGCCTCCGACGATACGCTGCGGGCAATGCTGGAGCAGGTTGGGCTGCACAAGCTGCTTGAAGACGACGGGTTGAACAGCTGGCTGGGTGAAGGGGGTCGACAGCTTTCCGGCGGCGAACTGCGTCGTCTGGCCATTGCGCGTGCGCTGCTGCACGATGCGCCGCTGATGCTGCTGGATGAACCGACAGAAGGACTGGATGCCACGACAGAGAGCCAAATCCTTGATTTACTGGCGAATGTGATGAAAGGTAAAACCGTGCTGATGGTCACGCACCGTCTGCGAGGGCTGGTGAATTTCGATCAGATAATTGTGATGGACAACGGACACATAATTGAGCAAGGTAGTCACGCAGAGCTGCTGGCAAAACAAGGTCGCTACTACCAGTTTAAACAGCGCCTGTAGACTATATTTGTAGCGTCCTCTCTCGCGTACTGGAGTTCTGTTGTCATGCGCCTGGTGCAGCTTTCTCGCCATAATATTGCGTTCCCTTCTCCGGAGGGGGCGCTGCGTGAACCTAACGGCTTGCTGGCTCTGGGCGGCGATCTCAGCCCGGCACGGCTCTTAATGGCTTACCAGCGCGGCATCTTTCCGTGGTTTTCTCCTGGCGACCCGATCTTATGGTGGTCTCCCGACCCGCGAGCCGTGCTGTGGCCTGGGCAGTTTCACCTGAGCCGCAGCATGAAGCGTTTTCATGCAAAATCACCCTTTCGCGTCACCCTTAATCACGCCTTCGGCCAGGTTATCGAAGGCTGCGCTGAAGATCGTCACGAAGGCACCTGGATAACCCGCGATATCATTATCGCCTATCACCAGCTTCATGAGCTGGGGTACGCGCATTCGATCGAAGTGTGGAGCGGGGACGACCTCGTCGGGGGCATGTACGGCGTGGCGCAGGGTACGCTGTTCTGCGGCGAGTCGATGTTCTCCCGCTCCACGAATGCGTCGAAAACCGCGCTGCTGGTTTTTAGCCAGGAATTTGCCCGACGTGGAGGACAGTTAATGGATTGTCAGGTGCTGAATGAGCATACCGCCTCGCTCGGCGCCGTTGAAATCTCCCGCCGACACTATATCGAACACCTGGAACAGTGCCGAAAGGAGACCCTACCACGCGATTTTTGGGTTCCCAGAACGCTCTTTATACCCAATGCCTAAATGTTTTCCGCATATTTTTTATGAGGGTGTTATAATTACGCCGCAGAGTAGCTTCTGCCTGTTGCCCCGCCGCCGTTTGGGACCCTCGCTTCAGATAACGTCCTTACGTTTATCCTGTCGTCTCCCCTTTACGAATGCGCTTTCCGTTCGGTTGTACCGTGACGCTTGGGCAATACGCTGAGACTGTTTTGCTGCGTTTTAAACGCGCAATTCTTTACTTAATTGAGGAATTTCGGCATTATCTTGCCGGTTCAAAACTTGGTAGTGATACCCCAGAGGATTAGATGGCCAAAGAAGACAATATTGAAATGCAGGGTACCGTACTTGATACGTTGCCTAATACCATGTTTCGCGTAGAACTGGAAAACGGTCACGTGGTAACTGCGCACATCTCCGGTAAAATGCGCAAAAACTATATCCGCATTTTGACGGGCGACAAAGTGACTGTTGAGCTGACCCCGTACGACCTGAGCAAAGGCCGCATTGTCTTCCGTAGTCGCTAATTGTTTTCGCCTGTAATGGCAGATGAATATTTAAAAGGTCGGGACAATCCCGGCCTTTTTTATTTATGGCTTTAGTGTGGCTGTTCAGGAAGAGGTATTTTAGTGCGTTCTGATGCCTTCACCCTGACCCTCTCCCACAGGGAGAGGGAGAAAAGCGGACACAAAAAAGCCGGGTTAAAAACCCGGCTTTTACACTAAAGAAAATCAGTGAGCCGCTTCCGGCTTGTGCTTCGCCGCACTCTGGAAATCGTACGTCAGTTCGTTCTTCGCCTGATCCAGCCCCACCGTTACCTGGCCGCCGTCCACCAGCGAGCCAAACAGCAGCTCGTTCGCCAGCGGTTTCTTCAGGTTGTCCTGAATCACGCGCGCCATCGGACGGGCGCCCATCGCACGGTCGTAGCCTTTCTCAGCCAGCCAGTTGCGGGCCTCCTGGCTCACTTCCAGCGACACGCCTTTCTGATCCAGCTGAACCTGCAACTCGACGATGAACTTGTCCACCACCTGATGAATCACCTCGGTAGACAGATGATCGAACCAGATAATGTTGTCCAGACGGTTACGGAACTCCGGCGTGAAGATCTTCTTGATCTCTTCCATCGCATCGGTGCTGTTATCCTGGTGGATCAGGCCGATGGATTTACGCTCGGTTTCCCGCACGCCCGCGTTGGTGGTCATCACCAGCACCACGTTGCGGAAATCGGCCTTGCGCCCGTTGTTATCGGTCAGCGTCCCGTTGTCCATCACCTGCAACAGGATGTTGAACACGTCCGGGTGCGCTTTCTCGATTTCATCGAGCAGCAGTACTGCGTGCGGATGCTTGATAACCGCGTCCGTAAGCAGGCCGCCCTGGTCAAAGCCCACGTATCCCGGAGGCGCACCAATCAAACGGCTGACGGTATGACGCTCCATATACTCGGACATATCAAAGCGCAGCAGCTCAATGCCCAGCGCTTTGGAGAGCTGAACCGTCACCTCGGTTTTTCCCACCCCGGTCGGGCCGGCGAACAGGAAGGAACCAACCGGCTTGTGGTCATGCCCCAGGCCAGCACGGGCCATCTTGATCGCTTCGGTTAAAGCCTCAATGGCTTTATCCTGACCAAAGACCAGCATTTTCAGGCGATTGCCGAGGGTGCGCAGCGTATCACGGTCGCTCTGAGAGACGCTCTTCTCAGGAATACGCGCAATGCGGGCCACCACGGACTCGATATCCGCCACGTTCACGGTTTTCTTACGCTTGCTGGCTGGCATCAGGCGCGCACGCGCACCCGCCTCATCAATCACGTCGATCGCTTTATCCGGCAGATGACGATCGTTGATGTATTTCACCGCCAGTTCCACCGCCGCACGTACCGCTTTCGCGGTGTAACGCACGTCGTGGTGTGCTTCGTACTTGGTTTTCAGGCCATTGATGATCTGCACCGTTTCGTCAACCGACGGCTCGGTCACGTCGATTTTCTGGAAACGACGCGCCAGCGCACGATCCTTCTCAAAGATGTTGCTGAACTCCTGGTACGTCGTGGAGCCCATCACGCGGATCTTGCCGCTGGAGAGCAGCGGTTTGATCAGGTTAGCGGCATCCACCTGGCCACCGGAGGCCGCACCTGCGCCGATGATGGTGTGGATTTCATCGATAAACAGAATGCTGTTGGTGTCCTGCTCCAGCTGTTTTAACAGCGCTTTGAAACGTTTTTCGAAATCACCGCGGTATTTGGTGCCCGCCAGCAGCGAGCCAATATCCAGCGAGTAGATAGTGCAGTCGGCAATCACTTCCGGCACGTCGCCCTGCACAATGCGCCAGGCCAGCCCTTCGGCAATCGCGGTTTTACCCACGCCAGATTCCCCCACCAGCAGCGGGTTGTTCTTGCGGCGGCGGCACAGCACCTGGATGGCACGCTCCAGCTCTTTGTCGCGGCCAATCAGCGGGTCGATACCGCCAACGCGAGCAAGCTGGTTAAGGTTGGTGGTGAAGTTTTCCATACGATCCTCCCCGCCTGCTTGCTCTTCATTGCTGTTGATCTGTCCGCTGGGATCCGATGCCTGGTTAGGCTCGTCTTTTCGCGTTCCGTGAGAGATGAAGTTGACCACGTCGAGCCGGCTGACTTCGTGTTTACGCAGCAGGTAGGCCGCCTGGGACTCCTGCTCGCTGAAGATGGCGACCAGGACATTGGCGCCAGTCACTTCGCTACGTCCGGAAGACTGGACGTGGAAAACCGCGCGCTGCAACACGCGCTGGAAGCTGAGCGTCGGCTGCGTGTCGCGCTCTTCTTCACTGGCTGGCAGCACCGGTGTAGTTTGTTCGATGAAGGCTTCGAGTTCCTGACGTAGCGCCACCAAGTCCACGGAGCAGGCTTCCAGCGCTTCGCGGGCAGATGGGTTGCTAAGCAATGCGAGCAGCAAATGCTCGACGGTCATAAACTCATGTCGGTGCTCACGCGCTCTGGCGAAAGCCATGTTTAAACTGAGTTCCAGTTCTTGATTGAGCATAGGCACCTCCCCCAATTTTATGCCTTATCAGGCCTTTTCCAGCGTACACAGCAACGGATGCTCGTTCTCCCTTGCATAGTCGTTCACCATCGCTACTTTGGTTTCCGCAACCTCGGCAGTAAAGATGCCGCAGATCGCTTTGCCACGATAATGAACGGTAAGCATCAGTTGCGTTGCACGTTCAACATCATAAGAAAAGAACTTTTGTAGCACGTCAATAACAAATTCCATCGGCGTGTAATCATCGTTCATTAACATAACTTTATACATAGATGGCGGTTTTAGCGCGTCGCGCACTTTATCTTCCGCCAGCTGGTCAAAATCCAGCCAATCGTTGGTCTTACCCATTATGCATAACCACTTTGAATCTACCTCAGATGTTAGATAACAATCATCTATTACTGTCATCCGCGATGTCTGTCACAAACTGTTGCAATAGCGTTAACTGCCTCAAATTTTGGTTGATTATTGTCCCAACTCCAGCGCCAAACGCTTGACGGCTTCTTCCGTTTCTCTAAATTGTACAAGCGTGAGTTGGCGAGGTTTTGAACAGCCCCCACTCCACCACCGGTTCATTCCATCTTAATTTATAAGATTTACGAAGGATGTCGAAGCATGGAAATGGGTACTGTTAAGTGGTTCAACAACGCCAAGGGGTTTGGCTTCATTTGCCCCGAAGGCGGCGGCGAGGATATCTTCGCTCACTATTCCACCATTCAGATGGATGGTTACAGGACGCTCAAAGCCGGGCAGTCCGTCCGGTTCGATGTACACCAGGGGCCAAAAGGCAATCACGCCAGTCTTATCGTGCCCGTTGAAGCAGAAACGGTTGCATAGCTCTCTGATTCATTGTGTACACCCCGCAGGCAAAATGCCAGCCCGATCGGCTGGCATTTTTATTTTCGGGTTATTCCCGCGCCAGCGCATCCACCGGATCCAGCCGCGCCGCGTTTCGTGCCGGCAGCCAGCCAAACAAAATGCCGGTAAAGGTGGAGCACAAAAACGCGGTGAGGATCGCCATCGGTGAGAAGCCAATCTCCCACCCCGGTAAAAAGAGCTGGAGCGCGAAGGCGATCATCATCGAGAGCGCAATCCCCATCGCGCCTCCCACCAGACACACCAGCACCGCTTCAATCAAAAATTGCTGGAGCACATCGCTGGCTCTGGCCCCGACCGCCATGCGAATGCCGATCTCCCGCGTACGTTCGGTCACCGACACCAGCATAATGTTCATCACCCCTATCCCGCCGACGACCAGCGAAATCACCGCCACCAGCGTCAGGAACAGCTGAAGAGTACGTGTGGTCTTTTCGGCCGTTTTCAAGAGGCCGTCCATGTTCCAGGTGAAGAAATCCTTTTTCCCGTGGCGCAACGTTAACAGCCGCTCGAGCTGCTGTTCCGCCAGCGCGCTGTCGTAGCCCTCTTTCACTCGCACGGTAATGGAGTTGAGCCAGGACTGTCCCATAATGCGCCCGGAAATGGTGCTGTACGGCAGCCAGACGCGCAGGATCTTGCTGCTGCCAAACATGGACTGTTTCTCTTCCGCCACACCAATCACCGTGGCGGGCATGTTACCCACCAGGATCACTTCCCCCACCACACGGGTTTTATTGGGGAAAAGCTGTCTGCGCGAGTTAGCGTCTAACACCACCACCTGCGCCCTGCCCGCCAGCTGTTCCGCGTTGAAGGTCGCCCCTTCGCTAAAGGTCATGCCGTAAACGTTGAAGTAATCTCCGCTGACGCCGTTAGCGCTGGCCGCCACGTCGATGTTGCCGTAGCGCAGACGCAGGTTTTGCGACACGGCAGGCGTGGCGGAGTTCACCCACGGCTGCTTCTGAATAGCCGCCAGATCGTCGTATTTCAGCGCCTGCTGATACTGCGGCTCGTCGTCGCCAAAATCTTTGCCGGGGTAAACGTCGATGGTGTTAGTCCCGATGGCGCGAATATCCGCCAGCACCAGCTGTTTCGCCGCATCGCCCACCACCACAATCGACACCACCGAGGCAATACCGATAATGATGCCGAGCATGGTCAGCAGGGTGCGCATTTTGTTGGCCGCCATCGCCAGCCAGGCCATGGTCAGCGCTTCACGAAAGCCGCTGGAGAACTGTCCCCAGCCGGTGGACGCAGGTAAGGCTTCTTTCGGCGCCGCCGCTCTGGACTGACGTGGCGGCGGGTTGCTGACCAGCTCGCCGTCGTGGATCTCAATGATGCGTTCCGCCTGCGCTGCCACCTGCGGATCGTGGGTGACAATAATCACCGTATGCCCCTGATCGCGCAGCTGATGCAGGATCGCCATCACCTCTTCACCGGAATGGCTGTCGAGCGCACCGGTTGGCTCATCGGCGAGGATCACCTGTCCGCCGTTCATCAGCGCACGGGCAATACTCACGCGCTGCTGCTGACCGCCGGAAAGCTGCGAAGGCTGATAATCAACACGCTCCGCCAGCCCAAGACGCGTTAACAGCGCCTTCGCGCGTTCAAGGCGTTTTTTGCGCTCGACGCCCGCATACACCGCCGGCACCTCCACATTCTGCGCCGCGCTCAGGTGTGAAAGCAGATGGTAACGCTGAAAAATAAAGCCAAAATGCTCGCGACGCAGCTTCGCCAGCGCGTCGCCGTCCAGGGTGGAAACATCCGTCCCGGCCACGCGATAGGTGCCGCTGGTGGGCTTATCCAGACAGCCAAGAATGTTCATCAGCGTTGATTTACCCGAGCCCGACGCCCCGACAATCGCCACCATTTCACCGGCTTCAACGCGCAGGGAGATGCCCTTCAGCACCTCCACCGGCCCGTCGCCGGACGGATAGCTGCGACGAATGTCATTCAGCTCAAGCAGCGCCGTCATTGCGCGGCTCCGGGCAGGGTTTCGCTGGTGACCACTTCCTCACCCTCTTCCAGCCCTTTTACCACCACCACATCGGTGTCGTTACGTGCGCCAATCACCACTTCCCGCTCGCGGGTTTCGCCGTTGCGCAGCACTTTCACCTTGTAGCGATTGTCCCCGGCGGATTCACCCAGCGCGGAGAGCGGAACCGTCAGCACGTTTTTCACGCCGGTCAGCTGGATATGCACCTGGGCGGTCATGTCCAGACGCAGCACGCCCTGCGGGTTTGGCACCTCAAAACGCGCATAGTAGAAGATGGCGTCGTTGACCTTCTCCGGCGTCGGCAGGATATCTTTCAGCACCCCTTCATAGCGGGTTTGCGGATCGCCCAGCACCGTAAACCAGGCTTTCTGCCCCGGCTTAAGGTGAATGACGTCCGCTTCGGATACCTGGGCTTTCACCAGCATGGTGCTCATATCCGCCAGGGTCAGGATGTTCGGCGCCTGCTGCGCGGCGATGACCGTCTGGCCTTGCAGGGTGGTTATCTGCGTCACTTCCCCGGCCATTGGCGCAACGATTTGCGTGTAATCGAGGTTGGTTTTCGCCGTATCCAGCGAGGCCTGATTCCGTTTGATTTGCGCATCGATGGTGCCAATCTGCGCCTGCTTCACCGCCAGCTCCGTGGCGGCTGTGTCCAGATCCTGTTTCGAGATAGCCTGCGTTTTCGCCAGCGCCTGCTGGCGCGTCAGGGTGACCTGAGCGAGATTACGCTCCGCCTGAGCCTGCGCGCGCTGCGCGCGCAGCTCCATCAGCGTCGCTTCCACTTCGCGGATTTGGTTTTGCGCCTGCTCAGGATCGATCACGCCCAGCAGCTGGCCTTTTTTAACCTTATCGCCAATCTCAACTGACAGGGTTTTAAGCTGACCGCTGACCTGCGCGCCCACGTCAACCTTACGCAGGGCATCCAGTTTCCCCGTCGCCAGCACGTTTTGTTGCAGCTCGCCCGGACGAACAATCAGCGTTTGATACTGTGGTACCGGCGCGTTCAGTACCTTCCATAACCAGAATCCGCCCGCTAACACCACTACCGCCAGCAGCAGAAACAGCTTTCTGCGTTTTCCCTTCAGGTTCATAAATATTCCAAATAATTTTTCTGGCTATCATCACCGTTGATTTTATCTAAACCACTCCTCAACGAAACCCCCGATCCCCGTAATCGTCGGGAATTGTTTACCCGATGTTGATAAAGCGCCTGCTGAAATAGCGATATTCCACAAGAAGCAGGATCTAACATGTCTTCCATCGTCGATACACCTTATTCAACGCTGCCCCAGCCTAAATCGGGCTGGCAACTGTTTAAAAGCCTGGCATCGGGTGCCCTCACGCCGGGGCTGGCGTGGCAAAATCCGGCCTATCGACGTAAGTTTATGTTGCGCTCGCTGGCAACGCCGTTCACCACTGCGCGCCTGCTCGGAAATCTTGCAAAACAGCCCCGTCTGATGCAGATCCTGCGCGTGCAGCCCGGCCTGCCGTGCCGCCTGCACCGGCCGTGGCTGACCGTCAATATGGGCCGTCAGACTACGCTGGACGCATTGAACGATCACTATGAGATGATGAGCCGCCATCTTCCGGCGTCGCTGCTGAACGGTTACCTCTCCAGCCAGGGCATTATGCTGGTGACGTTAACGGGCAAAGAGGAGCAGCAGTTTAGCGTTCGCCTGAGCGCGGATGCGTTTCTGGACAAAGAAGGGGAAGCGACCCTCACTTTTTGCGACCACCAGAACACGGTGCTGGCCGAGCTGACCTTTACGCTGTGCACATACCAGGGCAAGCCAACGCTCTTCATCGGCGGAATGCAGGGGGCGAAAGCGCATGTCCCGCACGAGCACATTCAGCTGGCGACCAAAGCCTGTCACGGACTGTTCCCAAAACGTCTGCTGGTTGAAGCGGTCATGACGCTGGCAGGCGCCTTCCCGGTCGAGCAGATCCTCGCGGTGAGTAACGCCACCCACATCTACCGCAGCTGGCGCTATCGCAAGAAAAAAGAGGGAAAATTGCTGGCTGACTATGACAGCTTCTGGCGCTCCCTTGGCGGACAGCAGCAGGATAACGGCAACTTTGCCCTGCCGCTGACCATGCCACGCAAACCGATGGAAGAGATTGCGAGTAAAAAACGGTCCGAATACCGCCGCCGCTATGCCCTGCTTGATAGCCTGATCCAACAGGTTTCGCAGGCGACTGCCCGTTAATCGGCCCTCCCGCGAGCCAGCCAGAGGACGCGGGAGAACATTTTACGCAGCAGCGTGGGCACCGACTCCACGCCTCGCCTGCCCGCTTCCGTCGCAACTTCAATGGCCAAATCCGGTTTTGACGACCGATGGATAGCTTTGGCAATCACCCGGCGCATATTCATGGGCACATCTACCGGGATCATCGCCACGCGGTGAAAGACGTCGTCAAATCCCTGGCGGTACATAAAGTGCTCCATGTCCATCGCAGGCAGCGCGGTCAGATGTTCCCGCTCCTCTTCACGATCGTTATTGAGCAGGCTGCGCACGGTCGCCGCATATTTTTTACCCGCCTCATCGCCATCCACCAGTACGTGCCACTCTATCCCCATCCGGCGCGCAAATTTGATCAGCGGTTTTAAGCCAGACTGAGCAAATTCGATCACTTTGATCCCTTCGGCGTCAAAGTGGTGTCCGCACTGGCGAGCCAGCTCGTTTATCACCCAGGTTTCCGTTTCCCCTTCCACCAGCAACCAGCAGCGGGCAAACAGGGAAGAGGCACGGTTAAAACGGATATGAAACGCAATTCGTCGGCCATCTTCGGCATTTAACCCGCCGGGCCCGAGCCGGTAAGCGGTGACCCGCGACGATTCACGCACCAGGCGGCAGACATACTCCACCGGCGTCAGAGAGAGCAGCTCTCCGGAATTCGTGGTGGTGACTCGCTGCAACGGTAGCAAATTAAGAAGATGCCACGCCACGGAAAGCATAATCGGGTGCAGCCGCGTTTCCGGATCTTCCACCAGCAGCAGCGGGCGCGCGTCCCGATCCAGGCGCACCGTCCCTTTCGCCTGTAAAAGCGTGGAGAATAATCCCAGCAGGATCACCCGATGCGTGCGCCCGCCGGGGCGGTCGATCATGCGGTTGATAATATCGAGATAGCGCCAGCTTCGTTGTTCATCGTGCGAGCGGCGACGCATCAGACGGTGGCGCGCCTGCCCCGTTCCCTGCTCGGAGAAATAGTGCTCCAGCAGTTGCACCATGGCAGACAGTCCCTGACGGATCTGGCCGTCGGTGAGGTTCTGCGGCCGTGAGACCAGTTCACGGGCGAGGAAATCCAGTTCGCGGGCGGTCACTTCCACCTCGGGCATATTCGGCACGGTGCCGTTACGGATCCGCCGCATAAAGCGCGCGTCTCGTAAGCGCAGCACGGGGGAGAGGCGGATAAGATGGCGGGCAAGCTCGTCAATATTATCGAGCGGGATCGGATTTCCCTTCTCATCAAGAAATTCACGCAGGGTTAACACCCCGTCGTTTTGCGCCATTTCGCCCTCAAGGCGATAGAAAATACGCTGGAAACCATCTTCACAGGGCACCCAGCAGGGCGACATAGGGCGAAAACGACGCACGCGATGGCGGCCGGGCTCGGATTCGCGGAAGGTCAGAATGATATGCAGGTGTTTCTCGCGTCCGTTGACATCCCCTGGCGGAAACCAGAAGTCATCATGAACGAAGTGGTACAAGTTCTCTTCGGGCGAAAGTAGCAGCGTCAGGGCATCCAGCAGGCTGGATTTACCCCAGGCATTTTCGCCTATCAGGACGTTGTTCTGTTCCAGTTGCAGCGACAGGCGGTTAATCCCGCGAAACCCGACAATCTCCACACGTTCGAGTAGCATACATCCCCCGCAATTCGGCCACTTTTTCCTTCAAGTTATCAGCAGTATAGCGGCAGGCTGTGGGTCACGACAGCAGAATATACGCCCCCTTAATTATTGGGCTATGCTCTTATTACCTCCTATCTGAACAAGGATTGACATCACATTGCCTTAAATCAAATTTAGTGAATTTATTTGAGTGGCGAAGGGATGTTGATGGTTTCAAAATACTGGCTCTTTGAGTCGTCATCCCTTTATGGCGATATAACCCGCGCGCAGGAATGGGCGCGGACGTTTATTATTGAGGTGGTTATGTTCAGAAAATTAGCGGCAGAATGCTTTGGTACATTCTGGCTGGTGTTTGGTGGCTGCGGTAGCGCAGTACTGGCAGCCGCATTTCCGGAATTAGGTATTGGCTTTGTCGGCGTCGCGCTGGCATTCGGTTTAACTGTATTAACCATGGCATTCGCCGTGGGGCATATTTCCGGCGGTCATTTCAACCCGGCCGTCACATTAGGATTATGGGCGGGCGGACGTTTCCCGGCGAAAGATATTGTTGGCTATATTATTGCCCAGGTTATTGGCGGTATTATTGCCGCGGCGGTGCTGTACGTAATTGCCAGCGGTAAAGCCGGGTTTGACGCCGCGGCCAGCGGATTTGCGTCGAACGGCTTCGGCGAACACTCTCCAGGCGGCTACTCGATGCTGTCTGCCATCGTGATTGAAATTGTGCTCACCGCAGGCTTCCTGTTGGTGATCCACGGCGCAACGGACAAATACGCGCCTGCGGGCTTTGCCCCCATCGCTATTGGTCTGGCGTTGACGCTGATCCACCTCATCTCCATTCCGGTGACCAACACCTCCGTTAACCCGGCGCGCAGCACCGCGGTGGCTATTTTCCAGGGCGGCTGGGCGCTTGAACAGCTGTGGCTGTTCTGGGTGATGCCTATTATCGGCGGTATTCTGGGCGGCGTGCTGTATCGCACCCTGCTGGAAAAACACGATTAATGGTTTTCCCCCTCTCCCTGTGGGAGAGGGCCGGGGTGAGGGC
Organism: Enterobacter cloacae complex sp. SHL001; assembly: GCF_049236825.1. NCBI lineage: Bacteria > Pseudomonadati > Pseudomonadota > Gammaproteobacteria > Enterobacterales > Enterobacteriaceae > Enterobacter > Enterobacter cloacae complex sp. SHL001. The sequence continues at coordinate 591,332 of NZ_JBMKIP010000001.1, forward strand.
ATCAGGCCGCACCACCCCAAATAGACAAGCCGGGTAAGGCGCAGCCGCCACCCGGCTTTCTTTTGCCGCTTTACTGTACAGCCTTTATTGGGTAGTGTCTCTGGCGCTTAACGAAAACTCAAAAGGACCGGCTGTTCATGTTCTCAGGACTCCTCATCATTCTTCTGCCCCTGATTGTGGGCTACCTTATTCCGCTGCGTCATGAATCGGCCTTAAAGCTTATTAATCGTTTTCTCAGCTGGATTGTTTACGTCATTCTGTTCTTTATGGGGATCAGCCTGGCCTTCCTGGATAATCTGGCGACGAACTTGCTTTCCATCCTGCATTATTCTGCGGTTACGGTAGTGGTTATTCTGCTGTGCAATATTGCTGCGCTGTTCTGGCTGGAACGCACTATTCCCTGGAAAAATCACCACCATCAGGAAAAGCTTCCCTCCCGTATTGCGATGGCGCTGGAATCATTAAAACTATGCGGCGTGGTGGTACTCGGTTTTTTACTGGGTCTGACCGGCTGGGCATTTTTACAGCACGCAACGGAGGCCAGCGAATATACGCTTATTTTCCTGCTCTTCCTGATTGGTATTCAGCTGCGAAATAATGGCATGACGCTGAAACAGATTGTCCTTAACCGCCGGGGCATGATGGTTGCCGTTATCGTTGTGGCCAGCTCACTGGCGGGGGGAGTGATTAACGCCTTTATTCTCGATCTGCCGCTGAAAACCAGCCTGGCGATGGCGTCCGGTTTCGGCTGGTATTCGCTCTCCGGTATTCTGCTGACCGAATCGTTTGGTCCGGTGATCGGCAGCGCCGCCTTCTTTAACGATCTGGCGCGCGAGCTGATAGCCATCATGCTGATCCCCGGCCTGGTACGCCGCAGCCGCTCTACCGCGCTGGGCCTGTGCGGGGCCACCTCAATGGACTTTACCCTGCCGGTGTTACAGCGCTCGGGAGGGCTGGAGATGGTTCCTGCCGCCATCGTACACGGCTTTATTCTGAGCCTGCTGGTCCCCATTCTGATGGCGTTCTTCTCAGCCTGATACTGCTTTGGCGGTAGTGAACCTGCCGCCAAAATTGCGCTAAATCAATAACCCTCCACTTAGTATAAGAAAGCACTTTTCTCTGCTGTGGCACAGGCATAACCTTAAACATGTATCTCAAATATAACTTTAACAGGTGTGATTATGTTTTGTGTGCAATGTGAACAAACCATCCGTACCCCAGCAGGCAACGGCTGCTCTTACGCGCAGGGTATGTGCGGCAAAACCGCTGAAACATCCGATCTCCAGGATCTGCTGATTGCGGCGCTGCAAGGCTTGTCCGCCTGGGCCTTCAAAGCCCGTGAATATGGCATTGTTGATCACTATGTCGACAGCTTTGCGCCGCGCGCATTTTTCTCCACGCTGACCAACGTTAACTTCGATTCTCCACGCATTGTGGGCTATGCCCGCGAAGCGATTGCCCTGCGTGAAGCCCTGAAAGCGCAGTGCCTGAATGCCGACGCCAGCGCCCGCGTGGACAACCCGATGGCGGAGCTACAGCTGGTGAGCGACGACCTGGGCGAGCTACAGCGTCAGGCCGCAGAATTTACTCCCAATAAAGACAAAGCGGCGATTGGCGAAAACATCCTCGGCCTGCGCCTGCTGTGCCTGTACGGTCTGAAAGGTGCCGCGGCCTATATGGAACACGCGCACGTACTCGGCCAGTACGACAACGCTATTTACGCCCAGTACCACAAAATCATGGCCTGGCTGGGCACCTGGCCTTCCGATATGAACGCCCTGCTGGAATGCTCGATGGAAATCGGCCAGATGAACTTCAAAGTGATGAGCATTCTGGATGCCGGTGAAACCAGCACCTACGGCCACCCAACGCCAACGCAGGTCAACGTCAAAGCGACCGAAGGCAAATGCATCCTGATCTCCGGTCATGACCTGAAAGATCTCTACAACCTGCTGAAGCAGACCGAAGGCACCGGCGTTAACGTTTATACCCACGGCGAAATGCTGCCCGCGCACGGTTACCCGGAGCTGCGTAAATTTAAGCATCTGATCGGTAACTACGGCAGCGGCTGGCAGAACCAGCAGGTGGAGTTCGCCCGCTTCCCTGGCCCAATCGTCATGACCTCTAACTGCATCATCGACCCGACCGTCGGCGCGTATGACGACCGTATCTGGACCCGCAGCATCGTCGGCTGGCCGGGCGTGAGCCACCTTGAAGGCGACGATTTCGGTCCGGTTATCGCTCAGGCGCAGCAGATGGCAGGCTTCCCGTACAGCGAAATTCCGCACCTCATCACCGTCGGTTTTGGTCGTGAAACCCTGCTGGGTGCGGCGGATTCCCTGATTGACCTCGTCAGCCGTGAAAAACTGCGTCACATCTTCCTGATCGGCGGCTGTGACGGCGCGCGCGGGGAACGTAACTACTTCACCGATTTCGCCACCCGCGTACCGGAAGACTGTCTGATCCTGACCCTGGCCTGCGGTAAGTACCGTTTCAACAAGCTGGACTTCGGCAACATCGAAGGTCTGCCGCGCCTGGTGGATGCGGGTCAGTGTAACGATGCATATTCAGCCATCATTCTGGCGGTCACGCTGGCAGAGAAACTGGGCTGCGGCGTGAACGATCTGCCGCTGTCGCTGGTGCTCTCCTGGTTCGAGCAGAAAGCGATCGTTATCCTGTTGACCCTGCTCTCTCTCGGCGTGACCAACATCGTCACCGGGCCGACCGCGCCAGGCTTCCTGACGCCGGATCTGCTGGCCATCCTGAACGAGAAATTTGGTCTGCGTTCTGTGACCAACGTTGAAGATGATATGAAGCAACTGCTGAGCGCGTAAGGAGTAACTCATGACCATGCCAACCTCACAATGTCCGTGGCGGATGCAGGTTCATCACATCCATCAGGAGACGCCGGATGTGTGGACGCTGTCGCTGCTGTGCCATGACTATTATCCGTACCGCGCGGGCCAGTATGCGCTGGTGAGCGTGCGTAATTCGGCGGATACTCTGCGCGCCTACACGATCTCCTCCACGCCGGGCGTGAGCGAGTACATTACGCTCACCGTTCGTCGTATTGATGACGGCGCAGGATCCGAGTGGCTGACCCGGGACGTGAAGCGCGGGGATTACATCTGGCTGTCTGACGCGCAGGGCGAGTTTACCTGTGACGACAAGACGGAAGATAAATTCCTGCTGCTGGCGGCGGGTTGTGGCGTGACGCCGATTATGTCGATGCGTCGCTGGCTGGCGAAATACCGACCTCAGGCCGACGTGCAGGTGATTTTCAGCGTTCGTTCCCCGGAAGATGTGATTTTTGCCGAAGAATGGCGCAACTATCCGGTGACGCTGGTGGCCGAGCACAACGCGACGCACGGTTTTGTCGCGGGGCGCCTGAGCCGCGAGCTGCTGCAAAGCGTGCCGGATATTGCGAACCGCATCGTGATGACCTGCGGCCCGGCGCCGTACATGGAGATCGTGGAGAAAGAAGTGAAAGCGCTCGGCGTGACCCGCTTCTTCAAAGAGCAGTTCTTCACGCCTGTAGCTGAAGCGGCGACCAGCGGGATGAAGTTCACGAAGCTGCAACCGGCGCAGACCTTCTTTGGCCGCGTGGGCACCACGCTGCTTGAAGCGCTGGAAAGCAACAACGTACCGGTGGCAGCGGCCTGTCGCGCCGGGGTGTGCGGTTGCTGTAAGACCAAAGTGGTTTCCGGTGAGTACACGGTCACCAGCACCATGACGCTGACCGACGCGGAAATCGCGGAGGGCTATGTGCTGGCATGTTCGTGCCATCCGCAGGGCGATCTTGTCCTCGCATAATCTGTCGTGGTTCACCTGTAGGCCCGGTAAGCGTCAGCGCCACCGGGCTTTTTTGTCCGTGCAGGCCAGCTCATTTGCCTTTGAAACTCCTGTAGGCCCGGTAAGCGTCAGCGCCACCGGGCTTTTTGCCCATGCAGGCCAGCGCATATGCCTTTGTAACCCCTGTAGGCCCGGTAAGCGTCAGCGCCACCGGGCTTTTTGCCCGTGCAGGCCAGCGCTTTTGCCTTTGGAACCCTGTAGGCCCGGTAAGCGTCAGCGCCACCGGGCTTTTTGCCCATGCAGGCCAGCGCATTTGCCTTTGGAACCTCTGTAGGCCCGGTAAGCGTCAGCGCCACCGGGCTTTTTGCCGGGTGGCACTACGTTTACCCGGCCTACATTGTGCCTACGGCCTGTACGGCAGTGAACCGTGACTAAAGGCATGAGCAAATCAGGCAAGATTTCTAAGCTGCCTGCCCGGCAGTGAACAAAACACGCTGGCGCGTGTCGGTGTCGCCGTATTTCTAAGCTGCCTGCCCGGCAGTGAACGTCAGTGTTTCAGCTCCGCAAATCGGGCTTAACTTTCTAAGCTGCCTGCCCGGCAGTGAACTGAAGCAATCTACATCTATCCCTTTGTCTGATAAACCAATACCTCAAAAACTCCCTCCAACCCCTTTTTTATTCCCCTTCAGCCTAACCATATAAAATCAACAACTTATGCACCATCAGGAAAAAAGGGTCTGCAAACCCGCTTCCTCCCGCCCCAACCTCAGCCCGCTGGCGGCGCGTCGCGCAGAAAAACCACCTGTACATAAAGAATACTGAGCAGGCAATACAGCGACTTTCTTCTAAGCTTGTAAGCGATATCACAAAAAGGAGACGGACAACCATGAAACAAACTGTGGCTGCATACATAGCGAAAACCCTTGAGCAGGCTGGCGTAAAGCGTATCTGGGGCGTCACTGGCGATTCTCTGAACGGACTCAGCGATAGCCTTAACAAGATGAAAACTATTGAGTGGATGCCCACCCGCCATGAAGAAGTCGCCGCCTTTGCCGCCGGTGCCGAAGCGCAGCTTACGGGTGAACTCGCCGTCTGTGCAGGTTCCTGCGGACCGGGAAACCTGCACCTCATCAACGGTCTGTTCGACTGTCACCGCAACCATGTTCCGGTGCTGGCGATTGCGGCTCACATTCCGTCATCTGAAATCGGTAGCGGCTATTTTCAGGAGACGCATCCGCAGGAGCTGTTCCGTGAATGCAGCCACTATTGCGAGCTGGTCTCATCGCCGGAGCAGATCCCACAGGTGCTGGCGATAGCCATGCGTAAGGCGATCCTGAATCGCGGGGTTTCGGTGGTTGTGCTGCCGGGGGACGTGGCGCTGAAGGCCGCACCTGAAACCGCCACCACCCACTGGTACTCTGCGCCCCAGCCAACCATTACCCCTGCCGAAGAAGAGCTGAAAAAGCTGGCACAGCTGCTGCGATACTCCAGCAATATCGCCCTGATGTGCGGCAGCGGCTGCGCCGGCGCGCATAAAGAGCTGGTGGAATTTGCCGGTAAGCTGAAGGCGCCAGTTGTGCACGCCCTGCGCGGGAAAGAGCACGTTGAATACGATAACCCGTACGATGTCGGCATGACCGGGCTGATCGGTTTTTCCAGCGGCTTCCACACCATGATGAACGCCGACACGCTGATCCTGCTCGGCACCCAGTTCCCGTACCGCGCGTTCTACCCGACGGATGCCAAAATTATCCAGATCGACATTAATCCCGGCAGCATCGGCGCGCACAGCAAGGTGGATATGGCGCTTATCGGCGATATCAAATCCACCCTCGCCGCCCTGCTGCCGCTGCTGGAAGAAAAAACGGACCGCAAATTCCTCGATAAAGCCCTGAGCGATTATCGCGATGCGCGCAAGGGGCTGGACGATCTCGCCAAACCGAGCGAAAAAGCGATCCACCCGCAGTATCTGGCGCAGCAGATCAGCCACTTCGCCGACGACGATGCCATCTTCACCTGCGACGTAGGAACGCCCACCGTCTGGGCCGCGCGCTATCTGAAAATGAACGGCAAACGTCGCCTGCTTGGGTCGTTCAACCATGGCTCAATGGCCAACGCCATGCCGCAGGCGCTGGGTGCAAAGGCGACGGCACCGGAACGTCAGGTGGTGGCGATGTGCGGCGACGGCGGGTTCAGTATGCTGATGGGGGATTTCCTGTCGGTGGCGCAGATGAAGCTTCCGCTCAAAATCGTGGTCTTTAACAACAGCGTTCTGGGCTTCGTGGCGATGGAGATGAAGGCCGGAGGCTACCTCACGGACGGCACCGAACTGCACGACACCAACTTCGCCCGCATCGCCGAAGCCTGCGGTATCACCGGTATTAGGGTGGAGAAAGCCTCAGAGGTGGACGACGCCCTGCAACGCGCCTTCGCCATCGACGGCCCGGTGCTGGTGGATGTGGTGGTCGCCAAAGAAGAGCTGGCGATCCCGCCTCAAATCAAGCTGGAACAGGCCAAAGGTTTTAGCCTCTACATGCTGCGCGCCATCATCAGCGGGCGCGGTGACGAAGTGATCGAACTAGCAAAAACCAACTGGCTCAGGTAAAACATTTCACAAGACCTCTTAAATTAAAGGGATGTGAAATGATTGATTTACGTAGTGATACCGTTACCCGTCCGGGCCGCGCCATGCTCGAAGAGATGATGGCCGCCCCGGTCGGGGACGACGTCTACGGCGATGACCCGACGGTCAACGAACTCCAGCGCTATGCGGCAGAGCTGAGCGGTAAAGAGGCTGCCCTGTTCCTGCCCACCGGCACGCAGGCTAACCTGGTGGCGCTGCTCAGCCACTGCGAGCGCGGCGAGGAGTATATCGTCGGCCAGGGGGCGCATAACTACCTGTACGAAGCCGGCGGTGCGGCGGTGCTTGGCAGCATCCAGCCGCAGCCGATCGATGCCGCACCGGACGGTACGCTGCCGCTGGACAAAGTCGCGGCGAAAATCAAAGCCGACGATATTCACTTCGCCCGCACTAAACTGCTGAGCCTCGAAAACACCCATAACGGTAAAGTCCTGCCGCGCGAATACCTGAAAGCGGCACGGGACTTTACCCGCGAGCGTAAGCTCGGCCTGCACGTTGACGGCGCACGTATCTTCAACGCCGTGGTGGAGTACGGCTGCGAGCTGAAAGCGATCACCCAATATTGCGACTCGTTCACCATTTGCCTCTCTAAAGGGCTGGGTACGCCGGTAGGTTCTCTGCTGGTTGGCAGCGCGGACTACATCAGGCGCGCCAACCGCTGGCGCAAAATGACCGGCGGCGGGATGCGTCAGGCGGGTATTCTGGCGGCTGCCGGACTGTACGCCCTGAAAAATAACGTGTCACGCCTGAAAGACGATCACGACAATGCGGCGTGGATGGCAGCGCAGCTGCGTGAAATCGGCGCTGATGTCATGCGTCACGACACCAACATGCTGTTTATCCGCGTCGGCGATGAGCATGCTGCCGCGCTGGGCGACTTTATGAAAGCCCGAGGCGTGCTGATTAACGCCTCCCCTGTCGTGCGTCTGGTGATGCATCTTGACGTTAACCGCGAGCAGTTGACCGAGGTGGTGGAACACTGGCAGGCATTTTTACAGCGTTAAGGAGCATACCGTGCCGCAACGTATTCTGGTGCTCGGCGCCAGCGGGTATATCGGTCAGCATCTGACCACTGCGTTAAGCCAGCAGGGGCACCAGGTGCTGGCAGCGGCACGCAACACGGAACGCCTGCAAAAGCTACATTTGCCTGGCGTGACGTGTCACAACGTTGACCTTAGCTGGCCGAAAGCGCTTCCTGCGCTGCTGGAAGGGGTCGATACGCTTTACTACCTTGTCCACAGCATGGGCGAAGGCGGCGATTTTATCGCCCACGAGCGTCAGGTGGCGATGAACGTTCGTGATGCGCTGCTGCAAACGCCGGTGAAGCAGGTGATTTTTTTAAGCTCGCTCCAGGCGCCTGAGCACGAGCAGTCAGACCATCTGCGCGCCCGACAGCTGACGGCAGAAACGCTGCGGAGCGCCCGTATCCCCGTTACCGAACTGCGGGCAGGGATCATCGTCGGCGCGGGGTCCGCCGCATTCGAAGTGATGCGCGATATGGTCTACAACCTGCCTGTGCTGACGCCGCCGCGCTGGGTACGCTCGCGCACCACGCCCATTGCGCTGGAGAATTTACTCCATTATCTGGTGGCATTGCTGGATCACCCGGCGGAGCAGCATCGCGTGCTGGAGGCGGCAGGTCCGGAAGTGCTGAGCTATCAGGCGCAGTTCGAACATTTTATGCGGGTGAGTGGCCGCCACCGCTGGCTGATCCCCATCCCCTTCCCGACCCGCTGGATATCGGTGTGGTTTTTGAATGTGATCACCTCCGTGCCGCCGACGACCGCCAAAGCGCTTATCCAGGGGTTGAAGCACGATCTGCTGGCGGACGATCGCGCGCTGCGCGCCTTAATTCCCCAGGAACTCATCCGCTTTGACGACGCGGTGCGCAACACGCTGAAAGAGGAAGAGAAGCTGGTGAACTCCAGCGACTGGGGTTATGACGCGCAGGCGTTTGCCCGCTGGCGGCCCGAGTACGGCTATTATCCGAAACAGGCGGGCTGTACGGTAAAAACCACGGCCAGCCTGGCAGCGCTGTGGGAAGTTGTGAACCAGATCGGCGGCAAAGAGCGCTATTTCTTCGGCAATATTCTGTGGCAAACGCGCGGCGCGCTGGATCTGCTGGTCGGTCACCGGCTGGCAAAAGGCCGCCCTGCCCATCCCTGGCTGAAGGTGGGCGATACCGTCGACAGCTGGAAAGTGATTATTGTTGAGCCGGAAAAACAGCTGGCGCTGCTGTTTGGCATGAAGGCGCCGGGGCTGGGGCGGCTCTGCTTCACCCTCAAGGACAACGGCGACCATCGTGAACTGGACGTTCGGGCATGGTGGCATCCGCACGGAATGCCGGGTCTGTTTTACTGGTTGCTGATGATCCCGGCACACCTGTTTATCTTCCGCGGAATGGCGAAACGGATTGCGCAACTGGCAGAAGAAAAGCGGGAAAATAACTAAATAAAACTCTTAATCTTTCACCTTTCCCATTGCAACACATCGTAATTCACGAAAGAATGCGCACGAAATTCTTTTCAACACAGTGGATTGTTATGAAGGTACTGGTTACCGGGGCGACCAGCGGCTTAGGCCGAAATGCGGTCGAGTTTCTGCGCAACAAAGGCATCAGCGTGAGGGCCACCGGTCGCAATGAGGCGATGGGTAAGCTCCTGCAAAAAATGGGCGCTGAATTTGTCCATGCCGATCTGACGGAGCTGGTCTCCTCTCAGGCCAAGGTGATGCTCGCCGGTATCGATACGCTGTGGCACTGCTCCAGTTTTACCTCTCCGTGGGGTACCCAGGAAGCCTTTGATCTCGCCAACGTGCGGGCCACGCGTCGTCTGGGCGAATGGGCCGTCGCCTGGGGCGTGCGTAACTTTATTCATATCTCCTCCCCGTCGCTCTATTTCGACTATCACCACCATCGTGATATTCAGGAAGATTTCCGCCCGGCGCGCTTCGCCTGTGAGTTTGCCCGCAGTAAAGCGGCGGGCGAAGAGGTGATCGACCTGCTGGCCCAGTCAAACCCGCACACCCGCTTTACCGTGCTGCGTCCGCAGAGCCTGTTTGGGCCGCACGACAAAGTCTTTATCCCGCGACTGGCCCAGATGATGCACCACTACGGCAGCGTGCTGTTACCGCGCGGCGGCGATGCGCTGGTGGACATGACCTATTACGAAAATGCCGTTCACGCCATGTGGCTGGCGAGCCAGCCGGAATGCGATAAGCTGGTGTCGGGCCGCGCGTACAACATCACCAACGGCGAACCCTGTACCCTGCGCAGCATTGTGCAAAGGCTGATTGACGAGTTAAAAATCGACTGCCGGATCCGTTCCGTTCCTTACCCGATGCTGGACATGATTGCCCGCAGCATGGAGCGCTTTGGCAGTAAATCGGCGAAAGAGCCTGCGCTGACGCATTACGGTGTGTCGAAGCTCAACTTTGATTTTACGCTGGATATTTCGCGGGCGGAGAACGAGCTGGGGTATAAACCGATTGTCTCGCTGGATGAAGGGATAGTGCGTACGGCGGCGTGGTTACGGGATCACGGGAAGTTGCACCGGTAAGCGTTCCAGCCTCATGTAGGCCGGATAAGCGCAGCGCCACCCGGCAAAAAACAGAGAGTGCGGACTGATGCCCTCACCCCGGCCCTCTCCCACCGGGAGAGGGTGCAGACACTAAAACGGCAACCCTGGGGGTTGCCGTTTGCTGTTTATAACGCCGTCCAGGCTTCAGCCCATGCCAGACCTGCGCCTGGTTCATAGTACGTTGGAGAGTTGTTACACCAGCCGCTGTACGGGAACGGTTTGCACTGGAACAGTTTACCGTGGTTGTTCACGATATCACCGGCGTTGTACTTGCTGTTCGCGCTCCATGCCGGGTAAGACGTATCTTCTCCGGATGGCGTTGCCGCTTTCGCTTTCACGTTCAGCAGGTAAGACGTGGTGCTGCTCAGCTCGCCATCGCTGACGGTCAGGCTCACTTCATACTGCTGCGCCGTCGCAGACTCTGGCGCGGTGAAGGTCACAACCGCTTTGTCCTGACCGGTAACAGTCTGACCATCCTGGGAACGCCAGGTATACGTCAGCGTGTTGCCATCTGGATCGGTAGAGCCTTCCGCGCTCAGAGAAACCTGCGCACCCGCTTCAACTGCGCCGATCGGACCGGCAATCTGCGCAACCGGCGCGTGGTTCACCACAACCGGCGTTTCATCCGGCGTTGGTGTTGGTGTCGGCGCTGGCGTTTCATCACCAGATGGCGTCGGTGTTGGCGTGACCGGCGTTTCGTCCGGGGTCTCGGAAGAACCCTCGTCGTTAACAATTTTCACGTTAAAGAAGTGCTGCACGCACTTGCTGTAGTCACCGTCTTTAAATGCGCTGAACGGGGTCTGGTAACCCACCAGCTGGCAAGAGTAGGTTTTGCCGTCCGGAGTATCCGCGCTCCATCCCCAGTCCTGTTCCCAGTAAATCTTCAGGGCGCCTGCGCCACCTTCGTCGAACTGCTTCATGTTGGCGCAACCCAACACTTCGTTCGCCGGAACAGGCACTTTCAGGTAATTCGCGAACTCTTTGTAGTACTTGATACGGTTTTGAGACTGCGCAATTTCAGTCGGGCCGCCGCACTCAACGCCGCCGTTGATGATCTGGGTGGTCACACCAAAGCCCGGAACCAGACCGTTGGCTTTATCGTGGTCGTTCGGCTGCCATGTACCGTCGATCACCTGCAACATGCTTGGTTTTGGCGGCTGCGGATAGGCGAAGAAGAAGATCGCACTCGCCAGGTTCAGCCAGGTGTCCGCCACCAGCTCAGGTTTGTCGAGCAGCGTACGCACGTCGCCGTACATCGCTTCAGAGAATGGACCGTAGTTGTAATTGTAGGACAACTGTTTCGCACCACGACCGAAGTAGCTCAGGAAATCGCCGTCTTTATCTTTACCGCAAGGCCAGGTCTGCCCCTGCCAGACGTCCGGGTTACATTCGCCGTTATAACCGCCCTTCTGCCCTTCGCTCCAGCCCATTTCACGTACGTGGACCAGCGCCTGACGCCATTCGGCTTCCGGACGCCAGCTTTCGTGGCCGCCGGTCTCCTGGGCAAAGTGGGCAAACATGGTGGCCAGCTCTTTGCGGCAGATGGCGTCGCTGTCACGACCGTCATTGTAGGTCTTACACAGCGCCGGGAATTTACCCACGGCTTTCAGGAAGTTGCTGTAGGTATAGGCCTGCGCGCGCAGCGGGAAGAGATATTCCCAGTCGCTGGCTTTCACAATCCCTTCAACGCGTTTAACGTTGTCCGGGTTCGCCGCCCGGCCTGGCTCAATCAGTTCGACCTGCGCGTTATCCAGCGTCTGGATGGTCTCTTTAACCGAAGCCATCAGCGGGAAGTCCGTCAGTTCCTTCTCTTTCTTCGCCAGATCGCTGGCTTTGATGGTGTACGGCTCACTGCTGGTCTCCTTCAGGTTAGCAGCCTGAGCCATGAGTGGCGCCACGCAGGCTCCCGCAATGAGTACACTCAGTAACGTCCTTTTGTTCATTTCAGTTTTCCTGTTCGTTTAAAATTAAATGTTAAAATCCCGGCTTAGGTATTACTCCGTTAATACATAAACCACATTCAGCTGTTTTCACTTTTCGAAGAACACCTTCAGGAATTCTTCAAAAATAAAAAACGTTAATAACGTGCTGCTAATTTGAGTTGCTGATATTTGGCCCAGACCTTATGGGCATATTTCATCCTCTGCGGATAATTTTCTTTTTTCAGTCCGGCGTTATACGCGCCAACGGCTTCCCAGTTATAGCCATACACCCTGATCATCCCGGCAAGGATAGAAGCCCCGACCATGATCGAGGTACACGGCTCCGTGATTAACCGGTATTCGTCGATTCCTCTGCTTTCCAGCGCGGTAAAATGCGAACTGTTGATTTGCATCAGCCCGACATCCCGCGTGCCATCGCGGTTTTGCCCAACCGCATACGGGTTCATTCCGGATTCCACATTCGCTATCGCGTACAGTAAATAAGGGTCGACATGATAATAATGCGCCGCTTTATTCCAACAGTTTGCCAGAGCGCTTTGGCTTATTATCAATAACAACAAAATCAACTTTTTCATTTTTACCTGCTGACAGTTTCGGTTATTTCTCCTTACCAACATCCTGTAAAATGAATTTTGAATCACTCCCCCTCTAAAAGGGGGAGTCATTAATGGGTTAGATTATTTGCAGTCTGTTGATGCGCCTTCTTTTACCCATACGTCGCTGTTGGCTGGATTATCACCACGGGTCCACCATTTCGCACGGTAAACGTTTCCTTCATAGGTGGTGGTGTCGCCGCCGTTGTAGACCAGGTCAGAACGCCAGTTCATCTTCACGTTGCTTACCAGCTCCCATGCATCCACACCGAAGCCAGGCTGATTGCCCTGAGTCCAGTACTTCGCTTTCCACACCAGATGGTCGAAGCTTACGGTATCGCCACCGTTGTAGATTTTGCTGGATTCCCACGCCGCATATTTGCTGGCGTTAGCATCCACAGGTGCATCGCAGCTCCCTTTGTCAGACGGTGGAGTCACATCATCAGCCGGAGGGGTAACGTCATCCGCCGGGTTAGTGTCTTCGTCATCTGGCACAGGTGCAGGCGCCGCTTTCGGATTCACGGTGACCTGGACGTTAGACTGCACGCTGGTCTTACCGTCGCTCACCACCACGCTCAGGGTGTAGGTAGACGTCGAGCTCACTTCCGGCGCAGTGATGTTCACGTTCGCGGAGTCAGTCCCGGTAGCGTGCATATCTGCTGGTACACTCCAGGCGTAGGTCAACGCATCTCCGTCTGGATCCGCGGCCTGGGCATGCAGCGCATAGGTTTCACCTGATTCAAGCGTGATCGCTTCCATTGGGTTTAAAACCGGTGCCTGGTTAGCTTTCGGCGCCTTGTTCACCACCTGGACATCAATCGCGTTGCTCAGGCCTTTTGCATCGGTCACCGTCAGGCGGAACACCATGGTCTGGTCGGACGTCGCGGCGGCAACGTTAAAGGTCGCTTTCGCTTTGGTGCTGTTGGTGATGGTGACCGACGGACCAGATACCTGAGTCCATTTGTAGGTAATCGCATCGCCATCAGGATCGCTTGAAGCAGAGCCATCGAGCGTGACGGTTACCGGGCCAGACACGTTCTGATCGGCAGAGGACGCGATTGGCGCGTGGTTGGTGACCACCGGATCAACCGGCGTAGCGTCGCCGCCCAGCAGACTTTCGTTCATCGCGTTCAGGATGTCACCGGTGTCAGAGTCGATAGACCATGCGAACAGGCCACCCAGTTTATTCGCCAGAACATACTTACCTTTCGCCGTGGTTGAACGCGCATCTTCATACGTGATCAGGTCGCCGGTAGTTTTGTTGAAGACGTAAGGGGCTTCCGCATCAGCGTCGTAGCCGTATTCCCAGCCTGGTTTGCCTTTGTATTCGTTAACGATCTGACGATAGTCAACCACGCCGGGTTCCCAGGTCCCTTTCACCATACCTGTAGCGGTGCCGGTGAATGGATTGTTACCGGTGTAGCCATGCACGCCGGTCCAGCCGCGGCCATACATTCCCGCACCCACCACGATCTTGCCTGGTTGTACGCCCTGGGAAAGCAGCGCGTTAACGCCATTTTCAGTGGTGTAGTCAGTGTCCGGACGCCATGCTGGCGCGCGCAGCGCCGCCTGGTGGCCGAGAACGGTGTTGCTCCAGCCGCCGTAGAAGTCATAGCTCATCAGGAAGATGTGGTCGAGGTACTGCTGAGCGGCAGTGTAATCCACGTCTTCGATCTTATCGCGGCCTGCACCGATGGCGCTGGTCAGTTCATAGGTACGGCCCGTCTGTGCAGACAGCTCGTTCAGCATGGTGCGCAGGTCGTGCATCAGCGCGGTATAGGTCGCTTTATCCTGCTGCGGATTGCCCAGGTTTTCGCTCACACCGCCGCCGCCAGGGAATTCCCAGTCGATATCCACGCCGTCAAAGAATTTCCAGGTCTGGAGGAACTCTTTCACAGAAGAGACAAAGCGTGCGCGGATAGCCGGGTCCCCCATGTGGAAGAAGGGATCGGAGAGCGTCCAGCCGCCGATAGATGGCAGCACTTTCAGGTCCGGATGCGCTTTTTTCAGCGCCATCAGCTGGCCAAAGTTACCTTTATACGGGTCGTCCCAGCCGGAGACGCCAGCCTGTGGTTTTTGCAGCGCAGCCCATGGGTCGTGGATCGCCACGGTATAGTCAGGTCGGCCCTTACAGTCGTTCTGGAGCACGCGGAAGCTGTTGCCGCCTTCAATGGTTTTCAGGCCGTCGTTGATGCCGTCACCGCCACAGATTGGAATGAAGCCGTACAGAATGTGGTTGAGGTTTGCCGCAGGGATCTTATCAACCGGGAAGTTACGGTCATAAACGCCCCACTCCGGGAAGTAGGCCGCAACCACTTTATCGGTATGCTTCGCAAACGCTTTGTTATTCTCTTTGAGAGACGTATTCAGCGGCAGCAGGTGGCTACCGTCGGTGTCTGCCACAATAATCAGCTTGCTGGCGCTTTTCGCACAGCCGCTGGCGTTACAGACTTCGACCTGTTCCTGATAACGCCCGCCTTTTTTCACTTTAAACGTTGCAGAGCCCGTCGCGCCGGCTGCGCCGGTCCATACGGTTTGTCCGTCCAGCAGAACTTTCGCTGAAGTTGGCGCATCACCACTCCAGACGTTCCACTCAACTTTTACATCCACGCCATCGTTATGCACTTTGACAAGATTGTTATAATCCTGGGCAGCCTGATCCACTTCCACCAGGGCAAATTTGTCATTGCCATAGCCGATCGTCGGTGCACCTGGCGCTGCTGCAAATGCGGAGCTGGTTGCCGCCGCAATAAAGAGCGCCAGATATTTTGGCTTCATAAATTTCATTTTTATTTCCTGATAAATTTATTCGTAACGTAATAACCCATGTCTTCCGTGAGATCATGGATGCGTTTCGCGTAATGCGTATTTAACCAACGTGAGTGTCGTGAACAAAAAAATTGTTGCTGCGTTGTATTCCTCCATTAAAAGATACAAGCCCAAATTCCGTGTAGCTTATATCCTTTACGATACGCTGAGCATAAAGAGACGTCCTTCTCTTCTACCATCGAAAAAACTCATAAAAAATCTTGACCTGTATATTTAAAATGTGAAAGCAAATTGCTGACTCATAAACACCCCTATTCCAGCAAAGGCGAGATAAGGACCAAAAGAAATAGTGAGGTTATTTTTATTTGAATTATTTACGGCGAAATAACCGACAATACCGCTTAACGCTGCCGCCAGTTCAATGGAGGGCAACGCCTGCCAGCCGCACCAGGCGCCCAGCGCCGCCAGTAGCTTAAAATCCCCGTAACCCAGACCTTCTCGTCCCGTGATCAGACGAAAAGCCCAGTAGAGCAGCCAGAGCGACAGATAGCCCGCCACTGCGCCGAACAGCGCATCGCGTAGCGGCAACGTGTGGTCAAACGCATGGAGCACTAACCCCGCCCACAGCAGCGGCTGGGTCAGGCAGTCCGGAAGCAGCTGGTGCTGCCAGTCGATCATGGCCAGCGGCAGTAAAAAAGCCGCCAGTAACCACAAAGAGAACAGCGCCTGAACGTCCGGCATGCACCAGGCCGTGATGCCAAAAAACAAGGCGGAGATCAGTTCGACCAGAAAGAGTCGCAGCGGGATCGCGCTGCCGCACTGGTGGCAGCGCCCCCGTAATAACAGCCAGCTGAGCAGCGGGATGTTTTCCCACGCGGCAAGCGCGTGCTGGCACACCGGACAGTGCGAGGCCGGAAAGAGCAGATTGCCACTCCCCTCCTCATCCATCACCATCCCCGGTACGCGCTCGGCGACAACGCCAAGAAAACTGCCCACAATGCCGCCCAGGATCGCACTCATTATCGGGAACCCTACCGGGCAGGCGTCCCGCATCAGCGAAAAGGTATTCATGCGTTTCTTGACCAGGTGAGCTGCACCTGCGCTTTCACGTCGCTGAGGTGGTCCACCGGCGTGAGGTTTATTTTTTGCAGTCTCACGCCGGTGGTCTGATTAATTTCGCGCAGCCAGCTTTTTAATTCATAAACATTCACCCGATTCACCACGAACGATAAAGTTTGCCCCTCCTGGCGCATATCCGTCAGTGAAAGGTTAATTTCATGGGCGCTATTCTCGACCACCGTACGCGGATTATTCGTTTTGACTATCTGGACCTGAAGATGATTTTTATCAATTTCACTGCGCATCCAGTTAAGGGTCTCTTTTTGTCTTTTAAGCGTCGATTTACTATTTTGAATCATATTATCCAGGGGGATCACTCCTGTGTAATACACCGCTGCCCCCACAATAGCAACGGCACATATTTTTAAAATAATTTTTTCCCGGGTGCTGTAATTCTGATAGCGTGACTTCAGCTGCGCGATTCGCTCTTTCATTTATGTTTCCCTGCGATCATGGCGGTATACGGTTCGGTTGTTGAAACAGGCTGTAAGGTAAAATCAAAATTCTCACTGGTCTGGTTAACAAACGCCTGCAACGCGGGCTGGTTTTGCGCGCTGACGCTCAGCGTCAGGGTGTTTTGCTGCGCATCGTACTCCAGCAGATCGATCTCCATCGCAGGAACTGACTGCCGGGCGTTCTCCAGCTCATCAAGCTGAAGAAAGAATCCCTTGCTCTGTTTTTTCAGGCTTTGGCCAAAGTGATATTTGATATTGGTCTGCTGGCGCATGCTGGGGAAATGGTGCTGATAAACCTGGACGATCTCCTCCTGCACCCGATTTTCCTGCTGCACAAGCATCCAGGCCATTGCAATGCGTGGCCCCAGCAGCAGAGCAACAGACAGCACGCCTGCCGCCACCATCGCGGCTTTCATACTTTTCGCCGCCCGCCCATTACCGGCCTTAAGGCTGAATTCACCGTGAAGCAGGTTAACGCGGCAGGTTTGCCACTGCGGCTGAATCAGTGCCAGCGGATGCTGCCAGGCATGCTGCACGTCAACGTGCACCTTCGCAGGCGCATCGCCGTAACACCATACTTCCCCGACCCCGGCTTTCTGCATTAACAGCGGCAACAGGGTTGCCTCCATTTCACCCGCCACATGGGGCGATAAACGCAGCCAGTAGCTATCATCCTGTGCGACCAGCGTGCTGCCCCCTGTCGTCACGGGCAGCAGCCAAGCATCAGGCAGGGCCTGAATCACGTTTAATCCGGCCTCCTGACAGCGGGTTAATGCCGCGCGCAGGCGGTCGGCGTCAATGGCCACGGCGTCGACGTCGGCGCCTTTTTTGTGGAGTACCGTCCAGTGGAGGTTGTCCACGTCGCCAATCAGCGTCTCTTCCGCCATCCACGAGAAGGCCATCGCCTGAGAAGCCACCTTTTTCGGCAGCGTAAAATGGCGGAAAATCATGTCGCTGGCGGGCAACAGGAGACAAACGCGCGTAGCCAGGGGGTGTTCGGCCAGCATCTCCAGGCTGTCGGCCACCTCGACGCGCTCGCTGCCGGACTCACACCACATTATTTTCCCGCCCTCGCGGCTGTCGGGACGAACAAAAAGTACCTGTTTCATAACGTTCTACTTTTCTTATTCAATCATTCGGTAACGACGCTGCCACGTCACGATCTCACCGGCTTCGTTATTCACCTGAAGCTGGCTGACCACGCGAAGCGTTAATTCATCGGTATTGCCGGTGTAATTCACGCGGAAGTACCGGCTGTTTATAGAAAATTGATCCGTCACCTGCGGGAGATCGTCTTTTAACTGCGGGAAGGCCTGCTCCAGCGCTTTGCTGAACGCTTCCATATTTTCCCAGCCCGATTCCGGACGCGCATCCAACAGGCGAACGGCGTCATCCCGCGTCAGTTTTCCGGGGAACATGGCAGCCAGCACGGCGGCCTGTTCCGGTTGCAGGGTGTTGACATCGACCTTGCTGGCAGCGTCCGGCAGCGCGCATAACAGCTTGCTCACCTTCGGATACGCCGTAACAGGGAACGCCGGCAGCAGTTTGATTTCCGCGATGCTGCGCATCATCTGATTTGCCGGTTGCCGCGCGGGCACGACGCCAGCCCACGCATCGCTTTCGGCCCCCTCCTTCGCCGTGGTGCTGTCACCATCGAGATAATCCACCAGCTGGAAATAGACCGCCTCCGCCGTGCCCGGGCTGAGGCCGCTTTCCGTCAGAAGTTGTTCAACAATCCGCGCCTTACGCGGTGTTTCCGCCACCGCGGGAGCGCTTTGCCCCTGGGGTGCGATGTCGGCGGTCAACAGGTTATTGACGTTAAAGCAGTCCTGCGCATCTTCCACCTGGCTCACGACCGTATAGTCCTCACCCTGCGTCTCCAGCGGCTGATGCCAGTCGCCGTCCAGGGCCAGCGGCTTGCTCTCGCCGCTGGCGTCGGTCTGTAACCGGTCCTTCACCACTTTTTCCTGGGTCTGCATCGCCCAGCGCAGCTGCTGCTGGCTTACCTGATAATGCGTTTTCTGCAAATTACGGCAGAACTGCTGGCTGATTTTGGCGGCCAGCGCCGACATCATCACCAGCAAAATCAGCACCACCAGCAGGGCGACGCCCTGTTGTTGACGGATCCGTTTCATGGTCTGGTCTCCGGCGAAGGCGCTGGCGCAGGGGCTGCGTCCGGGGTCGGCGCAGGCGCGTCGGCGGCTTTCTCTGGCGCTGCGGCAGCGGCCACCTCCGGCATATCACCCGGTGTAGTGAACACCCAGCGCCAGTTATCCCCGTTTTCCATCGTCAACGTAATCTCCACGCCGTCCGGCAGATGGGCGGCGTCGTGCCAGGCTGTCAGCCAGCCCTGACGATAAAACCGCCACTGCAATGATTTTACGCCGCTGACAATCGGCACCTCGTCAGGCTTAACGTCCGCCGGAACGTCAATGACCGGCCAGACATCGCGATGCAAACGCCCCTCTTCCAGCCGCCAGCGCACGCGCTCCAGCTGGACCGTTCCGCTCACGCCATTCAGGGTGGTCAGTTCAAGAGCATCGCCCTCCTGACGAAACAGCTCCGGCTCATTACGCGGGGCGCGCGCCTGAAGCTGGAAAAAATCACGCTCCATCAGACTCCAGGCGCGCTGAAGCTGGTTGAGCTTTGCGGCGCTGGCATCGGTGGCCGAGCTGGTACGCATCGCGCCGTCCAGAATTTGCCAGGCCAGGGTGCTGATCACCGCGAAGATAGTCAGCGCAATCATGATCTCCAGCAGGGTAAATCCGCGCTGGCGTCGCGTTTTCTTCACTTGCTCTCTCCCGGCGGAATGATGCGCAGGGAGATAACCGGCTGGCTCTCATCGCTTTCCGCATATACGCGTAGGGTATTCGCCCAGACGTTGTCGGCGGTTTTCACCCGCTGCTTACGCCAGTTCCAGCTGCGCCCGCCCATGATTTCCGTCCCCTGCTGTTCAGCATCCGGGAAGTCGGTTCGGGTGAGCTGTGCTTCCGCCAGCTGATTTTCCGCCACCCAACTGGCCTGCAAGGTATTGGCCAGGCCATGGGTAAAACGCACGTTCAGGGAGACCGAGTTCATCAGTGCCAGCGCGGCGGTGGAGAAAATCACCAGAGCGACCATCACCTCCAGCAGCGTCATCCCCTTTTGCTTTTTGTTGCCGTTAGCCATCGTTTTCTACCGATACCGGCGCCGCACCGTGCGACACCACGCGGAAATGGTGCTGTTTGTCGTAACTTTGCAGCGTCAGCGTAAAGCGGCTGATTTCACCGTCCGGTAAAAAGATCACCTGCGGCTCGGACGTCACCGTCGCGGCCAGACGCTGCGGCGAAAGCGACACATGCATCTCTTCCGGAAAATCACCTTTGGTGTTAATGCGTCCGGCAGATAATGGCATCCAGTGACGCTCGCCTTTTTTATCGGCGATCGTCACCAGCTGATATTTATCGGTGGCGATCACCAGCCCGACAATATTTCCGTCCATCACCGCACGGTCTGAACCATAATCAACGAGCGCTTTTAATTGCTGGCCAAATATATCCGCGCCGCTGCGCGAAGGAATGGTGGACACCACCATCATGGCGCAGCTGGCAAATATCACCAGCGCCAGAATAATTTCCAGCAACGTAAAGCCGCGTTGATTTTTCATTATTTCTCTTTCTTATCCAGAGACCAGTTGGTAATGTCATCGGCGGTATTGGCTTCGCCGTCCGGACCGGCTGAGAAGACGTCCACCGCGCTGTGTTCACCCGGGCTCACCAGAAGATAATCATTGCCCCAGGGGTCCTGCGGCAGGCGACGGATATAGCCGTCCGTGCGGTAGCCGTTCGGGATTGGCGCGATTTCAGGTTTGGTCACCAGCGCCTGCAAACCCTGCTCTGTGGTCGGGTAGCGGTGGTTATCCAGCTTGTACATATCCAGCGAGCCTTCGAGCGCGACAATATCGCTGGTTGCTTTTTGCGTATCGGCTTTTTCCTTATTGCCCATTAAATTTGGCACCACCATACTCGCCAGTACGCCGAGAATAACAATGACCACCATTAATTCGAGCAATGTAAAGCCCGCCTGGCGAGCCAGGTTTTTACGTTTTAAAGCCATGATTTAACCTACCATATTATTAAGTTGCAGAAGCGGTTGTAATATTGACAGCACGATGAATAAAACAATCGTCGCCATGGATACCACCAGCGCCGGTTCAAAGACCGACAGCGTTAATGTAATTCGATGTTGTAAGGCCGATTCCTGATTTTCCGCCGCGCGATCCATTAAATTACCTAATTCCCCGCTCTCTTCACCGGAGGCAATCATATACAGCATGGTGGGCGGGAATAATTTCGCCTGTTCCAGCGCCGCATACAGCGACGCCCCCTGGCGCACGGTGTCGGCGGCCTGCTCCAGCACCTGCCGGGCATAGCGGTTTTCAATACCGTCCATCGCGATATACATTCCCTCCAGCAGCGGCACGCTACTGGCCTGCAAAATGCTCAGGGTACGGATATAGCGGGCGCTGTTGATGACGCAGACCAGCTTTTTAATCGGCGAGCCGTTCACCAGCCAGCTGTGCCAGCGAAAACGGTTTTTGGCATTCCTCAGCCAGGTTTTGAAGCCGATAAAGCCGCCCCCCAGAATGCCCACAATATAAATGCCCCAGGCTTGCAGGAAATCACTGACCGCAATCAGCGTCCGGGTGGTGATCGGCAGCTGCTGCTTCATGTGGGTAAACTGCTCGATCACCTGCGGCACCACCGCCACCAGCAGGATGCTGATGACCGCGATGGCGACCACGGTGA
This sequence comes from Enterobacter cloacae complex sp. SHL001, assembly GCF_049236825.1. NCBI lineage: Bacteria > Pseudomonadati > Pseudomonadota > Gammaproteobacteria > Enterobacterales > Enterobacteriaceae > Enterobacter > Enterobacter cloacae complex sp. SHL001. The sequence continues at coordinate 613,009 of NZ_JBMKIP010000001.1, forward strand.
GGGTTATCGGGTAGACCATTGCCTGCGTCAGCTTGCTTTTCATCTTCTGGCGCTGCTCGTTGTACTCCGCCAGCTTTTCCAGCACGTCGCCCAGGTGACCGGTTTTCTCCCCGGCCATCACCAGCGTGCAGTAAAGCTTGTCGAAGGTGCGCGGAAACTGGCTGAAGGCATCGAACAGGGTGTGGCCTTCCACCACCTTCTCGCGGATCTCCACCACCATCGCCGCCAGCTTTTTGTCTTCCGTCTGCTTCGAGATCGCTTTCAGCGCGCTCTCCAGCGGCAGCGCGGCGTTGACCAGCGTCGAAAGCTGACGGGTAAACATCGACAGCACCGGAGTAGAGAGCTTCACCCCGGTTTTCGCTTTCCCGCCAGCCGCCGTTTCGCGGGTTTCGGTGATGCTGACGGGCATCAGCTTTTGCTCGCGAAGCCACTGGCGAACCTGCTTCTGCCCCTCGGCCTGTAACGTCCCGCGCTGGGTTTTCCCCGCGGCATCCGTCGCCGTCCAGGCGTAGAAAGCCATTACGCATCCCCCCCACGTTCGGCGGTGACGCGCATGACCTCTTCCAGAGACGTCACGCCGCCGATCACCTTCAGCAGCCCGTTTTCACGCAGGCTGTAGGCCTGCTTAAAGAGCTGCGTTTCGAGGGACATTTCGTCCTTATCTTCATGGATGGCGCGGCGCATGGCGCTGTCCACCACCAGGAATTCATGGATACCGGCGCGGCCCTGATAGCCGCTCTGACGGCAGTGTTCGCACCCCACCGCGCGGTAAATCGCGTCTGGCGGCGCGGCCATAAAGCTGAACAGCGCTTTTTCATTGGCGTCCAGCGGACTGGTGGTCCGGCAGTGCGTACACAGCCGACGCACCAGACGCTGGGCAATGACACCGAGCAGCGATGAACCGATTAAGAAGGACTCCAGCCCCATATCCCGCAGACGGGTTATCGCCCCTGCGGCACTGTTGGTGTGCAGCGTCGACATCACCAGGTGACCGGTCAGCGACGCCTGCACCGCAATCTGGGCGGTCTCACCGTCGCGAATTTCCCCGATCATCACCACGTCCGGGTCCTGACGCAGAATGGCGCGCAGCCCGCGGGCAAAGGTCATGTCCACGCGCGGGTTAACCTGCGTCTGCCCCACCCCTTCCAGCTCGTACTCAATCGGGTCTTCCACGGTCAGAATGTTGCGTTCGTGGCCGTTCAGCGCCGAAAGAATGGCGTACAGCGTGGTACTTTTACCGGAACCCGTCGGGCCGGTAACGAGGATGATCCCGTGCGGGCGGTCGATCAGCCCTTTCAGCTTCTCCAGCTCTTCATCAATCAGCCCCAGCTTGTTGATGTCGGGCTTGAGATTGCTTTTATCGAGCAGGCGCATCACCACGCGCTCGCCGTACTGGGACGGAATGGTCGAGACGCGCACGTCGATGGCCTTGCGACCGATGCGCAGGGAGATACGGCCATCCTGCGGGAGGCGTTTCTCGGCGATGTCGAGTTTCGACATCACCTTGATACGCGACACCAGCAGCGGGGCGAGCTTACGCGCCGGTTGCAGCACCGGGCGCAGCATGCCGTCAACGCGAAAGCGTATGCTCAGGGTGCGCTCGAAGGTTTCGATATGAATATCCGACGCGCCGTCCTTCACCGCCTCGCCGAGAATGGCGTTGATCAGGCGGATCACCGGCGAGTTTTCGTCGTTATCGAGCAGATCTTCGTTATCCGGGATCTCCTCGGTTAACGCCATCAGATCGATATCCGCGTCCATATCGTCCACCAGCTGCTGCGACACGCCGCTGCTCTGCTGCCAGATTTTGGCCAGCATCTCGTCAAACGCTTCCGGCGCCAGGGTAACCGGGACAAACGCGCATCCCAGCACCCGGCGCACCTCCAGCAGCGCTAACGCCGGGGTGTCCTCACGGATATAGACGTCATTGTTGTAAAGCAGAACGCCGTTTTCTTTTGCGTAGTTGCTGCTACACAGGGTTTTAGTCAGTTCGTCCACGTTTCCCCCCGCCTTACTCTTTAAACGGATTGCGTGCCGCGTGGGTTTTCACGGGTGCAGTGCTGGCGGCAGGAAACGCTGGCAGTACGGCGTTGTCGCTCGGCTCAACGATACCGAGCTTTTTCTCTTCCACGCGCTGCATCTGGCGCACCCGGATCTGATCATATTTCTCTTTCGAGGCTGCGCTGTAGTTGTCGTCGTCACGCAGGACGGTGGTATGAATAAACACCATCAGGTTGCGTTTGGAAGTATCCTGCGAGGTGTAGCGGAACAGCTGCCCGACCAGCGGGATATCGCCGAGCAGCGGCACTTTGGAGACCGACTGTTTGGTCACATTTTCCATCAGGCCGCCGAGCACCACCGTCTGGCCACTGTGGACCATCACTTCGTTATTGATCGTGCGCGTGTTGAAGGTTGGGCCGAGGCTGGAATCTTCCGTTGCGCTGTTGTCGACGCTGGATACTTCCTGCTCAATCTTCAGGTGGATCATGTCGCCATCGTTGATTTGCGGCACAATCTTCAGCTTGGTCCCCACGGTTTTACGCTCAACCGAGTTAAAGACGTTGTCGCCGCTGGTGGTTTGCGAACCGGAAAGCACCGGCACATCCTGACCGACGTTGAACGACGCTTCTTTATTATCCAGCGTGACCACGCTTGGCGTGGAGAGGATGTCGTTTTTACCGTCGGTGGAGAGCGCGGTCACCAGCGCACCGAAATCACCGTTAAAGAAGCCGGTCGCAAGGCCCGTGAAGCTCGCCCCTTTCATGGTGCCATTTTTAATCTGGCTGATTGGCAGGCCGGTAGCGCCAAACTGCACGCCGCCGTGCTTGCTGGTCCACTGCACGCCAAGATCCAGGCCGTTGCCGTCCTGCACTTCGGCAATGATCGCTTCCACCAGCACCTGCGGACGGCGAATATCCAGCTTGTCGATCACCTTCTCCAGGGAGTTCATCACGTTAGGCTGCGCGGTGATCACCAGGGAGTTGGTCGACTCGTCGGCGGTAATGTTCAGGTCGGTTGAGGCGCTCGCGGTTTTCGCTTTGGCCGCGCCCGGCTTGTCTTTCAGCTGCTCGCCAATCCCCGTCAGCACCGGTACCACTTTGGTGGCGCTGGCATATTTGAGGTAGAAGACGCGGGTGTTCCCCTCGTTATTCTGCTCGCGATCCAGCTGATGGATAAGGGAACGGGTACGCGCGCGCGCATCTTCCGAGCCGCTGATCACCAGGCTATTGGTTTCGTCATCGGCCACCACCTTGGCCGCCAGCTGCGGCGCGTTCTGCCCTTTCTGCTCTTCGTTGTTGAGGTTGTTCAACATATCCGAAAGCTCTTTGGCAGAGGCAAAGCGCAGCGGGATGATTTCGCGGCGCTGAATACCGTCTTTATCGACGCGCTGAACCAGATCCACCAGGCGGTTCACCACCGAGGCTTTACCGGTTAACAGCAGGACGTTGGACGGCTCAAAGTGGACCACATTCCCGATGCCGGTGGCATCGTTGAGCTGACGCAGCAGCGGGGCCAGCTCGCGAACGGGTACGTTTTCCATGCGCACCACGCGGGTGATAATCTCGTCACCTTTGCCCGGGTTTTTGCTGTCTGCCAGCGGCGCACCGGCGGTACGCGCTACGCTTGAGCGCACCACTTTGACCATTCCGTTGTCCATCGGGATCACCGACAGGCCGTAGAGATCCAGCACGCTCAGGAAGAACTGGTAATACTCATCCTCCGTCAGCACGTTGTAGGTTCTGACCGAGACGGTTCCCTGGACGGACGGATCGACCAGAATAGTTTTGTTGAGATTGCGACCTACCGTATCGATAAACTCGCGAATATCAGTATTTTTAAAACTTGCGCTAAAGTTAGCTGCAAGCAGCGAACTGGAATATAACGACAATGCGGTCAGCGCCACGCACGCCCAGGGAAATTTTTTCATGTCTGCACACTTATTAATTGTTTAGAACATTAACCCGAATATTTTCAAGGTGAGCGTGACGTCGTACGATGACCTCCGCTTCTTTCATTTTCGACCAGTTGGCAATAATGCTTTTCGCTTTTGCTTCATCGGTCATATCGACAGAGTTAACCTGAATCGCCACATCGCCTTTTTCCAGACCTGACTGACTGTAAAAGGCGGAGGCTTTCCTTGGGTTTATCCAGTAGCCTTCCAGCCGGCCTTTTTCAATGATGGGTTTTAACACCAGATAATCATCAAGATGCACACTCTCTGCGCCAGCATCTTTCGTCGTTTTTGTAACCGGGCCGCTCTCCACGCCCCCCTTAAAATAGTCCGGTTTATTTAACGCCAGTACCTGCGTAGCACCTTCATAATTAACCACCACATTATCTTTGTTTATTTCCTGAATAAATGCGTCGTTAAACCCGGCGAGCGGTTCACCCTCGCGGTAGCTTCGCTGGCCGCCCGGGGTTTTGATGACAGCGAAGGAGAGCCAGGCGTCATCACTGCGCACAATGCCTTCAATCTCCGCCGCCAGCGGGGATTTTGCCGCAGCCGATAAGTTCTCCTGACGGACGGCAGCCGTAAAAAGCGTGAAGGGTTTGTCTTCGCGCGGTTTTTTCAGCGGCTGTAGGTCAGAATTAGCAAACTTATTCGTAACTTTTTTATAATCTTTAAAGGTGAGATAGCCTTGCTGGCCGCAAAAAATGAGCAGCAAAAACATAATACAAGGCGTTATCCACCGTGACAGAAATGAGAACCTCATTTTTTATCCGGCCTATAGCAAAGCAAAAATAAGCAGCGTCATACTGCGCCAATATGGAGAAAAATAGTAATAAACTGCTGCAAACGCGACCACTGACTTCGCCACCAACTTTCATAAAGAAAAATATTGACCGTATAAATTCCAGATGTTAGGCGCAGCCGGCTGGATATTTTTACTCTGTCTGCAAATTGATCGCTCAGGGGCATTACCTTACTTTCTGCTGCTGTTGCTATTCCTAATCAGAGACGGTAAGTCGTTATGTATCAGAGCCACTTTAATTTTAACAATCCGCCATTCAGGACAATCACTCGTTTATCCGGTGATTTTCTGGTGCCTTATCATCAGGACGTGTTCAACCTGCTGAAAGAGAAAACCCAGCTGGCGGGAATTATCGGGCTTTTTTGCGACGACGCTCCGCTTCTGGGTCAGTTCATCGACGCGCTTAAAGCCAGCAACAATACCGTTCTTGCCATCAACGCGTTTCCCAAACTGAGTGCCAGTAGCCTGCTGTACAAACTCAACCCGGGAACGAAAGCGATTAAAGATCGCATGCAGGCGGTGGATGCCGTCCTGCGCCAGTGGCAGGAGGGGAAAGCGAAATCCAGAGTAGTGACGATCGCCCATTCCGAAGCCATGAAGGAGAGCTGCCGTGAGGTCCTGGGAACGCTGCTTACGCGCGCCCAGGAGCTGAACTTCCGGCTCGCCGTGGTACTGACGGGCACTGCGGATCAGGAGATCCTGCTAAAGCAACCTGAACTGCGCGAATATACGCATACGCATCATGCCCTGCGCCCCCTGACCTGCCGCGAATACCTGAGCTATGTTCAGGCCCAGTGCGAAGAACACGGCTGCGAAAACTCGCCGTTGCCGCCTGCCCGCGTGCGCAAAATGCACACGCTGACCAAAGGCAACATCAGCAAACTGAATGCGCTGGCGCACCTGTCAATGCTCGCCGCCTGGACGGAACGCGCGGCCCAGGTCAGCCCACGTCATTTACGTCTGGCGGCGGGAGAGATCCTGCCCGCCCAAAAACACGGTAAGCGCCTGGCGACCGTGGGGCTGTTTGCGTCCGTGCTGTTTGCCGCCTGCGGCTGGTATTTGACCTCATCGATCGGCGCACGCCTGCCGATCCAGCTGCCGGTGCCCGTCAGCTGGAAACAGCAATCGCTAAAAGTCGAAGCGCCCGTAGTGCCGGTTATCGACAACGAAATAGTTAATCAGCCGGATGCGATGCATCAGCTGTATCTCATGTGGGGGTATGACGCCTCGGCCGAAGATGCGCTGTGCCAGAACGCCGCCAAAGTGAACCTGATGTGTAAACAGGGGAACGCGTCGCCGGAGACGCTGGCGCAGGAAGGGTATCCGTGGGTCAGTGAACTGAAAACCAGCGGCCATCTTAACTATGCGGTGGTCGCCAGGGTCGGGGACACGTCCATTGACCTGTTAATGAATAACCGGACCTGGCAGGTGAGCCGCAGCTGGTTTAACCGGCACGCGACCGGCAACTTTACCCAGCTGCACCGCCTGACACCGGAAGGTAAAGACGCGATCGGTGCGGCCAGCGACAGCAAAGATATGGCCTGGCTGGATCAGCAATTAAGCCTGGCGCTGAGCCAGCCCGAAACGCATGCCCGGATCTGGACCACAGAGATGATGAAACGCACCCGCGAGTTCCAGCAAAAAATGCATCTGCACGTGGATGGTATCCCCGGTGAAGATACGCTGATGCAGCTGATGCGCGTGACCAACAGCACGCCGGGCGTACTGATTCAGACCACCCGCACCACCCCGGACGCGAAAATGCAGGAGAAGAAAGCCTAATGTCGACCATCTGTCTTGCGGCCCAGCGCAGCTATACAACCGGGGAAGCGGTCTGGTTTTCGTACCGTCTCCCCAGCCTGAAAAACGTATTCGGCAAAACAGCGTTATGGCTGGTCGGGCTTTGCGTCATGCTGGTTGTCGGCCTGTATATGCACGTCTACTGGAACCTGCACCACCCGGCGCCTGAACCGGTCAACGCCAGCGTTGCGAAACCGGAAACGCAGCTTTCGGATATGCATTACGTGTACGTGAGTAAACCGTTCCCGCATCCGCAGCCTAAAGCTGCGCCAGTGCCAGTTGATGTTCCATCGATGCAGGATCTGCCGATCAACAGTGATGATGGCGACTGGCAGCAGGCGCCCGACGGCGCGGTGCCACACGACGCCTCGCGGGATACCTTACCCGGGACCGAAGCGCATGAGCACGATAACGCTCCCGCCAGCACGGGCAGTGAAGAGTCATCATTAACAGAATTATTTAAGCAGGCGCTAAAAGAGCAGGAGCAGGATTATTCTCAAGGAAAAATTCCCGCGCCGCCGGTTGACGAAACGCAGGATAATTCACAAGCCAGTGTAAAAAACAGTGGAAATAGCCGTTCTCCTTTCAGTGAAAAAGGAGACGGCGGGAGCAGGTATTAATATTTTTCAGGCAGTGCGGTAAGGTTAAGCAGTCGACCTTTTTCCACCACAATATATTGACCCTTTTTCAGATCGGAGAGGATTTTAATAATAGTGCTACGTGCCAGGTTAGTGTATTCCTGAATGTAATCATAAACGTTAATATCACGCTGTTGTTGAACAATCAGGTCGTTAATCTCATATAAAAATTCGCGGACAACGGAATACGCACTGCGGGCAACCAGAACATCATCACGTTTGCTCAGCATGCAGATGTACCAGGAAAGGACTTTGGTCAGTTCTGGCCACAGATTTTTTTCGGTCATCAGCTGGGCGAAGACCTCTTTCTTGATCGAGCGAACAACCGTATTCGTCCGAACAAGGCCGTACATATGGGTGGCGCTGTAATACATTGACGACAGGCCGAAAATGCATTGCCCGGTGACGGTGAACATGCACAGTTCGTCAGATTCACGTCGAAATTCGACTTCACCGCTGACGATAATATGAATATAGCCGGAATCAGAAGTGGAAATTTTCTGCCATTTTTTTAATGTTCTTTCTTCAACGCCTGAGGTTGCAGAAATGATCTTTTCCATTTCATGTTGCGGACGTAATTTTTTTCCATAGATGCTTAACATGGTTATACCCGATTTAAGATGTGATTTTTAAAAAGCATGGCAACGGCATTCATACCGAGCCATAAATATTTTTCCTGATGAAAACGTCAAGAATAAAAATAAAAGTGTGAAGATTTTTTATTCGCCAAATTACTTAGCGTGCTATATGTCCATCTTAAATCCGGATAATTTTAAGTCAATTAACTAAAAATGAAATGAGTTTGTACTTAAGATTAATCTGATAGAAACTTGCTAAAATATACTCATTCGGGGGTAATCCGAAGGTTTACCCCTGTCCGTATTTCTCTAAAAGTGCTTCAGCAATCGCCATGGTTTCAACATCTGCAACGCCACTCCATAACTGCGGACGGAAATGCATCTGGAAAACCATGATGATGCGTTTTTGCTGTTCGGGCGTACTGTTTTCTGGCACCTCGTAACCGTAGCGCGCCAGCAAATCGAGCAGTGCTGCGGTATCAACCTGCTGATAATGCGGTCGCCCGTTGATATAAAAATTCACGCGCCCCGGATCGGGCCAGGCTCCGATACCCTGCTGCGCCAGTTCGCGCCAAGGAAACAGTGGCCCAGGATCGTCTTTACGCTGCGGGGCGATATCCGAGTGTGCCACCACGTTCTGCGGTTTAATGTCGTAGCGGGCGATGATGTCTCTGGCAAGCGGGATCAGCGCCGCAATTTGCCCCGGTTCGAAGGGGGTAAAGGTTTTCACGTCACCGGTTTTCCGCCAGCCGCGGTTTTCCAGCTCAATGCCGACGGAGGTATCATTTATGCGGTTGGTGCCACGCCAGAAGCTGATGCCCGCATGCCAGGCCAGTTCGCTCTCCGGGACCAGCTGCCAGATACGCGGTTTGCCCTGCGGAGCTGGCGGCTTTGCGGGGATGAGATAGTGAGAGCTGACGTTTTTATCGGTCAGGGTCGCAAGCGAGGTGTCGAAATCATCGGCGGTGTAGTGAATAACCAGCACCTTTATACGCGGGTAGGCCGCCTGCGCCTGATGGCGCGTATCCAGCTCGTACGCGCCTTTATCAACAATGCCCTCTTCCGAGGCGCATCCTGCCAGCAACATCGCCAGCAGGAGGGTTGAGAGCGAACGCTTCATCGACGGGTTTTCACCGCCGTACCGCTTACGCTCACCATCAGCATGCTGGCATCTTTTCCGACCGTTTCGTAGTCGATATCAATGCCCACCACCGCATCCGCGCCCAGCGCTTTGGCCTGCTCGCCCAGCTCCTTAAAAGCAATCTCGCGCGCCTTACGCAGCTCTTTCTCGTACGCGCCGGAACGACCCCCGACGATATCCCGAATGCCGGCAAAGAAATCGCGGAAAATGTTTGCGCCCAGAATCGCCTCACCGGTGACCACGCCGCAGTACTCGGTAATCGGTTGACCTTCCAGGGTTGGCGTTGTTGAAAATTGCATACTTTCTCTCCTTCTTTAGCGTTCAATGCGTTAGCGACAGCATTATCGGTTCGTTACGCTATGATTGAAAGGATAGTTAATAAATAAGGAAATCAACATGCGCTACTCTGCTTTAACGCTTTTAGTGCCATGCGCGCTGGTGCTCAGCGCCTGCACAACGCCGGTCACGCCAGCCTTTAAGGATATCGGAACCCGCAGCGGCCCTTGTATTGAGGGTGGCCCGGATGCCGTGGCGCAACAATTTTATGATTACCGTATTCAGCATCGCGGTAATGACCTGACCGCCCTGCGCCCGTACCTGAGCGATAATCTGGCGAAACTGCTCACCGACGCTTCGCGCGATCCGCAGCACAACGCCCTGCTGTCATCCGATCCGTTCTCCAGCCGCGCCACGCTGCCGGACAGCGCCGACGTTGCCAGCGCGTCCACCATACCGAATACCGACGCACGCAATATTCCCCTGCGCGTGAAGCTCACCCAGGGGACGCAAACATGGCAGGATGAGGTTCTGATGATCCGTGAAGGCCAGTGCTGGGCAATAGACGATGTGCGCTACATTGGCGGCAGCGTTCATGCCCCGGCGGGCACCCTTCGCCAGTCGATTGAGAACCGCTAACGCCTCCGTTAAATAAACGTTAACCCCGTAAAATGTCCGGCATTTCCTGCGGAATGCCGACATTTATACTCGCCCCCCTTTCCCGTCGCTATTTTGTGCTATGTTTAAGAGGAAACACGGGTTATATTTAACTTTTAACGCAGAAATATTGCATAACTATTCTGTCAACGGTACTATCTGCGGCCTCAATTGCTATAGATTGCCTGGATGAGTAAAGACTGCCCCGATGAGTATTAAACTAAACGGCATTAACTGCTTCTACGGCGCACACCAGGCGCTGTTCGACATTACGCTGAGTTGCCCGGAGGGCGAAACGCTGGTTTTGCTCGGCCCAAGCGGCGCGGGAAAAAGCTCCCTTCTGCGAGTTCTTAATCTGCTTGAAATGCCCCGTTCGGGGACGCTGGCCATCGCCGGTAACCATTTTGACTTCGCGAAAACCCCGTCTGATAAAGCGATTCGTGAACTGCGTCAAAACGTGGGCATGGTTTTCCAGCAATACAATCTCTGGCCGCATCTGACGGTGGTGCAAAACCTGATTGAAGCCCCGTGCCGCGTGCTTGGCTTAAGCAAAGACCAGGCGATGGCGCGTGCGGAAAAGCTGCTGGAACGTCTGCGTCTGAAACCGTACAGCGACCGGTATCCTTTACACCTCTCTGGTGGTCAGCAACAGCGTGTGGCGATCGCCCGTGCGCTGATGATGGAGCCGGCAGTGCTGCTGTTTGACGAGCCAACCGCGGCGCTGGACCCGGAAATTACCGCCCAGATCGTGAGCATTATTCGTGAGCTGGCGGAAACCAACATTACCCAGGTCATCGTGACCCACGAGGTGGAAGTGGCGCGCAAAACCGCCAGCCGCGTGGTCTATATGGAAAACGGGTATATCGTTGAGCAGGGTGACGCGAGCTGCTTCACTAACCCGCAAACCGATGCCTTCAAAAACTATTTATCTCACTGATGTGTTAGGGAAATTATAATGAAAAAAGTATTGATTGCCGCGCTGCTTGCTAGCGTCAGCCTTTCCGCTACCGCAGCCCAGACCATCCGTTTCGCCACTGAAGCGTCCTACCCTCCGTTTGAATCCATTGATGCGAACAACAAGATTGTTGGCTTCGACGTGGACCTGGCAAACGCCCTGTGTAAAGAGATCGACGCGACCTGTACCTTCAGCAACCAGGCGTTCGACAGCCTGATCCCAAGCCTGAAGTTCCGCCGTATCGACGCCGTAATGGCCGGAATGGACATCACTCCGGAGCGTGAAAAGCAGGTTCTGTTCACCACCCCTTACTATGACAACTCGGCCCTGTTCATCGGTCAGAAAGGTAAATACGCCTCCGTTGACCTGCTGAAAGGCAAGAAAGTCGGCGTGCAGAACGGCACCACGCACCAGAAATTCATCATGGATAAGCATCCGGAAATCACCACCGTGCCGTATGACAGCTACCAGAATGCGAAGCTGGACCTGCAAAACGGTCGTATCGATGCGGTGTTCGGGGACACGGCTGTTGTGACTGAATGGCTGAAAGCGAACGACAAGCTGGCCGCCGTGGGTGACAAGGTGACCGATAAAGACTACTTCGGTACAGGTCTGGGTATTGCCGTACGTCAGGGCAATACCGAGTTGCAGCAGAAATTCAACGCTGCGCTGGAAAAAGTGAAGAAAGACGGCACCTACGAAACCATCTACAAAAAATGGTTCCAGAAGTAATTCCTGATGAATGAAATTTTTCCTTTAGCAAGCGCCGCCGGGATGACCGTCGGCCTTGCCGTTTGTGCACTGATTATCGGCCTCGTACTGGCGATGTTCTTTGCGGTGTGGGAGTCCGTTAAGTGGCGCCCTGTCGCATGGCTCGGTTCAGCGCTGGTGACTGTGCTGCGTGGACTGCCGGAAATTCTGGTGGTCCTGTTTATCTATTTCGGCTCCTCACAGCTGCTGTTAACGCTGTCGGACGGCTTCACGATTAATCTCGGCTTTGCGCAGATCCCGGTGCAGATGCAGATTGAGAACTTCGACGTCAGCCCGTTCCTGTGCGGCGTGATTGCGCTCTCCCTGCTCTATTCGGCCTATGCGTCACAAACGCTGCGCGGCGCGCTGAAAGCGGTACCGCAGGGTCAATGGGAATCCGGCCAGGCGCTGGGTCTGTCGAAAGCGGCGATCTTCTTCCGCCTGGTGATGCCGCAGATGTGGCGTCATGCCCTGCCAGGGCTGGGTAACCAGTGGCTGGTACTGCTGAAAGATACCGCGCTGGTGAGCCTGATCAGCGTGAACGATTTGATGTTGCAAACAAAAAGTATCGCCACCCGTACGCAGGAGCCGTTTACCTGGTACATCGTCGCGGCGGCTATCTACCTGGTGATCACGTTGCTGAGCCAGTACGTTCTGAAGCGTATTGATCTGCGCGCAACGCGTTTTGAACGGAGACCAGGCTGATGCTGGATTATTTACCCGAACTGATGAAAGGGCTGCACACCAGCCTGACGCTGACCGTCGCGTCTATCATCGTGGCGCTGATCCTGGCGCTGATCTTCACCATCGTCCTGACGCTGAAAACGCCGGTGCTGGTGTGGATTGTACGTGGCTACATTACGCTCTTCACCGGAACGCCGCTGCTGGTGCAGATCTTCCTGATTTACTACGGCCCGGGCCAGTTCCCGTCGTTACAGGAATATCCGGTTATCTGGCATCTGCTCTCTGAGCCATGGCTCTGCGCCCTGATTGCCCTCTCCCTGAACAGCGCGGCCTATACCACGCAGCTGTTCTACGGTGCCATTCGCGCGATCCCGGAAGGCCAGTGGCAGTCCTGCGGGGCGCTGGGCATGAGCAAGAAGGATACGCTGGCGATCCTGCTGCCTTATGCCTTTAAGCGCGCCCTCTCTTCCTATTCCAACGAAGTCGTGCTGGTGTTCAAAAGTACCTCTCTGGCCTACACCATCACCCTGATGGAAGTGATGGGCCACGGACAGCTGCTGTACGGACGCACCTACGACGTGATGGTGTTCGGTGCGGCGGGTCTGGTCTATCTGGTGGTCAACGGTCTGCTGACCCTGATGATGCGTCTTATCGAGCGTAAGGCGCTGGCGTTTGAGCGCAGAAATTAATCGACTTAATGCATAAAGCTGTTTTCGTAGTGCGGGTAACCTGATGGGTTACCCGCATTTTTTTATGCATTAAATAATATTTAATCATATTTATTGCATATAAATTCATTGAGTGGCATTGTACATCCATGCCGCAGACACGGCGCATAATGACAAGATTGACAGACGGGAGCATTACAATGAAAAAGTTAGTTCTGGCCGCATTCCTCGCAACCTTCGCCGCTGGCGCATCCGCCGCCGATAAAATCAATTTCGGCGTTTCTGCCACCTATCCGCCGTTTGAATCGCTGGATGCCAGCAACCAGATCGTCGGCTTCGACATCGACCTGGCGAAAGCGCTGTGCAAGCAGATGCAGGCCGACTGCACCTTTACTAACCACGCATTTGACAGCCTGATCCCGTCCCTGAAATTTAAAAAGTACGACGCGGTGATCTCCGGCATGGACATCACGCCAGAGCGCAGCAAGCAGGTCGCGTTCACCGACCCGTACTACGCGAACTCTGCGGTGGTGATTGCGAAGAAAGGGGCTTATAAATCTTTCGACGAGCTGAAAGGCAAGCGCATCGGCATGGAGAACGGCACCACGCACCAGAAATACCTCCAGGACAAGCATCCTGAAGTGAAAACCGTGGCCTACGACAGCTACCAGAACGCCATTATCGACCTGAAAAATGGCCGTATTGATGGCGTATTTGGCGACACCGCGGTCGTGAATGAGTGGCTGAAAACCAACCCGCAGCTGGGTACAGCGACGGAGAAAGTGACCGATCCGCAGTATTTCGGCACTGGCCTCGGTATTGCCGTGCGTCCGGATAACAAGGCTCTGCTTGAGAAACTGAACGGCGCGCTGAAAGCGATCAAAGCTGACGGCACATACCAGAAAATCAGCGAGCAGTGGTTCCCGCAATAACCTTTTTTGCCGGGTGACCTGGCCTACGGGGGTGGTCTGTAGGCCGGGTAAGGCGAAGCCGCCACCCGGCAATTTCTTAAAGCGGCACAAAGAACCTGAACCGTGCCCCGCTCACGGACTCCATCAGCCTGATCCCCCCGCCGTGCAGCTCCAGCATTCTTTTCACGATTAACAGCCCTAACCCGCCCCGGTGCTCCCGCGAGGCCTGTGGATTTAACGCTGACGGACGCTGGAACAGATCGTCCCGTAATGCGGCATCAACACCCGTTCCGCTGTCGGCCACTTCAACCTGTAACCGGTCGTTCTCCTGCCACACCGCCAGACGAATGTCTCCACCTGCTGGGGTATGGCGTATCGCATTATCCAGCAGATTCGTCACCACCCGTTCAATCATGGAAACATCGGCCAACACCTGCGGCAGCGGACCCGGGACGTCAATGTGCAGATTTAACTCACGCGTGCGGGCAGCGAGTTCAAACTTTTGCGCCACGTCGGAAATCAGTTCAGCCATGGCAAAACGCTCGCGCTGGGGCTTGATGCCGCCGTGCTCAAGACGCGCCAGCTCGAACAGCTGCTGCGACAGATGGCGTACCTTTTGCCCCTGACGCAGCGCGGTAGCGAGGTACTGCTGATGCTCCTGCGGCGACAGCGTTGCGGATTTCAGCGACAGCGTTTCCAGATAACCCAGCAGCGACGTCAGCGGGGTGCGTAAGTCGTGCGAAATGTTGGCGATAAACTCCCGGCGCTGGCGGTCGCTGTCGGCCAGCCGATCCCACTGAGAGGTGATTTTGCGCGCCAGCTCGATAAAGGTATTGCGCAGGATCGCCACTTCATCCTGGCCGGCAGGCTCAAGCGGCTGGGCCGCCAGCTGCTTAATCGCGCTGATGCTGTCCTGCTCCAGCCCGGCCACGTCCAGCGTGAGCTCTTTAACCGGGCGCGTCACCCAGTACCAGAGCAGCAACCCCGCCAGCAGACCAAACAGCGCCACCAGCAGCATCGACCACAGCGCCGTACTCCAGAGCGCTTTGTGCCAGGCCATATCCGCCAGCGCGTTGGACTCCTCCCCCTGCAAAATAATGTACAGATACCCCTTCAGCTCACCGTCCTGCCGCAGCGGGGTGGCGCTGAAGACTTTCTTATTATGGCTTCGGGGATCGTCGCCAAACACCGGCATCACCGTCCCGCTGAGGAAATTCTGTATCGGCGCAAGGTCAATTTTTTGCCGCTGAATGTGCCCCGGCGGGGCGGCATCGGCCAGGATATCGCCATCTGGCGAGACAACATACAGCTCGACGCTCGGATTAAAGGTCATCAGCCGGTCGAACAGCGGTTTTAAGGCGCTGCGATCCACCCTGCCCTGCGCATCCAGAATCGCTTCCCGCTGCACAATCTGCTGCGCCAGCCCGCCGGAGAGCCGCTGCACCATCGCATTGC
Organism: Enterobacter cloacae complex sp. SHL001; assembly: GCF_049236825.1. Taxonomy (NCBI): domain Bacteria; kingdom Pseudomonadati; phylum Pseudomonadota; class Gammaproteobacteria; order Enterobacterales; family Enterobacteriaceae; genus Enterobacter; species Enterobacter cloacae complex sp. SHL001. Next base: position 628,276 of record NZ_JBMKIP010000001.1, read on the forward strand.
CGTACTGCATGCTACTGTAGAGCTGCACCGCACAGGCGACGGTGGCGCAGAGCAGCAGTAACGCCGTAAACAGCAGCGTCAGGCGCTGGCTCAGGCTAAAGCGACGCATCATGATTCTGCTCCGCAAATTTGTAGCCTTTGCCCCAGACGGTGCGAACGATCTCCGGCTCGGCGGCATCTTTCTCTATTTTGATGCGCAGGCGGTTAATGTGGGTATTGACGGTGTGTTCGTAGCCTTCGTGCTGATACCCCCACACCTGCTCCAGTAGCGCCAGCCGCGAAAAAATCTCCCCGGGATGGCGGGCAAAGAAATAGAGCAGTTCAAATTCGCGCGGGGTGAGATCGACGTGTTGACCGTTAAGGCGCACGGTGCGCGCCAGCGGATCGATAGTCAGTCCGTGCGCCTGAATAATGCCGTCCGTCTGCGCCTGGCCCATCGCCTGCTGACGGCGAAACAGCGCCTTAATGCGGGCAATCAGCTCCTGCACCGAGAAAGGTTTTGCCAGATAATCATCCGCCCCTGTTTCCAGGCCAGTAATACGGTCAGTTTCACTGCTGCGGGCGCTAATGATGATAATGGGCAGGTAGCAGGTCATCTGGCGGATACGGCGGCAAATCTCCAGACCATCGACATTCGGCAGCATCAGATCGAGGATCACCGCGTCCCACGGCTGTGTTTCAAGACGCTGTAAGGCGTTGCCCCCGTCGGGCTCGTGGGTAATGGCGTAGCCTTCATCTTCCAGATTAAGACGCAGGAGTGCCGCGATATCGTGGTCGTCTTCTACCAGCAGGATCTGCTTCATGGGTAAGCCTTCAATCATTTGTTATGACGTAAGCTTACCTGATTTCGAGCGGGGGAAGAGTTCACATTTTGTTGAACATTGTGCGGGGTTTATGCCGGGTGACGGCTTCGCCTTACCCGGCCTGCGCTTTGGTTAACAACGTCAACACTTCATAATGGGCGGTATGGGGGAACATATCGAAAAGCTGAACGCGCGCAATGCGGTAGCCCGGCAGGCTGGCGATATCCTTCGCCATGGTCTGCGCGTTACAGCTGGAGTAGACAATGTACTCCGGCGCCATCTGGCTCAGGTAGTCGCAGAGCGCCTGGCCGATACCCCGGCGCGGCGGGTTCACCAGCACCAGCTCCGGCACGTTGCCCTGTCCGGTGGCGAACCGGGTCGAGTCTAGCGCCTGGAAGTGCAGATTCGTCAGCCCCAGCTCTGCGGCGGACTGCTTCGCGCAGGCAATCGCTTCGGCGGAGATCTCAATTCCGGTGAGCTGCATGTCTGGCGTGGCACAGTGCAGACCAAAGCCGCCGACGCCGCAGAACAGATCCCACATGTGATGAACCTGTAACGCACGCACCCAGTCGCGCGCGGTGGCATACAGCGCGCTGGCGACGGTGGGGTTAGTCTGAAAGAAGCTTTGCGGACGGATCCACAGCGGCACGCAGTTAAAGCTCTCCGCCAGCGCATGCTGTTCGGTGAAGAAAATCTCTTTCTCCCCTTCCATGATCGCCATATGCACCGGCTGAATATTCGCGGTGATAACCTTGAGCTGCGGAAGCTGTTCCTGCAACCCCGGAAGCGCCGCGCGCAGCTGCTCCAGCTTGTTTTCCGAACGCAGCACAAAGCGCAGCATCATCCCGCCGTCGATCTGGCTTTCGGTCAGCAAAAGGTATTTCAGCTCGCCGCGCCTGCGGGCAACGTTATAGGGCGTTAACCCCGCCCGGGCGATAAACGGTTTCAGCGCGCTAAACACCGGCTCAAACGAGGCGGGATACAGCGGGCAGTCGGTTAAATCTTCCGGGGTGCCGTCGCGGTGCAGCATCCCCAGCAGCGGCTTTTCAACGCTGCCGCTGACCACCATTTTGGCTTTATTGCGAAAGCCCTGTTCCGGGCCACTGACGGGTGCGCACCACTCGCCCACCGCATGTGCTGTCAGCAGCTGTTGCAGGTCGGCCATTTTGGCGGTGAGTTGTTGAGAGACCGGCTGTTCTATCCACTGACAGGAGCGGCAGCGTCCGGCGTCATAGAGTGCGCACTGCATATGAAAACCTTAAGAAACACGAGGGCTGCGATTATACACATTATTGCAGGCGGAAGAACCGCCGACTGGAAGCCGGGAGATAAAGCAGGCAGAGCACCAGCATATCCGGCAGTTTTTGCATCACCAGTGAATGGAAAATCTCGCGTCGCGACTCACCGGGTATGCTGAACAGCTCCGGATAGCCATAGCCCAGCGAGGCGGCCCACAGGTAGCCTGCGGCGGTGATCTGCGTAAGCAGATACACCCAGCGCGCCCAGTTACGTCCTTTCACCAGCGAGAACGCACAGTAGATCTCAATAAACACCAGCATCAGGCTGCTGAGAAACACCAGCGTCAGATTCCACGTCTGCGCGCTGCGGTGAATAAATTCCCCCATTCCGCGCGGACCCAGCGTGTTCATTATCATCAGCACATCCAGGCAGCGGATCATAATAATGGCGAGCGCCGCCACCTGCACCAGTGCAGGGACGTTCGGACGAGCGTGCGAATGACGTGTTTTTTGTAAGAATCCCAATGTTTTTACTTCCCTGAAAAACAGTGCCGCGTCATACGCGGCACATCACTGGAAATAGTAATTCCTTCAGCCGCGTCTTGCACGCTGGATATCGCGCACACGCTGTTTTTCCGCGCGCGCCATCAAATACCAGGCGATAAATCCGACAATTCCGACCACGCCAAGGATGATGGACGCCAGGGCGTTGATCTCCGGATTCACCCCCATCCGCACGCTGGAGAAGACCAGCATCGGCAGCGTCGTCGCGCCTGGCCCCGACACAAAGCTGGCGATAACCAGATCGTCGAGCGAGAGCGTGAACGCCAGCAGCCAGCCGGAGATCACCGCCGGCATAATCATCGGCAGCGTGATGATGAAAAAGACCTTCAGCGGCGTTGCGCCGAGATCCATCGCCGCCTCTTCAATGGAGCGATCCAGCTCGCGCAGCCGCGAGGAGATCACCACCGCCACATACGCCGTACAGAAGGTGACATGTGCCAGCCAGATGGTGAGCATCCCGCGATCCGCTGGCCAGCCGATGGCGTGCGCCAGCGCGACAAACAGCAGCAGTAGCGACAGGCCGGTGATGACGTCCGGCATGACCAGCGGGGCGGTGATCATAAACGCGAAACCATTCGCCCCGCGGAAACGGCCAAAGCGCACCATCACCAGCGCGGCGATAGTGCCCAGCACGCAGGCCATCGTCGCCGCCAGCGCCGCAATGGTCAGGCTCAGCCCCACCGCGCTCATCATCGCATCATCGTGGAACAGCTCGCTGTACCAGCGCGTGGACCAGCCCGCCCAGACGGTGACCAGCTTAGAGCTGTTGAACGAGTAGATCACCAGCATCAGCATCGGCGCATACAGGAAGGTAAAGCCGATAATCAGGATCGCAATTCGCCACGGGGAGCGTACTACCGGTAAGTTGTTCATCCGTGGTCTCCCATCTGTTTCTGCTGATGTTTGTGGAACCACATGATCGGCACGATCAGCAGCAGTAACATGACGATCGCCACCGCCGAGGCCACCGGCCAGTCGCGGTTATTGAAGAACTCCTGCCACAGCACGCGGCCAATCATGATGCTGTCCGGGCCACCGAGCAGTTCCGGGATCACAAACTCCCCGACCGCCGGGATAAACACCAGCATCGATCCGGCGATGATCCCGCCTTTGGTGAGCGGCACAATGACGCTGAAGAAAGTCTTCAACGGGCGTGCGCCGAGATCCAGCGAGGCTTCCACCAGCGAGTAATCGATTCGCGTCAGCGCCGTATAGATCGGCAGCACCATAAACGGCAGATAGGCATAGACAATCCCGATATACACCGCAAGGTTGGTGTGCAGGATCGTCAGCGGCTGGTCGATGACCCCAAGCCACAGCAGGAAGTTATTCAGTATGCCGTTATTCTTCAGGATCCCCATCCACGCGTACACGCGGATCAGGAACGACGTCCACGACGGTAAAATGACCAACAGCAGTAAAATATTTCGCGTCGACGGCTTGCTGTGCGCCACTGCCCACGCCAGCGGGTAGCCCATCAACAAGCAGCAAATCGTAGAAATAGCCGCAACCTGTAACGACTGCAAATAGGCTTCGAAATAGAGCGGATCGTCGGTCAGTTGCAGGAAATTACCGAGGTTTAAGGTCAGCGTCAGCTGCCCGTCGGCCCACTCCCACAGATCGGTATACGGTGGGATAGCCCGCGCCATCTCCGCCAGGCTGATCTTAAAGACGATCAGGAACGGCAGCAGAAACAGCAGGATCAGCCAGATATAGGGCATGGCGATGACCAGCTTGCGGCCATGCGCCATCTGCATGCGCGCCAGCCAGAGCGCGAAACCGCCCGGTTTTTTGACGCGGGCTGGAGGTTCAAGTGTGCTCATGACCGCTCCTTATACCGTCAGGACTACGCAACTGTCCGCATCCCAGCAGAGGCTCACTTCGTCGCCCCAGGTTGGCTGTCCCTTGCGATACCGGTGTTCGTTCTGTAACTGGGCGCTGAGCATCTGGCCGCTTTTCAGGCGCACATGGTAAATCGACAGATCGCCGAGATAGGCAATGTGCACCACTTCGCCCACGGCAAAGTTATAGCCATCGGCGGGCGGCTCATCGCAAAGCATGATTTTTTCCGGGCGCAGGGCAACGTAAACCGGCACGTTGTCCACTACGGAGTTATCAGAATCAACCTTCAGCGGGTGCACCAGCCCCGGCGATTCAATCACCAGACCGTCGTCCTGGCGTTCCTTCAGTAGCCCTTCGAAGACGTTTACCGAGCCGATGAACTCCGCGCTGTAGCGGGTTGTCGGGTGTTCATAGATCTCTTCCGGCTCGCCGATCTGCACGAACTTACCGCGATTCATGATCGCAATGCGCCCGGCCATGGTCATCGCCTCTTCCTGATCGTGGGTCACCATCACGCAGGTCACCCCCACGCGCTCGAGGATATCCACCACTTCCAGCTGCATCCGGTCGCGCAGCTTTTTATCCAGCGCGCCCATCGGCTCGTCGAGCAGTAATAATTTTGGTCGCTTCGCCAGACTTCTTGCCAGCGCCACGCGCTGACGCTGGCCGCCGGAAAGCTGATGCGGCTTACGCTTCGCAAACTCCTGCATATGCACCAGGCTCAGCATCTCTGCCACGCGCGCGGTGATTTCGGCTTTCGGCAGTTTGTCCTGCTTCAGGCCGAAGGCGATGTTCTGCTCAACGGTCATGTGCGGGAACAGGGCATAGGACTGGAACATCATGTTTATGGGCCGCTGGTACGGCGGCACGCTGGAGAGGTCTACCCCATCCAGCACGATCTGCCCGGCGGTAGGCTGTTCAAAGCCTGCCAGCATACGCAGCAGTGTGGATTTGCCGCAGCCCGATGCACCGAGCAAAGCAAAAATTTCACCTTTGTAGATCGTCAGGCTGACATCGTCCACGGCATGCTGGCCGTCGAAGGATTTAGTGAGGTTACGAATTTCAAGAAGCGGGGTCAGCGCTTTACGGACTTTCGCCTGCGGGCGGGGGATCGCGTCATTCACGGGGTGTTCTCCGGCATAGATCAACACTGGTGCAAACGCACCGTCAGGGTGCGCATCGCCGGGCGGCGCTAACGCTTGCCCGGCCTACGGGATCTGTCGGCCCGGTAAGCGACAGCGCCACCGGGCAACGATATCAAACGCCGTTACTTACCGCTTTTCACCTTGGTCCACGCGCGGGTACGCACACGGTCAATTTTCGGTTCCTGCACTTTCAGGGTGAAGAGCTTGGCAAACACATCGGCTGGCGGATAGATCGCCGGATTATTGCGGATTTCTTCGCTCACCAGCGGCACGGAGGCCTTGTTACCGTTGGCGTAGTAGACATGGTCGCTGATGTGGGCAATCACCTCCGGACGCATCAGGTAGTTGAGGAATTGATACGCTTCCTCTTTATTTTTCGCATCAGCCGGCATCGCGAAGACGTCGAAGAACGCCAGCGCCCCCTCCTTCGGAATGAAGTAGGAAACATTCACGCCGTTTTTGGCCTCTTTCGCGCGGTTCGCCGCCTGCCAGACATCGCCCGCCCAGCCGATGGCCACGCAGATATCCCCGTTAGCCAGGTCGTTGATGTACTGAGAGGAGTGGAAGTAGCGAATATTCGGACGCAGCTTCAGGAGCAGGTCGGTCGCCGGACCGGTGTAGTCGTCGGCCTTGCTGCTGTTTGGATCTTTGCCGAGATAGTTAAGCACGGTGGCGAAAATCTCTTCCGGCGCATCGAGGAAAGAGACGCCGCAGCTTTTCAGCTTCTCGAGGTTTTCCGGCTTCAGCACCACGTCCCAACTGTCCAGCTTGACGTCCGGGCCCAGCGCCGCTTTGACTTTATCCACGTTATAGCCAATACCGGTGGTCGCCCACAGGTAAGGCATCGCGTATTTATTCTCCGGATCGTGCTTCGCCACCAGCTTCAGCACGTCCGGATCGAGGTTTTTCCAGTTCGGTAATTTGCTCTTGTCCAGCGGCTGGAAGACACCGGCGGTCAGCTGACGCTCCAGGAAGCTTGCCGACGGCACCACCAGATCGAAACCGGTGCTGCCCGCCATCAGTTTGCCTTCCAGCACTTCGTTGGAATCGAATACGTCGTAGACAACCTTAATGCCGGTCTCTTTTTCAAAATTCGCGACGGTGTCCGGCGCAATATAGTCAGACCAGTTATAGACGTGCAGCGTTTTTTGTTCCGCAGCGAGCGTGCCGGCAGAGACGGCCATCAGAGCACCCGCAACCAGACCCGATAACCATTTTTTATTCAAGGCGATCATATTGTTATTCCTTCTGAAAGTTCGTTAACAAACGAACCAAAACTGTGCAGCCTGAAGATATGCAATAATCATGCATAGTTTGTCGCTCTGCCCGAAATAAAATACCCCCTCTTCCCGGCAGGTTCCGCTCGCTTTTTTAAGCACCGCAAGAATAACTGTAGCCCGTGTCTCCGGCTATAGCCCAGACGAAAAAACGCCTTTTATCAATTTTTTATGCAGATTATGTCTACGTGATAAGCCGAAACGGCCGGAGAGGAGGTGAAAAACTCTTTAAAGAAAGGTTAAAAGCAGCAGAAAAAATGGTGTTATGCAGCCGCTCTGGCAGCGACTGCGCAAAAGTCAGACAGGCTTAGTGGAGAAAATTGGGAGATGCATCATTATTCTCGGCATCATCTTCCGCGCTATACAGCAGGTGATGTGCGTTGGCTTCCATCATTACCATGGAAATTTGCTCTTCGCTCAGGCGCATAAACCAGGCGAACTGCTTGAAGGAGAGCCCCGCGCCGGAGAATAAAGACTGGCAAACCACCAGCTTTGGCAGATTATCATCCTGTATGTCGAGAAACGCTTTCACCGTCAAAGAACTGGCGTTGATCGCTGACAGATCAGACGCCAGCGCCAGCAGCGCAGAAGGCTTTACTTCAGCCAGCGCCGAGAACAGGATCACGTCGTTAATCAGATCGATTTTGGCATCGAAAATGCCATCGAAATTTTGCATGTGAGGCAGATGCAGCGCCTGGCAGGAGTCGCATTCGAAGAAAGTAATACCGGCATCATCGAGCCATTGACGTAACGTATCCAGTGTAGGTACGACCTGTAAATCCATCGCTGTGCAGCCTCTTAAATAAAAACGTTGTCCAGATTACGCAAAAAGTGCGCGCCGATCCATTTAACCGCCCGTTTTCAGGCAAAATCCCGGCGTCGCATGGCGTTCAATCCATGCGATCATTTTACCTGCAATATCGACGCCTGTGGTTTTTTCCACCCCTTCCAGCCCCGGCGAGGCGTTGACTTCCATCACCAGCGGCCCGCGCCCGGCACGCAGCAGATCGACCCCCGCCACGTCCAGGCCCAGCGTCTGCGCCGCTTTCACCGCAATCTCGCGCTCGCGCTCGCTAATAAGGGCCACCCGCGCGATACCGCCGCGGTGCAGGTTAGAGCGGAAGTCGCCCTCTTTTGCCTGCCGCTCTATGGCGGCCACCACCTCATCGCCCACCACAAAGCAGCGGATGTCGCACCCGTTGGCCTCTTTAATATACTCCTGCACCAGAATATGGGCATTCAGACCGCGAAACGCGTCGATCACGCTTTCCGCCGCCTGACGCGTCTCCGCCAGTACCACCCCAATACCCTGCGTACCTTCCACCAGCTTAATAACCAGCGGCGCACCGCCCACCATGTCGATTAAATCGCTGGTGTCGTCCGGGGAGTGGGCAATCCCGGTGACGGGCAGATCGATCCCCTGGCGCGCCAGCAGTTGCAGCGAGCGCAGCTTATCGCGGGCGCGGGAGATCGCCACGGACTCGTTGAGCGGATAGCTTCCCAGCATTTCAAACTGGCGCAGCGCAGCCGTACCGTAATAGGTGATCTGGGAGCCAATGCGGGGAATTACCGCATCAAAATGCGGGAGTTTGCGGCCTTTGTAATGAATCGACGATGCCGCAGGGTCGATGTTCATATAGCAGGACATCGGATCGAGGATCTCAATCTGATGTCCGCGTTTCGCCGCCGCTTCTCGCAGGCGTTTACATGAATAGAGCGTTCCATCCCGGGACAATATGGCAATTTTCACCCTGCACCTCTCTAAAGACATGGTAAAAGCCTGCCTATCATACACGAGGCGCAGGAGGAATGGACTACCGCGTTGCCCAGCCCTGTTTGTGCAGGTAATCAAGAATGAACGGGCGGTTCTCCTTGATGATGGTGCGACGAATATGGTCGCTCCAGGTGTCGCGGCGGTTGTTGCTGTCGCGCGTCAGATAGTAGTTCGCCAGCTCTTCATCGTATTGATGCAGAACGTCCTGGTCGACCGGCTGGTAGTGGTTTTCATGCACCAGCATCGCAGCAGGAATGCGCGGCTTCAGATCCGGGTTATCTGCCGGCCAGCCGAGGCACAGACCAAACAGCGGCAGCACGTGTTTCGGCAGCTTCAGCAGTTCCGTCACGCTTTCGATGTTGTTACGCAGCCCGCCAATATAGACGCCGCCAAGCCCCAGCGATTCCGCCGCCGTGAACGCGTTTTGCGCCATCAGCGCCGTATCCACCACGCCCAGCAGCAGCTGTTCCGCCAGCCCCAGCTCGGCCTCGGGGCAGATTTGCAGATGACGGTTAAAATCGGCGCAGAACACCCAGAACTCAGCCGCCTGGGCAACGTGCTTTTGTCCGCCCGTCAGCGTTACCAGCTGCTCACGCATCGCCGGATCGGTGATGCGGATAATGGAGCTGCACTGCAAAAAGCTGGAGCTGGAGGTGCCTCTTGCGCTGTCGATGATCGCTTCCCGCTGCGCCTGGGTAATCGGCTCATCGGTGAAATGGCGAATGGAACGGTGGGAACGAAGCAGGTCAATGGTTGGCGTCATTTTGTCTCTCTTTGTGTTGCGTAAAACGTATGGCAGCCAGTATAGGCAATGATCCACCTGATGTAATTGGCGAAACATAGCCTGACTGTATCAAAGTGACAGGTGAAACCTTCTTTCCATGACGGCAGGTTATCGTGCACTATAGGCGCCATTCGCCGTCAGGCTTGTTTTTTGAGGAGAGAGAAATGTTTGCAGTAATTTTTGGTCGTCCAGGATGCCCTTACTGTGTACGCGCGAAAGAGCTGGCAGAGAAACTGACTGAAGAACGTGATGATTTCAACTTCCGTTACGTGGATATCCACGCGGAAGGCATCACTAAAGCCGATCTGGAAAAAACCGTGGGTAAACCGGTTGAAACCGTGCCGCAGATCTTCCTCGATCAGAAACACATCGGCGGCTGCACCGATTTTGAGGCCTACGCCAAAGAACACCTGGGCCTGTTTGCGGCTCAGTAATGCGAAGACGCCCTCACCCTGAGGGCGTTTTTATTTACGGTGCTTCCTCTGTTGCAGCAGGCTGCGCGTAAATAAGAAACAGAGCGCGCCCAGCGCACACCAGAAAACGCCACTCAGTAGCCACGCCACTTCCTGCCAGACGCTTCTCGACGAGAGAAACAGCACGCGCATCAGAAGCAGGCAGAGCGGGGCCGCAAGTATTGCCCCAATAAGCGGCATCACCACCTCGCCTTTACGCGAGAGAAAACCAGCGACTACCCCCGGCAGGATGAAGAACAACAGGCCCAGCTCGGGATGACCGGACGCTCTGAAGGCGCCTTTCACGTTAAAAGCGAGCGACATGCAAACGACCGTAAACAGCAAAAAACAGCTGATTACGCCAGCCCAGTTTCGTTTAAAGTTCAAACTATCCTCCTGACTTATCTCTATCAAATACAAAAATCGTCCGGTGGACGCCCAGTCAGATAAAGCAATGCGGCAATCCTTGCCAAAGCACGCACAGAAGTCGTGCGATAATAGGTGGCTGTCGGTAGCTATTACGATTAAACTAACCGACTGCTAGTGTTTAGGGTATTTATCAGGAAGCAGGGAGATGCAAAGTGATTCCCTGACTCTGAAAACAGTAGCCCAAATAGTCCTTTCATTCAACAACTTACTGGTAAACAAGAAGTTAGCCTCCGTGAATATAAACGTCGCAGACTTGTTAAATGGGAATTACATCCTGTTATTATTTGTGGTACTGGCGCTGGGCCTTTGTCTGGGTAAATTACGCCTGGGTTCAGTTCAACTTGGTAATTCCATTGGCGTTTTAGTCGTCTCCCTGTTATTAGGTCAACAACATTTCAGTATTAACACGGACGCGCTTAACTTAGGTTTCATGCTGTTTATTTTTTGCGTAGGCGTGGAAGCCGGTCCGAACTTTTTTTCCATTTTCTTCCGAGACGGCAAAAATTACCTGATGCTGGCGCTGGTGATGGTCGGCAGCGCCCTGCTGATTGCGTTAGGGCTGGGCAAACTGTTTGGCTGGGACATCGGCTTAACGGCCGGTATGCTGGCAGGCTCGATGACCTCCACGCCGGTGCTTGTTGGCGCGGGGGATACGCTTCGTCATTCTGGCATGGCAGGCACGCAGCTTTCCTCCGCGCTGGACAACCTGAGTCTGGGCTATGCCCTGACCTATCTGATTGGTCTGGTGAGCCTGATTGTTGGCGCGCGCTATCTGCCAAAACTTCAGCATCAGGATCTCCAGACCAGCGCCCAGACCATCGCCCGCGAGCGCGGCCTGGACACGGACTCCAAACGTAAAGTTTACCTGCCGGTGATCCGCGCCTACCGCGTCGGGCCGGAGCTGGTTGCCTGGACCGACGGGAAAAACCTGCGCGAGCTGGGGATCTACCGTCAGACCGGCTGCTACATCGAACGTATCCGTCGTAACGGCATTCTGGCAAACCCGGACGGTGACGCGGTGCTCCAGATGGGCGATGACATCGCCCTTGTTGGCTACCCGGACGCCCACGCGCGTCTCGATCCGAGCTTCCGCAACGGGAAAGAGGTGTTTGACCGCGACCTGCTGGACATGCGTATCGTCACCGAAGAGATTGTGGTGAAAAACCACAACGCCGTGGGCCGCCGTCTGGCACAGCTGAAGCTGACCGACCACGGTTGTTTCCTCAACCGCGTGATCCGCAGCCAGATTGAAATGCCTATCGACGATAACGTGGTGCTCAATAAAGGCGATGTGTTGCAGGTCAGCGGCGATGCCCGACGGGTTAAAACCGTTGCCGACCGTATCGGCTTTATCTCGATCCACAGCCAGGTGACGGACCTGTTAGCCTTCTGCGCCTTCTTCATTGTCGGCCTGATGATCGGGATGATAACCTTCCAGTTCAGCAACTTTAGCTTCGGCATTGGTAACGCAGCCGGTCTGCTGTTCGCCGGGATCATGCTGGGCTTCCTGCGAGCGAACCATCCCACCTTCGGCTATATCCCTCAGGGGGCGCTGAACATGGTGAAAGAGTTCGGTCTGATGGTCTTTATGGCGGGTGTCGGATTAAGCGCCGGGAGCGGCATTGGCAACGGCCTGGGCGCGGTCGGCTGGCAAATGTTGGTTTCCGGACTTATCGTCAGCCTGGTACCGGTGGTGATCTGTTTCCTGTTCGGCGCCTACGTGCTGCGCATGAACCGCGCCCTGCTCTTCGGCGCGATGATGGGCGCGCGCACCTGCGCACCGGCGATGGAGATCATCAGCGACACCGCGCGCAGCAATATCCCGGCGCTGGGCTATGCAGGCACGTACGCAATCGCCAACGTGCTGCTGACGCTGGCGGGTACGCTGATCATCATTATCTGGCCAGGACTCGGATAAATCTCAAGTTTGCGTGTGGCTGAAAAAATTTTCGTTACGCGCAGAACTTTTTACGCAGGGTGCAGTCATAACTAGTGCCACTGCTTTTCTTTGATGTCCCCAATTTGTGGAGCCCATCAACCCCGCCGTTTTGGTTCAAGGTTGATGGGTTTTTTGTTGCCTGAAGAAATACAAATTTAAGATTCAGGATTGTAGGCCGTGTAAGGCGAAGCCGTCACCCGGCAAGTAGGGTAGTCGAATCGACTCCAGGCAAAAGTTCTGGGCCGGTAACATCATGGTGCCCTTCTGCTAATCGCGTGGCATCTGCTCACGGGCAATCCGCCCCACCATCACCCGGATCTCCTCCCGAGTTAACGGCGACCGATCGGTCACAAAATGCAGCGTCATCCCCTCGATAAACGCATCCAGCGCGCGGGCGGTGGCCGGATCAAACCACTGCTCCAGCGTAGCCTGGCTCATCTTCATCCAGTCCTGCATCACCGTTTTCAGCGCGGCGCTGCGGTGCATAAACGCGTACAGCTGATACATCAGCGCCATATTGTGTGGCGTGGTCACGGCTGAACTGTGGATCAGCGTGGTAATCGCCTCGCACGCCCTCTCGCGCCCCGTAACCCCCGCGAAGAAATCCCGGTACTGCTGAGACATCTGCTGCGTAAACCACGTGAATGCCTCCTCCAGAAGCGACTCCATCCCGTCGAAATAGTAGGTCATCGACCCCAGCGGCACGCCTGCGCAGGTGGCAATTTTGCGGTGCGTGACGGCATGAATACCGTGCTCAGCAATGGTGTCCAGCGTCGCCTGGAGTATCTTCTCGCGGCGGTTAGGGTCGTTCGGTGGTCTGCTCATAAAATCCTCATCCGGTTTATGTACAAATGTACACAAAGTTGCTAGTGTTGTCGCTATTGTTGTACTTCTGGTGCTGATCCCAATGACGCTAACTTCTCCTCGCAAAGCCCTGCATCTGCGCATGTGGGCGCTGTTTATGTTCTTCTTCATCCCCGGGCTGCTGATGGCTTCCTGGGCAACGCGCACCCCGGCAATCCGCGATACGCTATCCGTTTCGACGGCGGAGATGGGGATCGTGCTGTTTGGCCTGTCGATTGGCTCGATGAGCGGCATTCTCTGCTCGGCCTGGCTGGTGAAACGCTTTGGCACGCGCGCGGTGATCCGCACCACCATGTGCTGCGCCGTGGTGGGAATGCTCGGTCTGAGCGTGGCGCTGTGGCTCGCCTCGCCGCTGATGTTTGCCCTTGGGTTGATGGTATTTGGCGGCAGCTTTGGTGCGGCGGAAGTGGCCATTAACGTCGAGGGGGCCGCCGTTGAACAGGCGATGAACAAAACGGTGCTGCCGATGATGCATGGCTTTTACAGCCTCGGCACGCTGGCGGGCGCGGGCGTAGGGATGGCGCTGACGGCGCTGGGCATTGCGGCCAATGTGCACATTTTACTCGCGGCGCTGGTCTGCATTATCCCGATCCTCACCGGCATCAGGGCTATTCCCGCAGGCACAGGACAAAATGCCTCGGACGAACAGAAGTCTGCGGCAAAAGGGTTGCCCTTCTATCGCGATTTCCAGCTGATGCTGATTGGTGTGGTGGTACTGGCGATGGCGTTTGCTGAAGGCTCCGCCAACGACTGGCTACCGTTGCTGATGGTGGACGGGCACGGATTCAGCCCCACCTCCGGCTCGCTGATTTACGCCGGGTTTACGCTCGGCATGACCGTCGGACGCTTTACCGGGGGCTGGTTTATCGACCGTTACAGCCGCGTGGCTGTCGTCCGTGCCAGCGCCCTGCTGGGTGGGCTGGGCATCGCGATGATTATCTTTGTGGATGTGGACTGGATTGCCGGCGTGTCGGTGATCTTGTGGGGACTGGGCGCCTCCCTTGGCTTCCCGCTGACCATTTCCGCTGCCAGCGATACCGGCCCCGACGCGCCGACGCGCGTGAGCGTCGTAGCGACCACGGGCTACCTCGCTTTCCTGGTGGGGCCGCCGCTGCTTGGATTCCTCGGTGAGCACTACGGGTTACGCAGCGCGATGCTGGTGGTATTAGGGTTAGTCATTATTGCCGCCCTGGTGGCGCGAGCGGTGGCAAAACCGGAAGCAGAAACAACGTCAATGGAGAAGGGATATGAGCGTTAAACTGATTGCAGTCGACATGGATGGCTCCTTCCTGAGCGATGCGAAAACCTATAACCGCGCGCGTTTTCTGGCGCAGTACGCGCGCATGAAAGCGCAAGGCATCCGTTTTGTGGTCGCCAGCGGAAACCAGTACTACCAGCTGATCTCATTTTTCCCGGAGATCGCCCATGAAATTGCCTTCGTCGCCGAAAACGGCGGCTGGGTGGTAGATGCGGGCGAAGACGTGTTTAACAGCGAACTGTCGAAAGAGCATTTTCTGACCGTCGCCACCCTGTTAAACGACGTGCCCGGCATAGAGATAATTGCCTGCGGAAAAAACAGCGCCTACACGCTGAAAACGTATAACGACCTCTTCAAAGAGATTGCTGCGAAATACTATCACCGCCTTGAAAGCGTCAGCAGCTTTGACAACCTCAACGATATTTTCTTCAAATTCGGGCTAAACGTCTCTGACGACGAAATTCCGCGCATTCAGGCGCTGCTGCATGAGAAGCTTGGCGACATCATGGTGCCGGTGACCACGGGACACGGCAGTATCGACCTGATTATCCCCGGCGTACACAAAGCTAACGGCCTGCGGATCCTGCAAGCGCGCTGGGGCATTGAGGACAGTGAAGTGGTGGCCTTTGGCGACAGCGGTAACGACGTGGAGATGTTGCGCCAGGCTGGGTTTGGCTTCGCGATGGCCAATGCCAGACCGCACATTAAGGCGGTGGCCCGCTATGAAGCGCCGAACAATAATGACGAAGGGGTGCTGGACGTAATTGATAGGGTGCTGGACGGGGAGGCGCCGTTTAATTGATTCCGTGCGCTCTGGTGCCCTCACCCTAACCCTCTCCCACAGGGAGAGGGGACTGTCCCGAGCTCGCCCACGGGGGAGAGGGAATAAGAATTACGGTTGCAGGGCGTTTCCGACGCGCTTGTCTTTCAGGAATACCACCATCAGGGCAATCCACAGCACGCCGTTGGCGAGGTTAAACAGGCTGAACAGTCCGTTACCGCCGAAAGCATAGGCATGCTTGCTCACCTCAATACCGACGGTGAAAATCAGCATTTGCAGCATCCCCATCGCGGCAGACACCGTGCCTTTACTCATTTCACTGGCGAACAGCGTCAGGCGCACCAGGCCAGCATTCGCCACGCCAATACCAAACGCATAAACGCTCAGCCCCGCCGTCATCCACAGGTACGCATGGGACGAGACTATGGTCGCCACCGCCGCGATAATCAGCCCTGCCGCTATGGGCCAGCCGCCCATAATAATCAGCGAACGTACGGTACGGCGGGACGTCAGACGCGCCAGCACCAGGTTACCGATAATCAGCGCGCCAAAAATCGGCACCTGTAACAGGCCATACTCATAGCTGCTAAGCTGTTCGCCGCTGATGATAATGACCGGCGACTGGGCAATCCACGCCAGCAGCGGCAGGCTGACAAAGCCCGTCGCCAGCGCGCCCGCGACAAAACGACCGTTTTTCAGCACCGCCTTATAGTCACGCCCCAGCTCTTTAAGCGAGAGCTTTTCGCCCAGGCGGGTGGCGGTCTCCGGCATCGCACGGTGCAGCCCAAAGAAAGAGATGGCCGCAAGCGCGGCAAAGAGGACGAACATCCCTTCCCACGGCGCAACGTGGACCCATGCGGCTCCCACCAGCGGCCCCAGAAGCGGCGCAATCAGCGCCACGTTCGCCATCAGCGCGGTTATTTTGATACATACCGCCTCCTCAAACGACTCCTGAATAGCGGCGTAGCCCACGGCGCCAATAAAGCACAGGCTCACGCCCTGAAGGAAACGCAGCAGCGTGAATTGCTCAATGTTCTGCGCCAGCAGCGTGGCGAGACAGGTGACGATAAACCACACCACGCCCGTCAGCATCACCGGGCGGCGGCCAATACGATCCGACAGCGGCCCTAAAAGCCACTGTAAAAACATGCCGCCCGCCAGATAGGCGGTCATGGATGTAGGTACCCACTCAATACCTGCGTTGTACTGCTCAACCACAGCCAGCATGCCTGGCTGGATCATGTCGTTGCCGATGTAGGTAGAGAATTCGTAAAGCACCAGACACAGAGGAAAAAGTAACGCCTGACGACCCAGACGATTACCGGAAGAAGAACGGTTTATCATGCAATCTCTTTAGTATGAAAAAATCGCGATGAGTGTAATGAATTGCCGCTGTCTGAGATAGCACAATCATGTGAAAACTCAGAAATAAGGCACTTATCGTTGTTGTTTAAGGTTTCCTTAAGTTGCCCTCCCTATGATAGTGCTATTTCACGTTATTGACCGAAACTATGACACACGCCGTCAGCCCTTCAGAATTATCTAAGTTACCGACAAATAAGACAAAAAGCCTTTACCGTTTTTCTGCCCGCTTTTATGGTTATCAGCTTTTCGGGCTGATCGTCCTTGCGCTGCTTTTTACCTGGCTTTCGCGCGATGAATCGCTTGACCGATGGATAACCGGCTTCTGGTATGACGCGGCGACGCACCATTTCCCGCTACAGCAAAACCCGCTGCTGGATCTGCTGAACCATCGGCTGGCGAAATATGTGACCATTGCGCTGGCTGCCGCATCGCTGATTTACGGCGCTTACAAACGCAATGCCCGGCTGGTGACGGCCGCGCTTCTGATGGGGCTGGGGGCGCTGGTAGTTGGGGTGCTGAAAAGCATAAGCCACCACAGCTGTCCGTGGGATCTGGTGGAGTATGGCGGCAAAGCCGTCTCGTATCCCCTGTTCAGCGCCGTTCCGGCAGACAGCGGACCGGGACGCTGCTTTCCCGGCGGCCACGCCTCAAGCGGGTTTATGGTGATGGGGTTGTTTTTTGCCTTCTGGCGTGAACGTCCGCGCCTGGCATGGTCCTTTGTCGCGTTAGGCGTTGTTATGGGGCTGCTGATGGGATTCGGGCAGGTCATGCGCGGCGCGCATTTTTTCTCTCACAACCTGTGGGCCGGGTGGTGGGTCTGGTTTTCCCAGGTGCTGGTTTACGGGCTGGTTTCCACCTGGTTTGCTAAAGAGTAACGAGATTATGTTAGAAAATCTGAACTACGAACTGTTTTACCTGCTCAACGCCACGCCAGCATCACCGAAATGGATGATCGATCTCGCCACCTTCATTGCGAAAGATGTGATCAGCATTGTACCGGCGCTGGCGGTGATCCTCTGGTTATGGGGACCTCGTACACAGGTCACCGCCCAGCGCCATCTGGTGATCAAAATGGCGATGGCGATCGGCGTGAGCGTGCTGGCAAGCTACGTGCTGGGCCACGCCTTCCCGCACGATCGTCCGTTTGTCGATCGCGTCGGCTACAACTTCCTGCACCATGCGCCGGATGACTCGTTCCCGAGCGATCACGGCACGGTGATCTTCACCTTTGCGCTGGCCTTCCTGTTCTGGCATCGCCTGTGGTCCGGCATGGTGCTGATGGGGGTGGCGGTCGCCATCGCCTGGTCCCGCGTCTACCTGGGCGTGCACTGGCCGCTGGATATGGTCGGCGGTTTCCTGGTGGGGCTGATGGGCTGCGTCAGCGCAGCCATCCTGTGGAGCCTCTTTGGTCCGGCGCTTTATCGTGGATTATCACAGGCCTATCGCGTTCTGTTTGCCCTTCCGATCCGCAAAGGCTGGATACGTGACTAACCCCGGTCCGTCAGGTTACACTTGAGCCCCCGCCCTGCGGGGGCTCACTTTTTTAGCCCGAGGATCTATGGAAACACGTCGCGATGACCGCATTGCTCAGCTACTTCAGGCGCTGAAGCGCAGCGATAAGCTGCATCTTAAGGAAGCCGCTACCCTGCTTGGCGTGTCTGAAATGACCATTCGTCGCGATCTGAACAGCGACAGCGCCCCCGTTGTGCTGCTTGGCGGGTATATTGTTCTGGAGCCGCGTAGCGCCAGCCATTATCTGTTAAGCGATCAAAAAACACGCCTGGTGGAAGAGAAGCGCAAAGCCGCGCGGCTCGCCGCCTCGCTGGTGCAGCCGCATCAAACGCTGTTTTTTGACTGCGGTACGACAACCCCGTGGATCATCGAGGCCATCGACAGCACCGTTCCCTTTACCGCCGTCTGTTATTCGCTAAACACCTTCCTGGCCTTGCAGGAGAAACCGGCGTGCCGGGTGATTTTGTGCGGCGGCGAGTTTCATGCCAGCAACGCCATCTTCAAACCGCTGAATATTCAGGACACGCTGAGCAATGTATGTCCGGATATCGCCTTTTACTCTGCGGCGGGTGTGAATGTGAAACAGGGGGCAACCTGTTTTAATCTTGAAGAGTTACCGGTGAAACAGTGGGCGCTCAACGCCGCACAGCAGCATGTGCTGGTGGTTGATCACAGTAAATTTGGCAAGGTTCGTCCGGCAAGGATGGGGGAACTGTCGCGCTTTGACGCCATCGTCAGTGATTGCCGCCCGGATGACGAGCTGGTGTCGTATGCAAAGGCGCAGCAGGTGAAGTTGATGTATTGAGGTTGTGCCGGGTGGCGGCTTCGCCTTACCCGGCCTACAACGGCTCAAACGAAGGCCGGGTAAGCGCAGCGCCACCCGGCAAAAACCTAGCTAAACCAGCTGCCAAACCAGCCGTGGAACTTCATTAATACAAAGTCCCACATCCGGCTGAAGAAGCCGCCCTCTTCCACCGCTTCCATCACCACCAGCGGACGCTGCTCAATGGATTTGCCGTTAAGCTGGAAATCTATCGTCCCGACCACCTGGCCTTTTTTCAACGGCGCGGTCAGCTGTGGCTCGGTCAGGGTATAGCTGGCTTTCAGGTTTTTCAGCTGACCGCGTGGAATGGTGACGGAACCCGCTTCACCTGCCCCCAGGTTCACTTCACTTTTATCCCCAAACCAGACGCGCTGGCTGACGAAGGTGGCGTCCGGCTTAATCGGCGTGACGGTTTCAAAGAAGCGGAAACCCCAGGTCAGAAGTTTTTCGGATTCATTAAAACGAATGCGGTCGGTTTTCGTCCCCAGCACCACCGAGATCAGGCGCATGTCGCCCTGCGTCGCAGAAGCCACCAGGTTGTATCCGGCCCCGGCGGTCGTCCCCGTTTTCATGCCGTCCACGTTAACGTTACTGCTCCAGAGCAGACGATTACGGTTAGGCTGGCGGATATTGTTGAAGGTAAACTCTTTCTCTTTATGGATGGCGTACTCATCCGGCACGTCATGGATCAGCGCTTTGCCCAGCAGCGCCATATCGCGCGCGGTACTGAACTGACCGGGCGCATCCAGGCCGTGAACGGTTTTAAAGGTGGTGTTGGTCAGACCCAGTTTTTGCGCGTAGCCATTCATCAACCCAATGAATGAGTCCTGACTGCCTGCGACGTAATCGGCCAGCGCAATACAGGCATCATTTCCCGACTGAATAATGACCCCTTTATTCAGATCGGAAACGGAGACCTGATCGCCGGGCTTCAGGAACATGACGGACGAGCCGCGCAGCGCCGGGTTACCCGTCGCCCAGGCATCTTTGCCGACGGTGACCATGTCATCCAGCTTGATCTTGCCCGCTTTCAACGCCTGGCCCACAACATAGCTGGTCATAATTTTCGTCAGGCTCGCCGGGTCGAGTTTTTCGTCGGCGTTACCTTCCGCCAGCACTTTCCCGCTGGCGTAATCCATCAGGATCCAGGCGCGCGCATCGACAGGCGGCGCTTCGGGCGCCGTCTGTTCCGCCGCATGGAGCGTTGGGGCAAAAAGGAAAAGCAGCGCCGAGCCTGCCGCCAGGCTGCGCAGAGAAGAAGTTTTTTGCGTCATAAATGCCACCCGAGTGTCCATTCTAAAAATCACGTCACAATCACCGTGTCGCAAGAAGCGATGAGTAATAGCGCACTACAGCGTTCAAAGAAACCTGTTCCAGGTAAAGTTTTTAAAGTTTATGCAATAACATTCAGATACGCTTTGATTGCGGCGTTTTTTTTAGCATCTGTTGCGTAATTGTTAGGTTTATCTCACCATGGCGAAAAGCTGACTCGGATTCACATCTCATCGGGAGTAAATATGATTACGCTGTGGGGCAGGAACAATTCGACTAACGTGAAGAAAGTGCTCTGGACGCTGGAGGAGCTGGATTTACCGTTCAACCAAATCATGGCTGGCATGGCGTTCGGGGTGAATAAAGACGCCGACTATCTGGCGATGAACCCAAACGGACTGGTGCCGTTGCTGCGCGATGACGAGACAGACGCCACGCTGTGGGAGTCCAACACCATCGTGCGTTATCTCGCCGCGCAGTACGGCCAGGGTCGGCTGTGGGTTGAAAATCCAGCCCGCCGCGCGCAGGGCGAAAAATGGATGGACTGGGCAAACCAGACGCTTTCCCCCACGCACCGGGTGATCCTGATGGGGCTTGTCCGCACGCCGGAAGCCGAACGTGATTATCCCGCCATTCATGCCGCCCAGGACGCCTGCGAATCCCTGTTCGCGATGATGGACGACGAACTGGCGAAGCACGCCTGGTTCTCCGGCGACACCTTCGGCGTGGGCGATATCGCCGTCGCCCCCTTCGTCTGGAACCTCACTAACATGGGTCTTAGCTGGAGCCCGCGCCCTCACCTGGAGCGCTGGATCCAGCAGCTTAGCGAGCGCCCGGCGTATCGCAACGTGGTGATGATCCCGGTGACCTGATTACGACCTGGACGGGCTGACTTTCAGCAGTTGCCCGTCCGTCTCGTCAGTCAGCACGTACAGATAGCCATCCGGCCCGACGCGCACATCGCGAATACGCTGATCTTTATCGCCCAGAATGCGTCCGTCCTCCGTCACGCTATTGCCCTTCACGCTCAGCACGATGACGTCTTTCTCCTTCAGAGCGCCGATAAACAGCTTGTTTTTCCACTGCGGGAAGACGTCGCTGTTGTAGAACGCCATGCCGCTGACGGCGGGCGATACTTTCCAGACAAACAGCGGCTTTTCGGTGCCCTCAACGTGCTCGCCTTTCGCTTCCGGGATTTTCAGGCCGCTGTAATTGATCCCGTGCGTCGCCAGGGGCCAGCCGTAGTTTTTGCCCTTCTCAGGAATGTTAATCTCATCCCCACCGCGTGGTCCGTGTTCGTTGAGCCACAGCGTGTCGCTCCACGGATTCATCGCCATCCCCTGCGGGTTGCGAATGCCATAGGACCAGATTTCAGGGCGCGCACCGGCGGTGTTCACAAACGGATTATCCGGCGGCACTTTTCCGTCCTCCGTCAGGCGCACCACCTTGCCCTGAAGCTTGTCCAGCTCCTGCGCCGTCGGGCGCTGGTTGTTTTCACCCAGGCCAATAAAGAGATAGCCTTTGCCGTCGAACACCAGCCGTCCGCCAAAGTGGTTGCCGGTAGAGAGCTTCGGCATCTGTCGGAACACCACCTGGAAGCCCTCAATGCGCGAAAGGTCATCGCTCAACCGCCCGTAGCCCACCGCGGTACCCGCTTTGCCATCATTACCTGCCTCGGCGAAGCTGAGCCAGACCCGCCGTGACTGTGCAAAATCCGGGGCCAGCGCGACGTCCAGCAGTCCGCCCTGGCCGCTCGCCCACACTTTCGGCACGCCGACAATCGGATCGGAGAGCCCTTTTCCAGCCTGCCAGTGCTTAAGCTGCCCGTCTTTGAGCGTGATGAGCAGCCCCTTGTTATCTGGCAGAAACGCCAGCGACCAGGGGTGATCCAGTTTTGTCTGTAGCACGTCGACCTTAACCGTCTCAGGCGCTGCAAGCAGTGAAAGCGGGAATAACAAGACTGGAAGGAAAATCAACGAGGATCGAGGCATAACGCACTCCTTTATCGACATATGGCTTAAAGATTAGCCACTGTTCCCGGGTGCGTTACCACTTTTACAAAAGCTTAATCAGAAGGGGGAGTTGCCTCCCCCGGGTTCAGTGCCGGGCAAGCGTTTCCGGCTTGTTCAGACACATGATGCAAAGCGCGAGCGTGGTCAGGCAGTTTTCAAGCTTCTCCGCGTTAACGGCAATAAAATTCGGGCAGTCGTGACGTCCGTTCATCAAACAGACTCCGGCGATGGAGAGCACCTCGGCGGCGCGGCGCAGCGCCACTAATTCGCTTTCAGCGTAGTGCGCTTTCAGGATGGGTGCTTTTTCACGCATGAAATTGCAAAGTTCAAAGAAGTTATCACGCAGATTTTCGCTTTCGCTGACTGACATATACCCTTTCGCCTTGCGGAGTTGCAGATATGCGGCCAGGTCGATTCGGGCGTTGATCAGCTTGTTAAGCAGATCGCGTTTCAGTCTGTCAACGGACATGCTATTTCCTCCCCTGTCAGCCATGTTACCTTATTAAGGATAAGGTCATTTTTTGTACAATGTAATGCCTGAGATCAATAAACGATAACTGATTAACATTCTTTACAATGTTACAACGATTGCCCGCCTCAACTGCGCCATCAAGAGTGTATAAATCCCCCGCGATACGCTGTAAAATCCCGCCCTGATAACTCCATAATTGATGAATTTTTAACCTATGAGCAATGTTACGCACCCGCCGAAAATCGGCTTTGTCTCCCTCGGCTGCCCGAAGAACCTGGTGGACTCCGAACGCATCCTGACTGAACTTCGCACTGAAGGCTATGACGTGGTGCCAAGCTACGACAACGCCGACATGGTGATCGTCAACACCTGCGGGTTCATTGACAGCGCGGTCCAGGAGTCACTGGAAGCCATTGGTGAAGCCCTGACGGAAAACGGCAAAGTGATTGTCACCGGCTGCCTGGGCGCGAAGGTGGATCAGATCCGCGAAGTGCACCCGAAAGTGCTGGAGATCACCGGCCCGCACAGCTACGAGCAGGTGCTGGAACATGTTCATCACTACGTCCCCAAACCAAAGCACAACCCGTTCCTGAGCCTGGTGCCGGAACAGGGCGTGAAGCTGACGCCGCGCCACTACGCCTACCTGAAAATTTCCGAAGGCTGCAACCATCGCTGTACCTTCTGCATCATACCGTCGATGCGTGGCGATCTGGTGAGCCGTCCGATTGGCGAGGTGCTGGCAGAAGCCAAACGCCTGGCCGACGCGGGCGTGAAGGAGCTGCTGGTCATCTCCCAGGACACCTCCGCCTACGGTGTGGACGTCAAACACCGCTCCGGTTTCCACAACGGCGAGCCGGTGAAAACCAGCATGGTCGGCCTGTGCGAGCAGCTGGCTAAGCTCGGGATCTGGACGCGCCTGCACTACGTCTACCCTTATCCGCACGTTGACGATGTGATCCCGCTGATGGCGGAAGGCAAAATCCTGCCGTATCTGGATATCCCGCTACAGCACGCCAGCCCGCGCATTCTGAAGCTGATGAAACGTCCTGGCTCCGTGGATCGCCAACTGGCGCGCATCAAGCAGTGGCGTGAGATTTGCCCGGATCTGACCCTGCGCTCCACCTTTATTGTCGGCTTCCCGGGTGAAACCGAAGAAGATTTCCAGATGCTGCTCGACTTCCTGAAAGAGGCGCGTCTGGATCGCGTCGGCTGCTTCAAGTACAGCCCGGTTGAAGGCGCAACGGCCAACGAGCTGGCGGACCAGGTACCGGAAGAGGTAAAAGAGGAGCGCTGGAACCGCTTTATGCAGCTGCAACAGCAGATCTCTGCTGAACGCTTGCAGGAGAAAGTGGGCCGCGAAATTCTGGTGATTATCGACGAAGTGGACGAAGAAGGCGCGATTGGCCGCAGCATGGCGGATGCACCGGAAATCGATGGCGCGGTGTACCTGAACGGCGAAACACAGGTTAAGCCGGGTGATATTATTCGCGTGAAGGTTGAAAACGCGGATGAGTATGACCTGTGGGGTAGCCGGGTTTAAACACCCAGCTTCCCTTTTGTAGGCCGGGTAAGGCGTAGCCGCCACCCGGCACATTCCACAGCACTACCCTTTTATCCGCGGATCCAGCGCGTCGCGCAGCCCATCCCCCAGCAGGTTAAACGCCAGCACGGTCAGGAAAATCGCCAGGCTCGGGAAGATCGCCACGTGTGGCGCAATCACCATATCCGCCCGCGCCTCGTTCAGCATCGCGCCCCACTCCGGCGTCGGCGGCTGTGCCCCTAACCCCAGAAACGACAGGCTGGCCGCCGAGATAATCGACACGCCTATGCGCATGGTGAAATAGACCACGATAGACGAGACCGTTCCCGGCAGAATATGGCTGAACAGGATGGTGGCATCGCTGGCTCCCATGCTGCGCGCCGACTCGATAAAGGTCTGCTGCTTCAGCACCAGCGTGTTGCCACGTACCAGACGCGCGAAAGCGGGAATCGAGAATACCGCCACGGCGATAATGACGTTCGCCATGCCGCTGCCCATCACCGCCACCACGGCAATCGCCAGCAGAATACCGGGAAAGGCAAACAGCACGTCGCAGATACGCATGATGATGCGGTCCCACCAGCCTTCGTAGTACCCGGCCACCAGCCCCAGCACGGTGCCAATTGCTGCGCCCATCAGCACCGCGAAGACCCCGGCCGCCAGTGAGATCTGCGCCCCTACCAGCACGCGGCTAAAAATATCGCGCCCGAGCGAGTCCACGCCAAACCAGTGC
Organism: Enterobacter cloacae complex sp. SHL001; assembly: GCF_049236825.1. Taxonomy (NCBI): domain Bacteria; kingdom Pseudomonadati; phylum Pseudomonadota; class Gammaproteobacteria; order Enterobacterales; family Enterobacteriaceae; genus Enterobacter; species Enterobacter cloacae complex sp. SHL001. The sequence goes on from NZ_JBMKIP010000001.1 coordinate 653,155, forward strand.
ATCATCGACGGACCATCGTTCAGCCGGTCGTAGTCGAAGTAGTTTTCCGCATCAAACGGGGCTATCCAGGGGGCGATAATCGCCACCAGGATCAGCAGTAACACAAACAACCCGGCGACCATAGCGACGGGCTGACGACGGAATCGACGCCAGAACTCAACCCACGGGGTGCGAATATGGTCCGGCCTGATCCCCGGCATAGCGTTTAAAATGGCCTGGCGACGCCAGTTCAGTAATCGCATCTTACTTATACCTGATGGCCGGGTTAATGGCGGCGTAAAGCACATCCACCACTAAGTTGATAAGAATAAACTCCAGCGAGAAAAGCAGGACTTCAGCCTGAATAACCGGATAGTCACGCATATCGACCGAGTCGACCAGCAGGCGCCCCAGCCCCGGCCAGTTAAAGACCTTCTCAACCACGATAGAGCCCCCCAGCAGGAAGCCGAACTGTAGCCCCATCATCGTGACCACCGGGATCATCGCATTACGAAAACCATGCTTCAGAATGACCCATTTCTCACTCACCCCTTTTGCCCGCGCGGTGCGAATGTAATCTTCGCTCAGCACGTCGACAAACGAGGCGCGGGTAAACCGGGCCATAACCGCCGCAACGGCCGCGCCTAGCGTCATAGAGGGCAGAATGTAGTGCTTCCAGGTGTCGGCCCCGACGGTCGGCAACCAGCCCAGCTCGACGGAGAAAATCTGCATCAGCAGCATGCCCAGCGCAAACGCCGGGAAAGAGATGCCGGTGACCGCCAGCGCCATACCGAGCTTATCCGGCCAGCGGTTGCGCCAGACGGCGGCGACAATCCCCGCCCCCAGGCCAAAGACAACCGCCCAGCTCATACTGGCAATCGTTAACCAGAAGGTAGGCATAAAGCGGCTGGCAATCTCCTCCGACACCGGACGACGCGACACCATTGAGATGCCGAAATCGCCCTGAAGGACATTGCCAATGTAACGCAGAAATTGCCTGTACAGCGGTTGGTCAAGACCGAGCTGTTTACGCACCAGTTCAATAACCGTCGCATCCGCTTCCGGTCCGGCAATCAAACGCGCCGGATCGCCGGGCAGCATATGGACAAACAAAAACACCAGCACGGCCACAATCAGCAGCGTCGGGATAAGCCCCAGCAGGCGTTTACACACATAATTCAGCATGAGTTTTATTTCAAATCCGCGTCATCAAAGCTAAAGCCCGTATCCGGCATGATGTAAAAACCGGTCAGCGCTTTGTTGTGGGCTGAGACCAGTTTTTCCACCACCAGCGGCACCCACGGCGACTCTTTCCAGATAATGTCCTGCGCCTCTTTGTACAGGCGTGCTTTCTCTTCCGGTTTGGTGGTTTTTAGGGCATCGGCCAGATCTTTATCCACCTGCGGATTACTGTAGAACGCGGTATTGAACAGCGTTGGCGGCCAGTTCTGGGAAGCAAACAGCGGCGACAGGGACCAGTCCGCTTCTCCGGTTGAAGCCGTCCAGCCGGTGTAGAACATCCGCACTCCGCTCTCTTTCTGTCCTTTGCCTTCCACTTCCGCCGCTCGCTGTCCGGCATCCATCGCCGTAACCCTGGCTTTAATGCCCACCTGCGCCAGCTGCTGCTGGGTAAATTGCAGCACCTTCTGCGCGGTACTGTGGTTATGCGACGACCACAGCGTAGTGCTAAAGCCGTTCGGATAGCCCGCCTCTTTCAGCAGTTCCCGCGCTTTCGCCGGATCGTAAGGCCACGGCTGATAGCTTTGCGCGTACTCAATGGTTGGCGGCATCACGCCCGTCGCCGGGGTGGCATAGCCGGCAAAGGCCACCTTCACCAGCGCCTGGCGGTTAATGGCGTAGTTGATGGCTTCACGCACCTTCGGGTTATCAAACGGTTTCTGCGTGACGTTCATGCTGATGTAGCGCTGCATAATCGACGGGCTGGCCACCAGTTCCAGCTTGCTGTTTTTCGCCAGCAGCGCCGCCTGTTCGTACGGGATTGGGAAGGCAAACTGCGCTTCGCCGGTTTGCAGCATTGCGGCGCGGGTGTTGTTGTCCACTACCGGCCGCCAGGTGATGGTATCCAGCTTCGGCAGCCCCTGCTGCCAGTATCCGGCGAATTTTTTTACCTTCACAAAATCGGTCTGATTCCAGGTAAGCAGTTCGTACGGTCCGGTCCCCACCGGGTGGAAGCCAATCTCTTTGCCGTATTTTTTCAGGGCGGCGGGCGAAATCATCGCCGTCGCGGGATGCGCCAGGATATTGATAAACGCCGAGAACGGCTCTTTGAGGGTGATCTTCACCGTCGCCGGATCAACCACCTCGGTCTGGGCGATATTTTTATACAGGTTGTAGCGTTTAAGACCGTTTTCCGGATTGCTGGCACGATCCAGGTTGACCTTAACCGCCTCGGCGTTGAAGTCGGTGCCATCCTGGAACTTCACGCCGGTACGGAGCTTAACGGTATAGACCAGCCCGTCGTCCGACACGGTATAGCCTTCCGCCAGCACGTTTTTCAGCTTCATTTCGCGGTCCAGGCCGAACAGCCCCTGGTAGAAGGATTTTGCCACCGCCTGAGAAAGAGTGTCGTTGGCATCATACGGATCCAGGGTCGTGAAGTTAGACCCCACAGCCACCACCACATCTTTCGCCGCGAACGCGGGGGCGGCGGCCAGCGCAGCCGTCACGCTCGCGGCCAGCAGCCATTTACGAGCAACAAAAGGAACCATTGTGTTCTCCTGCCTGTTGTAAGTTATAACCGCGAGAATGCATTGCCCTGACGCGGTGGTGCGACAAAATGACCGGGTCCCACCTCACACAGCGCCACGCGCTCCAGGGTTTCGCCCCGTTTACGAATATTGCTCGGCATTTCGTCCTGCAACAGCACGCGCTGGGCGTGACGATGCTCAGGATCGGCAACCGGTACGGCAGCCATCAGCTTGCGGGTGTACGGGTGCTGCGGGTTTTCAAACACCGCCCGACGGGGGCCGATTTCAACAATTTGCCCCATGTACATCACCGCCACGCGATGGCTGATCCGCTCCACCACCGCCATATCGTGGGAGATAAACAGAAACGCAATGCCCAAATCCCGCTGTAAATCGAGCAGGAGATTGATGATTTGCGCGCGGATAGAGACATCCAGCGCTGACACGGACTCATCCGCAATCACCACTTTCGGATTGAGGGCTAATGCCCTCGCAATGCAGATACGCTGACGCTGACCGCCAGAAAATTCGTGCGGATAACGCCAGGCATGCTCCGGCTTCAGGCCCACGCGCTCCAGCAGCCATGCGACGCGGCGCTGCGCGGCTTCACCGTCGAGCAGGTTATGCACCCGCAGCGGCTCCATAATCGAGTACCCCACCGTATGGCGCGGATCGAGCGACGCATAAGGATCCTGGAATATAAACTGAATATCCCGGCGCACCGCCTGCAATTTACTGTTAGGGAGCGTGTCGATGCGCTCACCGTTGAAGGTGATGCTCCCCTCCTGCGACGCCACCAGCCTGAGCAGCGCCCGCCCGGTGGTGGATTTACCGCAGCCGGACTCCCCCACCAGCGCCAGCGTTTCGCCCGGCCAGAGATCAAAACTGACGTTTTCAACCGCATGCACTTCGCGCTTCACGCGATTGAGGATCCCGCTACGCAGCGGGAAACGGGTCACCAGGTCACGCACTTCGAGGATTGGCCTGCCGGGAACCACCGTATCCTGCTCGGTTTCGTCTTCCTGCTGGCCCTGTTCGGTCTGTGAGAGCAGCGGAAAACGGCGCGGAAAATCACTGCCATTCATGGCCCCCAGACGCGGGACCGCCGCCAGCAGCGCTTTGGTATAAGGATGCACCGGCGCATGAAAGACCTGCTCCACCGTGCCGGTTTCCACGGCATTGCCCTGATGCATAACCAGCACCCGATCGGCAATATCCGCCACCACCCCCATATCGTGGGTGATGAAAATCACCCCCATCTCCATCTCCTGCTGCAACACCTTAATCAGTTGCAGGATCTGGGCCTGAATGGTGACATCCAGCGCCGTGGTGGGTTCGTCCGCAATGAGCACCGCCGGACGGCACGACAGCGCCATCGCAATCATCACCCGCTGGCGCATGCCGCCGGAAAGCTGATGCGGATAGCGGGACAAAATCGCGTGCGCCTCAGGGATACGCACCAGCTCCAGCATCCGTTTTGCTTCGTTGAGCGCCTCATCACCGCTCAGTCCCTGATGCAGGCGGATAGATTCGGCAATCTGCTCGCCCACCGGAAAAACCGGGTTCAGGGAGGTCATCGGCTCCTGAAAAATCATCGCAATATCTGCCCCGCGCAACCCCTGCATCTGGGACGCACTCAGCTCGTTGAGATCGATAACCTGACGGTTGCGACGGCGCAACAGCATCCGCTCGCTGGTGACCTGCCCGCCCGTCTGCTCAAGCAGACGCATCAGCGCCAGCGCGGTAACGGATTTACCGGAACCTGATTCGCCAACAATCGCCAGCGTCTCGCCACGCCTGAGCGAAAACGATAAATTCTGTACTGCGGGGATGAACTGCCGCTCTTCCTGAAACGCAATATTCAGTTGGTGGACAGCCAGCACTTCGCAGTTGTCCAGCTCTTCACGGTGCGGCACGCAATGCCCCCTTATTCACGATAAATGCCTGTGCTGGGCGCATCGCCGGCATACCCCCACGCCCGGTACATCCCTTCACTGTTGAACGGCAGAGCCACGTTGCCCTCCCGATCCACCGCAATTAAGCCGCCAATCCCGCCCAGCGCCGGCAGTTTCTCCATTACTACCCGCTCGCAGGCCTCACTCAGGCTTAATCCGCCGTAATCCATTAGCGCGGTAATGTCGTAGGCCGCCAGCGCGCGGATAAACACTTCGCCGGTGCCGGTGCATGACACCGCCGCGGTGGCGTTATTGGCGTAACACCCGGCCCCCGGCAGCGGGCTGTCGCCGACGCGACCGGGAAGTTTGTTGGTCATACCGCCTGTCGACGTCGCGGCGGCGAGATTACCGGCTTTATCCAGCGCCACCGCGCCTACCGTGCCCATTTTGCTGCGTTCATCGAGCGGCGCGGCATGGTCCAGCTGCGTCATCCCCGCTGTACGGGCGTCCAGCAGTTGCCGGTAACGCTCCTCGGTGGAAAAAAGATCGGGCGAGACCGTGTCCATCCCGTGCTCAACGGCAAATTTTTCCGCCCCCGCCCCGGCCAGCAGCACATGCGGGCTTTGTTCCATCACCAAACGCGCGGCCAGCACCGGATTACGCAGACGGCTGACGCCCGCTACCGCGCCCGCCTTCAGGGTGACGCCGTCCATCACGCAGGCATCCAGCTCGTGCGTTTCATCGCGCGTAAAGACCGAGCCAATACCGGCATTAAACAGCGGGCACTCCTCCAGCAGACGTACTGCTTCGGTCACCACGTCCAGCGCGCTGTCGCCCGCTTCCAGCATCCGCTGGCCTGTTTCCACAATGGCGTTCAGCGCATCAATATAACGCTTCTCCTGCTCGGGACTGAGCTGTGCACGGGTGATTGCCCCGGCACCGCCATGAATTGCGATAACCGCTTTACTCATTTCGCATCACCCATTAGCCTGGCTGGCTGCTTTTTCTATAAATATCATTATCGTCGACGAATCTTCAGATGATTTTTGAATATAGAAAGACGCAACTGTGATGTAAAGCGTACACCCATCGGGTCATACAGTTAACCGCACTTTTCTGCCATAATGAGCGCTTTCGTTGTTACTCCGCAGGAGCCCACCATGGATTTTACCGCCGGACTGATGCCGCTTGAGACGGCACTCTCGCAGATGCTTGACCGCATTACTCCACTGCACGACGTTGAGACACTGCCGCTTGTGCGCTGTTTTGGCCGTATTGCCGCGCGCGATATCGTCTCGCCGCTGAACGTGCCGGGGTTCGATAACGCGGCGATGGACGGCTATGCCGTACGTCTGGCGGATCTGCAAACGGGTCAGCCGCTGCCGGTGGCAGGTAAAGCGTTTGCCGGGCAGCCGTTTAACGGTGAGTGGCCAGCGGGCACCTGCGTGCGCATTATGACCGGGGCACCGGTGCCAAAGGGCTGTGAAGCCGTGGTGATGCAGGAAGAGACCGAACAAACGGACGACGGCGTGCGCTTTACCGCCAGCGTCAAAGCGGGACAGAATATCCGCCACATCGGGGAAGACATTACCCTGGGCGCAACGGTCTTTGCCGCCGGGCAAAAGCTGACGGTCGCCGAACTGCCGGTGCTGGCATCGCTTGGCATCGCGGAGATTGACGTGGTCCGCAAAGTGCGCGTGGCGGTGTTCTCCACGGGAGACGAGCTACAGCTTCCGGGTCAGCCGCTGAACGAGGGGCAGATTTACGACACCAACCGTCTGGCGGTGCACCTGATGCTTGAGCAGCTGGGCTGTGAGGTGATTAACCTCGGTATCATTCCTGACGATCCGCAAAAACTGCGCGCGGCGTTTATCGACGCTGACGCCTCTGCCGACGTGGTGATCAGCTCCGGCGGCGTATCGGTTGGCGAAGCGGATTACACCAAAAGCCTGCTTGAAGAGCTGGGCGAAATCGCCTTCTGGAAGCTGGCGATTAAACCGGGCAAACCGTTCGCGTTTGGCAAACTTCCGCACAGCTGGTTCTGTGGCCTGCCGGGTAACCCGGTCTCTGCCGCGCTGACCTTCTACCAGCTGGTGATCCCGCTGCTGGCGAAGCTTTCAGGCAACAATGCCAGCCCGCTGCCGGAGCGTGTGCGCGTGCGGGCGGCAACGCGCCTCAAAAAATCACCGGGCCGTCTCGATTTCCAGCGCGGCATTCTGGCGCGCAACGCCGACGGCGAGCTGGAGGTGAGCACCACCGGGCATCAGGGTTCGCACATCTTTAGCTCCTTCAGTCAGGGTAACTGCTTTATCGTGCTGGAGCGCGATCGCGGCCACGTTGAGGCGGGCGAATGGGTTGAAGTGGAACGCTTTAACCACCTGTTCGGAGGCTGACATGACGGTGGAACTGAGCGACCCGGAGATGATGCGCTATAACCGCCAGATCGTGCTACGCGGGTTTGATTTCGAGGGCCAGGAAGCGCTCAAGGCGGCCAGCGTGCTGGTTGTGGGCCTGGGCGGTCTGGGCTGCGCAGCGGCGCAATACCTGGCTGCGGCGGGTGTCGGCAGCATGACGCTGCTGGATTTCGACACCGTGTCGGTGTCCAACCTGCAACGCCAGACGCTGCACAGCGACGCGACGGTCGGTCAGCCTAAAGTGGAATCAGCACGCACGGCGCTGGCGCGCATTAACCCCAACGTTCAGTTCACCCTGATTGACGCGATGCTGGATGACGACGCGCTGTTTGCGCAGATTGCACGGCATGACCTGGTGCTGGACTGCACCGATAACGTCGCCATTCGCAACCAGCTCAATGCGGGCTGCTTTGCCCGTAAAACGCCGCTGATTTCCGGCGCGGCCATCCGCATGGAGGGGCAAATCAGCGTCTTCACCTACGCTGAAGGAGAGCCCTGCTACCGCTGCCTGAGCCGTCTGTTTGGCGAGAATGCGCTGACCTGCGTCGAGGCGGGCGTGATGGCGCCACTGGTTGGCGTTATCGGTTCCTTGCAGGCGATGGAGGCGATCAAAGTGCTGGCGCACTACGGCACGCCCGCAGCGGGTAAAATCGTGATGTATGACGCGATGACCTGCCAGTTCCGCGAGATGAAGCTGATGCGTAATCCCGGGTGTGAGGTGTGTAGCCAGTAAAAAAGTCGGGTGGCGGCTTCGCCTTACCCGACCTACAACGGCCCGAGCGTAGGCCGGGTAAGCGTCAGCGCCACCCGGCAACAGCGTCAAATAGACGTCCGCCCAAACGCCCCCTGCCAGTCCTGCTCAAACTTCACAATTGCCGCATCCACGGCCGGAGAGGTAATAAACTGCTGCGCCACGTCCAGCGGCAGCGTGATGGACTCGCACCCTGCCAGCAGGCAGTCCAGCGCCTGGCGCGGGGTTTTAAAGCTCGCCGCCAGCACTTTTGACTGCGGGGCATGCAGGGTCAGCAGCTGTTGCAGTTCAACCACCGTCTGGATCCCGTCCCCGCCCTGCGCGTCCACGCGGTTCACATAAGGAGCCACATACTCAGCCCCCGCCAGTGCGGAGAGCATCCCCTGTGCTGCGCCGTACACCGCCGTACCCAGCGTCGGGATCCCTTCTGCTTTCAGCATTTTGAGCGCCGCCAGCCCTTCAGCGGTCACGGGCACTTTCACCACCAGGTCATTGATTATCGCGCGCAGTTTACGTGCGTCTTCCACCATTCCCTCGGCGGTCTTCGCCATCACCTGAGCGAACAGCCGGCCCTTGCCGCCCAGCGCGTCGTGCAGCGCGGGCAGCAGCTCTTCCAGAGGCGTTTTACCCGCCGCCACAATGCTTGGGTTAGTGGTCACGCCCGCCAGCGGGAAGATACGCGCCAGCTTTTTGACTGCCGCAACGTCAGATGTGTCGAGATAAAGTTCCATGATGTCACCCTCAAAATTAGCCTGCACTTACCCTATCACAGCAAAACCTGCTCAGGAATTGACCCATATCAAGATAACTTTCATTCGAAAGTAATTTAATCTTCATATGTAATTAGAGGGCAAGACAATGATCTTCAATATACAGCGTTACTCCACCCACGACGGCCCCGGTATTCGAACCGTGGTATTCCTGAAAGGCTGCTCGCTGGGCTGTCGCTGGTGTCAGAACCCGGAAAGCCGCTCCCGCACGCGGGACGTCCTGTTTGATGCCCGTCTGTGCCTGGACGGCTGTGACCTGTGTCAGCAGGCCGCGCCGGGGTGTGTTGAACGCGCGCTGAACGGGCTGGTCATTCATCGTGAGAAGCTTAACGACGAGACGCTTACTGCCCTTACCGACTGCTGCCCGACCCAGGCGCTTACCGTCTGCGGTGAAGAGAAGCAGGTGGAGGAGATTATGGCCACCGTGCTGCGCGACAAGCCCTTCTACGACCGCAGCGGCGGCGGGATCACCCTCTCCGGCGGCGAGCCGTTCATGAACCCGGCGCTGGCACACGCCCTGTTTAAAGCCAGCCATGAACAAGGCATTCATACCGCCGTTGAAACCTGCCTTCACGTGCCCTGGCATTATATCGAGCCGTCACTGCCGTATGTCGATCTGTTCCTGGCGGACCTGAAGCATGTGGACAGTGACGTATTCAAACAGTGGACCGATGGCTCAGCCAGACGGATCCTGGACAACCTGAAGCGCCTGGCTGCCGCCGGGAAAAAAATCACCATTCGCGTGCCGCTGATCCAGGGCTTTAACGCCGATGAAGCGTCGGTTACCGCCATTACCAATTTCGCCGCCGACGAACTCGGCGTTCACGATATTCATTTTCTGCCGTATCACACGCTGGGCATGAACAAATACACCCTGCTCGGCCAACCCTACTCTGCCCCTGACAAACCGCTGGATAACCCTGCCCTGCTGGACTTCGCGCAGCAGTATGCCTGCCAGAAAGGGTTAACCGCGACCTTACGAGGATAAACCTATGACAACCCTGAATCTCAACACCCTCAGCGAGCGCATTAAGGCGCACAAAACGGCGCTGGTGCATATCGTTAAGCCGCCGGTCTGTACCGAGCGCGCACAGCATTATACCGAAATGTATCAGCAGCATCTGGACAAGCCGATCCCGGTACGTCGCGCACTGGCCCTCGCCCACCACCTGGCAAAACGTACCATTTGGATCAAACACGACGAGCTGATTATCGGTAACCAGGCAAGCGAAGTGCGCGCCGCGCCGATTTTCCCGGAATACACCGTCTCCTGGATTGAGAAAGAGATCGACGATCTGGCGGACCGCCCGGGCGCAGGCTTTGCGGTGAGCGAAGAGAACAAGCGCGTGCTGCATGCGATCTGCCCGTGGTGGCGCGGCCAGACGGTGCAGGACCGCTGCTACGGCATGTTCACCGACGAGCAGAAAGGCCTGCTGGAAACCGGCATCATCAAAGCGGAAGGCAACATGACCTCCGGTGACGCACACCTGGCGGTGAATTTCCCGCTGGTGCTGGAGAAAGGGCTTGACGGCCTGCGCGCGAAAGTGGCCGAGCGCCGGGCGCGCATCAACCTGACGGTGCTGGACGATCTGCACGGCGATCAGTTCCTGAAAGCCATTGATATCGTGCTGGAAGCCGTAAGCCTGCACATCAAACGCTTTGCCGACCTGGCGCGTGAAATGGCCGCGACAGAAACCCGCGACAGCCGCCGCGACGAGCTGCTGGCCATGGCGGAAAACTGCGACGTGATTGCTCACGAGCCGCCAAAAACCTTCTGGCAGGCGCTACAGCTGTGCTACTTCATTCAGCTAATCCTGCAAATTGAGTCCAACGGTCACTCCGTCTCCTTTGCCCGTATGGACCAGTACCTTTACCCGTACTATCGCCGCGACGTGGAGCTGGACCAGAGTCTGGATCGCGAGCACGCCATTGAGCTGCTGCACAGCTGCTGGCTGAAGCTGCTGGAAGTGAACAAAATCCGCTCCGGCTCGCACTCCAAAGCCTCTGCGGGCAGCCCGCTGTATCAGAACGTCACCATCGGCGGCCAGAAGCTGGTCAACGGTGAACCGATGGACGCGGTCAACCCGCTCTCTTACGCCATTCTCGAATCCTGCGGCCGTCTGCGCTCCACCCAGCCGAACCTGAGCGTGCGCTACCACGCGGGCATGAGCAACGACTTCCTCGACGCCTGCGTGCAGGTGATCCGCTGCGGCTTCGGGATGCCGGCGTTTAACAACGATGAAATCGTCATCCCGGAATTTATCAAGCTCGGCGTGGAACGAGAGGACGCGTATGACTATGCGGCGATTGGCTGCATCGAAACCGCCGTTGGCGGCAAGTGGGGCTATCGCTGCACCGGCATGAGCTTTATCAACTTCGCCCGCGTGATGCTGGCGGCGCTGGAAGGCGGTCGCGACGCCACCAGCGGCCAGGTGTTCCTGCCGCAGGAAAAAGCGCTTTCTGCCGGTAACTTCGGGAATTTTGATGAGGTCATGGCGGCGTGGGATAACCAGATCCGCTACTACACCCGCAAATCCATTGAGATCGAGTACGTGGTGGACACCATGCTGGAAGAGAACGTCCACGATATTCTCTGCTCGGCGCTGGTGGACGACTGTATCGAACGCGCGAAAAGCATTAAGCAGGGCGGCGCGAAGTATGACTGGGTTTCCGGCCTACAGGTGGGGATCGCCAACCTCGGCAACAGCCTGGCAGCGGTGAAGAAGCTGGTGTTTGACCAGGGCGTTATCGGTCAGCAACAGCTGGCGGCGGCGCTGGCGGATGACTTCGAGGGGCTGACCCACGAGCAGCTGCGCCAGCGCCTGATCAACGGCGCGCCGAAGTACGGCAACGACGACGACAGCGTGGACCTGCTGCTGACCCGTGCCTACGAAACCTACATTGAAGAGCTGAAGCAGTACCATAACCCACGCTACGGCCGCGGCCCGATTGGGGGTAACTACTATGCGGGCACGTCGTCTATCTCCGCAAACGTGCCGTTTGGCGCAGCAACCATGGCAACGCCGGACGGCCGTAAAGCCCACACCCCGCTGGCGGAAGGGGCAAGCCCGGCCTCCGGTACCGACCACCTCGGCCCGACGGCGGTGATTGGCTCCGTGGGTAAACTGCCGACGGAAGCGATTCTCGGCGGCGTGCTGCTAAACCAGAAGCTGAACCCGTCGACGCTGGAAAACGACAGCGATCGCCAGAAGCTGATGGTGCTGCTGCGCACCTTCTTCGAGGTGCATAAAGGCTGGCACATTCAGTACAACATCGTCTCCCGCGAAACGCTGCTGGAAGCGAAGAAACACCCGGATCAGTATCGTGACCTGGTGGTGCGCGTCGCGGGTTACTCGGCGTTCTTCACCGCCCTGTCGCCGGATGCGCAGGACGATATTATCGCTCGTACTGAGCATACGCTGTAACGGTTTATCCCCTCTCCCTTGAGGGAGAGGGTTAGGGTGAGGGGGAAATGCGCACCCTGATGCCCTCACCCCGGCCCTCTCCCACGGGGAGAGGGAGAAAACACTAAAAACGGCAACTTCGGTTGCCGTTTTGCTTTGACTTTCGAATGAAATTAAATTTGTGCTCCCCGTCACCTTGTTATTAGAATGTTTCAAACGCAGTGACCCAGGAGCACAGTATGACCGTAAAAGTTATCGTCACCGATATGGACGGAACTTTCCTTGATGATGCCAAGCAGTACGATCGTGACCGCTTCCAGGCACAGTTTGAGCAGCTTAAAGCCCGCGACATTGAATTTGTTGTCGCCAGCGGCAACCAGTATTACCAGCTCATCTCCTTCTTCCCGGAGCTGAAAGATCAGATCTCCTTCGTCGCGGAAAACGGCGCGCTGGTCTTCGATCACGGCGAACAGATTTTCCACGGCGAACTGACGCGTCATGAGTCGCAGATCGTCATTGGCGAGTTGCTGAAAGACAAAGGGCTGAACTTTGTGGCCTGCGGGCTGGAGAGCGCGTACGTCAGCGATAAAGCACCAGAAGCGTTCGTGAAGCTGATGTCGAAACACTACCATCGCTTAAAACCCATCAGCGATTACCGCGAAATTGACGACGTGCTGTTTAAATTCTCCCTGAACCTGCCGGACAGCGATATCCCGAATCTGGTTGATAAACTGCATGTCTCCCTGGACGGCATCATGAAGCCGGTCACCAGCGGCTTCGGTTTTGTCGATTTGATTATCCCCGGCCTGCACAAGGCCAACGGCATCAGCCGCCTGCTTAAACGCTGGAAAGTCTCACCTCAGGCGTGCGTCGGCATTGGCGACAGCGGCAACGATGCGGAAATGCTGAAGCTGGTAAAATACTCCTTTGCGATGGGCAACGCGGCGGACAGCATTAAAGAGGTCAGCCGTTACACTACCGACGATAACAACCATCAGGGCGCGCTGAATGTGATTCAGGCCGTGCTCGACGCGCACTCCCCGTTCGACGCCTGATCCCCCTACCTGCCGGAGCCTCGCTCCGGCCTCTCACTCTTTTCCCATCCTGTGGCACCCGTCAAGGTTTTAAACTTGCATTAACTTTTTTTTAACTTAAAGTATCACTTGTAGACACTTTTACTTTCGAATGAAAGATGCGAGGCAGTTATGACCTTTACCAGCGAAACGTTGCCAGCGGACCATAAAGCGGCAATCCGTCAGATGAAACGTGAATTACGCGCGCAGATCGGCGACGTGCAGGCGGTGTTCGACCGGCTCAGCGATAAAATCGCCACCCGCGTGGCGGAAATCAACGCTCTCAAAAACAAAGGCGAAACCGTCTGGCCAGTGATCCCTTTTGCCGACGTGAAAAACGGCACGATCACCGCCGAACAGCGCGAAGCCGTTAAACGTCGCGGCTGCGCGGTGATCAAAGGCCACTTCCCGCGCGAGCAGGCGCTGGCGTGGGATCAGTCGATGCTCGACTACCTCGATCTGAACAAATTTGACGAGGTGTACAAAGGACCCGGCGATAACTTCTTCGGCACCTTAACGGCCTCTCGTCCGGAGATTTATCCGATCTACTGGTCTCAGGCGCAAATGCAGGCGCGCCAGAGTGAAGAGATGGCGCAGGTACAGTCATTCCTGAACCGTTTATGGACATTTGAGAGCAACGGTAAACAGTGGTTCGACCCGGACGTGAGCGTGATTTACCCTGACCGCATCCGCCGCCGCCCGCCGGGAACCACCTCGAAAGGACTTGGCGCACACACCGATTCTGGCGCGCTGGAGCGCTGGCTGCTGCCCGCTTATCAGCAGGTCTTTGCCCGCGTGTTTGACGGCAACGTTGAGAAATACGATCCGTGGAATGCCGCGCATCGTACCGAAGTGGAAGAGTACACCGTCGATAACACCACCAAATGCTCGGTGTTCCGCACCTTCCAGGGCTGGACGGCGCTGTCGGACATGATCCCCGGACAGGGCTTGCTGCACGTGGTGCCGATCCCGGAGGCAATGGCCTATATTCTGCTGCGTCCGCTGCTGGACGACGTGCCGGAAGACGAGCTGTGCGGCGTGGCGCCGGGGCGCGTGCTGCCGATTTCTGAGAAGTGGCATCCGCTGCTGATCGAAGCGTTAACCAGCATTCCGGCGCTGGAAGCCGGTGATTCCGTGTGGTGGCACTGCGATGTGATCCACTCCGTCGCGCCGGTGGAAAATCAGCAGGGCTGGGGCAACGTGATGTATATTCCTGCCGCGCCAATGTGCGAGAAGAATCTCGCCTATGCGAAAAAGGTCAAGGAAGCGCTGGAAACCGGCGCGTCACCGGGCGATTTCCCGCGCGAGGATTATGAGAAAAGCTGGCAGGGCCGCTTTACCGTGGCCGATCTCAACATCCACGGCAGGCGCGCGCTGGGCATGGCTTAACCGTCGTACAGCCCTTCCCGCTCTACGGCGGTACGTCGTTTCCCCTGACGTATCCGCCGGACCGACTCCCGCACGGTCAGCGTGCCGTTTAGCAGCAATGTTCCCACCGGCGCGTCCGGGCGCATCAGCCGCTGCTGGAGCATATGCACCGCTTCCGTTCCCAGCTCATCACGCGGAACATGTACCGCGGTTAAGGGCACATCCTGAATCGCCGCGAGATTAAAGCCGTCGATGCTCATCACCGAGACATCCTGCGGCACGCGCAGACCGTGTTTTTGCAGCGCGCTGATGGTCCCCGCCGCCATAAAATCACCACCAACCAGGAACGCCGTTGGCAGGTCCTTCCCTTTCTGCTGGTGAAGCCACTCGCTTACCAGCTGCTCCGTCTCTCTGGCGCTGAAGCTGGACACCATCAGCAGGTCGCGCCTGTCGCTGAACCTGAGGTTATGACCGTGCCACGCGTCGCGGATCCCGGACAGGCGCAGCTCCATGGTGTAGCGACGCAGGCACAGCACGTTCATCACCTCCCGGTGCCCCATCTCGAACAGGTACTCTGCCGCCCGCTCGCCAATCGCGCGATGATCCGGCGCGACGGCGGGCAGGCGCATGTGGCGGTCCCGGCAGTTAATCAGCATACAGGGTTTGCCCACGTCTACCGCCAGATCGTGGATATGCGGATCGTCGATACCAAGGAGGATCGCCGCCTGGGTGTCCACTTCGTTCATGCGGGCCAGAAACAGCTGGGCATCGCTGTCGTTCTCCTCCAGCGCACAGTAACGCAGGCGAACCTCATGCGAGGCCAGCCCTTTGCTCACGCTCTGGATGACGCGGTAGTAAAAGATGTCGGACCGCTCGTCAAACGCCCGCTGCGGGGCAAACACCACCAGGCTGTTAAGCAGCAGACGCCCCGCCGCCATGCCGTCCATTACCCCCAGCTCCCGCGCGCACGCCAGCACCTTTGCCCGTGCTTTTTCGCTGGTGTTTGCCTTCCCCGCCAGCACGCGAGAAACGGTGCTGATGGAGAGCTGCGTCCGGGCGGCGATTTCGGTGATTTTAAGCCTTTTGTCCATTTTGTGATCTGGCTCCGGATGTGAAATGAAAAAATTTTCACAACTTGTTTATCAGGTAATAACTTGCGAGAAGGTCATAATGCCGAAAATTAAACCTCGGTTATGAGAAAGTTTGCACAAAATCCACTATTCCCTGCCCAATTTCTTTCTTAAGGTGAACCTGTCACACAACTTCCATACTAGTTGTATAGCAGCTTAGCGCTCTAAAACAGATAACTTTCAAACGCCTGACGCTGTGTGACACCTGAACCTTTGTCCCCTTACCGTCCGTCTTGTGGAGAAGAAAATGAGTCAGGACATCAATAACACCGTAGCGACAAGCAAAACACGTCGCGTCATCAGGAACCTGCGCTGGTACGTACTGGTGCTGTTTCTTCTCGGCGTGACCGTTAACTACATCACCCGTAACTCGTTAGGTATTCTCGCCCCTGAACTGAAAGAGAGCCTCGGGATCACCACCGAGCAGTACTCCTGGATCGTCGGCGCGTTCCAGATCGCCTACACCATTTTCCAGCCCCTGTGCGGCTGGCTGATTGACGTTATCGGCCTGAAAATCGGCTTTATGGTCTGCGCCGGGATCTGGGCGCTGATGTGTATCTTCCACGCGGGTGCCGGAAGCTGGCTGCACCTGGCGATTCTGCGCTTCTTTATGGGTGCGTCCGAAGCCGCCGCCACGCCAGCGAACGCCAAAACCATCGGTGAATGGTTCCCGAAATCAGAGCGCCCTGTTGCCGCAGGCTGGGCGGGGGTAGGCTTCTCCATTGGGGCCATGCTGGCCCCGCCTATCATCTACTTTGCTCACGCGTCGTTCGGCTGGCAGGGTGCGTTTATGTTTACCGGCGTGCTGGCGCTGCTGTGGGTGATCCTGTGGTGGGCGTTTTATCACAACCCGGAACAGCACCCAAACCTGAGCCGCGATGAGCTGGCGTTTATCAAGCAGGATAACGAACCTGCGCCGGTCAAACTGCCCTTCCTGACCGCGCTGAAGACCGTCTCGAAGAACAAACGGTTCTACGGTATCGCCATCCCGGCCTTTATGGCGGAACCGGCCTGGGCCGTGCTGAGCTTCTGGGTGCCGCTGTACCTCGCCAAAGAGCACGGTATGGATTTGAAACAGATCGCGATGTTCGCCTGGCTGCCGTTCCTGGCCGCCGACCTCGGCAGCGTGGCGAGCGGCTACCTGACCCGGCTCTACACCCGCTGGTTTGGCTGCACCCGCGTCAACTCGGTGGTAGCCAGCTCCGTCACCGGCGCGTTTCTGATGATTTCTCTGGCCGTCGTGGCCGTGACCCGCGACCCGTATATCACCATCGTGCTGATCTCCATCGGCGGCTTCGGGCACCAGATCATCTCCTGCATGCTTAGCGCGCTGGTCGTGGAGTCGTTCGACAAAGGCCAGATGGCGACCGTCAACGGCATGCGCGGCTCGGCGGCGTGGATCGCCAGCTTCCTGTTCTCCCTTTTGATTGGGGTGACCGCCGACAAAATCGGCTTCAACCCGCTCTTTATCGCCATGGGCTTCTTTGACCTGCTTGGCGCTGTTTTCCTGGTGGCATTTATTGCTGAACGTCGCGCCAAGCGCGCCTGATTGTGGATGTATTGCATATGAAAACCCTGAAAAACTGGACCGTCGATACGCAGTCGGCGAATCATCTGGAACTGCTGGTCGATAACCAGCACCGCCTGTGCCTGTACGTGCTGGAAGAGAACCTGTTCCGCGTGCTGATCAAACGTAAAGGCGAGCTGGCGCTGAACCGCACCTGGAGCATCGCGCCGGAACAAGATGTGCCGTGGGAAGGCCGCCGTCGTGACGATGTCAGCGGCTTCACCTGCCCTGCCTGGACGCTGACGCAGCAGGACGACACGTTAACCGTAGCGACTGAACAGCTGCGCGTCACCGTCCACCAGCCGCTGTGGCTGGAGTGGCACTACCGCAATGAGGCGGGCGAGTGGCAGCCGCTGGTCAATGACCGCCCGACCAGCGCCTACCTGCTGAACGCCCACGGTGACGGCGTGGCGCACTATCTTAGCCGTCGTAAGGATGAACGTTTTTACGGTCTGGGTGAGAAAGCGGGTGATTTACAGCGCAACGGCAAACGCTATGAGATGCGTAACCTGGACGCGATGGGCTATAACGCGGCCAGCACCGATCCGCTTTACAAGCACATCCCGTTCACCCTCACCCGTCGCGATGACGTGAGCTACGGTCTGTTCTACGATAACCTGAGCAGTTGCTGGCTGGATCTGGGTAACGAGATCGACAACTATCACACGGCCTACCGCCGCTGGCAGGCGGAAGCGGGCGATATTGACTACTACCTCTTCACCGGCAAGCGCGTGCTGGACGTGACCAAAGCCTTCGTGCGCCTGACGGGGAAAACGCTCTTTGGACCGAAGTGGAGCCTGGGCTACAGCGGCTCGACCATGCACTACACCGACGCGCCGGATGCGCAAAACCAGCTGATGAACTTCATCCGCCTGTGCGATGAGCATGCCATTCCGTGCGACTCGTTCCAGCTCTCCTCCGGCTATACCTCGATTAACGGCAAGCGCTACGTCTTTAACTGGAACTACGACAAAGTGCCGCAGCCGAAGGTGATGAGCCAGGCGTTCCACGACGCGGGGCTGCGGCTTGCGGCCAACATCAAGCCGTGTCTGTTGCAGGATCATCCCCGCTACAGCGAAGTGGCGGAACGCGGCCTGTTCATTCGTGATTCAGAAACCGATGCGCCTGAACGTTCCAGCTTCTGGGATGACGAAGGATCGCATCTCGACTTCACCAACCCGCAGACGGTGCAGTGGTGGCAGAACGGCGTGACCACGCAGCTGCTGGAGATGGGCATCGACTCCACCTGGAACGACAACAACGAGTATGAAGTGTGGGACGGGGAAGCGCGCTGCTATGGCTTCGGTCAGGAGATCGCCATCAAGCACATTCGCCCGGTGATGCCGCTGCTGATGATGCGCGCCTCGCTGGAAGCGCAGCAGCGCTTTGCGCCGGAGAAACGTCCGTATCTGATCTCCCGCTCCGGCTGCGCCGGGATGCAGCGCTACGTTCAGACCTGGAGCGGCGACAACCGCACCAACTGGGACACCCTGCGTTATAACATCCGCATGGGGCTGGGCATGAGCCTGTCCGGACTGTTCAACGTCGGTCACGACATCGGCGGTTTCTCCGGCGACAAGCCGGATGCCGAGCTGTTCGTGCGCTGGGTACAGAACGGCGTGATGCACCCGCGCTTTACCATTCATTCGTGGAACGATGATCACACGGTGAACGAGCCGTGGATGTACCCGGGCGTCACGCCTGCGATTCGCAGCGCCATTGAACTGCGCTACCGCCTGCTGCCGTATCTCTACACCCTGCTCTGGCAGGCGCACGCCGACGACGAGCCGATGCTGCGCCCGACCTTCCTCGATCATGAGCACGATGCGCAGACGTTTGAAGAGTGCGACGACTTCCTGCTGGGCCGTGACCTGCTGGTGGCCAGCGTCGTCGAAGCCGGGCAGCGCGAGCGCCGCGTCTGGCTGCCGGATAACGAAACCGGCTGGTACGATTTTTACACTCACGCGTGGTATGCGGGCGGGCAATCGATCGTCCTTGATGCGCCGCTGGAAAAGCTGCCGCTGCTGGTACGCGCCGGGGCCGGTTTGCCGCTCAGCGAGCGCATCCGTCACGTGAGCGCAGATAAAGACGATACCCGTGAGCTGAAACTGTTCCCGGTGAAAGGCGTCGGCACCACCGCCGGGCTGCTGTTTGAGGATGACGGCGAAAGCTGGGGCTACCAGAACGGCAATGCGCTGTGGGTGGAATGGGAGATGGTGTGCGACGGCGCAAGTATCAACCTGAAGGTGAATGCGCGCGGCGACTATCGTCCGGCATGGAAGGCGCTGAAGGTGTCATTACCGGCGGGGGAAAAACGTACGTTGCGGGTGAACGGAGTTGAAGGGGGCGAGTGGGTGCTCTGAACAATGCCGGGTGGCGGCTTCGCCTTACCCGGCCTACAAACTGATCCGTAGGCCCGGTAAGCGAAGCGCCACCGGGCTTTTTTTTAGCCGTCGATACCTTTACTGCGCAGGTAATCTTCGTAGTTACCGGTGAAGTCCACCACGCGCTCTGGCGTAATTTCGATCACGCGGGTCGCCAGCGAGCTGACGAACTCCCGGTCGTGAGAGACGAAGATCAGGGTGCCCTGATACATCTCCAGCGCCATGTTCAGCGACTCAATAGATTCCATATCCAGGTGGTTAGTCGGTTCGTCCATCACCAGAATATTCGGTTTTTCCATCATCAGCTTGCCGAACAGCATACGGCCCTTTTCACCACCGGAGAGCACTTTGGCTGGCTTTTTGATGTCGTCCTGGCTGAACAGCAGACGCCCCAGAATGCTGCGTACCGCCTGCTCGTCGTCGCCTTCCTGCTTCCACTGGCTCATCCAGTCAAAGACGGTCAGATCGTTTTCAAACTCATATTCATGGTCCTGCGCGTAGTAACCAATCTGCGCGTTTTCAGACCATTTCACGGTACCGTTATCCGGTTGCAGTTCACCGACCAGGGTTTTCAGCATAGTGGATTTACCCACGCCGTTGGCGCCGAGGATGGCAATCTTCTCGCCCACTTCCAGCAGCAGGTTGAAGTTTTTGAACAGCGGGCCTTCATCGAAGCCTTTGGTGAGGGCTTCCACTTCCAGCGCGTTACGGAACAGCTTCTTGTCCTGCTCGAAGCGAATGAACGGGTTCTGACGGCTGGAGGCTTTAACCTCTTCCAGCTTGATTTTGTCGATCTGACGGGCACGCGACGTTGCCTGGCGCGATTTAGAGGCGTTGGCGCTGAAGCGGCTGACGAAGGATTGCAGGTCAGCAATCTGCGCTTTCTTCTTGGCGTTGTCGGCCAGCAGACGCTCGCGCGCCTGGGTTGCCGCCGTCATGTACTCATCGTAGTTGCCCGGATAAACGCGCAGCTCGCCGTAGTCCAGATCCGCCATGTGAGTACACACCATGTTCAGGAAGTGACGGTCGTGCGAGATGATGATCATGGTGCTGTCGCGATCGTTCAGGGTCTGCTCCAGCCAGCGGATGGTGTCGATGTCCAGGTTGTTCGTCGGTTCGTCGAGCAGCAGGATGTCCGGGTTAGAGAACAGCGCCTGCGCCAGCAGCACACGCAGCTTCCAGCCTGGCGCGACTTCGCTCATCGGGCCGTAGTGCTGTTCAACCGGAATACCGACGCCCAGCAGCAGTTCGCCCGCACGCGCTTCCGCAGAGTAGCCGTCCATTTCGCCGTATTGCGTTTCCAGGTCGGCCACTTTGTAACCATCTTCTTCGCTCATCTCAGCAAGACCGTAGATACGATCGCGCTCCTGCTTCACTTCCCACAGCTCCGCGTGCCCCATGATCACGGTGTCGAGCACGGTGAACTCTTCGAAGGCGAACTGATCCTGACGCAGCTTACCGATGCGCTCGTTAGGGTCGAGCGACACGTTACCGAGCGTTGGCTCCAGGTCACCGCCGAGGATCTTCATAAAGGTGGATTTTCCGCTACCGTTGGCACCAATCAGGCCGTAACGGTTGCCGCCGCCAAATTTGACGGAAATGTTTTCGAACAGCGGCTTACTGCCAAACTGCATAGTGACGTTGCTGGTAACTAACACGGAGAGATTCCTGCGAAAAGTGTGATAAACGCGGCATTATGCCACAATTCCGAATTGAGATCCCGTGTTGCGGTAATCCACTAAACTTTAACAAAATCGAAAAAAATGTGATTTCGTACACATCTGAATTCCCAGTTAACGGGAATGCACATATAATGCGCTCCCATTACCGATTCAGACTTATCAACTCATCGCCAGAATGGCTTAGATACCTCGCATAACATGAACATGAAATTAACAACGCTTTTTGCGGCGGCGTTAGCCGTAGTAGGTTTTTGTAAGACCGCGTCTGCGGTGACGTATCCCCTGCCGACAGACGGAAGCCGTCTGGTGGGTGAAAACCAGGTGGTGACGGTGCCGGAAGGGAACTCTCAGCCGCTGGAATACTTCGCGGCGCAGTATCAGCTCGGTCTGTCGAACATGCTGGAGGCGAACCCGGGCGTTGACCCGTATCTGCCGAAAGCGGGTACCGTACTCAACATTCCACAGCAGCTGATCCTGCCGGATACCGTGCACGAAGGTATCGTGATTAACAGCGCCGAAATGCGTCTGTATTACTACCCGAAAGGCACCAACACCGTGATCGTGCTGCCTATCGGTATCGGTCAGCTGGGTAAAGACACTCCGCTGAACTGGACCACCAAAGTGGAGCGTAAGAAAGCGGGCCCAACCTGGACGCCGACCGCCAAAATGCACGCTGAGTACATTGCTGCCGGCGAACCGCTGCCAGCCGTTGTGCCTGCCGGCCCGGATAACCCGATGGGTCTGTACGCGCTGTACATTGGACGTCTGTATGCCATCCACGGTACTAACGCCAACTTCGGTATCGGCCTGCGCGTAAGCCACGGCTGCGTGCGTCTGCGTAATGAAGACATCAAATTCCTGTTCGATAACGTGCCGGTCGGTACGCGCGTGCAGTTCATTAACGAACCGGTGAAAGCGACGTCAGAGCCGGACGGCAGCCGTTACATTGAAGTGCATAACCCGCTGTCCACCAGCGAAGATCAGATCAACAACAACGAAATCGTACCGATTAGGCTGACCAGCGCGGTGCAGTCCGTCACCTCTCAGGCGGATGTTGACACGACCATTGTTGACCAGGCGATTCAGAACCGTTCCGGTATGCCGGTGCGTCTGAACTAATCGTGAGAATTAAAAAAGCGGGCCGCGGGGCCCGCTTTTTTTTATCCGTTATTCACGATAACGATGCCGCCATGGTCATAGCGATAGTGACAGTGTGCGTACTCCAGCGGCGTACCATCTTCAAGATAGATCACCTGCTCTACCTCCAGCACCGGGTCGGTTGGCTCGCAGACAAGGTGTTGCATATCCAGCGCACTGGGCTTCAGCGCCCGCACCACCCGATACGATCCCATGATCTTCAGCCCCAGCGTCTCCTGTACATACCGGAATACCGAACTTTCAAGATGGGTTTTGTTCAGACCGGGCACCAGATTGAGCGGCATTACCGTAGCGTCCAGAGACATCGGCTCACCGTTCAGCAAACGCAGACGGATAAAGTCATAGATCGGCGTATCCGGATTTATCATCAGCGATGCCTGCTCTTTCTCGTTCGGGAAGCGCAGTTCGAAGTGCACCACCTGGCTCGTCACCGTGCCTAAATGTTCCCAGGTTTTGGTCGCCCCGAAGTAGTCGCTGCCGGAGAGATCCCACTGGGAAAGCTGGAGGAAATTTTTGCGGATGAACGTGCCCTGCCCCTGTCGGGTATAGACCAGCCCTTCTACGATCAGCTGACGCATCGCCTGCTGAATGGTCATCCGGCTGGTGCTGAACTCCGCCGCCAGCGCGAACTGGTCCGGCAGAGGTTCATTGGCGGCGTACTGCTGGGTGATAATGCGTTTCTTAATTTCCCGCGCTATGGTGATGTACTTCGCCGCCATCGTCCTTCCTTAAATTAGTGTTCTGTCCCGCTGTTTTTCAACGCCACTCGCTCGGCAACTTTGAGGAAAGGCAGGTAGAAGAATACACCAAATACGATGATTGCCAACTGCACCACCACCGCCCGCCAGTCCCCCGCCGTCGCCAGCCAGGCGCTGAGGATCGGCGGGGTCGTCCACGGGATCATCACCACGCAGCGCGACATGAGCCCCAGCGTGGTACAAAGCCACGCAAAGTAAATCCCGATAGCGGGCAGCAGAACAAACGGGATCATCAGCGGCAGGTTAAAGACTATCGGCAGGCCGAAAATCACCGGCTCGTTGATGTTAAACAGACCCGGCGCCAGCGACAGACGCGCCACCTGCTTCGCTGATTTCTGTCTTGAGAAGATGAAGATAGCAATCAGCAATGAGATTGTGCTGCCCGTCCCGCCCACCATGCCAAAGGTCGGCACAAAGATGTTGTTGATGATGTGCGGGATCGGCTGGCCGTTGGCAAAGGCCAGCATATTCTCATTGGTATTGATCAGCAGGAATGGCTCCAGCACCACGCTGTTGACCACCGACTGATGAATACCGAGCGTGAACAGGAAGTTACCGAAGCTGTAAATGAAGATCGTCCCGGGCAGACTGGTGTTGATCAGCCGCAGCGGCTGCTGAATAAATGTCGTAATGAGATGGATCAGATCCGTGTGCAGCACGTTCGCCAGTATAGCCGCCAGCACCGCAAACAGGGAGAGCGTGAGGATCGTCGGGATCAGCGCGGTAAAGGATTTGCTCACCGCTGGCGGTACGTTCTCCCCCAGCGAAATGTGCAGCGCCTTCAGCCGTGAAATGGCGATAAACAGCTCGGTTGAGAGCAGCCCAATCAGCACCCCGGCGAAAATCCCGGTGGAGCCGATATTGGCGAACGTCAGCACCTGGTTAACGTTTACCGTGGCGTCGCTGCCGACGGGAGTAATCTGTAAGCGCATCGGCATCATGATGATGAAACTGCTGACGGCGATAACCACTGCCGAGACCGGATTGTCGAAATCTTTGTTGCGCGCCAGCGACCAGGCAATCATCGGCGCCAGCAGCAGCGCGGCGATGTTCAGCGTGCCGTTGATGATCGCCTCGCCCCACACCTTAAACTGCGTGAGCGTGTCGCCCTCTAAGATCCAGGGGAACACCACGTTGTTCACCAGCACCGCCAGACCGGCAAGGATGAAAATCGGCATTACCGTGGCGAAGGCATCGCGCAGGGAGCGAAGATGCACCTGGTTTGCCAGGCGCGCCGAGAACTCAACAAATTTATCGACAAAAGACTGCATGTGCGGTGTTATTTTTGTTTCAGACATAGCGGATAGTTCCCATCAATCAGTCACAAAAACGGCCCGGCAGCGTACGGCTTACATCTCGCGTCCGTTGGTATGGATTACCTGTTTTAACCACGCATAGCTCTTCTTCGGCACGCGCTTCAGGTCTTTCAGGTCGTGATTTTCACGGTTGACGTAGACCACGCCGTAGCGCTTGCGCATGTCACCCTGGGAGCTGAGAATGTCAATCAACCCCCAGCCGAGATAGCCCAATACCTCTGACCCGTCCTCGAACATCGCCTCTTTCATGGCCTTGATATGCGCCCGGTGGTAGTCGATGCGGTAGGTATCCTCTATGGGGTTTACGCCATCCCAGGACTCAATCACCCCAATGCCGTTCTCAATCGGGAATACTGGCATCCGCCAGTCGTTGGCATAGCGGGTGATGATGGTGCGAAAGCCCAGCGGATCGATCTGCCAGTTCCACTCGGTGGCCTTCAGGTACGGATTGTTTTTCTCGCCGTGCAGCAGGTAATAGTTCACCGGCGTGCCTTCCGGGATGGCATCGCTGTCCAGCGTTTTGCTGGCGTAGTAGCTGAAGGCCATAAAGTCGTTCTTCGTGCGCGCAAACAGCGCGAGATCGTCTGCGCGGTAGATATCGCCGAAGCCTTCCTGCTCCACCACCGCCATCACCGCCGGGCTGTAGCCCTGGCCCGCGAAGACGCGCAGCAGGTTCTGGTTAAGGAATTCGTCGTACTGCTGGGCGCAGAAGATGTCACGCGGTTTGCAGGTGGCCGGATAAATCAGCTGGTGCGCCAGCATGCCGCCCATCAGCTTGCCCGGCTTAGTCTGGTGCAGGTACTCGGTCAGCGCCATGTGCGCCACCATGGTGTGATGCTGCACTTCGTACAGCTCGCGCAGGGTTTCCTCCCCCTTCATATAGCCGGAGATGCGAAAGGCTATCGGCATGTGGAAAATATTCTGCTCGTTAAAGGTCAGCCAGTACTTCACCCGGTCACCAAAGCAGTCGATCATCTTTTTGCCGTAGCGGATAAACGCCTCCACCACGCGACGATCGTTAAATCCGTTGTACTCCTGTGCCAGCGCCAGCGGCATATCGAAGTGGTAGAGGCAGACCATCGGCTCGATACCGCGGGCGATCAGATCGTCGATAAAACGGTCATAAAACGCGATGCCTTCGGCGTTGAACTCGCCGTCACCCTGCGGGCAGACGCGGCTCCAGGAGATCTGGAAGCGGTAGCAGTTCATGCCCAGATCCTGCATCAGGTCGAAATCTTCCCGGTAGCGGTGGTAGGAGTCGGTGGCCACTTTCCAGTCAGAGATATTTTCACCGGCTTCGCGAATGTCGTACACCGACATCCCCTTTCCGCCCTCATTCCAGGCCCCTTCCGTCTGCATGCTCGACACCGAGTTGCCCCATAAGAAGTTGGCTGGCAGTGATTGATTCATGGTTGCCTCCTATATGACTAGTCATTTAAATGATATGACTAGTCATATAGCCGGAGATGAAATTTCGATCAAAGGGGAGGAACGATTTTTGTGAGATGGGTTTGAATAATGACGAAGGATGTCTTGCGAACTGCGCCCTGGCAGCAAGTCCTATTGCTGCCAGACGTAAATGAGTCTGCGCAATTCAGGGGAAAGATGCCGAACCGCCGAACTCCATATAGATTTTTGCCAGATTATTTAACTGGTTAAAGCGATTTTCATACAGTGCCAGTTCGGCCTGACGGCGTTTCTCCTGAGCATCAAGCCAGAAAGAAATTCGCACCGCGCCCTGGCGATAGCGAACTTCGTTTAGCCTCTCTGATTTTTTCGCCAGTTCCAGGCCTTCACGTAGAAGCGTCTCCTGTTCCAGGAGTTGATGACGCAAAGCAAGCGCATCTTCTATGCTACTCATCGCCTTGTAAAGTTCCTGTTTAAACTCCAGAACCCGTTGCTCGTAGTCGTTGCGGGCAATCTTCACGTCCATGCCCCTTTCTCTCCATTCCAGGAACGGCAGGGTCAGGTTTGCTCCAACAGAGCCTACAGGATTTTCCAGGAAGGCCATAAGGCTGCTGCTGCTGGTGCCAAGCGAGCCGGTCAGACTAAACGCTGGATAAAATGCAGTACGCTGGACATCAACGGTGGCCAATGCTTCCCGTACCCGCCACTCTTTAGCGCTGATATCGGGTCGATGCCGCAGCACGTTGACCGGGATCTTTCCACTGACCTGCGGCAGTGGTCCCATTGGTAACGCTTTCGGTTCGACTATCGTGCTGCCCGGCGCGGTTCCAAGCAAAACGGCTTGCTGATTGAGCGCCTGTAAACGTTCATTCTTCAACGCCGCCAGCCTGTTTTCCTGCGAAAGCACGCCCTGCTGAGCATCCACAACATCCAGAGAGGAGGCACCGCCCGCGGCATAACGCGCGTTAGCCAGGCGCAGCGTCTCTTTTGCATAGTCGATGCTTTGTTGCAGGACAGACAGCTGCTGGTTAATAAAACCTAAGCGCCAGTAATTATTACTGGCATTTGAAAGCAGCGTCAGGCGTGCAGAACGCAGATCCTCTTCCGAGGCAAAACGTGCCCACGCCTTCCCATCGCGCTGCCGCGCTATTTTGCCCCACAGATCCAGCTCATAGCTGGTATTAATACTGGCAACGCTGCCCCTGCTCCAGTTGGCTGAGCTGTTCAGCTGTTTTTTACCGTCAAGCGCGAGCGAACCTTTTAGTCCCGGATCGTTTGTGATGCCAATCCGCTCTTCTTCCAGGCGGGCGCGATAAACACGCAATACTGCTCCAGCGACATCGTTATTGCGCACCATCACCTGCCGCAGCCAGCCGTCGAGGTCTGGATCGTTAAAGGCCTGCCAGTCGAACGGCATCCTCTCCTCCGCAGCATCCGCCTGATACCAGTTGGCAGGGTATTTCACCTCAGGAGGCTGATAGTCGCTTTTCAGAGAGTCGGCGCAGCCAGCACTAAGCAGGACAGCAAGGCATACTGTTAAAGGGGATAATATTTTCATGGGTTACTCGCTGGCCAGTGAAACGACCGGATCCATCCTTGCTGCCTTGCGGGCAGGGAGATAACCAAAGATCATGCCGATTAAAGTTGAGCAGAAGAATGCGGCAGCAGCGGCCTGCCACGAATAAATGGCGGTGAAAATGCCCCCTGCCAGCGCGGTGAACAGCACTCCGGCGGCATACGACAGTGCAATACCTAACACTCCGCCTATTAGACATACCAGCACAGCCTCAATCATAAACTGCTGCATGATATCGCCCTGACGCGCACCGACCGCCATTCGTACGCCAATCTCATGGGTCCGTTCCGTGACCGACACCAGCATGATATTCATCACCCCAATGCTGCCGATCATCAGCGAGATGCAGGCCACCATCAGAATCAGGATGCTAAAGGTCATTGAGGTCCGTTCGATTGATTGTCGAATCTGCTCGAAATTATAAAGCTGGAAGTCTTTCACGCCGTGGCGTTGAGTGAGAAGCTGAGAAATAGCGCTGACCGCTGCCTCGTTGGCAACATCATCCTTAAGCCTTACGCTGATGCTGGTCAACACCGGTTTTCCTGTCATTCGATACATCACCGTGCTGTAAGGCATCCAGACGTTAATGCGATTAGGCGCATAGCTTCGGCTGTTCCCTTTGGCGATGCCGACAACCCGTGCAGGCACGGAACCCAGAAAAACGATTTGCCCAAGTGCCTTGAGTCCCGCATCGTCAAATAACGCCTTGCGGGCGTTTTCATCAATGATGACTTCCTGCGAGGCATTTCGATCGTCCTGGAAAGTTGATCCCTGCAACAGTTCAATACCGTTTACGCGAAAATGATCGCGCCCAACGCCATTGATCGTGGCGGTAGCGGATTTGCCCAGAAAGCGAATGTTGTCGGAAGCGTTAACTTCGGGGCTGACGCTGTCAACAAACCCCTGCTTTGCTAATGCTTCGGCGTCTGCCGGGACCAGTGTACGAATGGCTTCAGTGCTGTCGTCAAAGAAATCCCTTCCCGGGTAGATGCTCACCACGTTGGTTCCAAGCTCCTTGATATTATCAAGGGTTCGCTGTTTCGCGCCTTCACCCAGTGCCACCACCGTAACAACCGCGGCGATACCAAAAATAATGCCCGTCATGGTTAACGTCGTGCGCAGGCGATGCGCATTCATCGCTTTTAACGCCATGTGCAGGGATTCACGGGTACGGTCAACAATACTTTGCCACCAGCTTTGCTGAACGCTGTCAGGTCGTTTAAGGGCAACCCCGGAGGTAACACGACTGCCGGTATCAGAAATAATTTCACCGTCACGCAGCTCAATAATACGGTTAGCATGCTGCGCTACCTTCATATCATGTGTCACCATAACCACGGTATGGCCACGCTGATTCAGTTCACTGAGTATTGACAGTACCTCCTGACCGGACTGCGTATCCAGCGCGCCGGTGGGTTCATCCGCCAGAATGATTTCACCGCCGTTAATCAGCGAGCGGGCAATACTCACACGCTGCTGCTGGCCGCCTGAAAGCTCTCCCGGCTTATGATGTTCACGACCTTCCAGCCCGAGTCTTCCAAGCAATGTCGCCGCGCGCAGACGGCGCTTTTCGCGCTCACTGTTGGCATAAATCGCCGGAATTTCAACGTTACTTAACGCGCTCAGGTCGGGCATTAAATGATAACGCTGGAAGATAAAACCGATGTGCTCACGGCGGATCCTTGCCAGATCGTCAGGTGAAAGCTGGGCGGCATTTTGACCGCTGATAAAGTAATCGCCACAATCAGGGACATCGAGACAGCCCATAATATTCATCAGGGTTGACTTACCGGAACCGGAGGCGCCGATGATCGCGACCATCTCCCCAGCAGCGATAGTCAAATCAATCCCTTTAAGCACGGTGAGATCCTGTCCACCGTTCCTGTAGGTGCGGCTGATGCCCTTGAGTTCTATGATATTACTCAAGATACAAACCCTTCCCCGGGCGCTTTTTCACCCGGCTGCGATAACACAACATGTTCCCCGACTTTTACACCGTCCAGGATCTGGATATCCACACTGTTAGTAATGCCGGTTTTGACCTCACGGGTTTCCAGCCGGTTATCACTGGTCAATATCTGCACCTGCTGTTTGTTGCCACTCACCTTGTGCACAGCCTGAATCGGCACCAGTAACGTATTTTTAGCTTCTCCAGCCAGCAAGGTCACCTGTGCTGTCATGGCAATTCGCAGCCGATTTTCTGGATTGGGGACATCCAGCAGCGCGTTGTAGTACACCGAAGCATTTGACGTGCCTGACCCTGAGGCTGAGCTACTGCTGGCAAGGCTATCATCTTTCATAACCGACTCAGGTGCCAGTTCAACGGTACGTAACGTGGCGTCATAATGCTTATCCGGCTCAGAGAAAATGGTGAATCTGGCTTTCTGTCCCGGTGAAATTCGCGTGATATCCGCCTCAGAGATCTGGGCTTTAATTGTCATCACGTCCAGACGTGCGAGTTTGATAATGGTCGGCGCACTTTGGCTGGAGTTAACCGTTTGGCCCTGTTGGGTGACAACGGCAATAACAATGCCGTCCATGGGAGCAACAACTTTTGTATAACCCAAATCGACCTTTTTCTTGTCGACATCAATTTGCGCCTGGACGAGTTTGGCGTTCAGTGCCGATAGCTCAGCGCGGGTACTGGCCAGCGTGGTTTCAGCCGTTTCGAAATCTTCTCTCGAGCTGGCATCCTCATTTAACATCTGGCGCTGGCGCTTAAAACGCAATGAGGCTTGCTTCAACTGCGCCTGCTTAGCCTGAAGGTCCGCTTTTACCACGTTGAGAGCAGCTTCTGCGTTGCGTAAATCATTCCGCTGCGGCACGTCATCAATTTCAGCGATGAGCTGTCCTTTAGTGACACGATCGCCTAACTTCACCTTCAGCGACTTAACCTGGCCAGAAACCTGTGCCCCAACGTTGACCCGCTCAATCGCATCAATTCGACCGGTAGCAAGTACGGCGTTTTCAATATCGCCGATGCGTACTGGAGCGGTAACATACTCAGGAACCTCGGGGCTTCTCAGGAAGAAGAACAAGGCGATGCTAAAAATAATTAGCAGAGCCGCAGCACAGGTCATTACGCGTCGGGGAGGGAATTTTGTTAACATTACGCAGGTTTTCCATAACGATAAACAGCAGTGAATCAGGCATCATAGTAACATCGCCAGTATTTACGGGAGGTAAACCCGCGCTATTTGGTGAAGTAGCGTCATCGTAGACCCCCGCCATCAATTACACAGAATCACCAGGTCCGCCTGTAAACCGCCGCAAGCGTGGGATTTTGTGCCTAAATCCACAGAGTCCCCTTTTGCTGAGCCCCACCTGCGATTTTTCCCATAATCGATTCATTGTGCATTAAGTGCTTAATTATAGTTGCAACCCACACATGATAATAGTAATTATTATCATTAGCATTTGCACTGATGGTTTATCTGGCAAGGTATACAGAGGTATCAGGAAACAAGCCTCTCCAGGTTTGTTGAACGGTCTCACACTCAACAAATGCATCTGAACACCGCGGCGTGGCAGCACGACGCCGCCTGGGCTGTTCAAAAGGACAACGGCGCGTAAGCGTTAATGGAAGCCGGGACAAGGAATTCCCGATTCACCAGCCTACGTCACGGAATAGTCAGCGACAGGACCGTTCGTAAGGCTGGTGAAACTCAAAAAGGACGCAGCGTCTGTCAAAGCAGGCTTAACGAAAATTAACGTCCTGCTGCTGGCATATGACTGCGTCGACTTCCTGATTTAGTTCGTCAAGCGGAGAGGGATTTTCTCATGCGTATTTTGTTTGTAGGCCCGCCTCTCTATGGGCTGCTGTATCCTGTGCTGTCTCTGGCACAGGCGTTTCGCGTTAACGGCCATGAAGTGCTGATCGCCAGCGGAGGAAAATTCGCCCAAAAAGCGGCAGAAGCAGGGCTGGTGGTATTTGACGCCGCACCCGGTTTTGATTCTGAAGCTGACTATCGCCGCCGCGAGGCACAGCGAAAAGAAAGCAACATCGGCACAAAAATGGGCAACTTCTCATTCTTCAGCGAAGAGATGGCCGACCACCTGGTGGAGTTTGCCGGACACTGGCGGCCCGATCTCATCATCTACCCGCCGCTGGGCGTCATCGGGCCTCTGATTGCCGCCAAATACGATATACCGGTCGTAATGCAAACCGTCGGCTTCGGCCATACGCCCTGGCATATCAAAGGCGTAACGCGTTCGCTCGCGGACGCCTATCATCGCCACGGCGTTGGGGCCGCACCGCGCGATATGGCCTGGATCGACGTAACACCACCGAGCATGAGCATTCTTGAAAACGACGGAGAACCCATTATTCCCATGCAGTACGTCCCGTACAACGGCGGCGCGGTGTGGGAACCGTGGTGGGAGAGGACGCCCGACCGTAAACGTCTGCTGGTGAGTCTCGGTACCGTCAAACCGATGGTCGACGGCCTTGACCTGATCGCCTGGGTGATGGATTCCGCCAGTGAAGTCGATGCCGAGATCATCCTGCATCTTTCGGCCAATGCGCGGTCGGATCTGCGCTCACTGCCCTCAAATGTTCGCCTGGTCGACTGGATACCCATGGGAGCCTTCCTGAACGGCGCAGATGGCTTCATTCATCATGGTGGCGCGGGCAATACCCTGACGGCGCTGCACGCCGGTATTCCACAGATCGTCTTCGGCCAGGGTGCCGATCGCCCGGTAAATGCCCGCGCTGTTGTCGAACGCGGCTGCGGGATCATCCCCGGCGACGACGGCCTGTCGAGCAGCATGATCAATGCTTTCCTCGACAATCGCGCGCTTCGCGACGCCTCTGAAGAGGTAGCGGCGGAAATGGCAGCGCAACCCTGTCCGAGCGAGGTGGCGAAAAGCCTGATCGCGAGGGTACAGAAAGGGTAGCCACTACGCCGTCATGACGATCATACGCCAGCACGCATCCAGGAGATACGCCCGTAACAATGCGGGACCGGATCGGGCTGGCGCTTTTTTTTGCACAGCGATCCGACTTGGATCCTATTTTTTACAGACGGAGGAGGCTTAATGCCTGCGACTCACTCTCCCACTCCTGCGCGGTCCTGGATAGTTCGCCTGGCACGCGTGTGCTGGGAACGTAAGAAACTTAGCATCATCGTAGTGGTAGCGTCGGTCTCGACCATTCTGCTGGCCGCGCTGACGCCGTTGCTGACAAGGCAAGCGGTGAACGACGCGCTGGCGGGCAATCCGACTCGTCTGCCGTGGCTGGCCTGCGGGCTATTGCTGATTGCCTTTTTTGATTTCATCGGTAACTACGTGCGCCGCGGTTATGCCGGGGAGCTCTCGCTCTGGGTGCAGCACACCCTGCGAGGACGGGCATTCGACAGTATTCAAAAACTTGACGGCGCAGGCCAGGACGCACTGCGCACCGGGCAGGTGATTTCACGGACCAACAGCGATCTGCAGCAGGTGCATACCCTGCTGCAGATGTGCCCGGTGCCGCTGGCGGTGTTCACTTATTACATTGCCGGCATTGCCGTGATGCTGTGGATGTCACCCGCCATGACGCTCATCGTCGTGTGCGTACTGGCATGCCTGGCTATCACTGCGCTGCGCGCGCGTCGCCGGGTCTTCGCGCAAACCGGGCTGGCCTCGGACCGACTGGCAAATCTCACCGAACATATGCGCGAGGTGCTGGCGCAAATCTCAGTGGTAAAATCCTGCGTGGCGGAGCTGCGTGAAACGCGCTGGCTGGATCGCCAGTCGCGGCAGATGGTGCGGGTACGCATCGGCGCGGCCATCTCACAGGCGATGCCAGGTGCCACCATGCTGGCGCTACCGGTGCTCGGGCAAATCGTCCTGCTGTGCTACGGCGGCTGGTCGGTTATGCACGGGCGCATCGATCTCGGCACCTTCGTGGCGTTTGCCAGCTTCCTCGCGATGCTGACCGGGCCAACCCGTGTACTGGCATCGTTTCTGGTTATCGCCCAGCGCACCCAGGCGTCCGTGGAGCGCGTGTTTGCTCTGATCGACACCCGTTCGCAGATGGAAGACGGGACGGAGGCGGTTAACGGTCAGGTTATCGGGCTGCAACTGGAGAATATGAGCTTCGAGTACCGTGGCGGCAGACGCATCCTCAGCGATGTCTCCTTTTCCCTGCACGCCGGTGAAACGGTGGCGGTAGTGGGCGCATCGGGTTCCGGGAAATCCACGCTGCTGATGCTGCTGGCGCGTTTTTACGATCCCAGCGCCGGAGAGATATGGCTCAACACCAGCGCAGGCCGACAGAACCTCCGCGATCTCAGGCTGGAGGCGCTTCGTCGTCGGGTAGGCGTTGTGTTTGAGGATGCTTTTCTGTTTGCCGGTACGGTGGCGGAAAATATCGCCTACGGGCACCCTCAGGCAACGGCGGACGACATTCGCCTCGCGGCGAGGGCAGCAGGAGCCAGCGATTTTATCAACGCCCTGCCGAAAGGCTTCGATACCCAATTAACCGAACGCGGTACGAATCTTTCCGGCGGACAGAGGCAGCGAATCGCGCTGGCACGGGCGCTCATTACC
The DNA here is from genome assembly GCF_049236825.1 of Enterobacter cloacae complex sp. SHL001. Lineage (NCBI taxonomy): Bacteria > Pseudomonadati > Pseudomonadota > Gammaproteobacteria > Enterobacterales > Enterobacteriaceae > Enterobacter > Enterobacter cloacae complex sp. SHL001. The sequence goes on from NZ_JBMKIP010000001.1 coordinate 687,026, forward strand.
GCGCCGGAAGTGTTGATCCTCGATGACACCACCTCGGCGGTCGATGCCGGTACTGAAACGGAGATCAACACCGCGCTGAGTCGCTATGCTGACGAAAAGCATATGCTGCTGGTGATTGCCCGACGCCGTTCGACGCTTCAGTTAGCCAGCCGGATTGTGGTGCTGGATAAGGGCCGGGTGGTGGACACCGGAACCCAGGCAGAACTTGAAGCGCGCTGTCCGGCGTTCCGCGCGCTGATGACCGGCGACGGCGATTTCCTCGCGCCTTCCCACAGTGGGCCTAACGGATTGTGGCCGACCGTACCAGCGGCACAAGACGATGCGGCGCAGACGGGGGATAAAGGCTTTGTCGCCCGTATGACGCGCGTGCCGGAAAATGCAGTACAGCAGGCGCTGGCCGGTAAAGGCCGCAAAGTTACGTCGCTGCTGAAGCCCGTGGCGTGGATGTTCGTCATCGCCGCCCTGCTGATCGCCCTCGATTCGGCGGCAGGCGTCGGGGTACTGATACTGCTGCAGCGCGGCATTGACTCCGGCGTTGCCACAGGCGATATGTCGACTATCGGCCTCTGTGCCCTATTCGCCCTGTGCCTGGTGGCCGTGAGCTGGTGCTGTTATTCACTACAGACTGTCTTCGCCGCCAGAGCGGCAGAGTCAGTCCAGCATACGGTGCGCTTGCGCAGCTTCGGCCATATGCTGCGTCTTGGTCTCCCCTGGCATGAAAAGCATGTCGATTCACGTCTGACCCGCATGACCGTAGATGTGGACTCTCTCGCCCGCTTTCTGCAAAACGGCCTTGCCGGTGCAGCCACCAGCCTGGTGACAATGTTCGCCATCGCCGCCGCCATGTTCTGGCTCGACCCGCTCCTGGCGCTGACGGCATTAAGCGCGGTGCCAGTGGTCGCACTGGCAACCTGGATTTATCGCCGCCTCAGCTCCCCTGCTTATGCGCAGGCGCGGCTGGAAATAGGCAAAGTCAACAGCACCCTGCAGGAGAAAGTCTCCGGCTTGCGCGTTGTGCAATCGCATGGCCAGCAGGAACAGGAAGCCGCCCGGCTGCGCGCGTTATCGGATCGGTTCCGTGCGACCCGCGTACGTGCGCAAAAATACCTTGCCGTCTATTTCCCGTTCCTGACCTTCTGCACCGAGGCCTCCTATGCCGCCGTTCTTCTGGTGGGTGCATCGCGGGTCGCCGAAGGCGAAATGACCGCCGGGGTGCTGGCGGCTTTCTTCCTGCTGCTGGGGCAATTCTATGGGCCAGTGCAGCAGTTATCAGGAATTGTCGACGCCTGGCAGCAGGCGACGGCCAGCGGCAAACATATCAATGAACTGCTGGCGACCGAAGGCACAGAGAACATCGAGCCCTCTTCCGCACCGCCCGCCACCGGCGCACTGCATCTTGATGAGGTCACGTTCAGTTATCCCGACAGCCCTGAACCCGCGCTGAACAAACTTACCCTGACAATCCCTGAGGGAAGGGTCGTCGCGGTCGTTGGTCGCAGCGGTGCGGGTAAGTCAACGCTGATTAAGCTGATCGCCGGATTGTATTCCCCCACCCACGGCAGGATCAGCATTGGCGATCGGATGATTGATGATGCCTCGCTTGCCGATTACCGTCGCCAGATTGGGCTGGTCGATCAGGATGTGGCGTTGTTTAGTGGTGATATCGCGGAAAACATTCGTTATTCACGGCCATCCAGTACCAATGACGACATTGAGATTGCCTCTCAACGGGCAGGGCTGTATGAGACGGTGCGCAATCTGCCGCAGGGATTCCGCACACCGGTGAATAACGGCGGTGCCGATCTGTCCGCAGGTCAGCGCCAGCTGATTGCGCTGGCCCGCGCACAACTGGCGAATGCTCACATCCTGCTGCTCGATGAAGCCACGTCACGCCTGGATCGCACATCCGAAGAGCGATTGATGTCATCGTTAACAGACGTCGCGCACACCGGGAAGCACCTGGCGCTGATTGTGGCGCACCGTCTGACCACCGCGCAGCGCTGCGATCTGATTGCCGTTATCGATAAGGGACAGCTTGCGGAATACGGCACCCACGAACAGCTGTTAGCGGCCGGCGGCCTCTACACCCGCTTGTGGCATGACAGCGTCGGCAGCTCTGTTCCCCATCGCCAGCACGACATCACGGGGGAAATCGTGGAAGAGTAATTGCGCACGTAAGACATTACAAAACACGCGCTAAAGCGGCTGTTCCCGGAATAGCCGCTTTAGCTATTTATACTGACACCCTTCATATTCAAAGAGAGTGAATGCTGAACATGCAACAACATCCCTCTGCTATCGCCAGGCTGCGCAGCCAGCTGGCAGCAGGCCACATTGCTAACCTTTCTGACTTCTGGCGAGACGCTGAGTCGCTAAATGTACCGCTGGTGACGCCAGTCGACGGAGCGAAAGACGAGCGTGATGTGACATTTCTGTGGCGCGCCAGGCACCCTCTACAGGGCGTTTATCTGCGTCTGAATCGGGTGACGGATAAAGAGCACGTGGCGAAAGGGATGATGACCGCCCTTCCCGCGACGGATATCTGGACTCTGACACTGCGTTTACCTGCAAGCTACTGCGGCTCCTATTCGCTGGTGGAAATCCCCCCCGGCACCCCGGCCGAGACGATTGCACAGTCCGGAGGCCGCTTTGCTACCCTCGTCGGGCACGCCGATCCGCTAAACAAAACGCCGGGGATCAACGTTCGGGGAAGCACACAGGAGTCGGTGCTGGCGCTTGATAAAGCCCCCGCCCAGTCCGAATGGCGCGGCGGGTCACCCAGCGGGCAATTGCTTACCTCGGCGCGCACTCTCGCCGGGGAATCGCGCCGGGTTCGGCTCTATCTGCCGGACGTTGATGTTTCGCAGCCCCTCGGCCTGGTGGTACTGCCCGATGGTGAAACCTGGTTCGATCACCTTGGCGTATGCGCGGCAATTGACGCCGCCATAAACAACGGACGCATCGTGCCTGTGGCTGTACTTGGCATCGATAATATCGATGAACACGAGCGAACTGCGATACTCGGCGGGCGCAGCGAGCTGATAAAGGATATCGCCGGCCAGTTGTTGCCGACGATCCGCGCCGAACACCCGCAGCGGCGGTGGGCAGACCGTTCGCGCACCGTGCTGGCCGGACAGAGCCTCGGCGGGGTCAGCGCGCTCATGGCCGCTCGTTACGCACCGGAAACGTTCGGGCTGGCGCTCAGCCACTCCCCTTCGATGTGGTGGACGCCAGAGGGTGCCAGCCGGCCAAACGTGTTCAGCGAAACCGATTCGTCATGGGTGAGCGAACATCTGCTTTCTGCCCCGCCGCAGGGCGTGCGCATCCGCCTGTGCGTGGGATCGCTGGAAGGTTCGACGGTACCCCACGTTCAGCGGCTGCATCAGCAGTTGCTTACCGCTGGCGTAGACAGCCATTGCGCAATGTACACCGGGGGTCACGATTACGCATGGTGGCGCGGCGCACTGATTGACGGGCTTGGTTTACTCCAGGGTTGACTTGACCCGCGAACACTTTCAGGCAACTGTACAGGCTTCCTGAATAAAGAAAATGTCACCTGCGGAAAAGGAATAAACATCAGATGTATGCCCGCGAGTATCGCCCAACACGCTCACGCAAGGCGCTTGTCACTCTTCTTTCTGGTCTCACCCTTATCTGGAATGCGCACGCTTTCGCAAAGCCGGATATGCAGCCACTGGGGCCGAATATCGCCGATAAAGGCTCTGCGTTTTACCATTTCAGCGTCAACTCGTTCGACTCCGCCGATGGCAGCCGCCATTATCGGGTATGGACGGCCGTGCCAAATAAAGCCGCACCGGCGTCGGGCTACCCGATTTTATATATGCTCGACGGCAACGCAGTTATGGACCGCCTGAACGACGACCTGCTCAAACAGCTGGCAGAAAAATCACCGCCGGTGATTGTGGCTGTCGGGTATCAGACCAACCTCCCCTTCGATCTCAACGGCAGGGCCTACGACTATACGCCAGCAGCAGAAAGCGGCAAAACGGATACCCGCAACGGGCGTTTTAGCCGTAAGAGTGGGGGTAGCAACGACTTTCGCCAGTTACTGGAAACGCGTATAGCGCCAAAGGTGGAACAGGGATTGAATATCGATCGGCAGCGTCGCGGCCTGTGGGGGCACTCCTACGGCGGCCTGTTCGTGCTGGATGCCTGGCTGTCTTCCCCTTATTTCCGGACGTATTACAGCGCCAGCCCGTCGTTGGGCAGAGGCCATGATGCGCTACTGAGCCGCATCACGGCGGTTGAGCCGTCGCAATACTGCGCCAGGCGCCTGATGATAATGGAAGGTTCGGCGACGCCGGGCGATAACCGGGAAACGCATGCTGCCGGAGTGCTGACGAAAATTCATGCCACCCTCGCCACGCTGGAAGATAAAGGCGTCAATGCCGCCTTTTGGGATTTCCCAAACCTGGGACACGGGCCGATGTTCAACGCCTCCTTCCGCGGAGCGCTGTTAGATATCAGTGGTGAAAACGCAGGTAACACAGCAGGCTGTCATTCATTAAGCCGCTAAACACTGCCCGCCTTGACGCGGGCAGTACACCTGTAACACTACGATCAAAATGACGCGGTAACACCGGCATAATAAGCCCGGCCAGGCTCGTTATAGGTATTCGCCCCTTCGGAAGATCGGTAAATCTGTTTATCTAAGATATTGCTGACACCAACGTTAAGACGCAGATTTTTATTAATATCGTAATTGAAGTTCGTCCCCACCAGCGAATAAGCGCCCAGCTCTTTACCTGACAGACCGCCAGTATCTTCACTACGAGTTTCCGAATGAGTACGCGGTTTTTGTCTGCCGTATAACGTCCAGTTGACGCTGGCAGAGAACGCCTGGGTGATGGTCCAGTCAAGCGAGTTATTAATGGTGTATTTCGGGATGATCGACAGCGGATTACCGGTGTCTTTTTGCTCCGAGGTGATCATCCAGGTGGCATTGGTATTCCAGTTCAGACGATCTTTCACCAGCGGGAACGCCATGCTGGCTTCGATACCGTCCACCAGCGCTTTCCCGCCGTTCTGCCACTGGAGAATATATGCGCCGGAAGCGGTTTGCCCGATAACATTATCGCCGGCCACGATCTTATTCTGGTAGTCATTGCGGAAGTAGGTCACGCTGGCATGGTAATCTTCCCAGGCGAACTCCAGCCCAATTTCTTTATTGATGCTAATTTCCGGATCGAGATCTTTATTACCGATCAGGTAGCAGCCGCCCGATGTAATATCTTTTGGACAACCGTTGCCTTTCGAGTAGAGCAGATAACCTTCGCTGGATTGATACAGGTTTGGTGCTTTAAAGGTTCGGGCAATCCCCGCTTTGACTTTGAAGTAATCCCCCAATTCCTGCGAGAGGTTCAGGCTGGGGCTGAAGTTACCGCCGGAATCGTTGAGATAATCAAAGCGCAGGCCGGGAATGATATTCGTGCCGGGAACCGGCTCAATATTATCTTCAATATACAGCGCACTGATTTGGGAATGGTTTTTACTGCTGCGATCCGCAGCCGAGCCAGAAATGCCGCCGATATCACTGTCATCCACGGTCAGGCTGGTAGAGGAAGGATCGTCGAGCTCATCGCGGCTCCACTCCGCACCCACGGTCAGCGTTTGATCGACCAGCGCATTCAGCGGAATATTAAGCTCGCCGCTGGTTCGCCAGGAGCTCAGGCGATTGGTCGTGAACTTTTCATCCGCCGAAATACGCCCTTCACCGCCACCGGATAATCCTTCATTCATGCGGGTGTTATTGGTTTTCTCATAATAGACACCAAAACGGCTTTGACCCCAGTCCCAGATACCATTGTGCGTAACGCCATAATTCTGCCGGTAAAGGCGGTTCGTCTCCTCGCCGGATTTCGCCAGGCTTTCAGTGACGGCACTGGAAGAACTATTTTGCGTATCGCCCGCATAGATATTCCCCTGACGGCTATATCCGGCTTCGAAATCGATAATTTGCTGCGGATTTAATTTCCACGAGACAACGCCGTTAATATCTTTGTTGCGCACCCCTTCATGCCCGGCCGCGTTTTTCGTACCGGCCGAGGAGTTAATATCCCAGCTGTCGGCATCGGTTTTATTCAGGTTTCCGTACAGGCGCATGGTCAGCGCATCGCCAGCCAGCGGCCCGCTAAGGCTGAAGTTGGCGCGACGCGTAGCGCCTTCGTCGCTGCTTTCCGGCTGGTTGGTGTATAACGACAGCGAACCGTGCCAGTCGTTGGTAGGGCGTTTGGTAATGATGTTCACCACCCCGCCCGCTGCGCCCGAACCGTAGCGTGCCGCCGCAGGGCCGCGGATCACTTCAATACGCTCAACCTGTTCCGGTGGCACCCAGTTGGTGTCGCCGCGGGTATCACGCTCTCCACGCCAGCTATAACGCACGGCGTTGCGCGACGTCACCGGCACACCATCAATTAAAATTAAGGTGTTCTCCGGCCCCATGCCGCGAATGTCGATCTGGCGGTTATTACCACGTGTACCCGAGGCGCTGTTGCCGGTCAGATTGACACCGGGCATTTTGCGAATAATATCGGAGAGATCGTTGACCGGAGGGTTCTTTTTAATATCTTCGCTGGTAATAATCGACACGCCCGGCTGCTGTTTGAGTACCTGCTCAGCGGTGGCTTCCACCACCAGGGTCTCGTCGTTATCATCGGAGGATTTTGCCAGTGATACCTGACTGTTCAACCCTGCCAGGAGCGCAGTGAGCGGCCAGAAGATCTTGATAATTCTCATACCCATTCCCTAATACATGCCTAACGTAAAAGTGATCGATCGTTAAGCTCACATCCTTGCCAGATATTTTAAACTGCCATTATTTTTATAATAAGAATGATAATTAGTATCATTTGGAGAGGATTAAGGCAATCCTTAATACACGGATGCGCGCATTAATGAAACGCACGCATTGGCCCGGAGTGATTCTTCCCGGGTACCGCCCTGTGCGTTCGTAAAGCTGGCATACTGAAACAGCGGAAGAAGAGAACAGCCCATTGGTATTTCGTGTAGTGACATAACGTTAATATGTCATTACAAGGGAACGCAGCCCCGGTAAGCGCAAGCGCCACCGGGGAAAGAAAGGTTATTGTTGCGCTAACTGATTGCGACGGTACTCGCCCTGGCGCTCCAGCATCCAGCCAGGATACTCGCGCGGCAGCGCGCTGACCGCATCCAGCTGTTTCAGCTCATCATCGCTCAGCTGAATGCCGGTTGCGGCAATGTTGTCATCCAACTGATCGACCCGTTTCGCCCCGATGATGACGCTGGTCACCGCCTTCTGGTGCAGCAGCCACGCCAGCGCGATTTGCGCCACGGAAACGCCTTTACTTTCGGCGATGGTACGCATCACGTCCACGCAGTCGAAGGCGCGATCTTTATTCACTGGCGGGAAGTCGAACGCCAGGCGACGACTACCGGCCGCGCTCTGCCCGTCGCGATCGTATTTTCCGCTCAGCAGACCACCCGCCAGCGGGCTCCATACCATCAACCCGACGCCTTCGCTCTGCATCATCGGCACCAGTTCGCGCTCAAGGTCGCGCCCGGCGATGGTGTAGTACGCCTGCAATGAGGCAAAACGCGCCAGCCCCAGACGCTCAGAGATGCCGAGCGCTTTGGCAATCTGCCATGCCGCCCAGTTCGAGACGCCGATATAGCGTACGTGACCGTGCTGCACAAGATTATCCAGCGCGTAAAGCGTCTCCTCGATGGGGGTCGCGGGGTCGAAACCGTGTAGCTGATAGAGATCGATATGATCCAGCTGCAAGCGACGCAGGCTCTCCTTCACGCCGCTGATGATGTGATAGCGCGAGCTACCGCGCGAGTTCACCCCCGCTGTGCCGGTTTCACCGAACACCTTGGTGGCAACGACCACGTTTTCGCGCGGAATTTTCAGGTTCTTCAGCGCCTGCCCGGTGATCTCCTCTGAACGCCCTTCCGAGTAGACATCTGCCGTGTCGATAAAATTGATCCCGGCGTCCAGCGCGCGGCCCACCAGCTGCTCGGCGTCGCTTTGCTGAAGCTGACCAATTTTGCCCCACATGCCGCCTTCACCGCCGAAGGTCATGGTGCCGAGGCAGAGTTCAGAAACAAACAGTCCGGTATTGCCCAGTTTTTGATAACGCATAACGCTTTCCTCGCATGTCGATTGGGTGTCTGTTAGTTATACCCGCCCCCCAGCCATCGCGAATGTGGCGTTCCTGTCCGTTTCTTGCCCAATCCTCTGAATCTATCCGCGTGGGGCGTCGCCAAAGACGCTGTAGTCTGGCAGCCGCACCTGCTGATACGGCTCCCAGCCGCCGCCGAGGGCTTTGTAGAGCGCCACCAGATCAAGCGCGCTCTGCACCTGCGCCTGCGCCCGCTGCTGTTCGGCCTGAGCGAGCTGACGCTGGGCGTCCAGCACGTCAATAAAGCTGGCGATCCCCTGCCGGTAGCTGTCGCTGGCGAGATCAAAGGCGTTTTGCAGCGCGTCGATGGTTTTCGCCAGGCCCGCTTCACGCTGCTGGTCGGTGCGATAGCTCACCAGCGCGTTTTCAACGTCGCCGAGCGCCGTCAGTACCGTCTGGCGATAGTCCAGCACTGCCGCCCCCTGCTGCGCGCGCGCCACCTTGACGCTGGAGACCAGCCGACCGCCCTGGAAAATCGGTATGGAAACCTGCGGGCCAAAGCTGTAGAAGTGGCTGCTCCAGTCGGTCAGCCAGTTAGATTCACTGTTGCGCAGGCCAAACTGTCCGGAGAGGGTAAAGCTCGGGAACAGTTCTGCCACCGAGACGCCAATCTGCGCCGTGGCGGCATGGAGATTCGCCTCGGCTTCGCGCACGTCCGGGCGACGGCGCGCCAGGGTGGACGGAATACCGGTCTGCACAATATCTGGCAGGGCAGGCATCGGCTGCACGGATTGCAGTTCGGCATCCAGCGCGCCCGGCGGTTTGCCGAGCAGGATCGCCAGCCCGTTCATCGCCTGGCGTTCCTGCGCCTGATACTGCGGCAGCTGCGCTTCAAGATTGCCCAGCTGCGCCCGGGCGTTCTCCACGTCCATCTGCGGCGACAGCCCGCCCCGCTGGCGGCTTTCGGTCAGATCCAGCGTCTGCTGTGCGCTTTCAATTTGCGTATTAAGCGTGGCAATGATGCTCTGCGCCCCACGCAGCTGTAGCCACGCCCGCGCCACTTCGGCTTCCAGCGAGACCAGCGCATCGTTACGCTGCTCGATCGCCGCCCGCTGCTGCGCCTCGGCCGCTTCTACCTGACGGCGCACCTTGCCCCACAGGTCGATTTCCCACTGGGCGTCGAAGCTGCCCTGATAGAGGTTTATCGGCTGCGTCAGCGGGCCTAACGCGCCCCGCAGTTCAGGATCGACATTATTCAACTGGTCATACACGCCGTGGGACTTCAGCTCCCCTTCCAGCCCAAGCTGCTGGCGCGTCGCCTGCACATTGCCATTCACCGACGGGAAAAACGCCCCGCCGGCCTGGTTAATCTGTTCGCGCGCGCCGGCAATGCGTAATACCGTTTGCTGTAGCGTCAGATTCCCGGCGATGGCGCGTTCAATCAGGCTGTCGAGCTGCGGCGAGCCGAAGGTTTTCCACCAGCGCGGGTTAGTGGCCGCGGAGGAAGTTTGCGATTTCACCGCGCTGTCGCCCTTATCGTTCCAGTGCGTGCTGGCGGGCGGTTCAGGCTGTTGGTAGTCCGGCCCGACGGCGCAGCCCACCAGCAGCATCATTATCATCAGGGGGTGTAAACGTCTGTGTATCATCAGTGTGCTCCTGCACTCCCCTCGCTCTTAACCGGCGAGAGCAACAAACAAAACGGAATCAGTAATAGGGCCACCGCGCTCAGAATGGTGAAGACGTCGATGTAGGCCAGAAAGCGCGACTGCTCGATCATCGTCTGGTACATCCGCCCGGTGGCAATGCCGGTCGGATCGCCCACCTGAGTGGTGAAGTTCTGGATCGCCTGGGCGCTTTCGCGAATCGCCAGCTGGAACTGCTCGTTAAACGGCGAAGCGTGGTAAGCCAGATGCGCGCTGTGCGCCTGCGAGCGCTCGGTGATCGCCGCCGTCGAGAGAGAAATCCCAATCGAGCCGGCCACGTTGCGGAACATGGTAAACAGCGCCGCCGCGTCGGCGTTAAGCCGCCTCGGGATCGAGATAAAGGCGATGGTGGTCAGCGGCACAAACAGGAACCCCAGCCCTATCGACTGCGCGCTGCGGAACAGCACCAGCGTTTCGAAGTCGATATCCGGCGTCAGCGTGCGGGACCAGAAGAACGACACCGCCAGGCAGGTAAAGCCGAAGGCGATGATCCAGCGCGTCTGCACCACCGGCATCAGCTTCAGCACCAGCGGGATGGTCAGCACAATCAGCACCGCGCCGGGCGAGAGCACCAGCCCGGACCAGGTGGCGGTATAGCCCAAATCCTGCTGCGCCAGCTGCGGAATAACCACCGAACTGCCGTACAGGATCATCGCCATCCCCGCCATCAGCAGGCTGGAGATCGCAAAGTTGCGGTCCTTCATACAGTGCAGATCCACCACCGGCTTTCTGGCATACATCAGCCAGTAGATCGCGCCGATAATGCCGACCAGCGTCAGTACTGCGAAGGTGCGGATAAAGTTCGAATAGAACCAGTCATCATCTTCGCCCCGGTCGAGCATCACCTGCAAACAGCCAAGACCGAGGGCGATGAGGCCGATCCCCGTCCAGTCGACGGTGAGCTTCTCTTCCGACTTTTTCTCCCACGGCGGATCTTCCAGCAGCTGATAGATAGCCAGCACCGTCACAATCCCTACCGGGATATTGATAAAGAACACCCAACGCCAGGAGTAGTTATCGGTGATCCAGCCCCCCAGCGTGGGGCCGAGTACCGGCGCGACGATAATGGCAATGGATGAAAGGCCAAAGGCTTTGCCCCTGTCCTCCGGCTTAAAGTAGTCGAGTAGCACCGACTGCTGGGTAGGCTGCAACCCGCCGCCAAAGAACCCCTGCATCACGCGGAACAGGATGATTTGCCATAGCTCGGTGGCGATGCCGCACAGGAACGAGCAGATGGTGAACATCACAATGCAGATCAGGAAGAACTGCTTGCGACCAAACAGGCGGCTCAGAAAGGCCGAAATCGGCAGCACGATGCCGTTCGCCACCAGGTAGCTGGTGAGCACCCAGGTGGATTCGTCATAGCTGGCCGAGAGCGACCCCGCGACGTGGGGCAGCGCCACGTTGACGATGGTGGTGTCCAGAATTTCCATAAACACCGCCAGGGTGACCACAATCGCCACCGCCCACGGGTTACTGGCGGGCTTCCAGTTATCGTGGCTGTGATCCGTCATTCCACGGTGACCTTCGGTTCAACCGACAGCCCCAACGGCAGCGGCTTGTTCGGATCCAGACCTTTATCAATGACGATTTTCACCGGCACGCGCTGAACGATCTTCACAAAGTTACCGGTGGCGTTTTCCGACGGGAAGGCGGAGAAGCGCGAGCCGCTGCCCTGCTGGATGCTGTCGATATGGCCTTCCAGCTCCATATCCGGCCAGGCATCGACGGACACGGTCACTTTGTCGCCCGGCTTCATGCGCTCAAGCTGCGACTCCTTGAAGTTCGCCACCACCCACACGTTCGGGGAAACCAGCGAGAACAGCGCCGTACCTGCCTGCACCAGCGTACCGGGCTGAACGTTGCGTTTGGTGACAAAACCGTCGAACGGGGCGCGGACTTCGGTATAAGAGAGGTTCAGGTTGGCGGTTTCCAGCTGCGCTCTGGCCTGATCGACCTGCCGTTCGCGGGCTTCGACGTTGGTCTCCTGCTGGCGGATTTGCAGCTGAACCTGCTCCGCCACTTCCAGTTGCGCCTGCGCGCTGGCCAGACCCGCCTGGGCACTCCGCAGTTGAGCGTTCGCGGCATCGATACTTTGTTGCGTGGTCGCGCGCGGGTCAACGCCGCGCTGACGGCGGTACTCCGCCTGCGCGTTGGCCATATCCGCCTGGGCTTTCAGTACCTGGGCTTTGGCTTCATCGCGCTGGGCGGGATATTGCACCTTCGAGAGCGCCAGCTGCGCCTGCGCCTGATGCAACTGCGCAACCGCCAGCCCAAGCTGGGCCTGGGCCTGATCGCGCTGGGCGGTGGTATCACGCGGATCGATCACCACCAGCACATCCCCTTTCTTCACGCGCTGGTTATCCCGCACGCGAAGTTCGGTAACGTAGCCTGCCGTTTTTGGGGCAATGGTTACTACGTCGCCATCGGTAAAGGCGTCGTCGGTGGTCTCTTCGTTACGGGTTAAAAACCACCAGACCAGCGCCACAATCACCATCACGATGACCACGATGCCAAGGATAATTAACGGTTTTTTCCCCGGGCGCTTGCGCTCGTTATTGTTTTGATCCTGCTCGTCAGCAGGTGGGTTTTGATCTTCTGCCATAGTTCAGCAACGGTCCTGTCAGTGAGCGGCATCACACTATGCCGTTCACTAAAGCTAGGACGTTGCTATACATTTGCCAGGAAAAACTGACAAATTGCGCACTATATGAGAAGGAATAGTCCGAAACCGACCGCCGCTGACCAGAGCAGCATCGGGATTGACCATAAATGGAAGCGCCACCAGATGCGGCGATCGTTGGCCATCCGCAGGGCGATGAGGTTAGCCAGCGAGCCGGGCAGCAGCCCAAAGCCGCCGACGTTGACCGCCCACGCCAGCAGTACCGTTGGGGGAACATAGTTAAGCAGCAAAATGGTGGACGGCACGTTACTGATCACCTGCGAGAGACCAATCGCCGTCAGCCATAATCCCGGCTGCGACAGACCGCTGACGCTATGGAGAACGTTCTGCAATACCGGAAGCTGGATCAGGAGATGGACGTCAATAAACATCGCCATAAACACCAGCAGCAGCGTCCAGTCAACGCTCACCAGCACCCGCCGGGCGAGGAACAGGAAGCCGCACGCCACCAGCAGCGCGCCCGCCAGCGCCTGGTTTAACTCCAGAGCGATAAGGAAAACGATATACAGCCCCAGGCAGCTCCAGACGAGACGCGGCTGCCACTGGGGGCCGGTTGTACCGCTGTGGTACTGCAACGATTTATTCGGGAAAGCAAACCAGCCCACCGCCAGCAGCGACGCCACGATCGCCAGCGCCAGCGGCGCCATCTGCCCGGTAAACGCGGTAAACGACAGGCCGGAGCGTCCCCACAGCAGAATGTTCTGCGGGTTACCGATAGGCGTGAGCAGCGAGCCCGCATTGACGGCCAGCGCTTCAAAGATAATCAGACGGGTAACCGGTATTTCGCACAGCTTACGCAGCGTGAGCGTAAGCGGCACCACGATAAAAAGCGCCACGTCATTAGTGAGAAACGTCGACAACAGCGCCGCCGAAAAGACCATGAACAGGGCCAGTTTGCGCTCGGTGGCGAAGCGGCGCACCATTTTGCGCCCCAGCACGTCAAAATAGCCGCTCAGCTCCACGCCTTTGGTGAGCATCATCAAACCGCTCAGAGTAATAATGGTGCGCCAGTCTATGGCCGCCGGCCAGGTGTGCGGCGTGAAGGGCACAAAGACGCTGAGCCCAACGCCAGTGATCAGTAAAAGATGGAAAAAGCGATCGCGTTTCAGGGCCTGCAAGCCGGGGATGTTCATTCAGCGGAGGGACCGTATTTGAGCGTAAACTCGCGGAACTTCAACAGCGTCTCTTCACTGACGTGGTGTTCCATACCTTCGGCATCCCGACGGGCAATTTCCGGGCTGACGCCCAGCACCAGTAAAAAATTCTCGACGATCTGGTGTCGCTCGCGGCTCTCCTGCGCCAGCTTCTCGCCCTCAGCGGTGAGAAACACCCCGCGCCAGGGGATCATTTCGATCAGCCCGACCGACGCCAGACGTTTTAACATTTTGGCAACGGTTGGCTGCGACACCCCCAGGCGTGCGGCCATATCCACCTGGCGCGCTTCTCCAACCTCACGGATCAGATCAGAGATCAGTTCGACATAATCATCAATCAGCTCCCGGCGGTGCGCCTCACGCACCTGGCGGAAGCCTTCCACATGCTCTTCAACGTTCACCAGTTGCGTCGTTTTTTTTGTTGTTGGCTTACCTGCGCGACGGTTCATTGTGCTTCCTCAATGGGGTTGACGCTTCCAGCGCCCTGTAACGGAGCGCACATTGTAAACCATAGCTCTACAAGCACAAAAAATTAACGAATTAGCCATAGCTATACAATATAGCCTGTGCTATATCTGTATGTAATGCAGTCACCCTTCACGGATCGAAGGGATCATGAATCAGGAGGTCTTATGAATGAATTCAAGAGGTGTATGAACGTGTTTACCCACTCTCCTTTTAAAGTGCGCCTGATGCTGTTGAACATGCTGTGCGATATGTTTAACGCCAAACCGCAGCAGGACGACAATTCTTCCCACTAAGCGGCGTCGCGGTACGCCGCTTCATTTTCACGTCACACTTACGTTGTAAACTGGCCTGTTCCCGATTATTTTTGCGGATTTGCAGCCCCCTTCGCAAAACATCTGTTTAGCAACTGTTGACCTTAATTCACGCTCGCACTATCTTCTTGCAGCCCTGCACAATTTGCGGCTCGCTGAAGCGGACCTCTCATTCCCTTTCCACGCACTGTCCGGCAGGCTTTGACCCTTGACGCCAGGGTGAGCACATGGCGTTTTCGTGATAGTGATCTATGAACGTAACCCTGATTGATACACTTGTTACCCGCAGCCGGGCCTTAAGCCCGTGGACGGGATTCTATTTTTTGCAATCGCTGTTGATTAACTTTGCTCTTGGCTACCCCTTTAGCCTGCTTTATGCCGTCGGATTCACCTGTATTCTTCACCTGCTCTGGCGAAGCGCACCGCGCGTGCAGAAAGTGCTTATCGGGATCTGTTCTCTGATTGCTGCCGCCTATTTCCCGTTTGGCCAGGCCTATGGCGCGCCGAACTTTAATACTCTGCTGGCGCTCCACTCCACCAATATGGAAGAGTCCACAGAGATCCTGACGATCTTTCCGTGGTACAACTACGTGGTTGGCCTTTTCATTTTTGCCCTCGGTGTGATTGCGGTTCGTCGTAAGCCCGTCGGGAAAAAGGCATGGGGTAAAATTGAAAGCCTGTGCCTGGCCTTTAGCGTGGTGACGTTTTTTGTTGCACCGGTACAAAATCTGGCCTGGGGCGGCGTGTTTAAGCTTAAAGATACCGGGTATCCGGTGTTTCGCTTCGTCAAAGACGTGGTGGTGAATAACGAGGAAGTGCTCGACGAGCAGGCGCGTATGGCCGAGCTTTCCACCATGAAAGATACCTGGAACGTGCTGGCGGTGAAACCGAAGTATCACACTTACGTGGTGGTGATCGGGGAAAGCGCGCGTCGCGATGCGCTCGGCGCGTTTGGCGGTCACTGGGATAACACGCCGTTTGCCAGCTCCGTTAACGGTACGCTGTTTACCGACTACGTGGCGGCCAGCGGCTCGACGCAGAAATCACTCGGTCTGACGCTCAACCGCGTGGTGGATGGAAAACCGCAGTTTCAGGATAATTTTGTCACCCTGGCCAACCGGGCAGGTTTTCAGACATGGTGGTTCTCTAACCAGGGACAGATCGGCGAGTATGATACCGCCATCGCCAGCATCGCGAAGCGTGCCGACGAGGTACAGTTCCTGAAAAGCGGTGATTTCGAAGCCGATAAAAACACAAAAGATGAAGCGTTGCTAAAAATGACGGCGCAGGTCTTTGCTACTCAGCGCACCCAGCCGCAGCTGATTGTCCTGCACCTGATGGGGTCACACCCGCAGGCATGCGATCGTACCGGGGGAAAATATGCGGAGTTTGTGCAATCCAAAGAGACCTCGTGTTATCTCTACACCATGACGCAAACCGACGATCTGCTCAGCAAGCTGTACGCACAGCTGCGCAACAGCGGCGACAGCTTCTCGATGGTCTATTTCTCTGACCACGGTCTGGCATTTAAGGAGCGCGGTAAACAGGTGCAGTATCTGGCACACGATGACAAGTTCCAGCAAAACTTCCAGGTACCGTTTATGGTGCTGTCGAGTGATGACAAAACGCATCGCATCATCAAAGCGCGCCGTTCCGCGAACGATTTCCTGAAATTCTTCTCACAATGGACGGGGATTAAGGCGAAAGAGATAAAAAATGATTACCCGTTTATCTCCGGGAAGAAGGGCCCGCCAGTTTACATTACCAACTTTAAGTTACAGAAAGTCGACTATAACCATCTTGGGACGGATATTTTCGATATTAAGAGTAAGTAATTTCTGCCGTTTCGTGCGGGCTGATGCCCTCACCGGCTCTCCCACGAGGAGAGGGTACAAACAAAAAAAATCCGCCACATTGGGCGGATTTTTTACTGGCTCACCGAAGTGATTAGAAGCGGTAACCTACGCCCGCGATCCAGGTGCCAACGTCAACGTTGCGGATACGGCTCTGCTCATAGGAGAAGTCCAGAGCAACGTTTTCGATTGGGTTGAACTGCATACCTGCGCCATAGGAGAAACCATAGTCGCTGTTGCTTGCAGTACGGTTCAGACCCTGGTTTTCGGTCTGCTGGAATTTACCGTAGCCAACACCTACAACACCGTAGATGCTTGCCCAGTCATTCAGGCGGTAAGCAGGACCCGCGGTGATGCCGTAGTACTGACCTTTATTGTAAGAGCCATTTTCAGTACGATCTTTCTCGGTGTAAGTGAAAGAACCGATCACACCCAGCGGGTTGTTGTCTTGCTCGTAACGGTACTTCAGGTTGAAACCGTTGGTTTTGTTCATCACGCCCTGCATATCGCTCTGAGCGTAACCACCGGTTACAGTAGAAGTTGCCGCTACAGCGGTACCTGCGGAAACAGCCAGAACAGCTGCCAGTGCTGAAAGACATGCAATTTTTTTCATAACCACCTCAAATGTGCTTCAAGTAAGTCCGTAAGTTTTAAATATATCAAAAAATTCTGTGAAACTCTTTGTCATTCACGATGTCTAATGCGACCTTTCCTGTAACAGAACATTTCCAGCACCAGCTATCTCGTTCAAATAACTCCAGATTTTCACCTGTAAATGCTAATAGTGCGCGTCATCGCCATTTAGTTCATCCAGATTATTCCTAATCTTTCAGGCGATAAAATCATCAACGTTTTCTCATTTTACGGATTTTCCCTGGATTTTTTTCAACAGTAGCTCAACCGTTGCAGCTTATTTCCATTACACTGCGACTTTTACCTCATTTGACATAAATTGACAGGAGAAAGGATGCCAGGTTTACCTCGTAAATCGTCGGTCTGGATGCCGGTGGCAGTCATACTTATCGCGATGATGTCCATACAAAGCGGCGCGTCGCTGGCAAAATCGCTGTTTCCGCTGGTTGGTGCGCCCGGCGTCACGGCGCTGCGTATCGCATTAGGCACCCTGATCCTCGTGGTTGTTTTTAAACCCTGGCGGCTACGGTTTAAAAAGGAGCAGCGACTGCCACTGCTTTTTTATGGGCTGGCGCTGGGAGGGATGAACTACATGTTCTATCTCTCTATTCAGACGATCCCGCTGGGGATCGCGGTCGCGCTTGAATTTACCGGCCCGCTGGCGGTTGCCCTCTTCTCTTCTCGTCGTCCGGTAGACTTTATCTGGGTCGTACTGGCCGTGCTGGGGCTATGGTTCCTGCTGCCGCTCGGGCAAAGCGTTTCACAAATCGATCTGACAGGGGCAGCTCTGGCGCTGGGCGCGGGGGCATGCTGGGCGGTGTATATTCTCACTGGCCAGCGTGCGGGGGAAGAGCACGGCCCCGCGACGGTCGCCTTAGGCTCGCTGATTGCCGCCGTTATCTTTGTCCCGATTGGAATGGCACAAGCGACAGACTCAATATGGCAATGGTCAATCCTGCCGGTTGGGCTGGCGGTTGCCATTCTCTCCACGGCGCTGCCCTACTCTCTGGAGATGATCGCCCTGACGCGCCTGCCCACACGCATTTTTGGTACGCTCATGAGCATGGAGCCCGCGCTGGCCGCCATCTCAGGAATGATTTTCCTCGGTGAAACCCTGACCCTGGTACAAACGCTGGCGCTCTGTTCCATTATCGCGGCGTCAATGGGCTCCACCCTGACCATGCGTCCGGAACCTAAAGTGGAAAAAATAGACCTCAACTAAGCCTTAAATTCTGCATGGCTAACCCGCCATGCAGAATATACGCCACGTCAGTAGCTCAAATAATTTCTTACAAACTCTCTCATATTGCCAAAATATTTCACCTGCTCGCCTTCCTGGAAAGTGAATTAAGATTGATCTGCATCAATTTAAATAAAACACTTATTTTTCAAAGTATTGAGAATACAACCATCCTTTCACTATTAAACCAATAGGCAGAGCCAAATCGCAGAGAAAAAATCCGGTGCTATACTTAGTCCCGTAATTACCTGGGACACAAACATCAAGAGGATATGAGATTATGAGTACCGCTAAACTGGTGAAAACGAAAGCGTCTAATCTGCTTTATACCCGTAACGATGTATCGGATAGCGATAAAAAAGCGACCATCGAGTTGCTGAATCGCCAGGTGGTCCAGTTCATCGATCTTTCGCTGATCACCAAACAGGCCCACTGGAATATGCGCGGTGCAAACTTTATTGCCGTTCATGAAATGCTGGATGGCTTCCGCACAGCACTGGTGACTCACCTGGATACCATGGCCGAACGTGCCGTACAGCTGGGTGGCGTGGCACTGGGTACCACACAGGTGATCAACAGCAAAACGCCACTGAAAAGCTATCCGCTGGATATCCATACCGTTCAGGATCACCTGAAAGAGCTGGCGGATCGTTATGCGATTGTGGCGAATGATGTTCGTAAAGCGATTGGCGAAGCCAAAGATGAAGATACCGCTGATATCTTCACTGCCGCATCACGCGACCTGGATCAGTTCCTGTGGTTCATTGAGTCCAACATCGAATAATCCCTGCGGATTGTCCGAATAACCCTCGCCCCTGGCGGGGGTTTTGCACATTTATGGTGCGCACTTTTGCCCGCAACGGCCGCAAAAGTGAATAAATTGTAATAATCACCTCACACAACCGTTAACGGAAGATTGTTTTTTCGTCAGATTCTGCGCTAAATATCCCCCTGTCAGAAGACCTTAACGAAGCGCACCAAAACGGTGCTCCATTCTGGTGCAACCTGGCAGAATTGCCACGCTTTTTGTGCAATGCGTGACATCATCCCCTTTGCAAAACAACAGCTTGTAAAATTGGCACGATTTTTTCATTGTGCCTGAGGTTCTCGCAGGGGATCGCCCCGTGGATATAAAAGGAAATGCTATGAAGTCTGTATTAAAAGTTTCACTGGCTGCACTTACCCTGGCGTTTGCGGTGTCCTCGCAGGCTGCCGACAAACTGGTTGTGGCGACTGACACGGCGTTCGTACCGTTTGAATTCAAACAGGGTGATAAATACGTTGGTTTTGACGTGGATCTGTGGGCCGCGGTCGCAAAAGAACTCAAACTGGATTACACCCTGAAGCCAATGGATTTCAGCGGCATTATCCCGGCACTGCAAACCAAAAACGTTGACCTGGCGCTGGCAGGCATCACCATTACCGAAGAGCGTAAAAAAGCCATCGACTTCTCTGACGGCTACTACAAAAGCGGCCTGCTGGTGATGGTGAAAGCGGATAACAACGACGTGAAAAGCGTGAAAGATCTCGACGGTAAAGTGGTCGCCGTGAAGAGCGGCACCGGCTCCGTTGATTACGCGAAAGCCAACATCAAAACCAAAGACCTGCGTCAGTTCCCGAACATCGACAACGCTTACATGGAACTAGGCACCAACCGCGCTGACGCGGTGCTGCACGACACGCCTAACATCCTTTACTTCATCAAAACCGCCGGTAATGGCAAGTTCAAAGCGGTAGGTGATTCCCTGGAAGCTCAGCAGTACGGTATTGCGTTCCCGAAAGGCAGCGACGACCTGCGTAACAAAGTTAACGGCGCGCTGAAAACCCTGAAAGAGAACGGCACCTATAACGAAATCTACAAAAAATGGTTCGGTACCGAGCCTAAATAATTTCACCTGACTTCAGGTTTGTAACGCCCGGTGGCGCTTCCGCTTACCGGGCCTACGTTTTTTGTTTTTCACCACGGTATACAGGAATACATCATGCAGTTTGACTGGAGCGCCATCTGGCCTGCCATTCCTCTCTTGCTTGAAGGCGCTAAAATGACCCTGTGGATTTCGGTCCTCGGTCTGGTTGGCGGGTTGATTATCGGTCTGGTGGCCGGTTTCGCCCGCACCTACGGCGGCTGTATTGCAAACCACATCGCACTGGTTTTCATCGAAGTGATCCGCGGCACCCCCATTGTGGTGCAGGTCATGTTCATCTACTTCGCCCTGCCGATGGCCTTCACCGACCTGCGCATCGACCCGTTCAGCGCCGCCGTTGTCACCATCATGATCAACTCCGGCGCCTACATTGCGGAAATTACCCGCGGTGCGGTGCTGTCGATTCATAAAGGCTTCAGCGAAGCTGGCCTGGCGTTAGGTCTTTCCCGTCGCGAAACCATTCGTCACGTGATCCTGCCGCTGGCGCTGCGCCGCATGCTGCCGCCGCTGGGTAACCAGTGGATCATCAGCATTAAAGACACCTCGCTGTTTATTGTTATCGGCGTGGCCGAACTGACCCGTCAGGGCCAGGAGATCATCGCGGGTAACTTCCGCGCTCTGGAAATCTGGAGTGCGGTCGCCGTTGTCTATCTGATTATCACGCTTGTCCTGAGCTTTGTTCTGCGTCGTCTTGAAAGAAGGATGAAAATCCTGTGATTGAATTTAAAAACGTTTCCAAGCACTTTGGCCCAACCCAGGTGCTGCACAATATCGATTTGAACATCAGGCAGGGCGAAGTGGTGGTGATCATCGGGCCGTCTGGTTCCGGTAAATCCACCCTGCTGCGCTGCATTAACAAGCTTGAGGAGATCACCAGCGGCGATTTGATCGTCGATGGTCTGAAGGTTAACGATCCGAAAGTGGACGAGCGCCTGATTCGTCAGGAAGCGGGCATGGTGTTCCAGCAGTTCTACCTGTTCCCGCACCTCACGGCGCTGGAAAACGTAATGTTTGGTCCTCTGCGCGTGCGCGGGGCCAGCAAAGCGGCAGCGGAAGCGCTGGCAAAAGATCTGCTGGCGAAGGTTGGTCTGGCGGAGCGTGCCCACCACTATCCTTCCGAGCTGTCCGGCGGCCAGCAGCAGCGCGTGGCCATTGCCCGTGCGCTGGCGGTGAAGCCAAAGATGATGCTGTTCGATGAGCCAACGTCGGCACTCGACCCGGAGCTGCGTCACGAAGTGCTGAAAGTTATGCAGGATCTGGCGGAAGAAGGCATGACGATGGT
Organism: Enterobacter cloacae complex sp. SHL001; assembly: GCF_049236825.1. NCBI lineage: Bacteria > Pseudomonadati > Pseudomonadota > Gammaproteobacteria > Enterobacterales > Enterobacteriaceae > Enterobacter > Enterobacter cloacae complex sp. SHL001. Next base: position 708,401 of record NZ_JBMKIP010000001.1, read on the forward strand.
GATCGTTACCCACGAAATCGGCTTTGCCGAAAAGGTGGCGTCCCGTCTGATCTTCATTGATAAGGGCCGTATCGCGGAGGACGGGAATCCGCAGGCGCTGATTGCGAACCCACCAAGCCAGCGCCTCCAGGAGTTCCTGCAACACGTCTCCTGATAGCCACACCCAGAGCCGGGCATGCCCGGCTTTTTTACGCCGGATTGTTCCCAAAAACTCCCCTCCGCTCCCCGCGCTCTATACTTATCATTTTGCACGATATTTTTGTCGGAGGACGCCGTGCCGTGGATCCTGTTGCTACTGTTTAGCCTGTTTAGCGCGCCATCACTTGCTGTAACCCTTCCCGGCGTTACCACCGGAGCCACCGCCACCCAGCAAAATGCGCCGCCAGAGCCAGACGCTGAAAAGAAAAAAGCCGCCTACGGCGCGCTGGCCGACGTGCTTGAGAACGACACGTCCCGACAGGAGCTGATCGATCAGCTGAGGAAGGTGGCCGCCACGCCGCCTCAGGATCCGGTTCCTGCTATTGCGCCGCCGGAAGCCGAAGAAGAAAAAACGGTGCTGGAAAACGTCACCGACATCAGTCGCCGCTACGGGGAAGCCCTGTCGTCGCGTTTTGCCCAGCTCTATCGCAACCTGGTTGGCACCTCACATAAGCCTTTTAATCCTCACACCTTTTCCGCAGCCGCCACCCAGTTTGCCATTCTGGCCGGCGCCGTCTTCATTTTTTACTGGCTGTTGCGCCTGTCTGTCTGGCCGCTTTACCGGAAAATGGGCCAGTGGGGGCGCAAAAAGAACCAGCATAAAAGCAGCTGGCTGCATCTTCCGGCAATGATTACCGGGGCGTTTGTCATCGATTTACTGCTGCTGGCCCTGACGCTGTTTGTCGGCCAGATGCTGGCCGACCGCCTTAATACCGGAAACAAAACCATCGCGTTTCAGCAGGGACTGTTCCTCAATGCATTTGCCCTGATTGAGTTCTTTAAAGCCCTCCTGCGGTTGATCTTCTGCCCACGCGTGCCGGACCTTCGCCCCTTCGCCATTTCGGATCAGAGCGCCAAATACTGGGCGGTGCGGCTCAGCGTGCTGAGCGGGTTGATCGGTTATGGCCTGCTGGTTGCCGTGCCGATTATTTCCAACCAGGTTAACGTGCAGTTCGGGGCGCTGGCGAACGTGCTGATCATGCTGTGCATTACCGTCTGGGCGCTGTACCTCATCTTCCACAATAAAAAAGCGATCACCGACAGCCTGCTGCACCTGGCCGATCGCTCCCTCTCCTTTTTCAGCCTCTTTATTCGCGCCTTTGCGCTGGTGTGGCACTGGCTGGCCAGCGCCTATTTTATTGTGCTCTGTTTCTTCTCCCTGTTCGATCCGGGCAATAGCCTGAAATTTATGATGGGGGCGACGTTCAAAAGCCTGGCGATTATCGGCATTGCGGCCTTTGTCTCTGGCCTGCTCTCCCGCTGGCTGTCGAAAACGATCACCCTGTCGCCGCAGGTTCAGCGTAACTACCCGGAACTGCAAAAGCGGGTAAATGGCTGGATGACGGTATCCCTGAAGGTGGCGCGTATTCTGACGGTCTGCGTGGCAATTATGCTGCTGCTGAACGCGTGGGGGCTGTTTGATTTCTGGAACTGGCTGCATAACGGCGCGGGGGAAAAGACCGTTGATATTCTTATTCGTATCGCGCTGATCCTGTTCTTCTCCGCCGTCGGCTGGACGCTGCTGGCAAGCCTTATCGAAAACCGTCTGGTGTCGGATGTCCACGGCAGGCCGCTGCCGAGCGCCCGCGCCCGCACGCTGCTGACCCTGTGCCGCAACGCGCTGGCGGTGATCATCAGCACCATCACCATCATGATTGTACTGTCGGAAATCGGCGTGAATATCGCCCCGCTGCTGGCGGGTGCCGGTGCGCTTGGGCTGGCGATCTCCTTTGGTTCGCAGACGCTGGTGAAGGATATTATCACCGGCGTTTTTATCCAGTTCGAGAACGGGATGAACACCGGGGATCTGGTGACCATCGGACCGCTCACCGGCACGGTGGAGAGGATGTCCATTCGCTCCGTCGGCGTACGTCAGGATACCGGCGCGTACCACATTATTCCGTGGTCATCGATTACCACCTTTGCCAACTTTGTGCGCGGCATTGGTTCGGTGGTGGCGAATTATGATGTCGATCGTCATGAGGATGCAGATAAGGCGAAGCAGGCGCTGCGGGATGCGGTGAGCGAACTGATGGAGATGGAGGACATTCGCGGGCTGGTGATTGGTGAACCGTCCTTCGCGGGTATCGTCGGGCTGACGAACACTGCCTTTACCCTGCGCGTGTCGTTCACCACCCAGCCCCTTAAGCAGTGGACGGTGCGCTTCGCCCTCGACAGCATGGTGAAAAAACACTTCGATCTGGCGAACGTGAGAGCGCCGGTGCAGACGTATCAGGTATTGTCGCCGCCCGCTTCGCCGCTGCCTCCGCAGGAGCCGACGCTGTAACCGAGCCGGGTGGCGGCTTCGCCTTACCCGGCCTGCGATGGGGGGCTATTTGCGGCGTTTGTTATCGTCCATAAAGGTCCAGGCGATAAAGCGGCTCTGCTTCTGGCCCTGCGCCATCTCTTTTTTGACTACCTTCACCGCGCCGACGTCAGTTAGCGCGCGGTAAAGCGGCGGCAGGTTATCGCCGCGGGAGACCAGCGTGGTAAACCATTTCACCTGACGACCGAAGCCCTTACTCTCGGCAATCATGCGCAGAATAAATGCCACTTCCCCGCCCTCGCACCATAGCTCCTGCTGCTGGCCGCCAAAGTTCAGCGCGCCGTCTTCAGCCTGGCCCAGGTTACGCCGCTTGCGTTCACTTCCCGCACGTGCGGAGGCGGCGGAGTCGTGGAAGGGCGGGTTGCACAGGGTGGCATCATATTGTTCGTTCTTGTGAATAATGCCGTTGAAAATAGCAGCGGGATCCTTTTGACGACGCAAACGAACGGCCCGGCTTAACCCTGGGTTAGCGTTGATAATGGCCTGTGCGCTGGCAAAGGCCTCGGCGCCGATCTCGCTGCCGGTAAACCGCCACTGGTACTCATGTGCGCCTATCAGGGGGTAGATCAGGTTCGCGCCCGTACCGATATCAAGCACGGTGGCCTGTTTCGGCACCACGCCGCCATTATCATCCGCCAGCAGATCGGCAAGATGATGGACATAATCCGCACGTCCTGGCACCGGTGGGCAGAGAAAGCCATCCGGGATGTCCCAGTGCGTAACGCCATAAAAATGGGCCAGCAGCGCTTTGTTCAGCGTCTTAACCGCCAGCGGATCGGCAAAGTTTACCGACGGTTCACCGGCTGGTGTCTGAACAATAAAATCCTGCAATTCCGGGCAGCTCAGGCACAGGGCTTTCATGTCGTAGCGGCTACGGTGGCGGTTACGCGGGTGCAATCCCGGCTTTTGGGAAGTCATGGCATTCTCCTTTAGACAGCCGCGTAAGATACCCTGTGACGGCGCGGGGGTAAATATCTGTCTGCGCTGCACAAAAAACCGACGAAAATCAGCAACCTGTATGTCTATGATCTGTCAGCAAATTGTCAGAATTTATCGTTCAAAAAATAAGCAGATCATCATCAAATTTTTGCGCTAAATCACGCGCGTCAGGCTTCTAAACTTAAGAGGAATCACCTGTTGTTTCCCCTGAGGATGTGATTATGAAAAAGTATCTGACCTTTATTATTGCGGGTGCGCTGGCAGGCGCATCGTTCTCAGCCTGGTCCGTTCAACCTCTGACCGACAGCAACGACACCAGCCAGCTACGTGCGGCCGGTACGGTCTCTGTCAGCCGGGCAAGCAACCTTGATGACCTTCAGGACAAGCTGGCCGAAAAAGCGCGTCAGGAAGGGGCTAAAGGCTTCGTGGTGAACGCCGCCGGTGGTGATAACCATATGTACGGCACCGCGACTATCTATAAATAACGCCCTCTTTTCCCACACTGCATCTGCAAGGCAGATGCAGTTCTCATTTCCTTCCTTCGCCTTGACTGTGCGTTTTTTAACCCCATATTAAGATGAATGGCTTAAACAGATCAGGAGAACATGATGGCTTCCGGCTGGGCGAATGACGACGCCGTTAACGAACAGATCAACAGTACCATTGAAGATGCGGTCGCGCGTGCTCGCGGTGAAATTCCGCGCGGCGAAAGTTTGACGGAATGCGAAGAGTGCGGGGATCCGATTCCTGAAGCACGGCGTAAAGCCATTCCTGGCGTACGGCTATGCATTGCCTGTCAGCAGGAGAAAGATTCAAAAAATGCGGCACATTCAGGATATAATCGTAGAGGATCGAAAGACAGCCAGTTACGTTGACTTTCCTTTACCGAAGTTAACCGCGCCAGCCGTTTACTTTACGTTCACGACTTTTAGCGAAACGCGTAGCAAAACGTGCCCTTCCGATGGCTTCTGTAAAGCGCATCCCCAAGAAATGTCAATTGCGCTTCTGAATTTATTAATAATCAATAAGTTATTTGTCATTCAATTTTTTTGAGTAACCACGTCAATTCTCTTCGATTTTATCTTCCACTAAAAACCGTGATACTTATCACATCGACGGAACATCGTCCCCTTAACAGAATAACCTGCGAGAATTGACCTATGAAAACCATCAAATATGCTGTTGCCGCTGTTGCCCTGTCCGCTCTGTCTTTCGGCGCTTTCGCCGTAGAGCCAGTCTCCTCTACTCAGTCACAGGATCTGAACAAAATCGGGGTGGTGAGTGCTGAAGGCGCGACCACGCTGGACGGTCTGGAAGCCAAACTGGCGGAAAAAGCTGCCGCTGCCGGCGCAAGTGGATACACCATCACCTCCACTAACGGTAATAACAAACTGAGCGGTACCGCGGTTATCTACAAGTAATCGAACGAATTATGCTCCACCCTCACCATACCCTCTGGTGAGATGCTCCAACCCTCATTGACCCTGTTGTTGTTACCCTTGTTTGCCCGTCCGCCACTGGACGGGTTTTTTTTTGCTTAAAACGACTGCGCCACGCGCTGCAACCCGGCGTCCACGGACGCCACTTCCCCTGCCGCCAGCAGACAGCAGGCCATTTGCAGCTTGATAGACTGCGGAACCGGCACCTTTCCGGCCAGACACTGTACGATCCAGTGCGCGGTGACTTGCGGATCTTTCGACTCAGGCAGGATCACATCGCTGTTCTCTTCCCCACGTTCCAGCACGACCCGCGTCCCGGCAGGCTCAATCAGCATCAGCTGTGGACAACGCTGCGGGTTGGCGTAAACCTCCCCTTCAGTCCCGTGCATCAGCAGCGCTCGCCCGCCGATTTTGGCAAAGAATTGACCGACCCGCGTCACGTACTCCGGATGGGAGACGCTGGAAAGACGCAGCGCGGCGTCTTCGGCAAACGGCGTCGCCAGCTTCGCCAGGGTGTGGGCGCTGTTACGTACCCCCATGCGCCAGCGCATGTCCAGCTGCTTTTCCAGCGGCGGGCAGAGCGCGCGCACGGGAATATAGACCGGCTGGTTCCCCTCCAGCTTTGCCTGCGCCTGGCCAGCATGGAGAGTGGGTTCGATGCCTAATAATTCCAGAATGGTTTCTGTCAGCACGCGCGTCGGATCTTCGCTCACGCCATGCACCACCACCGGGAAACCGAGTTTCTGCAACAGAATAGCCAGCAGCGGCGTGAGGTTTGCCTGCTTACGCGCGCCATTGTAGGTCGGGATCACAATCGGCATCGGCTTCGTGACGGGCGGGGTTAAACGCATCGTCTGCGACTGCATGGCCTCATAAAAACCGCGCATCTCCGCCTCACCTTCCCCTTTGATGCGCAGCGCAATCAGAATGCCGCCCATTTCCAGATCCGGCACGTCGCCATTCAGCATATGCGTGTACAACGCACGGGCCGTTTCCTGATCCAGATCGCGAGCATGGTTTTTCCCACGCCCTACCTCTTTGATAATTTTGCGGTAATCCACGACATTTCTCCTGACAGCATCATCTTGTTAACAATATAGCCCGATGAACACGCACCCGATAGTGTTTTGTGATCATTATCAACCTGCTGTTTTCAGGTAAAAAAATAAACTCAAGCACTATTTGCATTATTTGTGATTGGAACTAAAGATTCGTACCTGCCCTTTTTTTGATTAAATAAACATCTGAAAGTTATTAAGGGTCAACGGTAAAAACGTCCAGGCAACGTTTTTGCCAGAAACACATCGGGATTTACTATGAACAAGGTTGCATTAGGGTTGTTTATCGCCGCAGCGGTGGGATGTTCTGCATCCGCATTTGCGGCAATCAACGGTGAAGGGCAGATTAATTTCACCGGAGAAATTATCGATTCTGCTTGCCAGGTCGTGAATGGATTAAGTAATCCATTAGATGTTCAGTTAGGAAAAGTATCTAAAACGGTATTTACCGGCGCAGGCTCTACCAGCACACTCACGAAGTTTGATATTAAGTTAACCAATTGTCCGGAAACCGTAACCTCGGCTGCGATTAACTTCGGTGGTACCCCGGATGCGAATAATAATGCCACGCTGGCATTAACGCCCGATACCGGTGCAGCTACTGGTGTGGCGATTCAGCTACTGGATGCTTCCGGGCAGCCTGTCACCCTGTATACCCCTTCGATGCAATATCCTTTAGTCTCCGGTACGGAGGTTAACGACCTGGAGTTTGGTGCGCGTTATATTCAAACTCAGGCGGCAGTCACTGCGGGCCCTGCTAACTCTGTATCGACCTTCACCGTTATTTATAACTGATCTTATCAATCCTGAGATATTAATGCTCTTGCGGGCATTAATATCTCATCTTTTTAATGAGAAATCTTTATGCGCCACGGTTATTTACTGAGCACTCTTTTACTGGTAGCAGCCTCGGCACAGGCGGGTGTCGTGATCAATGGCACCCGTCTGGTCTATCAGGGAGATAAAAAGGAATCATCTCTTGGTCTTTCAAATCCAGATACCACGGATTATCTGGTGCAATCCTGGGTCGATTCCGGCGGTAAAAACCCGGCCAAAGCCCCGTTCCTGATCACCCCGCCGCTTTTCCGACTAGATGCGAAAGAGGATAACGTCCTGCGCGTGGTGCGTACGGGAGGAAATTTACCGGAAGACAGGGAATCTCTGTACTGGCTGAATATTAAAGCGATCCCTTCCTCAAAGCATGTTGAGGGTGTAAATACGCTGCAAATTGCCATTAACACCCGAATTAAATTGCTCTATCGCCCGTCAGCGGTAAAAGGCAAACCAGAAGATATGGCCGATAAACTTGAATGGCATCGCGAAGGGAATGATTTAGTGGTGAACAATCCCACGCCTTTCTATATGAATTTTCAGGCCGTCACCCTGAATGGTCAGAAAATCACGAAAGCCACCTGGGCTGTGCCAAAAACTGAAACGCATTTTGCTTTACCTGGCAATGTCGGAGGCTCGACCGTCGCGTATTCCATTATTACTGATTACGGCAGCATCAGCCAGACATGGTCTAAACACGTTCATTAATAATATTGCCCGGTAATAAAATCATCATGTACCGCCATAAAAAGCCGTTCACCTGCCGATTTTCGTCATTACTGATGACTTTTTGTTGCCTGGCAATGGCGATCTTTGCGCAGCAGGTTTTGGCTGATGATTATTTTAACCCTGCCCTGCTGGACATTGATAATCCACAGCAGGAAAAGACCGATCTGTCTGTCTATGAAAAAGGTCCCGGTCAGGCGCCAGGTAAATATCAGGTCGCGGTATTTATCAATAACAATAAAATTGATACCCGTGACGTGACCTTTAACATAGTTAAAGATCCGCAGGGCACCAGCACGCTTCAGCCCTGTTTTACACTGGACGAATTAAAGAGCCTCGGGATCAAAACGCAAAAATATCCGCAGCTGAGGGCAGAAGGTCAGTGCGCCGATCTACACGCCATCCCTTCGGCATCCGCGACCTTTCGCGTGCGCAATCAGCAGCTGCTGCTGAGCATTCCGCAAAAGGCGCTCGGACAGGTGCCACGCGGTTACATCGACCCGAAAGAGTTTGACGAAGGGATCAACGCGGGCCTGCTTAATTACAGCGTCAACGCCAGCCAGAGCCATGCGCGCCAGCAGGGTGAAGAGGATAGCAGCAGCCAGTACGTTAACCTGCGTCCCGGCTTCAACCTCGGGGCATGGCGCGTTCGTAACTACTCCACCTGGAATCGCAGCACCACGGGCCACGAGGAGGAACAGAAATTCACCTCCGTTTATACCTATGCGCAACGCGACATTGTGGCAATGAAAAGTGACGTGACGGTGGGGCAAAGCACCTCACCTTCCGACGTTTTTGACAGCGTCCCCTACACCGGCGTGGAGCTGAAATCCGACAGCGACATGCTGCCGGACAGTGAAAAAGGCTATGCCCCTATTATTCGCGGCACCGCCCACAGCAACGCGCTGGTGATGGTCCGCCAGAACGGGTACGTGATTTATCAGAACACGGTCGCGCCGGGCGCATTCGAAATTAACGACCTCTACCCCACCGGCAGCAGCGGTGACCTCCAGGTTACGGTGAAAGAAACAGACGGCAGCGAGAGCCATTTCGTGGTGCCGTTTGCCTCCGTGCCGGTATTGCAGCGTGAAAAAAACCTGCGCTACAGCGTAACCGCCGGGCGTTATCGCTCTTATGACAAAGACGTTGAAAAGACGCCGTTTGCCCAGGGAAGCGCCATCTACGGTTTACCTCACGGCTTCACGGCCTATGGCGGCGTGCAGCAGAGCAGCCACTATCAGTCCCAGGCGCTCGGCGCCGGGAAAAACATGGGCGATCTCGGGGCGTTCTCCATTGACGTGACCCGCGCCAGAGCCCTGCTGAAAAAACAGCAGTCCAGCAAGGGCCAGTCGTGGCGCGTACGCTACAGCAAAGATTTCGCCGGTTCAGGCACCAACTTTTCGCTTGCGGGCTATCGCTATAACAGCAAGGGGTTTTACACCCTGGACGACACTATGGAGTCGTATACCCGCGCCGACGACTGGTCTGCTCCCCAGCAGCGCCGCGCCCGTACAGAAGCCACCATTGACCAGACGCTGCCAGAAGGTTGGGGGTCGGTGACGCTGAGCATGGTGAAGGAAACTTACTGGAGCCAGAGTCAGAACATGACCTCCCTGAGCGTCAGCTACAACAACAGCTGGCACGGCGTGAGCTACAGCCTCAGCTACAGCTTGAACAAAAACACCCACGACAGCGATGAAGACGGTAATGAGGTAACAAACGACAACCAGTTCTCGCTGAGCGTTTCGGTTCCGCTGGATCGCTGGATGCATAATACCTGGGCCACGTACAACCTGAACAACACCAAAGACGGCACCACGCAGAACATCGGTCTTAACGGTACGGCGCTGAAAGAAGACAACCTGAACTGGAATATCCAGGAAGGGCTGAGCAGCACCGGCAGCGGTAACTCCACCAGCATCAACGCCGATTACAAAGCGACCTACGGCGAAGTGAGCGCAGGCGTCAGTCAGGATAAGTATCAGCAGACCCTGAACGTCGGTTTGCAGGGCGGCGTGGTGGCCCACGCTAACGGGATAACCCTGAGCCAACCGCTCGGTGAAACCATCGCGCTGGTGAAAGCGCCAGGTACGCACGGCACCCATATCACCAACCAGACAGGCGTGGAGACTGACTTCCGCGGCTATACCGTCGTGCCGTTCGTGACCGCTTATCGCCATAACACCATCGCACTGGATACCGAAACGCTGCCGGAGGATGCCGACGTCACCCACGCGGCGCAAATTGTGACGCCAACCCGCGGGGCCGTGGTGCGCGCCAGCTTTACTACCCGCGTGGGTAACCGCGTCCTGATAACGCTTACACAAAATGGTAAACCGCTGCCCTTCGGCGCAACGGTGACCACCGGGGATAAGGACAGCGAATTTATTGTCGGAAATGACGGCCAGACTTACCTCTCGGGTCTGCCGCAGCAAGGGCATCTCAACGTTTCCTGGGGACAGGAGGCGAGCGAGCACTGCGTTGCTGACTATGCGCTAACGGATGAGAAAGAAAAAACAAGCATCATAAACGCTGCCGCGCAGTGCCATTGATTACCATTCAGGCTAACGATTATGCAAATGATTAAACAGTGCTTTTTATTACTGGTTCTGGGAACCGCCGCGTTATTTATGCCGCATGCGAAGGCGACCTGCACCACGCCAGATCTGCCCAAAATGATTAACGTGGCCTCCATCTCAGTCCCCACGACGCTGACCGTTGGCGAGACCATCCCGGGTACTGAACAAGTCACCCATGTCGCCGGGAGTTGCGACCAGTCGATAGACAGCGGGCTGGAAATTGTCTCTTGCTATTACGGCACGGGCGCTGAAATTTCAGGCCTGAAAGGCGTCTACGCTTCTGGCGTACCCGGTATTGGTGTGGCATTGATGAACGATCGGGGCCAACGCATCAGCGGAGGCGGAGGGGTTAACTGTATCTCTACGGGAACGCCGGTCGGTTACGTCTCAAGTGACGGTAAACGCACTTTTGATTTCGACGTTACGCTGGAGCTGGTCAAAACCAGCACTGCGGTGGCATCGGGCACACTGGATCAAAATCAGACCCGTTTTGGTATTGGTCTTTATCACCACGAGGGCATCGGTGATCCCAACTCAATCTCCTATGCAGGGAATATCATTCTCCAGGAAGTAACCTGTTCCGTCTCGCCAAAAAGCCTGACCGTTGTGTTGGGCGATTTTCCCGTGAGCCAGTTTTTCACAACTGGCCTGCTTACCGATGAAAAAGACTTCAACGTCAGCATCACCTGCAATACAACCGTTCAGCCGGAACTGAAGATCAGCAGTACGAACGGCTACGTACCGGGCTTCGGCGGGGTTATTAAGCTCACACCCGAGAGCGGTGTGGCAACAGGGGTAGGTGTATTTATGGTCACCGATGGCAAGGTTCCCGCCTTCGATGAGTACTTCACCACCTCAAGCCCCGCGAACGCAAATGAAACCTTAAACATCCCCTTCAAGGTACGCTACGAGCAGATAAACGACATCGTCACGCCCGGGCCGGCCAACACCGTCGCGACCATTACCGTTGCGTATAAGTAGGTTCACAATGAAAAGTTATTTGATTTTCCTGACCCTCGGCCTGTTGGCTAACGCTTATGCGGAGGATATTCAGATAGAAATGACCGGCAACATTTACGCCAATACCTGCACGGTGGATAGCGCCAGCCAGAACCTGACGGTTAATCTGGGTCAGGCCGTCGCGGGTAATTTTAAGGATGTAGGGGATACCGGCAAGTGGATAGCGTTTGATTTAACGCTCTCAAAATGTCCCTCAACGACGACCCTGGCGACGGCGACATTTCTCGGCCAGGCCGACGGCGCGCACCCGAGCAAATTCGCTAATATCGGTACGGCCGGTGGGCTGGCGCTGGAGCTGGCCGATCGTCCGGATAAGATGCTCATCGCCCCGCAGGCAAGCTTCAGCGTTCTGGTGAATCAGGACGATCATACCGCCGATTTCCCGCTTTCTGCCCGCTATTACGCCACCGCCCTGCCCGTTACCGCCGGCACGTTCAGCAGCGTTGTTCAGGTCACGTTTATTTACCAGTAGGACCGCGCCTCTTTGCACGGATGCTTTTTGTACGCCCGGCAGAGGATTTCGCCGGGCGTTTTTTTACCTCCGGCACCTCTGGCTGCTCAATCGGGAAGATCGGCAGCGCATTCAGCAGCCGCTGGCCATAGTTTTTGGTGAGCAGACGTTTGTCATAAATCACCACCTCGCCCCAGCAGCCGTGGCTACGGATCAGGCGCCCGACCTGCTGGATCAGGTTAAACGACGCCGCAGGCAGGCTTTGCACTTCAAACGGATAACGGTTAAGGCTTTTCAGCCATTCGCCTTCGGTGATCACCACCGGGCTGTCGATGGGCGGGAAGGCAATTTTATGGATATGCACCTGCGTCAGGTAGTCGCCTTTTAAATCCAGCCCTTCCGCAAAGGACTGTAGCCCCACCAGCACGCTACGCTCGCCGTTATCAATGCGTTTACGGTGGGTTTCCACCAGCCGATAGCGCGGCTGATCGCCCTGCACCAGCAGGAGTAAGCGCAGATCGGTGACGTGCTCCAGAAAGCGTTGCATCGCGCGGCCGCTGGCAAACAGCACCAGCATACCGGGGTATTTTTTACTCTCAACCTGCTCGCGGAAGTAGGCCGCCATTTCCGCAATATGCTGCTCTTCGTTATCGATAAGCGGCTCATAGTTCATGCGCGGGATCACCAGCTTGCCCTGCTCACAGTGGTTGAACGGCGAGTCCAGGGCCACAAAACGGTCCCCCGCTTTCTCTTTCAGGCCGCTCATTTCCTGCAACCTTGAGAAGCTGTTCAGTGAACGCAGGGTCGCCGACGTCACTACCACGTGCGGCACGCTGCGCCAGATCAGCTTTTCCAGCTGATCGGCCACGCGGATGCCCACGCAGTGGAAGAACAGATGTACCTGCCCGTCTCGCACTTCGCGGGTGGCCCACTTTGTCACTGGCGCCCCGGACGCCTGCGCCATCGAGGCCAGCCGCCAGAGTTTGCTCTGCGCCTCAAACATGCCCAGCGCGCGGTTCATTTGCAGCAGAATGCGGTGCAAGCGCACCACGTCATGGGTACCGGTTTTCTCGCTGAGATCGTTGAGGAACATCTCCGCCAGCCCGCGCAGCTTTTCAAGGTGCTTCGCCAGCTGCTGGCAAATCTCCATCACTTCCTGTGGCAACTCCCCCATCGCAAAGCGGTGTTCCGCTTCCTGGGTGGCGGGGAGATACAGGTTGAGAATGTTATTCAGCGAGGCGATGAGGCCGTACACCTCTTCACAGTGCTCGCTCAACCGCTCCGGGACCGCCAGCGGCGGCGTGGTTTTCGGGCGGAACTGCTCCATGCAGGTTGCCACCAGCTTGCAGAACAGATCCAGTTGCAGGCGAAACCACGGGGCGGTAATTTCTGCACTCATCTCCAGCGCATCCCGCGCCACGTCGGGCAGATGATGACCTTCATCCAGCACCAGCAGCAGGTTTTTGGGCTCCGGCAGGACCGCTTCACTCTCCAGGGCAGCCATCACCAGCGCATGGTTGGCGACAACCACCTCCGCTTCCTGAATCTCACGCCGGGCGACAAAGAACGGGCACTCGCGATAGTAGTGACAGTTGCGGTTCAGGCAGCTCGCTTTATCGGTGCTGAGCCTGCGCCACAGGTCGTCGCCGATCGCCTGGCTGGTGTGATCCCGCAGGCCGTCCCACCTGTAGCCGTCGAGATCGGCCTTTAGCTTTGCACACTGCTCCTGCTCCGCCTTGTTGTTTGGCGTCAGCTCGTCATCAAGAAACGCGAGCAGATCCTGCTGGGAGGGTTCACTGCTGGCCAGCGCCGCCAGATTGCGCGGGCAGACGTAGCGCCCGCGACCAAAGGCGGCGGTGAACCGTAAATCGGGGATAATTTTGCGCAGCAGCGGCAAATCTTTGCTGAAGATCTGATCCTGCAAGGCCACGTTAGCGGTACTGACCACCAGCGTTTTGTCTTCTTCCCGCGCGATGGCAATGCCGGGAATGAGATACGACAGGGTTTTCCCGACGCCGGTCGGGGCTTCAATCGCCAGATGTCGTCCGTCGTCCCCGGCGAGCGTTTTTGCCACGTCGGCAATCATCTGCCGCTGCGGGGCTCGGGGGATAAAGTCGGGGATCTGCTGTTGTAGCGCCTTATACCATGCGCCAATTTGCGCCTTGAGCGCAGCGGTTAAAGCCATCGGAAAACCTGAAATACTGTATAAACAGCCACTATTGTGGCACTTTCTCTCCGCTGCCGCAAAAAGAAAAGCCCGGCTTTACGACCGGGCTTCCAGATTACTGCGGGTTAGCAGGTTTACGCGGGCGGCGTCGGCGCTGCCCCTCGCCTGCCGGTTTCCCTTCGCCGCTACGCCACGGGTTTTCACCGGCTGGTTTGCTGTCGTTATTACGACGCGGCGGTTTGCCCGAAGATTTCGGCGCGCCACCTTCGGCACGACGCGGCTGCTGACCGCGACCGCCGCCGCCCTGACCGCGACCGCCGCCCTGACGACCGTTCTGAATTGGCTCAGCTTTGATCGACGGGTCCACTTCATATCCCGGGGTTTCAATGCGTGGGATCTCTTTCTTCAGCAGGCGTTCGATGTCGCGCAGCAGCTTGTGTTCATCCACGCAGACCAGAGAGAGCGCTTCCCCGGTTGCCGCCGCACGGCCGGTACGGCCGATACGGTGCACGTAGTCTTCCGGCACGTTTGGCAGCTCGTAGTTCACCACGTGCGGCAGCTCTTCAATGTCCAGGCCACGGGCGGCGATGTCGGTTGCCACCAGCACACGTATGTCGCCGGATTTAAAATCAGCCAGCGCGCGGGTACGCGCACCTTGACTCTTGTTGCCGTGGATCGCCGCGCTGCGAATACCGTCTTTATTGAGCTGTTCCGCCAGGTGGTTAGCGCCGTGCTTGGTGCGGGTAAAGACCAGTACCTGCTGCCAGTTGCCCTGGCCGATCATCTGGGAGAGCAGTTCCCGCTTGCGCTTCTTATCCACAAAGTGCACGTGCTGCGTCACCTGCTCGGAGGCGGTATTGCGGCGCGCGACTTCCACTTCCAGCGGGTTATGCAGCAGCTTTTCCGCCAGTGCCTTGATCTCGTCGGAGAAGGTTGCCGAGAAGAGCAGGTTCTGACGACGCGTCGGCAGCTTCGCCAGCACGCGGCGAATATCGTGGATGAAGCCCATATCCAGCATACGGTCGGCTTCGTCCAGCACCAGAATTTCGATGTTATCGAGCTTCACCGCGTTCTGGTGTTCCAGATCCAGCAGACGCCCCGGCGTTGCCACCAGCACGTCCACGCCGCCGCGCAGCTTCATCATCTGCGGGTTAATGCTTACCCCGCCGAAAACCACCAGCGAACGAATGTTGAGGTAGCGGCTGTATTCACGCACGTTCTCGCCAATCTGGGCCGCCAGTTCGCGGGTTGGGGTGAGGATCAGCGCACGCACCGGACGACGGCCTTTGGCGTGCGGCTGGTTTTTTACCAACAGCTCCAGCAGCGGCAGGGTAAAGCCCGCGGTCTTACCGGTACCGGTCTGCGCGCTTGCCATCAGGTCACGGCCCTGCAAAACGGCCGGAATGGCCTGCTGCTGGATAGGGGTTGGCTCAACGTAGCCCTGCTCTGCGATGGCGCGCAGAATTTCCGGGTTCAGACCAAGGGAATCAAAAGACATAAAAACTCCGAACCGCCCCGACCATCACAGGTGTAGTTTTCAGGGAGATATAACGAATAGAAGGACAAAAACCACAATGTCGCGAAGGAGCGGAGTGTAGCAGCTTTTGTGACGTGGCGCATAAAATATCCTCGGCCATGACTCGACGTTTGCGCAAATCAGGCATAATCTTAATCAATCGATTGATTAATTTTTAATGCTGCTATGAATACAACCCCAACGACAACCAAAGGCGAACAGGCGAAAAGTCAGCTTATCGCCGCCGCGCTGGCGCAGTTTGGCGAGTATGGTCTGCATGCCACCACGCGGGATATCGCCGCTCAGGCCGGGCAGAATATTGCGGCCATCACCTACTATTTTGGCTCAAAAGAGGATTTATACCTCGCCTGCGCCCAGTGGATCGCGGATTTTATCGGCACCAGCTTTCGCCCGCACGTGGAAGAAGCCACCGCGCTGTTCAGCCAGCCAGAGCCTGACCGGGCTGCCATCCGCCAGCTGATCCTTAACGCCTGTCACAACATGATCCGCTTGCTGACGCACGACGATACGCTGAACCTGAGCAAATTTATCTCCCGCGAGCAGCTCTCCCCCACTGCCGCGTACCAGCTGGTGCACGATCAGGTGATCGCCCCGATGCACAGCCATCTGACCCGGCTGATCGCCGCCTATACCGGACGGGACGCCAGCGATACCGACACCATTTTGCATACCCACGCCCTGCTGGGCGAAGTGCTCGCCTTCCGTCTGGGGCGTGAGACCATCCTGTTACGTACGGGCTGGACACAATTCGATGAGGATAAAGCCGCGCAAATTAGCCAGGTCATTACCTGTCACGTTGATCTGATCCTGCAAGGCTTAACGCAAAGGAGCCAGAAGTCATGAAAAAACCTGTCGCCATCATTCTGGTGGTTGTTGTGTTACTTGCTGCGGGAATCGGTGGCTGGCTGTGGTATCAGAGCCAGCAGGATCGTGGCCTGACGCTGTACGGCAACGTGGATATCCGCACCGTGAACATGAGCTTCCGCGTCGGCGGACGGCTGGCCTCGCTGAACGTTGACGAAGGCGATGCCATCAAAGCCGGGCAGACGCTGGGAATGCTGGACAAAGCCCCGTTTGAGAACGCGCTGATGCAGGCAAAAGCAGGCGTCTCCGTCGCACAGGCGCAATACGACCTGATGCTGGCGGGCTACCGTGACGAAGAGATCTCCCAGGCGGCCGCTGCCGTTAAGCAGGCAAAAGCCGCCTATGACTATGCGCAGAATTTCTATAACCGTCAGCAAGGCTTATGGAAAAGCCGTACTATTTCCGCCAACGACCTGGAAAACGCGCGCTCATCCCGCGACCAGGCACAGGCGACGCTGAAATCTGCCCAGGATAAGCTAAGCCAGTACCGCACCGGTAACCGTGCGCAGGACATTGCCCAGGCGAAGGCCAGCCTTGAGCAGGCGCAGGCGCAGTTAGCCCAGGCGGAGCTGGATCTGCACGACACCACGTTAGTCGCCCCGTCTGACGGCACGCTGATGACCCGCGCCGTGGAGCCGGGCAGCATGCTCAGCGCGGGCAGCACCGTGTTAACGCTCTCCTTAACCCGTCCGGTGTGGGTGCGCGCTTACATTGATGAGCCAAATCTTGGCCAGATGCAGCCGGGCCGCGAACTGCTGCTCTATACCGACGGTCGCCCGGACAAGCCGTATCACGGCAAAGTGGGCTTCGTCTCCCCTACCGCCGAGTTCACGCCAAAAACCGTTGAAACCCCGGACCTGCGTACCGACCTGGTGTATCGCCTGCGCATCATCGTCACCGATGCGGACGACGCGCTGCGTCAGGGCATGCCTGTTACCGTGACCTTAAACGACGGGGAACGACATGAATGATGCGGTTATCCAGCTCAACAATCTGGTCAAACGCTTCCCGGGAATGGCCAAACCGGCGGTCGCGCCGCTGAATTGTACGATTCAGAAAGGCTATGTGACCGGGCTGGTGGGGCCGGACGGCGCGGGTAAAACCACGCTGATGCGGATGCTGGCGGGATTGCTGAAGCCGGATGAAGGCAGTGCCAGCGTGCTTGGCCTCGATCCGATCAAAGACGACGCGGCGCTCCACGGCATGCTCGGCTATATGCCGCAGAAGTTTGGTCTGTACGAAGATCTGACGGTAATGGAAAACCTCAACCTGTATGCCGATCTGCGCAGCGTTACCGGCGAAACCCGGCAGAAAACCTTCCAGCGTCTGCTGGCGTTTACCTCCCTCGGCCCGTTCACCGACCGGCTGGCGGGCAAACTTTCCGGCGGGATGAAGCAGAAGCTGGGGCTGGCCTGCACGCTGGTGGGCGAACCGAAGGTGCTATTGCTGGATGAACCCGGCGTGGGCGTGGACCCGATTTCCCGCCGCGAGCTGTGGCAGATGGTGCACGAGCTGGCGGGTGACGGCATGCTGATCCTCTGGAGTACCTCTTACCTTGATGAAGCAGAGCAGTGCCGCGACGTGCTGCTGATGAATGAAGGCGAACTGCTCTATCAGGGCGAACCCACCGAGCTGACGCAAACCATGGCCGGGCGCAGTTTTCTGCTGCACAGCGCGCAGGAGTCCAACCGCAAGCTGCTGCAACGGGTACTGAAGCTGCCGCAGGTGAGCGACGGGATGATTCAGGGCCGTTCGGTGCGCGTGATCCTCAAAAAAGAGACTACCGCCGACGATATCCGCCGTGCGCAGGGTATGCCTGAGATCGACATGACAGAGACCGCGCCGCGCTTTGAAGATGCGTTTATCGATCTGCTGGGCGGGGCGGGAACCTCAGAATCACCGCTTGGCGCCATCCTGCACACGGTGGAAGGCACGCCGGGCGAAACGGTCATTGAAGCGAAATCGCTCACCAAAAAATTCGGCGATTTCGCCGCCACCGATAACGTCAATTTTGCCGTGAAGCGCGGCGAGATATTTGGCCTGCTCGGGCCGAACGGCGCGGGGAAATCCACCACCTTTAAAATGATGTGCGGCCTGCTGGTACCGACCTCCGGCAAAGCGCTGGTGCTGAACATGGATCTCAAAGTCAGCTCCGGCAAGGCGCGCCAGCACCTGGGCTATATGGCGCAGAAGTTTTCGCTCTACGGCAACCTGACGGTGGAGCAAAATCTGCGATTTTTCTCCGGCGTCTATGGCCTGCGGGGACGGGCACAGAATGAGAAGATCGGTCGCATGTGCGACGCCTTCGGCCTGACCGATATCGCCTCACACGCTACCGAAGCGCTGCCGCTTGGCTTCAAACAGCGGCTGGCGCTGGCCTGCTCACTGATGCACGAGCCGGATATCCTGTTTCTTGATGAACCAACTTCAGGCGTGGACCCCCTCACCCGCCGAGAATTCTGGTTGCATATCAATAGCATGGTGGAAAAAGGCGTGACCGTGATGGTCACCACCCACTTTATGGACGAGGCAGAGTATTGCGACCGCATCGGGCTGGTCTATCGCGGCAAGCTGATTGCCCACGGCACCCCGGATGACCTGAAAGCGCAGGCCGCCGACGACGCGCAGCCAGACCCAACCATGGAGCAGGCGTTTATCACCCTCATCCACGACTGGGATAAGGAGAATACTCATGCGCAGTAACGCCCTTTCCTGGCGCCGGGTGCGCGCCCTGTGCGTCAAAGAGACGCGGCAGATTGTGCGTGACCCCAGCAGCTGGCTGATTGCGGTGGTGATCCCCCTGCTGCTGCTGTTTATTTTCGGCTACGGGATTAACCTCGACTCCAGCAAGCTGCGGGTCGGGATTTTGCTGGAGCAGCAGAGCGAAGAGGCGCTGGACTTCACTCACGCCATGACCGGTTCGCCCTACATTGACGCCACCATCAGCGACAACCGGCAGGAATTGATCCAGAAAATGCAGGCCGGGAAAATTCGCGGTCTGATCGTCATTCCGGTCGATTTCGCCGCCAATATGGCGCGCGCTGAAACCGATGCGCCGATTCAGGTGATCACCGACGGCAGCGAGCCGAACACCGCCAACTTCGTGCAGGGCTACGCGGAGGGGATCTGGCAGCTCTGGCAGATGCAGCGCGCCGAAGACCGGGGTGAGGAGTTTGAGCCACTGATCGATGTGCAGACGCGCTACTGGTTTAACCCCGCCGCCATCAGCCAGCACTTTATTATTCCGGGCGCGGTGACCATCATCATGACGGTAATCGGCGCGATTTTGACCTCGCTGGTGATCGCCCGCGAGTGGGAGCGCGGCACCATGGAGGCGCTGCTCTCGACCGAAGTGACGCGCGTCGAGCTGCTGCTCTGCAAGCTGATCCCCTACTACTTCCTCGGCATGCTGGCGATGCTGCTGTGTATGCTGGTCTCGGTATTTATTCTTGGCGTGCCGTACCGCGGCTCGCTGGTGCTGCTGTTCTTTATTACCAGCCTGTTTTTGCTCAGCACGCTGGGGATGGGACTGTTAATTTCCACCATCACCCGCAACCAGTTTAACGCCGCGCAGGTGGCGCTTAATGCCGCCTTCCTGCCGTCGATTATGCTCTCCGGCTTTATCTTCCAGATAGACAGTATGCCGGCGGTGATCCGCGCCGTGACGTACATCATTCCGGCGCGCTACTTTGTGAGCACCCTGCAAAGCCTGTTCCTGGCGGGAAATATTCCGGTGGTGCTGATTATCAACACCCTGTTTTTGCTGGCGTCGGCGGTGATGTTTATCGGGCTGACGTGGATGAAAACGAAAAGAAGATTAGATTAGCCATCGGATTTTGTAGGTCGGGTAAGCGCAAGCGCCCCCCGACAGGAGGACGACGCGATGTTTCACCGTTTATGGACATTGATCCGCAAAGAGCTGCAATCCTTGCTGCGCGAGCCGCAGACCCGCGCCATTCTGGTGCTGCCGGTGCTGCTTCAGGTTGTACTGTTTCCGTTTGCCGCCACACTGGAGGTCACCAACGCCACCATCGCCATTTACAACGAAGACAACGGCAAGCATTCCGTCGAGTTGACGCAGCGTTTCGCCCGCGCCAAAGCCTTTACCCATGTCCTGCTTCTGGAAAGCCCGCAGGCGATCCAGCCCACCATCGACACGCAGAAAGCATTATTGCTGGTGCGCTTCCCGGCGGACTTCTCCCGCAACCTGGACACATTCCAGACCGCGCCGATGCAGCTGATCCTCGACGGACGTAACTCCAACAGCGCCCAGATTGCGGCGAACTATTTGCAACAGGTGGTGAAGGATTACCAGCAGGAGCTGATGGCGGGCAAACCCAAACCCAACAACAGCGAGCTGGTGGTGCGCAACTGGTACAACCCGAACCTGGACTATAAATGGTTTGTGGTGCCGTCATTAATCGCCATGATCACCACCATTGGCGTGATGATTGTCACCTCGCTGTCCGTGGCGCGCGAACGTGAGCAAGGTACGCTGGATCAGCTGCTGGTCTCACCGCTCGCCACCTGGCAGATATTTGTCGGCAAGGCGGTGCCGGCACTGATTGTCGCGACGTTCCAGGCCACCATCGTGCTGGGGGTGGGAATATGGGCGTACCAGATCCCGTTTGCCGGATCGCTGGCGCTGTTTTACTTCACGATGGTGATTTACGGCCTGTCGCTGGTGGGGTTTGGGCTGCTGATTTCCGCGCTCTGCTCAACGCAGCAGCAGGCGTTTATCGGGGTGTTTGTCTTTATGATGCCGGCGATTTTGCTTTCAGGGTATGTTTCGCCAGTGGAGAACATGCCGGTGTGGTTACAGGATTTGACGTGGATAAACCCGATTCGTCACTTCACGGATATCACCAAGCAAATCTATCTGAAGGATGCGAGTCTGGATATTGTGTGGGGAAGTTTGTGGCCGCTACTGGTCATCGCGGCCACAACGGGCTCAGTGGCCTATGCGATGTTTAGACGAAACATCGCGTAGCTTTTTCTCTTTGGTGAGCAACGACACCACCGCAGGCCCTGCGAGGATAGCCAGACCCGCCAGGGCCAGCAGCAGGTTGTTTTGCAGCACGCGTGACAACAGCCACAGGACGATCATTGCCGCACCAAAATACCAGGTGGTGGTGAGCTCTTCGAGCACATCACCCACTTCACGCCAGCGCGCGTCGTGGTGACGCTGTAAAAACAGCATCGACAGCACGGTCACGCCGTAAACCACGCATAACCCTAAGCCGACACGCACCAGCGTGCCGCTCATCCAGCCCATCACCAGTACGGCCACGACCAGTAAATGCAACATTATCTGCCAGCAACTCAAACCGGTTGCGACACGAACGCGTTGTTGCCACTTCATGGCTTCTCTCCTGAAGGATTTTTCTCTGCTAATTCAGACTACCGCACTTTACGGAAAATTCCGTAACGCCGCATCTTTTTGTGACGCCTACTACACTTTATTTTCATCGGGATAGTCACCCAGGAAGGTGTTTATGAGCAAAAAAACGCAGCATTTCTCGCTTAAGGTGCTGACGATAAACATTCATAAGGGCTTCACAGCATTTAACCGCCGCTTCATTTTACCGGAGCTGCGCGACGCGGTACGCACCGTCAGCGCCGATATTGTCTGCCTCCAGGAGGTCATGGGCGCGCACGAAGTGCACCCGATGCATTTCGAAAACTGGCCCGACACGCCCCACTACGAGTTTCTGGCGGATACCATGTGGAGCGACTACGCCTACGGGCGCAATGCGGTCTACCCGGAGGGGCATCACGGTAACGCGGTGCTGTCGCGTTTTCCTATCGAGCATTATGAGAACCGCGACGTCTCCGTTGGCGAGAGCGAAAAACGCGGGCTGTTATACTGTCGTATCACCCCCCCGGCGCTCGATTTTCCCATTCATGTGGGCTGTGTTCATCTTGGCCTGCGTGAAGCCCACCGTCAGGCCCAGCTACAGATGCTGGCAGACTGGACCAATGCGCTGCCGGAGGGCGAGCCCGTAGTGGTGGCCGGTGATTTCAACGACTGGCGACAGCGGGCCAACCATCCGCTGAAGGTGAAGGCGGGGCTGGAGGAGATCTTTACCCGCTCACGCGGTCGTCCCGCGCGGACGTTTCCGGTGCGCTTCCCCCTGCTGCGCCTTGACCGCATTTACGTAAAAAATGCCCACGCCAGCAGCCCGACGGCGCTGGCTTTACTCAACTGGCGACATCTCTCCGACCATGCCCCACTCAGCGCGGAGATCCACTTATGAAATGCACATGGCAGGAAGGTAACCGTATTACGCTGCTGGAAAATGGCGATAACTTTTATCCGGCGGTTTTTGAGGCGATTAGCCACGCACAGCAGAAAGTCTTTCTCGAAACGTTTATCTGGTTTGAAGACGATGTGGGCAGGCAGTTGCACAGCGCACTGCTGCATGCCGCCCGTCGCGGTGTAAAAATCGAGGTTCTGCTCGACGGATATGGTTCGCCGGATCTCAGCGACGAATTTGTTAACGAGCTCACCGCCGCAGGGGTGGTGTTCCGCTATTACGATCCCGGCCCGCGTCTGTTCGGCATGCGCACCAACCTGTTCCGTCGAATGCACCGCAAAATTGTGGTGGTGGATGAAACGGTGGCCTTCGTTGGCGGCATTAACTACTCCGCCGAGCATATGTCGGATTACGGTCCCGAAGCTAAACAGGACTACGCGATCCGTATCGAAGGACCGGTGGTTCAGGACATCCAGCTGTTCGTGCTGGAAAACTTACCCGGCAAAGAGGCCGCTCGCCGCTGGTGGCGACGCCGTCATCGCCCGGAAGAGAACCGCAAGCCGGGCGAGGCGCAGGCGCTGTTCGTCTGGCGGGATAACGAGGAGCACCGGGACGATATCGAGCGTCATTACCTGAAGATGCTGGCGAACGCGAAGCGCGAGGTGATTATCGCCAACGCCTATTTCTTCCCCGGTTACCGGATTTTGCACGCCATGCGCAACGCGGCCCGACGCGGCGTGAGCGTGAAGCTTATCGTGCAGGGTGAGCCCGATATGCCGATTGTGAAGGTGGGCGCGCGTCTGCTCTATCGCTATCTGGTCAAAAGCGGCGTGCAGATCTATGAATATCGCCGCCGCCCGCTGCACGGCAAAGTCGCCGTGATGGATGACCACTGGGCGACCGTTGGCTCCAGCAACCTCGATCCGCTGAGCTTATCGCTCAATCTGGAAGCGAACCTGATCATCCACGATCGCCAGTTTAATCAGACCCTGCGCGATAACCTTCAGGGACTTATCAATAAAGACTGCGTGCGTGTGGATGAGTCCATGGTGCCAAAACGGAGCTGGTGGAACGTGGGCATCGGCGTGGTGGTGTTCCACTTCCTGCGCCACTTCCCGGCCATGGTGGGCTGGCTGCCCGCGCATACGCCGAAACTGGCGCTGGTGGATCCGCCTGTGCAACCCGAAATGGAAACCCAGGACCGCGTAGAGGCGGAAGATGGAGGGAAAACCTGATGTCGAAATCTCATCCTCGCTGGCGGCTGGCGAAAAAAATCCTGACCTGGCTATTCTTCATTGCCGTCGCGGTCCTGCTGGTGGTGTATGCCCAGAAGGTGGACTGGGAAGAGGTGTGGAAAGTTATTCGCAATTACAACCGGACAGTCCTGCTGGGGGCCGTTGGGCTGGTGATTGTGAGCTACCTGATGTACGGCTGCTATGACCTGTTGGGACGCGCCTACTGCGGACATAAGCTTGCCAAACGGCAGGTTATGCTGGTGTCATTCATCTGCTATGCCTTTAACCTGACGCTGAGCACCTGGGTGGGCGGGATTGGTATGCGCTATCGCCT
This sequence comes from Enterobacter cloacae complex sp. SHL001, assembly GCF_049236825.1. Classification (NCBI taxonomy): domain Bacteria; kingdom Pseudomonadati; phylum Pseudomonadota; class Gammaproteobacteria; order Enterobacterales; family Enterobacteriaceae; genus Enterobacter; species Enterobacter cloacae complex sp. SHL001. The sequence continues at coordinate 732,362 of NZ_JBMKIP010000001.1, forward strand.
GTACTCCCGCCTTGGCTTACCGGGCGGCACCATCACGCGTATTTTCTCCTTAAGCATCACCACCAACTGGCTGGGGTATATCCTGCTGGGCGGGGTGATTTTCACCATCGGCGTGGTGCAGCTGCCTGCGCACTGGTACATCGATGAGGCTACCCTGCGCATCCTGGGCATCGTACTGCTGCTGATCATCGCCGCCTACCTGTGGGCCTGCGCCTTTGCCAAACGTCGTCACATGACCATTAAAGGCCAGAAGCTGGTGCTGCCGTCATGGAAGTTTGCCGTCCTGCAAATGGTGGTTTCCAGCGCTAACTGGATGGCGATGGGGGCCATTATCTGGCTGTTGATTGGCGAAGATGTGAACTACTTCTTCGTGCTGGGCGTGCTGCTGGTAAGCAGTATTGCCGGGGTGATTGTGCATATTCCGGCGGGTATTGGCGTACTGGAGGCGGTGTTTATCGCGCTGCTTGCGGGGGAGCATGTGTCTCACGGGACGATTATCGCCGCCCTGCTCGCGTACCGCATGATCTACTACTTCCTGCCGCTGGCGCTGGCAACGGTCTGTTATCTGGTGCTGGAGAGTCGGGCGAAGAAGCTGCGCGCGAAGAACGAGAGGATGTTGGCGAAGTGAGTTGTGTCGGGTAGCGCTGCGGTCTGATGCCCTCACCCCGGCCCTCTCCCACGGGGAGAGGGAGAAAAGCCCGCACCGTGCAATCCCCTCTCCCTGAGGGAGAGGGTTAGGGTGAGGGGGAAATAACTAGCGACGGTTGCCGAAGATACGCAGCAGCATCAGGAACAGGTTGATGAAGTCCAGATAAAGCGTCAGCGCGCCCAGAATCGAGTATTTGCGCAGGTTTGAACTGTCGCGAACATCAATTTGTTCACCGATGTTTTTCAGCTTCTGGGTGTCGTAAGCGGTTAAGCCCACGAAGATCACCACCCCGATATAGGTCACCGCCCACATCAGCGCGTCACTCTTCAGCCACAGGTTCACCAGCGACGCCAGCACAATCCCAATCAGCCCCATAAACAGCATGTTGCCGAAGCCGCTCAGGTCACGTTTGGTGGTGTAACCGTACAGGCTCATCACACCGAACATCCCGCCGGTCACCACAAACGTGCTGGCGATGGAAGAGTAGGTGTAAACGATGAAAATACTGGAAAGCGTCAGCCCGGTCAGCGCCGAATAGAGCATAAACAGCGTGGTCGCCATACCCGCACTGAGCTTGTGCACCAGCCCGGAGAGCACGAACACCAGCGCCAGTTGCGCAATAATCAGCCCAAAGAAGGTGATTTTGCTTGAGAAGATAAACATCATCAGTTCAGGCGTGTTTGCCGCATACCAAGCGATAAACGCGGTAAGCAGCAGGCCAACCGTCATCCAGCCATACACCTGAGCCATGTAGGTTTGCAGCCCGCTACGGGTCTGCTGAACTATCGAATCGGAACGCGGAAATCGGTCCATGATTCACTCCTGATTAAGTAAACACACACGTTAAGAGTAACACATCCGCGTAAACCAACTACCAACGGCTGGCGGCATGTTTATCGCTGTCGCGTGATTCCACCCAGCGCTCACCTTCCGGCGTCGCTTCACGCTTCCAGAACGGCGCTTTGGTTTTAAGGTAATCCATGATGAACTCCCCCGCCGCAAAAGCACTCCCGCGATGGGCGCTGGTGACGCCGACAAACACAATCTCTTCGCCGGGCCACATTTCGCCGATGCGATGGATAACCGTAACGCGCCCCAGCGGCCAGCGGCCTCGCGCCTCTTCGACAATGGCCGCCAGCGATTTTTCGGTCATTCCCGGATAGTGCTCCAGCGTCAGCGCTTTTACGCTGTCCCCGAGATTATGATTACGCACTTTCCCGGTAAACGTCACGACCGCGCCGTCTTCGTCGCGCCCGGCCAGCCAGTCATATTCCGTGCCCACGTTAAAACGCTCATGGCCGACCAGAATTCGGGTTTCCGTCATCTTAACCCCCTGTGACCGGCGGGAAGAAGGCCACTTCGTCCCCATCGGCCAGCGGGTGGGTTAACTCCACCAGCGTCTGGTTCACGGCGGCCAGCAGTTTGCCTTCGTCCAGCGCCAGCGCCCAGCGGTCGCCTTGCGCCGCCAGATGCGCACGCAGGGCGGCGACATTTTCGAAAGCGCCGTCCAGCGTCAGGCTGTCGGTATTGACCAGCTCACGCACCTGGGCAAAAAAGAGCACCTTAATCATGGCTTTCCACCTTAAAATCACCGGATTTGCCGCCGCTTTTTGCCAGCAGACGCACCGGGCCAATCACCATATCTTTCTGCACCGCTTTACACATATCGTAGATGGTCAGCGCCGCCACGGAGGCCGCCGTCAACGCCTCCATCTCCACGCCGGTTTTCCCGGTTAAGCGGCACAGGGACTCGATACGCACGCGGTTATGCTCCGGCTGTGCCTGCAAATTTACCTCCACTTTGCTGAGCATCAGCGGATGGCAGAGCGGGATGAGGTCCCAGGTACGTTTAGCGGCCTGAATACCGGCGATGCGGGCGGTGGCAAACACATCACCCTTGTGATGGCTACCGTCGATAATCATCGCCAGCGTCTCCGGCAGCATGGTGACGAACGCTTCAGCACGCGCCTCGCGCACCGTTTCGGCTTTGGCGGAGACATCCACCATATGCGCTTCGCCAGCGGCGTTAATGTGGGTCAGTTGTGACATAGCTTATTTCTTTAAATGGGGATGGAAATTACACGGACGGGTACGGGCATCCAGCTGCGGGGCAATAATGTTTTCCCACGCGGTGCGGCAGGCTTTGGTCGACCCCGGCATGGCGAAGATCAGCGTCTTGTTCGCCACCCCCGCGACGGCACGGGACTGAAGCGTAGAGGTGCCAATCTCTTCAAACGAGAGCATGCGGAACACTTCGCCGAAGCCTTCCACTTCGCGATCGAACAGCGGGAGCAGCGCTTCCGGCGCCTGGTCGCCTGCGGTAAAGCCGGTACCGCCAGTGATCAGCACCACCTGGACGTCATCACCCGCAATCCACTGTGAGACCTGAGCGCGAATGGCGTAACGGTTTTCTTTGACGATCGCTTTATCAACAATCTGGTGTCCGGCTTCGTGTGCCGCCTCGCGCAGCCAGTGGCCAGAGGTATCATCCTCTTCACCACGACGTTCGGAAACGGTAAGAATAGCAATGCGTGTCGGGATAAATTCCGCGCTTACCTGACTCATCTTCTGGTTCCTTCTAAAGCCTGATTACCCGCCGATATAGGACAGGTTCTGAGTAATGCCGGTGTTGCCCTGATGCAGGAAATGGGTCTGCTTTTTGTGCGTCAGCGCCTCGGAAATACGTGCTTCAAGCGCGTCCTGCTGGGCGTCATCTTCCAGCAAATCGCGTAGATCGACGCCGCCATCCCCGAACAGGCAAAGATGGAGCTTGCCGACGGAGGAGACGCGCAGGCGGTTGCAGCTGGCACAGAAGTCTTTTTCATAGGGCATGATCAGGCCGATTTCGCCTTCATAATCCGGATGACAAAAGACCTGCGCCGGGCCATCGCTGCGCTGGCGGATCTGGTGGATCCAGCCGCGTTTCAGCAGTTCGTCGCGCAGAACCATGCCGGAGATATGATGGCGACGGAACAGCTCACTGCCCTCCCCGGTCTCCATCAGCTCAATAAAACGCAGTTGAATGCGGCGCGGTTTGATCCACGCCAGGAATGTGTCCAGCTGATGGTGGTTCACATCACGCATCAACACGGTGTTGACTTTGACCTTGTCGAAACCGGCGGTGAACGCGGCATCGATGCCGTCCATCACCTGCTGGAACTTGTCCTGGCCGGTAATGGCGTGGAACTGACGGGCGTCCAGGCTATCGACGCTGACGTTGATCGCCGTCAGCCCCGCATCGCGCCAGTTCGCCACGTCACGCGCCATGCGGTAACCGTTGGTGGTCACCGCGATCTGGCGGATACGTTCGTTTTCACGCACGGCGGCAATGATGTCAGGGAAATCACGGCGCAGGGAGGGCTCTCCCCCGGTAAGACGCACTTTTTCCGTGCCAAGTTCAGAGAACGCGCGCGTGACGCGGCGTACTTCATCCACGGAGAGAAAGCCATTATTGGTGACGCTGCCCGGCTTGTAGCCATCGGGCAGGCAGTAGGTGCAACGGAAGTTACACACGTCGGTAATCGACAAACGTAAGTAGAAAAACTTACGCGCGAAAGCATCAGTAAGTTGTGAAGCCATGTACACCTTTCCAGATCGGGAGGCACAGTCATTTCTTTCTGTACCCTGGTGGCAAATCCGCCACGGCCAGGGCGCCATATCTCTCGACACAGGCGCCAGGGCTAGAGTGTATGTTTTCAGTTTTGAAAACGTGGTTATGGCGATAGTAGCGTGGAAATCGCCACTTCGCCATTGTCGCTTTTCGCTATATAAATTTATATATAACGATGTTATCGTGCATTTTCACTACAGAATACGCAAAAACAGCGCTTTCGCATTGATATACGTCATTATGGTTTGTGAGAGGCATCGTCTTTTAGGAGTAGTTGCGTTACTGTGACGCAAGCTTAACAGGATAAGGAATAGGTATGCGCAATCGCACTTTTGCGGATCTGGACCGTGTGGTCGCTCTTGGCGGAGGTCACGGTCTGGGACGCGTGATGTCGTCGTTATCGTCACTGGGCTCGCGCCTGACTGGCATCGTGACAACAACGGACAACGGCGGCTCAACCGGGCGGATCCGACGTGCTGAAGGCGGGATTGCCTGGGGTGACATGCGCAATTGCCTCAACCAGCTTATCACGGAGCCAAGCGTGGCCTCGGCGATGTTTGAGTACCGTTTTGGCGGGAATGGTGAACTTTCAGGCCATAACCTTGGAAATCTGATGTTAAAGGCACTTGATCACCTGAGCGTGCGCCCTCTGGAAGCGATCAATTTAATTCGTAACCTGTTAAAGGTGGATGCATTCCTGATCCCGATGTCTGAACAGCCGGTGGATTTAATGGCGATCGATGCCGACGATCACGAAGTGTATGGTGAAGTGAATATCGACCAGCTTCTTCTTCCGCCAAAAGAGCTGATGACCTACCCCAGCGTACCCGCAACGCGTGAAGCGGTAGAAGCGATTGCCGAGGCCGATCTGATCCTGATTGGGCCGGGAAGTTTTTACACCAGCCTGATGCCGATCCTGCTGGTGAAAGAGCTGGCGCAGGCGCTGCGCAGAACGCCTGCGCCCATGGTCTATATCGGTAATTTAGGCCGCGAACTCAGCCCGGCGGCGGCAAGCCTGTCGCTGGCGGATAAGCTGGACCTGATGGAACAGTACGTTGGTAAGAAAATTATCGATGGTGTCGTGGTCGGGCCGAAAGTGGATGTATCGGGGATTGGCGATCGCGTGGTGGTGCAGGAGCCGCTGGAAGCCAGCGATATTAAATATCGCCACGACCGCCATCTGCTGCGCGAGGCGCTGGAGAAGGCGATTCAGGCATTAGGTTAGGTTCGTTTTGTGCGGCCTGATGCCCTCACCCCGGCCCTCTCCCACAGGGAGAGGGCGAAAACGCCACCGGGCAAAAAACTACGATGCCGCAATAAACAGATCCCGCAGCTGATGCAGCTGATCGCGGATTTGCGCGGCCTCTTCGAACTCCAGGTTCTGCGCATGCTGCATCATCTGCCCTTCCAGCTCGTGGATCTTCTGCTGCAACGCTTTCGGCGTCAGCGCGACGGTATCCTCTTCCACCACTGAACGGGCCTTGCTGCGGCCTTTCGCTTTGGTCTTCGCAATGTTCTGACCCAGCGCCAGGATATCCACCACCTTCTTGTTCAGCCCCTGCGGCGTGATGCCGTGCTCTTCGTTGTAGCGCTGCTGCTTCTCGCGACGACGTTCCGTTTCGCCAATCGCTTTGGCCATCGACGGGGTGATTTTATCCCCGTACAGGATCGCCTTCCCGTTGACGTTACGCGCGGCGCGGCCAATGGTCTGGATCAGCGAGCGCTCGGAACGCAGGAAGCCCTCTTTGTCCGCGTCCAGAATCGCCACCAGCGACACCTCAGGCATATCCAGCCCTTCTCGCAGAAGGTTAATACCGACCAGCACGTCGAACTCGCCCAGACGCAGATCGCGGATGATCTCCATACGCTCCACGGTATCGATATCCGAGTGCAGATACCGCACCTTCTCGCCGTGTTCTTCCAGATACTCCGTCAAATCTTCCGCCATACGTTTGGTGAGCGTGGTAACCAGCACGCGCTCGTTGATGGCGGAGCGGGCACGTATTTCCGAGAGCAGATCGTCCACCTGCGTCGCCACCGGACGCACCTCGATAATCGGATCCAGCAGCCCGGTCGGACGCACCACCTGGTCCACCACGTCATCACCGGATTTTTCCAGCTCGTAGTTGCCCGGCGTGGCCGATACGTAGATGGTCTGCGGAGCAAGCGCCTCAAATTCTTCAAACTTCATCGGACGGTTGTCCAGCGCTGACGGCAGTCGGAACCCGTACTCCACCAGCGTCTCTTTACGCGCGCGGTCACCGCGGTACATCCCGCCGATCTGGGGGATCGTAACGTGGGATTCGTCGATCACCAGCAGGCCGTCCGCCGGAAGGTAGTCAAACAGCGTCGGCGGCGCTTCGCCCGGCCCGCGCCCGGAGAGGTAGCGCGAGTAGTTTTCGATGCCGGAGCAGTAGCCCAGCTCGTTCATCATCTCCAGATCGAACTGGGTACGCTGGCTCAGGCGCTGCTCTTCCAGCAGCTTATTGTTCGCCAGCAGCACCTTGCGGCGGTCCGCCAGCTCGGTTTTGATCTCTTCCATCGCCTGCACAATACGCTCGCGCGGCGTTACATAGTGCGTTTTCGGGTAGATGGTGAAGCGCTGGATCACCGACTCGACGTGACCGGTCAACGGATCGAACAGCGACAGGCGTTCAACCTCTTCGTCGAACAGCTCCACGCGCAGCGCCATATCGTCCGACTCCGCCGGGAAGATATCAATCACCTCGCCGCGCACGCGGAAGGTCCCGCGCTGGAACGCCTGATCGTTACGGGTGTACTGCAACTCCGCCAGACGGCGCAAAATCGCACGCTGATCGATGATCATCCCCTGCGTCAGGTGCAGCATCATCTTGAGATAGAGATCCGGATCGCCCAGGCCGTAGATCGCCGACACCGAGGCCACCACCACCACATCACGACGCTCCAGCAGCGCCTTGGTCGCCGACAAACGCATCTGCTCGATATGTTCGTTCACCGAGGCATCTTTCTCGATAAACGTGTCGGAGCTGGGAACGTAGGCTTCCGGCTGGTAGTAGTCGTAGTAGGAGACGAAATACTCCACCGCGTTTTCCGGGAAGAACTCTTTCATCTCACCATACAGCTGCGCCGCCAGCGTTTTGTTCGGCGCGAGAACCATCGTCGGACGCTGGAGATCGGCAATGACGTTGGCAATGGTGAAGGTTTTGCCCGAACCGGTAACCCCCAGCAGGGTCTGGTGCGCCAGCCCGTCCTCCAGCCCCTCTTCCAGGCGACGAATAGCCTCGGGCTGATCCCCGGAAGGACGGAAAGCAGAATTCAGTTTAAACGGTTTACTCATGGGCGACGACCTGATGACAGAATAAGCGGCAGGTGAGTAATTTTACTCGTTGTGGCCAGGATTGCCAGTAAAAAACACTGGATGAAAAACCAGTAGCGTGTCAGGATATTTAGCGTAGCGCAGAGAGGATTAGTGCGTTCGCGAGCCAAATTTCGACTGTGACAAAATAAAACACCAGCCTCAGGGGGTTATCCCCAGAACTATTACTTTTTTAACATTTGTCAAGGGCGGTTATGAAAGTTTTATGGCAACAGGTCTCGCTGGCGTTGAGGGAATTGCTTTTATCTAATTCGTTAAAAAATAAAGACTAATTTATTAAGCCGCGTTTCGCATCAATTTGGTTGTAACCCGCGTATTCTCTCGCTTATCGCGGGTTTTCTAACTCTAATGCACAAGGTTATCCACAGGAATAGTGGATAACTGCCTCCAGCCCGTACAGCATGCACTCCAGCAAATTCCCGGTTTTTCCCACGAAGCGGCAGTAAAAAATTTTTATCACTCTTTTTTGCCTGGAAAACGTTCATTTTTTCATAAGCGACTGGCGAGATCTTAATCACAATTCTGTCATTTCTCCTGCACCACAATTCGACATACGCAGCACCAGGAGTGTGCAATTCGTATAAACGTTCAGCTTTTGATAGTGAGTTATTCCTAAAAATGGCCTTTTTTTAATCATTATGAAGTTCCTGGCAGGCGTTTTGCAGACATCACTCTGTGCATCACCCCACACATTTTTAAGGAGAGAAAGATGTTGAGTCTGCGTGCTGTAAATCAGTTTTACGGAAGCCAACATACGCTATGGAACGTGAATATCGATTTCCCGCAAGGCATCTGTACGGGCATTGTTGGCCTGCCTGGCATGGGCAAATCCACGCTTATGAACTGCATTACCGGAAAGGTGCCCGTCGAGAGCGGCACCATCATCTGGCATGAGGCTGGCGCGCCGCCGCATAACTTGCTCAACCCTGCGTCCGCATTCCCGGCGCCGCCGACGATAGGCTACGTCCCGCAGGATCGGCGAATATTTTCCCAGCTCACCGTCGATGAAAATCTGCATATCGCTATGCGGGCGACGGGGAAACCCGACCCGGCATCAAAAAGTGACGTGTATGCCCTGTTTCCGGAGCTCTATCCGCTGCGACAGAGCCGTGCCTCTGCGCTGTCCCCTGACGACCAGTATCAGCTGGCCCTCGCCAGTGCGCTGGTTAATCGTCCGCGCGTGTTGATTCTGGATGAGCCCATGCATGGCGCAGGGCACGGTTTCGCGCGCAGGCTGGGGCAGTTGCTGGTGCGGTTGAATCGGGAGCTGGGAATGACGGTGCTGTTAGCGGAGCAACAGCTGTCGTTTATCCGCCGGGTAGCGGATCGTTTCTGCATGCTCTATCGCGGACGTAACGTGGCACAGGGCCACGTTAACGAGCTGGATGACGACCTTATTGCGCACTGGATGGCGCGGGACATAAGGCGCTGAGGTCGAGATAGCGTCCGGTTTCCGCCTGCTCTGCGCCGTCGGCAAGCCACGGGATCTCGCCGAGAAACGGCGCAGGCAGCACCCGCTTCAGCGTCGCCAGATACTCAGCATGACGTTTACCCGGCGCTACCACGTCATTGGCAATCCACCCTGCCAGACGCAACCCGGCCTGCTGCACGGCCTGGGCGGTCAGCATGGCGTGATTGATACAGCCAAGCTTCACGCCAACCACCAGAATGACCGGAAGCTGCTCGGCCTGCACCCAGTCAGCAAATGTCTGCTCGTCGGACAGCGGGGTAAACCAGCCGCCAGCCCCCTCCACCAGCACCCAGTCGGCCTGCGTTTCCAGGACGCGTAACCCGGAAGAGAGCACCGAAAAATCAATCGGACGATCTTCATCGACGCTGACGATGTGCGGCGAGGTGGGTTCAGCAAAGGTATAGGGGTTCACCGCAGAATAGGCCAGCGTAAGGCTGCTGTTACGCTGTAGCGCCAGCGCATCGGTATTACGTAAGCCTTCCGGCGTCATCTCGCTGCCGGAGGCTACGGGCTTATACCCGGCCGTAGTTTTCCCCAGCAGACGCGCCGCCTGTAACAGCGCGGCGCTGGCAACCGTTTTACCGACTTCAGTGTCCGTGCCGGTAACAAAATAACGTTCAGTCACGTTCAATAATCCCATGAAAAAGATGATAAGAGAGCGGGAACCGGCCCCGCTCCTGCGGCCAGGCCAGCTCGAGACGCTGGAGTTGGCCGCGGGTAAGGGGTTTCTTCTCCCGTCCGGCGTGCAGGTGCGTCGCGCCTATGCCCTTAAGCGATCGCATGGCGCTTAACGCATCGCTAAATTCGAGGGTGACGGTCTGGACCACGCTGCGATAGCGCCAGCCTGCCAGCGCCTGAGTGACCTGTACGTGCGAGAGAAACCGGTTGGCGTGCGGCTGCGCATCCACTGCCCTCCACGCCTGATTCAGCTCTGGCAACGAACTTTCCAGCAGGGTGGTAAAGGCCACCGCTCCGCCGGGCCGCGCCACGCGGTATAGCTCGCGTAGGGCCTGCGGCAGGCTGGCGCACCACTGCACCGCCAGATGGCTCCAGACGAGGTCAAACAGCGCATCCTCCAGCGGGATGGCCTCGATATCGGCCACCAGATAACGGTCTGCTGACTGCTGCTGGCGGGCCTCATCCAGCATCTGCGTGGATAAATCCAGCGCCGTGACGTGGCTACCCGTTGCGCGCCAGTAGCGGCTATTGCCGCCAGGCCCGCAGCCAGCGTCGAGCACCTGCGCAAAACGCCCCTCACCGAGCGCGGCCAGCAGCCCGCGGGCGCTCAGGCGTTGCAGCTCATCGTGCTGTGAATAGCTTTGCGCTGCCCGGCCAAACGCAGCGGCAACGGCCTGTTTATTGACAGGAGACATACAGTGCCTCCAGAAGCGTATCGATATCCTGCGGCTCGTGCGCTGCCGTGAGCGTCAGACGCAAGCGCGCGGTGCCTGGCGGCACGGTGGGTGGGCGGATCGCCGTGACCCACTGCCCGCGCTCTCGTAGCGCCTGTGCCAGCATCAGCGCCCGAGGGTTTTCACCCACAATCACGGGCTGAATGGCGCTGTGCGAGTCGGTAAGCCGGTAAGGCAGTGCGCTTACCCCCCGGCGAAAACGCTGAATATGGTCGGCCAGGCGCGCCCGGCGTTCAGCGCCGTCTTCGCCGCGGATCACCGCAAGCGACGCAGAGAGCGCCACGGCCTGCGCCGGGGGCATGCTGGTGCTGTAGATCAGGTGCCGGGCGAACTGCACCAGGTAATCGGCCACCGGCTCGCTGCACAACACCGCGGCGCCGCTGACGCCAAAGCCTTTGCCGAAAGTGACCACCAGCAGTTCCGGCCTGACGCGTTGCTGGTGCGCGCTTCCGCGCCCCTCCTCGCCGGTGACGCCAATGCCGTGGGCATCGTCGACCAGCAGCCAGGCGTTCTGCTGTTTTGCGACGTCATGCAAAGTGGCAAGCGGCGCGCTGTCGCCGTCCATGCTGAATACCCCTTCCGTCACCGCCAGCTGAAGCCCTGAACAGGGTTTACCCAGCAGGACGTTCAGCTGAGAGGCATCGTTATGGGCAAAACGCCGCAGCTGCGCCGGGCTGAGACTGGCCGCTTCAAGCAGGGACGCGTGGCTCAGGCGGTCCGCGGTGATGCGGTCGTCTTTGCCCATCAGGGCGGCAATCACCGCCTGATTCGCGGCAAAACCGGAGATAAACAGCAGCGCCCGCGGGTAGCCCAGCCAGTCGGCCAGCTCTTCCTCCAGCGCCTGATGCGCCGTGGTGTAGCCGCTGACGTGCCCGGAGCCACCGCTGCCCACGCCGTAACGATCCGCGCCCTGCTGCCAGGCGCGAACGATCTGCGGGTGCTGGCTCAGGCCCAGATAATCGTTGCTGGAGAAATTACAGAACCGCTCTCCTTCCCGGGAGAGAAAACGGCCTGCACCGTTTTCCACTACCCTGCGCACCCGAAACGCATCCGCCGCCCGCCGCTCGTCGAGCGCGGTCCTGATACGTGCCTGCCAGGTCATACGGCTGCCGCGTTGTAGAACTGGTCGGTGTCGGCGTTAAAAATCTGCTGCTCCAGCTGCTGCTGTTGCTCGTTATCCCCCGCCTGTACCTCGGTCTGGTGTGGGTTCAGCCCCAGCTTGCGGAACAGCTGGACATCTTTGTCCTCTTCCGGGTTTGGCGTGGTCAGCAGTTTGCAGCCGTAGAAGATAGAGTTGGCCCCGGCCATGAAGCACATCGCCTGGGTCTGCTCGCTCATCTGCTCGCGACCGGCAGAGAGGCGAACATAAGAGGTCGGCATCATGATGCGCGCCACCGCGATGGTGCGGATGAAATCGAAGGCATCCACGTCCTCGTTATCCGCCAGCGGCGTGCCTTTTACCTTCACCAGCATGTTGATGGGCACGCTTTCCGGCGGGGTCGGCAGGTTTGCCAGCTGTAACAGCAGGCCGGCACGATCTTTTACCGTCTCGCCCAGTCCCACGATCCCGCCGGAACAGACCTTGATCCCCGCATCACGCACTTTATCCAGCGTGTCCAGACGCTCCTGATAGGTGCGCGTGGTGATGATGTTGCCGTAGAATTCCGGCGAGGTATCGAGGTTGTGGTTATAGTAATCCAGCCCCGCCGCCGAGAGACGCTGCGCCTGCTCTTCGTTCAGCGTACCCAGGGTCATGCAGGCTTCAAGCCCCATCGCCTTCACCCCCTTCACCATCTGCTCCAGATAGGGCATGTCGCGGTCATGCGGATTTTTCCACGCCGCGCCCATGCAGAAGCGGGTCGAGCCAGCGTTTTTGGCCTTGCGCGCGGAGTCGAGCACTTGCTCGACTTCCATCAGGCGCTCGGATTCGAGACCGGTTTTATAGCGCGCGCTTTGCGGGCAATATTTGCAGTCTTCCGGGCAAGCCCCGGTTTTGATCGACAGCAGCGTGCTGACCTGAACATGACGCGGATCGAAGTGCTGGCGGTGCACCTGTTGCGCCTCAAACATCAGCTCCAGGAAAGGTTTGTTGAATAATTCAGTGACTTGCGACATCGTCCAGCGTGCGTGGTGAGCCATCGGGCTTCTCCAAAGGGTTTTGTTAATTGTCGGTTCGGTTTATACTTGTAAACCTAAAACTTTTCAAAATGGTTTACAAGTCGATTATGACCCAGGACGATCTCGCCTTCGACAAGCAGCATATCTGGCACCCTTACACCTCCACGACCCGCCCCCTTCCCGTCTATCCGGTAGCCTCGGCCCACGGCTGCGAGCTGCATCTTGCCAGCGGCGAGCGGCTTGTTGACGGGATGTCCTCCTGGTGGGCGGCGATCCATGGCTACAACCACCCGCGACTGAACGCGGCGATGAAAGCGCAGATTGACCAGATGTCACACGTGATGTTTGGCGGGATCACGCATCAGCCCGCGGTGGATTTATGCCGTCGCCTGGTAGCGATGACGCCTGAATCGCTGGAGTGCGTTTTCCTGGCCGACTCCGGCTCGGTGGCCGTGGAAGTGGCGATGAAAATGGCGTTGCAGTACTGGCATGCGAAGGGCGAAACGCGCCAGCGGTTCCTTACCTTCCGCAACGGCTATCACGGCGACACTTTCGGCGCGATGTCGGTATGTGATCCGGACAACTCCATGCACAGCCTGTGGAAAGGCTATCTGCCGGAAAACCTGTTTGCGCCAGCCCCGCAGAGCCGCTTCGACGGCGAATGGAACGAGATGGACATGGTGGGCTTCGCGCGGCTGATGGCGGCCCATCGCCACGAGATTGCCGCCGTTATTCTCGAACCGATTGTGCAGGGCGCGGGCGGAATGCGGATGTACCATCCCGAGTGGCTGAAGCGCATTCGGAAGATGTGCGACCGCGAAGGGATCCTGTTGATTGCCGATGAGATCGCCACCGGCTTTGGCCGCACCGGGAAATTGTTCGCCTGCGAGCATGCGGGGATCGCGCCGGATATTCTGTGCCTGGGGAAAGCGCTCACCGGCGGCACCATGACGCTCTCCGCCACGCTTACCACCCGCCAGGTTGCCGATACCATCAGCGACGGCGACGCGGGCTGCTTTATGCACGGCCCGACGTTTATGGGCAACCCGCTGGCCTGCGCCGTGGCAAGCGAAAGCCTCGCCATTCTGGAAAGCGGCGCATGGCAGACGCAGGTGGCGGCGATTGAGGCGCAGCTGAAGCAGCAGTTAAGCGCGGCGGCGGAGGCGGAATACGTCGCGGACGTCCGCGTACTGGGCGCCATTGGGGTAATCGAGACAACGCATCCGGTGAACATGGCCGCGTTGCAGCGCTTCTTCGTTGACCAGGGCGTGTGGGTGCGACCTTTCGGTAAGCTGATTTACCTCATGCCGCCGTACAGCATTTCTGCGGATCAGCTCCGCAAGCTGACCGGGGCAGTGGTTGAAGCCGTTAACACTTCAGCGCATTTCGCGATTTAACCCCATGCGTTACACTTTCTGAATGAGTGAGTAACGAGGGAAATCGGATGAAAATCATCAGTAAAGATTTGCGCGACGGCGAAAAGCTGCCGGAACGTCACGTGTTTAACGGGATGGGTTATCAGGGGGATAATATCTCTCCCCATCTGGCGTGGGACGATGTGCCAGCGGGAACCAAAAGTTTTGTCGTGACCTGCTACGATCCGGATGCGCCAACCGGGTCGGGCTGGTGGCACTGGATCGTGGCAAACCTGCCCGCCGACACGCGCGTGCTGCCGCAGGGCTCCAGTTCCGATCTGGTCGCTCTGCCTGACGGTGCGATTCAGACGCGCACTGACTTTGGCAAAGCGGGCTACGGCGGCGCGGCGCCGCCAAAAGGGGAAACGCACCGCTATATCTTCACCGTGCACGCGCTGGATGTGGACAAGATTGAGGTCGACGAAGGGGCGAGCGGCGCGATGGTAGGCTTTAACGTGCATTTCCATTCGCTGGGCAGCGCGTCGATTACGGCGATGTATTCGTAATCGTGCGGGCTGATGCCCTCACCCCGGCCCTCTCCCACAGGGAGAGGGAGAAAACCTAACAATTCCCTCTCCCTGTGGGAGAGGGTTAGGGTGAGGGTAAAAATCACAGCACCGAAGGTAACAGCCCCACCAGCCGTCCTTCCTCCAGAAGCTGCATCGCCTTATCAATATCCGGCGCAAAGAAGCGGTCGTCATCGTAGTGCGTAACGTGCTCGCGCAGTTCCTGGCGCGCCTGCTCCAGCAGCGGGCTGGATTTTAGCCCTTCGCGCAAATCAATACCCTGACACGCCGCCAGCCACTCCACCGCCAGCACGCCGCGGGTGTTAGAGGCCATCTCCCACAGACGACGCCCGGCAGCCGGGGCCATCGAAACGTGATCTTCCTGGTTGGCTGAGGTTGGCAGGCTGTCCACGCTGTGCGGATGCGACAGGGCTTTGTTCTCGCTTGCCAGTGCCGCGGCGGTGACCTGGGCTATCATGAAGCCCGAGTTCACGCCGCCGTTGCGCACCAGGAATGGCGGCAGCTGGGACATGTGCTTATCCATCATCAGCGCGATTCGACGCTCAGACAGCGCCCCGATTTCGGCAATCGCCAGGGCGATATTATCTGCGGCCATCGCCACCGGCTCGGCGTGGAAGTTACCGCCAGAAACCACCTCGTTTTCCTGAGCAAATACCAGTGGGTTATCGGACACCGCATTGGCTTCGACCAGCAGCACTTCTGCCGCCTGGCGCAGCTGCGTCAGGCATGCGCCCATCACCTGCGGCTGGCAGCGCAGGGAATACGGATCCTGCACCTTCTCACAGTTGTGATGCGAATCGGCAATGTCGCTGGTATCGGTAAGTACGTGGCGGTACATGGCAGCGGCATCAATCTGCCCGCGCTGGCCGCGCACCTCGTGGATGCGGGCATCGAACGGACGACGCGAGCCGAGCACCGCCTCAGTGGTCAGTGCACCGCACACCACCGCCGAGGCGAACAGATCTTCCGCTTCAAACAGACCGCGCAGCGCGAACGCGGTCGACGCCTGCGTGCCGTTGAGCAGCGCCAGCCCCTCTTTTGCCGCGAGGGTGATCGGCGTTAAGCCAGCTTTTTTCAGCGCCTCTTTCGCAGGCAGCCACTCCCCTTGCCAGCGCGCCTGGCCTTCACCCAGCAGGAGCAGCGACATATGCGCCAGCGGCGCCAGATCGCCGGAGGCGCCGACGGAGCCCTTCGCCGGAATCCACGGATAAACTTCCGCATTGACCAGCGCCATCAGCGCCTGGATCACGCTCAGACGAATGCCGGAAAACCCACGCGCCAGGCTGTTGATTTTCAACACCATCATCAGGCGGACGATCTCATCGTCCAGCGGCTGGCCAACCCCCGCCGCGTGCGACAGCACCAGCGAACGCTGTAAATTCTCCAGATCGTGCGTGGCGATGCGGGTCTGCGCCAGCAGGCCAAACCCGGTGTTGATGCCGTAGGCGGTGCGCCCCTCCGCCACAATCGCCTCCACGCAGGCCACGCTGTCGTTAATGGCACGGTGGGCGCTTTCATCAAGGGAGAGTGTCACCGGCTGACGCCAGACGTGACGCAGCTGTTTGAGCGTCAGCGAGCCGGGAGTAAGTGTTAACGCGTTCATGCAGGCTTTCCTTGTGTGGCGGGGATCATCGGCAGGTTCAGGCCCTGCTCTTTGGCACAATCAATGGCAATCTCGTAACCCGCATCCGCGTGACGCATCACGCCGGTTGCCGGGTCGTTGTGCAGCACGCGAGCGATACGAGCGGCCGCTTCATCAGTTCCGTCACAGACGATGACCATCCCGGAGTGCTGGGAGAAGCCCATCCCGACGCCGCCGCCGTGGTGCAGCGACACCCAGGTCGCGCCGCTGGCGGTGTTCAGCAGGGCATTCAGCAGCGGCCAGTCGGAGACCGCATCCGAGCCGTCGCGCATGGCTTCGGTTTCACGGTTCGGACTGGCGACAGAGCCGGAGTCCAGGTGGTCGCGGCCAATGACGATCGGCGCGGAGACTTCGCCGCTGCGCACCATTTCGTTAAAGGCGAGGCCGAGTTTTTGCCGCCACTCCAGCCCGACCCAGCAGATACGCGCCGGCAGGCCCTGGAAGTTAATGCGCTCGCGCGCCATATCCAGCCAGCGATGCAGGTGTTCGTCGTCGGCGACAATCTCTTTCACTCTGGCGTCGGTTTTGTAGATATCCTCCGGATCGCCGGACAGGGCAACCCAGCGGAACGGCCCAATGCCGCGGCAGAACAGAGGACGGATATAGGCGGGCACGAAGCCGGGGAAGTCAAAGGCGTTATTCAGCCCCATCTCTTTCGCCATCTGGCGGATGTTATTCCCGTAATCAAAGGTCGGAATCCCCATCTTACTGAAGGCCAGCATCGCGGAGACGTGTTCCGCCATGGCGCGTTTAGCCGCCAGTACCGTGCCCTCAGGATCGGTTTCCGCTTTTTGCTGGTAGTCTTCCCACGTCCAGCCTTTTGGCAGATAGCCGTGAAGCGGATCGTGAGCGCTGGTCTGGTCGGTGACCAGATCCGGACGCACGCCGCGCGCCACCAGTTCCGGCAGAATATCCGCCGCGTTGCCGCACAGGGCAACCGACACGGCTTTGCCTTCAGCGGTGTACTTTTTGATGCGCGCCAGCGCGTCATCGAGGTTGTCGGCCTGTTCATCAACATAGCGGGTACGCAGACGGAAATCGATGCGGCTCTGCTGGCACTCAATGTTCAGGGAGCACGCGCCCGCCAGCGTCGCGGCCAGCGGCTGCGCGCCGCCCATGCCGCCCAGTCCGGCGGTGAGCACCCAGCGGCCTTTCAGTGATCCGTTATAGTGCTGACGGCCCGCTTCCACGAAGGTTTCATACGTGCCCTGCACAATCCCCTGGCTGCCGATGTAGATCCAGCTACCCGCGGTCATCTGGCCGTACATGGCCAGCCCTTTTGCGTCCAGCTCGTTGAAGTGTTCCCACGTCGCCCAGTGCGGCACCAGGTTGGAGTTGGCAATCAGCACGCGGGGCGCATTTTTATGGGTTTTGAATACGCCAACCGGTTTGCCGGATTGCACCAGCAGCGTTTCGTCGTTTTCGAGATTCGTCAAAGACTCGACAATCGCGTCATAGCACGCCCAGTTGCGCGCGGCGCGGCCAATGCCGCCGTAGACCACCAGCTCGTGGGGATTTTCTGCTACCTCAGGATCAAGGTTGTTCATCAACATGCGCAGCGGTGCTTCGGTGAGCCAGCTTTTTGCGGTGAGCGTGGTGCCGCGCGCGGCGCGGACATCCTGCTTGCGGTATTTATCTGACGACATTGTGTGTTCCTCATAAGGGACAGGTGATGCATTTAGATATACTTGTATAGACAAGCACACACAAGGTCGGATTTAACAAAAAAGATACAATTTTGCTATATTGCGTTAGCGATCACGCTTATAAAACTTATGACATAAAGTGGCCCTGCAACCGGTAGCGATTCCCCGGGAATAGCAGCTTCGCATGCGATACAATTTGCGAGGACGACCAGGTACGACGGCGGATCAGCAGACAGGGATCGTGCTCTTTAATACGCAACAGCTCGCACTCCTGCGGCGTGGCGCGCACGGCTTCCACGATATGCTCCCCTTCCGTCAGCGGGGCGACGAGCGAGAGATACGCATGCGGTGTGGTTTGGGTGTAATCCTGGCTCAGGTAGTCCGGTATCCGCTCCGCGTTGACGCAGCGGTCTTCAATCTGGACCGGAATGTCGTTCTCATAATGCACCATCACCGAATGGAAAATCCGGGTGCCCTCGGTAACGTTCAGCTCGATGGCCTGTTCGGCGCTGGCCTGCGTCTCTTCAAGCACCAGCACCTCGCAGTGGTGCTGATGGTTGCGGGCGGCAATTTCATCGGCAATGCTGCGGATTTCAAACAGCGCCGACTGTCCTTTTGGCTCGGCGACAAAGGTTCCGACACCCTGCAAACGCACCAGCAACCCTTCATCGGTCAGTTCACGCAGTGCGCGGTTGATGGTCATTCGGCTAAAGCCAAACTGCGCCACCAGCTCGGCCTCGGACGGAATGCGGTCGTGCGGGCGCCAGACGCCGGCGGCGATTTTTTCGCTGATCGCCTGCTTCACCTTTTCGTAAAAAGGCGCGGGAGGGCTCGGCTGCGGCAGGGGCGAGCGTGAAAACATCATGACTCCTTGAATGTTGTTATGCCCACCAGTGAGCAATTTGCCAGGCCAATCGGGCGGCGAGCTTAGCGCCCTGACCGTCCCGATCGTAGTGCGGATTAAATTCCACCAGATCCGCCGCCTGTAGTTTACCGCTTCGGCAGATACGCTCAATCACCGGGAACAGATCCAGCGCCGGGATCCCCAACGCCGCAGGGGCGGACACGGCGGGCATTTCTGCGGCAGGCAGCACATCAAGGTCAACGGTGAGATAAACCCGGTCTGCCTGCGCAAGCACGTTATCCAGCACGGATAGCGCATCCCGGCGAAAATCGAGATCTTCAACCAGCGTCACGTTCAACCGCTCAGCTTCCTCCCACAGCGCCTGAGTATTCGCCGCACGGCTTACCCCCAGGCAGGCGTAGTGAAACACCCGCGACTGAGACGCGCAGTAGTGCGCCAGCTGGCGGAACGGCGTGCCGGACGTTGCCCGTTCGGCCTTGCGTAAATCGAGGTGCGCATCCAGGTTGATCACCGCAAGGCGATCGTTCGGAAAGGCGTCCAGCACGCCGCGCCCGTGCGCCCAGGCGGTTTCATGTCCACCACCGAAAACCAGAGTACGCATCCCGGATTGCTGGCACGCGGTTATGGCCTCGCTCAGCGCCTGCTGTGCCGCCTCCAGCGCGTGGCCTTCAACATAAATAGCGCCCATATCCACGAGGCGCGCATGCCCCTGATGGCTCGCCATATTCGCCAGCGCGCCACGCAACACATCGGGCGCCTGTGCAGCACCGGGCCTGCCCTGGTTACGCTTAACCCCTTCATCACATTCAAAGCCCAGCAGGGCGATGCCTGACGGCGCGGGAGAAAAGTGTTCGCGCTGCTGTATGGTCTGGAAGAGACGTTTCGCGGTGCTGGACTCGGCGCTGTCGTCACGACCCTGCCAGACCTGCGGAGAGACGGGATGCCACAGTTTCATGCTACCTGCCCCCGAAACACGCGTTGATACATAGGATTCCGCCCCGGCTCGTAAACCATCTCAACCGGATGATTCGCCTCCCAGACGACGAAATCAGCCACATAACCTGGCTTTAACTGCCCGTGCGTCGCACCACGTCCTAGCGCCTGCGCCGCATGCCGCGTCACGCCAGCCCAGGCCTCTTCCGGCGTGAGGCCAAACTGGACGCAGGCCATGTTCATTGCCAGATGCAGGCTGGCAAACGGGCTGGTGCCCGGATTGTAGTCGGTAGCCACCGCCATCGGCACGCCCTGCTCTCTCAACTGCGCCACCGGTGGACGCTGGCGCTCCTGAAGAAAATAGAACGCGCCGGGGAGCAATACCGCCACCGTGCCGCTTTGCGCCATCGCCTGAATACCTGAATCATCGAGATACTCAATATGATCGGCCGACAGCCCTTTATACTGGCTGACCAGCGCCGCGCCGCCGAGATTCGACAGTTGTTCTACATGCCCTTTTACCGGGATCCCGAGCGCGGCGGCGGCCCGGAACAGGCGCTCGGTTTGCGCCGGGGTAAAGCCGACGTTTTCACAAAACACGTCCACCGCTTCAAATAACTCTTTTTGCCACAGCGTGGGCATGATCTGCTCACAGACCAGCGCCAGATAGGCATCCGGATCCTGTCGGTACTCGGCAGGAACGGCGTGCGCGGCCAGCAGCGTCGGGCTGATATCGACCAGATTATTCAGGCTGAGCTGGCGGGCAACCAGCAGCATTTTCTCTTCGGCTTCGGCATTCAGTCCGTATCCCGATTTGATTTCAACGGTCGTTACGCCTTCATTCATCAGCCGCTGGAGTCGCTGCTGCGCCACCGTCAGGAGCGTTTCCGGCGAACTGTTGCGGGTGGCCGTGACCGTGGCGTTAATTCCGCCGCCCTGCGCGCTAATGGTCTGATATGACACGCCGTTAAGCCGTTGCTCCCATTCCGCTGCGCGATCGCCGCCGAACACCAGATGGGTGTGGCAATCGATCAGGCCGGGGGTAACCAGACGCCCGTCGAGATCGACACACTGACGATGCCCGGAGGGGATCTCGGATTCAGGAATAATGGCCAGAATCGTCTGGCCGCGCACAACGAGGGCATGTTGTTCTCTCAGGCCGTAGGGCTCCGCCTCACATGTCGCCAGGGTTGCCAGTCGCGCATTTCGCCATATCACATCATCGGGATGAAGCTGCTGCATGTGCCTTCCACTTGTCATGGGTTGTATAGACATTTATTTTCATCTGCCGCCTGCTGTCAACCGCATTGGGGGAAAATGTTATTTATTTGTGATGACTTTCCCGTCGCCTGCGGGCAAAAATGCAACTTTTCCGGTTTTTATCTTCCCGTTTCGCTCAACTTAGTATAAAAAAGCAGGCTATTTCGTCTATCCAGATAAGACTTGCATACCCAGGAGCATTACCTTGAATATTTCCAGGATTTCCCGTCTGGCGTTGGCACTCGCCTTTGGCGTGACTTTATCCGCTTGCAGTTCAACACCACCGGATCAGCAACCTTCTGAGCAGGTTGCTCCGGGCACCGCTTCCCGTCCGATCCTGTCAGCGGCTGAAGCGAAGAACTTCACCCGTGCGCACTATTTCTCGGCGATGGATCCCAATGCAGCCCCGTGGACGCCTTCTTCTATTAACCTGCCGAAACAGCCAGACTTCGTTGTCGGCCCGGCCGGGGCAGAGGGCGTTACACACACCTCTATTCAGGCAGCCGTTGATGCCGCAATCACCAAACACAGCGCATCTCGTCAGTACATTGCCATCCTGCCGGGTGAATACGAAGGAACCGTTTATGTTCCGGCGGCACCGGGAAGCATTACGCTTTACGGCCTGGGCGAAAAAGCGGTCGACGTAAAAATTGGCCTGGCGATTGATTCAGAGATCGACAGCACCACCTGGCGCCATCTGGTGAACCCGGCCGGTAAATACATGCCAGGTAAACCGGCGTGGTATATGTTTGATAACTGCCAGCGCAAGCGTGCCGCCACCATTGGCGTGATGTGTTCGGCGGTATTCTGGTCACAGAACAATGGCCTGCAATTGCAGAACCTGACCATTCAGAACACCCTGGGCGACAGCGTTGACGCAGGTAATCATCAGGCCGTGGCGCTGCGTAGCGATGGCGACAAGGTACAGATTAACAACGTCAATATCCTGGGCCGCCAGAACACCTTCTTCGTGACCAACAGCGGCGTGCAGAATACCCTTCAGAACAACCGTCTGACGCGTACTCTGGTCACCAACAGCTACATTGAAGGCGACGTGGATATGGTCTCTGGCCGCGGCGCGGTGGTATTTGATAACACCGACTTCCGCGTGGTGAATTCACGTACGCAGCAGGAAGGTTACGTCTTTGCCCCGGCCACGCAGTCTAACCTGTTCTATGGCTTCCTGGCCGTGAATAGCCGCTTTACTGCTGCTGGCGATGGCGTGGCGCAGCTTGGTCGCTCTCTGGACGTGGACTCCGCCACTAACGGCCAGGTCGTGATCCGCGACAGCGTGATTAACGAAGGCTTTAACATGGCGAAACCGTGGGCGGATGCGGCGATCTCGAAACGTCCTTTCTCCGGCAACACCGGCACGGTGGATGATAAAGACAACGTGCAGCGTAACCTGAACGACGCTAACTTTAACCGCATGTGGGAATACAACAACCGCGGTCTGGGTAGCAAAGTGGTTGCTGAGCCGAAGCAGTAAAATGCCTGCTGCCGGGTGGCGGCTGCGCCTTACCCGGCCTACCTCATGCATTAACCGCGCATAAAAAAACCTCGCATTTGCGAGGTTTTTTTCGTCTACGGATCAATGAGCGTTAATCACAACCCACATCGGCCCTTGTCCGACCGCATAGCGTCCTTTCTCTTCCAGTAGACCCTGCACGCCCCGGATTTCATAGAGCGCAATGTGGTGGGATTTCTGCCCCGCCGCAATCAGGTATTTGCCGCTGTGATCGACATTAAAGCCGCGCGGCTGGGTTTCTGTCGGCTGGAAGCCTTCAACTGCCAGAACGCTGCCGTCTTCAGAGACGCTGAAGATGGTGATCAGACTGGAGGTACGGTCACAGGCATACAGGTGACGGCCATCCGGCGTAATGTGAATGTCTGCCGCCCAGCGTATGTCGGAGAAATCAGATGGCATCATGTCCAGCGTCTGTACGCACTCGATCTGCCCGTTAGGATCATTCAGTTCCCACACGTCTACCGAGCTGTTCAGCTCGTTAACGACATAGGCATACTGCTGATTCGGGTGGAAGACCATGTGGCGCGGGCCTGCGCCTTCCACGGTGGTGACTTCCGCCGGGCTCTGCGCGACCAGATGGCCGTCATCGCTCAGGGTGAACAGGCAGATGCGGTCCTGCTTAAGCGCTGGCACCCACAGCGTGCGGTTATCCGGCGAAATGTTGGCGGAGTGGCAACCTTCTAGCCCTTCTACCACGTCGACGGTTTCAACGGGAATACCGTCTTCCAGGCGGGTGACGCTCACGCAGCCTGCATTGTAGGAGCCGCTGAAGATAAAGTTGCCTTTATGGTCAGTGGAAATATGGGTCGGGCTGCCCGGCAGCGGGGCTTCTGCGGTATAGGTCAGCGCGCCGTCATCCGGGGAGATACGGTATGCCAGTACGCGGAATTCCGGGCGTACGCCGACATAAAGAAAACGTTTATCCGGGCTGACGACCATCGGCTGCACCTGGCCTGGCACATCAACAACCTGAACCAGCGTAAGCGAACCTTCTGTATTCAAACGCCAGACATGGATCTGCTGACTTTCAGGACTGGCGGTATAAACGGTTTGTTTCATGAATACTCCTGATTATTTTTAACGGTGAATGCTGAATTGTAGTCCGGGATTTTGCAGGGTTCCGCTCTCGGTGTACCATCCCGACAGACCTTAAATTCAACATTAACCCGGAAGAAAAAATGACCTCGCGAGTGATTGCCCTGGATTTAGACGGAACACTGCTTACCCCTCAGAAAACCCTGCTCCCCTCTTCTCTTGAGGCCCTCAAACGAGCCCAGGAAGCGGGGTATCAACTTCTCATCGTAACGGGTCGACATCACGTAGCCATTCATCCTTTTTATCAGGCACTGGGCTTAGATACACCTGCAATTTGTTGTAATGGCACCTATTTGTATGATTATCAGGCAAAAAAGGTTTTAGCCTCCGATCCGCTTCCCGTTACGCAGGCGCTGCAATTGATTGATTTACTGGATGAGCATGCCATTCACGGCCTGATGTATGTGGACAACGCCATGGTGTATGAACGCCCTACCGGCCATGTGATCCGCACCAGCAACTGGGCTCTGTCTCTGCCGGAAGCGCAGCGTCCGGTGTTCACTCAGGTTTCCTCCCTGCGCCAGGCGGCGGAAGACGTCGACGCAATCTGGAAATTTGCCCTGACCGATGAAGACACCGCCAAACTGAATACTTTCGCAAAACATGTCGAGCATACGCTGGGTCTGGAATGTGAATGGTCCTGGCACGATCAGGTGGATATCGCCCGCAAAGGCAACAGCAAAGGAAAACGTCTGACCCAGTTCGTCGAATCGCAGGGCGGATCAATGCAGGACGTAATTGCCTTCGGCGATAACTATAACGACATCAGCATGCTGGAAGCGTCCGGAACGGGCGTGGCGATGGGTAATGCCGATGACGCGGTGAAAGCGCGCGCTGACGTGGTGATTGGCGATAACACCACCGACAGCATCGCGCAATATATTTATACCCACCTGCTGTAATCAGGCGGTTATGGAAACGCTCTTGATTTGCGCGTAAAGCCACAGGCCAGGCTTGATGCCCAGCTCATCCCTGGCCCACGGGCTGATGCGCGCCCACAGCGTTCTGTTGCCTACTTCCAGCTGCACTTCCACCTGGCCGTTATCATCAAAACACTGCGCCACTTTTGCGCGCAAAATATTGCGGATACTGGTTTGCAGCGGCGGTTGCAGGACCAGGGAGACATCCGACGCCTGAATGCGGATCCGTAACGTGGACTGAATCGGCGTATCGATTTTATTCACCCACAAATGCTGATCGCCCAGCGCCAGCGCGGTCATCGCGTAGTGCGGATGGTGCTCCAGCACGCTCACCTTCAGAATGCTGCTCTGCTGCTCCTTTGGCAGCCATGGATGCATAACACTGCTGCCCCACACCTCCTCCAGATTGCCGAATGCCTTCACCCTGCCCGCTTCCAGCACCAGCACTTTGTCGGCCAGATGTAAAATCTCATCCAGCGAATGGCTGACGTAGAGCATTGGCACATTGATTTCCCGCGCCAGACGTTGCAGATACGGCAGCAGCTCGCGCTTGCGCGGAATATCCAGCGAGGCCAGCGGCTCATCCAGCAGTAACAGTTCCGGCGCGGTTAACAGGGCGCGGCCAATCGCCACGCGCTGTTTTTCACCACCCGACAGCGACGACGGCAGACGATCCAGCAGCGGTTCGATGCCCAGCAGCGCCACTAGCTTATCGAACTGTCCGGCCATGTTTTTTGCCATGCCGTAACGCAGGTTCCCGCGAACGCTGTAGTGCGGAAACAGGCGCGCATCCTGAAACACATAGCCGATACGGCGTTTGTCCGGTGACAGGCAGACCTTCTTCTCCGCGTCATTTAAGACGCGGTTATTTAGCACAATACGGCCAGACTGGGGACGCGTCAGGCCGCTAATCGCATTAATCAGCGACGTTTTCCCCGCCCCGGACACGCCAAAAATGGCGGTGATACCGCTGGCAGGCAGCGTTTCGTTCAGCGTCAGGGTGTGGCTGCCCAGGGTTTGCGTAAAGTTGAGTTCCAGCATCACGATTTCCCCATCCGTTCACGGCTGAGGCGCGCCAGCCACTCAGATACCAGCAGCGAGACCAGAGCGAGCACAATCGAAATAATACACAGCCGGGCCGCCGCACCTTCGCCGCCCGGGGTCTGAATCAGGGTATACATGGCCGACGGGATGGTCCGCGTCTCGCCGGGAATGTTCGACACAAAGGTGATGGTCGCGCCAAACTCACCCAACGAGCGGGCGAAGGCTAATACCGTACCGACGATAATGCCCGGTAACGTGAGCGGAAGCGTAATGGTCAGGAATACCCGCCAGCGGCCTGCGCCCAGCGTGCGGGCGGCCTGCTCTAACCGGATATCCACCCCTTCCAGCGACAGGCGGATAGCGCGCACCATCAGCGGGAAGGACATCACCGCCGCGGCCAGAACCGCGCCGCGCCAGCTGAAAGCAAAGGTCAGTCCGAACCAGTCGTACAGCCATTCGCCGATAAAACCGCGTCGCCCCATGGAGATCAGCAGCAGATATCCGACCACCACAGGCGGTAAGACAAGCGGAAGATGGAGAACACTGTCGAGCAGGGCTTTGCCTGGAAACTTCACGCGAACCAGTAACCAGGCAAAGAACACCCCAAAGGGCAAACTCAGCGCAACCGCCAGGGAAGAGACTTTCAGGCTCAGCAGCACGGCCTGCCATTCAGGTTCGGTCAATATCATTCGTGAGTCGTAAATCCGTAACGTTTAAAGATCGCGGACGCTTCCGGCCCCTTCAGGTAGTCAACAAAGGCCGTCACGGTCGCATTTTTATGTCCATCAACTATCGCAACAGGATATTCTACTTTCTTATGCGAGTCTTCCGGGAAGGTGCCCACCACCTTCACACCTTTACTGGCGACGGCATCGGAGCCGTAAACGATCCCGAGTGGCGCTTCGTTACGCTCCACCAGCGCCAGCGCGCCACGCACATCTTCTGCGGGAGCCAGCTTCGGCGATAAGGTCTCCCATGCACCCAGTTTTTGTAGCGCTTCTTTCGCATAAATCCCGGCAGGAACATGCTCCGGATCGCCTACCGCCAGACGGCCACCGTTGAGCAGACGGGTCCAGTCCGTCTGTTTGTTGATGGCGATGTCGTCCTGCTTGCTGTTTGTGGGCGCGACCACCACCAGGCTATTTCCCAGCAGCGTTTCGCGGGTAGCCGTATCAACAGATTTTTTCTCCACCGCGTAATCCATCCATTTCTGATCGGCAGAGATGAACAGATCCGCGGGTGCCCCCGCTTCAATCTGGCGGGCCAGCGTGGACGAGGAGGCAAACGACGAGACCACCTCGACGTTTTTCTCTTTTTTGTATACCGCAGCAATATCCTGCATCGCGTTAGTCAGCGACGCCGCCGCAAAGACCGTGATTTTTCCTTCATCCGCCAGTGCGTGGGCGGTGAGTGAGAGAGTCAGCGTTGCCCCTGCGAAAAGGCGTACCCATGAACGTGCCATTTGAAGCTCCTGTGCGTGTCGTTATATACAAATAAATATAACGACATATCGCAGGCGTTCCTAGCGCTAAATCGTACCCATTAATGCGTAAACTCAAGGAACGTTGTAAAAGATATCGGCGGGAAAGGAATAAACTTGAGAGCAAAACGCCCGGGCTGGCCGGGCGTTTTGGAGGAAATCATTGCTGCTTTTTAGGCTGGTCACGACGATGACCAATGTTCGAAAAGACGTTGAACACTTCACCCAGGCCGTAGATGGCACCGAGGATGATAGCCATCACTACTGGCACCATGATTACCGCGAATACCAGACTTTTCAACAACTCTAACATGGTTTTCTCCAGATCTTGTGAACGGCTTATTCTACCCTGAAAAGTAAGAAAAACATCCCCTTTTGTGCGGTGCGCTTTCCGCCCCCGGGCATTTGGGTCACAATAGCCTTTTTACCGGGACACTGTTATGCAGGCCGAAATTCTCCTCACCCTACGACTTCAGCAGAAGCTTTTCGCCGATCCGCGACGCATCGCCCTGTTAAAACAAATAGAACAAACTGGCTCGATTAGCCAGGGAGCCAAAAACGCCGGCATCAGCTATAAAAGCGCCTGGGATGCGATTAACGACATGAACACCCTGAGCGAACACACGCTGGTTGAGCGCGCCACCGGCGGGAAAGGCGGCGGCGGCGCCGTGTTGACGCGTTACGGGCAACGTCTGATCCAGCTCTACGATTTACTGGCGCAGATCCAGCAAAAAGCATTTGATGTGCTGAGCGATGACGACAACCTGCCGCTGGACAGCCTGCTGGGCGCCATCTCCCGTTTCTCTTTGCAGACCAGCGCCCGCAACCAGTGGTTTGGTACGGTGACGGGGCGCGATCATTCGCAGGTGCAGGAGCATATAGAGATCCTGCTCGCGGACGGTACGACGCGCCTGAAAGCCGCCATCACCGCGCAAAGTGGTCAACGCCTTGGGCTGAACGAAGGACAGGAGGTGCTGGTATTACTCAAAGCGCCCTGGATCAGCATCGCACTCAACCCTGAGCAGGCCGCAGAGGCCGACAACCAGCTACGCGGGCGTATCAGCCACATCGAGCGCGGCGCAGAACAATGTGAAGTGCTGATGACCCTGCCGGATGGACAGTTGCTCTGCGCCACCGTTCCGGTGAACGACGCGACCGAATTAGACGAAGGTGCTGTGGTGACCGCATATTTCAATGCAGACAGGGTAATTATCGCCACATTGTGCTAAGCGCATTGACAACCCTGCTTACACTGAGTATCCCTGACATCTGTTGCTGCAAAAAATGGGATAACACATGTCATCATTGCATATTTCGCAAGGCACGTTTCGTCTTAGTGATACCCGTACCTTATCGCTGCCAGAGTTAACCCTTCGCGCCGGAGAAAGCTGGGCGTTTGTGGGCACGAATGGCAGCGGAAAATCCGCGCTGGCCCGCGCTCTGGCAGGCGAATTAACCCAACTGAAGGGTGAACGTCGGTGCACCTTTACCCGGCTGACGCGCCTTTCCTTCGAACAGCTGCAAAAGCTGGTCAGCGATGAGTGGCAGCGTAACAATACCGATTTGCTCAGCCCCGGCGAAGAAGATACCGGCCGCACGACGGCGGAAATTATCCAGGATGAGATAAAAGATCCTGCCCGCTGTCAGCAGCTGGCGGAGCAATTTGGCATTACCGCCCTGCTTAATCGCCGCTTTAAATACCTTTCAACCGGTGAAACGCGCAAAACGCTGCTGTGTCAGGCGCTGATGAGCGAGCCGGAACTCCTGATCCTGGATGAACCGTTTGACGGACTGGATGTGCAGTCCCGCGCGCAGCTGGCAGCGTTGCTGGCGTCGCTTAACCAGCAGGGATACACGCTTGTGCTGGTTCTTAACCGCTTTGATGAGATCCCGGATTTCGTACATTATGCGGGCGTGCTGGCGGACTGTAGCCTGACCGAAACCGGCGAGAAAGCCGTACTGCTTCGGCAGGCGCTGATTGCGCAGCTGGCGCACAGCGAGAAACTGGACGGTATTGCCCTGCCGGAGCCGGATGCGCCCTCAGCACGCCACGGGCTGGACCCTGACCAGCCGCGCATTGTGCTGCGCGATGGGGTGGTTGCTTACGACGATCGCCCTATTCTTAATCACCTCAGCTGGACGGTTAATCCTGGTGAGCACTGGCAGATCGTCGGCCCCAACGGAGCGGGTAAATCCACGCTGCTGAGCCTGATCACCGGGGATCACCCGCAGGGATACAGCAACGATCTCACCCTGTTCGGACGTCGCCGCGGCAGCGGGGAAACCATCTGGGATATCAAAAAGCACATCGGCTATGTCAGCAGCAGCCTGCACCTGGACTACCGGGTGAGCACCACGGTGCGAAATGTGATCCTCTCTGGCTTCTTCGACTCCATTGGTATTTATCAGGCGGTATCCGACAAGCAGCACAAGCTGGCGCAGCAGTGGCTGGATATTCTGGGTATGGATAACCGGGTCGCCGATGCGCCATTCCACAGCCTGTCGTGGGGGCAGCAGCGGCTGGCATTGATCGTCCGCGCGCTGGTCAAGCATCCTACGCTGCTGATTCTTGACGAACCGTTGCAGGGGCTGGATCCGCTCAACCGTCAGCTGATCCGCCGCTTTGTGGATGTCCTGATTAGCGAAGGTGAAACCCAGCTGCTGTTTGTGTCCCACCATGCTGAAGATGCCCCGTCCTGCATCACCCATCGGCTGGAATTTGTCCCTGACCGCGAGCAATACCGCTACCTGCTGAGCAAAATCGATTAACGCGTGGAGGGCGCTGCCCTCCGCTTTTCAGACAACCTGCAACAATACATCTCTATCTCTTTGATCTACAATGCTCTCAGTCTGAGAAAAAGCGCGTGTGAAAACCAGTGTAAACGATACCACTATTTTATCCCATGTCACACTTTTCGCGTCTCTGATATGCTATGGTTAATTCATACCATAAGCCTAATGGAGCGAAATATGCGAGTTCTGGTAACAGGTGGTAGCGGTTACATAGGAAGTCATACCTGTGTGCAACTGCTGCAAAGCGGCCACGATGTCGTCATTCTTGATAACCTGTGCAACAGTAAGCGCAG
Organism: Enterobacter cloacae complex sp. SHL001; assembly: GCF_049236825.1. NCBI lineage: Bacteria > Pseudomonadati > Pseudomonadota > Gammaproteobacteria > Enterobacterales > Enterobacteriaceae > Enterobacter > Enterobacter cloacae complex sp. SHL001. Next base: position 762,421 of record NZ_JBMKIP010000001.1, read on the forward strand.
CGTGCTGCCGGTCATTGAACGTCTTTCGGGCAAACAGCCGACTTTCGTGGAAGGCGACATCCGCAATGAAGCGTTGATGACTGAAATCCTTCACGATCACGCGATTGAAACCGTTATCCACTTCGCTGGCCTGAAAGCGGTTGGCGAATCGGTGGCAAAACCGCTTGAGTACTATGACAACAACGTCAACGGTACCCTGCGTCTGATCTCCGCCATGCGTGCGGCCAACGTTAAAAACTTTATCTTCAGCTCCTCCGCGACCGTCTACGGCGATCAGCCAAAAATTCCTTACGTTGAAAGCTTCCCGACCGGTACGCCGCAAAGCCCGTATGGCAAAAGCAAGCTGATGGTAGAGCAGATCCTGACCGACCTGCAAAAAGCCCAGCCTGAATGGAGCATCGCATTGCTGCGCTACTTCAACCCGGTTGGCGCGCATCCGTCAGGGGATATGGGCGAAGATCCGCAGGGCATTCCTAATAACCTGATGCCGTATATCGCGCAGGTTGCCGTAGGGCGCCGCGATTCCCTGGCGATTTTTGGTAACGATTATCCCACCGAAGATGGCACCGGCGTGCGCGATTACATTCACGTCATGGATCTGGCCGACGGCCACGTGGCGGCGATGCAGCAGCTGGCGGATAAACCGGGCGTGCATATTTACAACCTCGGCGCCGGGATCGGCAGCAGCGTGCTGGACGTGGTGAATGCCTTCAGTAAAGCCTGCGGCAAGCCGGTGAAGTATCACTTCGCTCCCCGCCGGGATGGCGACCTCCCGGCTTACTGGGCCGATGCCACCAAAGCGGATAAAGAGCTTAACTGGCGTGTCACCCGCACGCTTGATGAAATGGCACAGGATACCTGGCACTGGCAGTCGCGCCATCCGCAAGGCTATCCAGATTAAGGATTTGTCATGACGCAATTCAATCCCGTCGATCACCCGCATCGTCGTTTTAACCCGCTCAGCGGGCAATGGATATTAGTTTCACCGCATCGCGCCAAGCGCCCCTGGCAGGGGGCGCAAGAGACGCCGGCTAAACAGACGCTGCCGCAGCATGATCCGGACTGTTTCCTCTGCCCGGGCAATACGCGCGTGACGGGCGATAAAAACCCGGACTACCAAGGCACCTTCGTGTTTACTAACGACTTTGCCGCGCTGATGACCGATACGCCGGACGCGCCGGAAAGCCATGACCCGCTGATGCGCTGCGAAAGCGCCCGCGGCACCAGCCGCGTGATCTGCTTCTCGCCCGATCACAGCAAAACGCTGCCGGAGCTGAGCGTGGAGGCGCTGAAAGAGGTGGTCAGCACCTGGCAGGCGCAAACCGCAGAGCTGGGGCAGAGCTATCCCTGGGTGCAGGTGTTCGAAAACAAAGGCGCGGCGATGGGCTGCTCCAACCCGCATCCGCACGGTCAGATCTGGGCGAACAGCTTCCTGCCGAATGAAGCCGAGCGTGAGGACCGACTGCAAAAAGCGTATTTCGCCCAGAACGGTTCGCCGATGCTGGTGGATTACACCCAGCGTGAGCTGGCAGATGGCAGCCGTACCGTAGTGGAAACCGAGCACTGGCTTGCGGTGGTCCCTTACTGGGCGGCGTGGCCGTTTGAGACGCTGCTGCTGCCGAAAGCCCATGTTCAGCGCATTACCGAACTCAGCGACGCCCAGCGTGACGACCTGGCGCTGGCGCTGAAAAAACTGACCAGCCGCTACGACAACCTCTTCCAGTGCTCCTTCCCCTACTCCATGGGCTGGCACGGCGCGCCGTTTAACGGCGAAGAGAATCAACACTGGCAGTTACATGCACACTTCTACCCGCCGCTGCTGCGCTCTGCGACGGTACGTAAATTCATGGTGGGCTATGAAATGCTGGCGGAAACCCAGCGCGACCTGACGGCGGAACAGGCGGCAGAACGTCTGCGTGCCGTTAGCGACGTCCATTACCGCGAATCAGGAGTCTAAAAATGAGTCTGAAAGATAAAACACAATCCCTGTTTGCTGAAAAATTTGGCTACCCTGCCACCCATGTTATCCAGGCGCCAGGCCGCGTTAATCTGATCGGCGAGCACACCGACTATAACGACGGTTTTGTCCTGCCGTGTGCCATCGACTACCAGACGGTGATCAGCTGCGCGAAACGCGACGATCGTCAGGTGCGAGTGATCGCCGCGGATTACGGCAACGAAATTGACGAATTTTCCCTCGATGCGCCGATCGTGACCCACGACAGCCAGCAGTGGTCGAACTATGTTCGCGGCGTGGTGAAGCACCTGCAAAAGCGTAACAAGAATTTCGGCGGGGCCGATCTGGTGATCAGCGGCAACGTGCCGCAGGGGGCGGGATTAAGCTCTTCCGCATCGCTGGAAGTGGCGGTCGGCACCGTGTTCCAGCAGCTTTATCATCTGCCGCTGGACGGGGCCCAGATCGCCCTCAACGGTCAGGAAGCGGAAAACCAGTTCGTGGGCTGCAACTGCGGCATTATGGATCAGCTGATTTCCGCGCTGGGCAAGAAAGAACACGCTTTGCTGATTGACTGCCGCTCCCTCGGGACCAAAGCGGTTCCGCTGCCTAAAGGTGCGGCTGTGGTGATCATCAACAGCAACTTCAAACGCACCCTGGTGGGCAGCGAGTACAACACCCGTCGCGAACAGTGCGAAACCGGCGCGCGCTTCTTCCAGCAGCCAGCCCTGCGTGATGTCTCACTTGATGAATTTAACAAGGTTGCCCACGAACTGGACCCGGTTGTCACGAAGCGCGTGCGTCATATACTGACGGAAAATGCCCGTACCGTAGAAGCCGCCTCCGCGCTGGCGAAAGGTGACCTGAAACGGATGGGCGAGCTGATGGCCGAATCGCATGCCTCCATGCGTGACGATTTCGAAATCACCGTGCCGCAAATCGACACCCTGGTTGAAATTGTGAAAGCCACGATTGGCGACAAAGGCGGCGTGCGTATGACCGGCGGCGGATTCGGCGGGTGCGTCGTCGCCCTGGTGCCGGAAGAGCTGGTCCCTGCCATTCAGGACGCGGTGGCTAAACAGTACGAAGCCAAAACGGGCATCAAAGAAACTTTCTATGTCTGCAAAGCATCACAAGGAGCCGGACAGTGCTAAACGAAACACCAACACTCGCACCGGATGGTCTGCCGTATCGCCTGTTAACCCTGCGCAACAGCGCCGGGATGGTGGTTACGCTGATGGACTGGGGCGCAACGTTACTTTCTGCCCGCGTACCGATGCCTGACGGCAGCGTGCGCGAAACCCTGCTTGGCTGCGCATCGCCGGAGCAGTATATCGAGCAGACCGCTTTTCTGGGCGCATCCATAGGCCGCTACGCTAACCGCATCGCCAGAAGCCGGTTTACGATGGACGGCGTAACGTATTCCCTGCTTGCCAGCCAGGGCGAAAATCAGCTGCACGGCGGCCCGGAAGGGTTTGATAAACGTCGCTGGAAGATTGTGCAGCAAAATGACGGTGAGGTCTGGTTCTCTCTGGACTCCCTCGATGGAGACCAGGGCTTCCCGGGCAATCTCACCGCAACCGCGCGCTTCACCCTGACCGAAGATAATCGCATCGCCATTGAGTACCGCGCGACCGTCGATAAGCCGTGCCCGGTCAATCTGACTAACCACGCCTATTTCAACCTTGACGGTAATCAGACCGATGTCCGCAGCCACAAACTCCAGATCCTGGCGGATGAGTATCTGCCGGTCGATGAGATGGGTATCCCTTATCAGGGGCTGAAACCGGTAAGCGGAAATAGCTTTGATTTCCGTCAGCCGAAAACCATTGCTCAGGATTTCCTGAGTGATGACGATCAGCGCAAGGTGAAAGGCTACGACCACGCGTTCCTGTTGCAGGCAAAAGGCGATCTTTCTCAACCTGCCGCACAGGTCTGGTCTGCTGATGAGAAGTTACAGATGACGGTCTACACCACCGCCCCCGCCCTACAGTTCTACTCCGGTAACTATCTGGAGGGTACCACGGCGCGTGAACATGACGCCTACGGCGCCTGGCAAGGACTGGCGCTGGAGAGCGAGTTCCTTCCGGACACGCCTAACCATCCTGAATGGCCGCAGCCGGACTGCGTGCTACGTCCGGGTGAAGAGTACGTAAGCGTCACCGAGTATCATTTCATTCCGCGCGCTTAATGTCCGGCGGCGCACGGGCCTACGAATATAGGCCTGATAAGCGAAGCGCCATCCGGCAAAAAAGACTGGCCCTCATCGCGAGGGCTTTTTTATCTCCGCCTTGCTGAAAATAGCGGCGATCGCAGACAAAATCATAACCCTGGATTCACATGCATCTTACACTCTCGAACTATTTTCGCTATGGTTAGGGTTAAGCGTTGCTGCTGGCACAGTCACAGCAATATAATGAGAATTGTTATCATTCAAAATGCTTGAGGAGTAAGAAATGGCTAATACTAAGCTTGTCCTGGTGCGCCACGGCGAAAGCCAGTGGAACAACGAAAACCGCTTCACCGGTTGGTATGACGTTGATCTGTCCGAGAAAGGCGTGAGCGAAGCAAAAGCGGCAGGTAAACTGCTGAAAGAAGAAGGCTTCACCTTTGACTTTGCTTACACCTCTGTGCTGAAACGTGCCATCCATACCCTGTGGAACGTTCTGGACGAGCTGGATCAGGCCTGGCTGCCGGTTGAGAAATCCTGGAAACTGAACGAGCGTCACTACGGTGCGCTGCAAGGTCTGAACAAAGCGGAAACCGCAGAAAAATACGGTGACGAGCAGGTTAAGCAGTGGCGTCGTGGTTTTGCGGTCACGCCTCCAGAGCTGAGCAAAGATGACGAGCGCTACCCGGGCCACGATCCGCGTTACGCGAAGCTGACTGAGGCTGAACTGCCGCAGACCGAAAGCCTGGCGCTGACCATCGACCGCGTTGTGCCTTACTGGAACGAAACCATTCTGCCACGCCTGAAAAGCGGCGAGCGCGTCATTATCGCTGCTCACGGTAACTCCCTGCGTGCGCTGGTGAAATACCTGGACAACATGGGTGAAGATGAAATCCTCGAGCTGAATATCCCTACCGGCGTGCCGCTGGTGTACGAGTTCGACGAAAACTTCAAGCCAGTTAAACATTACTACCTGGGTAACGCCGACGAAATCGCTGCAAAAGCGGCGGCCGTGGCGAACCAGGGTAAAGCGAAGTAATATTCCCCGGACATAAAAAAAGCGTGGAGCAATCCACGCTTTTTTATTGCCCGGGACAAACTTAGCCGCGACGCGCTTTAACCGCATCCGCCAACTGACGCAGGATCGCATCGGTATCGTCCCAGCCAATGCAGGCATCCGTCACGCTCTTACCGTAGACCAGCGGCTCACTGCCCTCCAGGTTCTGGTTGCCTTCCACCAGATGGCTCTCAATCATCACCCCAATCACTGCGCGTTCACCGCTGGCGATTTGCTGACACACATCTGCGCCGACTTCCATCTGCTTTTTAAACTGTTTGCTGGAGTTGGCATGGCTGAAATCGATCATCACCTGCGGTGCCAGACCCGCTTTCTCCAGCCCTGCTTTTACCTCCGCTACGTGTTTAGCACTGTAGTTAGGCTCTTTACCGCCGCGCAGTATGATATGGCAATCGCCATTACCGCTGGTATTCACGATAGCGGAGTGGCCCCACTTGGTCACCGACAGGAAGCAGTGCGGCGCGCCAGCCGCATTAATGGCGTCAATAGCGACTTTAATGGTGCCATCAGTGCCATTTTTGAACCCCACCGGGCATGACAGGCCAGACGCCAGCTCACGGTGAACCTGAGATTCCGTCGTACGCGCGCCAATAGCGCCCCAGCTCATCAGGTCAGCCAGATACTGCGGGGTGATCATATCGAGGAATTCTCCGGCAGCAGGCAGCCCGCTGTCGTTGATCTCCAGCAGCAGCTTACGCGCAATGCGCAGGCCGTCGTTGATCTGGAAACTGTTGTCCATATGCGGATCGTTGATCAACCCTTTCCAGCCCACGGTGGTACGCGGTTTTTCGAAATAAACGCGCATCACGATTTCCAGTTCGCCTTTCAGCTCTTCACGCAGGGCGAGCAGACGGGACGCATACTCTTTGGCCGCAGCAGGATCGTGAATGGAGCACGGCCCAATGACCACCAGAAGACGATCGTCGCTACCTTTCAGGATCTTGTGGATCGCCTTGCGGGCATGAGACACCGTGTTGGCGGCATTTTCGGTGGCGGGGAATTTTTCAAGGAGCGCTACGGGAGGTAATAACTCATTGATCTCTTTAATGCGTAAATCGTCGTTCTGATAATTCATCTTCTTTCCGGCTCTGCCATATCTTTAGTAATGAAAGCAATCCTTTCAATCTAACTTGTCGGCCACGAAGTGTAAACGGGATTTTACACTTCGCGCAGATAATTCCTGGAATTCGCCTAAAATACACAACAAAATAGCGAAAAATGAGATCTGGCCTAAGCTTTTTACTTGTAACGACTGTTTTTAAATATTTATACGCGATTCCATCCTGACATAAATCAGGAAACTGGGATCTTTCGCCACTGAACAAGATGCACTGTTGGAGAATGTTATCCAGCGTAACGATAAGAACAGGAGCACCATGATGAAAATGACGAAACTGACTACGCTTTTCCTGACGGCAACCCTTACTCTGGCAAGCGGTAGCGTACTGGCTGCTGACGCAGGCTCATCCGGCAGCAATGGCGACGCTAATGCCGCTGCCGAAGCGGGCCAGGTTGCGCCGGATGCAAAACAGAATATTGCGCCAAACAATGTTGATAACAGTAATATCAACACGGGCAATACCAACACCGGCGGGACGAGCACAGGCACGATGAACCATGAGGGTATGACCACCGACGAGGTTCATAAAAACTCTGTGTGTAAAGACGGGAAATGCCCGGACCCGAATGACAAAGTAGGCAGCGATGCCAATACCAAAACGGACGGTACTACCCAGTAACCTTCCGTAAGGTAAAACAGGGAGAGCGAATGCTCTCCTTTTTTATTTAAGCTCTTAAAAACGCTAAACTAAAAATAATAATAAATCAGGAACGATACCATGGCGCACTCCCACTCCCATTCCCACTCCACTGGCGATGAAAATGCCAAACGGCTTCTGCTGGCTTTTGGCGTCACTGCCACCTTTATGATAATTGAGGTAATAGGCGGGCTGATATCCGGATCGCTGGCGCTGCTGGCCGATGCCGGGCATATGCTGACCGACGCTGCCGCGCTCCTGTTTGCTCTGCTGGCCGTGCAGTTTGCCCGTCGCCCTCCCAATACCCGCCACACCTTTGGCTGGCTCAGACTGACCACGCTTGCCGCCTTTGTGAATGCGATTGCACTGGTGGTCATTACTCTTCTTATCGTCTGGGAGGCTTTTCAGCGCTTTCGGCATCCACAACCGATAGCCGGGACGACAATGATGGTTATCGCCATTGCCGGGTTGGTCGCCAATATTCTGGCGTTCTGGATATTGCACCGCGGCAGCAGTGAAAAAAATCTGAACGTACGGGCCGCGGCGCTTCATGTGCTGGGCGATCTGCTGGGTTCCGTAGGGGCCATCGTAGCCGCGCTGATCATTATGGGCACGGGCTGGACTCCCATCGACCCGATTCTTTCCGTGCTGGTATCGTGCCTTGTATTACGCAGTGCCTGGCGGCTGTTGAAAGAGAGCGTCAATGAGCTGCTGGAAGGCGCTCCCACGTCGCTGGATATTGGCGAGCTAAAACGCAATCTGTGTCGTTCCATTCCTGAAGTCCGTAACGTTCACCACGTTCACGTCTGGCTGGTGGGTGAGAAACCGCTTATGACGCTGCACGTTCAGGTTATTCCGCCCCACGATCACGATGCGTTGCTTGAACGTATTCGGCACTTCCTTGAGCATCACTACGAAATTGCGCACGCCACCATCCAGATGGAGTATCAGCCATGTAACGGGCCAGACTGTCACCTGAACGAGGCGCAGTCCGGCCACTCACACGCCCATCACCATTAACGGGAAAGCGCGCGCGAGCCACGCTCACGCGCGCTGTTAATCCACATGCGACTGCCGTTCAGGGCAATGACCGTCAGCAGCATGTACTCCAGCGACATGGCATAAACACCCTGGCGGGCAAAAATCACCACGCTAATGACGTTGATGACCACCCACAGCAGCCAGTTCTCAACGTATTTACGGGTCATCAGGATCATTGCGGCAATCGACAACACCATCATGCAGGAATCCCAGAACGGGAAGGCATCCGGCTGAAGCTCAGGCATCGTCACGTTTAATCCCAGACCCGACATGACCGAGACCGCCACGCGCGTCAGGAAGGCAAATACCGGATCAATAAAGACGGTCATAAAGCCGATAGCTACCACGCAGGCCGCGAACCAGGTGATGGCTTTTGGCAACGGCAGCCAGCGGATTTGCAGTTCCGCCTCCTGCTGACTGTTTTGCCGAGACCAGGCGTACCAGCCATAGATATTGGCTGCGAAGAAGAACAGCTGTAGAAGCAGGCTGGCGTAGAGCTGGATCTGGAAGAAGATGATCGCAAACAGCGTGACGTTTATCAGCCCGAACGCATAGTTGCTGATCTTCTCAAGGCTGGCCAGCCAGATACAGAGTAAACCGGCCAGCGTACCCACCGCTTCAATCCACGACAGGTCATAGCCGCCCGCACCAATCGGGATATGAACCAGGATGTTCTGTGTGCTAAAAAAATCCATTTTTTCTCCGGGGCGTAATAAGTTAAGTACGTAGTGTAGCCGCAAAATCCAGCATACGGTTAAGTGGAATTAACGCGCCTTCACGCAGAGCGGCATCCACGTGGATCTCATGCGCTGCGCCACCGTTTTCCAGCCCCTCCGCAATCGCTTTGAGCCCATTCATCGCCATCCACGGGCAATGCGCGCAGCTTCGGCAGGTCGCCCCTTCTCCGGCGGTCGGCGCTTCGAGCAACGTTTTTTCCGGCACGGCCTGCTGCATCTTGTAGAAGATACCGCGATCGGTCGCCACAATGAGCTGCTTGTGTGACAGGGTTTTCGCAGCATGAATGAGCTGGCTGGTTGACCCGACGGCATCCGCCATGTCGACGATGGACTGCGGGGATTCCGGGTGCACCAGAATCGCGGCGTCCGGGTATAACCCTCTCATGCGCGTCAGGGCCTGGGTCTTAAACTCGTCGTGAACGATACAGGCGCCCTGCCAGCACAGCACATCCGCACCGGTTTGTTTTTGTACATAGTTTCCCAGGTGACGATCGGGCGCCCAGATGATTTTCTCCCCCAGGCTGTCCAGATGCTCAATCAGCTCAACGGCGATACTGGAGGTCACTACCCAGTCTGCCCGGGCTTTCACCGCCGCAGACGTGTTGGCATAGACCACCACGGTACGATCAGGGTGGGCATCACAGAAGGCGGTGAACTCATCAATCGGGCAACCGAGGTCAAGGGAGCATTCGGCATTCAGCGTCGGCATCAGTATGGTTTTTTCCGGGCTGAGAATTTTTGCCGTTTCGCCCATGAAGCGCACACCTGCAACCAGCAGCGTGGAGGCAGGATGTTTTGCACCGAAACGCGCCATTTCCAGGGAATCTGAGATACAGCCGCCCGTCTCTTCTGCCAGCTGCTGAATTTCCGGGTCGGTGTAGTAATGCGCCACCATCACCGCATCACGCTCTTTAAGCAGGCGCTTAATTTTTTCACGATAGAACTGTTTTTCATCCCGGCTTAGCGGAGCTGGCTTCGGCGGGAAGGGATAGATTGCGGTTTCGGGATCAAACATCACACTCATTATGGCTTCTCGTTTTACTGGCTTAACAATATTGCCTTTGTTTTGCATGAGATAACAAAAATGAGGCAATGGTGTTTTGTATACTAAACAAGATAGCGAATTTGAGGGGGAATGTCATCGGGAATTGATGCCGGTAGCATCTGTCGGGTGGCGGCTTCGCCTTACCCGACCTACAAGGCACTGGCGAACGACAGATAGCAAAAAGGCGCCTTTAGGGCGCCTTTCAACACTGGTGGGTCGTGCAGGATTCGAACCTGCGACCAATTGATTAAAAGTCAACTGCTCTACCAACTGAGCTAACGACCCCTTGCGGGATGTACTTCAAATCTATTCAGGCTGGTGGGTCGTGCAGGATTCGAACCTGCGACCAATTGATTAAAAGTCAACTGCTCTACCAACTGAGCTAACGACCCGTTCGGGTGTTGCCTGAATTATCACTCGGAACCAATAAAATTGGTGGGTCGTGCAGGATTCGAACCTGCGACCAATTGATTAAAAGTCAACTGCTCTACCAACTGAGCTAACGACCCGAGTGGTGGGTGATGACGGGCTCGAACCGCCGACCCCCTCCGTGTAAAGGAGATGCTCTACCA
>NZ_JBMKIP010000001.1:772784-1141558 GCF_049236825.1 Enterobacter cloacae complex sp. SHL001
ACGACCCGAGTGGTGGGTGATGACGGGCTCGAACCGCCGACCCCCTCCGTGTAAAGGAGATGCTCTACCAACTGAGCTAATCACCCACTCTGTACTGCCAGAACTGCTTTAAGTGGTGGGTCGTGCAGGATTCGAACCTGCGACCAATTGATTAAAAGTCAACTGCTCTACCAACTGAGCTAACGACCCACTTTTGCGCTGCTTTCACGTTGTTTGATATCCCGTGGCAACGGCGGCATATATTACTGATTTAAGAATTCTGCGCAACAAAAATTTCGATGAAGATCATTTAACTGCTTAGGAATCATGCTGCACGACCAGAAATGACGCGATTTCTGGTCATGCGATAATCAACCCATCGAACTCAAACGTTTTTGCGCTTGTTTGGCGCCGTCTGTACCCGGGAATTTTGCAACCACCTGCTGATAAACCGCTTTGGCTTTTGCAGTGTCGCCTTTGTCCTGCATGATCACGCCGACTTTATACATCGCATCAGGCGCTTTCGGTGATTTCGGGTAATTTTTCACCACAGAGGCAAAATAAAACGCCGCATCATCCTTTTTACCCTTGTTGTAATTCAACTGACCCAGCCAGTAGTTCGCATTTGGCTGGTAAGTGGAATCAGGGTACTTCTTAACAAAGTTCTGAAACGCAACGATAGCATCGTCCTGGCGCGATTTGTCCTGCACCAGGGCAATGGCCGCGTTGTAGTCCGTATTCGCGTCACCGCTCTGTACAGGCGCACCAGACGACGCGGAGGCATCTGCCGCAGGTGCAGGCGTTGCCGCACCGCTTTGATCGCCTGCTGCTGGCTGTGCTGCTGCTCCGCCGCTGTTCAGGCTATCCATCTGCAACAAAATTTGCTTCTGGCGCTCCACAACCTGATTAAGCTGATACTGACTCTCCTGGATCTGACCACGAAGGGAATCAATATCATTCTGGTTATCGGAAAGCTGCTGCTGGAGTTGAGTTAAAAGCTGGCTGTGAGCGTTAGAAATACGCTCGAGTTGAGTGACCCGGTCTTCTACCGAGCCTGAGCCGACACTACTGATTGGTGCCTGAGCAAAAGCGGCCCAGGGGGCCGCTATTCCAACCAGTAACGACAGACTCATCAGATGATGTCTGAAGTTACTGCTCATGCAATTCTCTTAGTAAACGAGTACGGCACGACGGTTTTTGGAGTAAGCCGCTTCGTCGTGACCCAGTACTGCTGGTTTTTCTTTACCGTAAGAAACGATGGAGATCTGGTCAGCAGAAACGCCTTTACCCTGGAGGTACATTTTAACAGCGTTTGCACGACGTTCACCCAGGGAGATGTTGTACTCCGGAGTACCACGTTCGTCCGCATGACCTTCTACGGTGACTTTGTAAGACGGGTTGCTACGCAGGAAGTTTGCGTGCGCATCCAGCATTGCAGCGAAGTCAGAACGGATGTCGTATTTATCCAGATCGAAGTAAACGATGTTGTTCTGCTGTAACTGCTGCATCTGAAGACGCGCTTGCTCTTCAGAAGACATATTGCCATTGCCGTTAGCGTCCATACCGGTGCCGGCACCCATCATGCCTTCGCCGCTCTGGTCATTGCTTGCATTCTTGTTAGAAGAACACGCTGCGATTGCCATAACAGGCAGAGCGATCATCAGCCCCTTCAGCACTTTGTTCAGTTGCATTTCTAAGATTCCTTTAGTAATCAATTAATTATTATTACAGATACGGCGACCAGGCAGGTGATTTTACCTGTCCATCAGTTGCCGGAAGACGCGCTTTGAAACGCCCATCTGTAGAAACCAGATTCAGCACGGATCCCATCCCCTGAGAAGAGCTGTAGATTACCATGGTGCCGTTAGGTGCCAGACTTGGCGTTTCATCCAGGAACGTTGACGACAGTACTTGTACGCCCCCCGTTACCAGATCTTGTTTGGCAATGTGCTGCTGACCACCCGCAGTACTGACCATTACCATCGTTTTACCATCGGCACTGACGTCAGCATCCTGGTTCTGAGAACCTTCCCAGGTAATACGCTGCGCTGCTCCGCCGTTGATATTCACTTTATAAACTTGTGGTCGACCTGCCTGGTCAGACGTAAAGGCCAGATTCTGGCTGTCCGGGAACCAGGTTGGCTCAGTGTTGTTGCTACGACCATCCGTGACCTGACGGATCTGACCAGAACCAATATCCATCACGTACAGGTTCAGGCTACCGGTTTTAGACAGGGCAAACGCCAGTTTGGTACCGTCCGGAGAGAACGCAGGCGCACCGTTGTGACGCGGGAATGACGCAACCTGACGCACAGCACCGTTAGAGAGCGTCTGGATAACCAGCGCGGAACGGCCGCTTTCGAAGGTCACGTACGCCAGCTTAGAGCCGTCCGGAGACCATGCCGGAGACATCAGCGGCTGTGGTGAACGGTGTACGGTGAACTGGTTGTAGCCATCGTAGTCAGAGACGCGCAGCTCATAAGGGAACTGGCCGCCGTTGGTCTGTACTACGTACGCGATACGGGTACGGAACGCACCTTTAATACCGGTCAGCTTCTCAAACACTTCGTCACTCGCCGTATGGCCTGCGTAACGCAGCCACTGCTTGTTCACCTTATACGTGTTTTGAGCCAGAACGGTACCCGGCGCACCGCCGGTATCCACCAGCTGATAAGCGACGTTATAGCCGCCGTCTGGCGCAGGAGTAACCTGTCCGACAACCACGGCATCAATACCCAGTGCAGACCATGCAGCAGGTTGAACTTCCTGAGCGGTACCCGGCTGCTGCGGCAGACGAGAACGATCTAAGGGGTTAAATTTACCGCTGTTACGCAGGTCAGCTGCAACAATGCCGCCAATATCTTCAGGCGCAGCGCCCGGGCCTGCCCACTGGAACGGAACGACACCGATTGGACGCGCTGAGTCGTTCCAGTCGGTAATGTCGATGCTTACTGTGGCATGCACTGCTGACGTCAACAGTACTAAAAAACCAAAAGCTAATCGTAATGCCTGCTTCATCATATCTCCCTTATCCGAACAATAAGTCCTGGATAATTTAGCAGAAGGTTAACAAACTCAAATACACAAAACTATCAGAACCCGATAACCGCAGCTCTGCTTATGGCTTAAAGTTCAGCGAAGCGTCTTTGAACACTTCATAGACAGCCTGTGACGGAGGTTTTGGCAGTTTTGCCTGATTCACTGCCACAAGTGCAGCCTGGCATAATGCGTCATCGCCTCCTTCAGACTCAACGCTCAGCACGGTACCATCAGTATGCAGTTTAATATGCAGTCTGCATGTTTTCCCTGTATACAATGATTTATCGTTAAGCCTGCTGGATATAGCCGCAGCAATCTGATTCTTATAGTCGTTGATCTCAGCGCCAGAAGCACCGTTGTTCTTAGTGTTACCACTTCCTGCCGGTGCTGCGTTACTTCCTTTCGCCCCACCGCCCGTTTTCGGTGCATTCTTACCAGAACTCAGGTCGCCAATGATATCGTCAGCGGTGGCTGCTTCAGCGGCAGCTTTTTCAGCAGCGGCCTTCCTGGCAGCGGCTTTTTCAGCGGCAGCTTTCTTGTCGGCTGCGGCTTTTTCGGCAGCAGCTTTTTTAGCTGCGGCAGCTTTCTCGGCAGCCGCTTTTTTATCAGCCGCAGCTTTTTCAGCGGCAGCCGCTTTTTCAGCCGCAGCCTTCTCGGCAGCAGCCGCTTTCTTCGCAGCATCGGCAGCAGCTTTCTTCTCTGCTTCCTGAGCGGCTTTCTTCGCGGCTTCTGCTTCCGCTTTCTTCTGGGCATCAGCAGCGGCTTTCTTCGCAGCTTCTGCTTCCGCTTTTTTCTGAGCATCAGCAGCGGCTTTCTTCGCAGCTTCTGCTTCCGCTTTTTTCTGAGCATCAGCAGCGGCTTTCTTCGCCGCGTCAGCCGCTAATTTCGCCTGTGCGTCAGCCTGCGCTTTTGCATCAGCCGCGGCTTTGGCTGCCGCCTCTTCCGCCTGCTTCTGCTGTTCCTGCGCCTTCTTCGCAGCGGCTTCAGCCTGCTTCTGCTGCTCTGCCTGCTCTTTCGCCGCTTCCTGCGCCTGCAAACGCTCTTTCTCAAGCTGCTTCAGACGTTCCTGCTCGGCGGCCTGCTTTTCACGCAGCTCTTCCGCCTGCTGTTGCGCCTGTTTTTCTCGCTGCTCTTCAGCACGTTTAGAGCTCGCCTGCTGCTGTTGCTGACGATTATAGTTCTGAACGATCGCACCGGGATCCACCATGACGGCGTCGATAGACGAGCCCCCACCGCCGCCTGATGCATCAAGGTGCTCATCGAACGAACTCCAGATCAGCGCTGCAAAAAGAATTACGTGCAGCACTGCGGAGACGATTATCGCTCGCTTAAGCTTGTCGTTCTGTTCGGTTGCCTTTGACACTATCGGTTCCCAAAAACTACGCAGATGATCAAATAGGCTGAGTCATTAAGCCAACTGACTTAACGCCCGCGCTATGTAGCAAGTTCAGCGCTTTGATAATTTCATCATATGGTACGTCTTTCGCACCACCGATTAAGAAGACCGTCTTCGGATTTGACTCCAGGCGTCGTTGCGCTTCAGCAATAACCTGCTCTGGCGGAAGCTGATCCATACGATCTTTCTCTACCACCACGCTGTACTGCCCTACGCCGGAAACCTCAATGATGACCGGAGGATCGTCATTGGTGCTTACCGCCTGTGATTCTGTCGCATCCGGCAGATCAACTTCCACGCTCTGGGTGATGATGGGCGCCGTCGCCATAAAGATCAGCAGCAGCACCAGCAGCACGTCCAGTAACGGAACGATATTGATTTCGGACTTGAGCTCGCGACGACCTCGTCCACGCGATCTGGCCATGGTTTACCCCTTGTTGCTCTCGGTGCTGGTAAACGCCTGACGATGCAGAATCGCGGTGAACTCTTCCATAAAGTTGTCGTAGTTCAGTTCCAGTTTGTTCACGCGCTGGTTCAGACGGTTGTACGCCATTACCGCCGGAATTGCGGCGAACAGACCGATTGCGGTCGCGATCAGTGCTTCTGCGATACCCGGCGCAACCATCTGCAACGTTGCCTGCTTCACCGCCCCAAGGGCGATAAAGGCGTGCATGATCCCCCACACCGTACCAAACAGGCCGATATACGGGCTGATGGAGCCAACGGTTCCGAGGAAAGGAATATGCGTTTCAAGATTTTCCAGTTCGCGGTTCATGGAGATGCGCATCGCACGCGACGCCCCTTCTACCACGGCTTCCGGCGCATGGCTGTTAGCGCGATGTAAGCGAGCGAACTCTTTGAAACCGCTGTAGAAAATTTGTTCGGAGCCTGAAAGGTTATCACGGCGTCCCTGGCTTTCCTGGTACAGACGAGAAAGCTCAATACCCGACCAGAACTTATCTTCAAACGCTTCGGCTTCGCGGCCAGCGGCATTGAGGATACGCGTTCTCTGGATGATGATGGCCCAGGATGCGATTGAAAAACCAATCAAAATCAACATGATAAGTTTAACCAGAAGGCTTGCCTTCAGGAACAAATCAAGGATATTCATGTCAGTCACTGCTTAAACTCCGCGACAATAGACTTAGGAAGCGCACGAGGCTTCATTATGGTTGGATCAACACAGACAATCAGGACTTCAGCTGAGTTCAGTACCGTGTTCTCTGCATTGACTATCCGCTGCGTGAAAACCAGTGAAGTTCCGCGCATTGATGTAATTTCTGTTTGGACTTCGAGCATATCGTCGAGTCTGGCAGGCGCAAAATACTCAAGCGTCATCTTGCGTACCACGAAGGCAACTCGCTCAGCCAACAGCACCTGTTGACTAAAGTGATGATGGCGCAGCATCTCTGTGCGTGCCCGTTCATAAAAAGCAACGTAGCTGGCGTGGTAGACCACACCACCGGCATCGGTATCTTCGTAATAGACACGTACCGGCCATCGAAACAGCGTTGTATTCACTTTACATCCCGGTAATACAAGAAAAGTTGGAGCTTTCAAACTTCGCTACTATACGCGCGGGAATGATGGTTTGGAATGGGAGAAAGTAAACGGAGAGTAAATTTTTATGGGCCAGGGTAAGCCCATAACGTTAACGGACATTTCTTATTCAGAAGAAGAAGAAAATCAAACCGGCGAGAAGAACCAGATCGGCAATCAGTGGGCAGAAGATGCCCTGCCAGTGTAGCGCTTTCGGACGAAAGCCGACACCGTGAATCACGCCTGCGCACACCGCCCACATAATCAGGAAGCCATGCCAGATTTCAAGCTCGCTGGTTTTCGCCGCGAAGCGCGACGGGTCCCAGAAGATACAGCCTGCCAGCAGTAATGCCATAATGAGGGAAAGCGCCCTCAAGGGGCGCTTATCCATTACCGCATATAACGTTGCGATAATATTCATTAGTGCTTTTCTTCACCTGCTTTGGTCGCTTCTACATGCTCAAGCGCCAGGGCAGTGATGACACCAAACGCACAGGCAAGAAGCGTCCCTAAAATCCATGCGAAATACCACATATTCAGCTCCTTACTTAGTACATAGAGTGGGTGTTGCTTTCGATATGTTCTTTAGTGATACGACCGAACATTTTCCAGTAACACCAGATGGTGTAAGCCAGAACAATCGGAACGAACACGCAAGCCACATAGGTCATTAAGTTCAGCGTCATATGGCTGGACGTTGCATCCCACATGGTCAGGCTGGCATTCATCATGGTGCTGGATGGCATCACGAACGGGAACATCGCAATACCGGCCGTCAGGATGATGCACGCCAGCGTCAGGGAAGAGAATACGAACGCCAGAGCGCCTTTCTCCAGACGAGACGTCAGCACGGTCAGCAGTGGCAGCAGCACACCCAGAGCCGGGATAGCCCACAGCACAGGGGTATTGTTGAAGTTCACCAGCCATGCACCGGCCTGACGCGCCACCTCTTTGGTCAGCGGGTTAGACGGTGCAGCATGGTTGATAGCGGACGTCACCACGTATCCATCAATACCATACACGACCCACACACCGGCCAGAGCGAAGCAGACCAGCGTCACCAGCGCTGCCACCTGAGCGGTAGCGCGGGAACGCAGATGCAGTTCACCTACGGTACGCATCTGGAGATAGGTTGCCCCCTGGGTGATGATCATCGCCACGCTCACCACGCCTGCCAGCAGACCAAACGGATTCAGCAGCTGGAAGAAGTTACCGGTGTAGAACAGACGCATATATTCGTCGACGTGGAACGGTACGCCCTGCAACAGGTTACCGAACGCCACACCAATGACCAGCGGTGGAACGAAGCTACCGATGAAGATGCCCCAGTCCCACATGTTACGCCAGCGGGTGTCTTCAATCTTGGAACGGTAGTCGAAACCCACCGGACGGAAGAATAAAGAAGCCAGCACCAGAATCATCGCCACATAGAAGCCGGAGAACGCAGCCGCGTAGACCATCGGCCAGGCAGCGAACAGCGCGCCGCCTGCGGTGATCAGCCACACCTGGTTACCGTCCCAGTGCGGGGCGATGGAGTTGATCATGATTCGACGCTCGGTGTCATTACGACCGAGGAAACGGGTGAGCATGCCCACGCCCATGTCGAAACCATCGGTGACCGCGAAACCAATCAGCAGAACACCGATCAGCAGCCACCAGATAAAACGCAATACTTCATAATCGATCATTTGATGACTCCTGTCTTAGCGTGCCGGCTGAGTAGTCGCAACAGACTGCTCGTAGTGGTAGCGACCGGTTTTCAGGCTGCTTGGGCCAAGGCGCGCGAACTTGAACATCAGGAACAGTTCAGCCACCAGGAACAGGGTGTACAGACCGCAAATGAGCAGCATGGAGAAGATCAGGTCGCCTGCGGTCAGGGAGGAGTTCGCTACCGCTGTTGGCAGCACCTCACCGATCGCCCACGGCTGACGGCCATATTCCGCAACAAACCAGCCGGACTCGATAGCAATCCATGGCAGTGGGATACCGTACAGCGCGGTGCGCAGCAGCCATTTTTTCTCACCGATACGGTTACGAATGACTGACCAGAACGAGGCCGCGATGATCAGCAGCATGATAATGCCGCAACCCACCATGATGCGGAACGCGAAGTACAGCGGCGCAACGCGTGGAATAGAGTCTTTGGTTGCCATCTGAATCTGCGCTTCCGTCGCGTCGGAGACGTTCGGGGTATAGCGTTTCAGCAGCAGACCGTAACCGAGGTCTTTCTTCACGTCGTTAAATTGATCGCGAACGGCCTGGTCGGTAGAGCCGGCGCGCAGCTGTTCCAGCAGCGAGTAGGCTTTCATCCCGTTACGGATACGCTCTTCATGCTGCACCATCAGATCTTTCAGGCCAGTCACCTGTTTGTCGACGGAGCGCGTGGCGATAATACCCAGAGCGTAAGGAATTTGAATGGCGAAGCGGTTTTCCTGCGCTTCCTGGTCAGGCACACCGAACAGGGTAAACGCTGCCGGTGCCGGCTGGGTTTCCCATTCAGCTTCAATTGCGGCGAGTTTGGTTTTCTGCACGTCGCCCATTTCGTAACCGGATTCATCACCCAGAACAATCACGGACAGAATCGCGGCCATACCGAAGCTTGCTGCGATAGCAAAAGAACGCTTGGCGAACGCGAAGTCACGGCCGCGCAGCATATAGTAGGAGCTGATGCCCAGCACGAACATCGCGCCGCACACATACCCAGACGCCACGGTGTGAACGAATTTAACCTGAGCAACCGGGTTCAGGACCAGCTCAGCGAAGCTGACCATCTCCATACGCATGGTTTCGAAGTTGAAATCAGATGCGATTGGGTTTTGCATCCAGCCGTTCGCCACCAGGATCCACAGTGCGGACAAGTTGGAGCCTAATGCCACCAGCCAGGTTACCGCCATATGCTGGACTTTACCCAGACGGTCCCAACCGAAGAAGAACAGACCTACAAAGGTGGATTCGAGGAAGAAGGCCATCAGACCTTCAATGGCCAGCGGCGCACCGAAAATATCCCCCACATAGTGGGAATAGTAAGACCAGTTTGTCCCGAACTGGAACTCCATGGTCAGACCGGTTGCCACGCCCAGCGCAAAGTTGATACCAAACAACTTGCCCCAGAACTTGGTCATATCTTTATAAATCTGTTTGCCGGAGAGGACGTAAACCGTTTCCATGATGGCCAGCAGGAACGCCATACCGAGCGTCAGCGGCACAAACAGGAAGTGGTACATCGCGGTCAAGGCAAACTGTAAGCGCGACAGTTCGACTACGTCTAACATTATGACTCCTTGCTCATCGCATGAAGACTCCGAGAGTGAACCCCGTTAGATAAGGATCCACACGCATGCCCCAATACAAAGTTATCTGCTTCCCTTCTTCGTTGCTTATTCTCTTCAGGAGGAAAAAGCAATGATGAAAGGTTACAAATACGTTAAGAAAAAACCAAATTGATCCCGTAAATATAATACGCTGCAAAACCCTTACAATAAACAGGTTTTTATTCGAACAGATTTACGTTTTTCGACGGCGATCAATTTATAGCAAAATTACCACTTTTCGGCCATTTTGATCGGGGACAATTTAACGCCTTTCGGAGCCTTTTTCCAAGGATTAAACATTGATTTAAATCAAAAACAGTCAGAGCTGTTAATGATGTTTCTTTGTGGTGCGGATAGTAAAAACCTTGTTAACAATATGTATATTTAAAGGCGTTATTGGTTATAAAAGCCAGAAGATAATATAAACAGTTGTGATTTTTATTAACGCGCGAGAAAAAACGCATTTTGCCGAAAGATAACCATATAATGTTATCTGCTTCACAGTATTTTTCTTTCACTTTGCTACCCGCCGAAACGATTACATTTCATTCACCTTTAATAATCTTAAAATTAACACCCTTTCGTGACTATTTGATGAAATAAAGGCCGCAGGAATGCGGCCTTTATTTTGTTCGGAGGATTACCTTTCAATTTTTATGCTAAAGGTGCGTGACTGGCCTGGCCGGAAAGGTCCCGTAATGGCTGAGCCCTCCTCCCCTTGCGCCTTGCGGACCTCATTCATGTCCGTTTCGCAACAGGCCTGGACCTCACGGTTCACAGACAAAGTCACATCACCGGAGCGGGTCTCCGAAGGGTTGTACAGACGAAGAATCATCTCGTCACGATCCTCCGCTTTTTTCAGCGCACTGAGTACGCATCCGTTAGGCGCCAGCGTTAACAGGCTATAGCTACAGGGTGTGGTGAAAGAGGCGCGGTTAAGCTTCATCGCATCCCACGGGATTTTGTTATAACAGTGCACTGGCGTTAACCACGACTTCGCCTGCTGCGCAACGCCAGCACTGACGGGCGTACCATTAAAACTGAACAGGCTAAAGCGACAGGTTAACTGGCCCCGCATCTGCGAATCAGGCACCGGCATTTTGATCCCGGACGGTCTGCCGGGGCGCAGCAGTAAATCTTCCTTCCCAAGCACCCCCACGCCGCGAAGCAACGTCAGGGCAAACGTTTTTTGACGCTCGCCAGTCACTTCAAATTCGCGCAACCCTTCGGTAAACAGGGCCATTCCGTTACGCCGTTCCTGGAGCACCGCGTAGTTGAGCAGATTCCACACCGGCAGCGGCGCTTCCTTCCAGCCCTCCTCCTGCCAGTTCGCCATCGCTTCATCCTGTACAGGTCGCGTCAGCGAACCGAACTGGGTATCGGCTAACACCGTGTCTGCGGTAAATGGCGTCGGGATCAGCACCCGCACACGGTGGTCATCCGCGTGATTTCCGAGACGCGCCTCAACGTCGATACGTCGGCTGTTATGGCTGAGCGTGACCGTGAGTTCTGCCTCAAGCGTTCCCGTCTGCTGACGCGCAGAACGTTCGGTGAGATCCGCCGGCACCGCCATGCGATGGCGGATCACCGCCCTGCTCTGCCAGGCCTCGTGGATCACCTCAACCTCATGCTCGCCCTGAGCGGAAGTGAGTCTCCACTCTTCCCGTGAAGGCGAGTAGTCGTACTCATCGCCATCATCCGAGCTCTCTTCTATTTCCAGCGCGCGGTCATAGATAAGCCCGGACGCTTTATCGAGCAGACGCAGGGTGCCGTCGTCGTTTAACGTTATTTCCCAGAAAGCATTTTCCAGCAACGCCTCCGACGATTTTTCTGCCGCCAGCAGCTTGCCGGCCACGTGCGGCTCGATACAGAGCGTGCGGTAACCCATTGATGGCAGGATCTGATTGAGCTGGATATCAAACTCCATAAAGGGATCGTAGTTGCCGTAATGCACAATCTGCCGGTCAATCAAGCCGGGGTCGATTTCACGCGCGCTGCGCAGGCAGTAAGGGATTTCATTCCCCCTATCGTCCAGCAGGCGGAACTGGCTGGCGCGCAGACGTATCGTGGTGTTAATCACTTCCTCACGCGGCCAGGGCGTGAGGTTAAACATCACCAGTTTGTCTTCCTCGCTCTGCGGCATGTTGTCGACAATCTTGCGCATATAGAAGCACGTCAGGTTATCGGCCATGTCTTCCGCCAGCTCGAAGCGGCACATCACCTCACGATGCACTTTGTCACTACAGCAGCAGCCGATACTGTCATGGGCGTGATTCTTGAGGATCTCTTTCCACATTTTTTCCAGCAAGCCGTGGTGATACTCAAAGCCCAGCGTCCAGGCAAGCGTGGCCAGCGGCTCAAGGACGTTGACGATTTTATTCTCTATCCGGGCGTGGGCGATTTTGATGTCCATCCGCGTGGAGCCTATCGTCCGGTGCACCCGCATATATTTACCGTCAATAAACTCCCCTTTCAGCGTCGCCAGTTCATCGCGGTGCGCGTCAATGTGGTCAAACACCTCCTCGAAGCGGCTCATCACAAACTGACGCTGCGGATAGATTTCGCGCAGCTTATCCATCACCGCAAAGATGTTCTGCTGGAGCGGCATCTGATCATGGCCGTTAGGCAGCAAAATTTCTTTCGTCACGGAGGCTTTTTCCAGCACCTCGAAGTACGTGTCGAGCCGTTTGCGCAGCCCGGCCTCATCCTCCGGTAAGTACTTACCAATCGCGTAGCCCAGCGGCAGCACCTGTGCCGTCACTTCGCTGCCGTCCTGACTTTGCCAGAGAAATTCGGTTTTATCGGTACCGTGCCGCTCGGAACACCCGCGCCAGAACATGGTGCGCGTGATGCCAAAACCATTGTAAATGTGCGGCAGCTGGGAAGACATGCCGAAGGAGTCCGGCAGATAGCCAATTTTCATCGGCTCGCCAAAGGCCAGACAGTCGCGTATACCGTACATCAGATTTCGGACAATCGACTCGCCGGAAACAAGGGTGGTATCCGTCTGGGTATACCACGGCCCGATAATCAGCTTCCCGGCCGCCACCAGTGCCTTCACGCGTGGCCTGTTTTCCGGTTTCACGGCAAAATAATCTTCCAGCACCGCCGTCTGGCCGTCGAGTACGTAGTATTTATACTCTGCGTCCTGCTCAAGACGAGTGAGGATCTCTTCCATATTATTGACCAGAAGAATACGTGACGCTTCGGTGGTGAAGTACCACTCCCGGTCCCAGTGCATATGTGGCGTGATATGAACGCGAGATACAGCTTTCATCTTCGTTTCCTGTCAGTGCGTGTTTACGATGGTATGTCTTCAGTCACGTAGGTGCCGCTCTTCACGGCCTGGCGTCGCCAGAGCAGTAAAATGAGCGTAGAGATTGTGGCGCCAGCCAGCGCGGCGCCAAACCAGCCGACAGCGGCCATCACGCCGCCCAGCCCGGCATCATGCAGTAAGAAGAGCGAGAAAATGCCCGCGCCGGGGGTGGATAGCCCAATCCCCATCGCCCCGACAATCGCTCCGGTCACCATTGACCCCAGAACAAATGAGCCGATGACCCGCAACGGATCCTCGATAGCCATCGGAATTGCCCCTTCGGTGATGCCCGCCAGCCCCAGCAGCCAGGTGGACTTGCCGGTTTCAATTTCGAACTGTTTGAACAGGT
This sequence comes from Enterobacter cloacae complex sp. SHL001, assembly GCF_049236825.1. Lineage (NCBI taxonomy): Bacteria > Pseudomonadati > Pseudomonadota > Gammaproteobacteria > Enterobacterales > Enterobacteriaceae > Enterobacter > Enterobacter cloacae complex sp. SHL001. Next base: position 785,714 of record NZ_JBMKIP010000001.1, read on the forward strand.
TCGGAGCCAGCATCGTTGATGCCGTCACGGTAAAGGCCGATACCATTTTGACGGAGGCAAAAATCGCATAAGGCCCGTATACGCCATTGGCCATCGCTCCCAGACAGAACGCGTAAGAGGCTTTGTTGACCGGACCGCCCAGATCGAACGAGCACATAAAGCCCAGGATCGCCCCCAGCAGCAGCGCGTTCGCGCCGGACAGACCGTTAAGCCAGGCGGTCAGGGCATTATTGATCCAGGCCACCGGTTCGCCGATCACAAACAGCATCAGGCTGCCTGCGCCCAGCACGCCAATCACCGGATAGAGATAAAAGGTCAGAAAGCCGTTGTAGCGGCTACTCAGTCGGATGTGGTTTTTTACCCAGCGCATCAGGTAGCCCGCAATCAGCCCGCCGACGATGGCCCCGAGAAAACCAGAGCCGATCATATTGGCGGCAAGACCCGCCGCAAAGCCCGGCGTTAGCGCAGGTTTATCCGCCAGCGAGTAAGCGGTATAGGCTGCCAGAACAGGCACCATCAGAATACCGAGCATCCCGCCGCCCAGTTTGCGGTACATCCACAGCCACGAATTTTCCTGATCGAACAGATGCTGCAAGCCCAGGATTTGCGCCAGCAGTACCGACACCGCCAGCACCGTGCCGCCAGCAACAATCAGCGGCACCGCAAAGGAGATACCGCTGAGCAGCGCCTGCTTGAGTTCGGTTTTAACGCACTTTTTCGCGTCCGAGTCGACATGCGCAGGACGCGCATCGGATACAGGCTGTAGCGCCAGCGCACGCTCAATGAGCGCTTCCGCATGGCGTAAGGGTTCCGCGACGGGCACGGAAATGGCGGGCATCCCCTGAAAACGCTCACGCTCTTTGATCGCCACTTCCGCCGCGAAGATACACGCTTTTGCCTCCTGCAACTGCTGCGCGGTGATGCGCCCCTCAATACCATTTGCCCCCTGCTTTTCGACCACCACATTGACGCCGAGCTTACGTCCCGCTTTTTCGAGATACTCCGCTGCCATGTAGGTATGGGCGATCCCGGCCGGACAGGCGGTAACGCAGACGATCGTCGGGGCATTCTCCGCAACGGCGGTTTCTTGTGCGTCAGGCGCCGTTTCCAGCGCCGCAAGCACCGCTTCCGCGCTGGTCGCCGTCATCACGCGCGCCCTGAGCTCGTCATCCGCCAGGCGAGACGTCAGTTCCGTCAGGACCTGAATATGCGTTGATCCCGCTTGTGCGGGAGGAATGGCGAGCAGAAAAATTAGCTCGACCTCCTCCGGTCCGTCCACACCTTCCCAGGCCAGCGGCTCACGCAGTGTGGCCACGGCAAAAGCCGCTTCGTTTACCGCCACTGATTTACCATGAGGTACGGCCAGCCCCTCGCCCAGCGCCGTCGGGCCAAGCGATTCCCGATGGAAAACGTCTGCCAGAAACGTATCGGCGTCGGCTATTTTGCTCAACGCCACCAGCCGCGTCGCAAGCTGACGGATTGCCTCATCACGGCTGGTAAACTGCGCCTGCACGCAGACAGCACGGGGGTCGGTCAGAGTCGTCAGGTTCATAAGATCCTCACCTATCCAAAGTTATTGTCTGGGCAGGATTGTGGCAGACCGGATAATACATTTATGTGATCATTTTCACTAACACCGATATTTGTATCTTATTTGTATTATTTACAAATTTACCACTGAAGGCATAATTCCCTGAAAACGTATTAAAAAGGCGCGACACAATGGGCAATAAACCGATGTACCGGCAGATCGCCGATGCGTTCCGCGAGAAAATTAATGCCGGTGAGTTAAAACCTGGCGACGCGCTGCCGACGGAATCCAGCCTTCAGGAGGCGTTTAGCGTCAGCCGGGTCACCGTGCGGCAGGCTTTGAAGCTGCTCGCCGACGAGCAGATCATCGAAAGTATTCAGGGCAGCGGCTCGTATGTAAAAGAGGAGCGGGTGAATTACGATATTTATCAGCTCACCGGTTTTTACGAAAAGTTAGCGGATCGCAACGTCGATACGCACAGCGACGTCAGCGTCTTCGAAGTGGTGAAAGCCGATGAGCGGCTCGCGGCAAAACTTGCGCTCAATCCGGATGATAAGGTCTGGCACGTCAAGCGCGTACGCTTCATCAGGGAAAAGCCGGTGAATCAGGAAGAGACATGGATGCCGCTGGCGATGTTCCCCGACCTCACCTGGGAAGTGATGGAACAGTCGAAATACCATTACATTGAGCAGATCAAAAAGATGGTGATCGATCGCAGCGAGCAGGAGCTGGTGCCAGTCATGCCATCGGACGAGGCGATTGCCGCCCTGGCGCTCGATCCGGCAAAACCGATTCTGGAAAAAGTCTCTCGTGGCTTTCTGAAAGACGGCCGGGTATTTGAATACAGTCGCAACGTGTTTAACACCGACGACTATAAATTCACCCTGGTGGCTAAACGCAGGCAATAAAAAAAGGCCGCTTTACAGCGGCCAACCATGTCGAAACGGACATTTTTTTATACTTCAACGCGCCCCAATCGGGGAGCAGAGAGGACTTACTTAATGATGGATTTCAGTGCTTCACCGATATCCGCCAGGCTGCGAACGGTTTTCACGCCTGCGGCTTCCAGTGCTGCGAATTTCTCATCAGCCGTACCTTTACCGCCTGCGATAATCGCGCCCGCGTGACCCATACGTTTGCCTTTCGGCGCGGTCACACCCGCGATGTAACCCACCACCGGCTTGGTCACATGATCTTTGATGTAAGCAGCCGCTTCTTCTTCCGCGCTACCACCGATCTCACCGATCATCACGATCGCTTCGGTCTGTGGATCTTCCTGGAACAGCTTCAGGATGTCGATGAAGTTAGAGCCCGGGATCGGGTCACCGCCGATGCCCACGCAGGTGGACTGGCCGAAACCGTAGTCGGTGGTCTGCTTAACCGCTTCATAGGTCAGGGTACCGGAACGGGACACGATACCCACTTTGCCTGGGCGATGAATGTGGCCCGGCATGATGCCGATTTTGCATTCGCCTGGAGTGATAACGCCTGGGCAGTTCGGGCCGATCATGCGCACGCCTGCTTCGTCCAGCTTCACCTTCACGGTCAGCATATCCAGCGTCGGGATGCCTTCGGTGATGGTGATGATCAGCTTAATGCCTGCGTCGATCGCTTCCAGAATAGAGTCTTTGCAGAACGGCGCCGGTACGTAGATCACGGTCGCGGTTGCGCCCGTCGCTTCTACCGCTTCACGCACGGTGTTGAACACCGGCAGGCCCAGGTGGGTGGTGCCGCCTTTACCTGGCGTTACGCCGCCAACCATCTGCGTACCGTAGGCAATCGCCTGTTCGGAGTGGAAAGTCCCCTGGCTACCGGTGAAGCCCTGGCAGATAACCTTGGTATCTTTATTAATTAAAACGGACATTATTTCCCCTCCACTGCGGCAACAACCTGCTGAGCTGCATCCGTCAGACTTTTCGCTGCAATAATATTCAGGCCGCTGTCAGCCAGTTTTTTCGCGCCGAGTTCAGCGTTGTTCCCTTCCAGACGTACAACAACCGGAACGTTAACGCCCACTTCTTCTACCGCGCCGATGATACCGTCGGCGATCAGGTCGCAACGTACGATACCGCCGAAGATGTTCACCAGAACCGCTTTCACGTTGCTGTCAGAGAGGATGATTTTGAACGCTTCGGTTACGCGCTCTTTGGTTGCGCCACCGCCCACGTCGAGGAAGTTCGCTGGCTCACCGCCGTGCAGCTTAACGATGTCCATGGTGCCCATTGCCAGGCCCGCACCGTTAACCATGCAGCCGATGTTGCCATCCAGCGCCACGTAGTTCAGTTCCCATTGTGCAGCCTGCGCTTCACGCGGATCTTCCTGAGACTGGTCGCGCATTTCGCGCAGATCGGACTGGCGGAACAGCGCGTTGCCGTCAGCGCCCAGCTTGCCGTCGAGGCAGATCAGGTCGCCCTGGGTGGTGATCACCAGCGGGTTGATCTCGATCAGCGCCAAATCGCGCTCCAGGAAAATGGTCGCCAGACCCATGAAGATCTTGGTGAACTGCTGAACCAGCTTGCCTTCCAGACCCAGTTTGAATGCCAGCTCACGACCCTGGTAAGGCATTGGGCCCGCCAGCGGATCGATAGCCACTTTGTGGATCAGGTGCGGGGTTTCTTCCGCCACTTTTTCGATTTCCACGCCGCCTTCGGTAGACGCCATGAACACCACGCGACGGGAGCTACGGTCTACGACTGCGCCGAGGTACAGTTCTTTCGCGATGTCGGTTGCCGCTTCCACCAGGATCTGGTTAACCGGCTGGCCGTTCGCATCTGTCTGGTAGGTTACCAGACGCTTGCCGAGCCAATGTTCAGCAAACGCACGGATCTCTTCTTTGCTCTTAACAACCTTCACACCGCCCGCTTTACCACGGCCACCAGCGTGAACCTGACATTTAACTACCCACGGGCCGGAACCGATTTTAGACGCGGCTTCTTCTGCTTCACGCGGGGTAGTACAGGCATAACCCACCGGAGCCGGTAAGCCATACCGGGCAAACAGCTGTTTGGCCTGATATTCATGTAAGTTCATGTGTTCTATCCATCCTTCAGGTAATCGTTAGGTAGTGCTTTTGTAGGCCCGGCAAGCAACGCGCCGCCGGGCAAGACTGCAAAAACTAGACGTCCAGCAGCAGACGCGTTGGATCTTCCAGCAGCTCTTTAATGGCAACCAGGAAGCCTACGGACTCGCGGCCGTCGATCAGGCGGTGATCGTAAGAGAGCGCCAGGTACATCATCGGCAGGATCTCCACTTTACCGTCTACCGCCATTGGACGATCTTTAATGGCGTGCATACCCAGGATCGCGCTCTGCGGCGGGTTGATGATCGGGGTAGACATCAGCGAGCCGAACACACCACCGTTGGTAATGGTGAAGTTACCGCCAGTCAGGTCCTCAACGGTCAGCTTGCCGTCGCGGCCTTTCACGGCCAGCTCTTTGATTTTCTTCTCGATGTCAGCCATACCCAGGGTATCCACGTCACGCAGAACCGGGGTAACCAGGCCGCGCGGGGTAGAAACCGCCATGCTGACGTCGAAGTAGTTGTGGTAAACCACGTCATCGCCATCGATAGACGCGTTCACTTCCGGGTAGCGTTTCAGCGCTTCAACTACCGCTTTCACGTAGAAGGACATGAAGCCCAGACGGATACCGTGACGTTTTTCAAACGCGTCACCGTACTGCTTGCGCAGATCCATGATTGGCTTCATGTTGACTTCGTTAAAGGTGGTCAGCATCGCGGTGGAGTTTTTCGCTTCCAGCAGACGCTCGGCCACGCGCTTACGCAGGCGGGTCATCGGCACGCGTTTTTCGCTACGTGCGCCCAGAGCTGGCTGTGCCGCTGGTGCTGCCGCAGGGGCTTTCGCTTCCGCTTTCGCCTCAGAAGGCGCTTTTGCCAGATGCTTGTCGATGTCTTCGCGCGTCAGACGGCCACCCACGCCGGTGCCTTTGATGGCTGCCGGATCGAGGCTGTGCTCAGCCAGCAGGCGACGGATCGCCGGGCTGAGCGCGTCATTGGTCTGATCGGACAGAGACGCCTGCTGGCGCTGGGCCGGAGTAGACGCTTTCTCTTCAGATTTGGCGCTGGACTCTTTGCCCGCGCTATTGCCTTCACGCAGGCGACCCAGGATCTGGCGAGAAGTGACGGTCGTACCTTCATCTTCCAGGACTGCATCCAGAATGCCATCCGCTGAAGCCGGTACTTCCAGTACCACTTTGTCAGTTTCGATTTCTACCAGCACTTCGTCACGGGTTACCGCGTCGCCTGGTTTTTTGTGCCAGGTGGCGACGGTTGCATCTGCTACGGACTCAGGCAGGTCGGGAACAAGAATATCTACGCTACTCATTATGTATCCTTTAATTAATCGACGTTCAGCGCGTCATTGACCAGATCTTGTTGCTGCTTCTGGTGAACGGACATATACCCTACCGCCGGAGAGGCGGAGGCCGGGCGACCTGCATAACGCAGGGCAGACCCAAATGGAATCACTTCACGGAAATGATGCTGGCTGCAATACCATGCGCCCTGGTTGAGCGGCTCTTCCTGGCACCAGACAAAATCATGAACGTGAGCGTACTGTTTCAGCACTTCCTGCATCGCCTGATGCGGGAACGGATAAAGCTGTTCGATACGCACGATGGCGACATCTTTCTGATCGTTCTTACGGCGCTGTTCCAGCAGGTCGTAATAAACCTTACCAGAACACATTACGACACGCTTAACGGCCTGCGGATCCAGCTCGTCAATTTCACCGATGGCCGGCAGGAAGGTGCCGTTTGCCAGCTCTTCCAGGCTGGAGACCGCCAGTGGATGGCGCAGCAGGGATTTTGGTGACATGACTACCAGCGGACGGCGCATACCGCGCAGCGCCTGACGACGCAGCATGTGGTAAACCTGAGCCGGAGTGGACGGCACACAAACCTGCATATTCTGCTCGGCGCAGAGTTGCAGATAACGCTCCAGACGCGCGGAGGAGTGCTCCGGCCCCTGTCCTTCGTAGCCGTGCGGCAGCAGCATCACCAGACCACACATACGGCCCCACTTCTGCTCACCGGAGGAGATGAACTGGTCGATGACGACCTGCGCACCGTTGGCGAAGTCACCGAACTGCGCTTCCCAGATGGTCAGAGTGCGGGGTTCTGCGGTGGCGTAGCCGTATTCGAAGGCCAGAACCGCTTCTTCTGACAGCACGGAGTCCCAGACCTTGAACTGGCCCTGACCGTTATGCACGTGCTGAAGCGGAGTGTACGTTGAACCGTTAGACTGGTTGTGCACAACCGCATGACGGTGGAAGAAGGTGCCACGACCCGCATCTTCACCGGACAGACGAACCGGAATACCTTCGTCAACCAGCGTCGCATAGGCCAGCGTTTCCGCGCCGCCCCAGTCGAACAGCTTCTCACCCGCCGCCATTGCCTGGCGGTCGCCATAGATCTTGGCCACGCGGGACTGCATCTCGATCGCTTCCGGCACGGTGCTGATGCGTTTAGCCAGCTCCTGCAAACGTTTCATTTCAACCTTGTTCGGGTAGCTCTCGTCCCACTCGTGGTTGAGGTACGGCGACCAGGTGAAGGAGTGCATGTTCATTGGGCGCAGTTCTTTCACCACGCATTCACCCGCATCCAGCGCGTCGCGATAAAGATTGACCATCTCGGTCGCATCTTCCAGCGTCGCCACTTTTTCGCTTTCCAGCTTGTCAGCGTAGATTTTACGCGGCGTCGGGTGTTTTTTGATTTTCTGGTACATCAGCGGCTGGGTTGCACTTGGCTCATCCGCTTCGTTGTGGCCGTGACGGCGGTAGCAGAAGAGGTCAATGAACACATCGCGCTTGAAGGTGTTACGGAAGTCCAGCGCCAGACGGGTAACGAAAGCAACGGCTTCAGGGTCATCCGCGTTAACGTGGAAAATTGGCGCCTGAACCATTTTACCGATGTCGGTGCAGTACGGGGTGGAACGCGCATCCAGCGGGTTAGAGGTGGTGAAGCCCACCTGGTTGTTGATTACGATGCGAACGGTACCGCCCACTTCATAACCACGCGCTTTCGACATGTTCAGGGTTTCCTGAACCACGCCCTGCCCTGTGACCGCCGCATCACCGTGAATAGTGATTGGCAGTACTTTATTGCTGCTCGGCTCGTCCAGACGATCCAGACGCGCACGCACGGAACCGATAACCACCGGGCTGACGATTTCCAGGTGCGACGGGTTAAACGCCAGCGCCAGGTGAACCTGACCGCCCTCGGTTTCGATATCCGACGAGAAGCCCATGTGGTACTTCACGTCACCGGTGCCGAGGTGCTCTTTATGTTTACCCGCAAATTCGTCGAACAGATCCTGCGGCTTTTTACCCAGCACGTTAACCAGCACGTTCAGGCGACCACGGTGCGCCATGCCCAGCACCACTTCGCGCGTGCCGCTCTTACCGGCATGACGAATCAGCTCTTTCAGCATCGGGACTAACGCATCGCCGCCCTCCAGTGAGAAGCGTTTTGCGCCAGGGAATTTCGCGCCCAGATAGCGCTCAAGGCCTTCCGCTGCGGTCAGTTCGCTGAGAAAACGTTTTTTCTCATCTGCTGAGAAATTCGCGTGGCCTGCCACGGATTCGATACGCTGCTGGATCCAGCGTTTCTCTTCGGTGGAGGTAATGTGCATATATTCCGCGCCGATGGAGCCGCAGTAGGTTTGCTTGAGCGCGTCAATCAGATCGCCCAGCTTCATCGTGTCTTTGCCGATGGCAAAGGAACCTACGTTAAAGCTTTCCTGGAAATCGGCCTCGGTCAGATCGTGATAAGCCGGATCGAGATCCGCTACACGTTCCTGCTGCCACAGTCCCAGCGGATCGAGATTCGCATGCTGGTGACCACGGAAGCGATAAGCGTTGATAAGTTGCAGGACTTTAACCTGCTTCGCATTGGTGTCAGGGTCGGAAATCGCAGAAGAGTAACGTGAGGCATCCTTCGCCAGACGACGGAAATAATCACGTGTTTTTGAATGGAATTGATCCGGTTTGACCCCTGTACCAGGCAACTGCTGGAACATTGAACGCCAGTTTGCGTCCACTGAGTCAGGATCGGTTAAGAAGTCTTCATAGAGCTGTTCTATCCAGCTCTGGTTTGAACCAGAGAGGTAAGAAGAGTCCAGCCAGGCTTTCATTGCGCCGTTCTGCATCGTGATCCCTTAAGCATTTTTATGCTTACTTTCGCCGTAGAAACTACCACGCACACCACGTGTACGTGCCGGGGTTCACCTGCGAGCTCTTTTCATTTGGCCCGCGAAGGAACCTTTAGAAACTGTCTAAACTTCAGGGCAGTTTTTAAAGGTTTCTGCAATTTGCCCGGTGACGCTACGCTTACCGGGCCTACTGTTACGTAGGCCGGATAAGCGCAGCGCCATCCGGCGTTGTTACTTACGCACTGCGCTGCAACAACATCGACTTAATATGGCCGATGGCGCGCGTCGGGTTCAGCCCCTTAGGACACACACTGACGCAGTTCATGATGCTATGGCAGCGGAATACGCTGAAAGCGTCACTTAGCCCTTCCAGACGATTCTCGGTTTCGGTATCGCGGCTGTCGATCAGGAAGCGATAGGCAGCCAGCAGACCCGCAGGGCCGATAAATTTATCCGGGTTCCACCAGAATGACGGGCATGACGTTGAACAGCATGCACAGAGAATACACTCGTACAACCCATCGAGTTTTTCACGCTGCTCAGGAGACTGTAAGTGCTCGCGAGCGGGTGGATTTTGCCCATTATTCAATAAGTAAGGCTTAATCTTCTCATATTGTGCATAGAATTGCCCCATGTCCACCACCAAATCACGCACGACCGGCAGGCCAGGCAGAGGACGGATCACAATTTTCTGGCCAGAACGCTGTAGCGCTGAAATTGGCGTAATACAGGCCAGACCGTTTTTGCCGTTCATGTTTACACCGTCAGAGCCACACACCCCTTCACGGCAGGAGCGGCGGAACGACAGCGTAGGATCTTTCTCTTTCAGCTGGATTAAGGCATCCAGCAGCATCATGTCACGACCTTCTTCCGCTTCGAGGGTGTAATCCTGCATACGCGGAGCATCGTCTACATCCGGGTTATAACGATAAACTGAGAATTCGAGTTTCATTATCCTGTCTCCGCATTAGTAAGTACGAATCTTCGGCGGGAACGCCGGACGCAGTTTCGGTTCCATGTTAACGCTACGACGCGTCATGGTTTCCGACTCTGGCAGATACAGGGAATGGCACAGCCAGTTTTCGTCATCACGATCCGGGAAGTCGAAGCGGCTATGGGCGCCACGGCTTTCGGTACGGAAGTTTGCCGACATCGCAGTGGCGAACGCGGTTTCCATCAGGTTATCCAGCTCCAGGCACTCAACGCGCTGGGTGTTGAACTCGCTGGAGGTATCATCCAGACGGGCATTCTTCAGACGCTCGCGGATCGCTTTCAGCTGCTCAAGCCCTTTGGCCATCGCGTCACCTTCACGGAATACCGAGAAGTTGTGCTGCATACACTCCTGCAACGCCTTACGGATCTCCACCGGATCTTCGCCGTTACGATTACCGTTCCAGCGATTGAGGCGCTCAAGAGAGGCATCGATTTCGTCATCGGTCGCATCACGCAGCGCGCCCTGCTCGGCAATAGATTCCTGGAGATGCAGCCCCACCGCACGACCAAATACCACCAGGTCCAGCAGGGAGTTGCCGCCCAGACGGTTTGCGCCGTGCACGGATACGCAGGCAATTTCGCCTACCGCGAACAGGCCAGGGATGACCACGTCTTCGCCCTGCTCGTTCACGGTCAGCGCCTGACCGGTCACTTTGGTCGGAATACCGCCCATCATGTAGTGACAGGTTGGGATAACCGGAATTGGCTCTTTCACCGGGTCGACGTGCGCGAAGGTGCGGGACAGCTCCAGAATGCCCGGCAGACGGGATTCCAGCACTTCTTTACCCAGATGGTCGAGTTTCAGCTTCGCGTGTGGACCCCAAGGGCCGTCACAGCCGCGGCCTTCACGGATTTCGATCATGATGGAACGCGCCACCACGTCACGGCCCGCAAGGTCTTTTGCGTTTGGCGCATAACGCTCCATGAAGCGCTCGCCATGTTTGTTCAGCAGGTAACCACCTTCACCACGGCAGCCTTCTGTCACCAGTACGCCCGCACCGGCGATACCGGTTGGGTGGAACTGCCACATCTCCATGTCCTGCACCGGCACGCCAGCGCGGATCGCCATCCCAACGCCGTCACCGGTGTTGATATGGGCATTGGTAGTGGACTGATAGATACGGCCTGCGCCGCCGGTCGCCAGAACGGTTGCGCGGGCTTTGAAGTAGACCACCTCACCGGTTTCGATGCACAGGGCGGTACAACCCACCACGGCGCCATCGGCGTTTTTCACCAGATCCAGCGCATACCACTCGGAGAAAATTGTGGTGTGGTTTTTCAGGTTCTGCTGATACAGCGTGTGCAGCAGCGCGTGGCCGGTACGGTCAGCCGCCGCTGCGGTTCGTGCCGCCTGCTCGCCGCCGAAGTTTTTCGACTGGCCGCCAAACGGACGCTGATAGATGGTGCCATTTTCCAGACGAGAGAACGGCAGCCCCATGTGGTCCAGCTCCAGAATCGCTTCCGGGCCGGTTTTACACATATATTCGATGGCATCCTGGTCACCGATGTAATCGGAACCTTTTACCGTATCGTACATATGCCATTCCCAGTTATCTTCATGGGAATTACCCAGCGCAACGGTGATACCGCCCTGCGCAGACACAGTGTGGGAACGGGTCGGGAATACTTTAGAGAGCAGCGCACAGGTCTGGCCGCTCTGGGAAATTTGTAGTGCGGCGCGCATACCTGCGCCACCCGCACCAATCACAACAGCATCAAATTCTCTGACTGGCAGTTTCATTACACACCCCACACCACAACAAATCCATAAATGACGTAAACCAGCAGAGCAACAACAATAATCAGTTGCAGCGGAAGGCGAATCGCCAGCGGTTTAACGTAATCGGTCAACACCTGCCACATGCCAATCCAGGCATGAATAAGGATGGAGAACAGGGCCAGCAGGGTGAACACTTTGGTGAAGGCCGATCCGAAGAAACCACTCCAGATTTCCCACGTCAGCGTGCCGCTGGTCGCGAAGAAACCGATCATATAGATGATGTAAAGGGTGAGAACGATGGCGGTAGCACGGACCAGGATGAAGTCATGTACGCCGTTGCGTCCTAATGCGGAGGCGTTGCTTACCATACGAGAACTCCTGCGAGAAGTGAAAGCACGACAGTGATCACAAATGAAATGTTAGCGGTACGTTTACCGGCCTCGAACGTCTCTTCCAGGTAGCCAAAGTCCATCAGCATATGGCGAACGCCGCCAACCACGTGATAGGCCAGCGCGGTCAGAATGCCCCACATGATAAATTTCACGAAGAAGCTGTTCATAATGGCTGAGGCCTGGAGGAATCCTTCAGGGGATGAGAGGCTGGTTCCCAGTAACCACAGCAAGATACCGACCGCCACAAACGTAATCACACCAGAAACACGGTGCAGAATGGACGCTATTGCTGTTACAGGGAATCGGATCGTTTTCAGATCCAGATTGACAGGTCTTTGTTTTTTCACATTTCTTATCATGAATAACGCCCACATGCTGTTCTTATTGTTTCCTTCCTCCGGACTGCGATGCGGGTCAGACAGCGTTCCTTTTCTATAACTGCGCGTCATGCAAAACATTGCTTCCAAATGCTAAAACGACACGTTACAACGCTGGGTGGCTCGGGATTGCAGGGTGTTCCGGAGACCTGGCGGCAGTATAGGCCGTTCACAAAATCATTACAATTAACCTACATACAGTTTGTTGGGTTTTCTCTGGAACAGTGATCGGGGTCACGATAACAACATCTTTTTAATTTTTAATCATCTGATTTGACAAATGTTAAACAATATTGTTACAAACGTCATCAGAAAAAGCATATAATGCGCAAAAGTTATGAGGTCTCTCTTTCACCTGACAAATAGTTATGTAACAGTGTGATGGTATTGACCGAAGTTATCAGGACAGTTATTAGTGATATACAGGTTTGAATAATTCGGACTGCAAAAACGCTGATTTGCTGTTGTTTCACTGATATTTCATTCGTTTACCTGCAAGGCGCCATAGCTCTGTACCCTGGTTTCTCCTCGTGAGCTGAGCGGTAAGCCAAATAACAATCTGGTAACGATGATTAACAGCTGAAAGCAAATCCGGTAAAGCGCAGTCTTAAGCATAAGGCGCTAAGGAGACCGTAAATGGCTGATACAAAGGCAAAACTCACCCTAAATGGTGATGATGCTATTGATCTGGATGTGCTAAAAGGCACGCTCGGTCAGGATGTTATTGATATCCGTACGCTGGGTTCCAAAGGGGTATTCACCTTTGACCCTGGATTCACCTCCACCGCATCTTGCGAATCCAAAATCACCTACATTGACGGTGACGAAGGTATCCTGCTCCATCGCGGCTTCCCCATCGATCAGTTAGCCACCGAATCCAACTATCTGGAAGTGTGCTACATCCTGCTGAACGGCGAAAAACCGACGCAGGCCCAGTACGATGAATTTAAAACCACCGTGACCCGTCACACCATGATCCATGAGCAGATTACCCGTCTGTTCCATGCGTTCCGTCGTGACTCTCATCCGATGGCGGTCATGTGCGGTATTACCGGTGCGCTGGCGGCGTTCTACCACGATTCTCTGGACGTGAATAACCCACGTCACCGTGATATCGCGGCGTTCCGTCTGCTGTCTAAAATGCCTACCATGGCGGCGATGTGTTACAAATACTCTATCGGTCAGCCGTTTGTGTACCCACGCAACGACCTCTCCTACGCGGGTAACTTCCTGCGTATGATGTTCTCCACGCCGTGCGAAGAGTACGAAGTGAACCCGGTGCTGGAACGCGCGATGGACCGTATTCTGATCCTGCACGCTGACCACGAACAAAACGCCTCGACCTCTACCGTCCGTACCGCGGGCTCTTCCGGCGCGAACCCGTTCGCCTGTATCGCTGCGGGTATCGCCTCCCTGTGGGGTCCGGCGCACGGCGGCGCGAACGAAGCGGCACTGAAGATGCTGGAAGAAATCAGCTCCGTTGAGCACATTCCTGAGTTCGTGCGCCGCGCGAAAGACAAGAATGACTCCTTCCGTCTGATGGGCTTCGGTCACCGTGTTTACAAAAACTACGACCCGCGCGCGACCGTCATGCGTGAGACCTGCCACGAAGTGCTGAAAGAGCTGGGCACCAAAGATGATCTGCTGGAAGTGGCGATGGAGCTGGAACACATCGCGCTGAACGACCCGTACTTCATCGAGAAGAAACTCTACCCGAACGTCGATTTCTACTCTGGCATTATTCTGAAAGCGATGGGCATTCCGTCTTCCATGTTCACCGTAATCTTCGCCATGGCGCGTACCGTGGGCTGGATTGCGCACTGGAACGAAATGCACAGCGAAGGCATGAAAATCGCGCGTCCTCGTCAGCTGTATACCGGCTACGAGCAGCGTGATTTTAAGTCTGACATTAAGCGCTAAAAAACACGCCCGGCGGCGCTTCGCTTGCCGGGCCTACAAGTGCGAGATGTAGGCCGGGTAAGGCGTAGCCACCACCCGGCTTTTTTACATCTGGCACCCAGGACACCAGTAAAACGGCCTGGAAGAGATCGTCGCCTTCTCAATCACCCCGCCGCACCGCTCACACTTTTTACCTGCCCGATGAAACACCTTGAAGCGGAACAGCGCCCCGTGATGCTTGTTCTCATCCACCACGCCGCGCGTGTTGTACGACAGCCGTGGGATATCCAGTAACGCGTACGACAGCGCCTCCAGCTGTTCATCGCTCAGCTGCGACGCTTTGCGCTGCGGCGCCAGCCCCACTTCCCAGAGGATCTCCACCCGCAGGTAGTTTCCCAACCCCGCCAGAAATGCCTGATCGAGCAACAGCCCGGAGAACTGCCGGTTGCGGAATGTGGGGGATAACAACCGGGCTTTCACATCGCTTGCCGTCAGACGCATGTCGAGCACGTCCGGCCCGACCCGCTGTAAGAACGGATGCGTCAGCAGCTGCTCCGGCGTTAACATTTCGATATCAGAGGCGCTGTAAAGCAGGATCGCCTTATCCGCCGTTTGTAGCCGCACGCGCAGCACGCGGGTCGTTTGCGGCTGCTCGTCCGCCTCCACCACCCGCCAAACGCCGTAAAGCTGATTATGGCTGTATAACGTCAGGTTATGGGAAAAGTGGGTGAGTAACGCCTTGCCGCGCGTTTCAATGTGGGTCACCGTCTGCCCCACCAGCTGCGATTCAAACGGCTTGAGTTGAGGAAAGGCAAACCAGACGTGTGTCAGAGGTTTGCCCTTTATCGCCGCCTCCAGGCTATCCGCCGCGCGGCGGATCTCCGGACCTTCTGGCATGTTATTGTCCTTTCATGATTATTCTGCGCTGACAACAATGCCCTCTTCCGAGAACGCCGCCCGCAGGCGTCGCGCAAACTGGAGCGCATGCTCGCCGTCACCGTGTAAGCACACCGTATCAGCCTGAACGTTTGCCGTTGTCCCCTCCGTTGAGGTTACTCGCCCGAAGCGCACCATCTCCAGCGTCTGCGCCAGTGCTTTACCTTCGTCGGTGATCAGCGCACCGGCCTGCGTACGCGGAACCAGGCTACCGTCCGGCAGGTATCCCCGATCGGCAAACACTTCCTGCCGCGTCGTCAGCCCCAGCCGTTCTCCGGCACGAATAAGCTCGCTGCCCGCCAGGCCTACCAGAATCAGTTGCGGATTACAGTCCCGCACCGCACGGGCAATGGCATCCGCCAGCGCCGGATCTTTCGCCGCCTGGTTATAGAGCATGCCGTGCGGCTTGACGTGGCGCAACACGCCATTCTCAGCGCGCACTATCGCCTCCAGCGCGCCGATCTGGTAGAGCATTTGCGCGTAAACCGTCTCAGGCGGCAGATCCATCGCTGTGCGACCAAAGTTTTCCCGGTCGGGAAAGCTGGGGTGAGCGCCAATCGCCACACAGTTTTTCAAGGCATTGCGCACGCTCGCCAGCATGGTCTGCGCATCGCCGGCATGAAACCCGCAGGCGATATTCACCGAGGAGACCAGCGTCATCAGCGCCGCATCGGCGTTGCTGCCCTCCCCCAGATCGGCGTTTAAATCAATCTTTACCATCGAGCCTCCACGCCAGCTGTTCGAGATAACGCTGCTGAACCTGCCGGGCTTTCAGCGCCTCCTCCAGCGAACATTGCACAAAATGAATGGGCTGACCTAGAGGAATTTGCGCCAGATGGTAGCGATCCGCTTCGATAATGCAGGCAATACGCGGATATCCCCCCGTGGTTTGCGCATCGTTCATCAGTACGATGGGCTGCCCGTTGCCCGGCACCTGAATCACCCCGGGCAACAGACCATGGGAAAGCAGCTCCCGGTCAGTCGTGCGGGTCAGCGGCTGCCCCTGAAGCCGGTAACCCATGCGGTTACTCTGCGGGCTGATCTTCCACGGCGAGCGCCAGAAAGACTCCTTCGCGGCTTCATCAAACTCATGGTATTCCGGTCCTGGTAAGGCGCGGATCACGTTCCCCCACAGCAGCTGTTTCACGCCCTGCGTGGTGGTGAAATGGCGCGTTGAGGTCTTTATTCGCAGACGATCGCCGTCACGCAGCAGCCGTCCTTCATGGCCGCCCATTCCCGCTTTCTGGTCGGTGCTGGATGAGCCCAACACCTCAGGCACGTCGATCCCCCCCGCCACCGCAAGATAGCTGCGCACGCCGTGCAGAGGACGCTTGAGCGTCAGACGCTGTCCGGCCTTCGCCCGCAGGCGCCAGCCGGTCCACACCGCTTTGCCGTCCAGCGTCGCGTCACAGCCCGCGCCGGTTAAGGCAAACCAGGTTTCCTGACCAAACTCAATCACGCACTGACCCAGCGTAATTTCTAACGCCGCCGTGCTGCCTGCGTTACCTACCAGCAGGTTGGCAATCTCCAGCGAAGGGCGATCGAGCGCACCGCAGTAGCTCACGCCCGACTGACGCAGCCCAAAACGCCCGGCATCCTGTACCGAGGTGTAAAGCCCTGCGCGAATAAGCGTTAACATACCCCCTCCTTATGCGGGATAAAGCGCAGGGTATCCCCCGGACGCAGGAGTATGGGCGCGTCCTGGCCTGGTTCAAATAACGGCGTGGACGTGTGCCCAATCAGCTGCCAGCCTCCCGGTGAGGCGAGCGGATAAATTCCCGTTTGCTCGCCACCAATCGCCACGCTGCCCGCCGGTACGCTCAGGCGCGGCTCAGCCCGGCGCGGCGTATGCAGCTGGGGCGATAACCCGCCCAGATAGGGGAAACCCGGCTGAAATCCCAAAAACCAGACAACATAGTCGACTGAGCTATGCAGCTCCACAACCTGCCTCTCCGTTAATCCACAGTGTTCGGCCACCACGCCAAGGTCGGGACCTCCCTTGCCGCCATAGACAACCGGGATCTCAATCGTCCGCGATTCCGGCTCCAGCGCCTCGCTCTCCTCCCACCAGCGTTGCAGACGCTCAATGGCATCCAGCGCTCCCGTGTGCGGATCACGCAGCACCACGGTGATATTATTCATACCCGGAATAGCTTCAACCACGCCGGGTAGCTCGGGCAGTCGCTGAGCCAGACGCCAGATACGCTTTTGCGTAGCAAGCGTCACCGGAGGCTCAAGCTCCAGAACTACCGCGGTTTCACCCAGAAGATAACAACGCGCTCGCTGCACTTAACTACCTCTCATCAGGCCGGATTAGGGATATCAATAAACGTCACATCCAGATCGGTATTTTCCGTCAGCCACTCGCTGAGGGCGCGGATGCCGCCACGCTCGGTGGCGTGATGGCCCGCCGCGTAAAAATGCAGGCCTTGTTCACGGGCTGAGTGAATGGTCTGCTCGGAGACTTCGCCGGTAATGAAGGCGTCGACACCAAAACGCGCCGCGCTGTCAATAAAGCCCTGGCCGCCGCCGGTGCACCATGCCACGCGCTTCACGGTATCCGGCCCGGTGTCGCCGCACCACAGCGGACGACGCCCCAGGCGCGCTTCGATCCACGAAGCCAGCTCCAGACCCGGAACCGGCATCGACAGTTCGCCCCACGGCACCAGAGGTTCAATTTCACCCATCACGGTAATCCCCAGCAGCTGCGCAAGCTGAACGTTATTTCCCAGTTCAGGATGCGCATCGAGCGGCAGGTGATAGCCGTACAGGTTGATGTCATTCGCCAGCAGCGTTTTGAGTCGGTTGCGCTTCATGCCGCGAATAATCGGTGATTCGTTTTTCCAGAAATAACCGTGGTGGACAATCACCGCATCGGCTTCCTGACGCACCGCCTCATCCAGCAGCGCCTGGCTTGCCGTTACGCCGGTGATGATTTTTTGCACCGCCTCGCGCCCCTCCACCTGCAAGCCATTCGGCCCGTAGTCGCTAAACGAAGCCGTGTTGAGTTTTTCGTTAATCAGGCGTTCCAGTTCACTGTTTTTCATCATCATTCTCTCAAACTTTTCGGGCGGCTTCGTACGCCGCCAGCGTGGCGACGCGCGCCTGTTTATGGTCGACAATGGGACGGGGATAGTTCAGGGTAACACGCTGTTTATCCGCCCATACCCAGGGTTCATGAATGGCTTTGGCCGGGACATCCTTTAGCTCAGGCAGCCAGCGACGGATAAACTCGCCGTCGGCGTCAAATCGTTGTCCCTGCGTGGTCGGATTGAAGATCCGAAAATAGGGAGCCGCATCCGTTCCGGTGGAGGCCGCCCACTGCCAGCCGCCGTTATTCGCCGCCAGATCGCCATCGATCAGCTGAGAGATAAAATAACGCTCTCCGGTTCGCCAGTCGATAAGCAGATCCTTCACCAGGAAGCTGGCGGTAATCATACGCAGACGGTTATGCATCCACCCGGTTTCATTGAGCTGCCGCATAGCCGCATCAACAATCGGGAAGCCGGTGAGCCCACGCTGCCATGCTTTAAGCAGCTTCTCATTCGACTGCCACTGTACCTGTTCGGTCCAACGAATAAAGGGCCGATGTTTACACAAATCAGGATGATACGTCATCAGATGGCGATAAAACTCACGCCAGATCAGTTCGTTCAGCCACACTGCGCCCGCCCCCCCTTCTAAGGCCTGAGGCTGTTCCGCCAGCAGGCGATGTAAACACTGGCGCGGAGAGAGCGCGCCCAGCGCTAAACAGGCCGACAAGCGGCTGGTGCCTTCAGTCGCTGGAAAATCCCGACGCGCCTCGTACTCCGCCGCCCCCTGCGTGCAGAACTGACGCAACCGGTCAATAGCTGCTTTCTCACTGGCGGGGAATACCGTTTCATCGAACGACTGCTGGGGATAATTCAGCCTGATCGCCGGCAGATCCGTTATCGTTTCCCCTCTCACGGTCGGGGCGGTAACGCACTCAGGTAGTCCCTCTTTCAGGCGTTTGATAAAGGCATTTTTAAACGGCGTGAAAACTTTATACATCTCGTGACTGCCGGTCATTACGCTGCCCGGCGCGAGCATCACGCTGTCATCAAAGCCTTCACAGACCACGCCCGCAAGGGTTTTCTCCAGCTGACGATCCCGCTGTTGCTCGTTGAATTCATACTGATAGTTGTAATAAAGATGCGTTACTGCGTGCTGCTGGCAGATTGCCTGCACCGTCTGGCGCTGCGCGGCGAAATCATGGGCCTCTTTATAGATCAGCGGAATGCCTTTTTCAGCCAGTGAATGTTGCAGGTCATTCAGATACGCGCTGAGTAGTGCCGCTTGCCGGGGCGCCATGTCGTGCTGCCGCCACTGTTCAGGCGTGGCGATAAACAGGGCCAGCACATTCGCGTCTTTAGCGCGGCAGGCCGCCGCGAGAGCGAAGTTGTCGTGAATGCGTAAATCCGCGCGAAACCAAACCAGATGGGTGGGCATAAAACTCCAGGCAATTGTCCATTATGTCCGTAAGGGCATGCCGTAAAAGGAAAAAGGCATGCATTGAACTACTTTGCCATGAAGTGTAGACGGGATGAAATAAAAAAGGCCGCCCGAGGCGGCCTTAACGCTACTTGTCCTGCGCTATCAGGGTAAAGGCAATAAACACATCCGGTTTATCACTCTTTACAACGAGTGCGCTGGCGACAATGAACGCGATGCATAAATAGCGTTTCACTATGCGGTCCCTGCTGCTAACCGCTCCACCTATCACCACCGGTGATAAATCGGTGGACACAAGCTCTGTGTGGAGCCTGACTCACGGTTGTGGTAACACCTTTCCCGGGACCGGTGCCCATTTGCGAGATGGCGGAAAGGGACGCTGCATAGTAGGCATCACGTGAGCAAAGCGTCATCCATTGAACCTGTTTTTAAGAATTTATTTAGGAGTGAAGCGTTTGCTTATTAAACCAGCAGAAGTATGCTTGTAAGCCTCTGTGTGAGAGCTTGAAAACCACCCAACGGACCGCGAATCCCTAGGGACAAAAAAACCGCCACATTGCTGTAGGCGGTTTTTTTATGGCTACGATGTCACACCGTATCAGTAGAAATCGCAGGTCGCTTTCTCGGCCTGATCCATCCACACCGGCTTCTCGCTGGTTTTCGCCCAGACGCGGTGCAGGTAACTGTAGAAACGTGCGCGATCTTTCCAGAACAGCATCACCGGCAGGGCCAACACGCCAGCCGCTACGGCGAAAGTGCGACGCATGAAAATGAAATGAGCCGGAAACTCTTTATAAAGATCCATAATTTTCTCCCCTGTAGTTGGCCGGAAACCGTCTCCGGAAAATGTGAAATCTGTGACCTGGTTAAAATAATACCGCTTTGTTTGTAATTTTACTACTCATCCGACCACTTATTTTCATTCATTTCGTGAATATTTACATTCCCGCCTGTAAATAAGTTACAAAAAAGTTAACGATTTACTTACCAATAGTTAAAATGTGGTCTTTCCCTTTTTATACTTTTTTTACACCTGCCCTTCTGATTTTTGCGAAATCTTTGCGCCATAAATCCTACCGTTTGTACAACAACAAAAGTCACCCGGAGGTGGATTGTGAGTGCAGGTCTGATTGCCGGCATCGTGCTGGTGTTCCTGTTATTGGGTTATCTGATTTATGCCCTGATTAATGCGGAGGCATTCTGATGGCTGCTCAGGCGTTTTTGCTTATTGCCAGCTTTTTACTGGTGCTGTTTGTGCTCGCCAGGCCGCTGGGAACAGCGCTGGCGCGTCTGATAAACAACGTGCCATTGCCGGGCACGCGAAATATTGAAAACGTGCTCTGGCGCATTTCAGGTATCAGCGACCGGGAAATGAACTGGCGCCAGTACCTGATGGCGATACTGCTTCTGAATATCCTGGGGCTTATTGCCCTCTTTACGCTGCTGATGCTCCAGGGCAGTCTGCCGTTGAACCCGCAGCAGTTACCGGGTTTATCCTGGCATCTGGCGCTGAACACGGCGGTCAGCTTTGTCACCAACACCAACTGGCAGTCTTACGCTGGTGAAACCACGCTCAGCTACTTCAGCCAGATGGCCGGGTTAACCGTGCAAAACTTTCTTTCTGCGGCCAGCGGTATCGCGGTGATCTTCGCCCTGACGCGCGCGTTTGCCCGTCAGAATGTCAGCACCCTCGGCAACGCCTGGGTTGATGTCACGCGCATCACCCTTTGGATCCTGGTGCCTGTTGCGCTGATTATTGCCCTGTTCTTTATTCAGCAAGGCACTCTGCAAAACCTGCTGCCTTATACCCCTTACACCTCGCTTGAAGGGGCCAGGGAACTCCTTCCTATGGGGCCGGTGGCGTCGCAGGAAGCGATCAAGATGCTGGGCACCAACGGCGGCGGCTTCTTCAACGCCAACTCATCGCATCCGTTTGAAAACCCAACGGCATTAACCAATTTTGTACAGATGCTGGCGATCTTCCTGATCCCCGCCGCGCTCTGCTTCGCCTTTGGCGATGTGGTTAACGATCGCCGCCAGGGACGTACGCTGCTGTGGGCGATGTCGTTGATCTTCGTGGTCTGCGTAGCACTGGTGATGTGGGCCGAATGGAACGGCAACAGCCACTTCATGCTGCTGGGGGCTAACAGCAATATCAACCTGGAAGGCAAAGAGAGCCGCTTCGGCATTCTTGCCAGCAGCCTCTATGCGGTGGTCACCACGGCAGCCTCCTGCGGGGCAGTGAACGCCATGCACGACTCTTTTACCGCGCTCGGCGGCATGATCCCGATGTGGCTGATGCAGATTGGCGAGGTAGTTTTCGGTGGGGTCGGTTCGGGGCTGTACGGCATGCTGTTGTTCGTTCTGCTCGCCGTGTTTATCGCCGGGCTAATGATCGGTCGCACGCCGGAGTATCTCGGCAAAAAAATCGACGTCCGCGAAATGAAATTAACCGCGCTGGCAATTCTGGTCACCCCCACCCTTGTGCTGCTCGGTACCGCGCTGGCGCTGATGACCGACGCCGGGCGCAACGGCATCTTTAACCCGGGCATTCACGGCTTTAGCGAAGTGCTTTACGCCGTTTCGTCTGCCGCCAACAACAACGGCAGCGCCTTTGCAGGATTAAGCGCCAACTCGCCGTTCTGGAACTGTTTGCTGGCGTTCTGCATGTTCATCGGACGTTTCGGCGTGATTATTCCCGTCATGGCGATCGCTGGAACACTGGTGAATAAGAAGATCCAGCCGACCACCACCGGTACGTTACCGACTCACGGCGCGCTGTTCGTCGGCCTGCTGATTGGCACCGTTCTGCTGGTGGGTGCCCTGACCTTTATCCCCGCCCTCGCGTTAGGCCCGGTTGCGGAATATCTCTCTTTACGCTGATTTTGCGGAGAATTTGTCATGAGTCGTAAACAACTGGCCCTGCTCGAACCGACGTTAGTTCGTCAGGCCCTCATGGATGCGGTAAAAAAACTGAGCCCGCGCGTGCAGTGGCACAACCCGGTGATGTTTATTGTCTGGACTGGAAGTTTACTCACCACCGCACTGGCGATTGCCATGGGAACGGGACACCTTTCAGGGAATGCAACCTTTACCGCCGCCATCAGCCTGTGGCTGTGGTTTACCGTGCTGTTCGCCAACTTCGCCGAAGCGTTAGCGGAAGGCCGCAGTAAGGCACAGGCCAACAGCCTGAAAGGGGTAAAAAAGACCGCCTTTGCGCGCAAATTACGCGAACCTAAATACGGCGCGCAGATGGACCACGTTCCGGCGGATGAACTGCGCAAAGGTGACGTGGTGCTGGTGGAAGCTGGCGACATCATCCCCTGCGACGGTGAGGTGATTGAGGGCGGCGCGTCGGTAGACGAAAGCGCCATTACCGGGGAATCCGCACCGGTGATCCGTGAGTCGGGCGGAGATTTCGCCTCAGTTACCGGCGGAACGCGCATTCTTTCCGACTGGCTGGTGATCCAGTGCAGCGTTAACCCGGGCGAAACCTTTCTCGACCGGATGATCGCCATGGTGGAAGGCGCACAGCGTCGTAAAACGCCGAACGAGATCGCCCTGACCATTCTGCTGGTGGCGCTCACCATTGTTTTCCTGCTGGCAACGGCGACCCTGTGGCCCTTCTCCGCCTACGGCGGTACAGCGGTTAGCATCACCGTACTGATCGCCCTGCTGGTCTGTCTGATCCCCACCACTATCGGCGGCCTGCTTTCCGCGATTGGCGTGGCGGGGATGAGCCGGATGCTGGGCGCGAACGTCATCGCCACCAGCGGACGCGCCGTTGAAGCGGCGGGTGACGTAGACGTGCTGCTGCTGGATAAAACCGGGACCATCACCCTGGGCAATCGTCAGGCCTCTGACTTTCTACCTGCTCCCGGCGTGGATGAAAAAACGCTGGCTGACGCGGCGCAGCTTTCCTCGCTGGCCGATGAAACGCCGGAAGGCCGCAGTATCGTGATCCTCGCCAAGCAGCGCTTTAACCTGCGCCAGCGCGACGTTCAGAGCCTGCACGCCACGTTCGTGCCCTTCACAGCGCAAACCCGAATGAGCGGAATTAACATTCAGGACCGGATGATCCGTAAAGGGTCCGTTGATGCCATTCGCCGTCATATTGAAGCCAATAATGGACACTTCCCCCCGGAAGTCGACAACCTGGTGGAAAGCGTGGCGCGTCAGGGAGCAACCCCGCTGGTGGTGGCGGAAGGTGCAAGCGTTCTGGGGGTTATCGCCCTGAAGGATATCGTTAAAGGCGGTATTAAAGAGCGTTTCGCCCAGATGCGTAAGATGGGCATTAAAACAGTGATGATCACCGGGGATAACCGTCTGACTGCGGCGGCCATTGCCGCCGAAGCGGGCGTGGATGATTTCCTTTCCGAAGCGACGCCGGAAGCGAAGCTGGCACTCATTCGCCAGTATCAGGCGGAAGGCCGTCTGGTGGCGATGACCGGCGACGGCACCAACGACGCCCCGGCGCTGGCGCAGGCCGACGTGGCGGTGGCGATGAACTCCGGTACCCAGGCGGCAAAAGAGGCGGGCAACATGGTGGATCTCGACTCGAACCCGACCAAGCTGATCGAAGTGGTACATATCGGGAAGCAGATGCTGATGACGCGCGGCTCGCTGACCACGTTCAGTATCGCCAACGACGTGGCGAAGTATTTCGCCATCATTCCGGCGGCTTTTGCGGCAACCTACCCGCAGTTGAATGCCCTGAACGTGATGCACCTGCACTCTCCGGCCTCGGCCATTTTGAGCGCGGTGATCTTCAACGCGCTGATTATTGTCTTTCTTATTCCGTTGGCGCTGAAAGGGGTGAGCTATAAGCCGCTGACGGCCGCCGCCATGCTGCGCCGTAACCTGTGGATTTACGGTCTGGGTGGGCTGGTGGTGCCCTTTATTGGGATCAAGGTTATCGACATGCTGTTAACGCTGTTCGGGCTGGTTTAAAAGGTGGATCCAATGACGATGTTACGTCCCGCTATACTGTTGTTTATTCTGCTGTCTCTGATTACCGGCGGGCTTTACCCGCTGATGACTACCGCGCTGGGCCAGTGGTGGTTTAAAGATCAGGCCAACGGCTCGCTGATTATCCAGAACGGTGAAAACCGCGGCTCGCGTCTGATTGGGCAGAACTTTACGGACCCGCGCTACTTCCAGGGACGCCCTTCCGCCACTGCGGAAAGCCCGTATAATCCAATGGCCTCCGGCGGCAGCAATCTGGCTGGCAGTAATCCTGACCTGGACAAAGCCGTTGCTGAACACGTTGCCGCCCTGCGCGCCGCGAATCCGCAGGCCAGCCGTGAGGTGCCGGTTGAGCTGATCACCGCTTCCGCGAGCGGGCTGGATTACAGCCTGACGCCGGATGCGGTGGTGTGGCAGATCCCACGCGTGGCAGCCGCCCGTCAGCTGACCGTCGAGCAGGTGAGCCAGCTGGTCGCAGAACATACGCAAAAGCCGCTGGTCAGCTTCATCGGCATGCCGATAGTGAACATTGTTGAGCTGAATCTGGCGCTGGACGCGCTAAGGAAGAACTAAATGACCGACGAGCCCATGCGCCCGGATCCGGACAGGCTGCTTGAACAGACGGCTGAAGCCCACCGCGGCAAGCTGAAAATTTTCTTCGGCGCCTGCGCGGGCGTCGGGAAAACCTTCGCCATGCTGACGGAAGCCCAGCGGCTTCGGGCGCAGGGGCTTGATATTCTCATCGGCGTGGTGGAAACCCACGGTCGCAAAGAGACGGCTGCGCTGCTGACGGGGCTGGCGACGCAGCCGCCCCAGCGTATCAGCCATCGCGGGCGGCTGGTCACGGAGTTTGATCTTGATGCCGCCCTCGCCCGCCGCCCTGCCCTGATCCTGATGGACGAACTGGCGCACAGCAATGCGCCAGGCTCCCGCCATCCGAAGCGCTGGCAGGATGTTGAGGAGCTGCTTGAGGCAGGCATTGACGTCTTCACCACGGTAAATGTTCAGCATCTGGAAAGCCTGAACGACGTAGTGAGCGGCGTAACCGGTATCCAGGTGCGGGAAACCGTCCCCGATCCGTTTTTTGATTCTGCCGATGAAGTCGTACTGGTTGACCTGCCGCCGGACGATCTACGCCAGCGCCTGCACGAAGGCAAAGTGTATATTGCCGGCCAGGCCGAACGCGCCATCGAACATTTTTTCCGCAAAGGAAACCTGATTGCCCTGCGCGAGCTGGCCCTGCGCCGCACCGCCGATCGCGTTGATGACCAGATGCGCGCCTGGCGAGACCTACAGGGACAAGAGCGCGTCTGGCACACGCGGGACGCCATTCTGTTATGCATTGGTCACGGCAGCGGCAACGAAAAACTGGTTCGCACCGCCGCCCGGCTGGCAGCGAAATTTGGCAGCGTCTGGCACGCGGTCTACGTCGAAACGCCGCAGCTGCATGGCCTGCCAGAAAATCAGCGTCGCGCCATTTTGAGCGCGCTGCGGCTGGCGCAGGAGCTGGGTGCCGAAACCGCCACCCTTTCCGAACCGCAGGAAGATAAAGCCATTCTGCGCTACGCGCGCGAGCACAACCTGGGCAAGATTGTCATTGGACGTCGACAGCATCGCCGCTGGTTTAGCCGCGAATCTTTTGCCGACAGGCTGGCCCGCCGCGCGCCGGATCTTGATTTAGTCATCGTCGCGCTGGATGACAAGCCCGCCCCTCTGCCCAACCGTACGCCGGATGCTCGCACCTTTGGCGATAAATGGCGCATTCAGATCCGCGGTTGCCTGGTGGCCGTGGTCCTTTGCGCCCTGATTACGGTGATTGCCAGCCAGTGGCTCATCGCCTTCGACGCCGCCAATCTGGTCATGATTTATCTGCTCGGCGTCGTTGTGGTCGCGCTCTTTTATGGCCGCTGGCCGTCGGTGCTGGCAACGGTGATCAACGTCATCAGCTTCGACCTTTTTTTTATCGCTCCGCGCGGGACGCTTGCTGTCTCGGACGTGCAGTACATTCTGACCTTTGCCGTGATGCTTACCGTCGGGCTGGTGATCGGGAATCTGACGGCAGGCGTACGCTACCAGGCACGCATTGCCCGCTATCGCGAGCAGCGCACGCGCCATCTGTATGAAATGTCAAAATCGCTGGCGGTTGGCCGCACGCAGCGGGATATCGTACAGACCAGCGAGCAGTTTATCCGTTCGACCTTTCATGCCAGTAACCTGATTTTGCTCCCCGACGAACAGGGGCGCCTTCGCCCGCTGACCTCCCCTTCGGGGATGACGCCCTGGGATGAAGCGATTGCCCGCTGGAGTTTCGATAAGGGGTTACCTGCCGGCGCCGGCACCGACACGCTGCCCGGCGTGCCTTACCAGATCCTGCCGCTGCGCAGCGCGGATAAGAATCACGGGCTGGTCATCGTCGAGCCGTCTAACCTGCGTCAGCTGATGATCCCAGAGCAGCAGCGCCTGCTGGAAACCTTCACCCTGCTGGTCGCCAGCGCCCTTGAACGGCTGGCGCTCACCGCCAGCGAAGAGCAGGCGCGGCTGGCAAGCGAGCGCGAAAGTATTCGCAATTCGCTGCTGGCAGCGCTGTCTCACGATTTGCGCACCCCGCTTACCGTGCTGTTTGGCCAGTCCGAAATTCTGACGCTGGATCTGGCGGCGGAAGGATCAAAGCACGCGATGCAGGCCAGCGAAATTCGCCAGCACGTGCTGAATACCACGCGCCTGGTGAACAACCTGCTGGACATGGCGCGCATTCAGTCCGGCGGGTTTAACCTCAAAAAAGAGTGGCTCACCCTTGAGGAGGTTGTCGGCAGTGCGCTGAAGATGCTGGAGCCGGGTCTCGGCGGGCGCCATATTGAGCTGGACATGCCGGAACCCCTGACGTTAATCCATGTGGATGGCCCGCTGTTTGAGCGCGTGCTGATTAATCTGCTGGAAAACGCGGCTAAATACGCCGGGACAAAGGCCCGGCTGGGGATTGCTGCCAGGGTGGATAAACGTGTGCTGCGGCTCGACGTCTGGGATAACGGGCCGGGTATTCCGGCCGGTCAGGAGCGCGCCATATTCGAAAAATTTGCGCGCGGTAATAAGGAATCCGCCATTCCGGGCGTTGGGCTGGGTCTGGCGATCTGCCAGGCGATTGTCGACGTGCATGGTGGCACCATTTCCGCAGAGAACCGCCCGGAAGGTGGGGCACGCTTTTGTGTTACACTTCCTCTTGAAACCCCACCAGAACTTGATGAATTACCAGAGGATTTGTGATTAACGTTCTGATTGTTGAAGATGAGCTCGCTATCAGCCGATTTCTGCGTACCGCGCTGGAAGGCGACGGCTTGCGCGTGCATGAAGCCGGTACGCTTCAACGGGGGTTAATTGAAGCCGCCACCCGCAAGCCAGATCTGGTGATCCTGGATCTGGGACTTCCGGATGGCGACGGCATCGATTTTATTCGTGAGGTGCGTCAGTGGAGCCAGATGCCCATTCTGGTGCTCTCTGCCCGCACCGAAGAGACGGATAAAATCGCCGCGCTGGATGCCGGAGCGGATGATTATCTGATCAAACCGTTTGGCATTGGCGAGTTACAGGCCCGGCTTCGTGTGGCGCTGCGTCGACACAGTGCCACGTCCCCTTCCGATCCGGTGTACGCCTTTGGCGATATCCGCGTCGATCTTGCTGCCCGCCGCATCGTGCGAGGGGAAGAAGAGATCCACCTTACGCCTATCGAATTTCGTCTGCTGGCCGTGCTGCTCAATAACCACGGAAAAGTGTTAACGCAGCGACAGCTGTTAAGCCAGGTCTGGGGACCGAATGCTGTCGAGCATAGTCACTATTTACGCATTTATATGGGACACCTTCGCCAGAAACTTGAAGCCGATCCCGCGCGTCCTCGTCATTTATTAACAGAAACCGGTATCGGATATCGGTTTATGATCTGAATAAGTATTCACTTTAATTTTAAATAAAAAACATACCGGCCTGAATATAGCCATGAAAATAACGATGAGTTTATTTTCATAGCTATATCCGCCCTCTTTAAACACAATTAAAACATCAAATTAACACCGAACCAACAAAACAGCATTTTGATCTGCGTTATTCACTCAAAACGACTAATTATTTCTAAAATGATCGGTTATTGGTGATCTGTTTCACAGTTAATCCCTTTTTCCTGGATAAAATGACCATGCTTTCAATTACTGAAAGGAAACTGAACATGGAAAACAATAATCATTTAATGCCCCATATAAGGCGGACAACACATATCATGATGTTTGCCCACCGTAACTGTTTTGACTTTCATCTCTTTAACGCCCGGTAGTCCTTCGACTTCTGGCGCATCTGCTTACAGGTTATCCTGAAAAACGCTATTTTACAGGCTGTTGCCTGTGAACACCTGCGCTCATTCCTTGTGATTCAGATTCTCCGCAACCGGGCGGACTGAATTCTACTCAGCAAAAAAGCAATTAACTGATTTCGTATCAGCGGACACGCTTTGCTTTTTTTTCCGGAAATAATCGATTTCTTTACCGCAAGAAGTCGAGGGCCCCATATTGCATGAAATAAAGAGATAAAGATGAAAACGTTAAAAATTGCCGTCAGCCGTGCCTGCCCTGAATGCTTTACCACTTCGCGCGACATCGTGGATATCACCGCATCAGATTATATTGATGTGGCAGCCGTGGTTCTGGCCGTCAGCGATATTTTCAATGGCGCCATAGAAGAAATTGAAGCCACGGGATTCGGTATCCCGGTGTTTATTGCCACGCATAAAGAAGAAAGGGTTCCGGCTGAATTTCTGTCGCGTATTCACGGCGTTTTTGAGTACTCCGACACCAGCAATGTGTACTACGGACGCCAGCTTGAAGCGGCTGCACAGAAGTACGAAACCCAGCTCCGCCCGCCGTTCTTCCGCGCGCTGGTCGATTACGTCCAGCAGGGGAACAGCGCGTTTGACTGCCCCGGACATCAGGGAGGCCAGTTCTTCCGCCGCCATCCGGCCGGAAACCAGTTTGTCGATTTCTTTGGCGAAACGCTTTTCCGCGCCGATCTGTGCAATGCCGACGTGGCAATGGGCGATCTGCTGATCCACGAAGGCGCGCCATGCATCGCCCAGCAGCATGCGGCAAAAGTCTTTAATGCGGATAAAACCTACTTCGTGCTGAACGGCACCTCCTCTTCCAACAAGGTGGTGCTCAATGCCCTGCTCACGCCAGGCGATCTGGTGCTGTTCGATCGCAATAACCATAAATCTAATCACCACGGGGCGCTGTTACAGGCGGGCGCGACGCCGGTGTATCTGGAAACGGCGCGCAACCCGTACGGGTTTATCGGCGGTATCGACGCACACTGTTTCGACGAGAGCTACCTGCGGGAGCTGGTGTCAGAGGTCACGCCTGGCCGTGCGCGGGATGAACGTCCGTTCCGTCTGGCGGTGATCCAGCTGGGCACCTACGACGGTACCATTTATAACGCCCGTCAGGTGGTGGATAAGATTGGTCACCTGTGCGATTACATTCTGTTTGACTCCGCCTGGGTGGGTTACGAGCAGTTTATCCCGATGATGGCCGACTGCTCGCCGCTGCTGCTGGAGCTGAACGAAAACGATCCGGGCATTCTGGTGACCCAGTCGGTGCATAAGCAGCAGGCGGGCTTCTCGCAAACCTCGCAAATCCATAAGAAGGACAGCCACATAAAAGGCCAGCCGCGCTATGTCCCGCATAAACGCCTCAACAACGCCTTTATGATGCACGCCTCCACCAGCCCGTTTTATCCGCTGTTTGCCGCCCTGGATATCAACGCCCGCATGCACGAGGGGCAAAGTGGGCGCAACATGTGGATGGACTGCGTGGTGACGGGTATCGAAGCGCGGAAACTGATCCTTCAGAACTGTCAGTTTATTCGTCCGTTCGTGCCGGAGACGGTGGATGGCCGTCCATGGGAAAGCTGGGATACGGCAGAGATTGCGACCGATCTGCGCTTCTTCCATTTCGTTCCGGGCGAACGCTGGCACGCCTTTGAGGGATACGCCGAGCATCAGTATTTTATCGATCCCTGCAAACTGCTGCTAACTACGCCGGGCATCAACGCCCGCACCGGTGAGTACGATGATTTCGGCGTGCCCGCGACCATCCTCGCCAACTTCCTGCGTGAAAACGGCATCGTGCCGGAAAAATGCGACCTCAATTCCATTCTGTTCCTGCTCACCCCGGCGGAGGACATGGGCAAATTGCAGCAGCTCGTCGCCCAGTTGGTGCGCTTCGAAAAACTGCTCCAGAGCGATGTGCCGCTGAAAGAGGTTCTGCCCTCTCTTTATAAGCAACATCCGGAACGTTATGCGGATTATACCCTGCGTCAGATTTGTCAGGAGATGCATGACCTCTACGCCCGCCATAACGTGAAGCAACTGCAAAAAGAGATGTTCCGCAAGTCTCACTTCCCACGCGTCATGATGAACCCGCAGGAGGCGAACTATGCCTATCTGCGCGGTGAGGTCGAGCTGGTGTCCCTGCGCGACGCGGAAGGCCGTATCGCCGCGGAAGGCGCGCTGCCTTACCCACCGGGGGTGTTGTGCGTGGTGCCGGGAGAAGTCTGGGGCGGTTCCGTGCTGCGCTATTTCGCCGCGCTGGAAGAAGGGATCAATCTGCTGCCGGGTTTTGCGCCGGAGTTACAGGGGGTTTACGTCGAGGAGTGTGACGGTCGCAAACAGGTGCGCTGCTACGTCATCAAACAACCTGCCGCTCAGCCATCGCTGCTGAAAGGAGAAAAATTATGAGTAAGGCCAACAAGATGGGCGTGGTGCAACTCACTATTCTCACCATGGTGAATATGATGGGTTCGGGGATCATCATGCTCCCCACCAAGCTCGCTGAAGTGGGGACGATTTCGATTATCTCCTGGCTTGTTACCGCCGTGGGTTCGATGGCGCTGGCGTGGGCGTTTGCCAAGTGCGGTATGTTCAGCCGCAAGTCCGGCGGGATGGGCGGCTATGCCGAATATGCGTTTGGTAAGTCCGGTAACTTTATGGCGAACTATACCTATGGCGTGTCGCTGCTGATCGCCAATGTGGCGATTGCCATTTCCGCTGTCGGTTACGGCACAGAGCTGTTTGGCGCGACGCTGACCCCGGTGCAAATTGGGCTGGCGACCATCGGCGTGCTCTGGATCTGCACCGTCGCTAACTTTGGCGGCGCGCGCATCACCGGACAGCTCAGCAGCATCACCGTCTGGGGCGTCATCATCCCGGTTGTCGGCCTGTGCATCATCGGTTGGTTCTGGTTCAGCCCGACGCTGTACGCCAATTCCTGGAATCCGCATCACGTACCGTTCTTCACCGCCGTGGGATCGTCCATCGCCATGACGCTGTGGGCCTTCCTCGGGCTGGAGTCGGCCTGTGCGAATGCGGAAGTGGTGGAAAACCCGGAGAAAAATGTGCCGATCGCGGTACTCGGCGGGACGCTGGGGGCGGCGGTGATCTATATCGTCTCAACCAACGTGATTGCGGGAATTGTGCCCAACATGGATCTGGCTAACTCCACGGCGCCGTTCGGACTGGCGTTTGCGCAGATGTTTACGCCGGAGGTAGGGAAAGTGATCATGGGACTGATGGTGATGTCCTGCTGCGGCTCGCTGCTGGGCTGGCAGTTCACCATCGCCCAGGTATTCAAATCTTCCGCTGACGAAGGTTATTTCCCGAAAATCTTCTCCCGCGTCACCAAAGCGGATGCACCGGTGCAGGGCATGCTGGCGATTGTCATCTTCCAGAGCGGATTGTCGCTGATGACCATCAGCCCGTCACTGAACAGCCAGTTTAACGTGCTGGTCAACCTGGCGGTGGTGACGAACATCATTCCGTACATTCTGTCGATGGCGGCGCTGGTGATTATTCAGAAGGTGGCGAAGGTGGATCCGCGCAAAGCCCGGGCGGCCAATATCGTGGCGCTGATTGGGGCGATTTACAGCTTCTATGCGCTCTACTCGTCCGGTCAGGAGGCGATGCTGTATGGGGCGATGGTGACATTCATGGGCTGGACGCTGTACGGTCTG
This sequence comes from Enterobacter cloacae complex sp. SHL001, assembly GCF_049236825.1. NCBI lineage: Bacteria > Pseudomonadati > Pseudomonadota > Gammaproteobacteria > Enterobacterales > Enterobacteriaceae > Enterobacter > Enterobacter cloacae complex sp. SHL001. The sequence goes on from NZ_JBMKIP010000001.1 coordinate 818,210, forward strand.
GTCTCACCACGGTTTGAACTGAAGAATAAACATAGTTAAAAAAGAAGCCCGGTGGCGCTGGCGCTTACCGGGCCTACGAGGTCAATGCAAAACGGCAACCCTGAGGTTGCCGTTTTTTATGTTTTCTCCCTCTCCCAGTGGGAGAGGGCCGGGGTGAGGGCATCAGCCCGCACCAGATCACGACTTACGCGTTTTTCAGCACTTCGCTGACAATCTCTACCGCTTCTTTCTCAATCTGCTGACGATGCTCAGCGCCGAGGAAGCTTTCACAATAGATTTTGTACGCATCTTCCGTACCGGATGGACGCGCGGCGAACCAGCCGTTTTCGGTCATCACTTTCAGGCCGCCGATCGATGCGCCGTTACCCGGCGCCGCCGTCAGACGCGCGGTGATCGGGTCACCAGCCAGGGTACTGGCACTGACCATCTCCGGAGAGAGTTTTGACAGAGCTGCTTTTTGCGCAGACGTGGCGCCAGCCTGAATACGGTTATAGCTTGGCGCACCAAAACGTTCCGCCAGCTCGTTGTAATGTTCCTGCGGGTTCTTACCGGTGACCGCGGTGATTTCCGCCGCCAGCAGGCACATGATGATGCCGTCTTTATCGGTTGACCATGGGGTGCCGTCGAAGCGCAGGAAGGATGCCCCCGCGCTCTCTTCACCGCCAAAGCCGAAGCTGCCGTCGTGCAGACCGTCAACAAACCACTTGAAGCCCACCGGCACTTCCACCAGCTTGCGACCCAGCGCATCGACCACACGGTCAATCATAGCGGAAGAGACCAGCGTTTTACCCACCGCGACCTCTTTGCCCCACTGCGGACGGTGCTGGAAGAGATAATTGATTGCAACAGCCAGGTAGTGGTTCGGGTTCATCAGCCCTGCCGGGGTGACGATACCGTGGCGGTCGTAGTCCGGGTCGTTGGCAAACGCCAGATCGAACTTGTCGCGCAGCGCCAGCAGGCCAGCCATTGCGCATTCGGAGGAGCAGTCCATACGGATCGCGCCGTCTTTGTCCAGATGCATAAAGCGGAAGGTCTGATCGACGTGATCGTTCACGATGGTCAGATCCAGCTTGTAGTGCTCGGCAATGCGTTTCCAGTATTCAATACCGGAGCCGCCCAGTGGATCCACGCCCAGCTTCAGACCGGCTTTCTGGATAGCGGCCATATCGACGATATCCGCCAGCCCTTCCACGAACGGCTGCACCAGATCCTGCTCTTTCACGTGGCCGGAGGCCATGGCTTCATCCAGCGAGATGCGTTTCACACCGTTCAGACCGTTAGCCAGTAACGCGTTGGCACGATCTTCCACCACTTTCGTGACGTTGGTATCCGCCGGGCCACCGTTAGGTGGGTTGTACTTGATGCCGCCATCTTCCGGTGGGTTGTGGGAAGGGGTGATCACAATGCCGTCAGCCTGCGCGCCACCTTTTTTGTTGTGTACCAGAATAGCGTTAGAAACCGCTGGCGTTGGCGTAAAACCGTTGTTCTCCTGAACAATCACGTCTACGCCGTTCGCCGCCAGCACTTCCAGCACGGAGATAAAAGCAGGTTCAGACAGGGCGTGGGTATCTTTCCCTACATAGCACGGACCGGTGACGCCATTTTTGGCGCGCTCTTCCGCGATGGCCTGAGCAATGGCCAGAATGTGCGGTTCGTTAAAGCTGTGGCGCGCCGCACTACCGCGGTGGCCAGATGTACCAAACTTCACTGCGTGTTCTGCGTTGCCCACCACCGGCTTCAGCACGTAGTACTGCGCGGTCAGTTGAGCGACGTTAATCAAATCGCTTTGTTGTGCAGGTTGTCCTGCACGGCTGTGATTTGCCATTGCCTGGTCCTTCTGATGCAAGGGTTAAATTGTACCGCAAACCTTTTCGATCAATTCCGCCGGGAACTGCATGGACTGCATGATATGTTCGATCATGCTGCACTTACGGCCCGTATTGGTGTTGGTGATCACCCAGTATGGTGTACCGGGAACGTGTTTGGGCTTGGTTTGGTTGCCATTTTGCAGCAGGGTCTGCTCGTCGCCTGCGAAGTAAACGCGCGTGCGACCGTGCAGCGACTCTGTCGCTTCTGCAAATGCGTTGTTATCCAGTGAGTAAAGTGTAGACAGCACCAGCATAAAGCGGTTAACCGCCTTTTTCTGCTCGGCATATTCATCGGACAGCAGCAGCTCGCGCATCGCGCGCACTTTGTCTTTTGCCGGCATGACGGCAGGTTTTACTTGTGCAACAACGCTCGGCTGAGACACGACATCTTTAGTGACAGGAGTGGGCTGTGAGGCGGCGGAAATTTTAAGCATGCGCCGTAAAATGTCGGACGCGCTCTCCCCAATATGCCGCGTCTGGCTGGCAATATACTGATAGAGTTCGTCATCAACTTCGATTGTTTTCATCTTAATCCAGTGCGATATCTTATCTGAATACAAGTCGTTGAGATTATAAGGTCAAATCCCAACAGCGGATAGCGTCAAACCAGGTTGGCGGCAAAAGTCAGATTAAACTGGATCCTTGCCCCCGGGCGGCAGAATGGTCAACATGATACCCTAACCTGACAAACCTAAAAAAAGAACTTTGCCATGAAATTGAATTCCCGAGCGCAAACTGCACAATCGCCGAACAATAATTCTCCCATCGTACTGGTTCACGGCCTGTTTGGTAGCCTGGATAATCTGGGTGTGCTGGCGCGCGATTTAGTGACCGATCACGCGATCCTCCAGGTTGATATGCGCAATCACGGTCTTTCTGGGCGCTCGGAGGAGATGACCTACGCAGCCATGGCGCAGGATCTGCGGGACACCCTCGATGCGAATAATATCCAGAAAGCGACGCTTATCGGGCATTCAATGGGCGGCAAAGCGGTGATGGCGCTCACTGCGCTGGCCCCTGAGCGTATTTCCGGGCTGGTGGTCATCGACGTTGCGCCCGTCAATTACGACGTTCGCCGTCACGATGAGATTTTTGCCGCCATCAATGCGGTCACCGAAGCGGGTGTCGCAACCCGCCAGCAGGCGGCTGCCGTTATGCGTGAGCATCTCGATGAAGAAGGCGTGGTCCAGTTCCTGCTGAAATCGTTTGTTGACGGACAATGGCGCTTTAACGTCCCGGTATTGTGGGATCAGTATTCGCATATTGTGGGCTGGGAAACCGTCCCCGCCTGGCCGCACCCTACCCTTTTTATTCGCGGCGGCAACTCCCCTTACGTCACTGATGCGTATCGTGACACGCTGCTGGCGCAATTCCCGCAGGCTCGCGCTCACGTTATTGCGGGTGCCGGGCACTGGGTACACGCGGAAAAACCGGATGCCGTCCTGCGCGCCATTCGCCGCTATCTTACTGATACAGCGAATTGATTAAAAAGCCAGCGACCGGAAGACGACGGGCTTCCAGTCGTTGGCGTGTGGATTTGGGTGATGTATGATGGCGCGCTTATCGCCCGGGCATTAGCAGGGCGGCGTGTTTCCCCCGAAGTCTCAGAATCATGGCCAAAGAACAAACGGACCGTACGACACTAGATCTGTTCGCGAATGAGCGTCGACCGGGACGACCGAAAACGAATCCGCTTTCGCGCGATGAACAGCTGCGTATCAATAAACGCAACCAGCTTAAACGCGATAAAAATCGTGGGCTTAAGCGTGTCGAACTGAAGCTGAATGCCGATGCCGTCGATGCGCTTAACGAGTTAGCTGACGCGCGCAACATCAGCCGCAGCGAACTGATCGAAGAGATGCTGATCGCCCAGCTTGAGACGTTACGCGGCAAGGCGTGAGTCAGAAAATCCCCAATATTACCTTTTTCATGTAGCACAGAGTGCAGTCCTGCGTGATAGCTGTTTCCGCAGGGTTGCCTGTTCTGCTATTATTGCCCTTATCCGTGGACAATTTGCGCCACCATACCATTAAGTTTCAAGAGGTTATTTTACTCATGGCAATCATCGGCATTTTCTTTGGCAGTGATACCGGCAATACTGAAAATATCGCAAAAAACATTCAAAAACAGCTCGGTAAAGACGTTGCTGATGTGCATGACATCGCCAAGAGCAGCAAAGAAGATCTCGAGGGCTATGATATCCTGCTGCTGGGCATCCCGACCTGGTACTACGGTGAAGCACAGTGTGACTGGGACGATTTCTTCCCGACGCTGGAAGAAGTAGACTTCAACGGCAAGCTGGTTGCCCTGTTTGGCTGTGGCGATCAGGAAGACTATGCTGAGTATTTCTGTGATGCGCTGGGCACTATTCGCGACATCATTGAGCCACGCGGTGCGGCGATCGTCGGTCACTGGCCAACGGCGGGTTACCATTTCGAAGCGTCCAAAGGTCTGGCAGATGACGATCACTTCGTTGGCCTGGCCATTGATGAAGACCGTCAGCCAGAGCTGACCGCTGAGCGTGTAGAAAAATGGGTTAAGCAGGTTCGTGAAGAGCTGAACCTGGACGATATCCTTAACGCCTGATATCTCTGCGGCGCAACTCCGGTTGCGCCCGTTTTCCAGGTAAAACCGATTAAATTAATTGCTACAAACTTTTAACTTTTTCGCCCAGACCTGTACAATATCCCCCTGGTAAAAAGTGGGTGCCATCGAACAAGTTTGTTGGTAATACCACGTTTTTATAAGCATACTTTGCTTGAGACTTGCAGTTTTCATTTAGCCATGGCAGTTCTATAATGAGACGCATTATCCCAAGTGCATTTTCTGTCACTTCTTCTTTTGAAGTGAATCGTTTAGCAACAGGACAGATTCCGCATGACTGACAACAATACCGCATTAAAGAAAGCTGGCCTGAAAGTAACGCTTCCTCGGTTAAAAATCCTTGAAGTGCTTCAGGGGCCAGACAATCACCATGTCAGTGCGGAAGACCTTTATAAGCGTCTTATCGATATGGGTGAAGAGATTGGGCTGGCAACCGTCTATCGTGTGCTGAACCAGTTTGATGACGCGGGCATTGTTACTCGTCATAATTTCGAAGGCGGTAAATCCGTGTTCGAGCTGACTCAGCAGCATCACCACGATCACCTGATCTGCCTCGACTGTGGCAAGGTCATTGAATTTAGCGATGATTCCATTGAATCACGCCAGCGTGAAATCGCCGCCCGTCATGGCATCCGCCTGACCAACCACAGCCTGTACCTGTACGGTCACTGCGCTGAAGGCGATTGCCGCGAAGACGACCACGCGCACGACGCGAAATAATATCGTGTTCATACTCTGAGCCAGCCGTAAGGTTGGCTTTTTTTTGCCTGAAAAAAGCCCGGTGGCGCTGCGCTTACCGGGCCTACGGGCTGTGACACCGTTGTAGGCCCGGTAAGCGCAGCGCCACCGGGCGTAAAGCAACTTATTTATTGTTATTGCGAATCTCGTCCCAGATCTTATCGCAACGCTTCGCCACTTCCTGATCGTTACCGCTTTTCCGCGCCTGGATACAGGCCTGGTAATCCATCACGCGAACATTTTCCTGCGTCGCAAACTGCTCATGCGCTTTCTCTTTTTTCAGCACATTCAGCACGCTCTGGCAGGCTTCAATCTTCTCTGGCGATCCTTGTGCTGTATTGATGCAGGCGCTATACGCCTCCTTCAGACGGGAGTCTTCTTTCTGCGCCTGATCCTGCGCACATGCCACCAGCCCCGATGCCAGCAGCGCAACGATTACCATTTTTTTCATCATATGCAGTCTCCATGCAGGCGGGATTTCGCCCGCCTGCGTGTTCATCAGAAGATTGTGAATGGCGCAATGACCATGAATTTCACGTCACGTTCATCCTGGAAGATGTTGCCGTAACCGCCCGCGTAGCTCGGGATATCGGAGTGGTTGTCATACTGGGTGAAGTGCAGTTTGAACATCGTGCCTTTCGCACGGCCCTCCTGAAGGGTGTAAATCGCATCCAGACTGTATGAAGACTCTTTCAGACGGTAGTTCGGATCGTAGTAGGCGTCTGGCGTAGCCATATCTGCTGGCTTCGCGTCCCAGGCGTACGCGTAGGACGCACCCACTGCCCAGCCAGGCAGGTTCCAGTTCTTCAGGTCATACATTGCGCCGAAGAAGACCGCCTTTTCGCCGTCGGCGTTAAAGTCAGAGCGGTTATCCCACCAGATATCCAGACGACCATTGGAAGAGGCGTAGGTTGGCGTCATACGTTGCAGGAAGTAGCCCTGCTGCCCTTCTGCCTTGACCCATGTTCCCTCCAGACGTAAATCAACCTGACCTACCTTGTAGCCGAAGGTCAACGCCTGTAACCACGCGGTGCCGTCATAGATATCATTTACGCTGCCATCACTGACTTTGTCGCGCGTACCGTAGAACTGATAGCTGGTGCTCAGCGGGCTACCCGCGATATCAAATTTGTAGCTGGCTTTAGCAAAGTACTGATCGATATAGCCTTCAGCCTGACCAAAAGCAGCTTCCAGCACCAGATCGTTTTTGAAGTCGTACTTCGCCCCCAGCGAGTGGAGATAATCAACTTTGGTTTTTTTATCGTTCTGATAGAACTTGTCCATCTCAATGTGCCACGGCGCTTTGTACTCGTTGGTCCACATATAGGAGAAGCTCAACGCCCCCGCATCGCCGTAGTCAAAATTAGCACCGGCTTCCGCACCCTGATAGGTACCTGGCATAAAGCTCCAGTGCGGTGCTAACAGCGTCTGACCGGTTGGCTGGATATAACCTCCACGCGCCCAGACCGGACCATATTTGAATTTTGCAGCCGCTTTATACAGGCTGATTCCGCTTTTATCGCCGGACCAGTCTTCGTCGTAGGCTTTATTGCTGGAGGAGAACGCAATTTCGTTCGGATGGCCGCTGTCGCCATTTTCGGCCATTTCAATTGCGGTGAACGCTGCAATATCGATTCCGAACATATCGGCGGCATATCCCGACTGGAAATCAAGGTTGGCGTTCCAGGTCGAGTGAGAAAGGTTGGTTTTGTATTTATCTTCAGTGACGTCTTTACGGTCACGCTCACGCTGCCAGTAATAAATACCGCCCGTGAGGGTGGAATCTTCGATGAAACCTGCTGCTTTTGCCTCTGGCGCAACCACCAGGCCCGACATTGCTGTCACACCGGCGATAGCCAGCGCCAGCGCACTACGTTTGCCACTGAACGTACGCATAGATTATTCCTCTTTGACGAATTAAAACGCCTTAAACGGCGAAAAACAGAAAAGACCAAGTGGTCAGGGGTAGTCAGAAATACCCTCGAATTAACTACCGTCTTTAGGTTATTTTTCGCGACGCGAATTATCAATGCTTTTAATCAGGCAAAAGTCAGGATTATGACGAAGAGCACATATTTCGTAGTGCTTTGTAACATTTACCGGGAAGCAAGTACTGGCGGGGGAATGCGCTAATTTTCAGTAAGTAACATTGATATTGTGAATATATTTTTCAGCGTTTCTGTTTTTGGAAAACAACAAACTTTTTTAAATAAAATAAGTAGCACCACATTGACCTGGAATGTTGGCTTTAATTCATCATCCCGATGCTTAACGACATGATCGTTAAATAAAAAAACGCCGCATTACGCGGCGTTTGTTTCTCATTGACCATGCCAGCGTGATTATTCGCCGATCTTAGTCCAGGTATCACGCAGACCGACGGTACGGTTAAATACCGGTTTTTCCGCCGTGCTGTAACGGCTGTCCAGGCAGAAGTAACCCTCACGTTCAAACTGGAACGCTTTACCGGCTTCAGCGGCTTTCAGAGACGGCTCGGCATACCCCTGCTTGATAATCAGCGACTCAGGGTTGATAACCGCCAGGAAGTCCTCCGCAGCGCCTGGGTTAGGTACGCTGAACAGACGATCGTAGAGACGGATCTCAACCGGCAGCGCATGCTGCGCACTCACCCAGTGGATTACACCTTTTACTTTACGGCCATCCGCCGGATCTTTACTCAGCGTCTCTGCGTCGTACGTACAGAAGATGGTCGTGATGTTACCTTCCGCATCTTTCTCTACGCGCTCGGCTTTGATCACATAGGCGTTACGCAGACGCACTTCTTTGCCCAGCACCAGACGCTTGTACTGCTTGTTCGCTTCTTCACGGAAGTCGGCGCGATCGATCCAGATTTCACCGCTGAACGGCACGTCGCGGGTGCCCATTTCCGGTTTGTTAGGATGGTTAGGCATCGAGACCAGTTCGCTTCCACCCTGCGGATAGTTTTCGATGACCAGTTTCACTGGATCGATCACTGCCATCGCGCGCGGCGCGTTTTCGTTCAGGTCTTCGCGAATGCAGGATTCCAGAGACGCCATTTCGATGGTGTTGTCCTGCTTGGTAACGCCAATACGTTTGCAGAACTCACGAATAGACGCCGAGGTATAGCCACGACGACGCAGGCCAGAGATGGTGGGCATACGCGGGTCGTCCCAGCCTTCAACGTGCTTGTCGGTGACCAGCAGGTTCAGCTTACGCTTGGACATCACGGTGTATTCCAGGTTCAGACGAGAGAACTCGTACTGACGCGGATGCACAGGAATGGTGATGTTATCCAGCACCCAGTCGTACAGACGACGGTTGTCCTGGAATTCCAGCGTGCACAGAGAGTGCGTAATGCCTTCCAGCGCATCGCTGATGCAGTGGGTGAAGTCGTACATCGGGTAGATGCACCACTTGTTACCGGTCTGGTGGTGTTCAGCGAACTTAATGCGGTACAGCACCGGATCGCGCATCACGATGAACGGAGACGCCATATCGATTTTGGCACGCAGACACGCTTTACCTTCTTCGAAGCCACCGGCACGCATTTTTTCAAACAGCGCCAGGTTCTCTTCCACGCTACGATCGCGGAACGGGCTGTTTTTACCAGGCTGAGTCAGCGTACCGCGGTATTCACGGATTTCGTCAGCAGACAATTCGTCGACGTATGCCAGACCTTTGTTAATCAGTTCAACCGCATAGGCATACAGCTGATCGAAGTAGTCTGAGGAGTAGCAGATATCGCCAGACCAGTTGAAGCCCAGCCATTGCACGTCGTTTTTAATCGACTCAACGTATTCGATGTCTTCTTTTACTGGGTTGGTGTCATCGAAACGCAGGTTGCACTGCCCCTGGTAATCTTGCGCAATACCAAAGTTCAGGCAGATCGATTTGGCGTGACCAATGTGCAGGTAGCCATTTGGCTCCGGCGGGAAACGCGTGTGGATTGTGGTGTGCTTACCACTGGCCAGATCTTCATCGATGATCTGACGAATAAAGTTACTCGGGCGGGCTTCTGCCTCACTCATCGTGGATTCCTCAAAGCGTAAACAACGTATAACGGCATATGATCTTATAAGCCGGACGTAGTGACAACCCTTAAAACGTCCCGGAAGAAAATAATGGGGGCAATTGCTGCAAAAAAAAGCGGCGGAGGATATCCCCCGCCGCTAAAGGCATAACTCTACTCAGGAGCGATTACTTGCCTTTAATCTCATACAGTGGCGTCTGGCCTGCAACCACCTGACCCTGCGCCTGGATCACCAGACCGCTGAAGTCGTCGATGTTGCTGCACACGACCGGGCTTATCATGGAGCGCGCGTTGGCATTCAGGAAGTCCAGATCCATTTCCAGAATCGGCTGACCTGCCGCCACTTCAGCACCCTCTTCCACCAGACGAGTAAAGCCCTGACCGTTCAGCGCAACGGTATCGATACCCATATGAACAACGATCTCCGCGCCTTTTTCCGTTTCCAGGCAGAACGCGTGGTTGGTGTTGAAGATTTTCACGATAGTACCGGCAGCCGGAGAGACCACGGTTTTGTCCGTTGGTTTCACCGCCACGCCGTCACCGACCGCTTTGCTGGCGAACGCTTCGTCAGGCACCTGCTCAAGCGCAACAACGTCACCTGTCACCGGAGAAACCAGCGCAGCGATGGTCACCGCGTTTGGCACAGCCTGCGGTTTTGCAACCGGCGCGTCAGCCACTGGCGCGTTATCCGTTGAGGCGGCAGCGACCGGCCCACGGGCAACCACTTTTTTCATTTCATCGCCGATAGATTCGGCTTTCGCACCCACGATAACCTGGATGGTTTGTTTGTTCAGTTTCACCACACCAGACGCACCCAGGCGTTTGCACATTGCATCGCTCACGCGTGCGGAGTCACCTACGGTCAGACGCAGACGGGTAATACAGGCATCGATCGCTTTCAGGTTGTCGGTGCCACCCACAGCGGCAATGTAGTTGGTTGCCAGCTGGGTTAAACCCTCTTCGGTATTGCTGTTGGCTTCACTGGTCACAACATCATCTTTCGTATCTTCGCGGCCCGGCGTCTTCAGGTTAAACATACGAATAACCGCGCTGAACAGAACGAAGTAGATAACGAAGAAGATCAGGCCCATCACCATCAGGATCCAGACGTTGCTGCTTGCCGCCGGCAGGTTGTACATCAACACATAGTCGATGGCGCCTGCGGAGAAGGAGAAGCCAGCATGGATACCCAGAAGGGTGGCGACGAACAGGCTGATACCGGTCAGGATCGCGTGCATCAGATACAGCAGCGGAGCCAGGAACATGAACAGGAATTCCAGTGGCTCGGTCACGCCGGTCAGGAAGGCGGTGATCGCAACGGACAGCAGCATCCCGCCAACCATTGGGCGACGCGCTTTCGGCGCAGCCAGGTACATTGCCAGCGCCGCGCCAGGCAGACCAAACATCATGATTGGGAAGAAGCCAGACATGAACATGCCCGCGGTGCCGTCGCCTGCGTAGAAGCGGTTGATATCACCGTGGAATACCGCGCCGGCCGCGTTGGTGAACTCACCAATCTGGAACCAGGCGATGGTGTTCAGTACCTGATGCAGACCGGTTGGGATCAGCAGACGGTTAATGAAACCGAAGATGCCCGCGCCCATTGCGCCCGCAGACACGATCCACTCGCCACCCGCATGGATAGCATGCTGCACCGGTGGCCAAACGTAGCCAAAGATGGCGGCGAGGATCAGACAGAAAAAGCCCGTCGCAATCGGCACAAAACGTTTACCGCCGAAGAAGCTCAGGAAGTCAGGAAGTTTGATACCTGCCCAACGGTTGTACACGGCGCCACCCACCAGGCCGGTAATGATACCTGCCAGCACACCCATATTGATTTCAGGGTTGATGGTTACCATCGCTTTCGTGAGGATGAAGTAACCGACAGCCCCTGCCAGTGCCGCGGCACCAGCGCTGTCTTTTGACCAGCTTGACGCCACACCGATGGCGAAAATCAGCGCCAGGTTGTCAAAAATTGCGCCGCCTGCCTGGGCGATAAACGGCACGTTAAGAAGATCGGGTTGCCCGAATCGCAGCAGCAACGCTGCAACCGGTAGCACGGCGATAGGGAGCTGCAAAGCCCTACCGAGGCGCTGGAAAAAACCTAAAATATTCATCCTATTCCCCCTACGAGACCCTTTGTTAAGACTCGCGCATAAACTATGTTTTTATTGTGTCACGAACGATAGATACAGTTGATGATTCACTGGCAGTGTGAGTGTGTGAAAAATTAATTCGTATCGCAAATTAAACACCTATTTTTTGTGATTATTGTCACCAAATATCGTATTAAACCCTCCCTTTCACTGGCTAACGACGAAAACTTATTTTATCATTCAAAAAATCAAGACGGATTGATCCGGCCTGAAAGGTTCCAGGTTACGCTTAGTTCAGGTTGCACTAATCATCCGCCCACTTTTACTTAAACTTTAGAGGTGAATAATGAGACTGATTCCCCTGGCAACAGCTGAACAAGTCGGAAAATGGGCTGCTCGTCATATCGTTAATCGCATCAACGCGTTCAAACCAACAGCCGATCGTCCTTTCGTTCTCGGTCTTCCAACCGGTGGCACGCCCCTGACCGCGTATAAAGCTCTGGTTGAAATGCACAAAGCGGGCCAGGTTAGCTTTAAACACGTTGTGACCTTCAACATGGACGAATATGTCGGCCTGCCGAAGGAACATCCGGAAAGTTACCACAGCTTTATGCACCGTAATTTCTTCGATCACGTTGATATTCCGGCTGAAAACATTAACCTGCTGAATGGAAACGCGCCTGATATTGACGCAGAATGCCGTCAGTATGAAGAAAAAATCCGTTCCTACGGTAAAATCCACCTGTTTATGGGCGGCGTAGGCAACGATGGTCATATCGCGTTCAACGAACCGGCATCTTCACTAGCTTCCCGTACCCGTATTAAAACGCTGACCCATGATACGCGCGTGGCTAACTCCCGCTTCTTTGACGGCGACGTCAATCAGGTGCCTAAATACGCGCTGACCGTGGGCGTGGGCACGCTGCTGGATGCCGAAGAAGTGATGATTCTGGTGCTGGGCGCGGTGAAAGCGCAAGCGCTTCAGGCTGCCGTTGAAGGTAACGTGAACCATATGTGGACGATCAGCTGCTTACAGCTGCATCCAAAAGCGGTTGTCGTGTGTGACGAACCGTCCACCATGGAGCTGAAAGTGAAAACGCTGAAATACTTCAACGAGCTGGAAGCTGAGAACATCAAAGGTCTGTAATTGAATAACCGCCTCTTTATATCCGGGGCGGTCGCTTTTTTTAACCGGGGGTCGATATGTACGCTTTAACCCACGGTCGGATTTATACCGGCCATGAAATTCTGGATGACCATGCGATTGTAATCGCCAATGGCCTGATTGAACGTGTTTGCCCGCTGGCGGAACTGCCGCCGGAGATCGAACAGCGTTCCCTCAATGGAGCAGTAATCTCCCCCGGTTTCATCGACGTACAGCTCAACGGCTGCGGCGGTGTCCAGTTTAACGATACCGCAGAGGCGGTATCGGTTGAAACGCTGGAAATCATGCAAAAAGCCAACGAGAAATCGGGCTGCACCAGCTATCTGCCAACGCTGATCACCAGCAGCGATGACCTGATGAAACAGGGTATCCGCGTCATGCGCGAATACCTGGCAAAACATCCGAATCAGGCGCTGGGCCTGCACCTGGAAGGACCATGGCTGAATATGGTCAAGAAAGGCACCCATAACCCAAACTACGTGCGCAAACCGGATGCCGAGCTGGTGGATTACATGTGCGCCAATGCCGATGTGATCACCAAAGTAACGCTGGCCCCGGAAATGACCGGCACGGATGTTATCAGCAAACTGGCCGCCGCCGGGATTGTGGTGTCTGCGGGCCATTCGAACGCGACGCTGAAAGAGGCGAAGGCCGGTTTCCGCGCAGGCATTACGTTTGCCACACACCTTTATAACGCGATGCCCTATATTACTGGCCGCGAACCGGGACTGGTTGGCGCCATTCTGGATGAACCAGACGTCTACTGCGGCATTATCGCCGACGGCTTGCATGTCGATTACACCAACATCCGCAACGCCAAGCGTCTGAAAGGCGACAAGCTCTGCCTGGTGACGGATGCTACCGCTCCGGCAGGAGCGAATATTGAGCAGTTCATTTTTGCTGGTAAAACAATATACTACCGGAATGGACTGTGTGTGGATGAGAACGGCACGCTGAGCGGTTCTTCTCTGACGATGATCGAAGGGGTACGTAACCTCGTTGAACATTGCGGCATCGCGCTTGAGGAAGTGCTGCGCATGGCCACGCTTTATCCGGCGCGCGCCATTGGCGTCAATAAACAGCTCGGCGGTATTGCGCCAGGTATGGTTGCAAACCTGACGGCGTTCACACACGATTATAAAATTATTAAGACCATCGTTAATGGTAACGAGGTCGTCACTGAGTAAGTAAAAGTATGACACCAGGCGGACAAGCTCAAATCGGTAATGTCGATCTCGTTAAACAACTTAACAGCGCGGCGGTTTATCGCCTGATTGACCAGCACGGGCCAATCTCACGCATTCAGATAGCCGAACAAAGCCAGCTTGCTCCCGCCAGCGTGACAAAAATTACACGTCAGCTCATTGAGCGCGGCCTGATCAAAGAAGTCGATCAGCAGGCCTCCACCGGGGGCCGCCGCGCGATTTCCATCGTCACGGAAACCCGCAATTTTCAGGCCATTGGCGTTCGCTTAGGACGTCATGACACCACGCTTACGCTCTACGATCTGAGCAGCAAGGCCATTGCCGAAGAGCACTACCCCCTTCCTGAGCGCACGCAGGAGACGCTTGAACACGCGTTGCTGAATACCATTGCGCATTTCATCGAAAGCTGTCAGCGCAAGATCCGTGAACTCATCGCCATCTCGGTGATTTTGCCCGGCCTGGTTGACCCGGAAAGCGGCGTTATTCGCTACATGCCGCATATTAAGGTAGAGAACTGGGGGCTGGTTGAGGCGCTGGAAAAGCGCTTCAAGCTGACCTGCTTTGTTGGTCACGATATTCGCTCGCTCGCGCTGGCGGAGCACTACTTTGGTGCGAGCCAGGACTGCGAAGACTCTATTCTGGTGCGCGTTCACCGTGGTACAGGTGCGGGCATCATCTCGAATGGCCGCATTTTTATTGGCCGTAACGGTAACGTAGGCGAGATTGGTCATATCCAGGTGGAACCGCTTGGCGAGCGCTGCCACTGCGGTAACTTTGGCTGTCTTGAAACCGTTGCCGCCAATGCCGCCATTGAACATCGCGTTCGCCATCTGCTGGAGCAGGGTTACCAGAGCCGCGTCACGCTGGACGATTGTAAGATCGGCGCCATCTGCAAAGCGGCAAACAAAGGCGATGCGCTGGCCTGCGAAGTGATCGAACAGGTAGGACGCCACCTGGGTAAGACTATCGCCATTGCCATCAACCTGTTTAATCCGCAGAAAGTGGTGATTGCCGGCGAGATCGTTGAAGCCGAAAAAGTGTTACTGCCCGCCATTGAAGGCTGCATCAATACCCAGGCGCTGAAGGCATTTCGCCAGAATTTGCCGGTGGTGCGATCTACGCTCGATCACCGCTCGGCAATTGGCGCATTCGCCCTGGTAAAACGTGCCATGCTCAACGGGATCCTGCTGCAACATTTGCTGGAATCCTGATCGGACCTTATAGTAACGCCTTCTTTTTTTGATGTCGGATTGTCCATGACCATTAAGAATGTAATTTGTGATATCGACGGCGTGCTGATGCACGACAACGTTGCCGTGCCGGGTGCTGCGGAGTTTCTTCACCGCATCATCGACAAAGGAATGCCACTGGTTCTTCTCACGAACTACCCTTCACAGACTGGTCAGGATCTGGCAAACCGCTTTGCTACCGCAGGCGTCAACGTCCCGGACAGCGTGTTCTATACCTCTGCGATGGCGACCGCGGATTTCCTGAAGCGTCAGGAAGGCAAAAAAGCCTATGTCGTTGGTGAAGGTGCGCTGATCCACGAGCTGTATAAAGCGGGCTTCACCATCACCGACGTGAACCCGGACTTTGTCATCGTGGGCGAAACGCGCTCCTTTAACTGGGAGATGATGCATAAGGCAGCCTACTTTGTCGCCAACGGTGCGCGTTTTATCGCCACCAACCCGGACACGCACGGTCGTGGTTTTTATCCCGCCTGCGGTGCGCTTTGCGCCGGTATCGAAAAAATCTCGGGTCGTAAGCCGTTTGTTGTCGGTAAACCGAGCCCGTGGATCATCCGCGCCGCACTGAATACGATGCAGGCACACTCAGAAGAAACCGTCATCGTGGGCGACAACCTGCGTACCGATATTCTGGCTGGCTTCCAGGCGGGGCTTGAAACCATCCTGGTGCTTTCTGGCGTTTCACAGCTTGATGACATTGATACGATGCCGTTCCGGCCAAGCTGGATTTACCCTTCTGTCGACGAAATCGACGTTATTTGATTCAGAACCACGCCTCAGGGCGTGGTTTTTCATTTCTGCTGTCTGAAAACATCACTTCATCTAAAGAAATCAGCCCTTCATTGAGAAATCATCAATAGAATTGCTTAAGACATACTCTTTTTTTAAGATTCGGCAATCGTCATTGCACTTTTTACGTTTTCATCGGTAAAACGCTTGCGCCCCCTCCCCCTTTTGCGGCATTTTCATAAGCAAGCAACATCACAACGCAACAGGGTTAACGGAGAAGGTTATGTGTTCTATTTTTGGCGTACTGGATATTAAAACTGACGCGGGCGAACTGCGTAAAAAAGCACTCGAATTGTCCCGCCTGATGCGCCATCGCGGTCCGGACTGGTCAGGCGTATACGCCAGCGATAAAGCGATTCTGGCTCACGAACGTCTCTCCATTGTTGATGTAAACGCTGGCGCACAGCCGCTGTATAACGAGAAAAAAACGCACGCGCTGGCTGTTAACGGTGAAATTTACAACCATCAGGCGCTGCGCGCCGAGTACGGCGATCGCTACGCGTTTCAGACCGGCTCAGACTGCGAAGTGATCCTGGCGCTGTATCAGGAGAAAGGCCCGGAGTTCCTCGACGACCTGCAAGGTATGTTCGCCTTCGCGCTGTACGACAGCGAAAAAGACGCTTACCTGATTGGCCGCGACCATATCGGTATTATCCCGCTGTACATGGGACACGATGAGCACGGCAACTTCTACGTTGCCTCAGAGATGAAAGCCCTGGTACCGGTGTGCCGCACCATCAAAGAGTTCCCGGCAGGTAGCTACCTGTGGAGTAAAGACGGCGAGATCCGCCCGTACTACCAGCGCGACTGGTTTGATTATGAGGCGGTGAAAGACAACGTGACGGACAAAGCCGAACTGCGTCAGGCCCTGGAAGAGTCAGTGAAAAGCCACCTGATGTCAGACGTACCTTACGGCGTACTGCTCTCCGGCGGTCTGGACTCCTCCGTGATCTCCGCGATCACCAAGAAATTCGCCGCACGTCGCGTGGAAGATCAGGAGCGCTCTGAAGCCTGGTGGCCGCAGCTGCACTCCTTTGCCGTGGGTCTGGAAGGGGCACCTGACCTGAAAGCCGCCCAGGAAGTGGCAAATCATCTCGGCACGGTGCACCATGAAATTCACTTCACCGTACAGGAAGGTCTGGATGCGATCCGCGATGTGATCTATCACATTGAAACCTATGATGTGACCACCATTCGCGCCTCCACACCGATGTATTTGATGTCGCGGAAGATCAAAGCGATGGGCATAAAGATGGTGCTCTCCGGCGAGGGTTCTGACGAAGTGTTTGGCGGTTACCTCTATTTCCACAAAGCGCCAAACGCCAAAGAGCTGCATGAAGAAACGGTGCGTAAGCTACAGGCGCTGCACATGTTTGACTGCGCGCGCGCCAACAAAGCGATGTCCGCCTGGGGTGTGGAAGCCCGCGTGCCGTTCCTCGATAAGAAATTCCTTGATGTGGCGATGCGCATCAACCCGCAGGACAAAATGTGCGGCAACGGCAAAATGGAGAAACATATCCTGCGTGAATGTTTTGAATCCTACCTGCCGGCGAGCGTGGCGTGGCGTCAGAAAGAGCAGTTCTCGGATGGCGTGGGTTACAGCTGGATCGACACCCTGAAAGAGGTGGCGGCGAAACAGGTTTCTGATCAACAACTGGAAACTGCGAGCTTCCGTTTCCCGTACAACACGCCAGCCTCGAAAGAAGCGTATTTGTACCGTGAGATCTTTGAGGAGCTGTTCCCGGTTCCAAGCGCAGCAGAGTGCGTACCGGGTGGCCCATCGGTCGCCTGCTCTTCTGCTAAAGCCATTGAATGGGATGAATCATTCAAAGCGATGAACGATCCGTCAGGACGCGCGGTGGGCGTTCACCAGTCTGCCTATAAATAATGTTCAGAGTATCATCAGGCCCTCCGGGGCCTGATTTTTTTGCCTCTCTTTTCTCCGCATAAAATCGATTAATAACCAATAATTGTCGAATATTCGGCCTCGCTGTTCGCAACCTAACCAAACAGTCACATTCCGGCTATTTTCATTGAAAAAGGTGTTGACGCTGCAAGGGTCTATACGCATAATGCGCCCCGCAACGCCGATAAGGTAACGCGAAAAAAAGATGGCTACGTAGCTCAGTTGGTTAGAGCACATCACTCATAATGATGGGGTCACAGGTTCGAATCCCGTCGTAGCCACCATCTTTTTTGCGGGAGTGGCGAAATTGGTAGACGCACCAGATTTAGGTTCTGGCGCCGCAAGGTGTGCGAGTTCAAGTCTCGCCTCCCGCACCATTCCCAGGTAAGCGTTGCACGGATGGGGTATCGCCAAGCGGTAAGGCACCGGTTTTTGATACCGGCATTCCCTGGTTCGAATCCAGGTACCCCAGCCATATTTCTTCGATTATGCGGTTCTCCGCAGTATTGGGGTATCGCCAAGCGGTAAGGCACCGGTTTTTGATACCGGCATTCCCTGGTTCGAATCCAGGTACCCCAGCCATATTTCTTCGATTATGCGGTTCTCCGCAGTATTGGGGTATCGCCAAGCGGTAAGGCACCGGTTTTTGATACCGGCATTCCCTGGTTCGAATCCAGGTACCCCAGCCATCGAAGATTGCAGTACTGGCTACGTAGCTCAGTTGGTTAGAGCACATCACTCATAATGATGGGGTCACAGGTTCGAATCCCGTCGTAGCCACCATATTTATGTTATCGAATACGATTCGGTAAACTGAACATTGTTGGGGTATCGCCAAGCGGTAAGGCACCGGATTCTGATTCCGGCATTCCGAGGTTCGAATCCTCGTACCCCAGCCACTTTAAAGTCGTTAAGCAGTTTGTTTAACGCAATTGGGGTGTCGCCAAGCGGTAAGGCTCTGGTTTCTGATACCAGCATTCCGGGGTTCGAATCCCTGCACCCCAGCCACTTAAAACAAACAAGCCCGCTCTGCGGGCTTTTTTGTTTTTGTTGTTCAGAATAGTGCGGCCTGATGCCCTCTCCCACGGGGAGAGGGAATAAAGATCAGAGTCCGAGGGCATATTTCAGGGCCTGACGCTTCAGACCACCGGCGCGTTCCGCTGCCATCAATCCAATATTGCGCACTATACGCACCGGACCAACATCGTTGCTGAACCCGGCATAGAACAGATCCATCCCCGACTGCATAATGAAGTTATCCGCCATACGGCGCGTCTGGTAGCGCTTCAGTACCTGATGGCTGGCCCAGGCTTCCGCGTGGGCGCGAGCGTTACCCAGCACATCCAGTAACGCATCGACGTCACGGTATCCCAGATTCACCCCCTGCCCCGCCAGCGGATGAATGGTGTGCGCCGCGTCCCCCACCAGCACCAGTCCTTCACGGGCATACTGCAACGCATGGCGTCGCATCAGCGGGAATGCGCCGGCGGCAACCGGGGTCACGTTGCCCAGACGGCTCGGGAAGTGCTGGCGGATTTCGCGCTGCAACTGATCCATGGACAGCCCCTGCAACTGTCGAATGCGCGCCGGTTTGTCGTACCACACCAGCGAAGCCCAGTTATCAAACAGCGGTAAGAATGCATGCGGGCCGTTCGGCGTAAAATGCTGCCAGGTGCTTTCGCCCGGCGCGTTTTCTGACTGCACGGTGATCAGCATGCAGGACTGCTGGTACTGCCAGGCATGGATCCCAATGCCTGCCATCTGCCTGACCTGCGAGTTCGCGCCATCCGCCCCCACCACCAGCTTCACGGCCAGCTCATCGTCGTTGTCCAGCGTCAGGAGATACCCGCCCTCATGACGATGCAGGCCTTTCAGCGAGTCCGGAACGCGCAGCGTCACCTTCGGGTGCGCCTCCAGCGCCTGCCAGAGTGCCTGCTGGAGCACGTTGTTTTCCACCATATAGCCCAGGCGCGGCAGTTTCAGCTCGGCGGCATCAAACGACACGTGAGCATTTTCCCACTCCCAGGTTTCAAGACGGCTGTATGGGTGCGCGCGCATCGCCAGCACCGCCTCCCAGACGCCCAGCCCGCGAAGCAGATCAACAGAGGCCGCGCTGATGGCGGAAATACGCACGTCCGGTTGGCTGGCAGGATCGAATGCCGGCGGAGCCGCCTGTTCAATAACGGTTACGTCAAATCCCTGCTGCGCCAGCCCCAGCGCCAGTGCGCCGCCGACCATACCGCCGCCAACAACGGCAACTTCGGTGTTCAGGAGTGTCATGGTCACTATTCCTTATTGGAGAATACCTTAAGTTTACCGGATTTTTGCGGCCCTGAGGTTGACAACCTTCATACTGGTCACAACCGCACCAAAGCATTACAATACGCGGCTTGCAATCCTGAGCTGAGCAAGTCGATGACTAAAAAACTCCATATAAAAACGTGGGGCTGTCAGATGAACGAATACGATTCATCGAAGATGGCCGATCTGCTGGATACCACCCACGGATACCAGCTGACTGAAAATGCGAAAGAAGCCGATGTGCTGCTGCTGAACACCTGTTCAATTCGTGAAAAAGCACAGGAAAAAGTTTTTCATGTGTTAGGCCGCTGGAAGCTTCTCAAACGGAAAAATCCGGACCTGATTATTGGCGTGGGTGGCTGCGTCGCATCGCAGGAAGGTAAGCTGATCCGCCAGAGAGCCCCCTATGTGGATATCGTTTTTGGCCCTCAGACCCTGCACCGCCTGCCAGAGATGATTAATCAGGTTCGCGGCAGCCGTAGCCCGGTGGTTGACGTGAGCTTCCCGGAGATCGAGAAATTTGACCGTCTGCCTGAGCCGCGCGCTGATGGCCCGACCGCCTTCGTCTCCATCATGGAAGGCTGCAACAAATACTGTACTTACTGCGTGGTGCCTTACACCCGCGGTGAAGAAGTGAGCCGCCCGGCAGACGATATCCTGTTTGAAATCGCGCAGCTTGCCGCGCAGGGCGTTCGTGAAGTGAACCTGCTGGGTCAGAACGTGAACGCCTGGCGCGGGGAAAACTACGACGGTACCACCGGCAGCTTTGCTGAACTGCTGCGTCTGGTGGCGGCGATTGACGGCATCGACCGCATTCGCTTTACCACCAGCCATCCGATGGAATTTACCGACGACATTATTGACGTCTATCGCGATACGCCAGAGCTGGTGAGCTTCCTGCACCTGCCGATCCAGTGCGGTTCTGATCGCGTGCTGAACCTGATGGGTCGTCCACATACGGTGCTCGAGTATAAGTCCACCATCCGCAAGCTGCGTGAAGCGCGCCCGGATATCCAGATTAGCTCCGACTTTATCGTCGGCTTCCCTGGCGAAACCGCTGATGACTTTGAGCGCACCATGAAGCTCATCGGCGAGGTGAATTTCGACGTCAGCTACAGCTTTATCTTCTCTGCGCGCCCGGGCACCCCTGCGGCCGATATGGTTGACGATGTGCCGGAAGAAGAGAAAAAGCAGCGTCTGTATATTCTACAGGAGCGTATCAACCAGCAGGCCAACGCCTGGAGTCGTCGTATGCTCGGCACTGTCCAGCGTATTCTGGTGGAAGGCACCTCCCGTAAAAGCGTCATGGAACTGTCTGGTCGAACGGAAAATAACCGCGTGGTGAATTTTGAAGGCACCCCGGACATGATCGGTAAGTTTGTGGACGTCGAGATTGTCGAAGTACTCACGAACTCGCTGCGCGGGAAGGTGGTACGCACTGAGGACGAAATGGGTCTGCGAATTGCACAGACTCCGGAATCCGTTATCTCTCGCACCCGCAAAGTCAACGATTCTGGCGTGGGTATTTACCAGCCTTGATCCTTCTGGCCTGCCTGTCCGGCAGGCCTTGTATTTCCTCTCATCGCCCCCAATATCTACCGCAACGCTTGCGCCTTTATTCTGTGGCGTGAATAATTTCGGTAATGACCGTTTTATTACGCCGTGTGGCCACAGGTCAGTTAACCAATTAAAGAGGAACAGTTTGAACATAGATACGCGTGAAATTAGCCTTGAGCCCGCAGACAACGCTCGCCTGCTGAGCCTGTGCGGGCCGTTTGATGACAATATCAAACAACTGGAGCGACGTCTGGGTATCGAAATCAATCGTCGCGATAACCATTTCAAACTCACCGGACGCCCAATCTGCGTCAACGCCGCGGCGGATATTCTCCGCAGCCTGTATGTTGATACCGCCCCGATGCGCGGTGAGATCCAGGATATTGAACCTGAACAGATCCACCTGGCCATTAAAGAGGCACGCGTGCTTGAGCAGAGCGCGGAGAGCGTGCCGGACTATGGCAAAGCCATCAACATCAAAACTAAACGCGGCGTGATTAAGCCTCGTACCCCGAACCAGGCGCAGTACATCGCCAACATTCTCGACCACGACATCACCTTCGGCGTGGGTCCGGCGGGTACGGGTAAAACCTATCTGGCGGTTGCCGCTGCGGTTGATGCGCTCGAGCGTCAGGAGATCCGCCGTATCCTGCTGACCCGGCCTGCTGTTGAAGCCGGTGAAAAACTGGGCTTCCTGCCGGGCGATTTGAGTCAGAAAGTAGATCCCTACCTGCGCCCGCTGTATGACGCGCTGTTCGAAATGCTCGGCTTCGAGAAAGTTGAAAAGCTCATCGAGCGTAACGTGATTGAAGTTGCTCCGCTGGCCTACATGCGTGGCCGTACGCTTAATGACGCGTTCATCATTCTGGATGAGAGCCAGAACACCACCATCGAACAGATGAAGATGTTCCTGACGCGTATTGGCTTTAACTCGAAAGCGGTTATCACCGGTGACGTCACCCAGATTGACCTGCCGCGTAACACCAAATCGGGTCTGCGTCACGCCATCGAAGTCCTGGCCGAGGTAGAGGAAATCAGCTTTAACTTCTTCCACAGTGAAGACGTGGTACGCCATCCGGTCGTCGCGCGTATCGTTAACGCTTATGAGGCCTGGGAAGAGGCAGATCAGAAGCGCAGGGCCGAGCTGGCCGCAGAACGTAAGCGCGAAGCGCAGGAGCATGAACAGAAATGAGTCAGGTGATCCTCGATTTACAGCTGGCCTGTGATGATAATTCCGGCATGCCAGAAGAGGCACAGTTTCAGAAATGGCTGGATGCCGTTATCCCCCAGTTTCAGGAAGAATCAGAGGTCACGATTCGCCTGGTGGATGAAGCAGAAAGCCATGAGCTCAACCTGACCTACCGCGGGAAAGATAAGCCGACCAACGTGCTCTCTTTCCCGTTCGAAGCCCCTCCGGGCATTGAGATGCCGCTGCTGGGCGATCTGATCATCTGCCGTCAGGTGGTTGAGCAGGAAGCCAAAGAGCAGCAAAAGCCGCTGGAAGCGCACTGGGCACACATGGTGGTGCACGGTAGCCTGCATCTTCTGGGTTACGACCATATTGAAGATGACGAAGCGGAAGAGATGGAATCCCTCGAGACAGAGATAATGCTTGCTCTGGGCTATGAGGATCCGTACATTGCCGAGAAAGAATAGTCAGTCACTGACTACCATGCCGCCGCGCAGGGACATAGCGCGGCGGTTAACATTGAACTAACAAGAGAACCCTTAACAAACGCCATGAGCGACGACAATTCACACAGTAGCGACACGACAACCACTAAAAAGGGATTTTTCTCCCTCATTCTGAACCAGCTTTTCCACGGCGAACCGAAAAACCGTGATGAACTGCTGGAGCTGATTCGTGATTCCGGGCAGAACGACCTTATCGACGAAGATACGCGCGAAATGCTCGAAGGGGTGATGGACATCGCCGACCAGCGCGTCCGCGACATCATGATCCCCCGCTCGCAGATGATTACCCTGAAACGCAACCAGACGCTGGACGAGTGCCTCGATGTGATTATCGAATCGGCTCACTCACGTTTCCCGGTCATCAGCGAAGACAAAGATCACATTGAAGGGATTTTGATGGCGAAAGATCTGCTGCCGTTTATGCGCAGCGATGCCGAAGCCTTCAGTATGGAAAAGGTGTTACGCCCGGCCGTGGTTGTGCCGGAAAGTAAACGTGTGGATCGGATGCTGAAGGAGTTTCGCTCCCAGCGCTATCACATGGCGATTGTTATTGATGAATTTGGTGGCGTTTCCGGTCTGGTCACAATCGAAGACATCCTTGAGCTGATCGTGGGCGAAATCGAAGATGAGTATGACGAAGAAGAGGATATCGACTTCCGTCAGCTGAGCCGCCACACCTGGACCGTGCGCGCGCTGGCCTCCATTGAAGACTTCAACGATACCTTTGGCACCAGCTTCAGCGATGAAGAAGTGGACACCATTGGTGGTCTGGTGATGCAGGCCTTCGGCCATCTTCCGGCCCGCGGTGAAACCGTTGACATCGATGGTTACCAGTTCAAGGTCGCAATGGCTGACAGCCGACGTATTATTCAGGTTCACGTCAGAATGCCGGACGACTCACCGGTGCCAAAACTGGAAGATTAATGTAAATGGCATTTGCCCCAATCTTTGAACGCCAGCGCGTCCGTTTGCTGCTGGCGCTGTTACTCGGAGCCAGCGGTACGCTGGCTTTTTCTCCTTACGATATCTGGCCGGCCGCTATTCTCTCCCTGATGGGGCTACAGGGTCTTACCCTGAACCGTCGTCCGGTACAGGCCGCGGCCATTGGCTACTTCTGGGGGCTGGGGCTGTTCGGCTCTGGTATCAACTGGGTCTACGTCAGTATCGCGCAATTTGGCGGAATGCCGGGGCCGGTTAACGTCTTCCTGGTTGTGCTGCTCGCTGCCTATCTCTCGCTCTACACCGGCCTGTTCGCGGGCATCCTGTCTCGCCTGTGGCCAAAAACGACCTGGCTGCGCGTGGCGATAGCGGCACCCGTTGTCTGGCAAATCACCGAATTTCTGCGCGGCTGGGTACTGACCGGCTTCCCGTGGTTGCAGTTCGGTTATAGCCAGGTAGACGGCCCGCTGAAAGGCCTGGCCCCGGTCATGGGCGTGGAAGCCATCAATTTCCTGTTGATGATCGTCAGCGGCCTGCTGGTGCTGGCACTGGTGACACGTAACTGGAAGCCGCTGGTTGCCGCGTTGATCCTGTTTGCCCTGCCCTTCCCGCTGCGTTATATCCAGTGGTTTACGCTGGATCCCGCGCGCGCCACGCAGGTTTCACTGGTACAGGGCGATATCCCGCAGTCCCTGAAATGGGATGAGAATCAGCTGCTGAACACGCTGAAAATCTACGCCAACGCCACTGAAAAGGTGATGGGCAAATCGCAGCTCATCATCTGGCCTGAGTCTGCGATCCCGGACCTGGAGATCAATCAGCAGCCCTTCCTGAAGATGATGGATGATCTGCTGCGCGCGCGCGGCAGTACGCTGATCACCGGAATTGTGGATGCGCGTCTCAATCAGCAGAACCGCTATGACACGTACAACACGATCATTACGCTCGGTAAGGACAGCGAATACAGCTATACCTCCACCAATCGCTACAACAAAAACCACCTTGTACCGTTTGGCGAATTTGTTCCGCTGGAGTCTATTCTGCGCCCACTGGCACCGTTCTTTGATTTGCCGATGTCCTCATTCAGCCGGGGCCCTTACGTTCAGCCGCAGCTGCATGCGCACGGTTTTGCCCTGACGGCCGCCATTTGCTACGAGATTATCCTCGGCGAGCAGGTGCGCGATAATTTCCGCCCGGACACCGACTATCTGCTGACCATCTCAAACGATGCGTGGTTCGGTAAATCGATTGGCCCGTGGCAGCACTTCCAGATGGCGCGAATGCGTTCTCTGGAGCTGGCACGTCCGTTGCTGCGCAGCACCAATAACGGCATTACCGCCGTGATTGGTCCGCAGGGTGAAATCCAGGCCATGATCCCGCAATTTACCCGTGAGGTGCTGACTACTAACGTCACGCCAACTACCGGGCTTACGCCTTACGCGCGCACCGGGAACTGGCCGCTGTGGATTTTGACCTTGCTCTTCGGCTTTGGCGCAGTACTGATGAGCCTGCGTCAGCGTCGTAAATAACCTTACCTTCTGTTGCCGGGTGGCGGCTACGCCTTACCCGGCCTACTCTCCGCCGCCCCCACCCGACAATTTCCTCCCAAACTTCAATTCTGGCACGCCTGTTGCTTTGTTTATTCATATCAACGCTGTCTGGCTTAACGTGCAACTTTGTCGCACCAGCGTAGATCATCGGTAGCACCGAAACGGTGCAACGAGGGATTATTGCCTCTGAATGGTGCGGCGCGCTTCGCAAAAATAAACAATAACGCAGCAAAATCTTTACATTAAGCCAGACTAAATGTTAACAAGCTTGCATAACACTGCACTCGCATTGCGCGAGATATAACAACATCACAATGGGTATCTATGCGTCACTGGCGCTGATAAGAAAGGAGTTGGGTATGCAATTACGTAAACTGGCCACAGCAATGCTGGTTATGGGAATGTCTGCGGGGGTTGTCCACGCTGAAGACGCTCCGGCAGCAGGAAGCACTCTCGACAAGATTGCCAAAAACGGCGTGATCGTGGTCGGCCACCGTGAATCTTCTGTCCCGTTCTCTTACTACGACAACACGCAAAAAGTCGTGGGCTATTCACAGGATTACTCCAACGCCATCGTTGAAGCCGTGAAGAAAAAGCTGAACAAACCTGACCTGCAAGTGAAGCTGATCCCCATCACTTCACAGAACCGTATTCCTCTGCTGCAAAACGGCACATTTGATTTTGAATGTGGCTCAACCACCAACAACCTTGAACGTCAGAAACAGGCCGCTTTCTCGGACACCATCTTCGTTGTGGGCACCCGCCTGCTGACGAAGAAAGGCGGCGACATCAAAGATTTTGCTGACCTGAAAGGCAAAGCGGTTGTCGTGACCTCCGGTACCACGTCCGAAGTGCTGCTGCACAAGCTGAACGACGAGAAGAAAATGGACATGCGCATCATCAGCGCGAAAGACCATGGCGACTCCTTCCGTACCCTGGAAAGCGGCCGTGCTGTCGCGTTTATGATGGATGACGCCCTGCTGGCGGGCGAACGCGCGAAAGCGAAGAAACCAGACAACTGGGAAATCGTCGGTACCGCCCAGTCGAAAGAAGCCTACGGCTGTATGCTGCGTAAAGGTGACGAGGACTTCAAGAAACTGATCGATGACACCATCGCTCAGGCGCAAACCTCCGGCGAAGCGGCAAAATGGTTCGACAAATGGTTCAAGAACCCAATTCCACCAAAAAACCTGAACATGAACTTTGAACTGTCTGACGACATGAAAGCGCTGTTCAAATCACCAAACGACAAAGCTCTTAACTAATTAGAACGACAGGGGCGGGATCTCCTGCCCTCTCGATTGTCGGGAAGCATGGACAGACTATACGTTGAGTGGTCGTTCCCCACTCAGCGCAAAAATTGAGCTTCTCACCAATCTTCGAGGGTAGCGCTGCTACCCTTTTTTTTCTGGAGTTTACTATGTCAATTGACTGGAACTGGGGCATCTTTCTGCAACAAGCCCCGTTCGGCAACACCACCTATCTCGGCTGGCTGTGGAGCGGCTTTCAGGTTACCGTTGCGTTATCGATAACGGCGTGGATTATCGCGTTTCTTGTCGGTTCGCTGTTCGGTATTCTGCGTACCGTCCCTAACCGTTTTCTCTCTTCGATTGGCACGCTCTATGTGGAACTGTTCCGTAACGTTCCGCTGATCGTGCAGTTCTTTACCTGGTATCTGGTGATCCCGGAACTGCTGCCGGAAGATCTCGGCATGTGGTTTAAGGCCGAGCTGGATCCTAACGTACAATTTTTTGTCTCCTCTATGCTGTGTCTGGGGCTGTTCACCGCTGCGCGCGTCTGCGAGCAGGTACGTGCCGCCATACAGTCACTGCCGCGCGGGCAAAAGAATGCGGCACTGGCAATGGGCCTGACTCTGCCCCAGGCCTACCGTTATGTACTGCTGCCTAACGCTTACCGCGTCATCGTTCCGCCGATGACGTCCGAGATGATGAACCTGGTAAAAAACTCGGCCATCGCCTCAACCATCGGTCTGGTGGATATGGCGGCGCAGGCGGGCAAACTGCTGGATTACTCCGCTCACGCCTGGGAATCCTTCACGGCGATCACGCTCGCCTATGTTCTGATTAACGCTTTCATCATGCTGGTGATGAACCTGGTTGAACGCAAAGTACGCCTGCCGGGCAATCTGGGGGGCAAATAAATGTACGATTTTGACTGGAGTTCCATTGTTCCCTCCATGCCCTATCTGCTGGATGGACTGGCAATCACCTTAAAGATCACCGTTATCGCCATTATCGTCGGTATCGTCTGGGGCACCCTGCTGGCAGTGATGCGCCTGTCGAGCTTTAAGCCGCTCGCCTGGTTTGCCACGGCTTACGTTAACGTATTCCGCTCCATTCCACTGGTCATGGTGCTGCTGTGGTTTTATCTGATTGTTCCCGGCTTTTTACAGAACGTACTGGGACTGTCGCCAAAGACCGATATCCGCCTGATCTCTGCCATGGTGGCGTTTTCCATGTTTGAAGCCGCCTACTACTCAGAGATCATCCGCGCAGGTATTCAGAGTATCTCTCGCGGGCAGTCCAGCGCTGCGCTGGCGCTCGGTATGACGCACTGGCAGTCCATGAAGCTCATTATTTTGCCGCAGGCGTTTCGCGCCATGGTTCCGCTGCTGCTGACGCAGGGCATCGTCCTGTTCCAGGATACCTCCCTGGTCTACGTGCTGAGTCTGGCAGACTTCTTCCGTACCGCCTCCACCATTGGCGAACGTGACGGAACGCAGGTTGAGATGATCCTCTTCGCGGGCGGGGTCTATTTTGTGATTAGTTTAAGCGCATCGCTGTTGGTCAGCTGGCTGAAGAAAAGGACGGTATAATGATTTCCCTGAAAAATGTTTCTAAATGGTATGGGCACTTTCAGGTGCTGACCGACTGCTCAACAGAAGTAAAAAAAGGCGATGTGGTAGTGGTATGCGGCCCGTCCGGTTCCGGTAAGTCCACGCTTATCAAAACCGTTAATGGGCTGGAACCTGTCCAGCAGGGCGAGATTGTCGTTAACGGCACCAAAGTAAATGACAGGAAAACCAACCTTGCCCAGCTTCGCTCCCACGTAGGGATGGTGTTCCAGCATTTTGAGCTGTTCCCTCACCTGTCCATCATTGAGAACCTGACGCTGGCGCAGGTCAAAGTGCTGAAGCGCGACAAAAAAGCGGCGCGCGAAAAGGGGCTGAAGCTGCTGGAACGCGTCGGGCTGTCTGCGCATGCGAATAAGTTCCCGGCCCAGCTTTCGGGCGGCCAACAGCAGCGTGTGGCAATCGCGCGTGCGCTGTGCATGGATCCGGTGGCAATGCTGTTTGATGAGCCGACGTCCGCGCTCGACCCTGAGATGATCAACGAAGTGCTGGACGTCATGGTGGAGCTGGCGCACGAAGGGATGACCATGATGGTGGTGACGCACGAAATGGGCTTCGCCCGTAAAGTGGCCAACCGCGTGATCTTCATGGATGAAGGGAAAATTGTTGAAGACTCACCAAAAGAAGAGTTCTTCGCAAATCCTAAATCTGAACGTGCAAAAGACTTCCTCGCCAAAATCCTGCATTAATCTTTTTAGTGCGCAATCTGCGGATTGCGCACTGCTTCACGCTTTAGATCTCTTTTTCTATTCGGCGTCACATCGCAGCGTTAACCTTGTCACAAATAATGCTGAGAGTGGAGAACGCTATGGCACAGCCAATTATTCTCGACTGCGATCCGGGTCATGATGACGCGATCGCACTCGTCCTTGCTCTTGCTTCCCCTGAACTGGACGTAAAAGCTGTCACCTCCTCCGCCGGGAACCAGACGCCGGATAAAACCTTACGAAACGTGTTGCGCATGTTGACGCTGCTGAAACGCACCGATATTCCGGTCGCAGGTGGCGCCGTTAAGCCACTGATGCGCGAGCTGATCATTGCGGATAATGTTCACGGTGAAAGTGGGCTGGATGGCCCGGCGCTACCGGAGCCGAATTTCGCACCGCAAAACTGCACTGCCGTCGAGCTCATGGCGAAGGTGCTGCGTGAGAGCGCAGAGCCCGTGACGCTGGTGGCGACCGGCCCGCAGACCAACGTTGCGCTGCTGCTGAACAGCCATCCTGAACTGCACAGCAACATCGCCTGTATCGTCATCATGGGCGGGGCAATGGGGCTGGGGAACTGGACGCCAGCAGCAGAGTTCAACATCTTCGTTGACCCGGAAGCCGCGGAAATCGTCTTCCAGTCGGGCCTGCCGATTGTGATGGCGGGGCTGGACGTGACGCATCGGGCACAGATTATGACAGACGATATTGAACGCTTCCGCGCCGTGGGCAACCCGGTTGCAACGACCGTGGCCGAGCTGCTCGACTTCTTTATGGAGTATCACAAAGCCGAGAAATGGGGCTTCCACGGCGCCCCGCTGCATGACCCATGCACCATCGCCTGGCTGCTGAAGCCGGAAATGTTTACCACGGTCGAGCGTTGGGTTGGTGTGGAAACACAGGGGAAATATACCCAGGGAATGACGGTGGTGGACTATTACTCGCTGACGGGAAACAAGCCGAATACCACGGTGATGGTGGATATCGATCGGGAAGCGTTTGTGGATTTGCTGGCGGAGCGGCTGGCTTATTATTCTGCGGCCTGATGCCCTCACCCCGCCCCTCTCCCACAGGGAGAGGGTGCAAACAGTTTTGCTTTTACCTACGGCTCAAATGGCCGACGCTGGAACTGGTCGTGCCCGCACTTCGGACACAGCGACAGCACCTCCGGCGTATAAACGGCGATATGATGGTGGCACTTCTCACACACCAGGTTCCCCAACCCCACTACTTCGCCGCTGTGATAGACACCGTGGTGGTTTAAATCCTGAAACACCTCACGCCATTCCAGCTGAGTTTTATCGGTAATATCCGCCAGCTCCTGCCACAGGCTCTCTTTGATGACCCGCATAAAAACGCTGTCGGCGATCTCGTCCTGGCTCTCTTCATAGCTTCGCGCGAACTCCTCCAGGTCACGGCGCACGGCGCGCGTCACCTCTTCCACTTCGGTTCGCGTTAACTCACCCGTTTGCGTCACGCGTGCGCGTGCCTGTTCGACCAGCGCGTCGATATCACGCTCGCCGTTACGCAGCCGTTCCGTCAGAGTCGCTACCAGTTCACGGTAAAATTGAGCAACCTTGTTCATCATTTTGCCTCCCGGGTAAGTAACTGTCTCTAATAATAGACCTTATTTCGCCGCCGCTTTGTCAGGTGAAGCACAGACCCGGTAAATTCCTGCAAAGTGCATTTGCGTGAAAGGCTGTTTTGACGCGGGCGTTTGGGCTATGCTATGCGGATCTGAATTACCACATCCATTGGCTACATTTGTAGCTGTATTGAACACAGGACCACTGGCTGCCATGCAAGAGCAATACCGCCCGGAAGAGATAGAATCAAAAGTCCAGCAACACTGGGACGAGAAGCGCACCTTTGAAGTAACCGAAGACGAGAGCAAAGAGAAGTATTACTGCCTGTCGATGCTTCCCTATCCTTCTGGTCGACTACACATGGGCCACGTGCGTAACTACACCATCGGTGACGTGATTGCGCGCTACCAGCGTATGCTGGGCAAAAACGTTCTTCAGCCTATCGGCTGGGATGCGTTCGGCCTGCCTGCTGAAGGCGCGGCGGTGAAAAACAACACGGCACCGGCTCCGTGGACGTACGACAACATTGCGTACATGAAAAACCAGCTGAAAATGCTGGGCTTTGGCTATGACTGGAGTCGCGAGCTGGCAACCTGTACCCCGGAATACTACCGCTGGGAGCAGAAATTCTTTACCGAGCTGTATAAAAAAGGCCTGGTGTACAAGAAGACCTCTGCCGTTAACTGGTGCCCGAATGACCAGACCGTTCTCGCGAACGAGCAGGTTATCGACGGCTGCTGCTGGCGCTGCGACACCAAAGTAGAGCGTAAAGAGATCCCGCAGTGGTTTATCAAAATCACCGCCTACGCTGACGAACTGCTGAACGATCTGGATAATCTGGACCACTGGCCAGATACCGTTAAGACCATGCAGCGCAACTGGATCGGCCGTTCCGAAGGTGTGGAAATTACCTTCAACGTTGAGAACTACGACCAGACCCTGACCGTCTATACCACCCGTCCGGACACCTTCATGGGCGCGACCTACCTGGCCGTGGCCGCAGGTCACCCGCTGGCGCAGAAAGCGGCAGAAAACAATCCGGAACTGGCGACCTTCATCGACGAATGCCGCAATACTAAAGTGGCCGAAGCCGACATGGCGACGATGGAGAAAAAAGGCGTTGATACCGGCTTTAAAGCCATTCACCCGCTGACGGGCGAAGCGATCCCTGTCTGGGCAGCCAACTTCGTACTGATGGAATACGGCACAGGCGCAGTGATGGCCGTGCCGGGTCACGACCAGCGCGACTACGAATTTGCCACCAAATACGGCCTGACCATCAAGCCTGTTATTCTTGCCGCTGACGGCTCTGAGCCCGATCTCTCTGAGCAAGCGCTGACTGAAAAAGGCACCCTGTTTAACTCCGGTGAGTTCAGCGGCCTGAGCTTCGAAGAAGGCTTCAACGCCATCGCCGACAAGCTGGCCTCCCTGGGCGTGGGCGAGCGTAAAGTGAACTACCGTCTGCGCGACTGGGGCGTTTCCCGTCAGCGTTACTGGGGTGCGCCAATCCCAATGGTGACTCTGGAAGATGGCACCGTGATGCCAACGCCGGAAGATCAGCTGCCGGTGATCCTGCCGGAAGACGTGGTCATGGACGGCATCACCAGCCCGATCAAAGCCGATCCTGAGTGGGCGAAAACCACCGTCAACGGTCAGCCAGCGCTGCGTGAAACCGACACCTTCGACACCTTTATGGAATCCTCCTGGTACTATGCGCGCTACACCTGCCCGCAGTACAAAGAAGGCATGCTGGATTCCGATGCAGCAAACTACTGGCTGCCGGTAGACATCTACATCGGTGGCATTGAACACGCCATCATGCACCTGCTCTACTTCCGCTTCTTCCACAAACTGATGCGTGACGCAGGCCTCGTCAACTCCGACGAGCCGGCAAAACAGCTGCTGTGTCAGGGTATGGTGCTGGCAGATGCATTCTACTACGTTGGCGCGAACGGCGAGCGTAACTGGGTTTCTCCGGTTGATGCGATTGTGGAGCGCGACGAGAAAGGCCGTATCGTGAAGGCGAAAGACGCCGAAGGTCATGAACTGGTGTATACCGGCATGAGCAAGATGTCCAAGTCGAAAAATAACGGTATCGACCCGCAGGTAATGGTTGAGCGTTACGGCGCTGACACCGTGCGTCTGTTCATGATGTTCGCCTCCCCGGCAGATATGACGCTGGAATGGCAGGAATCTGGCGTTGAAGGGGCAAACCGCTTCCTGAAACGCGTCTGGAAAATGGTGTACGAGCACACCTCTCAGGGTGATGCGCCAGCGCTGAACGTGGCTGCACTGAGCGAAGATCAGCAGGCGCTGCGTCGTGATGTTCATAAAACCATTGCGAAAGTCACCGATGATATTGGTCGTCGTCAGACCTTCAATACCGCAATTGCGGCTATTATGGAACTGATGAACAAGCTGGCGAAAGCCCCGCAGGACGGCGAGCAGGATCGCGCCTTAATGCGTGAAGCGCTGCTGGCGGTCGTTCGCATGCTTAACCCGTTCACGCCGCACGTTAGCTTCACCCTGTGGCAGGAGCTGAAAGGCGAAGGCGATATCGACAACGCGCCGTGGCCAGTGGCGGATGAATCCGCTATGGTGGAAAACACCACGCTGGTGGTGGTGCAGGTTAACGGTAAAGTGCGCGGTAAAATTACCGTCGCGGTCGACGCAACCGAAGAACAGGTTCGCGAGCGCGCAGGCCAGGAGCATCTGGTCGCGAAATACCTTGAGGGCGTTACCGTACGTAAAGTGATCTACGTACCGGGTAAACTGCTGAATCTGGTCGTTGGCTAAGCGCGGGAGGAAACGTGCGACAACTGGCAACAATACTCTTATCTCTGGCGGTGCTGGTCACCGCTGGCTGTGGCTGGCACCTGCGCAACACCACGGCAGTGCCTGCTCAGATGAAAACGATGATCTTCGACTCATCCGATCCGAACGGACCGCTAAGCCGGGCCATTCGTAACCAGCTGCGTTTGAACGATGTTGAGCTGATCGAGAAGGGAACCCTGCGTCAGGATGTTCCTTCGCTTCGCGTCCTGAAATCAACGCTGTCACAAGATACGGCCTCGATCTTCCAGGATGGGCGAACGGCGGAATATCAGATGGTGCTTACCGTTGATGCGGCCGTCTTGATGCCAGGTAAAGATATTTACCCTATCAATACCAAAGTCTACCGCTCGTTCTTCGATAACCCGCAGACGGCGCTGGCAAAAGACGCCGAACAGCAGATTATCATCAAAGAGATGTACGATAAGGCCGCGGAACAGCTGATCCGCAGACTGCCTGCCATTGCCGCGTCGACGAAAAAAGGCGCTGACGTCATCGAAACACCGGATGCCAGCACGCCGGATATGCCAACGTCTCTGGGTAACTGATGATCAGGTTGTATCCTGAACAACTCCGCGCGCAGCTCAACGAAGGGCTGCGCGCGGCCTATCTGCTACTCGGCAATGACCCCCTGTTACTTCAGGAAAGCCTTGATGCGGTTCGCCATGCGGCAGCCGCGCAGGGTTTCGATGAACATCATACGTTCCAGATCGATAACAGTACCGACTGGAACGCTATCTTCTCGCTTTGTCAGGCCATGAGCCTGTTTGCCTCTCGTCAGACAATCCAGATCCTGCTGCCGGAGAATGGTCCTAACGCTGCCATCAATGAACAGCTGGCTATGCTGGTGAGTTTGTTACACGGCGATCTGCTGCTTATCGTACGCGGCAACAAACTCACAAAAGCGCAGGAAAACGCGGTCTGGTTTACCCGGCTAGCCCCCAGTGCGGTGCTGGTCACCTGCCAGACGCCAGAGCAGGCGCATCTGCCAAAATGGGTTGCCGCGCGAGCAAAGCAGCACAATTTGCAGCTGGATGAGGCCGCCAGTCAGCTCCTGTGCTACTGCTACGAAGGCAACCTTCTGGCACTGGCGCAGGCGCTGGACAGGCTCGCCCTGCTGTGGCCCGATGGTAAGCTGACGCTGCCGCGCGTGGAACAGGCGGTGAATGATGCCGCGCACTTTACCCCCTTCCACTGGGTTGATGCGCTGCTGTCGGCGAAAAGTAAGCGTGCTCTGCACATCCTGCAACAGCTGCGCCTGGAAGGGAGTGAGCCGGTCATCCTGCTCCGTACGCTCCAGCGCGAATTACTGCTGCTGAACAACCTTAAACGCCAGTCAGCACACACGCCCCTGCGCGCCTTATTCGACAAACATCGCGTCTGGCAAAACCGTCGGGCGATGACCACGGAGGCGATAAACCGCCTGAGCCAGGAGCAGTTGCGTCAGGCAGTACAACTTCTGATGCGCGCCGAACTGACGTTAAAACAGGATTACGGCCAGTCTGTCTGGGCGGAGCTGGAGAGCCTCTCTTTGCTGCTCTGCCATAAGGCGCTGGCAGACGTATTTATCGATGGGTGATATGCATTCTTTACAGGCAATGTATGGCGGGACCTTCGACCCGGTACACTATGGGCATCTTAAGCCGGTAGAAATCCTCGCGAATTTGATTGGGTTGCAGCGGGTAATCATCATGCCCAACAATGTTCCGCCGCACCGTCCTCAGCCAGAAGCAACCAGCGAGCAGCGTAAAGCGATGCTCGCACTGGCTATCGCCGATAAGCCTCTCTTCACGCTGGATGAGCGTGAACTGCGCAGGGATACCCCTTCCTGGACATCGCAAACGCTGCGGGAGTGGCGCGCTGAGCAAGGGCCCATGAAACCGCTGGCGTTTATCATCGGCCAGGATTCCTTGCTCAACTTTCCCAGCTGGTACCAGTACGAAACCATTCTGGAAAACAGTCATC
This sequence comes from Enterobacter cloacae complex sp. SHL001, assembly GCF_049236825.1. Classification (NCBI taxonomy): domain Bacteria; kingdom Pseudomonadati; phylum Pseudomonadota; class Gammaproteobacteria; order Enterobacterales; family Enterobacteriaceae; genus Enterobacter; species Enterobacter cloacae complex sp. SHL001. The sequence goes on from NZ_JBMKIP010000001.1 coordinate 853,841, forward strand.
TGCTGGTCTGCCGCCGTCCGGGCTACCCGCTGAACATGCGCGACGCACAGCATCAGCAGTGGCTTGACGCGCATCTGACGGACAATATAGAAGACCTGCACAGTCTCCCCGCCGGGAAAATTTATCTCGCTGAAACGCCGTGGTTTGATATTTCCGCAACCCTCATCCGCGAGCGTCTCCAGCAGGGTTTAGACTGTGACGATCTCCTCCCCTCGCCCGTGCTGGCCTATATCCACGCACACGGTCTGTATCAGAAAAGTACAGATGTCTGAGCATCGCCGGCGAAATTGTCCGTTAATGATTATCCTGCCTTGACAGGCTAAGCCATACTGATATCCTCCGCTGCCAGACTTTCCCGCCGATCGCTGCTTTACAGAAATTGTTTTACAAAAATGGCGATGCAATATCAGGCGGAGGGTGGGATGATACCCGCCTTCAAAAGCCGGGCGGTGACATTTGTCCCGCGACTGGCGTCAGTTCAGGTATACTGACTGACCACGAATTCATAGTTGTACAATCTCATACACCCAGGGGGAAAACTTGCAGGGTAAAGCACTCCAGGATTTTGTTATCGACAAAATTGATGACCTGAAAGGTCAGGACATCATCGCTATCGACGTTAAGGGTAAATCCAGCATCACCGACTGCATGATCATCTGCACCGGGACCTCAACTCGTCACGTTGTTTCGATTGCTGACCATGTTGTTCAGGAATCGCGCGCGGCAGGGCTGCTTCCGCTGGGCGTTGAAGGTGAAGCGACCGCTGACTGGGTGGTTGTCGATCTCGGCGATGTGATTGTCCACGTCATGCAGGAAGAGAGCCGTCGCCTGTATGAGCTGGAAAAACTCTGGGGTTAATGCGTGAAGTTGCAACTGGTCGCCGTCGGCACCAAAATGCCGGACTGGGTACAAACCGGTTTTACTGAGTATCTGCGTCGTTTCCCAAAAGATATGCCGTTCGAACTGGTGGAGATCCCAGCAGGAAAGCGCGGCAAGAACGCAGATATCAAACGTATTCTCGATAAAGAGGGAGAGCTGATGCTGGCTGCCGCAGGCAAAAACCGCATCGTGACCCTCGATATCCCGGGCAAACCCTGGGATACGCCGCAGCTGGCGCACGAACTGGAGCGCTGGAAGCAGGATGGTCGGGACGTCAGTCTGTTGATTGGCGGACCAGAGGGGTTATCTCCCGCCTGCAAAGCGGCAGCAGAACAAAGTTGGTCACTCTCGGCGCTGACGCTGCCCCACCCGCTTGTACGGGTTCTCGTGGCAGAAAGTTTGTATCGCGCATGGAGCATCACTACCAACCACCCTTATCACCGCGAGTAATGACTGACCAGGGTAATTTAAGCAGCGGATGAAACTACAGAATTCTTTTCGCGACTATACGGCTGAGTCCGCGCTGTTTGTGCGCCGGGCGCTGGTCGCCTTTACGGGGATTTTGCTGCTTACCGGCGTGCTGATCGCCAACCTCTATAATCTGCAAATTGTCCGCTATACCGATTACCAGACCCGCTCAAACGAAAACCGTATCAAGCTGGTGCCCATCGCGCCCAGCCGCGGCATTATCTACGATCGTAACGGCACGCCGCTGGCGCTTAATCGCACCATCTACCAGATAGAGATGATGCCCGAGAAAGTGGATAACGTGCAGGATACGCTGAACGCGCTGAGAAGCGTTGTCGACCTGACTGATGACGATATCGCTGCGTTCAAAAAAGAGCGCGCACGTTCTCACCGCTTCACCTCCATTCCGGTAAAAACCAACCTGACGGAAGTGCAGGTCGCCCGTTTTGCCGTTAACCAGTACCGTTTCCCCGGTGTGGAAGTCAAAGGCTATAAACGCCGCTACTATCCTTACGGCTCCGCGCTGACGCACGTCATTGGTTACGTCTCCAAAATCAACGATAAAGACGTCGAACGCCTTGATAAAGACGGCAAGCTGGCTAACTACGCCGCAACCCATGATATTGGCAAGCTGGGGATCGAACGTTATTACGAAGACGTGCTGCACGGTCAGACCGGGTATGAAGAGGTTGAAGTTAACAACCGTGGCCGCGTGATCCGTCAGCTGAAAGAGGTTCCCCCGCAGGCGGGGCATGACGTCTATCTGACGCTCGACCTGAAGCTACAGCAGTATATCGAGACGCTGCTGGCGGGTAGCCGTGCTGCGGTTATTGTGACCGACCCGCGTACCGGCGGTATTCTGGCGATGGTTTCGATGCCAAGCTACGATCCGAACCTCTTCGTGGATGGCATCTCCAGCAAGGATTACTCCGGCCTGCTCAACGATCCAAACACGCCGCTGGTGAATCGCGCGACACAGGGGGTTTATCCTCCAGCTTCAACGGTTAAACCGTATGTCGCCGTGTCTGCGCTGAGCGCGGGCGTCATCACCCGCAATACCAGTCTGTTTGACCCCGGCTGGTGGCAGTTGCCTGGCTCTGAGAAACGCTACCGCGACTGGAAAAAATGGGGCCACGGCCATCTGAACGTGACCAAATCACTGGAGGAGTCGGCGGATACCTTCTTCTATCAGGTTGCCTACGACATGGGTATTGACCGTCTGTCTGAATGGATGAGCAAATTCGGCTACGGGCATTACACCGGCATAGATTTGGCGGAAGAGCGTTCCGGCAACATGCCAACCCGCGAATGGAAGCTGAAGCGCTTTAAAAAACCCTGGTATCAGGGTGACACCATTCCGGTGGGGATCGGCCAGGGCTACTGGACGGCAACGCCGCTGCAAATGAACAAGGCGATGATGATCCTCATTAACGATGGCGTTGTGAAAGTGCCGCACCTGCTGCAAAGCACCGTTGAAGACGGCAAAAAAGTGCCATGGATACAGCCGCACGAGCCGCCGGTGGGTGACATTCATTCCGGATACTGGGAAATCGCGAAAGACGGCATGTACGGTGTAGCCAACCGTCCTAACGGGACGGCGCACAAATATTTCGCTGGCGCGCCGTATAAGGTTGCCGCGAAATCAGGTACGGCTCAGGTTTTCGGTCTGAAAGCGAATGAAACTTATAACGCACATAAAATTGCCGAACGTCTGCGTGACCACAAGCTCATGACGGCGTTTGCCCCTTATGATAACCCGCAGGTTGCGGTGGCGATGATTCTTGAGAACGGCGGCGCAGGCCCGGCGGTGGGTACCATCATGCGTCAAATCCTCGACCACATCATGCTGGGTGACAACAACACCGAACTGCCAGCTGAAAACCCGGCAGCCGCTGCGGCGGAGGACCAATAATCATGACGGATAATCCGAATAAAAAATCGCTGTGGGACAAGATCCACATCGACCCTGCCATGCTGCTGATCCTGCTGGCTCTGCTGGTCTATAGCGCCCTCGTTATCTGGAGCGCCAGCGGCCAGGATATCGGCATGATGGAGCGTAAAATCGGCCAGATCGCCATGGGTCTGGTCATTATGGTGGTGATGGCGCAAATACCGCCGCGCGTGTACGAGGGCTGGGCGCCCTATCTCTATATTTTCTGTATCATTTTGTTGGTGGCAGTAGATGCTTTCGGTGCCATCTCGAAGGGCGCACAGCGCTGGCTGGATCTGGGGATTGTTCGCTTCCAGCCGTCGGAAATCGCCAAAATCGCCGTCCCGCTGATGGTGGCGCGCTTTATTAACCGCGACGTCTGCCCGCCGTCGTTGAAAAATACCGCCATTGCGCTGGTGCTGATTTTCCTGCCGACGCTGCTCGTGGCCGCACAGCCGGACCTCGGGACTTCAATTCTTATCGCCCTATCCGGCCTGTTCGTCCTGTTCCTGTCCGGCCTGAGCTGGCGTCTGATCGGTATCGCCGTGGTGCTGGTTGCCGCCTTTATCCCCATCCTCTGGTTCTTCCTGATGCATGATTACCAGCGTCAGCGCGTTATGATGCTGCTCGATCCCGAGACCGATCCGCTGGGCGCAGGCTATCATATTATTCAGTCGAAGATTGCGATTGGCTCCGGAGGCCTGCGTGGTAAAGGCTGGCTGCACGGTACGCAGTCGCAGCTCGAATTTTTACCGGAACGCCACACCGACTTTATCTTTGCCGTTCTGGCTGAGGAGTTAGGGCTGGTTGGCATCCTGGTGCTGCTTGCACTCTACGTGCTGCTGATCATGCGAGGTTTGTGGATTGCCGCGCGCGCGCAAACCACCTTTGGTCGCGTGATGGCAGGCGGATTAATGTTGATTTTGTTCGTTTATGTCTTCGTAAATATTGGTATGGTGAGTGGTATTCTGCCGGTTGTTGGCGTACCGCTGCCGCTGGTGAGTTACGGGGGCTCGGCACTGATCGTGTTGATGGCCGGGTTTGGTATCGTCATGTCGATCCATACCCACAGGAAAATGTTGTCCAAAAGCGTATAAAAATAAGGGGATCGCAATGCGTAAGCAGTGGCTGGGGATCTGCATCGCAGCAAGTTTACTTGCCGCCTGTACAAGTGATGATGGTCAGCAACAGGCAACCGTCGCGCCGCCGCAGCCTGCGGTCTGTAATGGCCCGATTGTTGAGATTAGCGGTGCCGATCCCGTTTATGAACCGCTGAACGCCAGCGTGAATCAGGATTATCAGCGCGACGGTAAAAGCTATAAAATCGTTCAGGATCCTTCCCGTTTCAGCCAGGCTGGCTTTGCTGCCATCTATGACGCTGAGCCCGGCAGCAATCTGACCGCGTCGGGTGAAACCTTCGATCCGATGCAGATCACGGCGGCACACCCGACGTTGCCTGTCCCGAGCTATGCACGCATCACTAACCTGGCGAATGGCCGAATGATCGTGGTGCGTATCAACGATCGCGGTCCTTACGGCACCGATCGCGTGATCTCCCTGTCCCGCGCGGCTGCCGACCGTCTGAACACCTCAAACAATACTAAAGTGCGTATCGACCCGATTATCGTGGCGCAGGATGGTTCACTGTCTGGCCCGGGCACGGCCTGTACCACGGTCGCGAAACAGACCTATGCCCTGCCCGCTCGCCCGGATCTGAGCGGTGGTATGGGGGGGGCTTCAACGCCGGCAGAGCCCGCACAGCCGCAGGGTGAAGTGCGTGCTATCAGCAACGATACGCTGCAAAGTGAAGACGCGACCGGCGCCCCGGTGAAAAGCAGTGGTTTCCTTGGCGCACCCACCACGTTAGCGCCGGGCGTGATTGAATCAAATGAACCTGCCCCAGCGCCTGCGCCCGTCGCTGCTGCACCCGCTACACAAGCCGCCCCGGTGACCGCGCCTGCTGCTACGCAGACTGCGGCGCCTGCGACGGCGAGCGGCAGCTACGTGGTTCAGGTTGGCGCCGTCAGCGATCGGACCCGTGCAGAGCAATATCAGCAGCGTTTAAGCAAGCAGTTTGGCGTGCCAGGCCGCGTTGAGCAAAACGGTGCGGTATGGCGTATCCAGATGGGTCCGTTTGCCAGCAAATCGCAGGCAGCGTCCCTGCAACAGCGTTTGCAGAGCGAGGCGCAGCTCCAGTCGTTTATCGCTGTTGCAAAATAATTATTCGGTGGTATCCGAAATGTCAGTTTGTGTAAAGCACGTTAACACTCTCATGATGAAAGTCGGATGCCTGCCCGTATAGCATTTGCTATAGTAAGGCACTTTTTTTAATTCCATCACGGATGTCGTAGTTCTGACCATGAAGACCACTTTTTCTGCTCGTTTTGTGCAGCGCATGGCGCTGACCACGGCCCTTTGCGCTGCTGCGTTCTCCGCAGCTCACGCGGACGACCTGAACATCAAGACCATGATCCCTGGCGTTCCGCAGATCGACGCGGAATCCTACATCCTGATTGATTACAACTCCGGCAAAGTTCTGGCAGAACAGAACGCCGATGCCCGCCGCGATCCGGCCAGCCTGACCAAAATGATGACCAGCTATGTTATCGGCCAGGCCATGAAAGCAGGCAAATTCAAAGAAACCGACCTGGTGACCATCGGAAACGATGCGTGGGCAACCGGCAACCCGGTGTTCAAAGGTTCATCGCTGATGTTCCTGAAGCCAGGCATGCAGGTTCCGGTCTCTCAGCTTATCCGTGGCATCAACTTGCAGTCCGGTAACGACGCCTGCGTGGCCATGGCCGATTTTGCAGCGGGCAGCCAGGACGCATTTGTGGGCCTGATGAACAGCTACGTCTCCGCCCTGGGCCTGAAAAACAGCCACTTCCAGACCGTTCACGGCCTGGACGCCGAGGGTCAGTACAGTTCCGCGCGTGACATGGCGCTGATCGGTCAGGCGCTGATCCGCGATGTGCCAAACGAGTACTCTATCTACAAAGAGAAAGAGTTCACCTTCAACGGCATTCGTCAGACCAACCGTAACGGCCTGCTGTGGGACAACAGCCTGAACGTCGACGGCATCAAAACTGGCCACACCGATAAAGCTGGCTATAACCTGGTGGCCTCCGCCACTGAAGGCCAGATGCGTCTGATCTCTGCCGTGATGGGGGGACGTACGTTTAAAGGCCGCGAAACGGAAAGCAAAAAGCTGCTGACCTGGGGCTTCCGCTTCTTCGAAACCGTGAACCCGCTGAAAGCCGGTAAAGAATTTGCCTCTGAACCTGTCTGGTTTGGCGATAACGATCGCGCTTCCCTGGGCGTGGACAAAGATCTCTATCTGACGATCCCACGCGGTCGTATGAAAGATCTGAAAGCCAGCTACGTGCTGAATACCACCGAGCTGCACGCCCCGCTGCAAAAGAATCAGGTCGTGGGTACGATTAACTTCCAGCTGGATGGCAAAACCATCGATCAGCGCCCGCTGGTGGTGCTGGAGGAAATTCCTGAAGGCAATTTCTTCGGCAAAATCATTGATTACATTAAGCTGATGTTCCATCACTGGTTTGGTTAAAAATCGAACACTTGAAAGTGTGATTTTGATCCCCATATACTACGTATCAGTAAAACTCCCGCCCCGTGGCGGGAGTTATTATTTTTTATACACACGCCGGAGCTGACATGAAAACCAAACTTAACGAACTGCTTGAATTCCCTACCCCTTTTACTTACAAAGTAATGGGTCTGGCGAAACCTGAGCTGGTTGATCAGGTGGTTGAAGTGGTACAGCGCCATGCGCCGGGTGACTACTCTCCATCAGTCAAACCGAGCAGCAAAGGTAACTACCACTCGGTCTCAATCACCATCACTGCAACACATATTGAGCAGGTTGAGACGCTGTACGAAGAGCTCGGCAATATCGAAATTGTTCGTATGGTGCTGTAGTCCCTCAGCGGTTACCCGGTTTGCCGGGTAACCCACTTCCCCGCTGTGATATACTCCCCGTTACCTATTCTCCCTTGTCTTCGGAGACGTCCTTTTGTACCAGGATAAAATTCTTGTCCGCCATCTTGGGCTACAGCCTTACGAGCCAGTCTCTCAGGCTATGCATGACTTTACCGATATGCGCGATGACACCACCCCTGATGAAATCTGGCTGGTAGAACACTTGCCGGTGTTTACTCAAGGCCAGGCAGGAAAAGCCGAACATTTATTGATGACGGGTGATATCCCGGTGATCCAGAGCGATCGCGGTGGACAGGTAACCTACCACGGCCCGGGCCAGCAGGTAATGTATGTCCTGCTTAACCTGAAACGCAGAAAGCTGGGCGTGCGTGAGCTCGTGACCTTACTGGAACAAACCGTGGTGAACACGCTCGCTGAGTACGGTATCGATGCTCACCCTCGCGCCGATGCCCCGGGCGTCTACGTGGGAGAGATGAAGATCTGTTCGCTGGGGCTGCGTATCCGTAAAGGCTGCTCGTTCCACGGGCTGGCACTGAATATCAATATGGATCTGACCCCTTTCCAGCGCATCAACCCATGCGGGTATGCCGGTATGGAAATGACGCAAATGCGCCAGTGGGTCGATACCGCCACCCCTGAGAATATCCGCCCCGTGCTTCTGAAGAAGTTTTTAGCGCTGCTTAACAATCCTGACTACGAATATATTGCTGCTTAACACACTTCCGGCAGTGGTTCGGTTATTTGACCAGCCACTGCTTAATTACCGCATTTACGCTTTACAATAAACCGCATATTCTATATTTTCGAGTCGCCCATATATTAGCGTCCCATATTAATTAGAACCTTAATAGTACCATCACCGGGTATCGTGTAACGTGCGTGATAATCACCCAACTGCTTGTTTTCGATAAACAAGGGAAACTTACGAAACACTTTACGAATCTCTGCAAGCATAATAAATAAATTCAACTATCATTCATATTGTGAATGGATACGGAGTAAGAGCGTGGAGCCTACTAATTTACCAGCCAAACGCCTGAATGAAACCAGCGGCGAAGATAAGCCGCAAATTTTCCGGACTTTACGTAATATTGATCTCAATTTATTGACTATTTTTGAGGCGGTATATGTCCACAAAGGTATCGTTAATGCTGCGAAAATTCTTAATCTCACGCCCTCCGCTATTAGCCAGTCAATTCAAAAATTGCGCGCGATATTTCCCGATCCCTTATTTATTCGTAAAGGCCAGGGCGTAACCCCCACCGCGTACGCCACCCATCTGCATGAGTACATCAGCCAGGGTCTGGAATCGATTCTGGGCGCGCTGGATCTCACCGGCAGTTACGATAAGCAACGAACCATCACCATAGGCACCTCTCCCTCTGTGGGCGTTCTGGTCATGCCCGCTATTTACCAGGCTGTTAAACAGCATGCGCCACAGCTGCTGATCCGCAACGTGCCCGTTAACGATCCGGAAACTCAGCTGGCACAATTCCAGACGGACCTTATCATCGACAGCAACAGCTTCGCGGCCAGGGCATTAGGGCATAACGTTCTCTATACCGACTCTCTGGCGCTCGTATGTCGTCAGAGTCATCCTGCTTTGGGCGCAGCTTTGACGCCTGAAAATTTGCGTCATTACGAACATGCAACCTTTATGTCCGAGGGGCAGGGTCCGGATCCGCTGCGCCAGCGTATTGACGAACTGTTCCCGGACCGTCTGATCAGCTTCAGCAGTTACAATATGTTTACCCTCGCGGCCCTGATTGGCAGCAGCGATTTGCTCTGTATTATGCCTGTGCGTCTCTTCACTCTGCTTCAAAAGTGCTGGCCGCTGGAGAGCATTCCATTGAGTCAACTTACGACGGAATCTGTTGAAATCTCACTGCATTATAACAAGCTAAGCCTGCGCGATCCGGTGCTGGAAAACGTCATTAACGTGATCCGCCAGGCGTTCTGATCCCGCCTTTCAGCACAAGCCCCTGCCGCAAGCGGGGCAAAAGGCACAAAACAACAACTATTTTACAAATTGGCGACCTGGCAGGCTGCTTTATCGCCCCTTTAAATGATATACTGCCTGTCGTTCGTTCAAAAATAGTTGATAATTACAACATTCCCTTGAATTGAAACGCTTTCCTTCGATATTCGCAACTGGAACACGCACGCTATGAGTAAACCCATTGTGATGGAACGCGGTGTTAAATACCGCGATGCCGATAAAATGGCCCTTATCCCGGTTAAAAACGTGGCTACAGAGCGCGAGGCGCTGTTAAGAAAACCGGAATGGATGAAAATCAAACTTCCGGCCGACTCTTCGCGTATCCAGGGGATCAAAGCGGCGATGCGCAAAAATGGCCTTCACTCTGTCTGTGAAGAGGCCTCCTGCCCTAACCTTGCTGAATGTTTCAATCACGGTACCGCGACATTTATGATTCTGGGTGCCATCTGCACCCGCCGCTGTCCGTTCTGTGACGTTGCCCATGGCCGTCCTGTTGCGCCTGACGCAAACGAACCGCAAAAACTGGCGCAGACGATTGCCGATATGGCGCTGCGTTATGTTGTTATCACCTCCGTTGACCGTGACGATCTGCGCGATGGCGGTGCTCAGCATTTTGCTGACTGTATTACCGCCATCCGCGAAAAAAGCCCGAACATTAAGATTGAGACGCTGGTGCCGGACTTCCGTGGCCGTATGGATCGCGCGCTTGATATCCTGACCGCGACGCCACCAGACGTGTTCAACCACAACCTGGAGAACGTACCGCGCATCTACCGTCAGGTACGTCCCGGTGCAGACTACAACTGGTCGCTGAAGCTGCTGGAACGCTTTAAAGAAGCCCATCCGCATATTCCAACCAAGTCTGGCCTGATGGTCGGCCTGGGTGAAACCAACGCTGAGATCATTGAAGTGATGCGCGATCTGCGCCGCCACGGCGTCACCATGCTGACGCTGGGCCAGTACCTCCAGCCAAGCCGTCACCACCTGCCTGTACAGCGTTACGTGAGCCCGGATGAGTTCGATGAAATGAAAGCCGAAGCGATGGCGATGGGCTTTACCCATGCCGCGTGCGGTCCGTTTGTTCGCTCCTCTTATCACGCCGATATGCAGGCGAAGGGCGAAGAAGTGAAATAAAGCTGTAAAATTTATTTACAGTAAAACAAAAAACCGGCCTCGTGAGCCGGTTTTTTTATGCAAGCCTTGCAGTATTGCCATTACTCTTTGTGTGAAAGGTTCTGTGCAGTGATGTCATCTTCGGCGCTTTTCTTTGCTGCCGCGTCGTCATCGTTCATTGCTTTCTTAAAGCCCTTAATGGCAGCACCCAGGTCTCCACCCAGCGTGCGTAACTTCTTGGTACCGAACAGCAGGACGACCAGTGCGGCAACCACCAGCAGTTTGGTAATACTAATCTCACCCATAAATACCTTCTTTACATGAAACAGGCTGCATTCCGCCAAAAAACCTGAACGTATTAACGGTCATTTGGCGCGTGCACACAATAGCAATCTGTAACAAGGTGAATCAAGCATTGTTGAAAAAAACATCACATTAATTGCGGTGGCGCAAACCTGCGGTTGCGCAGAACAGGTAATTGCTGACGCGCAAGCGCTATTCGGGCGGAAATTATCTCCGTCAGAAATAACGCAGGCGTCTCCGCTGCTGCCGCAACCGTCACCCCCAGCGGATCGACAACCCTGCTCTGCCCGATATTTTTGTTACCACATTCACCCGCGGCTACCACGTAACAGGTGGTATCCAGCGCACGTGCTGCCAGCAGCGTCGCCCAGTGATGCTCCTTAAGCGGTCCTTTGACCCACGCGGCAGGCAGAACCAGCACCTCGGCCCCCTGCAATGCCAGGTTCAGCGCCAGCTCGGGAAAACGGATATCGTAGCAGGTCATCAGGCCAATCTTAAAACCCTCGACCTCAATCAGCGGCGGAATTACACTCCCCGGATCGACCAGGCGCGACTCCTGAACGCTGAACGCATCATACAGATGAAGTTTGGCGTAGCTCGCGACGATGGCACCCTCACGTATCGCCACCAGCGTGTTTACCGCGCGCCCCGGCGAGGACGGAACATGGACCGTCAAGATGGTGGTGAGCGTGTTGCCAACGCTTTCGGCCAGCAGTCGTTTCAGAAACGCCCCTTCCAGCGTTTGCGCAGACTTTACCGACAGGTCTGGATCGCCATCATCACGGGCCAGTAACGCCTCGGGAAGTACCAGCAACGACGCACCCTTTTGCTTCGCCTGAACCATCAGGGAGACGCATTTTTCCGCGTTTTCATTCCAGTCCGGCGTCACCGCGAACTGCCCTACTGCAACATACATAATTGTCTCCCGGTTAAAAACAGCGTTACACTCGACGCACTTACACAGCAAATAGCAGGTATTGACAGTGTTACAACTACTTATAGCCGTTTTTATTGGTGGAGGCACGGGTAGCGTTGCGCGGTGGCTCTTAAGCATGCGGTTTAACCCTTTGCATCAGGCCATTCCGATGGGGACACTGGCGGCAAATCTGATCGGGGCGTTTATTATTGGGATGGGGCTGGCCTGGTTTAATCGCATGACCAACATCGACCCTATGTGGAAGGTTCTGATTACAACTGGTTTCTGCGGCGGCTTAACAACGTTTTCTACCTTCTCTGCGGAGGTGGTCTTTCTGTTTCAGGAAGGCCGGATGGGCTGGGCGCTGACCAACATTGCCGTTAACATGCTTGGCTCGTTTGCGATGACTGCGATCGCATTCTGGTTATTTTCCTCCGCCAGCGGACATTAAGCGCGGCAACCTTAATGTTGGCTTAATTTTTCTCTGTCACTCTTGGCTCAATATTGAACGAGGGTGATAGCATGAAAAAAACTCTGTCAGGCGTGGGTATGGTATTACTAAGCGTCGCGATCGTCGCCAGCTTCCTGAAGATCTATCTTATTGGTTGATTCAGAACGAAAAAAACCCGCTCATTGAGCGGGTTTTGAAATTCTTGCTGACGCGTCTGAATTACAGAGCGATTACGTTAGCAGCAGAAGGGCCTTTGGCACCGTTAGTGATTTCGAACTCTACGCGCTGACCTTCAGCCAGAGTTTTGAAACCATTAGACTGGATTGCAGAGAAGTGTACGAACACGTCTTTGCTGCCATCTTCAGGAGTAATGAAACCGAATCCTTTGGACTCATTAAACCACTTAACGTTACCTTTAATCTTAGACATCAAAATTACCTTTACATTAAAAAACGACACAAATGCTGTGTCGGGTATCAGTACAACAATTGTGAGGCGTTTTGTCCAGCGGATCTTTGATAAAAAGTGACAAAAGTCGCGTTAATTTTCGCTGTTCGATTTTTATCCTTTACATTTCAATGTCTGTGCGTTTTTTGGCCGATTTAGCAGAAAAATTCAGTTAAAACTGAAACCGCATCCAGGCAAAGTAAACGTTACCGTTGTTATAGGTACCCGGTATGTAGGTCATCTGAAACGTTGCCGGACCATAGCCGATGGAGGCAAGCGGCAGCAGTACCGGAACAGGAATGTATTTCCAGTTATCACGCGCCGTGAACCCTGCCGTATAGCCCAGCCCCAGACGGAAGTTGTCGTCTGATAACGGACGCCAGGTTTTTTCCCAGCCGTAGCCACCAATAGGCTCCCATTTATTGTAGGAGTCCTTAAACGCCATCAGGTACAGGCCATGCCAGTTACCTTTTTCATCCCAGCGAGACTGACCGAAGCCGGCCCCCCACGGACGCTCGTTATAACGGTCAGTTTTTTCTTTATCGTAGGCAAAACGTGCATGCCACGTAATGGCCGGAATATAGAGATCGTAATGCTCAGGTTCGTTCCATGTTTGCGCGACGTTATCCGTGAAGGTGGTGAACCAGCCTTTATCCGCTGTATTGCTGTCTGCATTAACCGCAGACGCAAACGATAGCTGCCCAATAATAAACAACAAAATCAGGGGGAATTTAATTCGTACAATCACAATGCCATTACCATATTTAGTATTCGGTGCAGAGCTTAACACAGAATACTTGAATGAACGCTTAACAGCATGGGTGTTATTCCTAATTACCATCCCATTCCTGGGAATAATCTGAGGATACATAAACTGCATGCCTGAATAAGCACATGCAGTTGACATATTTAACGTTGATGTAACAATTTGTAGAGTGCGGGAATAACTAACATCGATAATAACGGTGCCGTTACCATGCCACCAATCATCGGCGCGGCAATACGTTGCATCACCTCTGAGCCACTCCCACTGCCCCACATGATGGGCAGCAGTCCCGCCATAATAGTGGCGACCGTCATCACCTTCGGACGCACGCGCAGCACGGCACCTTCGTGGATCGCCCGCATCAGCACCGTATTTGCCCCTTCTGGCTCCAGCCTGTGATATTTATCGAGCGCATGATTCAAATAAAGAACCATAATTACGCCGAATTCTGCCGCCACCCCGGAAAGGGCGATAAAGCCAACGGCCCCCGCTACTGACAAATTATATTCAAGCAGCCACAATAACCACACGCCCCCAATAAGCGCAAACGGCAATGTCCCCATTATTATCAGGACATTTGATATCCGCCTGAAGGTTAACCATAAAAGGACGAATATAATCATCAGCGTGACAGGTAAGACTATTTTGAGCGTCGCGGTCGCCCGTTCCAGATATTCAAACTGCCCGGACCAGGAGAGAGACACGCCCTGCGGCAATACCACCTTCTCCTCCACCCGTTTTTGCATTTCATCCACGGCGGACTTCAGATCGCGCCCGCGCAAGTCCACGTAGATCCAGCTGGAAAGGCGCGCGTTTTCACTTTTTAGCATCGGTGGGCCTTCCGTCACGACGATATCGGCCAATTCCCCCAGCGCCACCTGGCTACCGCTGGCGGTCACTACCGGCAACACCCGCAACGTGTCGACGTTATCACGCAAATCGCGGGGATAACGCAGGTTGATGGGATACCGCTCGCGTCCCAGGATCACCTCGCCAATGTTATCACCCCCGACCAGCGTGGAGACCAGGCTTTGCAGTTCATCGACGGAAACGCCGTAGCGCGCCGCTTTTTGCCGGTCGATACGTATATCCACGTAGCGCCCGCCTTCCAGACGCTCCGCCAGCGCAGAGGAGACGCCAGGAACGTCCTTCACCACCTGCTCAATCTGCCGGGCCACGCGCTCAATGTCGGCAATATTATTGCCGTTCACCTTAATGCCGACAGGGCTTTTGATCCCGGTTGCCAGCATGTCCAGGCGGTTACGGACAGGCGGCACCCACACATTGGCAATACCCGGCAGCGACACGGTTTTATCGAGCTCCTCCACCAGCTTTTGCGGCGTCATTCCTGGCCGCCACTGCTCGCGGGGCTTAAAGTGAATGGTTGTTTCCAGCATGGTTAATGGCGCGGGATCGGTTGCCGACTCCGCGCGACCGGCTTTGCCAAACACACTCGCGACCTCCGGTACGCTTTTGATCAAGCGGTCCGTCTGCTGAAGCAGCCGCGATGCCTCGCGAGCAGAGATCCCCGGCAGCGTGGAGGGCATATAGAGTAAATCCCCTTCATCCAGCGGCGGCATAAATTCGCTGCCCAGGCGGCTCAGCGGCCAGAGCGTGGCGATCAGCAGCAGACATGCCAGTGCCAGCGTCATTTTCGGGAAGGTCAGTACCTTGTCCAGCAGCGGCTCATACAGGCGGATCAGGAGGCGGTTGATCGGGTTTGCCTTCTCATCCGGGATTTTCCCGCGAATGAAAAAGCCCATTAGCACCGGCACCAGGGTGATCCCAAGCCCGGCGGCCACGGCCATCGACCAGGTTTTGGTGAACGCCAGCGGCGAGAACATTCGCCCCTCCTGCGCTTCCAGCGAAAAAACCGGTATAAATGACAGCGTGATGATTAACAGGCTGCAAAACAGCGCTGGTCCCACTTCAACCGCCGCCTTTTCCGCCAGACGCCAGTATTCCCCCGGCGCGGGCTCCTTGCCCGGATTATCATGCCGCCACTGCTCCAGCACCTTGTGCATGTTTTCAATCATCACAATTGCCGCATCCACCATCGCCCCGATGGCAATGGCGATCCCGCCGAGCGACATCATATTCGCGTTAATGCCCTGATAGTGCATCACCACAAAAGCACCGAGGATCCCCAGCGGCAGAGAGACCATCGCCACCAGCGCGGAGCGCAGGTGGAACAGGAAAAGCGCGCACACCAGTACCACCACGGCAAACTCTTCGAGCAGCTTGTGCGTCAGCGTTTTGACCGATTCCTCAATCAGCGTGGAACGATCGTAGACCGGAACAATCTCGACGCCCTGCGGCAGCGTTTTTTGCAGCTCGCTCAGTTTCGCTTTTACCGCACGAAGCGTTTCCAGCGCATTCTGCCCGTAGCGCATCACGATCACGCCGCCAGCGACCTCCCCTTCACCGTTAAGCTCTGCCACGCCCCGGCGGATCTCCGGGCCAATGCCAATGGTGGCGACATCTTTCAGCAGGACAGGTACGCCATCGCGGGTGGCGATCACCACATTGCGAAAATCCTCCAGCGAGCGCAAATAGCCCGTTGTCCGCACCATATACTCCGCTTCGCTCATCTCCAGCAGGGCGCCGCCGCTCTCTTTATTGGCGGCCTGCACCGCGCCCGATAGCTGGCTGTGGGTAATATTCAGCGCGCGCATCTTCGCCGGGTCCGCCACGATCTGATACTGACGCACCATTCCGCCAATGCTTGCCACTTCAGATACATTCGGTACCGTCTTAAGCTCGCACTTAAGCGTCCAGTCCTGAAGGGCCCGCAGATCTGCCAGGCTGTGTTTTCCACTACGGTCGATCAGCGCATATTCGTAGATCCAGCCCACGCCCGTCGCATCTGGCCCCAGCGACACCTTCACGCCTGGCGGAAACTGCGCCTGTACCTGGCTTAAATATTCCAGCACCCGGGATCGCGCCCAGTAGAGATCGGTGCCATCCTCAAACAGCACATACACATAAGCGTCACCAAACATTGAAAAACCACGCACGGTTTTAGCTCCCGGCACAGACAACATGGAGGTTGTCAGGGGCCAGGTCACCTGATCTTCAATCACCTGCGGCGCTTTTCCGGGGTAACTCGCTTTGATAATGACCTGCACATCAGACAGATCGGGCAACGCGTCCAGCGGCGCGCGCTGCACCGCCCACCAGCCCCAGCCGGCCATCATCAGCGCGGCCAGGATCACCAGCAGGCGGTTACGCAACGAGGCGCGAATCACAGCGGCAATCATGGCGTCACCTCCGGCATCACGCTACGCAGGCTGGCTTCGGAATCAATGAGGAATTGCCCGGACGTCACCACCTTATCGCCCTCTTTGACCCCGGACAGGATCGCCGTCCAGCCCTGCGCCGTCAGGCCGGTTGTCACCGTCACAGGCTGGAAATAACCGTCCCCGGTGGCCAGCAGCAGACGCGCAGACTCTCCGCTGTTAATCACCGCCTCTTCCGGCACCGCCAGCACCGGCGGGCCTTTCATCTCTTCCGCACGCCTGACGGAGAGGTACATGCCTGGCTTAAGCTTATGTGCGGTATTTTCCAGCACGATACGGGCTTTCAGGGTTCGCGTGGTCGTCTCCATCTGCGGCAGCAATTCGCTGACCGTGCCGTGGAATTGCTCCCCCGGCCAGCTTTCTGACGTTGCTACCACGTTGCTGCCCACTGCCAGAGACTGCGCCTGCGTTTGCGGGTAGTCGACCACCAGCCAGACCGGATCGAGGCTGGCGATCTCAAACAGCGGCGCCGTTGCGGTGATTTGCGCCCCTTCCCGCACGTCCAGCTTCACCACATAGCCCGCCCGGTCAGCGCGCAGGGTGAGCGTGGTCTGCGGCTTACCGCTACGCTCCAGCAAACGAATGACCTCTTCCGGCATAAACTGCAACGCCAGCCGCTCGCGTGCGGCGCGGGTCAATGCGGCATCGCCAAGCTGACGAACCGCGAGATACTCCTGCTGGGCGGTGGTCCATTGCGGGATCCACAGTTGCGCCAGCGCCTCTCCGGCTTTCACCTGCTGCTGTGGCGCATTAACAAACAATTTTGACACCACGCCATTGGCCGGGGCTGACACCACCGAGACGTTACGTTCATCCGTTGCAACCGTGGCAAAGGCCGAGAACGGCGAAACCAGCTGGCGCATCTCAACGTTGGCGGTTTTCATCCCCAGGTTTTGCTGCTGTTGAGTGCTGATGACCACGCCTGACGCCGCCTGTGCTTCATCGGCGTAGCGCGGGACCAGATCCATATCCATAAAGGGGGATTTACCCGGCTTATCGAAGCGCTGACCGGGCACCATAGGGTCGTACCAGTAAAGCACCTTACGTTCAGAGGGTTGTGCAGCCGCAGCCGGCTGATGCGTCTGCTTCTTTCCGACAAAATAGCCGCCAGCGGCAGCTATCGCGATGGCAATCGCCATTAACGTTGTTTTTTTCATTGCGCCAGCTCCTGCGGGATCAGCCAGTTCACGGCAGCCCAGGTTCGCGCCATTTCGCGCTCCGCCTGGTTCACCGCCAGTTCCGTATCCAGTACGCCACGACGCGCCTCCAGCAGGGCCGGAAGCGCCGACTGTCCAGAGCGATATTGCGCCGTCAGTACCGCCAGCCGTTGACGCTGCAACGGTAGTACCTCGTCCCGCTGTCGCTGCCACACCGTTTGCGCAGCCTGATACTGCGCCACCAGCGTTTGCACCTGGGCAATGTGTTCGCGTTTGAGCAGCGTGAGTTGATCCACCGCCTGCATTGAGCGGGAAACATCGGCGGCGTAATCCTTGTCCTGACGTTTTGACTGGAACAAAGGCAGATCCACGCTGAACATCACGCCAGCCATATCGTCATAGCCTTCGGCGCGGTGGGCGTAATAGACCTCCACATCCACATCAGGTATCGCCGCCACGGCAGATTGCGCTGAACGCGCTTTCGCGGTCTCGGCTTCACGTCGTGCGGCCTCCACTTCCGGGTGCCTGACGATCCCCTCCTGCAACGTTTTTTCATCGGCAGGAAGACGCTGATAGCGCGGCAGCGGACCGCGAACCGCCGTAATCGCGTGCCCCGTAAGCTCCAGCAGACGGCTTTGCGCCAGCTGCACATCCCGCTGCGCCAGCGTCTCTTTGTCGCGCATGGCGCTGAGGATCATTTGCAGGGCCAGTACGCTGTCCGGCGTGGCGCTTCCCGCCCCGACGCTCGCCTTCTGCACGCCCCGCTGGCGTTCCGTTTCGCGGACCAGCGTTCTGGCCGTGTTCAGCGCCTGCTGGGCCAGCGCCAGATCCAGCCAGGCCTGGGCGGTATCACGCTGAAGCGCGGCGCGGACGGCCTCGGATTTTGCCAGCACGCTTCGCGCCTGCGCCTGAAAGGTCTGCGCTTTACGTTCCCGCTTCTCTGAGCTGACGTAGCTTTGCATGATGCCAACCTTCTGCATGGTCATCCCTTCGCGCGTCAGCCGCCGATCGTTGCTGCCCTGTACCGGCACGTTTTCGATACCGAATTTCAGTTTTGGGTCAGGTAATTGCGTGGCGGAATCCGCCATCGCATCCAGCGCCTGCGCTTCGTTACGGCTGGCGGAGAGTTCTGCCGAGTAGCGCTGGGCTTCGGTCAGGGTGTGTTCGAGCGTCCACGGCTCCGCCTGCGCGGCGGAGGTTAACAGGCCGAACAACACCCCACCGAGCCACAGGCTCAGTGTGTGTTGTTTCATGGTGACCTCGCTTAGCGTGCTGGCGTCAGCGAGATAATCTGGAAACCGTCACCCGCACGCTCAAGCGTGAAGGTCACTTCATCCCCTGGTTTGGCGTCATTCAGCGTGGCGCCGGCAGATAAAGTAAACGGCATGGTCATTGCTGGCCATTTTAGTTCCGGTATGGCCTCGTGCCGGAGCATGACGGCGCTGTCAGAGATCGACTGAACCACGCCGTGGCCCTGCCAGGTCTGGTTTGCCTGAACGGTATAAGAAGCGAAAGAGACGGACGCGCCAACCAGCGCGGAAAGGAATATAGTACGCATGATAAAACTCCTGTTAAACGTTAAGTAAATAAAAATCAACGAATTAACAGGTTTTTACTCCCGAAACCGGCAGTAGCGGATCGTTGCCGGCGGCCCCACAGCAGGAGGGGTAACGGACCACGCAGAATGGCTTGCAGACGAGCACTCTGGGGTCGTTAAGGTCAGGGTCATGGCGGCAGGCAGCGCCACCAGATGCGGCTGGGCAGGATCTTTTTGTACCTGATCCGGCACACAATGCTTTTCACACAGCGGTGAAGCACCGGCAGCATAATGCGGCCCCGGTTGCGCCATCATCTCCATGTGCTGGATAGTGGCCACCTCGCCGCGCAAATCCATTGAACATTGATGGGAGGCGACGGCCACCTGACTCTGGATCAACAGCCAGCCAAACGCCAGCAAAAACATCAGCAGATGTTTTTTGATAAAGCGCAGGCGATATGTCCAGCTGGCGTGCATATTCAGATCGTCGGATAGGGTAAAAGTGAACCGAGTATAAGCAGGCAAAAGAATGAAAGAGAAGTGGTTTTAAAGAGATTTACGTTTTAAATCGATTGTCGGCAAGTAATACTCAAAACCTTAACACTTCACCATCATTTTAATGACATATAATATCTATTCATCAGGTCAATAACGTCTTAATATAAATGACGCAGGGTTAGCAAAAATATCGTCATCAGTGCCTTTAGTAGTCTCTTTCTTGATTTTAATCAGCAAGGACTGGACATTTATTCGGCACATTTCAGCTTCTTTTTTATTGATTATTTGTCTCTCGGGCAGCAAGGATACAGGGGAAATCATGCTTACTTTTCTCGAACTCCTCATTGGAGTCGTGGTCATTGTTGGTGTAGCACGCTACATCATTAAAGGTTACTCAGCCACCGGCGTGCTATTTGTCGGCGGCCTGACGCTGCTGATCATTAGCGCGCTAATGGGTCATCAGGTTTTACCCGCCAGCGAAGCCAGCACCGGATATACCGCTACCGATATTGTGGAATATATAAAAATTCTGCTGATGAGCCGCGGCGGCGATCTGGGCATGATGATCATGATGCTCTGCGGATTTGCTGCCTATATGACCCATATCGGCGCGAATGATATGGTGGTAAAGCTGGCTTCTAAGCCACTGCAATATATTAATTCCCCCTATCTGCTGATGGTCGCGGCCTATTTCCTGGCCTGTCTGATGTCATTAGCCGTTTCCTCAGCAACGGGCCTTGGCGTGCTGTTAATGGCAACGTTGTTCCCGGTAATGGTTAACGTCGGGATCAGCCGTGGCGCAGCGGCGGCTATTTGCGCCTCTCCGGCGGCGATTATTCTCTCCCCTACTTCCGGTGACGTAGTGCTGGCCGCAAAAGCCGCGGAAATGTCGTTGATTGACTTCGCCTTCAAAACCACACTGCCGATCTCCATCACCGCTATTCTCGGCATGGGCGTGGCGCATTTCTTCTGGCAGCGCTATCTCGATAAGAAAGAGAACGTCAGCCACGAAATGATGGACGTCAGCGAAATCACCACTACCGCCCCGGCGTTTTATTCCATCCTGCCCTTCACGCCGATTATTGGCGTGCTTATTTTCGACGGCAAATGGGGCCCGCAGCTGCACATCATCACTATCCTGGTGATCTGTATGCTGCTGGCGGCCATCCTGGAGTTCGTTCGTGGTTTTAATACCCAGAAAGTGTTCACGGGTCTGGAAGTTGCCTTCCGCGGTATGGCGGATGCCTTCGCGGGCGTGGTGATGCTGCTGGTTGCCGCGGGGGTGTTTGCCCAGGGGCTGAGCACCATCGGCTTTATTCAGAGCCTGATCTCTATCGCCACCTCGTTCGGCTCGGCCAGTATTATCCTGATGCTGGTGCTGGTGGTGCTGACCATGCTGGCGGCGATGACGACCGGCTCCGGTAACGCGCCGTTCTACGCCTTTGTTGAGATGATCCCTAAGCTGGCGCACTCCTCCGGCATCAACCCGGCTTACCTGTCCATTCCGATGCTTCAGGCCTCCAACCTGGGCCGTACCATTTCTCCGGTATCGGGCGTGGTGGTTGCGGTTGCGGGGATGGCGAAAATCTCTCCGTTTGAAGTGGTAAAACGCACGTCAGTGCCGGTGCTGGTTGGCCTGATTATCGTTATTATCGCCACCGAAGTGCTGGTTCCCGGCGCTGCCTAAGCGAAATTCCTGATTTCCAAAAAGCGCCTGCGGGCGCTTTTTGTGCTTTAATAACCCCCAGAAATTAATCGCGCCCAACCAATCAGGAAAGCAAATGTTCAGGAAGGATATCGTTATCCCGTCTGGCGCAGTAGCGCTTGCACTCTGTGTCTTCTCAATTCAGGCAGATCCGCTTAAGCCAACCCAGTACGGCGATTTCGATCGCTACGTTCTGGCCCTTTCCTGGCAAACCGGATTTTGCCAGAGCATGGTCGAACGTAACCGTGACGAACCGGAAGAGTGTCGCCTGCAAAAAGAGAGCAGCAACAAAACCGATTTTCTGACCGTCCACGGCTTATGGCCCGCGCTGCCGAAATCTATTGCCGCTCGCGGAGTGGATGAACGCCGCTGGATGCGCTTCGGCTGTGCCACTCGTCCGGTTCCGAATATGCCGGAAGCAAAAGCCAGCCGCAAATGTGACGCCGCAGAGACCGGACTATCGCTAACCGGCGCGGCGAAACTGAACAGCGTGATGCCCGGCGCGGGCGGCAACTCCTGCCTTGAACGTTATGAATACGCGAAACACGGCGTCTGCTTTGGTTTTGATCCCGACGCTTACTTCGGCACCATGGTGCGCATGAACCAGGAAGTGAAGCACAGCGCGGCAGGAAAATTTCTGGCGGAAAATTATGGCAAAACCGTCCGCCGCAGCGACTTCGATGCAGCCGTGGCCAAAAGCTGGGGGAAACAGAGCGTAAAAGCGTTCAAGCTTACCTGCCACGGCAATCCGACTTATCTGACCGAGATGCAGATCTCGCTGAACGCCAGCACCATCAACAACCCGCTCTCTGCCGGCTCCTTTGCGCCACAGCCGCATCCGGGCAACTGCGGCAAACAGTTTGTCATTGATAAAGCCGGTTACTGATGCTGCGCCGGGCACCTTTTTGCCCGGTTTTTCATTGATTTCCGTGATATGACGATTAACCTCACACTTCCGCTCACACGCATCATTTTTCCAGCAAAAGCATTATTAATCCGGTAAACATCACTGAAACCTCCCCGCCATAATCATGGCGTTAACTACAGGAGGAATTTCACATGGCTAAAAAACTGATTGCACTGTGCGCCTGCCCGATGGGCCTGGCACATACCTTCATGGCAGCCCAGGCGCTGGAATACGCGGCGACGGAAGCCGGTTATGAGGTAAAAATTGAAACCCAGGGCGCGGACGGGATCCAGAATCGCCTGACCCCGCAGGATATTGCCGACGCTGACATTATTATCCACGCCATCGCGATCACCCCGGAAGACAATGAGCGCTTCGAAACGCGCGACGTGTATGAGATTACGCTTCAGGACGCTATTAAAAACGCGGCAGGCACCCTGAAAGAGATCGAAGAGATGATTGCAGCAGAACAATAATAATCCTCACACCCAGGGGTTTTCGTCATGGCTATTAAAAAACGCAGCGCGGTTCGCCCGGACAGTCACGAGGGTGACACACTTGCCATCAAATCCGCACCGGTTGCCGCCAGTGCGTCTTTCTGGAAAGAGCTTCCACAGCACATTATGTCGGGGATATCCCGCATGGTGCCAACGCTTATCATGGGCGGGGTTATCCTCGCCATTTCACAGCTCATCGCCTACGTCTGGCTGGAGATCCCGCCTGATACCGGTATTCTCGACGCGCTTAACTCAGGCAAATTCACCGGTTTCAATCTCTCGGTATTGAAATTTGGCTATCTGACCGAATCGTTCGGCGGGCTGCTGTTCAGCTTCGCCATCCCGATGTTTGCCGCCTTTGTTGCCAACTCTATCGGCGGAAAGCTGGCCTTCCCGGCCGGGTTTATCGGTGGCCTTGTCGCCACGCAGCCGACGCTGGTGCTGAACTTTGATGCGGAAAAACTGACCTGGCTTGCCACCAAACCCGTGCCCTCCACGTTTATTGGCGCGCTGATTATCGCCATAGCCGCAGGCTATCTGGTCAAATGGCTGAATAGCCGTATTAACGTACCGCAGTATCTGCTGGCCTTTAAAAGCACCTTTCTGATCCCAATCCTCTCGGCGCTGTTTGTGATGCTGGCGATGTATTACATCATCACGCCGATTGGCGGCTGGCTGAATGCAGGTATGCGGACCGTACTGCTGGCGGCGGGTCAGGCGGGCTCCATGATGTATGCCATCGGGATGGCGGCGGCCACGGCGATTGATCTTGGCGGCCCCATTAACAAAGCGGCGGGATTTGTTGGCCTTGGGCTGACAACCGATCATGTCCTGCCCATCACCTCCCGCGCCGTGGCGATTGTTATTCCGCCCATTGGTCTGGGGCTGGCCACGCTGATTGACCATCGTCTGACCGGCAAACGCCTGTTTAGTCCGCAGCTTTATCCGCAAGGCAAAACGGCCATGTTCCTCGCCTTTATGGGCATCAGTGAAGGGGCCATCCCGTTCCTGCTGGAAAATCCGCTTGCGACGCTGCCGGCGTATATGGCGGGTGCGATCGCGGGTGCGATGACCGCCACCGCGCTCGGTGCCGTGCAGTGGTTCCCTGAATCGGCGATCTGGGCGTGGCCGCTGGTCACCAATCTGGGGGCGTACATGCTCAGTATTGTGGTCGGGGCGGCGATCACCGCGCTGTTGGTCGTGATTATTCGTAACAGTCTGCACAAGCGCGGAAAACTCGCTATCGACACGCTGTAACGGGGTGAACCATGGAATTACTGAGAAGGCTTCGTGCCTGGCTGGCTGCGGAAAAACTGGACGGCGTGCTCATCTCTTCGCGCCAGAATAAACAGCCGCACCTGGGCATTTCAACCGGTTCGGGATATGTGCTGGTGTCACAAACCGCGGCACATATCCTGGTGGATTTCCGTTACTACAGCGATATCGCTTCACGAGCGGCGGGCTATGAAATGCACCTGCTTAACACGGAGAACCCGTTTGCGCAGGCGGTGAACCAGATTATTGCGAAGGACAATCTCGCCCGTCTTGGCTTTGAGGGTGAATACGTGAGCTGGCAAACAGGCGTGCTGTGGCGCGATACGCTGAATACCACCCTTTGCAGCACCTCGCTAGACGCGCTGCGGCAGATAAAAACCGCTGACGAAATCGACCGTATCCGTGCAGCATGCGGCATTGCCGACCGCGCCGCACAGCACATCCGGCGTTTCATTCAGCCCGGTATGCGCGAGCGTGAAGTCGCTGCCGAGCTGGAGTGGTTTATGAAGCAGGAGGGTGCGGACAAGCCCTCTTTCGACACCATTGTCGCCAGCGGGCCGCGCGGTGCGCTGCCCCACGGCAAAGCCTCTGACAAAGTGATTATGCCTGGCGAGATGATCACCCTTGATTTCGGCGCCCAACACCAGGGGTATTGCTCGGATATGACAAGGACCTTTCTTGTCGCCGGGCAAAACACGCCGCCGGAGGAGCACCCTCTCTATGCGGTGTACCAGATCGTTCTGGCGGCACAACAGGCGGCTATTGATGCCATCCGCCCCGGCGTTTCCTGTCATCAGATCGATAGCGCCGCACGTTCCGTGATTGAACGTGCAGGTTACGGTCCGCAGTTCGGGCATAACACCGGTCATGCCATTGGTATTGATGTCCATGAAAATCCACGTTTTTCCCCTACCGACCGCACCCCGTTGCAGCCCGGCATGGTGCTGACCGTTGAGCCGGGGATCTACCTTGAACACCAGGGCGGGGTACGAATTGAAGATGTGGTGCTGGTGACGGAAACGGGCGCCGAGGTGCTTTATACCCTCGACAAACGGCTATTGCTGACGGGAGAACAAGAGTGGACAGAGATTTACTGCACGCCCTGAGCGAAGCAGACGCCATTGCGGCCTCAGAGCAAGAGGTGCGCGACATCCTGCTCAGTGAGGCGCAAAAATACCATAAAGAGGTTCAGTTTGATGGGCTGGGTTCCGTGCTTATCCGCGTCAACCAGAGCCGGGGCCCGAAGGTGATGGTCTGCGCCCATATGGATGAAGTCGGTTTTATGGTGCGTAGCGTCTCGCGCGAAGGGGCCATTGATGTCCTGCCCATCGGCAACGTGCGCATGATGGCCCGTACCCTTCAGCCGGTGCGCATCACCACGCGTAACGGGGGAAAAATACCGGGACTGCTGGATGGGGATCTGAAAGGAGAAAACGTTGACAATTTGCGTGTCGACATTGGCGCGACGTCGGCGGAGGAGGTGTTCGCCGCCGGTATCGACGCAGGCGACCGCGTGACGTTCGATACACCCTTTCAGACCCTTCCCCACAATCGGGTGATGGGTAAAGCCTTCGACGATCGTCTCGGCTGTTACCTGCTGATCGCGCTGCTGCGCGAGCTGCACCAGACGCCGCTCGACTGCGAGCTTTGGCTGGTGGCCAGCTCAAGTGAAGAGGTCGGCCTGCGCGGCGGCCAGACCGCCACGCGCGCCATTCATCCTGATATCGCGCTGGTGCTGGATACCGCCTGCTGGTCAAAAAATTTCGATTATGGCAGCGCCAACCATCGCCAGATCGGTGCGGGCCCGATGCTGGTGCTGTACGACAAAACGCTCATCGCCCCAGCCAAACTGATTGCGCTGGCTGAGACGATCGCGCGCTCGCAAGGGATCCCGCTGCAAAAAGACATGTTCAGCAACGGCGGAACGGACGGCGGGGCGATCCATCTCTCCGGCACTGGCGTGCCGACTCTTGTGCTTGGTCCCCCGACCCGACACGGGCACTGCGCGGCATCCATTGCCGACGAAAAAGACATTCATCACACCCAACAACTGCTTGTCGCGCTTGTGGCATGCATGAACCGTGAGACCGTGGATCATCTGACGGACTTCAGATGCTGATCTCACGCGGCCAGGAGGAAGTATGCTTTCAATTGAATTTTTCTGCCCACTGCCCAACGGCCTGCATGCGCGTCCGGCCTGGGCGTTAAAAGAGCAGTGCAGCGCATGGCGCAGCGACATCCGTTTTATCAACAGACGGCTTAACACTCACGCGGATGCCAAAAGCTCGCTGGCGCTGATCAGTACCGGTACGCTGTTTAATGACAGCTGCGTGCTGGAAATTAACGGCAGCGACGAGGAGCAGGCCCGACGCGTGCTGGAGGCGTATCTCACCGGCGCGTTTATCGACAGCGACAGTATTCCCTCCGGCGACGCGCCGCACGTTGCGCATCCCCTGCCCCGTTCGCTTGTAAGGCTTGCTCCCCACCTTCAGCACGGCATTACGCTCGCCAGTGGCATCGGGGCTGGCACTCTGCGAGGCTGGCAGAGCGATAACCTCAAACGTTATTGTCAGATCCCCGCCTCGCCGGAAGATATTACCCGCCTGGAACACAGCCTGGCGACGCTGGCTGAACAGCTCAACCACCGTCTGCGCGGGCTGGACGGCGAGAGTAAAACCATTCTCAGCGCGCATCTTTCGCTGATCCAGGATGAGGAGTTTGGCGGCACCATACGCCGACTGATCGCCGAGGAACGGCTAAGCCTTGCGGAGGCGATCATTCGTAATATGGAGCTGATCTGCGACAAGCTGTCGCTCTCCGCCAGCGACTACCTGCGTGAACGCGTCAGCGATATTCGCGACATCAGCGAGCAGCTTCTTAACATTACCTGGCCGGAGTTGCAGCAAACCTCCGCATTCACCCTCAGCGCTCCCACTATTCTGGTGGCGGAAGATCTGACGCCCAGCCAGTTTCTCAGCCTCGACACGCAGTATCTGAAAGGCATGGTGCTTGAAAAAACAGGCCGGACGTCGCATACGCTGATCCTGGCACGCGCGGCCTCCGTGCCTGTGCTGAGTGGTTTAACGGTCGCCTCGCTGGCTCCGTTGATGGGAAAAGAGGTCATTCTGGACGGCATCTGTAGCGTGCTGGTCGTTGAACCCAACTACGCGGTGAATGATTACTATAGCGTGGCGCAGCGCCTTGCCGACCGACGCCACCAGCAGCAGATCAAAGATGCGGGTCTTCCAGCACTCACCCGCGACAACGTACCGGTAGAGATTGCCGCCAACATCGGCAGCGCGCTGGAAGCGCCCGGGGCGTTTGCCTGCGGCGCGCAGGGTATCGGGCTGTTTCGCACTGAAATGCTGTATATGGACAGAGACTCCGCGCCGGACGAGCAGGAGCAATTCGAAGCCTATCAGCAGGTGCTGCTCTCCGCGCAGGGCAAGCCGGTCATCTTTCGCACAATGGACATCGGCGGCGATAAGCAGATCCCTTACCTGAACATTCCCCAGGAAGAAAACCCGTTCCTCGGCTATCGCGCCGTTCGTATTTATCCCGAATTTGCCGATCTCTTCCGCACCCAACTGCGCGCGATCTTACGCGCAGGCGCCAGCGGCAATGCGCTGTTGATGATCCCGATGGTGCACAGTCTCGATCAGATTTTATGGATCAAACAGGAGCTGCAAAACGTTCGTGACGCCCTGGCCTCACAGGGGTTACGTCACACCGCGCACCTGCCGCTGGGGATCATGGTTGAAGTGCCTTCAGTCTGCTTTATCATCGATCACTTCTGCGAAGAGGTGGATTTCTTCAGTATCGGCTCGAACGATATGACTCAGTATCTCTACGCTGTCGATCGCAACAACCCGCGCGTTTCGGGGCTGTATAACCCCATCACACCGTCTTTTTTACGCATGGTTCGCCAGATCGTCACCGCAGCGCATCGTCACGGGAAATGGGTCGGCATTTGCGGGGAACTTGGCGGAGAGCAGCGCTACCTCCCTCTTCTGCTTGGTCTGGGCTTAGATGAGTTCAGCATGAGCGGGCCGCGCATCCCTGCGGTAAAAACCCAGCTGCGTCAGCTGGACATGGCAACCTGCCGGGCGCTGGCGGAAAAGGCCTGCGACAGCCGCAGCGCAGAGGAGATTGAAGCCCTGCTGGCGGATTTCACACCGGAAGCGCCGCCGCGTCCCTTGCTGGCCCTGGAGACTATCGTGGTCAATGAGCCGCTGACCTCAAAAGAGCAGGTACTTCAGTTCTTATGCGGAAATCTTGCGATTCATGGCAGGACCGAAAACCCGCTGGAGCTTGAAGAAGATCTCTGGCAGCGCGAAGAGATTGTCACCACCGCCGTCGGGTTTGGCGTGGCGATCCCTCACACCAAATCGCAATGGATACGCCACTCCAGCATCAGCATTGCACGCCTGGACAAGGCGATTGACTGGGAGTCGGATTTGGGCGACGTCGAGCTGGTGATCATGCTGACGCTCGGCGCTCAGGAAGGGATTAATCACGTGAAGGTCTTTTCCCAGCTGGCGCGAAAGCTGGTCAATAAAACGTTTCGCGAGTCGCTGTTTGCAGCAACGACGCCGCAAAGTATCCTGGATCTGTTGAACGCTGAAATCACGTTCTGACTGTCACTGAAAGCGTGCGCGATACTCCCCCGGCGTCAGGCCAAACTGGCGCCGGAACAGACGGCTAAAATAGTCGCTATCGGCATAGCCGCAGCGCTTCGCCACTTCCCCCACCGGCAGGTGGTATTTTTGCAGGATGGTTCTCGCCTTCGCCATACGCACCCAACGAACGTAATCCACAAAACTCATCGTCCCCTGTTGGGAGAACAGGCGTGACAGATGGTTAGCCGAAATATTAAAAAGCGCGGCGACGCTGTCCCGCGACAGGGATTCAGCATAGTTTTCCTGCACCCAGTTACAAATGCTCTGATAGAGGAAATCCCCGCGCGACAGTCCCGGTTCAGGCAGCGACGACACCACTTTCCGGCACCAGTGCAGCAGGCTCAGCACCAGCGGTTGAATAATGGCCTGATCCTGCGGGGAAGCGCTCAGGTGCGTCAGGGCCATCAGCATCGCAGCACATTCGCCTCGTTCAGGGTGAGGAAGCTCAACGTGTCGCTGCGCAGGCACGGAGCGCCCGTGACGGGTATCATGAAACACCAGCCCCAGCCACGACGGCGCAAAAAGAATGCTCAGCAGCATGACCGGTCGTTCAAACACCGGGACGCTGGCGGCCTGGGCGGGAAGAAACAGCATTTCCCCCTGGCAGAGGGTCTGCTGCCCGGTAACCAGTCTGTTGCCATATTCCCCGCGAAGAACGACATCAAGCCGTGGCCAGTCGCGGCTCACGCTTCCGACAGCGTCAGACGCGCCACGTTGAGCAAACCAGACTCGCCCCAGCTGCTGTGGGTTGAGCACCAGGCCGCTCAACAGATCGGCAAAAAACTGCTGATCGGCGGGCAACAGGGTTTCGTGCATATCACCCCCTGCGCGCATCCGGGCGTACCAGATCGAAGCGATGGCTGTCACTGATGGCGTAGTAGGCCGTCGGTCCACCCGCACGCAGAATGGGCTGCGCTTTCGCGGTCTGGTAAATCCCCTCTTCCAGCAAACTCTCGGCGATATGGACGCCCACGACTTCGCCGAGCACCAGCCAGGTATCAATCGGTGTCCCATCCGCGCCGGTAAGCTGAATGCACTGTGACAATCGACACTCGAAATTCACCGGGCTTTCCGCCACGCGCGGCGAGCTCACAAGCTGGCTGGCAACGGGCGTCAGGCCGGCAAAGGTAAATTCATCCTCGCCATGAGGGAGCGTGGCGGAGGTTTCATTCATCGCCTCGGCGAGATCGCGCGTTGCGAGGTTCCAGACAAACTCCCCCGTTTCGGTAATATTCCGCACGCTATCCTTCCAGCCGTTGCTGGAAAAACCAATGATCGGTGGGCGATAGTTAAAGCAGTTAAAGAAGCTGTACGGGGCAAGGTTCAGTTGACCGGCCTTATCACAGGATGAGATCCAGCCAATCGGACGTGGACCGATAATGGCGTTCAGCGGGTCGTGCGGCAGGCCGTGCCCCTGAGACGGTTGGTAAAAGTACATATCGCTCTCTCTACGCTGGGGCTGCAACGCGCATTGCCCGGGTTCAGTCTTTCCAGCGTAACGAAATTTCCGTTCAGGGTGAATCGGGACGCCGGGTTTATTGCCAAAAATTCATATGGCGCATGATTGTGACCTTCATCACTTCAAACTTACGGTTTCAGACAGTATCATCAGATAAGTTAAACCCTCGCTGCCAGACGGCGAGGGTTTTCTTTTGGATTGGTTTCTGCGTTACACGCAGCATTAACGACATGGAGTAAAAATGTCCAGACCTACGATTATCATCAATGAACTCGACGCAGAACGTATTGACCGACTGTTGGAGAAACCAGAATTCGCCTCGCTGCCGGTAGCCGATGCGCTGAACGAAGAGCTCGACCGGGCGCAGATGTGTACGCCTGAGACCATGCCGCATGATGTGGTCACCATGAACAGCCAGGTGAAGTTCCGCAACCTGACCACCGGAGAGGAGCTCACCCGTACGCTGGTCTATCCGGCGCAGATGACCGACAGCAGCACGCAACTGTCGGTGCTGGCACCCGTGGGCGCGGCGCTGCTTGGACTGCGCACGGGCGATACCATCCACTGGGAACTCCCGGGCGGCGCCTCAGCTCACCTGGAAGTGCTTGAGCTGCTCTACCAGCCCGAAGCCGCTGGCGATTACCTGCGTTAATCCCTTCTGAACAAGCGACCCCGCTTTGCACAGAGGATGCACCCGCATCCTCTTTCCGCAAATTCACCCTATTGTGCTATACCGGACAAAAACCGCTTAATCCACGCTTAGTCTGTTGTAGTGCCGTGGGGACGGTCATGGGTGAGATACTTGTTATCACACTGGTTTTTCTCATCATCCTGGCGATCCTCGTCGTGGCGGTGCTGTATCTTGAGCGCCACTGGTGAGTGAGGAACCTCACACAACGCCGCCGGGGAAGGCATTCACCAGTCCCTTCACTTTCTGCTGCGCTGCCTCCGGGGTGTCTGCGCCAGGCACCAGGATCACCTTGCGGCACTCCTCCTCCCGTTTTTCGAAGATCTTATAGGCGCGTTCCGCATCAGCCAGCGGAAGATAGTGGGTCACAATATCTTCTGGGGTAAGCAGCCCTTTTTCGATGAGCGGCAGCAGCTCTCCCAGCCAGGCATGGACGTGGGTCTGCCCCATCTTAAAGCTCAGCCCTTTATCGAAGGCATCGCCAAACAGGAAGCCGTGAATAAAACCGGCGTACACGCCCGGCACGCTGACCACGCCGCCGCGTCGCACCGCAGCAATGCACTGGCGCAGGGCTTTGCCGCTGCTGCCTTCAATTTTCAGGTTACTGAGGATCGTTTCCGTGGTGCTGCCTTTGGCCTCAAACCCGACGGCATCAATCACCGCATCCACTCCGCGCTGTCCGGCCGTTTGCTCAATGATTTTCTCCGCCGCATCGTTATCGTCATCAAAGTTAATCGGGATCGCGCCGTAGCGCTCCTGGGCAAACCGCAGTCGATAGGGATGATGGTCAACCACGAAAATCTGCTCTGCGCCGAGAAGCCGCGCGCAGGCAATGGTCAGTAACCCCACCGGCCCGGCCCCGAATACGGCGACGCTGGAGCCTTTCTGGATCTGCGCATTTTTTGCCGCCTGCCAGGCGGTAGGCAGAATATCTGACAGGAAAAGCGCTTTGTCGTCAGACAGCAGCTGGGGCACTTTAAACGGCCCCACGTTGCCTTTCGGGACGCGCACATACTCCGCCTGTCCGCCCGGCACGCCGCCGTAAAGATGGCTGTAGCCAAACAGCGCGGCAGGGGCGGGAATTTGCTTTTTGTTCAGCGCCGCGCCCTGCCCGCGGTTCGTGTTTTCGCAGGCCGCGTACTGTTGCATCTGGCAAAAGAAGCAGTCACCGCAGGCAATCACAAACGGGATCACCACCCGGTCACCTTTCTGCACGTTTTTCACTTCGCTCCCGCACTCCACCACCTCGCCCATAAATTCATGACCAAAGATATCGCCGTGCTGGACCTTGGGAATTTTTCCGCGATAAAGATGCAAATCAGAACCACAGATCGCCGTGGCCGTTACGCGCAGGATGATATCGTCAGGCTGTTCGATGCCCGGATCGGGGACATTATCGACCCGAACATGATGCGGACCGTGATAGGTGAGAGCTTTCATGCAACCTCCGAAAGGGTGTGGGTAAGCTTATAAAAGGGTAGCTACCTCTCGGGATCTGCCCCGGAATCCGGCTGTTTTGAGATTTATCCTGGCGAGATAAAAAAGTGCTGTCGGGATTACAGAAACCTTTTATATTTTGTGGTTGAATGATTTCAGCGTTTATAAACAAGGAGAAACGGTTATGTATCAAACAATCATTATGCCGGTTGATGTTTTCGAAATGGAACTGAGTGATAAGGCTGTACGTCACGCGGAATTTCTCGCGCAGCAGGACGGAGTTATTCATCTTCTGCATGTTTTACCGGGCTCTGCCAGCCTGAGCCTGCATCGTTTCGCTGCTGATGTGCGTCGTTTTGAAGAGCATTTACAGCATGAAGCCGAGACACGCCTGCAAACCATGGTCGGGCACTTCAGCATCGATCCTTCCCGCATCAAAACCCACGTCCGGTTCGGTAGCGTGCGCGACGCCGTTAATGAGCTGGCGGGGGAATTAAATGCCGACGTGGTAGTGATTGGTTCACGTAACCCTTCCATCACCACTCACCTGCTGGGGTCGAACGCCTCCAGCGTGATCCGCCACA
This sequence comes from Enterobacter cloacae complex sp. SHL001, assembly GCF_049236825.1. NCBI lineage: Bacteria > Pseudomonadati > Pseudomonadota > Gammaproteobacteria > Enterobacterales > Enterobacteriaceae > Enterobacter > Enterobacter cloacae complex sp. SHL001. Next base: position 886,798 of record NZ_JBMKIP010000001.1, read on the forward strand.
CCCACATTCCGGTAATGGTCGTGAGATAAAAAAAGAGGCCACCTTTTGGTGGCCTCTGGCATTGCAGGTGTCGTCTTGCTTTCTTTTATTATGCGGTTTTGGTGCGGATCAGATAATCAAACGAGCTCAGCGACGCTTTCGCACCTTCGCCAGTGGCGATGATGATCTGTTTGTACGGCACGGTGGTGCAGTCGCCCGCCGCAAATACGCCCTTCACGCTGGTTTCGCATTTCGCATCAATGATGATCTCGCCCATGCGGTTGCGCTCAATCGCGCCTTCCAGCCAGGTGGTGTTTGGCAGCAGGCCAATCTGAACAAAGATCCCTGCCAGCGCCACGCTGTGGATATCGCCACTCACGCGGTCACGGTATTCCAGACCGGTCACTTTGCTGCCGTCGCCTTTCACTTCTGTCGTCTGGGCATTGAGCACAATATCGACGTTATTCAGGCTACGCACCTTATCCTGCAACACCTGGTCCGCTTTCATCTCCGGGGCGAACTCCAGCAGGGTAACGTGTTCAACAATTCCCGCCAGATCGATAGCCGCTTCCACGCCGGAGTTACCGCCGCCGATCACCGCTACGCGTTTACCTTTGAACAGCGGGCCGTCACAGTGCGGGCAATAGGTCACGCCTTTGGTGCGATACTGATCTTCGCCCGGGACGTTCATGTTGCGCCATTTCGCGCCGGTGGCAATGATCACGCTGCGCGCCTTCAGCACCGCGCCGGACGCCGTTTCAATCTGGTGCAAACCACCCTCGACCGCGGCCGGAACCAGTTTGCTGGCGCTCTGGCTGTCAATGACATCCACGTCGTAGTCGCTGACGTGCGCTTTCAGCGCCCCGGCCAGCTTCTGGCCTTCGGTTTTCGGCACGGAAATGTAGTTTTCAATGTCAACGGTATCAAGAACCTGACCACCGAAACGCTCGCCCATCAGACCGGTACGGATCCCTTTACGTGCGGAGTACACCGCCGCCGCTGCGCCCGCCGGGCCGGAGCCAACAATCAGTACGTCGTACGCATCGCGTTGGTTCAACTCTTCCGCCGCACGTTTTTCTGCGCCGGTATCCACTTTGGCGACGATTTCGGTCAAGGTCATACGCCCCTGGCCGAACTCCTGACCATTCAGGTAAACTGCCGGAACGCCCATCACGTTGCGCTCGGTGATTTCGTTCTGGAACGTACCGCCGTCAATCGCCGTGTGCTTAATGCGTGGGTTGAGGACTGACATCAGGTTCAGCGCCTGCACCACGTCCGGACAGTTATGGCAGGAGAGTGAGTAATAGGTTTCAAACTCAAAATCACCGTCGATATCGCGGATCTGCTCCAGCAGCGCCTGCGCTTCTTTTGACGGATGACCACCGGTCCACAGCAGCGCCAGCACCAGGGACGTAAATTCGTGCCCCAGCGGAGAGCCCGCGAAACGCGGCCCCTGGTCAGACCCTGGGTTGGCGATCAGGAAAGAAGGCTTACGGACTGCCAGCGTGTTGTCTTCTTTGAAGGTCACTTTCGTCGACAGCTCAGCAATCTCTGTCAGCAGCGCTTTGATTTCTGCCGATTTCGCGCTGTCGTCCAGCGTGGCAATCAGCTCAACAGGTTTGGTCAGTTTCTCAAGGTAGGCCTTGAGCTGGGTTTTCATGTTAGCGTCGAGCATTATTCTTCCCTCTCTTAAAACGTCATCATGCAAGCCGCCTTATACGGGCTGCCTGAATGCAACTTGCATCATGGTGCTGGAATGAAATGGGCGCGGGGAGCGCCCATTGATTGCCGGGTGGCACTTCGTTTACCCGGCCTACGATACTGTAGGCCAGTGCAAGCGTAGCGCCGCCAGGCTTTACAGACTTAGATCTTGCCAACCAGGTCCAGAGATGGAGCCAGCGTCGCTTCGCCTTCTTTCCATTTCGCCGGGCACACTTCGCCTGGGTGAGAAGCAACGTACTGAGCCGCTTTCACTTTGCGCAGCAGGTCAGATGCATCACGGCCGATACCTTCAGCGGTAACTTCGATAGCCTGGATAATGCCCTGCGGGTCAACAACGAAGGTCGCGCGGTCTGCCAGGCCTTCATCTTCACGCATGTTGTCGAAGTTACGGGTCAGGGCGCCAGTCGGGTCGCCGATCATCGCGTATTTGATTTTCGCGATAGTTTCAGAGCTGCTGTGCCACGCTTTGTGGGTGAAGTGGGTATCGGTAGAAACAGAGTAAACGTCTACGCCCAGCTTTTGCAGTTCTTCGTAGTGGTCTGCCACGTCGCCCAGTTCGGTCGGGCAAACGAAGGTGAAGTCAGCCGGATAGAAGAAGAACACGCTCCAGCGGCCTTCGGTATCTTTCTCAGTTACTTCGATGAACTCACCGTTTTTGAACGCCTGGTTTTTGAAAGGTTTAATTTTGGTGTTAATCAAGGACATCTGTACTTCCTCCGTGTTTTCGTTGAGATGTAAGGTAACCAACTTTGTTCATCGGGGCTAATGCGTATGCTTTATCAAATCAATCAGCCAAACCTTACAACAGCAACAAGACAGCAAGGTGAACCTTTTAAAGGAAAACCTGAAAGTAAAAAGGCCGCCTCAACGGGCGGCCCTGATACCTGAATTCCCCGCAGGTACATTCAGTGCCAGCCGAAGCTGGCGTTGCGTTGCGCTCTACATACCTTGTATCAAGGCCGTAACAGCGGTTTGATTACAGCACCCGCGCGCGCATTGAGCAATGGATAAGAGGGATAGTCCTGCCTATGGTTGTGATAGGCTAAACCGAACAGGCTTCTGAAACGTTATAAATTTAATTTCATTATAAATTTCGCGCTATATATAAATGCCAGTTGTCATTCAAATAATTCAATCACACTTCAAAGATAAAATTATCTTAATAAACCTTGAAGTTGTGTTTCAATAATCCAAAGCCATGATATATTAAGATCACTTAAATTTTGAATTAAGCAAGTTACCCACACGGATTGAAAAAGGTAACTTTCCTCTGTCGTACTCCATGATGTGATAACGACAGCAAACACAGCACACTCAGGACGAAACATGGCCAACCTCTACGACCTAAAAAAATTCGATCTCAATCTGTTAGTCATCTTCGAATGCATTTACCAACATCTCAGTATCAGTAAGGCTGCCGAGACACTTTATATCACGCCATCCGCCGTGAGCCAGTCGCTGCAACGCCTGCGTGGCCAGCTCAATGACCCCCTGTTCATCCGCTCAGGTAAGGGAATTACGCCGACCACGGTGGGCACCAACCTCCATCATCATCTTGAACAGAATCTCAACCAAATTGAACAGACGATCAACATGATGCATCACTCGGACATCAAGAAAAAGTTCGTTATCTATTGCTCCCAAATGGTGTCGCCTGGCTATATGCTCGAACCGATGAAACTATTAATATCCGAGGAAAATTACGAGATAGAACAACGAGATATGCTTATCTCTCCGGAATCCGCAGAGGACCTGCTCGCCTACCGTAAAGCCGACCTGATTTTCACAATTGCCCCGGTAAAAAATCGCTCTGTGGTTTGTGTTCACTTTACCACGGTGCCAATAACGTTAATCTGCCGGGAAAACCATCCAAGACTCACCGATACGGTCAGTCTCGAGGCGTTATACCGGGAGAAATTCACCTTTTACCAGAGCGCTCACCCGGGCGTTAAAGAGTTCCAGAATCGCGCCAATGACGTTTTCCCGGAAAGAAATATTGCTTTTCGCACGGACTCCATCAGCTCGCTTATCTCCATGGTCAGTTCATCTGATCTGTTAGGCTTTATACCCATATCAATCTATGAAGCCTATAAAGAGACGTTAAAATTAAAACGAATCGCCGCCCCTTTTGAATTGCCCGAAATACATGTCTATATGCTTTACAGCCGTTCTTCTCTGAACAGCAGCGTTTTTTCAACGTTTATTGAGAAAATGCATAAACTCTGTCTTTCCGCTCCGTCTGCGTAAAATCATTTACATGGTGAATATAAAAGCCGCAAACTAAAAAAAATGATTCCGTGAAAATAATGAAAAATGATTTCATAATATCGTCTTAATTTCTTCCAGACATTTAACACGCAGGATGCGATTAACTATGTCGATCTATAAAATCCCTTTACAGGAAAATGTTTCAGACGCTTCAGCGGAACGCATAGACTGGACGCTAAACAATTTCTCCAGGGTATGCGTTTCCTTTTCCGGTGGAAAAGATTCTACCGTGATGCTGCATCTCGTTGCCCAGCAAGCACGGCAATTAAAGCGAAAAATAGATGTCATCTTTCTGGACTGGGAAGCGCAATTCTCCTCAACCATTCAGCATGTTGACACGATGAGAACGCTGTATCGTGATGTTATCCATCAGTTCTGGTGGGTAGCGCTTCCGCTCACGACCCAGAACGCACTGTCACAGTTTCAACCTGAATGGCAGTGCTGGGAACCCGGGACAAACTGGGTTCGCCAGCCACCGGAAGATGCCATTACCGATTATCACTATTTCGATTTTTATCAGCAGGGAATGACGTTTGAAGTCTTCGTGCGAGAGTTTGCCGAATGGTATGCGCAAAAACGTCCTGCCGCCGTCATAGTGGGGATCCGCGCCGATGAATCCTACAACCGTTTTCTGGCGATCGCGTCGGCACGTAAGCAGCGCTTTTCTGACGATAAACCCTGGACGACCGTCGCACCGGGTGGTCACTCCTGGTATATCTACCCTCTGTACGACTGGAAAACCGCCGACATCTGGACGTGGTTCGCGAAATCAAAATGTTGCTATAACCCCTTATACGACCTGATGTACAAGGCGGGGGTGCCGCCACGTTATATGCGCATCTGCGAACCGTTTGGCCCGGAACAGCGTCAGGGCTTGTGGCTCTATCATGTCATCGAACCCGAACGCTGGGCGGCGATGTGTGAGCGCGCCTGCGGGGTGCGCAGCGGCGGTATTTATGCCGGGCACGATAACCATTTTTATGGCCACCGGAAGATCCTGAAACCAGACCATCTTGGCTGGCGCGAATACGCCATGCTGCTACTCGACAGCATGCCGCAAACTACGGCGGAGCATTACCGCAATAAAATTGCGGTTTATCTCCACTGGTATCAAAAGCGAGGCATGAACGATATTCCCGATACGCAGGAGGGCGACATTGGCGCCAAGGACATCCCCTCCTGGCGACGTATCTGTAAGGTTTTACTTAATAACGATTACTGGTGCAGGGCCCTGTCATTTAGCCCAAATAAACCAAAATACTATCAGCGCTACAGCGACAGAGTGAAGGCAAAACGCAAGGAGTGGGGCATTTTATGCGACAGCGAATAATCACCGAAATTGACATCTACCTTCAATCACTTACCGAAGAGGATCGAATCAATGCCATTAACGCCTTCCGTCAGGCAATACATAAAAACAGCCCTTTTCGTGAGCAACCTATAGACTGTGTGCTCTGGGTTAAACAGGACGCGATTACCGCCAACGATTACAACCCCAATAACGTTGCCCCACCGGAAAAACGATTACTCATCAAGTCACTGGAACTTGATGGATTCACCCAGCCTATCGTTGTGACCGAAAGCGAACAGCAGCAGTATGAAATCGTGGACGGTTTTCACCGCCATGAAATTGGCACAACCCGGGCGGTTTTGAAGCGCCAGCTCAAAGGGTACTTACCCGTCACTTGCCTGCGCCAGGAGCGACAGGACAAACATAACCGAATGGCGGCCACCATTCGCCACAATCGGGCTCGTGGGCGGCATCAAATCAACGCCATGTCAGAGATTGTTCGTGAACTGGTTCAGCTCGGCTGGGACGACGAGAAGATAGGCAAGGAGCTTGGGATGGATAGCGACGAAGTGCTGCGCCTCAAACAAATCAACGGTCTGCTCGAACTCTTCGCAGACCGTCGTTTTTCTGAAGCCTGGACGGTGAAATAGTCAGAGCGCGTTTAACCGCGCTGCCGCTGCCAGCAGCGTCGATTCCTGCTTCGCAAAGCAAAGTCGGATCAGCTTATGCGGGAAGGGATCGGCGCAGAACACCGACAGCGGAATGGCCGCCACGCCCACCTCTTTCGTCAGCCACTGGCAGAAACTCACGTCGTCCAGATCGGAAATCGCGCTGTAGTCGGCCAGCAGGAAATAGGTCCCTTCACAGGGTAAAATCTCCAGACGGCTTTTGCTCAACGCAGCCACAAACCGATCCCGACGCGCACGGTAGAAATCCGGTAGCTCACGGTAGTGTCCGGGTTCGCTGCGCAGCATATCCGCCAGCGCCAGCTGAGCGGGTGTGTTCACCGCAAACGTCAGATACTGATGCACTTTACGCAGCTCAGCGCTGATGGCGGCGGGCGCCACGCAGTACCCGACCTTCCAGCCGGTCATATGGTAGGTTTTGCCAAATGACGATACCGCGATTGCACGCTCACGAAGCTGCGGATGCGCCAGCACGCTGGCATGCCCATCTTCGGCGAAGCAGATATGCTCATACACCTCGTCGCTCAGAACATAGATTTCACGTTCGGCGATGGCCTGCCACAGGGCGGCAAAATCGCTCTTCTGCCACACCGTCGCCGATGGGTTGTGCGGCGTATTCAGGATCACCAGCCGGGTTTTATCGCTCAGCAGCGCGGCAAACGCCTGCCAGTCCGGACGAAAATGCGGCGGCTGGAGCGCCACGCGTTTCACTACGCCGCCAGCCAGTTCAATCGCCGGGGCGTAGCTATCGTAGCTCGGGTCAAAACAAATCACCTCATCGCCCGTACGCACCAGGGCGGTTATCGCCGCATACAGCGCTTCGGTCGCCCCTGCGGTTACCGTGATATCGCTGTTCGCATCAGGTTTATAGCCATACAGCTCAGCCGTTTTATCCGCAATGGCTTCACGCAACGCCTGCACGCCGGTCATCGGCGCGTACTGGTTGGCTCCCTGCGCCACGTGGTACGCCAGACGCTCCTGCAAATATTTCGGCCCGTCAAAATCCGGAAAACCTTGTGAGAGGTTAATGGCGTTGTGCTGCTGCGCCAGGGCGCTCATCTGGGTAAAAATCGTCGTGCCGAGATTTGGAAGTTTACTCTGCGGGATCAACGGGTTATTGCTCATTGTAGTGTGCCTGCCTGTAATACTTATGTTGCTGACACTATAACACGATGTTAGTCTTTGGCAATCAAGACGCTTAGACGTCTAAACGATAAAAATATTCCTGACCGAGAGGGTAAAAGGAAATGACAGACAACCAGCAACTCACACACCTGGTCGAGGCCTGCCGCTGGATTGGCGCTAAAGGCTGGGCGCCCGCTACCGGCGGCAATATGTCCGTGCGTCAGGATGAACACCTGTGCTGGCTGAGCGAATCCGGAAAAGATAAAGGCAGCCTGACCACCGCCGATTTTCTACAGGTTGAAATCGCCACCAACCGTGCGCCGTCTGGCCGTAAACCGTCGGCAGAGACCGGGCTGCATACCCTCATCTATCGCCTGTTTCCCGAGGCTAACGCCGTCCTGCACGTTCACACTGTCAATGCCACGGTGCTGTCGCGTCTGGTCAACGAGGCCGAGCTGAAGATCACCGGTTTCGAGATGCAAAAATCCCTTACCGGGCAGACCACGCACCAGGATACGGTGGCCATCCCGGTGTTTGATAACGACCAGGACATCGACGCCCTCGCCTCGCGCATCGCCCATTACGCGCAGGAACGCCCGCTTAATTATGGTTTTCTTCTGCGCGGTCATGGCTTAACCTGCTGGGGACGCGACGTGGCCGAAGCCCGCCGTCATCTGGAAGGGTTAGAATTCTTATTTGAATGCGAAATGCGTTTACGACAATGGGAGAGAGTATGATTCGCGCGATTGTGACGGATATTGAAGGGACCACCAGCGATATCCGTTTTGTCCATGATGTTTTGTTCCCCTACGCGCGTGAGCGGCTGGCGGCCTTTGTGACCGCGCAGCAGTACGCCGAGCCGGTCAAATCGATTCTGGACAACCTGCGCGATGAAATCAGCGCTCCGCATGCCAGCGTCAGCGATCTCATCAACGTACTGTTTACCTTTATGGATGAAGACCGCAAATCGACGGCGCTCAAAGCCCTGCAAGGCATCATCTGGCAGGACGGTTACGTCAACGGTGACTTTACCGGACACCTCTATCCTGACGTACTGCCCGCGCTGGAAAAATGGAAGGCGCAAGGGATTGATCTCTATGTTTATTCCTCTGGCTCCGTCACCGCGCAGAAACTGTTATTTGGCTACAGCGACGAAGGTGATATTACTCATCTGTTCAGCGGCTATTTTGATACCCACATTGGCGCCAAGCGCGAGGTGCAGTCTTATCAAAATATTGCGGCGCAAACGGGCATTGCCCCGTCGCAGATCCTGTTTCTGTCGGATATTCATCAGGAGCTGGACGCGGCTGAGCAGGCGGGTTTTCGTACCCTGCAACTGATTCGCGGTGAAGATGACGGCGCAAGCCATCATCATCAGATCCACCAGTTTGACGAGATTAATCCGGAGCAGATCCCTTCATGAGCGCATTGACCATTTATTCCGATAAAGACGCCAGTCAGCACCAGTGGCACAGCACCGACGACGCCGAGATTGCCCAACAGCTCAACGCCAAAGGCGTGCGGTTTGAACGCTGGGCTGCGGATCGCGATTTAGGGCACGATCCCGCGCCTGAAGCCGTGATCGCGGCGTATCAGCATGCGATCGACAAGCTGGTGGCAGAGAAAGGTTACCAGAGCTGGGATGTGATCAGCCTGCGCGCCGACAATCCGCAGAAAGAGGCGCTGCGCGCGAAGTTCCTGAACGAACACACTCACGGCGAAGACGAAGTGCGCTTTTTCGTGGAAGGCGCGGGGCTGTTCTGCCTGCACATTGGCGATGAGGTGTATCAGGTGCTGTGCGAGAAAAACGACCTGATTTCCGTTCCCGCGGGCACGCCGCACTGGTTTGATATGGGCTCAGAGCCGAACTTTACGGCGATTCGTATTTTCGATAACCCGGAGGGTTGGGTCGCACAGTTTACCGGGGATGCGATTGCGGATGCGTATCCACGCCTGGCATAGTCTGAACAGGCACGGTTAGCCCCCTCTCCCTGTGGGAGAGGGTTGGGGTGAGGGCACCCGCGCGCACTACGCGTTAAGCCCCTTAACATACCCCACCAGATGATCCAGCACCACGCCCCATGCTTCGTGGAAGCCCATCTGCTCATGTTGCTCGCGGATCTCCTTCGTCGGATGACGCGCAATCGCCGAGGTCGCGCGGTGCATCCACCACGCGCTCCAGTTTTAAGTCTGTGTCAGGATCGAGCGTCACGATGTTGTCCTCTCAGGGAACGCCCTTAAAGGATAGCCGGACTCAGGCAAATTTCCCTTTCGCTACCTCGTCCGGTATGACCACGCCTGTATCCAGCACCCAGCCGCTAATCAGCGAGGCGGGGGTGACGTCAAACGCCGGGTTATAGACCTGCGCCTCTTGCGGCGCCCACTGCACCGCGCCAAAGCTCCCCGCCACGCCCGTCACTTCACTGGCCGCGCGCTGCTCAATCGGGATTGCGTCACCGTTCGGGCAGTCCGGGTCGAGGGTCGTTTGCGGGGCAGCGACGTAGAACGGAATGCCGTGAAACTTCGCCAGCACCGCCAGGGAATAGGTGCCGATTTTGTTCGCCACGTCGCCGTTGGCGGCAATGCGGTCTGCACCCACCCACACGGCGTCCACCTGCCCTTTTGCCATCAGGCTGGCGGCCATGGAGTCGGTAATCAGCTGATACGGTACGCCCAGCTCGCCGAGTTCCCACGCGGTCAGCCTGCCGCCCTGCAATAGCGGACGGGTTTCATCCACCCAGACGTTGCTTACCTTGCCTTCCTGATGCGCGCGAGCAATCACCCCCAGCGCGGTACCGACGCCCGCCGTCGCCAGCCCGCCGGTGTTGCAGTGGGTCAGCAGACGGCTGCCGCGCTTCACCAGCGCGCTGCCCGCACTGGCAATAGCGTCACAGAGCCGTTTGTCTTCGTCAATCAGCCGCAGCGCTTCAGCCACCAGCGCCGGAACATAATCTTCCTGCCACAGCGCCAGCTTCATGCGGTCGAGATTGTTCATCAGGTTCACCGCCGTCGGGCGGGAGGCGCGCAGGGTTTCCAGCGCCACCGCCAGCTCGTCGCGGCTTTTGCCGCTTTCCGCTAACAGCGCCAGCAACAGGCTTGCAGAGAGACCAATCAGCGGCGCGCCGCGCACCCGCAGGGCGTGGATGTGCCCGACCAGCGCCTCGACCGTCGAGGCATCCAGCCAGCGTTTCTCCTGTGGAAGCGCCTGCTGGTCGAGAATAAAGAGCTGATTATCCGCCACCCGCAGGCTGGTCGTCTGTAATGTCTGCATGTCGTTAATTCCCTGTTGCGTTGTTGTAGCACATTGTGTCAGGATGAAATCCAGATGTATAGACGTCTACATGTCTTAATTAGCAAAACTGAGGAGCAGGCCATGTCGCAATACCGTACCTTTACCGCTCAGGACGCCGTGGAGTATGCCAGGCAGTTTGGCGGACTTGACGATCCTTCATCGCTGGTAGAGGCGCAGGAAATCGGCGACGGCAACCTCAACCTGGTCTTTAAAATTTTCGACCGCGCGGGCGTGAGCCGCATCGTCGTTAAGCAGGCGCTGCCCTATGTACGCTGCGTCGGCGAATCCTGGCCGCTGACGCTGGATCGTGCCCGTCTTGAAGCGCAAACCCTGGTCGAGCATTACCAGCACAGCCCGCAGCACACGGTAAAAATCCACCACTTTGACCCGGAACTGGCGGTGATGGTGATGGAAGATCTCTCCAGTCATAGCATCTGGCGCGGCGAGCTGATTAACAACATTTACTACCCTCAGGCGGCGCGTCAGCTGGGGGAATATCTGGCTCACACCCTGTTCCACACCAGCGATTTTTATCTGCATCCGCACGATAAAAAAGCGCAGGTAGCGAAATTCATCAACCCGGAGATGTGCGAGATCACCGAAGATCTGTTCTTTAACGATCCGTACCAGATCCACGCGCGCAACAGCTACCCGGCCGAGCTGGAAAACGACGTTGCCGCCCTGCGCGACGACGCCCAGCTAAAAATCGCCGTGGCCTCCCTCAAGCACCGCTTTTTCTCGCACGCCGAAGCCCTGCTGCACGGAGACATTCACAGCGGTTCGATTTTTGTGGCCGACGGCAGCCTGAAGGCCATCGACGCTGAGTTCGGCTATTTTGGGCCGATTGGCTTTGACGTTGGCACCGCCATCGGCAACCTGCTGCTGAACTTCTGCGGCCTGCCTGGGCACCTCGGCATTCGCGATGCCGCCGCCGCGCGCGAGCAGCGCCTGAACGATATTCAGGAACTGTGGAACACCTTCGCGGAGCGCTTCCAGGCGCTGGCAAACGAGAAAGCCCGCGACGCCGCACTCAGCGCGCCGGGCTATGCCTCCGCGTTCCTGAAAAAGGTCTGGCATGACGCCATCGGGTTCTGCGGCACCGAGCTGATTCGCCGCAGCGTCGGGCTTTCACACGTGGCGGATATCGATACCATCCAGGATGAAGCCATGCGCCACGAATGCCTCCGCCATGCAATATCCCTCGGTAAAGCGCTGATTGTCATTGCCGACCGCATCGACAGCGCGGAAGAGCTGGTGGCGCGAGTGCGGCAGTACAGCTGATTTTCTCCCTCTCCCTGTGGGAGAGGGCCGGGGTGAGGGCATCAAACCGCACTCACCCCAAATACTCAATCACCGACATCCCGCCGTTATAGTCCGTGCTGTAAATAATCCCCTGCGCATCCACAAACACGTCGCACGACTGGATCACCTGCGGGCGGTTGGGCCGCGTATCCATCATCCTCTCCGGCGCCGCGGGCACCAGCGCTCCCGTTTCTACCGGGCGATACGGATTGGAAATATCGTACGCGCGCACGCCCGCGTTCTGGTACGTCGCGAAGATCAGCGTTGAGCTGACGAAGCTTCCCGGCCGGTTCTCGTGCAGGTTGTGCGGGCCAAAATGCGCCCCTTTCGCCACGTAGTAGGTTTCATCCGGCTGCGGGAAGGTCGAGATGCTGACCGGGTTCGACGGCTCGCGGATATCAAACAGCCAGATCAGCTTTTCGCCGTCTTCCTGATTGTCGAGCACCGCTTCGTCCAGCACCACCAGCAGGTCGCGGTCCGGCAGCGGCAGCGCGGTGTGCGTTCCGCCGCCAAACGGCGGGCTCCAGTTGCGATGGCTAATCAGCTTCGGCTGCGCGCGGTCCTTCACGTCCAGCAGCGTCAGGCCGCCGTCACGCCAGCTGCCATACGCGGTGTCGCCGGCAATAATCGCATGGTGCAGCGCGTAGCGTTTGCCTTCCGGCCAGCCCGGCTTCTCACCTTCGGCCTGGTTCATCCCGGGCAGCCACCAGCGCCCCGCGACTTCAGGCTTACGCGGGTCCGCCAGATCGATAGTCAGGAAAATGTAATCGGTAAAGCCGTCGATCAGCGCTGAAACGTAGGCCCAGCGGCCACCGACGTACCAGATGCGGTGAATGCCGATGCCACTCAGCGACAAAAAGCCGATTTCGCGCGGCGCGTCCGGCGTGGAGATATCAAAGACGCGAAGCCCGGCGCTCCAGCCTTTATCCTGCACGTCGCTGACGGTCTCCCCCACCTGGCGGGTGTAGTAGACCTTCTCATCGGCAAAACGCGCATCGGCAAACAGATCCCGGGCGTTAATCACCAGCAGCAAATCGTCGTGCGCCTGGAGGTGTACGTTCCAGGTACCCGGCGGCGCGGGCACGTAACCTGCGGCTTTTGGTTTTTTCGGATCGCGCACGTCGACAATGGAAAAGCCCTGCGACACCATATGACCGATATAGGCGAAACCACGGTGCACCATCAGCTGTACACCGTCCGGACGACCGCCCTGGTCGCTATGGCCAATCAGCCGCATATTGCGGCTGTATTCGGGAGGGGGTAATTGAGACACCTTATGCTCCTTACGCCCGGTGGCGCTACGCTTACCGGGCCTACGGGTGAGAAATGTAGGCCGGGTAAGGCGCAGCCGCCACCCGGCTTGGTTTACTTGTTTTTAGCGGCAAGCGTCGCAAACCACGGCGCGATAAAATCTTCCGTCTGGCCCCAGCCTGGAATGATTTTCCCCAGAGACGCCACGTTCACCGCGCCCGGCTGGGCGGTCAGCAGCGCCTGCGGAATAGCCGCCGCCTTGAAATCGTAGGTGGCAGGCGTCGCTTCTCCGGCAATCTTATTGGCGATCAGGCGTACGTTGGTCGCGCCAATCAGCTTCGGATCTACCGCCACGCTCACCTTCCACGGGCTACCCGGCTCGCGCATCAGCTGGAGATCCTGGTTGGAGATGTCGATGCTGTAGAGCTTGATCTCGGTGCGGCCGTTCTCTTTCAGCGCCTTATACGCGCCCTGACTGAAGGCATCCCAGGTCCCCCAGATGGCGTCGATTTTACCTTTCGGGTATTTCGCGAGGATCGCCCCCACCTTGTTGGCGGTGTCGCCCTGCACGTCAGAGGAGACCGCGCCGATGGACTCCAGCTCTTTAATCTCCGGATACTGCTTTTGCAGTTCTTTGTAGGCCGCCTGACGGCGCTCCATCGGCGGGAAGCCCGCGACCCACAGCTTGACGATATTGGCCTTGCCGTTGAAATCTTTCGCCAGTTGACCAAAAGAGAGGTTGGTCAGGGAGGCATCGTCCTGCTGGGTAACGGTTACGCCCGGGATCTCGCCGTTCACGGCGGTATCAAACACCGAAACTTTAATCCCGGCATCCACCGCCTTCTTTACCAGCGCGGTGGAGTACGGATCGCGCCCCTGAGAGAGAATAATCCCGTCGTATTTCTGGCTGATGGCCTGGTTCACGAAATCCTGGAATCTGGCGTCGTCCCCGTTACTTAAAAACGTGCTGACCTTAAAGCCGAGCTTTTTCCCTTCCTGAATCGCCCCAGCAACAAACTGCGTGGTGTTGTCGTCCGAGCCCAGGTTGCGGATCACCGCAATGCGAATGGGGCCGTCATGGCTGGCAATGGCGGCCGGAACCGGCGCGGGGGTAGCCGCCAGGCCCGGCAAAGAAGTGAGTAATCCAAGAGCTACCAAAGAGAGCGCAATCTTTTTCATTTATTATCCCGTTGTGTTGTCAGCGTTTTTGTATGTAAGTAATCGCCAGTGCCATCGCGAGCACCAGCCCTTTTATAATGTCCATGGCGTAATACGGCACGGAGAGCATCACCAGCCCGTTCGACAGCACGCCGAGGATCACCGCCCCCACCAGCGTGCCCAGCGCGTTCGGCTTGCCGGACCCGGCCAGCGAGAACCCGATCCACGCCGCCGCCACCGCATCCATCAGGTAGCCGCCCCCCGCATTCACCTGCGATGAACCGATACGCGAAGCCAGCAAAATTCCGCCCAGTCCCGCCAGCAGCGAGGCGATCACGTAGGCCGCCACCTTGTAGCGCGTGGTGCGAATGCCGGAGAGGCGCGCGGCTTCCGGGTTGCCGCCAATGGCGTACATCCGGCGTCCATGGGTGGTCAGCGACAGGCCAAGCTGCGCCAGAATCGTCACCACCAGCATGACGATCACAATGGTCGGCACCTGCCCCAGCAGGCTGAACGCCGCCGGAATGGTCCCTTCCGCCATGTCGCCGCTCGGCAGCACCATGTTCTCGGTAATCGACCCGCCGTAGCTGTAGGTCATCGCCACGCCCTGGATGACAAACAGGCTGGCAAGGGTCGCGAGCATGTCCGGAATGCGCAGGATGACGATCAGAAAGGCGTTAAACAGACCGACCAGCGTGCAGAGCGCAAGGGTCAGCAGAATCGACTCGGTGGTGCCGAAGCCGTGCCAGACGAAAAGCGAAATCACCAGCGCGTTCGCCAGCGACGCGGTTGACCCCACCGAGAGATCGAACCCGCCGACGGTCAGCGAAATCGAGACGCCGATGGCAATCACCGTCACGATGGCAATCGAGCGCAGAATGTTGATGATGTTGTTCGGATCGAGGAAGCTGTCCGACACCAGGCCAAACACCGCCACCAGCGCGACGACGGTCAGCAGCATGCCCCACCTGTAGAGAAAATCGAAAATCTGCTGACGGCCAGACGCCGCCGCGTTCACTGAAAGGGCCTTGCTCACGACGCCGTTCCTCCGGTTGAATAATAAAGTAGTGTCTCTTCCCGGGCCTCGGCCCCGGCGATTTCCGCCACGATGCGTCCGTCCCACAGCACGCAGATGCGGTCGCACAGCCCGACCAGCTCGGCGAACTCGCCCGAGGCGTAAATCACCCCTTTGCCCTCGCGCGCCAGGCCGTCGATCAGCTGAAACAGATCGGTTTTGGCCTTCACGTCCACGCCTTTGGTCGGCTCGTCGAATAT
The DNA here is from genome assembly GCF_049236825.1 of Enterobacter cloacae complex sp. SHL001. Taxonomy (NCBI): domain Bacteria; kingdom Pseudomonadati; phylum Pseudomonadota; class Gammaproteobacteria; order Enterobacterales; family Enterobacteriaceae; genus Enterobacter; species Enterobacter cloacae complex sp. SHL001. The sequence goes on from NZ_JBMKIP010000001.1 coordinate 902,147, forward strand.
CAGCACGCTGGCGTCATTGCGCAGCCATTTGCCGATGGCGACCTTCTGCTGGTTACCGCCGGAAAGCCGACGCAGCACCTGCCCCGGCCCGCGCGCGCGCACACCGACGCGGGCAATCACCACTTCTGCCCAGCGCCACGCCTGACGATGACCAAACAGGCTCCAGCGCGAGAAGCTGTTATCGGCGCACACGGCAAGGTTCATGCTCACCGGCTCGTCGATAAAAATGCCCTCTTTGCGCCGCTCCTCCGGCACCAGCGCCAGACCGCGCAGTACCGAGTCTGCCGGATCGCGCGGTTTCCAGGCCTGATGGTTCAGCTCGCCGCGCGCGACGCGGCTTTTGCTGGCGCCAAACAGCGCCTTGCAGAGTTCCGTTTTCCCCGCCCCCGCCAGCCCGGCAATGCCAAGGATTTCACCTTTGCGCAGGTGCAGGGAGATATCTTTCAGCAGCGCATCGTCGTGCAGCCCTTCCACCCGCAGCAGCGTCTCCTCACCGTGCGGCGGGCGCGGGGGCGGATAGATATCGCTCAGCTCGTGGCCGAGCATCTTCTCAACAATCGCTTCGCCGCTCAGATCCGCCATCGGGCCGGACTCAATCAGCCTGCCGTCGCGCAGCACCGTCAGGGTGTCGCAGATGGCCTTCAGCTCGTGAATGCGGTGAGAGATAAACACCACGCCGATACCCTGCTGTTGCAGACGTCTTACTACCGCAAACAGACGCTCACTCTCGTGCGCGTCCAGCGGCGCGGTGGGCTCATCAAGAATGAGAAAACGGCAGTGGTGCGAGAGCGCCCGCGCCAGCAAAATCTGCTGTTTTTCAGCCAGCGTGCAACTGTCGATGGAGCGGCGTACGTCGAGCGAAACATCCAGCTGCGCCAGCGCCTGCCGCGCCTGCTGGCGGATGTCGCGCCAGCTGTAGCGATGCCCCGGATGCGCCAGCTGGTCGAGCATGATGTTTTCGGCAATGCTTAACCCGGGGATGAGCGCCACATCCACCTCCTGCTGCACAAGGTGGATACCCAGCCGTTTGGCGTCCAGCGGCTCGCGGATACTTACCGGCTGGTTGTTAATGCAAATTTCGCCTTCATAACGATCGTGCGTCCCGCACAGCACCGCCATCAGCGTCGATTTCCCCGCGCCGTTGGCGCCGGTCAGCGCATGCACCGACCCGCCGTTCAGGGTGAAATCCACGCGCGACAGGGCCTGAAAGCCGGAAAAGGCCAGGCTGATACCGCGCATCTCAAGGCGACTGGAAACCATCCGCGTAAATCCTTCATTACTCTTCTGATTTAGCGAATTTTTCACAGCTCTTGTTGACTGACAACGACGTAAAAGGCATAAGTTAAAGCAAAATATTATTAGCCATCCGGATGTCCAGACATAACATCGGGTTAGCGCTTGCTAAAAAAGGACAACTTCATGAGCAACACCCATATCCGCGTCGTGCCCGGCCCGGCGAACTACTTCTCTCATCCGGGAAGCCTTGCCCACCTGGATGATTTCTTTACTCCGGAACAGCTTTCCCGCGCGGTGTGGATCTACGGCGAGCGGGCAATCGAGGGCGCACGCCCTTATCTGCCGCAGAGTTTTAACACGACGGGGGCAAAACATCTGCTGTTTAAGGGCCATTGCAGCGAGAGTGACGTCACCCATCTGGTGAACGAGTCGGGTAGTGAAACCAGCGTGGTGATTGGCGTGGGCGGCGGCGCGGTGATAGATACCGTCAAGGCCGTGGCGCGTCGTCTGGGCGTGCCGTTCGTAGGCATTCCCACTATCGCCGCCACCTGCGCGGCGTGGACCCCGCTCTCCGTCTGGTACAACGATGCCGGTCAGGCGCTACAGTTTGAGATTTTTGACGACGCCAACTTTCTGGTACTGGTGGAGCCGCAGATCATCCTTAACGCCCCGGCGGAATATCTGCTGGCGGGCATCGGCGATACGCTGGCGAAGTGGTACGAAGCGGCGGTGCTCGCCCCTCAACCTGAGAGTCTGCCGCTGACCGTGCGTCTTGGCCTGAACGGTGCGCTGGCGATCCGTGACGTGCTGCTGGCACGCAGCGAAGAAGCGCTTGCGGATCAGCAGCGCGGCGAACAGACGCAGGCATTCCGGGACGTGGTGGATGCGATTATTGCCGGAGGCGGAATGGTCGGCGGTCTGGGTGAGCGCTATACCCGCGTGGCGGCGGCGCACGCGGTGCACAACGGCTTAACCGTGCTGCCGCAGACGGAAAAATACCTGCACGGCACCAAGGTGGCCTACGGCATTCTGGTGCAGAGCGCCCTGCTCGGTCAGGACGACGTGCTGGCGCAGCTGGTGGCGGCGTACCAGCGCTTCAATCTGCCGACCACGCTTCGCGAGCTGGACGTCGATATTCACAACCGCGACGAGCTGGATAAGGTCATTGCCCACATCCTGCGCCCGGTGGAGTCGATTCACTATCTGCCGGTGACGTTAACGCCTGAGGTGCTGCGCGCCGCGTTTGAGAAGGTGGAATCCTTCAGCCGTTAATCGCGCCGACGGGCTATAACTAATGATGATTCTCTCCACTCTTGCAACGAGGTCATCATGCAGATCGATTTAACAGGTAAAAAGGCGCTGGTTACTGGCGCCAGTCGTGGGCTGGGGCCGCGGGGCAAATTTCCGGCACCGGTCTGGACGTGGACGGCGGTTTGAACGCCTGATCGCATCTTTTTCTGCAAGCCTCTGTCGCCCGGCAGAGGCCTGTTCGAGGCGCCTCGACGATTCGCGTTTTGCCGCTTTCTCGCGGTTTTTCTCCGCTCTACAGTAACCCATAAGAAATTCGGAATTTATCTAATAGTCTTATTATTTCCTTATATTTTGTGTGGGCGTACAGTGGAGGTACGGATGAAGATTGTCTGGTCAAAGACCGCTGAGAAGCAATTTTCTAAAATCGATACGCGATATCAGAACCGCATTAAATTCAGGCTGGAGAAGATGGATGATAAAACATCACCTGTCGCGGATATCAAGAAATTATCATCTCCCGAAAACCACTACAGGCTGCGATTAGGTGATTACAGGGTAATTTACACCTTCGGGGATCCGCCGGGTGATATCTGCTACGTAGTGGCGGTTAAACGCCGGACAACAACCACCTACCTTCATGAGGAGCATACGGAATATGACTGTTCAGTTCATAAAGGATAAAGAAGGGAAAAAACAGTATGTTGTCATTCCTTATAGTGAATATTTTCGCATGCGTTTAGCCACGCTTGAGTATGACGATGAGGATGAAAGCGACTGGGAAGACATCCCTTATGAATCAGATATCTACGATAACGTAGGTTTACCGGGGGAAGTGTGCGACATCATGCATAGCGAGAACGTCAGCCTACAGGCCGCCTGGCGCATTTTACGCGGCATGTCCCAGCAGGAGGTGGCGGAGAAGCTTGACATCAGCCAGTCCGCCGTATCACAGCTTGAGGCGCTGGACTCCCGACCGCAAAAGCGCACCCGCGAAAAGCTGGCGGCAATTTACGGCTGTAAACAGGAGCAGATCAGCCTCTATTTACCAAAAGAGGGTTAACAGCACTTCGCCCCGCCCTTGCCGCCGTAGCGGGCGTCCTGACGGTCGCGGAAAAATTCTTCGTAGGTCATGGGCGTCTGGTCCGGGTGGTTGACGCGCATATGCTCGACGTAGTTGTCGTAATCCGGCACGCCAATCATCATTTTAGCGGCCTGGCCCAGGTATTTACCTGCTTTGGAAAGGGTGTCGAACATAGTTCTGATCTCACAGGAAATGTAGGCCGGGTAAGGCGAAGCCGCCACCCGGCACACGGGTTAATGCGCCCCTTTCGCCTGGGTGACAATCTCGTCCAGGTTCTCAGGCATTGGCTCATACGGCGTCTCTTTCGCCGTCGGTTTGTCGACTTTCAACGCCGCCAGCGCGGTTTTCAGAGAATACAACGCCAGCACCACAACCACCACCATAAAGAAGATGGTCAGCCCGGCGTCCAGACGGTTGTTAAACACCAGCTGCGACAGTTGAGATTCGGTGTACTGTGCCGGGATCTTACCGCTGTCGATCATCGCCTGGAACTTGTTGGCGATCGCCAGGAAGCCCACCTTATTGTCCGGGCTGAAGGCTTTCTGCCAGCCCGCGGTCAGGGTACAGATCAGCAGCCACGCCGTTGGCACCAGCGCCACCCATGCGTAACGCTGGCGCTTCATCTTGAACAGAACTACGGCACAGAGCATCAGGGCCATGCCCGCCAGCATCTGGTTGGCGATACCGAACAGCGGCCACAGGGTGTTAATCCCGCCGAGCGGATCGACCACGCCCTGATGCAGGAAGTAGCCCCACGCCAGCACGCACAGCGCCGTCGCCAGCAGGTTAGCCGGGAGTGAATCGGTACGCTTCAGGTTCGGGGAGATCACCCCCAGCAGATCCTGCAACATAAAGCGCGCCGCACGCGTACCGGCATCCACCGCCGTCAGAATAAACAGCGCCTCGAACAGAATGGCGAAGTGATACCAGAACGAGACATCCATCAGCCCGCCCAGTGCGCCGTGCAGAATGTAGGCCATGCCCACCGCCAGCGTTGGTGCCCCGCCTGCACGAGAGATAATCGACTGCTCGCCGACCTCATTAGCGATATGCGTCAACGTTTCAGGGGTAATCGCAAAGCCCCAGCCGCTGACCACCTGCGCGGCAGAGGCAACCACGTCAACGGTGCCGGCAGGTGCCAGTACCGCCATTGGGCTGTTCATCGCAAAGTAAACGCCCGGGTCAATAATACAGGCCGAAACCAGCGCCATAATCGCCACGAAGGATTCCATCAGCATGCCGCCGTAGCCAATCAGGCAGGCCTGATTTTCATTCGCCAGCATCTTCGGCGTGGTTCCGGAGGCGATCAGCGCGTGGAAGCCCGACACCGCGCCGCAGGCGATGGTGATAAACAGGAACGGGAACAGGTTGCCGGTCCAGACCGGGCCGGTGCCGTCAATAAATTTGGTCAGCGCTGGCATGGTCAGGGTCGGGCGCATAATCAGAATGCCGATCGCCAGCCCGACGATGGTGCCGATTTTCAGGAAGGTGGAGAGGTAGTCACGCGGGGCCAACAGCAGCCACACCGGCAGCACCGCCGCCACGAAGCCGTAGCCCACCAGCATCCAGGTCAGCTGCACGCCGGTGAAGTCGAAGAACGGCGCCCAGGTCGGGCTTTCCGCTACCCAGCCGCCGGAGATAATGGCAAACACCAGGAACACCAGGCCAATAACTGAAACTTCACCAATGCGCCCCGGACGCAGATAGCGGATATAGATCCCCATAAACAGCGCCAGCGGAATGGTGAAGGCGACGGTATAGGTTCCCCACGGGCTGTGGGTCAAGGCTTTCACCACGATCATCGCCAGCACCGCGAGGATGATCACCATGATCATAAAGGTCGCCACCAGCGCAATCACCCCGGCGGTTGCGCCCATCTCCTCTTTCACCAGCTCACCCAGCGAACGACCGTCGCGGCGGGTGGAGACGAACAGCACCATGAAGTCCTGCACCGCGCCCGCCAGCACCACCCCCGCGAGGATCCAGATCATCCCCGGCAGGTAGCCCATCTGCGCGGCCAGTACCGGCCCCACCAGCGGGCCTGCCCCGGCAATCGCCGCGAAATGGTGACCGAACAGCACTTTTTTGTCGGTCGGCACGTAGTCCAGACCGTCATTGTGACGCACGGCAGGCGTCATGCGCGTGGCATCAACCCCTAACACGTTTTTCGCAATATAGCGGCCATAAAAACGGTACGCGATCAGATAAATGCAGACGGATGCGACGACGATCCACAGCGCGTTGATCTGCTCCCCCCGGTTGAGGGCGATATAGCCCAGGGCAAAGGCTCCCACCACGGAGAGCACCGCCCACGTAAGGTATTTCCCTGAGTTGTTCATAGTTGTTGTCCGTTGTTGTGAAACAGTGAGATGTTACATTTTGTTTCTAGAACAACGGATAAAATTTAACAACTTTGAAACGCAATAATGCGTGGTCAAACCAGAGATTTACACCACAGTGTTAAGCCGATCACTTTCAGCTGAATGACTTACCCCAACACCATCGTACTCAACCGACAGGTACAGCACCGCCGCCCCTGCTCGTCGAACACCACGATCTCCCAGCTCTGGCTGGAACGGCCCAGATGCAGCGGCTGACACACGCCGCGTACCTTACCGTGAGAGACCGCGCGGTGGTGCGTGGCATTCAGTTCCGTGCCCACCACGTTCTGCCCGTCACGGGTCATCAGAAAACCGGCCATTGAGCCCAGCGTTTCCGCCAGCGCCGCCGAGGCGCCGCCATGCAGCAGGCCAAACGGCTGGTGGGTGCGGGCATCCACCGGCATCTCCGCTTCCAGCGTATCGTCCCCGAGGCGGGTATAGACGATGCCAAGGTGCCCCACCATCGTATTCAGGCTGGTGGCGTTCAGCTCCTCGAGCGTTAAATGACGTTTCCAGATCATTACGCCCCCAGCGTGGAGCCGCCGTCCACCACGATATCCTGCAAGGTGATATGGCTGGCGGCATCGGATGCCAGGAACAGCACGGTCGCAGCAATCTCCTGTGGACGGGCAATTTTACCGAGCGGAATGCCGAGCTTGAACTGCTCGCCAAAGCCGCGAATGCGCCGCTGTTCCGCATCATCGCTGGTCCACAGGGTGCGCTGCATGTCGGTATCCGTTGAACCCGGCGACACCAGGTTACAGCGTACGCCGCTGCCCGCCAGTTCCAGCCCGACGGTCAGCGCCAGGCTTTTCAGCGCCGCTTTCGACGCGCCGTAGGCGCTCATGCCGATGCGCGGCGTGTGCGCCGCGTCAGAGGCCACCGTCACAATCGCCCCCCCCTGCTGATGACGGAACTGGCCCATCGTCTGCTGGAACAGGTTGAACGCGCCGCCGACGTTGACCGCAAAGGTCTGCTGCCAGTCCTCCTGCGAGAGCTGATCCGTCGCGCCCATACGTAGAATGCCCGCCGCGTTAACCAGCACATCGAGCCGCTCAAGGCTGCTGAGCAAACGCCCGCAGACGTCACTCGCCTGCGCCGCATCCGCCACGTCCAGCGTTTCGGTGGCAAACGGATATTCGCCGTGAGGGAAAGCCAGATCGAACCCGGTCACCTGCGCCCCGGCCTCCACAAATGCCAGCGCGGTCGCATAACCAATGCCCTTACCCGCGCCCGTCACCCAGACCGTTTTACCGGTGAAATCAAAAGCCATCACTTCACCTCGCGGGAGAGCAGCGCCCACCAGGCATCGAGGGTCGGATTTTTTGCCAGCATCACGAAATCAATGTCGCCGTGCACTTTGCGCCAGCGGGCGGCCAGCGCCATCATGCGCACTGAATCCAGACCGTAGTCGATCAGGTTTTCGTCATCCATCGGCTCGTCGGACTCGTCCAGCAGCGGCAGGATCAGCTCACGCAGCGCGGCTTTGGTTGCCGGAACGGACGGCAGCAGCTCGTCGGTCATCACCACGCGGCCCGAACGTCCGGCCACGTATTTCAGCGACATCAGGTGCTCGTCGCGGGTGAAATCCGCCAGCGCGTCGGCGATAAAGAACGGTTTGATGTCGCGCATAAAGGCGTCGGTGGCGGTGGTCATGCAGCCGATGTGGGCGTACACGCCGGTTATCAAAAGCTGGTTGCGCCCGGTCTCTTTCAGCATCTGCTCCAGCGGCGAGCGGTGGAACGCGCTGTAGCGCCACTTCACCAACACGGTGTCCGCTTCGTCCGGGGTCAGCTCAGCGACGATGCGCTGCTGCTCCGGTGAGCGAGTCAGACCCGGCCCCCACATATCGTTCAGCAGGGCGCGGTCTTCGTCGCTCTGATCTTTCGGCTGCGCGGTGTAGTAGACTGGAATATTGTGCTCTTTGCAGTACGCGCGCAGTTTAGCGATGTTCGCCACTACCTGCTGCATCATGTCGCTATTTTCGCCCCAGAAGTTCAGGAAGTACTCCTGCATATCGTGGATCAACAGTGCGGCGCGCTCCGGCTCAAACGCCCAGTTCACTTTACTGGTCGGCAGTTCGGCGGCGGTTGGCAGCGCGTATGCGGTTAATTTTGGAATGGCCATTCTCTGTTCCTCAGCCCCGGGCGCGTTCAGCAAGCCACAGGCGCAACTGTTTCTTATCAACTTTGCCGACCGGCGTGAGCGGAAGCGCATCCACGCTCTCCACGCGGTCCGGCAGCTTAAATTCGGCGACGCCCTGCTCGCGCAGGAAGCGGCGCACCTCCACCGCGCGCAGGGGCTGTTTCACCACCAGGTACGCGCAGCTTTTTTCGCCCAGCAGGCTGTCCTCCATGCTCACCAGCGCGGCGTGGATCACCGCGTCGTGGCGCAGCAGCAGGTTTTCGATCTCTTCGGCGGCGATCTTCTCGCCACCGCGGTTGATCTGATCTTTCTCGCGCCCCTGCACGGTGATGTAACCCTGCTCATCAATGGCGATCAGATCGCCCGAGCAGTAGAAACCGTTGGCATCAAAGGCGCTGGCGTTGTGTTCCGGGCTATTGAAATAGCCGCGGAAGGTGTAAGGGCCGCGCGTCATCAGACGCCCGACTTCCCCGCGCGGCAGCGGGTTGCCGTCCTCGTCCGCCACCCACACTTCATCGTCCGGGCACATCGGGCGGCCCTGGGTATTGATGATGCGCTCCGGCGCATCGTCGAGGGCGGTGTAGTTCACCAGCCCTTCCGCCATGCCAAACACCTGCTGAAGCTGGCAGCCAATTTCCGCCGGAATACGCGCCGCAAGCGTGGCGGAGAGACGTGCGCCGCCTACCTGGAGCAGTTCGAGGGATTTCAGCTGGGCGTTCCCCGCGCCGTCGGCAATCGCCTGCAACCACAGGCTGACCGCGGGCGGCACCAGTGAGGTGACGTTTATCTGATGCTGCTCAATCAGCGGGAAGCAGAGCGTGGCGCTCGGATCGTTAGCCAGCACCACGCAGCCGCCCGCCGTGAAAACGCCTAACGATCCCGGCGAGCTCATGGCGTAGTTATGCGCCGCGGGAAGCGCGTTCAGATAGCGGGTGTGCGCAGTGATACCGCAGATTTCGTTGCTGCGACGGATGCTGTAGTCGTAGTCGTTGTGCGTACGCGGGATCAGCTTCGGCGTGCCGGTGCTGCCGCCGGAGAGCTGGAAGAACGCCACTTCGTCGGCGGGCGTCGGGTTCGGGATGAAATTGTCCGCCGGGCGTGCAATCGCCGCCTCCAGCGCGTGTTCGCCCTTATCGCCGCGTAGCAGCACAACGCGTACCGAGCGATGCGCATCCACAAAGGTATTGAGAAAATCATCACCCGCGAACAGCGTGTGGTCGCGGTCGGCAATCAGCACGGCGGGTTTGATCTGCTCCGCGTAGGCGTTGAGTTCGCTGCGCTGATGGCTAAAGAGCGCGTTGACCGGTGCGACGCCGATTTGCAGCAGCGCGAAGAAGGTGATGTAGAACTCGGCCACGTTGCCGAGCTGCACCAGCGCTGTCTCACCGCGATGCAGCCCCTGCGCCTGAAGGACAGACGCCAGATTCGTCACCGCCTGATTAAACGCGCGGTAGGTGATGCGGCGATCGCCGTCAATTATCGCGACCGCATCGTTGTCCGCATGGTCCGTCAGGATGTGGGTCAGCGGCAGATCCTGCCAGTAGCCTTTTTCACGGTAGCGGCGGGCAAAATCCTCAGGCCAGCGGGTAAAAGGGATGGTCATGAGTATTCCTTAGTGCAAACCAAACACGTTGAGCATGGTGGAGAGCTTCACGCCCGTCTCGCGCCACTCGCCCACCGGGGAGGAAGCAGGCACAATGCCCGCGCCGGCAAACAGGCGAACGGTATTTTGATGCAGCCGCGCGCAGCGGATAGTTACCACCCACTCGCCGTTACCTTCGCTGTCGCACCAGCCGACGATGCCGCCGAACAGCTCACGATCGAACGGCTCCAGCTCGGCAATCAGCTCTTTTGCCGCCTGATGCGGAAAGCCGCTCAGCGCTGGCGTCGGGTGCAGCAGGCAGGCCAGCGTCAGGGCGTTCTCGTTTTCACGCGCGTCACCTTCTACCGGCGTCGCCAGATGCCACAGCGTCGGGGTGGTGATGAGCTGCGGGGAAGCCGGCATGTTCAGATGATGGCTGCGCGGTTCCAGAATGGTTTTCATCGCCTGCGTTACCAGGTCGTGCTCGTGACGGTCTTTTTCGGAGGCCAGCAGCTTAGTGCCCGCTTCGCGATCCAGCACATCGTCCGGCTGACGGCGCGCAGAGCCCGCCAGCGGCAGCGAGCTAAAGTGCGCGCCCTCTTTACGCAGCAGCAGTTCCGGGCTGGCGCCCAGCAGCACGCCGCCGTCTTCCAGCGGTACGTGGAAGTTAAAGCTCGCCGGGTTCTGGGCGATAAGACGCTCCATCAGCGCGCTGCTATCAATCTGTTTGTCGGTGGCGATATCAATCAGGCGCGACAGCACCACCTTATTCACCTGCGGCGTGGCGGTGAGCGACGCGGCGCGGGCGACCATCTCCTCGAAAACCGGCTGCGGCGGGATCTCGGTGCGTTGTTGCACGTTCAGCGTCTGCGCGCCGGAGGCGTAGCGTGCGGACTGCTGACGCGCCGGGCGAGAGAAGGTTTGCCAGCGTTGCGGAATAAACAGCGATGACGGTTTGCGGGTATCGAAGGGGATCGCCCCTACCATCACCGGATGGGCAATGCCGCTGTTTTTCGCATTCTGGAAAGCCTGAGCTAATTTCTGCTGAAAGGGGCCCGCCGGATCGTCACCGCCGACGGCGGGTTCAGAAAAACGGGCAAAACAGCCTGACGTGGTAAAACTGCGATAGGGCGACATAAAGAAAAAGCTGTCTGATTGCAGCGTGGTCGCGGTGTGCTGAAGGTCCTCAGCCAATGACGTATCCATATCATCCTCCTAAAATGATAAAAGCAGTAATAATGATTATCATTTATATTTTCGTCGGCTAACCTAATCCCACATCGCCCTGGTGTCAACCGCAGAGCAAACAACTTGTGCGACTAACGCTTGCATACCTTCCCCGCAATCATGAAAATGAGAAGCATTAACTTCAACAAAAACAGGATGCCGCTCTGTGAAACTCCCTGCCGTTTGCCGTAATGCCTTTCTTTTAACAGGACTTTTTGTTTTAGGACTAACCTCAGCGACGGCCGCCTACTGGCCGCGTCAGGTCACAGACAGCCGCGGCGTTCATACGCTTGAGAGCAAACCGACGCGCATTGTCTCCACCAGCGTGACCCTAACCGGCTCCCTGCTGGCCATTGACGCCCCGGTTATTGCCAGCGGAGCCACCACGCCAAACAACCGCGTGGCGGATGCACAGGGCTTTTTACGTCAGTGGGGCGATATCGCGAAACAGCGTAAGGTTGCCCGGCTGTACATCGGCGAGCCGAGCGCCGAAGCGGTCGCGGCCCAGATGCCGGACCTGATTTTGATCAGCGCCACCGGCGGGGATTCCGCTCTGGCACTCTACGATCAGCTTTCCGCCATAGCCCCGACGCTTATCATTAACTACGACGACAAAAGCTGGCAGGAACTGCTGACCCAGCTGGGGACGATCACCGGGCAGGAAACACAGGCCGCAGAGCGCATCGCTGCCTTCGATGAACAGCTCGCCCAGGTGAAGCAGCAGATGAAGCTGCCGCCGCAGCCGGTGAACGCCATCGTCTACACCGCCGCGGCGCACACGGCGAACCTGTGGACGACAGACTCGGCTCAGGGCAAGCTGCTGCACCAGCTGGGCTTCACGCTGGCAGCGTTACCTGATGGATTGCACACCTCGCAAAGCCAGGGCAAGCGTCACGACATTATTCAGCTGGGCGGGGAAAACCTGGCGACGGGGCTGAACGGCGAAGGGCTGTTCGTGTTTGCCGGCGACCAGAAAGACGTGGACGCGATTTACGCCAATCCGCTGCTGGCGCATCTGCCGTCGGTCAAGAACAAGCGTGTCTGGGCGCTGGGAACGGAGACGTTCCGCCTGGATTATTACAGCGCGTTGTTGGTGTTGCAGCGTTTGAATTCAATTTTTAAATAAGTGGCACGTTTCCCTTAGGCCCGGTAAGCGCAGCGCCACCGGGCGTTTTGTCGGGTGGCGGCTACGCCTTACCCGACCTACAGGTTCTGCCTGAACCGACGCAACTCCACCAAAACCGCCAATAAAATTACGCCAACCACGGCTAACACAAACCCGCTGCTGCTCGCCGACGCCACCGGGGTCATTATCGCCCCCAGCCCGCCGAGGATCGCTGCGCCAATCGCATCGCCCGTGACGTTCTGCGCCGTCCACAGGCCGTTAATGCGCCCGAGCATCCCTTCCGGCGTCTGGGTCTGGATCAGGGTGTACTGTAAAAGAGAGCTGACCGCGCTCAGCCAGCCAAAAATCACCAGACACATCACCCCCAGTGCCCACACCGGCATCAGGCTGAAGAAACCAATCGCGATAAACGAGGCCAGCGTCGCCACCAGCATGATTAACCCCGGTCTCGCGCTCTGCGCCAGGTTTCCGCTGGTCAGCGCCCCGCACGCGGCGCCGAGCGGAATGGCGGCGTACAGCACGCCAATCTCTGAGGCGCTCATCTGCCACTCGCCCGCCAGCGCCGGGTACAACACGCGCACGGCGCTCGCCATCGTCAGCAGGCCGCCGAGCAGCGCAATGCCGCCAATCAGCGGGTTGCTGAACAGAAAACGAATCGCGGCCATCAGGGACTTCAGCGGATGCTCGCGCGGCTGCGGCGGCGGTGGCAGGAGCGGCAGACGCAGCAGCGTCAGTGTGGTGATAAAGGTTCCCGCCGCGGCAAGGCCGTAGTTCCACGCCACGTTGCCGGTCGCCAGAAGCAGGCCGCCGAACATCGGCGAAATCACCGATCCCAGACGCACGGTGAGCATGGTGATCGCCCCCGCCTGCATCAGGTTCTCGCGCCCGACCAGCGCGGGCGTGGCCGCCAGCAGCGCCGTCACGCCTAACGAGGCAAAAAAGCCGTCCCACAGGCCCAGGGCATAAATCGCCATCAGCGACGGCTCCGGCAGCATTGCGTTCAGACACAGCCCGACAAAGCCCACCCCGCAGGTGCCGCGCGCCAGCAGGATCAGTTTTTTACGCTCGTAGCGGTCCGCCAGTACGCCGCCCACCATCAGGCCGATAAACATCGCCCCGCCGGTTAAGGTGACGGATAACCCCACCAGCCAGCTGGAGTGGGTCATGGTCTGGATCTGTACCGGCACGGCGACCCCGAGCAGGCCGAGGGATAAAATGGAGATAAAGCGGGCGATAAAAACCGCTCGAAACGCCGGGTGCGTTTTCAGCAGGCTGAGGTTGAGCAGCCAGGATTTTTGATTCATGACAAGGCCTTGAGGTATCGGTCTACCATTTCCATGGGCGCACATGCTAACATAGCCAAATAAGATAGATAACGATAATTACTATCATTATCACATCATGGACGTTGCTATGTCGTTTTCCTCTTCCGCGGTGCGCGCCGTAGCCGTGCCCGTTTTATTGCTGCTGTTGATCCTTGCGATTGCACTCAGTTTGCTGGTTGGCGCGAAGCCGCTGCCCGCGTCCGTTATTGTCGATGCGCTCTCCGGTACCTGCCAGAGCGCCGACTGCATTATCGTGCTCGACGCCCGCCTGCCCCGCACCCTTGCCGGCCTGCTGGCCGGTGGCGCACTCGGGCTTGCCGGTGCCCTGATGCAAACCCTCACCCGCAACCCGCTGGCGGACCCTGGCATTCTCGGCGTGAACTCTGGTGCCAGTTTCGCCATTGTGCTCGGCGCGGCGCTGTTTGGTTTCACCTCTCCGTCTGAACAGCTGGTGATGGCCTTCTGCGGCGCGCTGGCCGCCTCGCTGGTGGTGGCCTTTACCGGCAGCCAGGGCGGCGGACAGCTCAGCCCGGTACGTCTGACACTGGCGGGCGTGGCGCTCGCGGCGGTGCTGGAAGGCTTATCGAACGGCATCGCCCTGCTCAACCCGGACGTGTATGACCAGCTGCGCTTCTGGCAGGCCGGTTCGCTGGATATCCGTACCCTTGATACCCTGAAAGTGGTGGCATTCCCGGTGTTTATCTCTGCCGCCGTAGCGCTGTGTTTAAGCCGGGCGCTCAACAGCCTGAGCCTCGGCAGCGACACCGCGACCGCCCTCGGCAACCGCGTGGCGCGCACGCAGCTGACGGGCCTGCTTGTCATCACCGTGCTGTGCGGCAGCGCGACCGCCGTCGTCGGGCCGATTGCCTTCATCGGCCTGATGATGCCGCACATGGCGCGCTGGCTGGTGGGGGCGGATCACCGCTGGTCACTGCCGGTCACGCTGCTGGCGACCCCTGCCCTGCTGCTGTTTGCCGACGTACTGGGCCGCCTGCTGGTGCCGGGTGAATTGCGCGTCTCGGTGGTCAGCGCCTTTATCGGCGCGCCGGTGCTGATCTTCCTGGTACGACGCAGACGCGGGGGTGGCGCATGATGGCCCCGTCCCGTCGATTACTCACCAGCGTCGCCCTGCTGGTCGTCGCCAGTCTGCTGCTGGCGGTCTGGAGCCTGCAAAGCGGTGCCGTAACGCTTGATTTCGCGCAGGTCTTTCACGCTCTCACCGGCAGCGCGCCGCGTAACATCACCATGGTGGTCACCGAATGGCGACTGCCGCGCGTGGCGATGGCGATCCTGGTTGGCGCGGCGCTTGGCGTCAGCGGCGCGATATTCCAGTCGCTTATGCGTAACCCCCTCGGCAGCCCGGACGTGATGGGCCTGAATACCGGCGCGTGGAGCGGCGTGCTGGTGGCGATGGTGCTGTTCGGGCAGCATCTCATGGCCATTACCTTTACGGCGATGGCGGGCGGCATTCTCACCTCCCTGCTTATCTGGGCCCTGGCCTGGCGCAACGGCATCGACACCTTCCGCCTGATCATCATCGGGATCGGCATCCGCGCGATGCTGATGGCGTTTAACACCTGGCTTCTGCTACAGGCGTCGCTGGAAACCGCACTCTCCGCCGGGCTGTGGTACGCCGGTTCCCTCAACGGTCTGACGTGGGGAAAAACCTGGCCCGCCGCGCCGCTGATTATCCTGATGTTTATTGGCGCGTTGCTGCTGGTCAGGCGCATGCGGCTGCTGGAGATGGGCGACGACAGCGCCTGCGCGCTGGGCGTGAGCGTAGAGCGCTCGCGCCTGATGCTGATGCTGGTGGCGGTCTTGCTGACCGCAGCGTCTACCGCCATCGCCGGGCCGATCTCGTTTATTGCCCTTGTCGCGCCGCATATCGCGCGGCGACTTAGCGGCACCGCGCGCTGGGGATTAACCCAGGCAGCGCTGTGCGGCGCAGTATTACTGCTGGCCGCCGATCTCTGCGCTCAGCAGCTGTTTACGCCTTATCAACTGCCGGTGGGCGTGGTGACCGTCAGCCTCGGCGGGATTTACCTCATCGTCTTGCTCGTTCAGGAGTCACGCAAGAAATGACAGATTCAACACCCCGCTTGCGCGGCGAAAACTTGACCCTCGGCTACGGTAAAAAAATCATTGCCCGGGACTTATCCGTTGCCATTCCGGACGGCCACTTCACCGCCATCATCGGGCCAAACGGCTGCGGCAAATCGACATTGCTGCGCACGCTGAGCCGCCTGATGTCGCCGGTTGAGGGCAGCGTGTTCCTCGACGGGGAGCAGATCCATCGCTTCGCCAGCAAAGAGGTGGCGCGCCGAATTGGGCTGCTGGCGCAAAACGCCACCACGCCGGGGGATATTACCGTGCAGGAGCTGGTCTCCCGCGGGCGCTATCCGCACCAGCCGCTGTTTACCCGCTGGCGCAAGGAGGACGACGAGGCCGTGAAGCGCGCGATGCAGGCGACGGGCATCACCGATCTGGCCCAGCAAAGCGTCGATACCCTCTCCGGCGGACAGCGCCAGCGCGCGTGGATCGCGATGGTGCTGGCGCAGGAGACCTCCATCATGCTGCTGGACGAGCCGACGACCTGGCTGGATATCAGCCATCAGATTGACCTGCTGGAGCTGCTGAGCGAACTGAACCGCACGCAGGGCTACACCCTGGCAGCGGTGCTGCACGATTTAAACCAGGCGTGCCGCTACGCTACGCATTTGATTGCGCTGCGCGACGGCGAGATTGTGGCGCAGGGCGCGCCGAAAGAGATTGTGACGCCGGATCTGATCGCGCGGATCTACGGCATGCGCTGCATGATTATTGACGATCCGGTGGCGGGTACGCCGTTGGTGGTGCCGTTGGGCAAGCGTGCGGTCTGATGCCCTCACCCCGGCCCTCTCCCACAGGGAGAGGGAGCAAACCATCCCCTCTCCCCGTGGGAGAGGGTTAGGGTGAGGGGCTTTAAACGTTACCCCAAAATTTCCTTCAGTACCGGCCCAATCTTTTCAAACGCCTGCGGTGAAATAATATCCACGTGGGCGCAGTCCTGGCTGTACACCTCCAGCTCACCCACCCACGGCGCCCACGCGGCCTGCGGATCCAGGGTTCGCGTTCGCTCGGCGACAAACAGCGTCGCTTTACCGTCAAACCGCGCGCTATGTGCCGTGGTGAGCAGCCGCACCGCGTCCGCATAGTTGCCTTCAATGGCGTTAAACAACTCGCTGGAGCCCTGCCCCTGCTGGGCAGCGATAAACGCCTGGCGTTCGCGCTCAATTTCCGCCAGCACCTCCGGATCGAGGCCGTTGGCCTCTTTCTCCGCCCAGTTCTGGGTTTCCGGTGGCCAGGTATCCAGCAGGCCGAGGAACGCTACGTCTTCACCCTGCTCGCGCAGACGCGCCGCAATGCCCTGCGCCAGCGTGCCGCCGAGGGAATAGCCGAACAGATAATACGGCCCCTGCGGCTGTTGCTTACGCAACGTGTTCAGATGATGTTCGATCACCGCATCGAGATCCGCACACTGCTGCATCGGCCCCTCAGGCCGGGGAGACTGAATGCCGACGATTGACCAGCGCGGGCTGAGGTAGCGCGCCAGGACGCTAAACTGCCAGGCAAAGCCGGACGCCGGATGGAAGCAGAACAGCGTGGGGCCGTTGCTTTCACGCAGCGGGAGAACGGTTTCATACCCCAGACGCTGCGCCTGCTCGTCGCTCATCTGCGAGTCCAGCAGGGCGCTAAGCTTGCTCACCGTCGAGGCGACCATAATCTGCCCCGGTGTGACCTTGCGGCTGAACGCACGGCTGAGCTGAGCCGCAAGGCGCATCGCCAGCAGCGAGTGGCCGCCGAGGGCAAAGAAATCGGCCTCGATATCGTTCACCGCGCAGCCCAGCAGGGCAGAAAACGCCTGCGCCACGGTGACTTCAGTTTGCGTCTCGGGCGCGCGACCGGAAGTTTTGCTGGTCAGCTCCGGCAGCGGCAGCGCCTTGCGATCCAGCTTGCCGTTGGCGCTTAACGGCAGCGCGCTGATTTGCAGCAGCACCACCGGCACCATATGCGGCGGCAGCTGGGCTTTGAGTGAGGTAAGCAGCGCGTCGCGATCCAGCGGTAAGCCGGATTCAGAGACAACGTATCCCACCAGCTGGCGGGCATCGCCGCCCGTGGCAGCCGCCTGGTTGAACACGCAGGCGTGCGCCACCGCCTGGGCCACATCCGGCAGCGCGAGCATCGCCCGGTCGATTTCGCCCAGCTCGATGCGCTGGCCGCGGATTTTCAGCTGATCGTCGCTGCGGCCCAGATATTCCACCGCGCCGTTGTCCAGCCAGCGGGCAACGTCCCCGGTGCGGTACATTCGCTCGCTGGGGGCAAACGGATCGGCGATAAAGCGGCTGGCGGTAAGGTCGGGGCGTCCCAGATACCCCTGCGCCAGCTGAATGCCGGTGAGATACAGATCCCCCGCCACGCCGAACGGCACCGGGCGCATCATCGCGTCCAGAATGCGCAGCCCCGTATTCCACACCGGGAAGCCGATCGGCACGCTGTTGCCTTCCACCGCCGCCAGCTCGGGGCCGTACGCCGGATACCAGCTGACATCCACCGCCGCTTCGGTCGGGCCATAGAGGTTGTGCAGCGGCGCATGGGTGAGCTGTTCCCACTCGCGACACAGCGCAGTCGGCAACGCCTCGCCGCTACAGAACACCTGCTTCAGCGTCCTGCAACAGTCGACGTTTTCCGGCGTCAGCGAGGCGACGAACGCCGCCAGCATCGACGGCACGAAGTGGGTGGTGGTCACGCCGTACTGCGCGAAGAAACTCTGCATTGCCTGCGGATCGCGGTGCGCGTCCGGCTCGGCCATCACCAGCTTCGCCCCGGCGATAAACGGCCACCAGAACTCCCACACCGACACGTCAAAGCTGCACGGCGTTTTCTGCGCCACCACGTCATGCGCCGCCAGTGGATAATGATCCTGCATCCACTTCAGGCGGTTAACGATGGCGGTATGGCCGACCATCACCCCTTTTGGACGCCCCGTCGAACCGGAGGTAAAGATGATGTACGCGGTCTGCTCCGGCTTCGCCAGGCGCAGAGGTTCAGCATCGGTGACCGGTAATAGTGTGTTGTAACTAAAGGTGGCGATCGGCAGATCGTTAAAGCGCGGAAGCTGCTCGTCGGTGGTAATGAGCAGCGACGGCTTCGCGTCCTCCAGCATCATCCGCAGACGGTCATCCGGGTAACCGGTATCCAGCGGCAGCCAGGCGGCGCCTGCTTCAACAATCCCGTGCAGCGCCAGGGTCAGGAACACCGAGCGCGGGAGCGCCACCGCCACGCTGTCGCCCGGCTTCACGCCGCGCGCGCGCAGCAGGTTTGCCAGCGCGACCACCTGCTCGCGCATCTGGCGGTAGTTCAGTTCAGTATGGGCATCCGCCAGCGCGGGGGCGTCCGGCGTTTTGCTCGCCTGCTCCGCCACCAGATCCGCCAGCGTGGTGGACGGCAGCGCCAGCCCGGTATCGTTGATGCGCGCCAGCCGGGCGTATTCCTGCTCTGATACGGTTTCCACGTCGCCACAGCGCAGGTCCGGATTGGCGGCAAACTGTGTCAGCATTGCGTTCAGGCGCGCCGCGTGCCCCTTCAGCGTCGCCTCGTCGTAACGCTGCCCGTTGGCGAGGATCTCAATGCTCAGTCCGCCCTGCTCGTCCGGGAACAGCGCCAGCTCCAGATCGTTCACCGGGCCTGTTGCCAGCGTGTGGGTAATGGCCTCCACGCCGTCGATATTCAGCTGATAATCGAACACCTTGACGTTCAGCACCGGACCAAAAAGGGCTTCGTCGCCTGCGGCACGTCCGCTGTCGCGCACGATCTGCTCGGCGTCGTAACGCTGATGGCGGCGCATCTTTTTCAGCTGGTTCGCCAGGCGCAGCGCCAGTTCCGGCAGGCTCTCCTGCGGGCGAATATTCACCGCCAGCGGCAGGACGTTGAGCACCGGTCCGGTCGCAGTGAGCGCCGCGGAACCCATGCGGCGCATAAAAATAAACCCGGCGGCGTAGTCCAGCCGTCCGGTCAGGCGGCCCAGCCACAGCGCCACCAGCGCAAGGGCCAGATCGGTACGCTGCGCCTGGCCTGCCTTCTGTGCAAGCTGGCTGAACGCACGGCCGTCCATCGCAATTTTCAGGCGCAGGATATCGGTGGTGGCGGCGCGTCCCGGCAGCGGCGCGGAAGAGAGCGAGACCGGAGAAGGAAGCTGTTTGCGTTGTTCGGCCCAGAAAGCACCGTCGCGCTGATACGCCTCGCTGTCGCGATAGCGCTGATACTCCTCCACCACCTCGGCGAACGGGGTGAACGGCGAGGCCGGCGTGGATTCACCTTTCTGCCACGCAGCGTAAATGGCGGCGATCTGACGGGTAATAGCCGGGAAGCTGAAACCATCTACCACCAGATGATGATACCGCTGATACCAGTACCAGTGGCTTTCTCCCACCTGGATCAGCTGGTGAAACGCCAGCGGCTGACCGCTGTCGACGCGCAGGTTCTGGTTGAGATCGGCCTCCATCAGCGCCACGGCGGCGTCGTGGGAGTCAACGCGCACGATGGACGGCTCCGGCAGGAGCATGGCCTCATCGATCCACTGCCACACCTCACCGTTATCTTCGGCAAAACGCATCCGCAGGGTGTCGGCCTGCATCATGCCTTCAGCGATGGCTTTTGCCAGCAATGGCGCATCGATAGCGCCTTTCAGCTCGGTGTAGTGCGCGACGCTCCAGGCGTTTGGCAGGGAGGAAAGCTGCTCTGCCATCCAGATCCCCGGCTGGGCGGCGACAAGAGGGAGACGGTTCATGCGCGCTCCCCCGCAAAACATGACGGCTCAAGCGTCTGCCACTGTTCCGCCAGCCACTGCTGGCACGCCTCCTGAGATTGCGGTTCGCAGACCACGCGCCAGCCCGCGGGCAACTCGCACTGCTGCGGCCACAGGCTGTACTGCCCCTGGTCATTTTGCAAAATGGCGAACTGTCCCTGCGGATTATCGAAAGGATTGCTGAATTCCATACAGACTCCGTTATTGAATAAGCGGCTGCCAGAGGGTCATCAGCCCCTGCGTCAGCCCACCGCGCCAGCAAAGCGCATCGTGTCCGCCGTCAACCTGACGCCAGAAAACCGGTTGCTGAGTGTGTAGTTCGGCGAGGATCGCCTGGTTTGCGCGCAAAATAAGCGGCTCGTTGCGCCCGGCCTCAAGGACGATGCGCAGCCCGCGAGCGGTTTTGTCACCCGCTTTGAGTTGTTCGATGAGCAGCCCGTCCTGCTGCGCGCCGCGGTGCGGCCACCAGTAGGATCCGGACTGGCTGAGGATGCAGCCAAAACGCTGCGGCCAGTTGAGGCCCGCATAGAGGGAAGAGAGCCCGCCGAAGCTCTGACCCGCCACCACGGTATGGTCGGCGCGGTCGCTGAACGGGACCATGCTTTTCACCTGCGGGAGAAGTTCGTCCTGCACCGCCAGCCAGAAATCAGGGTTACACGGCAGCTCGCGGCTGCGGTGTGCGGTGTCAATCACGTCGATTAAGACATAGACCGCAGGCGGCAGTTTGCCTTCAAGGGTGAGCGACGCCAGCGCAGGCCAGACGGGCATGCTTTCGGCCCAGAACTGCCCGTCGAGCAGCACCGCCAGCGGGCGCTCGGGGCTTTCATCCCCGGTGGTAAAAATCCACACGCGGCGACGGTTCTTCAGACGCGCGCTGTGCCACTCAATGCAGACAGGCTTTTTGTAAGGGGTATCGGGATGGTTCCAGCCGGGCTGTACGGGCGCCTCCGGCATCTCCAGCGCCGAGACGGCGTGCCCGCGCCCGCCGCGCCAGCTCTGGGCATTCAGCGGGTCGGACACCGCGTGCGGCAACAGTTTGCGCCAGCCTTCGCGCAGCGCCATGCGGTCCGGCTGATCGCCTTCAAACACTGCGCTGGCAAAATCGTTTTCATTGTCGGAGGGGATAAAACAGTAGCTGCCGCGCCATTCGGGGCTGAACTCGCCCTGCCACTGCCAGACGTCGGTATCCGGGATACGTTCAAGGGACTGCGGACGGGCATTTTGATGGTGATCGGTCACACCGGTGACGTAGAGCCAGACGCGTTTAACCGTCGACGTTTTCTGCGTTCCCGCCGGGTCCCGCCACCAGAATGTCACGCGATAGTTTTCCTGATGACGTTCCCGTTCCGGCCCGTCTTTCGCCTGCCACCACGCTTCACTTCCGGTTGTTAACGCCGTCACCCTTATAACCCCATGTTTAACAGTCTTTTTTGTTTCAGAGCAAATTTTATTGATAATATTATTGATAACCATTTGCATTTGCAATAGCGTAATGCCCGCGCTGTGGGAAGCGCGCTCATTAAATAACCATAAAAGCGGGACGTACAATGAATAAGAAGATTCACTCTCTGGCCTTGCTGGTCAATTTAGGGATTTATGGTGTCGCGCTGCCCGTCATGGCAGACGACAACACCGCCTCCGCGCAGCATGAAGACACCATGGTGATCACCGCCGCCGAGCAGAATTTGCAGGCGCCGGGCGTGTCGACCATCACCGCCGACGAGATCCGCAAAAACCCGCCCGCGCGCGACGTGGCGGAAATCATCCGCACCATGCCGGGCGTTAACCTGACCGGCAACTCCACCAGCGGCCAGCGCGGGAATAACCGTCAGATTGACATTCGCGGCATGGGCCCGGAAAACACCCTGATCCTGATCGACGGCAAGCCGGTCACCAGCCGCAACTCCATCCGTCTGGGCTGGCGCGGCGAGCGTGATACCCGCGGCGATACCGGCTGGGTCCCGCCGGAGATGATCGAGCGCATCGAAGTGATCCGTGGCCCGGCTGCTGCCCGCTACGGTAACGGTGCGGCGGGCGGCGTGGTGAACATCATCACCAAAAAATTTGACGACCAGTGGCACGGCTCCTGGAACACCTACCTGAATGCGCCAGAGCATAAAGACGAAGGTTCCACCAAACGCACTAACTTCAGCCTGAGCGGCCCGCTGGGCGGGGATTTCAGCTTCCGCATGTACGGTAACCTGGATAAAACCCAGGCCGACGCCTGGGACATTAACCAGGGCCATCAGTCTGACCGTACCGGCGCATATGCCGACACGCTGCCGGCAGGCCGTGAAGGGGTCGAGAATAAAGACATCAACGGCGTGGTGCGCTGGGATTTTGCGCCTATGCAGTCCCTGGAGTTTGAGGCGGGATACAGCCGCCAGAACAACCTTTACGCGGGCGATACCCAGAATACCAACAACGACAACAGCTCAAGCGGGCTGGTGAAGAAGAACTACGGTAAAGAGACTAACCGTATCTATCGTCAGAACTTCGCGGTGACCTGGAACGGCGGCTGGGATAACGGCATTACCACCAGCAACTGGGCGCAGTACGAGCACACCCGCAACTCGCGTCTGGGCGAAGGCCTGGCGGGCGGTCTGGAAGGCCTGTTCAACAGCAATAAATTCACCGATACCGACCTGGCCGACGTGATGCTGCACAGCGAAATCAACCTGCCGATTGATTTCATTGTGAACCAGAACCTGACGCTCGGCACCGAGTGGAACCAGCAGCGCATGAAGGACTCGACCTCCTTCACGCAAACCCAGCAGGGCGGCACCATTCCGGGCATGAGCGAAGACCGTAGCCCGTACACTTCAGCGGAGATCTTCTCCCTGTTTGCCGAAAACAACATGGAGCTGACCGACAGCACCATGCTGACCCCTGCCCTGCGCTTCGACCACCACACCATTGTGGGTAATAACTGGAGCCCGTCCCTGAACCTGTCGCAGGGTCTGGGGGATGACTTCACCCTGAAGATGGGCATCGCGCGCGCCTATAAAGCGCCAAGCCTGTATCAGACCAACCCGAACTACCTGCTGTACAGTAAAGGCCAGGGCTGCTACGCCAGTTCCGACGGCGTGGGCTGCTACATGATGGGTAACGACGATCTGAAAGCGGAAACCAGCATCAACAAAGAGATTGGCCTGGAGTGGAAACGCGACGGCTGGCTGGCGGGCGTGACCTGGTTCCGCAACGACTACCGCAACAAGATTGAAGCGGGCTATGCGCCGATTGGCCAGACGTCCACCGGCAAAGTCACCACCGATATCTACCAGTGGGAAAACGTGCCGAAGGCGGTAGTAGAAGGTCTGGAAGGCTCCCTGAACGTGCCGGTCAGCGATACCATCAACTGGACCAATAACATCACCTACATGCTGCAAAGCAAGAACAAGGAGACCGGCGATCGTCTGTCGATCATCCCGGAGTATACGCTGAACTCTACCCTGAGCTGGCAGGTGCATCAGGACGTATCGCTCCAGTCGACCTTCACCTGGTACGGCAAGCAGCAGCCGAAGAAGTACAACTACAAAGGTCAGCCGGTGACCGGGTCTGAAAAAGACGAAGTCAGCCCGTACAGCATCGTGGGCCTGAGCGCGACCTGGGACGTGACCAAAAACGTCAGCCTGACCGGCGGCGTGGACAACGTCTTCGACAAGCGCCAGTGGCGTGCGGGTAACGCCCAGACCACGGGTAATACCACCACCGGCGCGTATATGTACGGTGCGGGCGCGTATACGTATAATGAACCGGGCCGTACCTGGTATATGAGCGTGAATACGAGGTTCTGATAAAGGCAGTGACTTCCCCCTCTCCCCATGGGAGAGGGCTGGGGTGAGGGCATCAGGCCGCACAATACTGAAGGGAAAACCATGCACACCACCCACAGCACATTTTCTCTCGCCGGCCACACCCTCCACCGCATCACTTTCGACCCCGCCACCTTTACCGACGCCGATCTCCTCTGGCTCCCCCACCACGCCCAGCTCGCTGACGCCGGACGCAAACGCAAGGCCGACCACCTGGCAGGCCGCATCGCCGCCGCGCACGCCTTACCTGACCACACCATGCCCGCCATCGGCCCCAGCGGGGAACCGCTCTGGCCGCAAGGTATTTCCGGCAGCATCACCCACAGCGGCACGCAGGCGATAGCCGTCGTCACGCAATACCCGGCGCTTATCGGCATCGATTGTGAAACGATCCTCTTCGAAAACGAAGCCAGGGAAATCAAAGACGGCATTATTGATACGCAGGAAGAACCTGTGCTTTCCCGCCAGGGGTACCCGTTCGCCCTCGCCCTGACGCTGGTCTTCAGCGCCAAAGAGAGCCTGTTTAAGGCCCTCTTTCCGCAGGTACAGGCCTGGATGGGTTTTGACTGCGCCCGCGTTACCAAGCTCGACGACAAGACGCTCACGCTGGCGTTGACCCGTCAACTGGCAGGCTTTGAAGAAGGCACCGCCTTCCGCCTGCACTGGCAGCAGCACGGCGAACAGGTCATCACCCTGCTGTCACACGCTCCTGGCGACGAGCCTTCACGCTGGTCACCACAAACGTCACGATAAACACCATCGCGAACAGGACCACAATGGTCGGCGCAGGCGCGCTGTCGAGATAAAACGAGGCATAAACGCCGCTTACCGACACCAGCGCTGAAACGGCGACCGCCACCAGCAGCGCCATGTGAAAGCGTCGGGTAATCAGCACCGCCACGGCGCCGGGCGCAATCAGCAGGGAAATCGACAGAATGATCCCCACCGCTTTCAGCGTCGCAACGATGGTCAGCGAAACCATGCACAGTAAGCCGTAGTGCAGCCAGCGGGTGCGCAAGCCACTCGCCTGCGCCTGCTGATAGTCAAAGCAGAACAGCAGAAAATCGCGCCACTTCAGGCCAATCACCAGCGCAATCAGCCCCGCGACGAGACCGCTTTGCAGAATGTCCATCCCGTTAATACCCAGCATATCGCCGAACAGAATGTGGTCGAGATGCACCTCAGGTTTGACGGCGATATAGAGGATCAGCCCGGCGCCGAACATGCCGGAAAAGACGATCCCCATGACCGTATCCTGTTTGATGCGACTGTTATCCTTCAGATATCCGGTGGCGACCGCGCAGAAAAGACCGGCCACGAACGCGCCCAGCGCCAGCGGCAGGCCCATCATCCAGGCCAGCACGACGCCGGGAAACACCGCGTGGCTCATGGCGTCGCCCATCAGCGCCCAGCCTTTCAGCACCAGAAAAACCGACAGCAGCGCGCAGGGCACGGCCACCATGAGTGAAATCAGCAGCGCGTTGTTCATAAACGCAAACTGGAACGGTTCGAGAAGCAGCGTCAACATGGGTGTGCCTCCCGCGCCCGACGGCGGCTGGCAAGCAGCCCGTGCTTCGGCGCAAAGACGAACGCCATCAGGAACAGCAGCGTCTGGGCGACCACGATAATGCCGCCGGTGGCGCCGTCCAGGTAATAGCTGGCCCACGCGCCGAGGAAGCTGGTGATGCTGCCAATGGCGACCGCAATCATCAGCAGGCGCGGGAAGCGGTCGGTCAGCAGCCACGCGGTCGCGCCGGGCGTGACCACCAGACAGATCACCAGAAATGCGCCGACGGTTTGCAGCGCCGCCACGGTAGAGACCGCCAGCAGCGTGAAGAAGAGAATTTTCAGGCGTTCAGGACGCAGGCCGATGGCGCGGGCGTGGTTCTCATCAAAAAAGGTCACCATCAGATCTTTCCATTTGAACAGCAGGATAACTATCGACACCACGCCGATAATCGCCAGCTGGACGATATCTTCCGGGGCGATAGCCAGAATATTGCCGAGGACGATGGTCTGAATGTTCACCGAGGTCGGGTTGAGCGAGACCATAAACAGCCCCAGCCCGAAAAACGAGGAGAAGATCAGCCCTATAATGGCGTCCTCCTTCAGGCGGCTGCGCTGGTTGAGAAACAGCATGCTGCCCGCCGCCAGTCCGCCCGATAAAAACGCCCCCAGCGAGAACGGCAGCCCGAGCATGTAGGCCCCCGCTACGCCCGGCACGATGGAGTGCGACAGCGCATCGCCGATCAGCGACCAGCCTTTGAGCATCAGATAGCAGGAGAGAAACGCGCATAGCCCGCCCACCATCGCCGAGACCCACATCGCGTTGAGCATGTACTCGTAGCCGAAGGGTTCGAGAAGCACGTTCATTTGGCCTCCTGACGGTGCGTGACGAAGGGGCGTTCGTCGTCGGTAATAATGCGATCTTCCGAGCCGCTGAGCACCACGTGGCGCAGCACGCCGCTAAAGGCGCGCTCGAGATTCTCGGCGGTAAAGGTGGTTTCCGTCGGGCCGCTCGCCAGCACGGTGCCTTTGACCATCACCGTGTAATCGCAGAATTCCGTGACCGAGCCCAGGTTATGGGTCGAGGCCAGCATCGTTTTACCCTCGTCGCGCAGCTCCCGCAGCAGGCTGATGATCCTGGCTTCGGTTTTGACGTCCACGCCGGTAAACGGCTCGTCGAGAAGGATCACCTCGCCCTGCTGGGCAATCGCACGGGCCAGAAACACGCGCTTCTTCTGCCCGCCGGACAGCTCGCCAATCTGCCGATGGCGCAGCTCGAGCATATCTACACGCTTCAGGGCGTCGGTGACGATCTGCTTATCGCATTCTTTGGGACGACGCAGAAACCCCATATGCCCGTAGCGGCCCATCATCACCACGTCCTCGACGAGCACCGGAAACGACCAGTCGACCTCTTCCGACTGCGGCACGTAGGCGACCAGGTTCTGACGCAGCGCCCGGTGAGGCGGCAGCCCCAGAATAGAGATAGTGCCGCTCGCCGCCCGCACAAACCCCATCACCGCCTTAAACAGCGTGGACTTGCCGGAACCGTTCACCCCCACCAGGGCGGCAATCGATCCGCCCGGCACGCTGAACGATGCGTCGCGCAGCGCCGTGTGGCCGTTGCGGTAGGTCACGGTCACGTCGGTTACAACAATCCCCTTCTGCATGGTTACTCCTTCATCCCGTCGTGGATGCCCTGCACCAGCGTGCGGGTGGTGACGTTCAGCAGATCGATATAGGTCGGCACCGGGCCGTTTTCCGCGCTCAGAGAGTCGACGTACAGCACGCCGCCGTAGTGGGTGTCGGTTTCCCGCGCCACCTGACGGGCGGGCTTATCAGAGACCGTACTTTCGCTAAACACCGCCGGAATGTGATGTTTTTTCACCATGTCGATAACCTTGCGCACCTGCTGCGGCGTGCCCTGCTGATCGGCGTTGATCGGCCACAGGTAAAGCTCCTTCAGGCCCAAATCCCGCGCCAGATAGGAGAACGCCCCTTCGCTGGTTACCATCCAGCGTTTGTCTTCAGGTATCTCCGCGACCTGCTTGCGCAGCGGTTCGAGAGTGGCGGTGATCTTCTGCTTGTAGGCTTCCGCATTGCGCTGATAGGTCTGTGCGTTGGCCGGATCGTACTTCACCAGCGCGTCGCGGATGTTATCGACGTAAATCAGGGCGTTATCCGGCGACATCCACGCGTGCGGATTGGGCTTGCCGTTATAGGGCCCTTCGCTGATGCCCATCGGGGTGATGCCTTTGGTGACAATCACCTCCGGCACGCCGTTCAGATGCTGATAAAAGCGCTGGAACCACAGCTCCAGATTCATGCCGTTCGCCAGGATCAGCTGTGCCTTCTGCGCGCGTTTGATATCGCCCGGGGTGGGCTGGTATTCGTGAATTTCCGCGCCCGGTTTGGTGATGGAGGTGACCTCAGCGGCATCCCCCGCCACGTTTTTCGCCATATCAGCGATAACGGTAAAAGTGGTGATGACCTGGAACTTTTCAGCCGCCAGCGCGCCGGTAGTGGTCGCGGTCATGAGCAGCGCGCCGAGCAACAGACGCTTCAATCCTTGCCGTGGATGCATCGCAGAAGTCTCCTGAGGTGATTAAATTCAAAGCAAAATTAGCCTGTGCTATAAGGTATAGCACAGGCTATGTTTAAATGAAAATAATTATCATTAAAGTTGTATCAATGAAGGGCGTGCCTGATGACGCTTCGCTTATCAGGCCTACGGTAAAGCAGATTTGTAGGCCGGGTAAGCGCAGCGCCACCCGGCAAGAGGGCTGCCTACTGCCCGGCAAGGGCCTTATAAAATGCAGGATTCTCCCGAATCACGTTAAGTACCTTCGCCGCCATCCCGGTTGGGTTGCGACGTTTGGACTCCCAGCTTTTTATCGTGTCAACGCTCGTGCCAAGCGCCTTCGCCATTTCGCATTGGGTAATATTGAGCTGTTCTCTGATTGCGCGAACATCTGCAACTTCATAGCGGGTTACTCTGGAAGCTGTTTTCTTTCCGCTGTGGATCTCAACGGCTTCTTCAAGCGAAGATTTTAATTCATCAAATATACTCATTGTCTGCCTCCTCCGGCCTGAATAGGGTACATAGTACACCTACCATTTACGGCACA
This sequence comes from Enterobacter cloacae complex sp. SHL001, assembly GCF_049236825.1. NCBI lineage: Bacteria > Pseudomonadati > Pseudomonadota > Gammaproteobacteria > Enterobacterales > Enterobacteriaceae > Enterobacter > Enterobacter cloacae complex sp. SHL001. The sequence goes on from NZ_JBMKIP010000001.1 coordinate 930,794, forward strand.
GGAAGCACTATTTTTCAGAACAGAAGTTAGTTTTTTAAGTTCAGCTTTCTCTGTCTCAGTCAGGCTGTCCCTAGTGCTTTTTAGATAGGCCATGATGAAATAGATCACCTCCTCCGTGGCCAAAAAGTAAATCACTCTGGCACCGCCTCTCTTTCCCTTTGAACCTGCCGCCATCCTTATTTTACGTAACCCACCCGTCTGTTGTATCAGGTCGCCTTTATCAGGCCAGGCAATGAGTTCCTTTTGCAGATCCTTTAATTCATCATCCGTAGCAATGCTTTTAATCTGCCGGGTAAAGAGTGATGTTTCGATAAACTCTATCGCGTGACTCATCCATAATTCCTTCCCTAATCGCAGCAAAAAGCCTGAATACATCAGGATCAGGCTCTTGCTACATTGTTACTCTTCCTTGAGTAATATTGCGCCAAAATACTGTATTTATATACAGGTCGGCAAAATTTTAAGAATCCATTTATACATCCGGGAACATCACGCTATTCCCCGGCGCTTCCCTGTGCAGATGGATAAAGTTCAGGTGCCGTTCATACTGGTCCAGAATGTCCGTGATCACCTGCTCCTTGCTGTAATCCATCAGATCATTCCCCTGGCTGCCTTCCAGCAGGAAGGTTTCCAGCCGGTAGTAGGTCGACTTCCCGCTGCGCGCCCGGTAGGTAAAGCCGGGAACCGAATACTGCTGTGGCCAGATCTGATAGACAAAGTTCTGCTCGTCGCCCATGTGCACCAGCAGATCCAGGTGCCCCAGATTTTCGCCCTCTTCCGGGGGCAGGTTTTTCAGCTCCACGTAGGCGCCACGCAGCTTCAGCTCCTGGGCCACCTCTTCCATCGCCGGGAAACAGACCGTCTCCATCATCTGGCTGGTGTAGCGCGTGCCGGGGTAGTTCATCAGACGCGAGAGACGTTTTTTCCAGCTCAGCCTGTCCTGCGCGCCCAGCGGACGCGGGGCGGTGTCGCGGCTGGCGCTGACGCGGCGGTAGTCTTCCACCTTAAGCGATTTATACAGCCCGGCCATCACGAAGAAGATCACGAAGCTGAACGGCAGGCCCATGATCACCGTGGTGTTCTGCAACGCCGAGATACCGTTGGTCATCAGCATGCCGAGCGTCAGCAGGCCGATGGCGACGGACCAGAAGATGCGCAGCCAGTTCGGCGCGTCGCTGTTAATGTCCTTGAGCTTCGAGGTGAAGTTCCCCAGCACCAGCGCGCCGGAGTCCGCCGAGGTGACGTAGAACAGCAGGCCGGTAATGGTCGCTACGGACGCGCTAAAGGTAAACGCCGGATACTGCGCCAGCAGGCTGTAGAAGCCGCGCTCCGGGTGCGCCATCGCTTCCTGGGCAAAAGTCGCATTGCCGTGGATGATCTCGTGCAGCGCGCTGTTGCCGAAAATCGACAGCCACAGCAGGGTAAAGGTGAAAGGGATGATCAGCGTGCCCATCACGAACTGACGGATGGTGCGCCCACGCGAAATGCGCGCGAGGAACAGGCCGACAAACGGCGACCACGCCACCCACCACGCCCAGAAGAAGAGCGTCCAGTTGTTCATCCACTCTGTCGGACGGTCAAAGGCGAAGCTGTTCAGCGTCATGCCCATAAAGCGGTTCACGTAATCACCCACGTTCAGCACTAAGGCATTGAGCAGGAACGAGGTGTCGCCCATAAACAGCACGAACAGGATCAGCCCCAGCGCCAGCGCGACGTTCAGTTCGGAGAGCACGCGAATCCCTTTATCCACGCCGGAGGTCACCGAGATGGTGGCGATAATCACCGACAGCGCAATCAGCGCCGCCTTCGCCGCCATCGAATCCGGGATGTCAAACAGCACGCTCAGCCCGTAGTTAAGCTGCACCACGCCAATTCCGAGCGTTGTCGCGATACCAAAGATGGTGCCGATCACCGCCGCGATGTCTACCGTGTGCCCAATAGGGCCGTTGATCTTTTTGCCGAAAATCGGGTACAGCGCGGAGCGGATGGTGAGGGGCAAATTATAACGATAGCTAAAGTATCCGAGCGCCATGCCCATCAGGGCGTACATCGACCAGCCCGTCAGGCCGTAGTGGAACAGCGTCCAGACCATCGCCTGGCGCGCAGCCTCCATCGTCTGCCCTGCCCCTTCCGGCGGCTGCATATACTGCGTGACCGGTTCCGCCACGGAGAAGAACATCAGGTCGATGCCGATGCCCGCGGCAAACAGCATCGCGGCCCAGCTCAGCAGGCTGAATTCGGGCTTGGACTGCTCAGGCCCGAGCTTCACCGAACCGAAGCGCGAGCAGGCAATGCAGACCACGAAGACAATATAGAGCGTCGCCGCCAGCAGATAGTACCAGCCGAAGGTCTTCGACACCCAGTTCAGGGTGCGCCCAATCCACTCGGCAGAAAAATCACGAAAGAAAATGGTCGTCAGGGAAAACAACAAAATCAGCCCGGCGGACGTATAAAAAACGACCGGGTTGATTTTGTCTTTTTCTCTGTCCTGTGAAAGGTCTGTCATCCAGTATCCCCACTGTTTTTGTAACTATTGAAATCCAAATCCGCAACAATTAAGACACATTTTATATTGAACGTCCAATCAAAAACCGCTTTAATGGTTAACCAACGCTGATGAATGGAGTGGCAAAAATGCCCAAAGTGGGGATGCAGCCGATCCGGCGCAGGCAGCTAATCGATGCCACGCTGGAAGCAATTAATGAAGTGGGAATGCATGACGCAACCATCGCGCAAATCGCCCGTCGGGCGGGCGTATCCACGGGGATCATCAGCCACTATTTCAAAGATAAAAACGGTCTGCTGGAAGCGACCATGCGTGACATCACCGGTCAGCTGCGCGACGCGGTATTAAGCCGTTTACGCGCCCTGCCGGACGGCAGCGCAGAGCAGCGATTGCAGGCGATTGTCGGCGGCAATTTTGATGAAACCCAGATCAGCGGCGCGGCGATGAAGGCCTGGCTGGCCTTCTGGGCCAGCAGCATGCATCAGCCGATGCTCTACCGTTTGCAGCAGGTCAGCAGCCGCCGATTGCTCTCTAACCTGGTGTACGAGTTCCGCCGCGAGCTGCCGCGTGAACAAGCTGAAGAGGCGGGCTACGGGCTCGCCGCACTGATTGACGGGCTATGGCTGCGCGCTGCGCTCAGCGGCAAACCGCTGGATAAAACCCTGGCCCAGTCGCTCACCAGCCACTTTATCAGCCAGCATTTACCGACCGATTAACCGAGGAGAATTTATGTCCCGAATGGCAGAACAGCAGCTTTATATCAATGGTGGTTACACATCGGCCACCAGCGGTCGCACCTTCGAGACCATCAACCCGGCGAACGGTGAAGTTCTGGCAACCGTGCAGGCCGCCGGGCGCGAAGACGTGGACCGCGCCGTGGAAAGCGCACAGCGCGGGCAGAAGATCTGGGCGGCGATGACCGCTATGGAGCGCTCGCGCATTTTGCGCCGCGCCGTCGATATCCTGCGCGAGCGCAACGACGAGCTGGCAACGCTGGAAACCCTCGACACCGGTAAAGCGTATTCTGAAACCTCGACCGTCGACATCGTTACCGGCGCGGACGTGCTGGAGTACTACGCGGGGCTGATCCCGGCGCTGGAAGGCAGCCAGATCCCGCTGCGCGACACCTCGTTCGTCTACACCCGCCGCGAGCCGCTGGGCGTGGTGGCGGGCATCGGCGCGTGGAACTACCCGATCCAGATCGCCCTGTGGAAATCGGCCCCGGCGCTGGCGGCGGGCAACGCGATGATCTTCAAGCCGAGCGAAGTGACGCCGCTTACCGCCCTGAAACTGGCGGAGATCTACACCGAAGCAGGCGTGCCGGACGGCGTGTTTAACGTCCTGCCGGGCGTGGGCGCAGAGACCGGCCAGTTCCTGACCGAGCATCCGGGCATCGCCAAAGTCTCCTTCACCGGTGGCGTGGCCAGCGGCAAAAAGGTGATGGCGAACTCGGCGGCCTCGTCCCTGAAAGAGGTGACGATGGAGCTGGGCGGTAAATCTCCGCTGATAGTGTTTGACGACGCGGATCTGGATCTCGCGGCAGATATCGCCATGATGGCGAACTTCTTCAGCTCCGGTCAGGTGTGCACCAACGGCACCCGCGTGTTCGTGCCCGCGAAGGTCAAAGCCGCGTTTGAGCAAAAAATCGTTGAGCGCGTGGGCCGCATCCGCGCGGGCGACCTGTTCGATGAAAACACCAACTTTGGCCCGATGGTCAGCTTCCCGCACCGCGACAGCGTGCTGCGCTACATCGCCAAAGGCAAAGAGGAAGGCGCGCGCGTGCTGTGCGGCGGCGACGTGCTGAAGGGTGACGGCTTTGACAACGGCGCGTGGGTGGCCCCGACCGTGTTCACCGACTGCACCGACGAAATGACCATCGTGCGCGAAGAGATCTTCGGCCCGGTGATGTCCATTCTCACCTATGACACTGACGAAGAGGCCATTCGCCGCGCCAATGATACCGACTACGGTCTGGCGGCGGGCATCGTCACCGCCGATCTGAACCGCGCCCACGGCGCTATTCATCAGCTCGAAGCGGGCATCTGCTGGATCAACACCTGGGGTGAATCCGCCGCAGAGATGCCGGTTGGCGGCTACAAACACTCCGGCATTGGCCGTGAGAACGGCGTCATGACGCTTCAGAGTTACACCCAGGTGAAGTCCATCCAGGTTGAGATGGGTAAATTCCAGTCCATATTTTAACCGGGAGGTTTATTTGCAATTTGACTACATCATTATCGGAGCCGGCTCTGCCGGCAACGTACTGGCAACACGACTGACTGAAGATCCGAACACCACCGTCCTGCTGCTTGAGGCGGGCGGGCCGGACTACCGCTTTGACTTCCGCACCCAGATGCCTGCCGCGCTGGCCTTCCCGTTGCAGGGCAAGCGCTACAACTGGGCGTATGAAACCGAGCCTGAGCCTTTCATGAACAATCGCCGCATGGAATGCGGACGGGGTAAAGGGCTGGGCGGCTCGTCGCTGATCAACGGCATGTGCTACGTGCGCGGTAACGCGATGGATCTGGACAACTGGGCGAAACAATCGGGTCTGGAGCACTGGAGCTACCTCAACTGCCTGCCCTACTACCGCAAGGCAGAGACCCGCGACGTGGGGCCGAACGACTACCACGGCGGCGACGGTCCGGTGAGCGTCACCACCTCTAAGCCGGGCGTGAACCCGCTGTTTGAAGCGATGGTAGAGGCGGGCGTGCAGGCGGGCTACCCGCGCACCGACGACCTTAACGGCTATCAGCAGGAAGGCTTTGGCCCGATGGACCGTACGGTCACGCCGCAGGGCCGACGCGCCAGCACCGCGCGCGGCTATCTGGACCAGGCCAAACCGCGCCCGAATCTGACCATCCGCACCCACGCCATGACCGATCACATTATCTTTGACGGCAAGCGCGCGGTGGGCGTCGAGTGGCTGGAAGGCGAAAGCACCATTCCGTCAAAAGCGACGGCGAAGAAAGAGGTGCTGCTGTGCGCGGGCGCCATCGCGTCTCCGCAGATCCTCCAGCGCTCCGGCGTGGGCAACGCTGAACTGCTGAAGCAGTTTGATATCCCGCTGGTACATGATTTACCCGGGGTGGGTGAAAACTTGCAGGATCACCTGGAGATGTACCTTCAGTATGAATGTAAGGAGCCGGTCTCACTCTACCCTGCCCTGCAATGGTGGAACCAGCCGAAGATTGGCGCGGAGTGGCTGTTTGGCGGCACAGGCGTGGGCGCGAGCAACCACTTCGAAGCGGGCGGGTTTATCCGCAGCCGCGAGGAGTTCGAGTGGCCAAACATTCAGTATCACTTCCTGCCGGTGGCGATTAACTACAACGGCTCGAACGCGGTGAAAGAACATGGCTTCCAGTGCCACGTTGGCTCCATGCGCTCGCCGAGCCGCGGCCACGTGCGCATCAAGTCGCGCGATCCGCACCAGCATCCGGCGATCCTGTTCAACTACATGTCCCACGAGCAGGACTGGCAGGAGTTCCGCGACGCAATCCGCATCACCCGCGAGATCATGCACCAGCCTGCGCTGGACAAGTATCGCGGTCGTGAAATCAGCCCGGGCGTCGAATGCCAGACCGACGAACAGCTGGACGAGTTCGTGCGCAACCACGCTGAAACCGCCTTCCACCCGTGCGGCACCTGCAAAATGGGCTACGACGAAATGGCGGTGGTTGACGGCGAAGGCCGGGTTCACGGGCTGGAAGGGTTACGCGTAGTGGATGCGTCGATTATGCCGCAGATTATCACCGGCAACCTGAACGCCACCACCATCATGATTGGCGAAAAGATTGCCGACGCCATTCGCGGGCGCGAGCCGCTGGCGAAAAGCACGGCGGCGTATTATGTGGCGGATGGGGCGCCGGTTCGTCGCTGAGTGCGAACTTCTCCCCTCACCCCGGCCCTCTCCCTCTGGGAGAGGGTTAGGGTGAGGGGAAATTATTGCCGAAATGCTTCAAGCCGCTTAACCTGCCGTCCTTCCCCGTCAAAATTCTCCGCCGCCAGCCAGGCGCGCAGCTCTGCATCGCGCTGCGGCCATTCGCCGTCAATAATCGAAAGCATATCGCTGTCGCGGTTGCGTCCTTTACGCACCAGCTTCTGGCGCAGGCGCCCTTCCCAGACAAACCCCAGCCGCTCCGCCGCGTTGCGTGAGGCGATGTTCATCGAATCGCACTTCCACTCCAGCCGGCGATATTGATGCTCAAAGGCATTTTTCAGCAGCAGCCACACCGCTTCGGTACCCACGCGGGTGCCCTTCATTCTGCGCGACCAGGTGACGTGGCCGATCTCAACCGAGCCCTGAAAGCGTTCTATCGCCATATAGCTGACCAGCCCTACCGCCTTTTCGGTGCGCAGATCGATAACGGCAAAGGGCACCAGGTCGTCATCCAGCACCTTTCCCAGCACCCAGTGCGCAGTGGCCTCAACGCTCACAGGCTGGGTGCTGGCAAGCCACGTCCAGTCGCTGTCGTCACCCAGCGCATAGGCTTCAAACAAATCAGCCGAATGGCGGTCGGCATCCAGCGGCTCCAGGCGGCAATACCGCCCGGTGAGCAGGGTACGGGTTAACGCGCGGGCGCATTTCCAGTCCGGGACAATATCATTTACGGTTTGACCATGTTGATTGATTTCGGGCACGGCGGTGACTCCCTGAAAGGTAAGGAGTTTGTTATAGCAGGTTAAAAAGCGAACGAAAAGAGAGGTGACTCATAACCAGACCGAATGCGTTATTCCCGGAGGGCATAAGCAAAGCAGAATTTCGACTTTGAGGAAATCCTCAGCCAGCCTACCGTAACGGTGCATAAAACAATCACAATATATTTTCTTCAGGGATCGCTATGAATAAAAAACTGCTGCCGTTACTGGTGCTGGCTGCGCTCTCAAGCGCTGCTCACGCCGCTCCCCCCCCCAACACGCTGGTTGTCGCCCAGGGTCTGGATGATATCGTGAGCCTTGACCCGGCCGAAGCCAACGAACTTTCCAGCATCCAGACCGTACCGAGTTTGTATCAGCGTCTGGTACAGCCGGACCGCGATAACCCGGAAAAAATCACCCCGGTTCTGGCCGAAAGCTGGGAAGCGGACGCGGCAGCAAAAACCCTGACCATCAAACTTAAGCCCGATGCAAAATTTGCCTCCGGCAACCCGCTGCGCCCGGAAGATGTGATCTTCTCATATACCCGCGCCGTGACGCTGAACAAATCCCCGGCGTTTATCCTCAACGTACTGGGCTGGGACGCCAGCAACATCGCCAGCCAGCTGAAGAAAGTGGACGACCATACCCTCACGCTTCGCTGGACGGCGGACGTCAGCCCGTCGGTAGCGCTGAATATACTCTCCACGCCGATTGCCTCCATCGTCGATGAAAAGCAGGTTGCGGCGAACGTGAAGGATAACGACTTCGGCAACGCGTGGTTAAAAATGCACTCTGCGGGCAGCGGCGCGTTCAAAATGCGCGTTTACCAGCCGCATCAGGCCATCGTGCTGGAAGCCAACGAATCCGCACCCGGCGGCGCGCCGAAGCTTAAAAGCATCATCATTAAAAACGTCCCCGATCCCGCTTCCCGCCGCCTGCTGATCCAGCAGGGTGATGCGGACGTGGCGCGCGATCTGGGTGCAGACCAGATAATCGCCCTCAGCGGCAAGCCGGGCGTGAAGGTGCTTAGCATCCCTTCTGCCGAGCAAAACTATCTGGTGTTTAACACCGGCAACAGCGCTAACCCGCTGCTGAATAATCCAGCGTTCTGGGAAGCCTCGCGCTGGCTGGTGGATTATGAAGGCATCACCAAGGACCTGCTGAAAGGCCAGTATTTTGTTCATCAGAGCTTCCTGCCGGTCGGCCTGCCGGGCGCGCTGGAGGACAATCCGTTCACGTTTGACCCGGCAAAAGCAAAAGCGATCCTCGCCAGGGCGGGCATCAAAGACGCGCATTTCACGCTGGACGTAGAGAATAAACCGCCGTTCATCACCATCGCGCAATCCATGCAGGCGAGCTTCGCTCAGGGCGGCGTGAAGGTGGATCTGCTGCCCGCGGCGGGTAGCCAGGTGTACGCCCGCGTGCGTGCGAAACAGCATCAGGCGGCCATACGTCTGTGGATCCCGGACTACTTCGATGCACACTCCAACGCCAGCGCCTTCGCATGGAATGACGGGAAATCCAGCACCGTGGCCGGGCTTAACGGCTGGAAAATTCCGGAGCTGAACAACGCTACGCTGGCGGCGGTTGCCGAGCCGGATCCGGCAAAACGTCTGGATCTGTATAAGAAGATGCAGGAACAGTTACAGCATAACTCGCCGTATGTGTTCGTTGACCAGGGCAAAACCCAGATCGTGGTGCGCGATAACGTGAAGGGGTATCAGCAGGGGCTGAACGCGGATATGGTCTGGTACGATCGCGTTACGAAGTAGCTTTTCCCCCTCTCCCTCTCCCGTGGGAGAGGGTTGGGGTGAGGGCAACATCGCGCAACAGAGCCGCCTGTTTCCCCTCACCCCTGCCCTCTCCCACAGGGAGAGGGGGTCGTTCGTGCATATTTTCAGGATAACGATTTTCCCATGCCACATCTTTCCACCCGCGTGCTTCAGGGTCTGCTGACTCTCCTGCTCACGCTGTTCGGGCTACTGCTGGTCACGTTTGCGCTCTCTGCCTTTTCCCCGGTCGATCGCGTATTGCAGATCGTCGGCGATCACGCCAGCCAGTCCACTTACGATCAGGTTCGCCACCAGCTTGGGCTGGATCGGCCCCTGCCGGTGCAGTTCTGGCACTACCTGCAAAACCTCGCTCACGGGGATTTAGGCACCGCCAGCGCTACCGGTCAGCCGGTATTGCAGGACCTGCTGCACGCCTTTCCCGCCACGCTGGAACTGGCAACGCTGGCGCTAATTATCGGCACGGTACTCGGCGTGATTGCGGGTGTACTGTGCGCCCGCTACGTCGGTTCGCCACTGGACTTAGCGATCAGAACGCTCACCCTGCTCGGCAATTCGGTGCCAATATTCTGGCTCGGCCTGCTGATGCTGGCTCTGTTCTACGCGAAACTACAGTGGAGCGCTGGCCCCGGCAGGCTGGACGACATCTGGCAATTCACCGTCGAGCCACGAACCGGATTTGCGCTGGTTGATACCTGGCTTTCCGGCGACCGTGAGGCGTTCCGCAACGCCATCAGCCACCTGGTGCTGCCGGTGCTGCTGCTGGCCTACTACTCGCTGGCAAGTATCACCCGACTGACGCGCTCCGCCTGTCTGAGCGAGATGAACAAAGAGTACATATTGCTCGCCCGCGCCAAGGGCGCTGGAGAGATGACCATCCTGCTGCGTCACGTGCTGCCGAACATTCGCAGTACCCTATTGACGGTGATTGCGCTGGCCTACACCAGCATGCTGGAGGGCGCGGTATTAACCGAAACCGTCTTCTCGTGGCCGGGCATCGGGCGCTACCTCACCACGGCCCTGTTCGCCGGTGACACCACCGCCGTGATGGGCGGCACGCTGCTGATTGGCGTCTGCTTTGTTCTGATCAATAACCTTACCGACCTGCTTGTGCGGGCGACCGATCCCAGGGTGCGCTAATGCCGTTTTATCTCTTCTTACGCCGCCTGCGCCGCTCCCCTGCCGCGTTTTGCGGGCTGATCGCCATCGCGCTGCTGGTGCTTATTGCCCTGTTAGCACCGTGGCTTGCGCCGCATGACCCCAACTGGCAGGACGCCGCCGCGCGTCTGCAACCGCCCAACGCGCAGCACTGGCTGGGTACCGATAGCTATGGGCGGGATCTGCTCTCCCGATTAATCTACGGCACCCGTCCGGCACTGGGGCTGGTGGCCTTAGTCACCGTTATTACCCTCCCCGCCGGTCTGCTGGTGGGGATTTTGTCAGGCTACTACGGCGGCTGGATGGAGCGCATCCTGATGCGCTTTACCGACGTGGTGATGTCGATGCCGCGCCTGATCCTCGCCTTCGCGTTTGTCGCGATGCTCGGCCCCGGTCTGGTGAACGGCGCGCTGGCGCTGGCCTTAACGACCTGGCCTGCCTATGCGCGCCAGGCGCGCAGTGAAATCCAGCGTCTGCGCCACAGCGATTATCTGGCCGCCGCGGAGATGATGGGCATTCGCGGCCCGCGCCTGCTGGTCGGCCATATTCTGCCCCTGTGCCTGCCCTCCGCGATTGTACGGCTGGCGCTGGATCTGGCAGGGATTATTCTGGCGGCCGCCGGGCTGGGCTTCCTCGGCCTTGGCGCGCGTCCGCCGATGGCCGAATGGGGCGCGATGATCGCCGACGGCATGCAGGTCATTTTCGACCAGTGGTGGATTGCCGCCATTCCGGGCGGGGCGATTCTGTTTGCCAGCCTGGCCTTTAACCTGCTGGGCGATGGCCTGCGCGACGTACTGGAGCCACAGCATGACTGAACACCGCGTCATCGTCGATGCGCTGAATATCGACTACCCCGCCGCGCGCGTGGTCAACAACCTGAGCTTTACGTTAGGCAACGAGCGGCTGGCGCTGGTGGGAGAATCCGGCTCCGGCAAGTCCATGTCTGCCCGCGCCCTGCTGGGGCTTGTGCGCAAGCCCGGCATCGTGAGCGCTAAGCGCCTTAACGTGCTCGGCAACGACCTGCTGACCCTGAACAGCCGACGCTGGCAGGCGCTGCGCGGCAACGGCATTGCGATGGTCCTGCAGGACCCGCGCTACGCCCTGAACCCGGTGAAAAACGTCGCCGCCCAGCTTGATGAAGCGCTAACGCTTCATCAGCGCCTGCCCCGCGCCGAGCGCCTGGCGCGCATTCACGACGTCATCCGCGCAGTCGGGCTGAACGAGCACGTGCTGGCGCGCTACCCCGGCGAGCTTTCGGGCGGCATGGGCCAGCGGGTGATGATTGCGATTGCGCTCATCAACAACCCGCAGGTGCTGATCGCCGACGAACCCACCTCCGCGCTGGACGCCCGCCTGCGCAACCAGATCCTTGAGCTGCTGGTGGAGCAGTGCGAGGCTCGGCAGATGGCGATGCTGTTAATCAGCCACGACCTGCCGCTGGTGGCGGAACACTGCGACCGCGTGCTGGTAATGTATCAGGGTGAGAAAGTTGACGAGATGGCGGCGAACCGGCTGCCGCAGGCGACGCACCTGTATACGCGCACCCTGTGGACCTGCCGGCCCAATGCGGAAACCTTTGGCCAGGTGCTGCCGACGCTGGACCGCTCGCAGCCGTGGAAGGAGGTGAACAATGGCCCTCGTTGAGGTAAACCAGCTCCAGGTGAGCTTCGGTGAAAAAACGGCGGTGTCCGCCGCCAGCTTTGCCATTGAGCAAGGCGAAACTTTCAGCCTGATCGGTGAATCCGGCTGCGGAAAATCGACTATTCTGCGCGTGCTGGCGGGATTGCAGCGCGAGTGGAACGGCCGCATTTCGATCCTGGGAGACGCGCTACGGCCAGGACGGCGTTTTGAAGGCGCGCTTCGCCGTAACGTGCAGATGGTGTTCCAGGATCCGTGGGCGTCTTTGCACCCGAACCACACCATTGCCCGCACCCTGTCGGAGCCGTTAAACATCCACGGCGAAACCCAGGTTGCCGAAAAGGTGGCGGATGCGCTGCAACAGGTGGGTCTGGCTGCCGACGCGGCCAGGCGTTACCCGCATCAGCTTTCCGGCGGACAGCGTCAGCGCGTGGCCATCGCCCGCGCGCTGCTGCTGCGCCCGCAGCTTCTGCTGCTGGATGAACCGACCTCGGCGCTGGATATGTCGGTACAGGCGGAGATCCTGAACCTGCTCAACCGCCTGAAGGCGCAGCACGGCATGACCTACCTGCTGGTGAGCCACGATGCGGACGTGATTGCTCATATGTCCGACCGGGCGGCATTTATGGCGCATGGGGAGATCCAGCGGGTATTTGACCGTGAAGCCATGTTGCGGGGGGAGCACAGGATGGGGTAAACCGTGCGGCGGCGAGTGCCGCACGCATTTCGTAGGCCGGGTAAGGCGTAGCCGCCACCCGGCAAAACGTCACTTCAGCAGCTTCACCGTGGCATCAATGTCGATCTCATCTTCAGTGAAGATCATCGTCGTGTTCTGGAAGGTGGTGATCGCCAGCTTCTTCACCGTGCGCATTTCGCCCGGCTTTTTCTCGGTTTTTGGTTTGATGCTGTTCATCAGCAGCCCCACCGACAGCACCGCATTCTCTTTGTCGATTTTGGTCTCAACGGGCTCTTCCTCGCTGAACACCACGAAGGATTTAATTGAGGTGAGCTTCACTCGCTCGCCCGCAATATAGAGATGCTTACTCTCCGGGATCACCTTCACCGCATACGCGGAAAGGCCTTTGCTGTTGGTGGTTGGCTCGAAGGTCACCGCCGCATCTTTTTTAATCAGATCAGGGTTGGCGACCTTAATCACATGAAAATAGCGGTTGTCGCCGTTTTCATCTTTGATAAATCCAAAGCCTTTATCTTTAAACCACGTTGTGATTGTACCGTTCATCGCTGTTACCGCCTGTCAGATCCTAAGACTAAAGTTTTGCAGCGCGCAGTGTAATGCACAATGGCTGACGAGACAAAAAAAAGCCCCTGCACGGGAGCAGGGGAAAGTTCATGTCAGAGCTTTTTAGTATTGTGTATTTAGTTGAACACCATCCCACCATCAATCAGCAGCGACTGACCGGTCATGTAGTCGGAATCCGGCCCGGCGAGGTAAGAGACGCAGGCGGCCACGTCTTCCGGCTCGGACAAACGGCCAAGCGTGATGCGTTTGGCAAAGGTTTCCGTCCCGTAGCCAAGCGGTTTACCCGCCGCCTCGGAGACCTGACGGTCGATTTCCGCCCACATCGGCGTTTTGACGATCCCCGGGCAGTAGGCGTTAACGGTGATCCCCAGCGGCGCGAGATCCCGCGCGGCGGTCTGGGTTAAGCCGCGCACCGCGAACTTGCTGGAGCTGTAGACCGCCAGCTCCGGGTTACCGGTGTGGCCCGCCTGGGAGCAGGCGTTGATGATCTTGCCGCCGTGCCCCTCTTTACGAAACGCGTCAATTGCGGCCTGAATGCCCCAGATCACCCCTTTCACGTTGATGTTGTAGACCTTGTCGACAATTTCCGGCGTGATGGATTCGATGGGCGTGGACGGCGCCACCCCGGCGTTATTGACGATGACGTTAAAACCGCCCAGCGCGGTGCGGGCTTTTTCCACCGCCGCGAACACCTGCTCGCGGTCAGAGACGTCCACCTTCACGGCGACGGCCTTCCCGCCGTTACGGGTGATCTCATCCGCGACCGCTTTCGCCGTCTCTTCGTTGTAATCCGCAATAGCAACGGCAAAACCATCCTTCACCAGGCGAAGCGCGATCGCTTTGCCAATCCCCTGGCCGGAGCCGGTTACGAGAGCCACTTTTTGCATTTCTCTGTCCTTATATTGATTCACAAAATCTGGCTGAGATGGAGCTGGCCCATCAGCAGCGGGTTATCGCTGTAGTCGACGGGAATGGCCACCACGGCCGGGCCATCGACATCCATTGCCGCACGCAGCGTCGGTTCGAGCGCATCCGCGCTCTCGACGGCAAAGCCTTTCGCACCGAACGCGTCGGCATAGACTTTGAAATCGACCGGGCCGAACTCGACGCCGGAAAGCCTCTGGTATTTTTTCTCTTCCTGGATGGCCACCATGTTGTAGGCGTTATCCACCCAGATGATGTGCAGCACATTGGCGTTGAGGCGTACGGCGGTTTCCAGCTCCATGCTCGACTGCAAAAAGCCGCCGTCCCCGGAGACCGAGACCACCTTGCGCCCCGGGTTGACCAGCCACGCGCCAATCGCCCACGGCAGCGCCACGCCCATGGTCTGCTGACCGTTGGAGATCATCACCTGACGCGCCCGGAAGCTGTAAAGGTAGCGGGCGATCCAGATGTGGAAGCTGCCCATGTCGACGGTGAGCGTCACGTCGTTGTTCACGATGTCCTGCATGGCGCGCACGATGCGCAGCGGATGCAGAGCAAACTGGTTAAGCGATGCGCCGCGACGGTCGAGGAGGTCCCGCTGATGCTGGCGATCGACAAGAATTTCCGAGGCGCGCTGGCTGAGTTCAAGTTTGTGCTCGATTCGACTGGCAAGCAGATTCAGCGTGGCAGCAATATCCCCGACCAGTTCCAGATCGGGAACATACTTGCGCTCCTCATAGGCGGGCAGCACGTCAATGTGCACCAGCATGGCGTCGCCGCTGTTCCACATGGACGGCTCGTACTCCACCGGGCTGTAGCCGATGCAGATAATCAGGTCCGCCAGATGCAGCAGCCGGTCGCCCGCCTGGTTGTTAAAGAGGCCGACGCGTCCGGCGAAGCGGGTGAAGTGTTCCTGATTCACCGCCCCGGCGGCCTGATAGGTGCTGGTGACCGGAATACGGCTTCTCTCCAGCAGCTTATGCAGCGCGGCGCTGTTGGCGGGCTGGCTGGCCATCAGGCCGAGTAAGATGACCGGGTTTTTGGCCTTCGCGATAAGCTTCGCCACGTCGTTGATGGCTGACTCCGGCGCCGGGCCCATCAGCGCCGCGGTGCTGGCGGGTAAAATAGCTCCCGTGGTGGGCTGGTCGACAATATCCTGCGGCAGGCTGACAAACGCCCCGCCCGGCCTGCCCTGCTCGGCAGCGCGAAACGCGTTCGACACCACCTCGGCAATCGCGTCCGGTGAATTAACTTCGACGGCGTATTTGGTGACCGGGCTGAACATGGCGACGGTATCCATGCTCTGGTGCACCAGTTTCGCTTTATCTGCCCGCTTCACCGCCCCGCCCAGCGCCACCACCGGGTCACCTTCGCTGTTGGCGGTGGCGATGCCGGTGATCAGGTTGGAGCAGCCCGGCCCGGAGGTGACCAGCGCGACCCCGGCCTTACCGGTTAGCCGCCCTACCGCTGCCGCCATAAACGCCGCGTTCGCCTCGTGACGCACCGGGATAATCTCGATGGAGGAGTCCAGCAGGGAGTCAAAGACCTTGTCGATTTTTGCGCCCGGTATGCCGAACACCTGCTTCACACCCTGCGCTTCCAGCTGGCCGACAACCATATCGGCGCCGTGCGCCCACTGACGTGACTGTTTCTCACTGTTCACGGTAGTTCTCCTGTTAGTTTTCGACTGCGCGGATAGCCGCATCAAGGTTGCTGGGGTGCAGGTTGGCCTGTAAAAACGCGCTGTCGGCGGGCAGGTCAATCATCAGCTTGTGGATTTCGCCGAAGGTGAGCACGCCGTTCTCCAGCTGATAGTCGAGCAGGTGGCCCCCGCCCTGACGGTCGTCGGTGATAAAGTGTTCGTGATAGCCCGCCACGTTAATGCCCTGCATATGCTGTGGGGTGCGGAACCCGACCAGCACGCCCTCGCGCTGGTTAAAGCGGAACACCGGCTGGTCATCCAGCACGTCGGTCATCGCCCGGTACGGCGGTGTCTGGCGCGGTACGGTGCGGGTGTGGGCATGGCGGAAGTTGCCGTCGATGCGCAGCGCGCAGAACAGGTTGTCGGAGGGGATTTGCTGGTCGATCACGTCGTGGATCTGCTGACGGCTGACCGGCCCGTCGAAGGCTTTGCGGTACTGCGGCTGGAACCAGGTCATCACCGCGAACGGCGTTTTTTGCTCCGGCTTCGCGGCGCGGGCGCTGCCGTCGGCGCGCAGCTGGTACACTTGGCTGCTGAAGGCAATCATTTCACCGTCCAGCTCGTTAAAGGTACCAAGACCAAAATCACCGTGTGCCAGCAGGTCGGCGATGGTCGTCTCCCCTTCGTAGACGCCGCTTAGCAGGGCGCTCATTAGCGATGTCTGATAGATCACGCTGTCAGGATGCTGAGCCGAGAACCCACGCAGGGTCTCGCATAAACTCGCCTCACAGTCGCATGCAGATGAATGCATCATCATGCCCGTCCTCTTCAACTTTATTTATAAAGGTTAAATAAATGTTGACCCGATTCAGCAGAGAGTTCCAATATAGAATCCATGCTGGTTTGAGACGTTTTTGATATGGAACTTCGTTATCTGCGCTATTTTGTCGCGGTAGCACGCGAGCGACACTTCACCAGGGCGGCCAAAGCGCTGGGTATTTCACAGCCTCCTCTGAGTCAGCAGATCAAACGGCTCGAAGAGGAAGTGGGCACGCCGCTGTTCAGGCGCCTGACACGGGGCGTGGAGCTGACCGAAGCGGGAGAGGCCTTCTATGAGGACGCCTGTAAGATCCTGGCGCTGAGCGATGCCGCGCTGGAGAAAGCCCGGGGCATCGCGCGCGGGCTGAACGGCAGCCTGTCGATTGGCATCACCAGTTCAGATGCTTTTCATCCCAAAATCTTCGCCCTGATACGTCAGTTTCAGGTACAGAACATGGCGGTGCAGGTTCACCAGGTGGAAGCCAATATGTCGTCGCTGACGACGATGCTGGCGGAGGGTGAGCTGGATATCGCCTTTGTGCGCCTGCCGTGCGAAAGCAGTAAGGTGTTCGAATTAAAAATCCTCGATCGGGAGCCGATGGTGGTGGCGCTGCATCGCGATCATCCCCTGGCGGCATGTGGCGATCTGGCGCTGGATGAGCTGCGGGATACGCCGGTGGTGCTGTTCCCCCAGGAGGTAGCACCGGGGCTGTATGACCGCGTTTACGGCAGCTGCGAGCGGGCCGGGATCGATATGCAACACACGCTGCAATCCTCACAACTTTCCTCTTCCCTGAGCATGGTCTCCGCTGGCGGCGGGTTCGCGCTGGTGCCGAAATCCATGGCCGCTATTTCTCCGCCGAATGTCACCTACCATGCGCTGCGCTCACCGGAGCTTTATACCGATATCGCGCTCTGCTGGCGGCGTTTTGAGCGTTCGCGGACGGTGAAGCGGTTTCTGGCGATGATGAGCGAGGGGTAGCTACGGTGTGGCTGTGCCCGGCGGCGCTGCGCTTGCGCGGGCCTACGGTTCGTGTCGCGGATAGGTTGGCTGGTTAGCGGTTTTGTAGGCCGGGTAAGGCGCAGCCGCCACCCGGCAATGCCCTTTGGAAGCCGCCTCGCAAACTTTTAAGCAATCTTATGTAATTCAGGGGCATCCCTTTTCATCCCTTCTCCGCGGTCGTAAAGTGCCTGCGTTGCGGCACATCCGTAACCGGGCGTAGGAACCCGTTAGCATGACGTGACATTTTTTTGGACAACGAGGATGCTAAATGGCGACTACCCCTGGATTTTCATACGTACACGCTGAAGAAAGCGCTGTTCATCACCTTCTTCACCTGCAACTTCCCGATTCTGCGGATCTCTTTGAACTGGCTGGCACCTGTGCGGCGTACGTGAGCGTACTGGTGGAAATGGACGATGCGGTGACATTTTCTACGCTCTGTAAGCAACTGCTGGGTTGTTAGCGGAGTTTGTGAAGGAGCCTTATATAACGGCTCACTGAGTCGGCCTTACACAAAGGACAACGTTGTTTGATGAATGACGGTTTGTTAGAGGAATGCACAGGAAGGCGGTCACGCCACAGAGGGCGTGACATAAAATCAGGCCTGGTCGTCTTCTTTACCGTAGTAAAGCTTACCGATCTGAATGAGAGGACGGCCCTGGGATTTGCGGTGCAGGTTGCTGTCACGCAGTGAATAAACGCAGCCGCAGTATTCCTGCTGGTAGAACTGCTCGCGCTTGCTGATTTCAATCATGCGCGACGAACCGCCCTGTTTCCGCCAGTTATAGTCCCAATAGACCATACCCGGATAGTGGGCGGCGGCTCGCTGACCGCAGTCGTTGATTTGCTGCATATTTTTCCAGCGAGAGATGCCCAGTGAGCTGCTAATCACGTTGAAGCCATTTTCAGCGGCGTAAAGCGCAGTCCGCTCAAAGCGCATGTCAAAACACATGGTGCAGCGAATGCCGCGCTCGGGTTCCCATTCCATGCCTTTGGCGCGCTCAAACCAGTTATCTGTATCGTAATCCGCATCGATAAACGGTACGCCGTGCTGTTCGGCAAAGCGAATATTCTCATCCTTACGAATCAGATACTCTTTCTGCGGATGAATGTTCGGATTGTAGAAGAAGATGGTGTAGTCGATCCCTGAGGCCTGGATCGCCTCCATTACCTCACCAGAACACGGAGCGCAACAGGAGTGCAGCAGCAGTTTATCAGCCCCGTTTGGGAGTTCTAGTTTAGGGCGTTTGAAATCAGCGGTAGTCATAAATTTATTTGATGAGGTAATGAGGACTGAAAACAGTGTAGCATCAGAGCTGTGCTATCGGGAATGGCGGCCAGTCTCATACATATCCCGCAATGCCTGTTATTGACACAGGGCTGCTGTTGCAGCCCTGACAACCTTAGACTTCAATCGATTCAGAGATCTCTAACGCATCATCGACTTCGATGCCTAGATAACGGACAGTGCTTTCCAGTTTCTTATGGCCCAACAGAAGTTGGGTCACCCGGAGATTCTTGGTTTTCTTGTATATCAGGTAAGGTTTTGTTCTTCTCATGGAATGTGTGCTGTAAAGCGAAGCTTCGAGACCAAGCTTTTCTACCCACCCATGAAAAATTCGGCTGTATTGTCGGGTTGATATGTGCCGGTTAGTTCCGATCCGAGACCGAAACAAGAAGTCTTTACTGTGCAAATTGCCAAGCTTTTTCAATGCAGCAACAGCTTCTCTTGTCCCTTTGGTTATCTCAAATTGCACAGGGCTACCGGTTTTCTGTTGCAGCACCGTTGCTCTGCTTGAAACCGAGCTACCATATGCAACATCAGATACTTTCAGGTTCACCAGATCGCAGCCTCGTAGCTTACTGTCTAAGGCCATATTGAACAGAGCTAAATCACGCGTTTTACCTTCCAGTTCAAGCCGGATTCGGATCCCCCAGATATGAGATATCTGAAGTGGTCTTTTTTGGCCTATGATACGGTCTTTATTCCACGGTGACGTGTTCATACTCAAATCTCCTGCAATGTGGGAGATTTGAGTAGGGTTGTCTCTTATGAGCGAGGAGCGGAAGTTCTCGCATAGGTAACGAAGGCATGACTAACATTGACACGTGTTGATCTTCAGGGAACAGGTCAGGATCATCAAATCCGCTGTGAGTGAATTACAGACCTTAGTTGTATGCAATGGCAACAAAAATTTATGTGCTGGACTTTGTATGATTTGTCTAAATGGGAGATTTTATCTCCCATTTTTCTATTTTTAATCTATCATTACGCTGAAAGTTTCAAGAATGCCTTCTGGATCTTTTTCCTCGTCACATTGTTGAATGATCATGCGGGCTAAACTTTTCACATCGGGATCATCTTTGATGTATCGAACCTGATTGTTTTCGAAATAAATTTTTATAATCTTGAAAATTTGATCTTGTTTAAACTCTTTGAATTTTAGAAGTTTCGAAACAACACGATGAGTACTAGCAAAACTCGCCGACTCTTCTAATTCTTTAATGGTCAAGTTAACTTCCATATCTGCTAAATTATTAGCTTGCGGAAAGTGCTCTTTGATGAACTCCGATAATCTAGCATAGATATGCGGTTCAGATTTTTTCTTGGTTTGCCATTCATATTTCAGATATTCATTCATATCATCTTTAATGAAAGAACTTTTATAATCACCATCTTCTGTGATTAGGTATATGTCTTCACCTTCTGGTATAGCAGCTAGTAAGCACTCCCAGTTTACTGCGTCGCCGTAAGATTTATTCTTTCCAGGCGGATTGCCCAAGTCATAACGACGCTTACCTTTTTCGATAGTTGTTTCATCAACTTCTATTTTTACTGCTGCAGCAAAAATTTTTTTGATAACCAAATCTGCTGCCAAAGTTTCATCTTTAAATTGCTGCTGTATATCTTCAAAAATTTTATTCTTAAGTCTATTTGCTTCACTTACTGTTTTAAGGAATGTTTTTTGATCTACATGTTGCCTGAAAATATGTGGTAATGTTGGCTTATAGTCTTTCTCAATTTCTTTAATATTATCAGCAACTACTTTAGAACGATTTCTCCAAAATTCATTTTTTAAAAGTTCAGGCAACCAAATTTTTAGTTGCCCATAGTCGTGCAAAGCAAATACTTTATTTAGTTCATCTAACTTGTCTTGCCCCATACGATAAAAGTCTAGATAAAGATTTGTATCAATGAATACGTTCATCATTACTCCTTGCGTGCCAGATACTTCCTAACATTACCAAATGAGCCAGTAATTTGAAACATAATTAAATCAAAAGAGTTATATATCAGAGATTGCAAAACTTCCGCTCCTGGCACATAGCGGACGCATCTTTCACACGCTTCTAAATAACCTGGTTAGCAAAACTATCTCCACGGAACTCCTTCCCAGCAAGCAATTCCTGAATACGCTTCGCAAATCACATAAATACTTCAGGCCGAGATACTTCTGGCACTTTAATGGCATACCACTCCAACTTAAAGTGCTCGCACTCAATGCAAAGTTCAATTGTCACGATCATGTAGAAACTGCAATTTCATCGAAGTTTCCGCATTGTCAACCCACCAACCACCATCTATAATATTTCCAACCTGGAAACAAGGGGCAAGGATGCACATAGTCTCAAGAGCGCCTTTCGACACAGCGGCCAGACATTATCCCAATCAAGCACAAGCCCTGGACGATCTTTACCGGGTACTAAAAAAGGAACACTACCCCTCACCAGACGAGATGCGAAAGCGCTTTCCTAGCCTGGACCGGATGAAATACCGGGAAAAATGGTGGGTCATTGATGTGGGTGGCGGGCATCTAAGAGTGATGTTTTTTGCTGATTTTGAGCGTGGAAAGATCTTCATCAAACACATCAGCACTCACGCAGACTATGACAAGCTCACGGACTACTACCGGAGAACGAAAGAATGAATTATGCAGCAGCCATCAAAGCGGCAAACGCTCTGACAAACGAGCTCCCTTTCCTGGGTTCAAGCCCGTCGCGGCAAGACTACGAGGATGCGCTGGCGCTGGTGGAGTATCTTATCGAGCACGACCCCGATAACCCGCTGGTAGATATGCTCACTGCCAAAATCGATAAGTATGAAAACGCGTTCCCGGAGTTTGCAGAATTTAACGCGCGTATTGCCAGCATTCCGTCAGGCGTTGCGTTACTGCGAACGCTAATGGATCAGTACCAGCTCACTCAGAGTGATTTCGAGAACGAGATTGGTAAGAAGTCTCTGGTAAGTCGGATCCTTAACGGACAGCGCACGTTAACGCTAGATCATATGCGAGCGCTGGCGAAGCGTTTCGGTTTGCCGGTGAGCGCATTTGTGGGGAACTGATGCGAAGTTTTCACCCAGACCAATTCCCCAGACGTTAATACCACTATATCTCTCACCCCGGCCCCTCGCTCCCCGCCGCCAGCAGCGGCACCACCACGTCGCTGATGGGCACCGCAATCCCGTGCCTGCGGCCATAGCGCTGGATCACGCCGTTGCGTATGTCCCACTCCATCGGGCGATCCGCCTGACGGTCGGCAAGGATCGACGTGCCTAAATCCACTGGCGCACGCTGGAAATTCGCCAGGATCTCCTGGGCCACCGCATCGTCCAGCTTCGCCCCTTCGGCGCGGGCGACGGTAAGCCCCTCGCGCAGGTAGCCCAGCGCCAGCTCGCTGATATCCTCGCGCCTGAACATCCCGGCGCGGCGATTGGCCAGCACCATCAGCCCGGCGACCGCGTTTTGCAGCAGCTTGCGCCAGGCGACGGTAGTGAAATCTGTCGAGAGCTCAACGTCACAGCGCGTGCCGCGAAGCGCCTCCACCACCCGCTGCGCCTGCGGCACGTCCGGCAGCGTAAGGCGCGGTTTGGCGCGCAGCCAGACGGAGGCATCCGGCTCGCGCTGGGCAGGGAACCAGACCACCGAGGGCAGCACCGTTGCGCCATTGACCAAAGGCGCAAGCTGGGCTTTCTGCTCCACGCCGTTTTGCAGCGCGCAGACCACGGTGTTTTCATCGCACAGAGCGCGCAGCCACCCGGCGCTGTCGGCATTTTGCGTCGTTTTGACCGCCAAAAAAACGAGGTCAACGGGGCGCGTAATGACGCTGGGATCGGTGAGTACCGGACCGGGCACCACAATTTCACCCTCATCATGACGCAGGCGCAGTTCCGGATGCGCGGTGCGCCCACACAGCAGCGGCGTGCGGCCCGCTTCATGCAGCACCGCGGCGATGGTGGTCCCTATCGCACCGGGTCCTGTCAGCGCAATGGTTGGATAGTCAGACATGGATCACTCCCCCTTTTCTAAGCCTGCTATCAGTTATACCACCCTGAGACGAGCGCGCCACGCCCATTGTCTATACTCAACTCATAACAGACAACGGAGTGCGCCATGCCTTTACCCGACTTCAAATCCTCTGAACCTTATACCCTCGGCATTGAGCTCGAACTCCAGGTGGTTAACCCGCCGGGTTACGATCTGAGCCAGGACTCCTCTGCCCTCATCGCCGCCGTCAAAGACGACATCAAAGGGGGGGAAGTCAAACACGACATCACCGAAAGCATGCTCGAAATCGCCACCGGCGTGTGCCAGACCATCGACCAGGCAGCGGCGCAGTTTTCAGTGATGCAGCAGAGCATCCTGCGAGCGGCGGAAGATCAGCATATCCAGATCTGCGGCGGTGGGACGCATCCGTTCCAGAAATGGCAGCGGCAGGAAGTGTGCGACGACGAGCGCTATAACGTCACGCTGGAGCGCTTTGGCTATCTGATTTTGCAGGCGACGGTGTTCGGCCAGCACGTACACGTCGGCTGTCGGACCGGGGACGACGCCATTTACCTGCTGCACGGCCTGTCGCGCTTTGTGCCACACTTTATCGCCCTGGCCGCCGCATCACCGTATATGCAGGGCACGGACACGAAGTTCGCCTCATCGCGTCTCAACATCTTCTCGGGCTTCCCGGATAACGGTCAGATGCCGTGGGTCAACAGCTGGCAGGAGTTCGAGGGGCTGTTCCGCCGCCTGAGCTCCACCAGCATGATCGACAGCATTAAGGATCTGCACTGGGACATCCGCCCCAGCCCGCACTTCGGCACCGTCGAGGTGCGGGTGATGGATACGCCGCTGACGCTCAGCCACGCCATTAACATCGCCGGGCTTATTCAGGCGACGTCGCACTGGCTGCTGACCGCGCGGCCGTATAAGCATCAGGAACGGGATTTTCTGCTCTATCGCTTTAACCGTTTTCAGGCCTGTCGCTACGGGCTGGAAGGCATTCTGACGGACGTACATACCGGCGAGCACAAAACCGTGGCGGAAGATATCGCCTGGCTGCTCGAGCAGGTTGCGCCGTCGGCCGAGAAGCTCGGCGCGACAAGCGCAATCAATGAGATTGCCCTGCTGTTAAAGCAGGGCAAGAGCGAGGCGCAGCGCATGCGGGACTTTATCGCCGATGGCGGCTCGCTGATTTCTCTGGTGCAGAAGCACTGTGAGCTGTGGGCGACGAGTCCGTAAGGCCGTGGCCCCACTCGCGCAGGCGCTGGAACAGCACGAACAGCGCCGGGATGAACACTATCCCCACCACGGTCGCCACCAGCATGCCGCTGAACACCGTAGTGCCGATGATGCGGCGGCTCTGGGCACCCGCCCCGGTCGCCAGCATCATCGGCAGGACGCCGATAATGAACGACACGGCGGTCATCATTACCGCGCGGAAGCGGCGCGATGCCCCCTCCCGTGCGGCATCGACAATCGCCATTCCATCCATGCGCCGGGCGCGGGCAAACTCCACGATAAGAATTGCGTTCTTGGCGGCGAGGGCTATCAGTAGCACCAGACCTATCTGCACGTATACGTCGTTGGCATAGCCCGCCAGCCACAGCCAGACCAGCGCCCCGCCGATGGCGAACAGCACCGAGAGCATCACGCTCGCCGGCAGCGTCCAGCTCTCGTACTGGGCGACGAGGAACAGCCACGCCATCACCACCGCCGCCAGCACGATCCATATCGCCTGATTGCCGGTCTGCTGCTCCTGATACGACATGCCGCTCCAGGCGTAGTCGTACCCGGCTGGCAGGTTTTCCGCCAGAATCTCGCCCATCGCCGCCATTGCGGTGCTGCTGCTCACCCCTTCCGCTGCCGAGCCGCTCACCGATACCGACGGGAACTGGTTGTACTGCTGAATAAATGGCGCGCCGACGGTCGGCGTGATGGTGATGAGGTTGCTCAGACGCACCCGCTCGCCGCTGTTGCTGCGCACGAACAGCTCGCTGATTTGCTCCGCGCGCTCGCGCCACTGCATCTCGTTCTGCATCACTACGTGGTAGACGCGGTTGTTGACGCTGAAATCCCCGGCGCGCGTGCCGCCAAAGGCGGTTTGCAGGCTGCTGAAGATGCGTGACACCGGCACGTCGAGGCGGGCCGCGCGCTCGCGGTCAACGGTGAGCGTCATCTGTGGCACGTTGCTGCTCCAGGTGGTGAACACGCGGCTCAGCCGCGGGTTCTGGTTGGCTTTCGCCAGCACCTCACGCGTCACGCGCTCCAGCTCCGCCGGACTTTGCCCCGCCTGCGCCTGAATGCGCAGGTCGAAGCCGGAGGCGTTGCCCAGCCCCGGCAGCGTCGGCGGCGCAAAGGTCATGATGATGGCTTCCGGCAGGGCCAGCAGCTGGTGCTGAAGGGTGCCCATCACCTCATCCAGCGGCGGACGCTCGCTCCAGTCTTTGAGCATGATGGAGATAAACCCGCCGTTCGATGCGCTGGTGCCGTTGAGGATGTTAAACCCGGAGACCTGAATCACGTCTTCTACCGCCGGGTTGTTAGCGATCAGCTCGCGCGCGGTGGTCATCACCGCTTCGGTGCGCTCCAGCGAGGCTGCCTCCGGCAACTGGACGCTGGCGAAGAAGTAGCCCTGATCCTCCTGCGGCAGGAAGCCCTTTGGCATCGACATAAAGCTGAATACCACCACCGCCGCCGCGCCTGCGGTGGCCAGCAGCGCCAGCCACGGGCGCAGGTTTAAAACGTTCACGATGCGGGTGTAGAAACCGCGCGTGGCGTCCAGCCCGTGGTTAAAGGCGCGATAGAGTGCCGCAGGTTTCTCCGGTCGCGGGCGCAGCAACAGCGCGGACAGGGCGGGCGTAAGAGTCAACGCCACCAGGCTTGAGAGCGTGACGGCAGTCGAGAGCGTCACCGCGAACTGGCGGTACAGCTCGCCGACAATCCCCGGCAGGAGCGCCACCGGCACAAACACCGCCAGCAGCACCAGCGTGGTGGCAATCACTGGCCCGGCGATCTGGCGCAGCGCCAGCGCGGTCGCCGCCGTACGGCTCTGCCCTTCCGCCATCAGCGTTTCGACGCTCTCCACCACCACGATGGCGTCATCCACCACCATGGTCAGCGCCAGAATGATAGCGAACAGGCTCAGCGTATTGGCGGAGTAGCCGAGCGTATAGAGCACCGCGAAGGTGCCCACCAGCGACACCGGAATGGCAAGGGCAACAATCAGCGTCGCGCGCCAGCTTTGCAGGAACAGGGACACCACGACCACCACCGCCAGCATCGTCAGCGCCAGCGAGACGCCAATCTCTTTGATGGTGGCGGCCACAAACGAGGTGGTGTCGAATTTGACTTCATAGACCAGATCGTCCGGGAAGCGCGTGGATAACCGTTCCAGCTCCGCGCGCACCGCATCGGCCACGCGCAGGGCGTTAGCGGACGGCGTCGGGTAGATGCCGAGGTAGGCGGAGTCGTGCCCGTTCAGCTGCGCGCCAGAGCTGTAGCTGCGCGAGCCAAGCTCGATGGTGGCGACGTCCTTCAGGCGCACCAGCTGACCCATCTCCCCGGCGCGGATAATGATGTTGGCAAAGTCGTCGGCCTGATTTAAGCGCCCCAGCCCGTTAATGGTCAGGGTCTGCTGCTGGCCGTTAAACACCGGCGGCGTGCCGACCTGGCCTGCCGCCCCCTGCACGTTCTGCTCGCGCAGCGCCTGCGCCACGTCATCGCTGGTCACGTTCAGGGCGTTCATGCGGTCCGGGCGCAGCCAGATGCGCATGCTGTAGTCCCGTGCGCCAAACATCTGTACCTGCCCGACGCCCGGCAGACGCGACAGCGCCTCGCGCACCTGGGTGCTGGCGTAGTTGCTGACGAACAGCGGCGTGTGGGTGTTGTTCGGTGAGTAAAGGCTTACCCCCATCATCAGGTTGGTGGCGCGCTTGCGCACCTGCACGCCGTTTTGCTGCGCCTCGGTCGGCAGCTGCGCCACGGCCTGCGCCACGCGGTTTTGCACGTCGATGGCGGCGAGGTCCGGATCGGTGCCCGCCGCAAAGGTAATGTTCAGGCTATAGCTACCCTCGTCCGAACTGGTGGACTCCATATAGAGCATATGATCCACCCCGTTCAGCTGAGTTTCCAGCGGCGTGGCGATGGCCTCCGCCACGTCAGCCGAGCTGGCGCCCGGCCATGACGCTGACACATTCACGACCGGCGGGGTGATCTGCGGGTACTGCTCCACCGGAATAATCCTCAGCGCGATGGCCCCCAGCAGGGTGATGACCAGCGCAATCACCATCGCAAAGCGCGGGCGTTTGATGAAAAACGTCAGCATGATGGCTCCTTAATTCAGTATCTGGACGGCAACGCCTGGCTGCACGCGCTGCGCACCGTCAGTAATCGCTCGCTCACCGGGCTTCAGGCCGGAGGCAATCTGGAACTGCTGGCCGATCTGTCCGGCGACCTTCAGCGGACGCATTTCGGCTTTATCCTCGGCGTTAACCACCCATGCGAAGAACCCGTGGCCATTCTGCTGTACGGCAGCGGCGGGCAGAGTCAGCACTGGTTGCTCACTTGACGGACGCAGGTAGACGTTCACGTTGCCGCCGGGCAAGAGCTGATGGCGCGGGTTGGCAAACTCGGCGCGCAGCATCACGCTGGCGGTGCGCGGGTCGATGCGGTTGTCCACGGAGGTGAGTTCCCCGCTGATGCGCTGGCCGTTGCTGTCAATCAGCGCCTGCCAGGCCTGCTTCATGGCGCTGATATCCGCATGCTGTCCGGCTTTAGTGGCAAACGTGCCCTCTTCCAGCGCAAAGGCGATGCGGATGGGATCGAGCTGCACCACCTCCACCAGCACACCGCTGGCAGGATTCACCAGGCTGCCGACGTGAAAGTTGCTGTGCCCCACGCGCCCGTCAATCGGTGAAATAATACGCGTGTAGTTGAGGGTGACGCTGCGGGTATCGAGCCGGGCTTTCGCCTGCTCCAGCGCGGCGCTCGCTACGTCGCGCTGCATGCGGGCGTTGTCCACGTCGTGGCGGCTGATGGCGTTGCTGCTGCCCAGGCTTTCGAAGCGTGACAGCTGCTGCTGCGCCTGATGCAGCGTGGCTTTGGCGCTTCTCACTTCGGCCTGCGCCAGACGCAGGGCGGCGCGCGGCTCGGCGTCGTCCAGTTCGAACAACACGTCGCCTTTTTTCACGTACTGCCCGTCGCGGAAGTGGATTCTGGTGATGACGCCTTCCGTGCGGGCGCGCAGTTCAACGGTGTGGATAGCTTCAATGCGACCCGGGATCTGACGCTCGGCGGCGTGGGCGGTCTGCTCCACGGTGGCGACACGCACGGGAATGGCCGCGGCGAATGCGGGTGGCAGGGTGCAGGCGAGGAGCGCGAACAGGAGTGGGAATTTCATGGGAGTACCTCGGCGTTGTTTTCCCTCACCCCGGCCTTCTCCCACAGGGAGAGGGAGGTCAGAGTTCCCTCTCCCTGTGGGAGAGGTTTAGGGTGAGGGCAAAAGGTTATGCAGCCTTACGGAACCTGCGGGTCAGTCGCTTCTCGATTTCGACGACGAAGAACATCACGCCCGCCACCGCCAGCGTCACGAACCAGTAGCGCAGCGGCAGCGCTTCGGTGCCGAACAGCATCTGCATAAACGGCAGGTAGATGATCGCCGCCTGGAGCAGGAACAGTACGCCCGTTACCAGCCAGATCCCTTTGTTCGCCAGCAGGCCGCGGTTCAGGGAGAACCCGTCGGTATTGCGGCAGTTAATCATGTATACCCACTGGGCGCAGACCAGCATCTGCAACAGCACGGTGCGGATGAACTCCGCGCTGTGGCCGCGCGGGGCCAGCCAGGCTTCCAGCGCAAAGGCGGCGATGGCAATCATGGTGCCGACGAAGGCCACGCGCCAGACGGCGTAGGCGTCCATCACGTGCTGCCCGGTCTGACGCGGCGGGCGGCGCATA
Organism: Enterobacter cloacae complex sp. SHL001; assembly: GCF_049236825.1. Classification (NCBI taxonomy): domain Bacteria; kingdom Pseudomonadati; phylum Pseudomonadota; class Gammaproteobacteria; order Enterobacterales; family Enterobacteriaceae; genus Enterobacter; species Enterobacter cloacae complex sp. SHL001. The sequence continues at coordinate 959,401 of NZ_JBMKIP010000001.1, forward strand.
ATGTTGCGTTCGGCGGCCTCGAAGGCCAGGCCGAAGGAGAGCGTGGCGGAGGTCGCCATGTTCATCCACAGGATCAGCACTGGCGTCAGCGGAATGATGTTCCCCGCCAGCAGCGCAATCACAATCAATAGCCCCTGCGCCAGGTTGGTCGGCATGATGAACAGAATGGTCTTCTTCAGGTTGTCGTAAACGCGACGCCCCTCTTTTACCGCGCTGGCGATGGTGGCGAAGTTATCGTCCGTCAGGACCATGTCCGCCGCCTCTTTGGTCACTTCCGTGCCTTTGATGCCCATCGCGATACCCACGTCCGCCTGGCGCAGCGCCGGGGCATCGTTCACGCCGTCACCGGTCATGCCGACGATTTCGCCTTTGTCCTGCAACGCTTTCACCAGGCGCAGCTTATGCTCCGGGCTGGTACGGGCGAAGATGTCATACTTCACCGCAGCTTCCGCCAGCTCGGCGTCGTCCATCTTCTCCAGCTGGTAGCCGGTAACCGCCTGCTCGCTGTTGGTGATCCCCAGCATCTGGCCGATGCTCATCGCCGTCTGCGGGTGATCCCCGGTGATCATCTTCACGCGGATCCCCGCCTGCTGGCAGGCGTTAATCGCCTCAATCGCTTCCGGACGCGGCGGATCCATCATCCCGGCAATGCCGAGGAAGATCAGACCGTGGCTCAGGTCGTCGTGAGTTAATGCCTGCTCGCCGTTCGCTGGCTTGAACGCCGCGGCGACCATGCGTAGCCCCTGACGCGCATAGCGCTCCATCTCCGTTTCCCAGTACGCGCGGTCAAAGGCTTGCGCACCGTTGCGGGTCTGCTGCTGCTCACACAGGGCGAAAATCACGTCCGGCGCGCCGGTAATCAAAATCTGCTCCTCACTGCCAATCTGGTAGTGGGTGCTCATGTACTTGTACTGAGAGTCGAACGGGATCTTGTTAACCAGCGTGGTCACGACCGGCTCGAGGTGGGCCTTGGCCGCCAGCACCTTCAGCGCGCCCTCGGTTGGCCCGCCGGTGATGCCCCACAGGCCACGCTCGTCCTGAATCAGCTGGCTGTCGTTACACAGGTCGATGGTGCGCAGGTACTGCTCCAGCACGGTGCCCGGCTGGATCTGCACCGGCTCGTCGCTGCCTTCGAGGTAGATGTTGCCCACCGGCTCGTAGCTGTTGCCGTCCACGCGATAGCAGGTGTCGGCGGTGATGATGGCTTTCACCGTCATTTCGTTCATGGTCAGGGTGCCGGTTTTATCCGAGCAGACCACGGTCATCGCGCCCAGGGTTTCAACCGTCGGCAGCTTGCGGATAATCGCCCGCTTGCGCGCCATCGCCTGCACGCCCAGGGAGAGGATAATGGAGATAATCGCTGGCAGACCTTCCGGTACGGAGGCTACCGCCAGGCTAATCAGGGAGAGCAGCAGCTCGCCCATCGGGATCTCGCGGAACACCAGGCTGAAGACAAACAGCGCGGCCATCATCGCCAGAATGATGGCGAAGATCGCTTTGCCCAGCTTGTCCATCTGCACCAGCAGCGGGGTGCGGTGTTTTTCAATGCCCGCCATCATCTGGTTGATGTGGCCGAGTTCGGTCTCCTGGCCCGTGGCAATAACCACACCCACGCCGCCGCCCGCGCTGACCGTCGTACCGGAAAAGACCAGGTTCGTGCGGTCGCCCAGCGGTAATTCGCCGTTCAGCGGGCTCGTGTGTTTATCCACCACGGTGGATTCACCGGTCAGAATTGCCTCTTCCACGCGTAAATTATGCGCTTCGATTAAGCGCATATCCGCCGGTATACGATCTCCTGCGCGCAACACAATAATATCGCCCGGGACGATTTCCGTCGTCGGGATAGTTTCATGGTTGCCGTTACGAATAACGCGCGCCTCGCTGGAGAGCATATTGCGAATACTCTTCAGGGATTTTTCCGCGTTACTTTCCTGAATGTGGCCAATTAAGGCATTGATTACCGCCACGCCCAGAATAACCAGCGTATCAACCCAGTGTCCCATTACTGCCGTTAATACGGCGGCTGCCAGCAGGACGTAAATCAGGACATCGTTAAAATGCGCGAGAAAACGCAGCCAGCCCGGCTTGCCTTTTTTCTCCGGCAGCGCGTTCGGGCCATGCTTCTGTAAACGCGCCTGCGCCTCGGCACGGTCCAGGCCATTAGCCTGGCTCTGCGCCTGAGCAAGCACCTGCTCTACGGTCTGCTGGTACGCCTGCCCGCCTGCGGGTGGCATATTCTGCGAGAAATTTTTTTTGGTCATGGTATTTTTCCTTCAATATCCGGTGGACGGAAGCCGGAATTCCTTTCTGGCTTTAAATAATTCATTTTTAAGTCTTGCGGGTTAAATTGATCTACCGCAATATATTGACTACCCGGTTATTCAAAACTGATTAAAATTATTTCGACGCGTTGATTTTTACAAAATATTTCTAAACCAACACTAAACGAGGAGGAAGCATGTTTGGTATTTATCGCGGACGGCGTCTGGCGTTATACATTGTCGCAGCCATTGTTATTGCGACGTTAATTGGATATAGCACCTATAGCTTTGTAAAATTATTTTCGTGAGAAAGACGTTTATTTACATAACGCGATATTAATTTAATCGCCCCGAAAATATTATCTATTTTCTGTTATTAATTCGCAGAATAACGGTGGCCTTTTACCCAATTTTGCCAGCGGGGATGATATTGCTTTACGTTTCAGGATGCCGGACAATGACATTTTTAACTGACGATTAACATTACGATGAAACACCCGTTAGAATCGCTGCTCACCGCAGGGGGCATTTTGCTGATGGCCCTGCTCTCCTGCCTGCTGTTACCCGCGCCGTCGCTGGGTCTGGTGCTGGCGCAGAAGCTGGTCCAGACCTTTCATATGGTCGATCTGAATCAGCTGTACACCATTCTGTTCTGTCTGTGGTTTTTGGTGCTCGGCGCCATCGAATTCTTTATCCTGCGTTTCATCTGGCGCCGCTGGTTTTCACTGGCGTCGTAAGCCAGTGAGATCGCGCATCCCGTGGATCAGCGCTTCACACCAGGCCGCGTAGTCGTGGCCGCTGGATGAGGGGTGGAAGCTGACGCGATAGCCTTTTTTCCTCAGCACCTGTTCAAAATCCTGCGTGGTGCGATAGATGCCGCCGCCCGGTCCCGTGGTTTCAAACTTCCCGGCCTGTAACCAGAAGCGCACCGGATACGGTGGAGACTGTTGGTACTGGCGCGTCAGCCAGCCGGGAGCGTCACCTTCCGGCGCCCACCAGTAAGAACCGGAAAGGCTCAGCACGTTGCCAAACAGGCGCGGATAGCGCAGCGCCACCCATGAAGAGGCAATTCCCCCGTAGCTTGATCCTGCCAGTACGGTTTTCTGCCGCTGCATGCCGATGCCCTTCCTCCGCAGCCACGGCAGCAGCTCGTGCGCCATAAAGTCAGCAAAATCCGGGTTCGGCGGCAGCTCGTTGCCGCGACGGGCGTGATCGAGGCTGTCGATAAACACCACGTTAATCGGAGGCAGGTGATGTCGGGCAATCAGACCGTCCAGCACGTTGGCAAAATGGTATTCGTCCTGATAAACCTGTCCGTCGAAAAGGATGAGCGTCCAGCGTGCAGGCTGTGCGCCGCGCGGTTGGTAGATCATCACGTCGCGGGCATTGCCGAGGATGTTGCTGCTCAGCCTATGGCGGCTCAACGTCCCGTGTAACAGCGGCTGTGCCGTAGCCCGAACGGAGCAGTAGCGCGCCGGGCTGAGATCGAGCAGAGAATAGCGATTCCAGCGATCGGTCTTCTGCTCCCCAAAGCTATTCGGGTTAAGCGGATCGGCCTGCGCGCTTACCAGGATGGCGCGGCGTTGATCGCGGGCAGAGCCTTCAACGATCGGCACATCGGGGGCGAGCTTGTACTGCATCACCGTATCAGCGGGGACCACGTAGCTGCGGAACCAGACGTCGCTGTTGCCCAGACGGAACAGCGGATCGTGATCCCCCGCCGGAGAGCCGAGAATGAAGACGTTATCCCGCGCGCCGCGCCACAGAAAGGTCACCCGCTTATGGCTCGCATCTACCGGCTCCACCATCGGCGTTCCCTGTCGACGCTGCGCCTGCCAGAACGCCTCGGTACTTCCACCGGCAGAAATGACGTTTGCCAGCGCCTTCAGCGTCGGGCTTTCTGGCGCCAGCATCTGCACGCGTGGTAACGGAGAGGTCTCTTTCATCCGCCACTGAAAACGCCACGGCTTGCCAGCTTCGCCGTGTAGCACCAGCGAGGTGTTCTGTTTCACCGGCAGGGCAAACAGCAGCGTGTGTTCCCCGTCCGCAGGACCGTTTTCGATCAGCGTGCGGATGCGACGGTTTTGCCCATCCAGCAGGCGCGCATCCGTCACGCCATGCAGCGTGGCGGAAACGTAATTTTCATCCAGCTCGGGCAGGGAGAAGCAGACTTCGCCGCTGGCATCAAACTTTCCCTGAACATCGCCCTGCCGGGACGACTGCTCGCACGTTGCCGCCACGGCGGGCAGCGCGCCGATCCCCAGCAGCAACCCACTCCATACCCTCTTCATTACCGCTTGTTCCCCAACGAAATTTGTTAACAACGCTAATGCAAATGGTAATAATTTGCAATATCATCAACGGCGTTTTACCGGTGTTTTTATGGCGATAGCAACCAAGGACGTTCAATAAAAATGTTTAAAAATAATAAGATAATGCAGCTCTGGCTGCTGAGTCTGGCGACGACCAGCGTCGCGGCTCAGGCAGAAACGAAAGAAGAAACGATTACGGTGACGCAGGGCGTGAGTGAAGAGCCCACTGCGCCCGTAAAAGGCATTGTGGCGACGAAAACGCTCTCCGCCACCAAGACCAGCGCGGAGATCGTGAAGACGCCGCAGTCGGTATCGGTGATCACCCGCGATCAGATGAACATGCAGGACGTCACCTCCGTTTCGCAGGCGCTGCGCTACTCGGCGGGCGTGTTTACCGAGTACCGGGGCTCGTCTAACCGTAACGACGAGGTGTTTGTGCGCGGCTTTAGCTACGTGCCGAAATTCCTCGACGGCTTAAGCTTTGGCGCAACGGCTTCCTCACAGACGGGCACAGTTGACCCGTGGCTGCTGGAGCGCGTGGAGCTGGTGCGCGGCCCGGCGTCGGTGCTGTTTGGACAGGTGAATCCGGGCGGGTTAATCAGTATGACCAGCAAGCGCCCGACGGCGGAGGCCATTCACAACGTGCAGTTCCGCACCGGCAATAACGATCTCGCCGAAGGTGCGTTTGATTTCGGCGGCAAGCTGAGCGACGACGGCCGCGTGCTGTATCGCGTGAACGGTATCGCCCGTACGCAGCATAATCAGGTGGACGATTATAAAGAGACGCGGATGGCGATCGCCCCGGCGATCACCTGGTACCCGAACGATCAGACCCGCTTTACGCTGCTGACCAGCTACCAGAAAGATCCGGATGCCGGATACCGCAACTTCCTGCCCGCGTATGGCACGGTGAAAAGTGCCGACGGGAAGTACATCCCGCGCGACTTTAACGTCAGCGATCCGAATTACAATCAATCCTGGCGCGAGCAGACGATGATTGGCTACGAGCTGGAACACCAGTTCGCCGACAACCTCACCTTCCGCCAGAACGCCCGTTACGCCACCATCAAGCAGAAATATCGTTATCTGGTTTACGCCAACAGCGCGGCCAACAGCACGGTGTTGACCCGTCGCGCCCAGCGTGAAGAGCGCACGACCAACGAATTTGGCCTTGATAACCAGCTGGAATATCTGCTGGAGACCGGAAGCGTCAACCACACCCTGCTCGGCGGGTTTGATTACAAGACCAGTAAGGATAAACAGCTGCTGGCGCGCGGGAGCGGCTCACAGTATGACCTCGACTGGACAAACCCGGTTTACGGCGTGAACGTGGATGAAAGTACCTTCAAAACGGCCACCGACGAGCAGCAAAATCTCGACCAGATGGGCCTGTATCTTCAGGATCAGATGAGCTGGAACAACTGGGAGTGGCTGGTTTCCGGGCGCTACGACTGGAGCGAAGTGCGTACCAACGACTTTACCGATAACAGCTTTACGCAGCAGAACGACAGCAAATTTACCTGGCGCACTGGCCTGCTGTACGCGTTTGATTCTGGCCTGTCGCCGTACATCAGCTACAGCACCTCGTTTGAACCGAACCTGCAAACCAACCGTGCGCCGGGCGTTGCGCCATTCAGGCCTACTACCGGGGAGCAGACCGAGATTGGCGTGAAATATCAGCCGGTCGACACCACGCTGATGACCCTGGCGCTGTACGATTTGACTCAGGACAACGTCGCGACCTATAACAGCGCTGAAGGCTGGTTCGAAAATGCGGGCAAGGTGCGTTCGAAAGGCGCTGAAGCGGAAATCCACGCCACGCTGATGGATAACATCAACCTGATTGGCTCCTACACTTACACCGATGCAAAAACCGAAAGCACCACGGTGACGGGAACTGAAGGCAAAACGCCTGCGCGCATTCCAGCGCATATGGCATCGGCGTTCGCCAGCTATACCGTTCCGGGCGGAGCGCTGAAGAGCCTGACCGCTGGCGTGGGGATGCGCTACATCGGCACCAGCTACGGCGATGCGAAGAACACCTTCAAGGTGCCATCGGTGGATCTGTATGACGCGATGCTGCGCTACGATCTGGGCGAGATGAACCGCAGCCTGAAAGGGGCAAGCGTGCAGTTCAACGTCAATAACGTGGCAGACACGAAGTATGTGGCGTCATGCGCAAGCGATACGGCGTGCTTCTACGGGATTGGCCGGACGGTGACGGCGACGGTGAATTACAGCTGGTAGTTAAAGCCGGGTGGCGGCTATGCCTTACCCGGCCTGGATGTCCGCGCTATACGATGTGTTGTAGGCCCGGTAAGCGCAGCGCCACCGGGCAACTTAAAGGCACCGTGCACACAAAAAAGCGGGGTGGCGGCTACGCCTTACCCGGCCTGGATGTCGTCAATTTCAATGTGTCTGGCGGTGATTCTCTTTGCGATACGCCCCGGGCGGCTGGTTGAAGGTGCGGGTAAAGATGCGGGTAAACGTCTGCTGCGAGTCAAACCCGTAGCGCAGGCAGATATCGTACACGCGCTCGTCTGACTCACGCAGATCGCGCGCCGCCATCAGCAGCTTGCGTTCGCGGATGTAGCGCCCCAGACTTTCGCCTTTGTACTGCATAAACAGCCGCTGTAAATGCCATTTTGAGTAACCCGCATGGCGGGCAATCTCTTCGATGCGTAACGGCTGGTGTAGATTGTCATCAATCCATTCGACAATCGTATCAATGACCTGAGCGGAAATCGTCATACTGCTCTCCCCCTCTGCTTCTCGCTTAAACATTATTCCCACCACTCGCGAAATTGTTGCGTGGTATCACTCACCCGCACGGGCTCGCCCAGCTCCGGCGTCAGCAGCCGGTAGTTTTTATCCTTACTGGCTTTCGCCAGCTGGATCAGTGGATCGTTCCAGGTATGTTTCGCCAGCACAAAACGCCCGTTATGTCCCGGTACGACCGCTTTGGCATTGAGATCTGCCGAGGCCTGCGCCGTTTCTGCCGGGTGCATATGGATGTACTTCCAGTCCTGGTCGTACTGGCCGTTTTCCATGATGGCTAAGTCAACTCCGCCAAACTGCTCGCCAATCGCTTTGAAGTGCGGGCCGTAACCGGAGTCTCCGCTGTAGTAGACCTTTCGCTCTGGGGTGACAAACATAAAGCTGCCCCACAGGGTCTGGTTACGCTTAATGCCGCGCCCGGAAAAATGGCGCGCCGGCAGAACGTGCACCGTCAGCGTATCGCTGATATGCACCGACTGGTTCCAGTCCCGCTCGTCGATAATCTCAGGGTTCATCCCCCAGTAGCGCAGATGCGACCCCACGCCCAGCGGGGTGACCACGCGCTTAACCTTCGGCAGCAGCGCCTTGATGGTGGCGTAATCCAGATGGTCATAGTGATCGTGGGAGATAATCAGCAGGTCGATCTCCGGCATGCTCTCCGCACGCCACGGGTACTCCCCCGCAAACGCTTTATTGAGGAAGGAGAACGGTGCGGCGTAGCTACTCAGAACCGGATCGATCAGGATGCGTTTCCCCGCCAGCTGCATATACCAGGAGGAGTGGCCGAGCCACACCAGCGTGTCCTGTTCAGGCGACAGGCTCGCCAGATCGGTTTTCACCAGCGGCAGCGGCTGCGCAGGACGGGCGTTTTCGGTTTTACGGGTAAGGAACTGCCACCACGCCACCAGCATATTTTGTTGCCCGGTAAAGCCCGGCGTAGGGAGCGTGTTATGGAATTGCCCGTCGCGATAGTGCGGAGAGGCTTCCACTTCAGAGAGCTGCGCACCCTGCGGTGGCTGGCCAAATCCGGCATTCAGTACAAACGGTAAACTGGCAGCTGAAGCAATAATCATGACTAACACCACGCAGATGAATAGAGGCTTTTTCATTTCCTGACCCGCCTACGCGCCCCATCCGATGGTTTGCGCGGGTGACACTTGATTATGAGTGAGTAAGCACTCATTATAGATAGGATGATTACGCCGTCAAGAAGGTTTTCGTTCTTTGACATTCCGCGTTGCAGCGTATCAAGGCTCGTGTTTCAATCAGGGCTTTTACAATTGACGGGAGGAAAAATTTAGTGGCACGTCCGAAGAGTGAAGATAAAAAACAGGCCTTACTGGAAGCAGCAACGGCTGCGTTTGCGCAGTCAGGTATTGCCGCCTCAACGGCGTTCATTGCCCGTAATGCGGGCGTCGCTGAAGGGACACTGTTTCGCTACTTTGCTACCAAAGACGATCTGCTGAATGCCCTCTACCTGCATCTGAAGCAGGATCTCTGCCAGACCATGCTGGCGAATCTCGATCGCACCATCACCGAGCCAAAAGAGCATACCCGCAATATCTGGAACAGCTATGTAGACTGGGGCATTCGTAACCCCCTGGCGCATGCGGCTATCCGCCAGATTGGCGTCAGTGAAAAGCTGAACGCCGAAACCGAGCAGGCGGTGAAAGACATGTTCCCGGAACTGCATGAACTGTGTCGTCGTTCGATCCGCCCGGTGTTTATGTCTGACGAGTTTAAGACCTTCGGTGATGCAATGTTCTTATCGCTGGCTGAAACCACCATGGAGTTTGCCGCGCGCGATCCGTCCCGTGCCGTCGATTTTAAAGCGCTGGGCTTTGAAGCCATGTGGCGCGGGCTTGCTGAGGAAGATAACCATGGACAGTAAATCCTTGCAGGAACATGCCAGACGCGTCGCGCTGGAGATGCCTTTTACCGAACATTGCTGGCCGTTTGGCCCGGAGTATGACGTGTTTAAGGTGGGCGGGAAAATTTTTATGCTGATGGCGACCGCACACGGTCGGGCCCACGTCAGCCTGAAATCCGATCCGGAAAAATCGCTGCTCAATCAGCAGATCTACCGTGGCGTGGAGCCCGGTTACCATCTGAATAAAAAACACTGGATCTCACTTTATGGCACGGACGACATCACGCCTGAACTGGTCACCGACCTGATTACGGATTCGTGGAATCTGGTCGTTGATAAACTGCCGAAAAAAGATCAGAAGTGGATTCGGCCAGCCTGATTGTTCGTCTGAGACGAACAGAATAAGCGCTCGAATCGCACTTATCTTTTCCCGCTTCGCGCGGTAATCTGCTTTCCTTTCACGCCCGCCCGCGGGCGAATTTCATCACCAGGAGTTGTTATGGATATTATTTCTGTCGCCCTGAAACGCCACTCTACCAAGGCGTTCGACCCAGCCAAAAAACTGACCGCAGAAGAAGCGGAAAAAATCAAAACGCTGCTGCAATACAGCCCGTCCAGCACCAACTCCCAGCCGTGGCACTTTATTGTTGCCAGCACTGAAGAGGGTAAAGCGCGCGTGGCAAAATCCGCGGCGGGCACCTATGTGTTTAACGAACGCAAAATGCTGGATGCCTCTCACGTGGTGGTGTTCTGCGCGAAAACCGCGATGGACGATGCCTGGCTTGAGCGCGTTGTCGATCAGGAAGAGGCTGACGGCCGTTTCGCCACGCCAGAAGCAAAAGCCGCGAACCACAAAGGCCGCTGCTATTTTGCCGACATGCACCGCGTGGATCTGAAAGATGACGACCAGTGGATGGCGAAGCAGGTTTACCTGAACGTCGGCAACTTCCTGCTGGGCGTGGCCGCTATGGGCCTGGATGCGGTACCCATCGAAGGGTTTGACGCCGCGATCCTCGACGAAGAGTTTGGCCTGAAAGAGAAAGGCTTCACCAGCCTGGTGGTGGTCCCGGTCGGGCATCACAGCGTGGAAGATTTCAACGCCACGCTGCCGAAATCTCGCCTGCCGCTGAGCACGATTGTGACTGAATGCTAAGCGCTTCTGGCACGCCGGCTATCGGCGTGCCCGTTTTCAGTAAAGCGTTATCTGCGGATGCTTTACCCCGCACACCAGCGCATAACGCGTTAATGTATCGAGACTCGCCCGGGTAATATTTGCTTCCATTCGTGATACCGTCGGGGCGCTGACGCCCATCCGCTCCGCCACCTGGGCGCGCGTCAGACCAGCATGATTGCGCCATTGCGCCAGCATCTCCCGCAGACGCTCCTTGCGCTCTTCTGCATCAAAGGAAGCCTGAACTTCTGAATCGCTTAACAGTTCAGCTCTGAGTTCGTCCCAGTCAATAATCTTTTTGCTCATCCAACATCTCCTGTTGTCGTTTCAGTGCCAGACGGAGTTCAGCAGAGGGCGTTTTTTGCGTCTTCTTGATAAACACCCGCAGCAGAAAAATGGTTCTTTCCCGCTGATAAACGTAGATCCCACGAGTATGGATCAGCCCGACGGTTCGGATTTCGAACAAACCATTGGGTAAGGGTTTGCTGTCAGGTTCACGCAATACTGTCGGGTTGTTGCGTAATTTATCAAGCTGGCGAATCAGCTTCGCCTGTACTCCCGCAAGCAATGAGAGGATCTCCTCCCTGACTGCCGCATGAACGATAAGTCTGAACACTGTATTTCATCCCTGATAATATTAGCATGTAAGGCAATTTGCATTAAAGGCTAATTTTGCCTTTCGTGATTCACCTTACCAGCTTATTCCAGGCAGGACCGGATCCGCGTTGATTCCCTGAAAGCCCCGCGCAAAAAACTTACTTCCCCTGCTCCGCCAGCCACGCCATCGCCCTCTCCCCTGCCTCATCCACGGGTAAATAGACCAGCAGCCGCGATCCGTTTCGCGGCGCAGAGTACCAGTACATCTGCTGGAGATGAAAATCCCCCAGCTCGGGATGGGTGAACAGCTTGAGCTGGTTCTCCACGCCGCGCACGTCGTTACGCTGGTGCCACAGGGTTTTGAACTCTTCGGACACCGCAAAAAAACGCGCCAGCTTCGCTTCCCAGAGCGGGTCGCCACGGTGCTCAGCCATGGCCGCGCGGAAGTAGGAGACGAAAATCGGCAGCACGTCGTCACGTTTGCCGAGCCGCGCGCGCCACGCCGGATGGGTGAGGAACAGGTAAATACAGTTGCGATCTTCCGGCGGGATGGCGTTGAAATCGACGCCCATCAGGTGGCCGAAGCTGTCGTTCCACGCCACGATATCGAAATTCGGTTTCTGAATACTGGCAGGTTTCGGCATCAGGGTATCCAGCAGGCGACGCGTGCCTTCGCTGATCCCCTCGCAGCACACCGCCTGCGGGGCTTCGCCCGGCGGCAAACCGGCGAGCACAAAAAGATGCCGGGCTTCGGTCGGGGTGCATTGCAGCGCTTTTGCGATGGCGGCCATCACCGCGCTGGACGGATTGACGTCCCGGCCCTGTTCCAGCCAGGTGTACCAGGTCACGCCGACATCCGCGAGCATCGCCACCTCCTCCCGGCGCAGGCCCGGCGTGCGGCGGCGGCCGCTGCGCGGTAAGCCGAGCCGCTGCGGATCGAGGCTTTCGCGCCGGGCACGCAAAAACGCGCCCAGCTGCTTGCGGGTGTCATCCTGAAGAGAGGTGACAGGTTCAGACATCAGCGCCATAACATCTCCTGCATGGTAGTGCCAGTACCAGTATAAACAAGAACTGGTACCCGTTTATAAGATGGTTGATGCTACGACTCTACGCTGTTTGACGCAATGGAGTCACCATGAATACGTCAGTTGTTTCACCGGGTCGTGCGGGCCTGATATTGCTGTTAACCGGCCAGATGCTGCCGCTGATTGATACCTCAATCACCAACGTGGCGCTGGATTCCATCACCCATTCGTTACACGCCACCGCCACCGAACTGGAGCTGATCGTCGCCCTCTACGGCGTGGCCTTTGCCGTCTGCCTGGCCCCCGGCAGCAAGCTGGGCGATAACCTTGGCCGCCGTCGCCTGTTTATGTGGGGCGTGGCGTGTTTTGGCCTGGCCTCACTGCTGTGCGGCATGGCGGGCAATATCGAACAGTTGCTTGGCGCGCGCATTCTTCAGGGCGCGGGCGCCGCGCTGATCATGCCGCAAATTCTCGCGACGTTGCATGTGACGTTAAAAGGATCGGCACACGCCAGAGCGATCAGCCTGTTTGGAGGTATCGGCGGAATTGCGTTTATCGTCGGCCAGATGGGTGGCGGCTGGCTGGTGTCGGCGGACATCGCCGGGCTGGGCTGGCGCAACGCCTTCTTTATCAACGTGCCGATTTGTCTGGTGGTGCTGGCGCTGAGCCGTCGCTACGTGCCGGAAACCCGCCGCGACACGCCGTCGCGCATTGACTGGACCGGGACTGTCCTGCTGACGGCAATACTGTGCTGTCTGCTGTTCCCGATGGCGCTCGGCCCGCAGTGGCACTGGTCGTGGCCGCTGAAGGCCGCACTGCTGGCGATTGTGCCGCTGGCCTGTTTGATGGTGCTGAACGCGCGCAAAAAAGAGCGTGAGAATGCCCACCCGCTCATCGCGCCGCGCCTGTTGCAGCTGCGCAGCATCCGCTTTGGCGTGCTGATCGGGATACTCTTTTTCAGCGTCTGGTCCGGGTTCATGTTCTGTATGGCGCTGACCATGCAAAGCGGTCTGGGGATGGCGCCGTGGCAGTCCGGGAACAGCTTTATCGCGCTTGGCGTCACCTATTTTATTTCTGCCTGGTTCGCCCCACGCCTGATTGCCCGCTACAGCACCAGCGCCATCCTGCTGACCGGGCTTGCGATTCAGCTTGTCGGCCTGGTGGCGCTGATCGCCACGTTCCGTCACTGGGGAATGCAGAATACCGCGCTGACGCTGGCCCCGGCCACCGGGCTGGTGGGTTACGGGCAGGCGCTGATTGTAAACAGCTTCTACCGTATCGGGATGCGCGATATTCAGCCTGACGACGCGGGGGCCGCGAGCGCGATTTTAAGCACGCTGCAACAGGCTGCGCTGGGGCTTGGCCCGGCCATTTTCGGCGCGATTTTGCTGCACGGGCTGCAAAATCATCACGGAGATTATACCCAGGCGGTCAACGTCTTCCTGATGGTGGAAACGGCCATGATGGTGGTGCTGGCGCTGGTCACGCTGCGTATGCGTCATCGTCTGTGTTTACCGGTCGTCAAGGCCTGTCCGGCGACAAAATAAAACTGCCTGAATTTGCATAATAGATCCGCAGCCGCCATTATGGGGCTGCATCAATACAGGAGACGTTATGCAGGAATTAATTGCTCAGGTTGAAGAGTTAGGGATTGAAATTAATCACACCACCTCTTTAGTGATTATCTTTGGTATTATTTTTCTTACGGCCATTATCGTTCATTTTATTCTGCACAAAGTGGTGCTGCGCGCATTCGAGAAACGCGCCCAGGCCAGCAGTCATTTATGGTTGCAGATCATTACGCAGAACAAATTATTTCACCGTCTGGCGTTTACCCTCCAGGGGATAATCGTCAACGTTCAGGCGGTTCTGTGGCTGCAAAAAGGCAGCGAAGCGGCGGAATTACTCACCACCTGCGCGAAATTGTGGGTGATGATTTATGCCCTGCTCTCCTTCTTCTCGTTGCTGGACGTGATTTTCAATCTGTCGCAGAAAATGGCCACCGCCTCGCAGCTGCCGCTGAAGGGGATATTCCAGGGCGTTAAGCTGGTGAGTGCCATTCTGGTGGGGATACTGATTATCTCCCTGCTGATCGGTCAGTCACCCGCCATTCTGATAAGCGGCCTGGGTGCGATGGCTGCCGTTCTGATGCTGGTCTTTAAAGACCCGATACTGGGCTTAGTGGCGGGCATTCAGCTCTCCGCCAACGACATGCTCAAGCTCGGCGACTGGCTGGAGATGCCGAAATACGGCGCCAACGGCACGGTGACCGACATCGGCCTGACCACCGTTAAAGTGCGCAACTTCGATAACACCATCACCACCATCCCGACCTGGGCGCTGGTGTCCGATGCGTTCATCAACTGGAGCGGCATGTCCGCCTCCGGTGGTCGCCGCATCAAGCGTAGCCTGAATATCGATACCACCAGCATTCATTTCCTCGACGAGCGGGAGCAGCAGAAACTGATTCAGGCGAAACTGCTGAAGCCGTATCTGGCGGCGCGTCATGAGGAAATTAACCTGTGGAATCAGCAGAACGGCGAAGGGGAATCGGTATTAAACCTGCGCAAGATGACCAATATCGGCACCTTCCGTGCCTACCTGAATGAATATCTGCGTAACCACCCGCGCATTCGCAAAGATATGACGCTGATGGTGCGCCAGCTCGCGCCGGATGCCAACGGGCTGCCGATTGAAATATATGCCTTTACCAACACGGTGATCTGGGCGGAATACGAAGATATTCAGGCCGACATCTTCGATCATATTTTCGCGGTGGTAGATGAATTTGGCCTGCGTATTCACCAGTCGCCAACCGGAAACGATATTCGCTCGCTGGCTGGCGTCATCGCCAGATAATCAGGAGCTGGCGCGGGAAATAAAGCGCCAGTCCATCATGACCCTTTCCGTGGGCGCATCCGGGTTGTCGATCTTATTTAACAGCAGATTGACCGCCTTGCGCCCGATATCCCGCGACGGCTGTTCAATAGTGGTGAGTGAAATCATCTCCGCCAGCTCGGTGCCGTCAAAGCCGACCACCGCGATATCTTCTGGCACCCGCAGCCCTGCCTGCTGAATGGCGCGCAGCGCCCCCGCCGCCAGCGTATCGGAAACGGCAAACACCGCATCCGGCGGGTTTGCTTTTAACAGGTTTTGCATCGCCGCCATGCCCGCACCAGAGCTGAGCTCACTGGCGTACTCCACCGCCTGATAGTCCAGATCCCGCAGGTGTATGACGCTCTTATAGCCGCGCTCGCGCAGACGGGCATATTTGTAGCTGAGGTCGTGGTTGATGAGCGCAATGCGTTTGCGTCCCCCGTCGGCAAGCTGGCTGACAACGTGCTGGGAGGCATCAACATCATTAATCCCCACGCAGGAGACCGCGCCCGCATCGGCGTATTCAGCGCACTGCACCCACGGCGCGTTGCCAATCAGCGCGGCCAGCTCCGGCAGTTTCGAGAATGCATCCATGGTGATAATGCCGTCGACGATTTTGCCGGAGAGCAGGCTTAAGCCCGAGCGGGAGCGCTCAATATCCGAGCCGGAGTTGCACAGCAGAATGCGATAGCCGTTCTTTTCTGCCTCGGCTTCAATGCCCTTCACCACTTCGGCGCAGAACGGGTTGGCGATGTTCGAGACCATCACCAGGATCATATAGCTGCGGGCAGTGCGCAGCTGACGCGCCAGCAGATTGGGCTGATAGTTACTCTCCTGGATCGCCTGCAAAACGCGCTCGCGGTTTTTCGCCTTCACGGTATCGCTGTTATTCAGTACGCGGGAGACCGTTGCCACGGATACCCCGGCCAGTTGAGCGATTTTCTGAATTGACATAGCGACGATACATCCTGCGGTTAGCGTTTTGTGCAGGCTACCATAAATTGATTGCCCGGCGAACCGGGCAATGCGTCAGTATTCCACGCGCACCCAGCGCTGCTGCTGATGACTTTTCATAATCGCATCAATGATATACATCACACAGGCGCCATCGTGGAAGGTGGCAAACTGCGGATTATCCGGCATCGCGCCCGCCTGCACGGCACGGTAAAACTGCGCCATCATATTTTTAAAGGCATCCGGCCAGCCTTCAATGTGCCCGCCGGGGAAGTGGGCGCTGTCGGCCACGTCACGGTTCATCAGGCCCGGATCGTCGCAGAGTATCTGGTTTGCCCTGGCGCGATGGCCGACCCACAGCTGCTGCGGGATTTCCTGATCCCACGCCACCGACTGCTCGCTGCCGTTAATTTCAAAGGTCAGGCGATTTTTTCGCCCCGCGCTCACCTGCGAGACGCTAAAGCTGCCCTTGCTGCCGTCGTCAAAGCGGAACAGCACCGAGCCAAAGTCTTCGGTGGTGACCGGTTTGTCTTCATACTCCGCCTGCTCGTCATGGGAGAAGGTCTGATGACCGCCCGCGCTGGCCTTGCGCGTCGGCCAGACGGTGGATAAATCAGCCATCACCCCGGTAATACGCCTGCCGGTCACATACTGTACCGTATCGCACCAGTGGGAGCCGATATCCGCCACCGCCCGCGACGCGCCGCCGAGCGCGGCATCCACCCGCCAGTTGTAGTCGGTTTCCAGCAGCATCCAGTCCTGTAAATAGCTGCCGTGCGAAGCAAACAGCCGCCCGAGGCTGCCCGCACGCATCATGCTCGCCGCCTGGCGCACCATCGCAAACTGGCGATAGACAAAACTCACGCCATGCACCACGCCTGCCTGCTCCGCCAGCGCCACCAGCTCGCGCGCCTCGTCCGGCGTCATGCACAGCGGCTTTTCGGAAAACACGTGCTTGCCCGCACGCAGGATCTGGCGGTTAATCTCCGCGTGCAGGTGGTTCGGCGTGCAGTTGTGCACCGCGTGCAGATTAGGGAGCGCGAGCAGTTCCTCCACGCTGGCACAGGCGTGCGGCACATTGAGCTGGTGCGCCTTTTCCTGCGCCTTAACGAGCGAGCCGTCACAGAGCGCGACCACCTGCACAAACCCGAGACGCCTGAGCGCCTCGATATGCGCCGGGCCAATAAACCCGCTGCCGATAATCCCGACGTTAATCATGGCTGCCCCCTGCGGCGAAATCATCAAACGCCCGTCCGGAAACCGGGATGATATGACGGCGGATAAATTCACTGCCCTCACTCGCGCCGGTATCGCCATCCTTCAGGCAGCACTCCCACTCCAGCACCGCCCAGCCGTCGTAGTCGTACTGGGTCAGCTTGCTGAAAATGCCCTTAAAGTCGATCTGTCCGTCGCCGGGCGAGCGGAAGCGTCCGGCGCGGTTGATCCACGGCTGGTAGCCGCCGTAGACGCCGCTGCGCCCGCTGGGGCGGAACTCGGCGTCCTTCACGTGGAACGCTTTAATGCGCGCATGGTAGATATCAATAAAGGTCAGATAGTCCATCTGCTGGAGCAGCATATGGCTTGGATCGTAGAGAATATTACAGCGCGGATGGTTATCGACCAGCGCCAGAAAACGCTCGAAGGTGACGCCGTCGTGCAGATCTTCCCCCGGATGCAGCTCAAAGCAGACGTCCACGCCCTGCTCGTCGAAGGTATCCAGAATCGGCCGCCAACGGGCTGCCAGCTCCCCGAATGCATCCCGAAAACGCTGCTCGTTGTGCGGCGGCCACGGGTAGAAAAACGGCCAGGCCAGCGATCCGGAGAAGGTGGCGTGTGCTTTCAGGCCTAATCGGGCCGAGGCGACCGCCGCCTGCTTCAGCTTTTCCGTCGCCCACGCCTGACGCGCCGCCTCGTTACCCCGCACGGAAGCAGGGGCGAAGTGGTCAAACGCCTCGCTGTAAACCGGGTTTACCGCAACAAGCTGCCCTTCCAGATGGGTCGACAGCTCGCTGATGACCAGCCCATGCGCGGCCAGCCTGGCGGTGATGTCGTCGCAGTAGGCCTGACTCTCTGCGGCTTTCTCCACATCAAAAATATGCGGATGGTTGCAGGGGATCTGCACCGCTTTGTAACCCTTCCCCGCCGCCCATCCTGCCAGCCCGTCGAGCGTGTTGAAGGGCGCTTCCCCGCCAATAAACTGCGACAGAAAAATGCCCGGTCCTTTCATTGTCCTCATACCACCTCCTGAACGTTACGCCTTGTCATCGTCATACTTAAACGTGAGAAGGAAAATCAGCACGATCGCCGCGGCAGCCACCGCCGGGATCCACCAGAATGTGACCCACGCCTGCGGCACGGTCTGCCCTGCCACCAGACGGTTGTAGAGCGCGCCGGAAATCTGCGAGCCGAGCAGCATGCCGATGCCGTAGGTGAACATCACGATCATGCTCTGGGCCTGGCCTTTGACTTTTTCGCCCGCCACGCGGTCGGTGTAGATAAAGCCGACGACAAAGAAGAAATCGTAGCAGACGCCGTGGAGCAGAATGCCGAGATACAGCAGAATGCGCCCCTCCTCGCTGACGCCCAGCGCGAACATGGCATAACGCACGAACCACGCCAGCATGCCGATCAGCAGCATATATTTCACGCCCAGGCGGCGGAACAGCAGAGGAATAACCAGCATGAAGACGATCTCAGACATCTGCCCGAAGGACATGGCGGTGCTGACGTCGGCAATGCCGGCATCCGCCAGATACGAGGCGGTGTAGGCGTAATAGGTGCCGAGCGGGACGGAGATCAGCATCGCGCAGACGGAGAAAACGAAGAAGTGGCGGGTTTTGAGCAGCGCGAAGGCGTCCGCGCAGAAGAGATCCCGCACCTTTACCGGCAGGCCTTTCGCCGGGGCGGGCGTGTGCGGCAGCGTCAGGCTGTAGATCGCCAGCAACACGGAGCTGACCGCCGCCACCTGGAAGATGGTGACGCTGGACGCCACGCCGGTGACGCCGATGAAAATGCCCGCCGCGATCCAGCCGATGGTGCCGAACACGCGCACTACCGGGAAGGTTTTATCCACGTTCGCCAGACTGTGAAACGCAATGTTGTTGGTCAGCGCCAGCGTCGGCATATAGCAGAGCGTGTAGCCAAACAGCAGGCCAATCAGCAGCGCGCCGTTCTCAGCAATCAGCGCCCCCGGCACGAACCAGAGGATCGCCGCGCCCGCGAGGTGCATCACCGCCATCACCTTCTGCGAGGCAAAGAAGCGGTCCACCAGCATCCCGAGCACGAACGGCGAAAGAATGGAAGCGATGGGTCCGGCAGAGAACGCGTCGCCAATCAGCAAAGACATGTTGTGCCTGGTCATCACCAGGCCAAGCGTGACCGACCAGCTACCCCAGATAAAAAATTGCAGAAACATCATCAGCGACAGACGCGGCACCAGCAGCCGGTGCTGTGTTATCGCCTTTTCACTACTCTCAGTTGACACCATGATAAGCCTCACCCGGAAAAAGTAATCGATTACAAATTCGCTCAAATGAAAAGTAATCGATTACAAAATAAAGATCCTGTGGATCAAAACAGAATTGGGAGGGGAGTCACGATAAAGGTGAAGGGGAGGTGCCGGGTGACGGCTGCGCCTTACCCGGCCTACTAAATAACGTCCCCGAACATGTAGGCCCGGTAAGCGCAGCGCCACTGGGCGTGAAGGCGGGCAGTGTGGTGCGGTCTGGTGCCCTCACCCCGGCCCTCTCCCACAGGGAGAGGGTGCAAACACTAAAAACGGCAACCAGGTTGCCGTTTTGCTTTTACCTTCGTGAAAGCTTAAACGCGATAAACAGGAACACCACCCACACCGGCAGCAGCATCGCTGACAGGCGCATCTCATCCATGGTGCACATCAGCACCAGAATCAGGCCGAGGAAGGCGATACAGAGGTAGTTCCCCGCCGGATAGAGCAGCGCTTTAAACTGCGTCTCGCGCCCCTTGCGGCGCATCGCCGCGCGGAAGCGCAGGTGCGCCAGGCAGATCATGATCCAGTTCAGCAGCAGCGTGGCGACAACCAGCGCCATCAGCAGGCCAAACGCCTCTTTCGGCAGCAGATAGTTAATCAGCACCACCAGCGAGGTGATAGCGCCAGAAAGGAACAGCGAATTGATCGGCACGCCGCGACGGCTGACGCGGGTGAGGAACTTCGGCGCGTTGCCCTGTACGGAGAGCCCAAACAGCATGCGGCTGTTGGAGTAAACCCCGCTGTTGTAAACCGACAATGACGCCACGAGAATGACGAAGTTGAGCGCCGAAGCCACCACGTTGCTGTTCAAATCGTGGAAGATCATCACGAACGGGCTACTGTCAGATTTCACTTCTACCCACGGATAGAGCGCCAGCAGCACCACCAGCGAGCCGATATAGAACAGCAGGATACGGTACACCACCTGGTTGACCGCTTTCGGAATGCTTTTGTGCGGATCGCGCGCTTCAGCCGCGGTGATGCCAATCAGCTCCAGCCCGCCGAAGGAGAACATAATGACCGCCAGCGACAGGATCAGCCCTTTCCAGCCGGTCGCCAGAAAGCCGCCGTGCTGCCACAGGTTGTCGATGCTTGCACGCTCGCCGCCGTGACCGGAGAACAGCAGCCACAGGCCAAAGCCGATCATGCCGATAATCGCCAGCACCTTAATCAGCGCAAACCAGAACTCGGTCTCGCCATACAGGCGCACGTTCACAAGGTTAACGGCGTTAATGATGATGAAGAAGGCCGCGGCCCAAATCCACGTCGGCACGTCCGGGAGCCAGTACTGCATATAGATGCCGGCGGCGGTCAGCTCTGCCATGCCCACCAGCACGAACATCACCCAGTAGTTCCAGCCGGAGAGGAAGCCTGCGAACGGCCCCCAGTATTTATAGGCAAAGTGTGCGAAGGAGCCGGACACCGGCTCTTCAACGACCATCTCGCCGAGCTGGCGCATGATCAGGAAGGCGATAATCCCGGCGATAGCGTAACCCAGCAGAACCGCCGGGCCAGCCATTTGAATGGCGGGGCCGATGCCGAGAAACAGCCCGGTACCGATCGCGCCGCCAAGGGCAATTAACTGAATATGTCGATTTTGCAAACCACGTTGCAGCGTCGGACTCTGATCCGACGAAGCTTCAGTGCTACCATGGCCTGAAGCGGATGACGCGTCTTTCACGCCCTACCCCTGTCTCTTTTTTAGAAGGGGCACGTTTTAACACTTCATGCTGGTGGTAGCAAGCTTAACGCCGGGCCAGCGCATGCGCCCGGCGGATAAACGTCACGACCCGATGATCCCGCCGTCAGCTTTGGTAATCACCACCGTTGACGATCGCGGACGCCCGTTCGGGCTGGCGTCTGGCCAGTTGGAAACAGCGCGCGGATTGGCCGGGTCGGTAATATCATCCCCGCCCTCCCCCGGATGCTGAATGTTGATAAACAGCGTGCGGTTGTCCGGCGTAAACGCAATGCCGGTGATTTCACATCCGCGCGGCCCGGTCAGAAAACGGCGATACTCGTTGGTGCCCGGAATGGTGGCGACCATCTGGTTATTGCCCATCCCCTCGTACGCTTTCTTATTGATGGTGCTGGAGGAGACGTCGGTCTGGATCCACAGGACGCCCTGGTGATCGAACGACAACCCATCCGGGCTGCCGAATGCCGCGCCCTGCATGGAGCCTTTGGCCTTCGGATCGTCGCCGTCGGTACGCCCGGCCATAATCAGAATATCCCACTTAAAGCGTGCGGCGGCAGGATCGGCACCCTCTTCGTGCCAGTGCATGATGTGACCAAACACGTTGTTGGCGCGCGGGTTAGCGGCATCGACCGGTGCCTTCCCCTCTTTACCGCGATCGCTGTTGTTGGTGAGCGTACAGTAGACGCTGCCGCTGGCGTGCGGATCGACGGCAATCCACTCGGGACGATCCATTTTCGTTGCCCCCACCGCGTCGGCCGCCAGGCGGGTTTTGATCAGCAGATCGCCCTGGCTTTCAAACCCGTTGCTTTTATCCAGGCCATTTTGCCCGAAGATCAGCGGCAGCCAGTCGCCGCTCCCGTCTTCGTTGAACCTGGCGACGTACAGCGTGCCGGACGTCAGCAGCTGCATATTGGCTTCACGGTTCGCGGGATCGTATTTTTTGTCGGAGACAAACTTATAGATGTACTCAAACTTCTGGTCGTCGCCCATGTAGACCACCACGCGATTATCGGCGGCGAGCGTGACGGCGGCCCCCTCATGCTTGAAGCGGCCCAGCGCGGTGTGCTTGCGCGGGGTGGAGGTCGGGTTGTAGGGATCGATCTCCACCACCCAGCCGAAACGGTTGGGTTCGTTAGGGGTTTTATCGACGCTGAACCGCTCATCCACCTCGTTCCAGCGGTAGGACTCATCGCTGTCGCTAATGCCGTAGCGTTTTTCCAGCGGATTGAGATCGGCTTTTTTCACAAAAATGTCCGACCAGTTCTCCTCGCAGGTGAGATAGGTGCCCCAAGGCGTGTGGCCGTTGGCGCAGTTCTGCATGGTGCCCAGAACGCGTTCCCCCTGCGGATCGGCGGCGGTTTTCATTAAATCCTGATGCCGTGCCGGGCCGGTAAGCTGCATCGGCGTATTGACGGTAATACGCCGGGCGAAGGAAGACGGACGCACCACCTCCCAGCCGCTGCCCGTTTTTTTCACTTCCACCACCGACACGCCCATCGCGTTCTGCCCCTTGCGGGCTTTATCGAGGCTCCAGTTCGCCGTACCGTCGGTAAACAGCATCCCGTTATCGATGTATTCATGGTTCAGCGCCAGCAGGCCATGTTCCGGGTTTTGCGCCCCCTGCGGCAGGCTAAACCACGCCATGCCGTCGTGGTGCATGCCCGCCTGCACAGCCTGTTCGTCTGTGGTATTACTGGCGTCCGGCTTAAATGCCGGCATGTTGTCTTTGATTCCCGTCGGATCACCCCAGCGATAGAACGGGCGGGCAATATAGCCTTCTGGCACCCTGACCGTGTCTTCCGTGGAGACGTCGATGCTGGTAAAGCCCAGGGAAACCGCTTTTGCCAGCGCGGAAGGCTTCGATACCGCGGCAATGGCATTTTCGGGTGTGATCAGATACGGGAATGATACGGCGGCCCCCGCTACGGCCCCCATCTGGAGAAAACGGCGGCGGGAGAGGAACACCTCTGCAACCTCGGAGAATACCGGGTTAGCGCTGCGGTTACTGATATCGTCGCGATGTTCTTTTTTAAATACGGATTTGAGGGGTCTGCCCATAGCGGCTTCCTGTCATTGGCCAAGAGGTAAGGATGTGGCGACCAGTGTAAGAAGCTTTTATTACAATTTTATAACACGACAACGAAGGGATTGGGGCGTCCCTGCCCCGGATAACGAGGTGGAACGCTTAGAACTCGTAGCCAACCGAGACCTTAAAGGTACGCGGCTCGCCCTGAGTGATGTAAGTACCGGAATCGTCCACGCTTGACCAGTAGTTCTCGTTGGTCACGTTGTCGATGCCTGCCCGCACGGTCATCTGGTTTTCATTGTGGTTCACCGCGAAGCGATAGCGCATGCCCAGATCCAGCGTGGTGTAGCTGTCCAGCTTTTTGGTGTTCGCAAGATCGGCATACTGCGTGCCGGAGTGGTTAACGCGTGCGGTCGCCGTCAGGCCTTCAATCGGCTTGATATCGTACTCTGCGCCCAGCACGGCGTAGAAGCTCGGAATACCGATCGCATCGTTGCCCTGATTGACGCCGTTTTTGGTTTTGGTCAGCTCGGCCTGCAACCAGGTGGCGCTGGCATTCAGACGCATCCCAAGCATTGGCTCGCCGAAGACGTTCAGCTCCACGCCGCGGTTACGCTGTTCTGCATCCAGGCCGTAGTGACCGCTGTCGTCAAGGATCGCCGACGGCATTTTGATCTCAAACAGCGCCAGGGAGCCGCCCACGCGGCCAAAGTCCGCCTTTACGCCCACTTCGTTCTGCTTAGAGTGCACGATACCGGTGCTCTGGCCGTAGTTAGTAGCAGTGTTCGGCGCAGTTTCACCGGGCTGTAACGCCTCGGTGTGGTTGGCGTAGAGGGAAATTTCCTCCCACGGTTTATAGACTACGCCGTAGGTTGGCATCCAGCGGCTGCCGTCGAAACCGTCCGCGTCGTTTTCCGCGCCGGTGATTTTGTTGTACCCGCGGATGACAACTTTCTGATGACGTGCGCCTGCGGTGAACAGCAGCTTGTCGTCCAGTACGCCCAGCGTATCGCTCAGCAGCCAGCCCTGGGTACGGGTGCGCCCGCTGGTCAGCGGATCGCTGTATTTCCCGCCTAAGCCGTTGAAGTTAGTGCTGTCCGGCATATCAACGCCGGTGTTGTGATAGATGTTGGTGGTCGGGTTATCTGCCGCCGCCGACATTTTCCACGCGATTTTTTCGTTTTTGGTCATCGCTGAATACCCGACGTTGACCTTGTGCGAGACAAAACCGGTGTCAAAGTTACCGCGAATGCCCGCCATGCCGCTGACGGAATCGCTGATGCGGTTGGTATCAAGGCGGCTGACCGTCGCATTACCGCTCTTATCGAGGAGCTTCGGCGCGCTGTAGATCCCTTCTTCGTGCGCGTGCTGCGCGCCGAGACCGGTATATGCCGTCCAGCTATCGGTGATGTCATACTCGCTGCGCCACATCCCGAACTCGTTTTCGATATCGCTGTAGGCCCACTTCTGCGAGAAGTTGCGATCGTTCTTCGGCGGCTCAGGCACAAAGTCCACCGCCGAGATGTTGACGCTGGTTGGGCTGCCGTGGAAGGTTTTTTTCTGGTAGCCCAGGTCCAGCGAGGTGCGGAAGCGGTCGCCTTTGTAATCCAGGCCGGTGGAGAGCAGCGTGGTGCGGCGGCGGTCGTTCGGCACGCCGGTTTCCCCTTCGCGATGCACGAGGTTCACGCGCGCGCCAAACTGGTCGTTATCGCCAAAGCGACGACCCGCATCCAGCGTGGTGCCAATCTGGGAATCCGAGGTGTAGTCAACGCCCACTTTCGCCTGCGGGGTGTCGCCCGCGTGTTTGGGCTCAAGGTTGATCATCCCGCCCACGCCGGAGCTTGCGGCGCCGTTCATCAGGGAGTTGGCCCCTTTGAAGATCTCGATACGGTCGACCATCTGGGCATCCACCACCTGACGCGGCAGCACCCCGGACAATCCGCCAAAGGTCATATCGTCGCCGTCAAACTTCAGGCCGCGAATGCGGAAGGTTTCCGCGCTGTTGCCGTAACCCTGAACAAATTGTACGCCCGCGTCGTTGGCAACCACGTCAGCAATGGTTTTTGCCTGCTGATCTTCCACCAGCTTCGAGGTGTAGCTGATGATGTTGAACGGCACGTCCATGGCGTTCTGCTGACCGAGCATACCCATGCGCCCGCCGTTCGCCACCTGGCCGTCGAGGAAGGCTGGAAGCAGCTGGTCACCACCGGGTTTGAAATCACTCCCCGCCGTGGACTGGACCACGATGGTGTCCTCTTTTTTCTCATCCGCCGCAAAAGCGGAGTGTGTAACCGCGCCGATGGCAATCGCCAGCAGCGTTTTGTGCATTGTGGTGTTGTTCATAATGAGCTCTTAACGTGCGCGCAAAAATGACCCGTTGTCGGGCCTTAAAAGTTATTAAAAGAAATGCAAATGAGAACTATACGCATTATGAATGCGTAATCAAGTGTCAACGGACATCTCTGAGCGAGAAGAGACAAGAAACAAGGCTGGCGGGAGGTATGGCGCGCAACCACCCCGAAACAGGGGTGGTTGCTAAGGCATTATTTTTTCTTGAAAATATCGGCGGTACCGTGAATTTTGTTGTTGGTGTTGCCGGAAGTCAGCACCAGAACATCAGCACCTTCTTTATCGGCTTTCTCGATCAGCTCTTTTTTCGCGTCGTCTACCGAGACTTCATTGGAAGTGCTAACCGTACCAATTTTTTCATACTGTGATTCCACTTTCTCAAACTCGTTTTTCGTCAGCAGTTCAGCCGCAAAGGTATTGGTGGTAAACAGAAATGCAGCGCCCATCAAAATAGCAGTCGTTTTTTTCATAACCTTTTTCCTTGAGATTAATCAGCAACTACGAAAAGCCCCACGAGTAAGAGTGAGGTGATATGAGCATGGTAGAGGAATAGCAAAATTGCCATAGGGTAAGAAAAATACTGTTATAACAGTCAATTGTGCTGTGAAAAATGTGCGTTAACGCTACTTTCGCGAGGGGTATTTCATGGAGAAAATCAGCAGGACGTCGCGCAGGCGGCAATATGTGAAATTTAATGGCACGCCCTGTAGGATTCGAACCTACGACCTACGGCTTAGAAGGCCGTTGCTCTATCCAACTGAGCTAAGGGCGCACGGAGAAGAGTGTACTTCGCGGTGGTGAAACGCCTGGAATTATACGGTCAATGCGTAGTGAGTCAATGCCTTTTCCGCCTTCTCTGGCGATAATGACTAGCTGATTGTAAATACGGCTGTTTTTTCAACATTTATCCCTCTTTTACGGGCTGCGAAAAGGCTTAGCCGCTTTTAAGTAACGCCTGCTGTTTTCCTGTTTACTTCACCTTCACACTGTCCAGCGGTAACCCGGCCGCCTGGAGGCTGGAAGTGAACAGGACGACGGAGTGACAGCGCCAGACCAGACAGGTTTTCCCTCGTGCGTGCAGCACATCTCACACGATATTACAGGCATTAAGCTTGAACCCATTGTCGCCCTCTCATCTTCGCGCACGGTGGGGGCCGAAGTGCTCAGCGTGCTGTCGCCGCATCAGCAAAACGAAAGCTTTTTCCAGGACTGGTCCGCCGCCCGGGCGCTTATGCTGCTGGAAGCACAGATCGCCGCGTTAAAAAACCCCTTCCCCTGTGACAACCTTTTCATAAATTTGCCGATAACCGTTCTGACCATACCGGAAATGTTCCAGCGTTTACTGCAACTTAACAGCCCACCGCTGAACATTGAACTCGTGGAGCCTGCCTCGTTCTTTACACTCTCAGACCCGGCGCGTCTGAGGGTGAGTTGTGCGCTTCAGCAGTTGACCGCGCGAGGACACCGGATCTGGCTGGATGATATTGATGAAGCGTCAGGACAAGCATTTTTATCCTGCCGCCTGCCATTAAGCGGAATAAAAATCGATAAGATCGCTTTCTGGCGTTTACGTGAAACGCAGGCGCTGCCACAGCTGGTCACCCTTTGTTCAAAAATCGCTGCGAATGTGCTTATTGAAGGCATTGAAACAGAACGGGACCGTACTTGCGCGCTTCATGCTGGCGCGCGCTTCGGTCAGGGATATTATTGGCCATCCTGGAGATGGCAGGAGGACTGAACGGTCATCGCCAAGAGGGAAGCTATGCGAATGACAGTGCGCCGTTACCGGCGTCGTCGGACAGGAAGTGATTCACTGGGTTCTACGCACTCGCCTTTTGCTCTCCCATTTTTTGATCGTCTCGAATATTTGAGCCAGTCAATCAACCAGACCCGCAAAACCGATGCTCCCTTTATCATTCTGGTCACACAGGATAATTTTTTCCGTTCCGGTTTACTGAGCGGGCAGTCGCCCCTGAGCAATTGCTGCGACTATTCCACGCTGGAAGCCGCCCTCAGTGATTTAAATCACTGGCCTTCATCGCGTCTGGTAATAGACATTGAGAGCCGCGCCTCGCCGCTCATCGACCTGCTGGACCGATTACGCCGCCACAGCCTGTTCGCCCCCTACCTGACACCCTACCTGCTCGTCCGCGCCGATGATTATGATGCTCGCCTGTTTTGTAAAGCGGCTGGCCCTTTTCATGTGCTTGAACGCCAGCTAACGGCGCTGGCTATGCAACAAACCTTGCTGGAAGCACCGTCACCCGCCGGCAACCGCAAAGAGTGGTTTTCACGGGATGAATGGCCGATCATACAGGCGCTGTCGCAGGGGAGCTCCTTGCGGCAGATCGCGCAGTTACAGAACCGCCCCTACAGCCGCATTATTTACCGTCTCAGCTGCATCCTGGCGAAACTTGGGCTGAATCATCGTCATGAGTTGCTACATCTTCTCAACAACCTCTCAGATTTCACGTATTAACGTATTCAGTAACTTCTTAATTCCTAAAGACCTTTAGGAAATTACTTAGGATGTATGTTAAATTTTTGTGTTTTTTAACAAAACTTTCGATTTTATAACTATTCCTAATTCCAGGTCTTAAACCATGCGAAATGCTGCCGGTACGCTCAACGAGAGTGATTTTATCCATGCGTTAAGGTGCTGGCGCTTCAGTTAACAGGATGATAATGGTGTAAAAACAAGCGATTCACCTGTAAAAGAATGCGATGAGAGGTGAAGAAAACAGCAGATAGTACTGTTCTGTTGTTGGGAACGGCAATTTGCCAGGAGGCGTTTGAAACGGAGAGATGACGCACGAAATGGCGGATTTCATGGATGGCAGGCAGGCGGGATGCTGGTTGTCACAGCCTGCTCGCTGTTAACATTCATTTAACATACAGTAAAATCGTTTATTTTTTGTTATTACATAAAGATGAAAGTGTGTGGTAAATGCAATATCAGGACATTTTTGCTAATTTTAAAAAGTTACTGATTCAGATCCAGAACATAATAATCAGCAATATATGGATATTAATTTACAGGCTTTTCGGACAATACTTAAACGGTATAATAAGACGTGTTTGACACGCGAATAAGAAAAATCATTTTGCCATAACCAGCCTTATGAGATAACTGCGCTGAGGCATTGATATCACCACTACGTAAACAAGGATGCTTTCGCTCTTCCCAGGGACATTTACCGTACAAGGATCTGCGCAATTATCCTTCCGGCTTTTCGAGAGTTTTAACAAAACTCAGCATAACGCTTTTAACAATCTGAGGCATAAAAAATGAAACCGGCATCCGTTATCATTATGGACGAACACCCTATCGTCAGAATGTCGATAGAAGTCCTGCTACAGAAAAATAAAAACATCCAGGTCAAACTGAAGTCAGGCGACAGCCACGAGGTGCTTGACTGTATACGCAACCACCCCATTGACCTGGTCATTCTCGATATTGAAATGACGGGCACGGATGGGTTCGTATTACTGAAAAGAATCAGGAACTTAAATAAAGACATTAAGGTTCTTTTCCTCTCTTCGAAATCTGAAGCCTTCTACGCAGGACGCGCCATCCGCGCCGGGGCAAATGGTTTTGTCAGTAAGCGAAAAGATCTGGGGGAAATTTATAACGCGGTGGAAATGATCCTGACGGGCTATTCCTTCTTCCCCTCAGAAACATTGAGTTTTATAAACCACCTGGGCTCGCGGACGGGCGCCGCCGTGGATATGCCATTATCGAATCGTGAAGTGACGGTTCTGCGATATCTGGCGAACGGATTATCTAATAAGGAGATTGCGGATCAATTATTACTTAGCAACAAAACAATTAGCGCCCATAAGTCTAATATCTTTTCCAAGCTGGGCGTGCAAAGTATCGTTGAATTAATTGATTACGCGAAAGCGCACGAATTACTATAATCCTACCCTCTCCCTGCAACATATAACCGTTACAGGGAGAGTGGATACGATTAATTATAATTAATCATGAAAGTTGCATCGGCGTCAGCCCGTCCCGGCTGCGGGTTATCCGCCGTGGCGATATAATTGGCATAAAACGACAGTTCGGCATTTCCCTGCGCATCTACCGCCACCGTCTGGCTGGTCTGCTGCAACGCGAGGCGCGTTTTATCCCGGTCGAGGATCTCCACGGCCACGTTGCTGGCCGCGCTGGCATCATTCAGCGCCAGCAGGCTATTATCATGCCCGTCCATCTTCCCCGTAAATGTGACCGAAGCCGCCCCCGGCGGACATCCGGTCAGCTTCAGGGTGAACGGTACAGGCTGCGTCCGGCTCCCCGTTGTGCGAAGCTGTTTCGTGGGCCAGGTGCCGAGCGTGACGGTTTTATTGCTGTCGTCCCCCTCCGCCACGCAGGTAAAATCCACGATATTGCCGTAGAGCTGAATGTTAATTTCCCCAAGCGCCGTCTCTGCGTGTGCAGGGGAGCAAAGCGCAAAGAGCGCGACGGCTAAATACCGCATTCCGTTTCGCATACCTGCTCCTTAGTCGTAGTCGACGCGTAAATAGCCGCGAGAGGTAAAACGCCCCTCGGCAGGTTTTTTACCGGTTACGCTGACGGGCCACGCGCGGATCCCCACCTGCGCCTGAGCGCTGTCGTCCAGACGGAACGGGATTTTGCTGGTCAGGTTGTTGGGCGTCAGCGGCACGCCATTACTGTTGGCAATCACAAAACCCACATCCGCGTTATCGGAAACCAGCGCACTGCCTGAAACCTTCTCCGCTTCAACACGCATCGTGAGCATGGCGTTCGCCTCGACGTTGGTGCATTTGATGGCGATGGTTTTGCTTTGCGCTGAGATCCCCTCCGGCTTATTCCCGATGCCTGCTTTACTGAACAGGGAGGCGCCGATGTCTCCGAAATCGAACTCCACCACATTCCCGGCATTGATTTCACAGCTCTGAGGCACCTGAATAGTCCCGCTGTAGCTGATGGTATAAACCGGCGTGGTGAGCGGATCCGAGGAGGTCGTGGTGACGTAAACCCGGAACATGGTCGCCCGGGGGATCACCACCATATTGATAAAGCGTCGGGTCACTTTAAGCCGGAAGACGAGGCTGGAATCCTGTACGCCAAACGGTTTGTTTTTAGACACATTCGGGTGGCTCCCCATCTGAATGTAGCTTTTGGGCGGATAAAACGTGCCAGCGTAGCTGTCGGTAATTTTCATCGCCCCGTCCAGATAGTCGTTTAGCTTCAGATATTGGTAGCCATCGCTGGTGCCCGTAACAGGGAAATCGGTAACATAGCTGCGCTTGGTGGTGTTCCCGGACGTTCCCTTAGGGCAGACGGCGTTGACGCCCACCCACTGGGACTTCTCGCTGAGCGTGACAATCTGCCCCACCTGGTTATTGGAGCTGTTAAATTTATCCGTCAGGTCGTAATACACCTCCGTCGGCACGCCATTTTCATTGACGCAGACCGTGGCGAAGGCCTCAGATAGCGGAAAAAACGCCAGCAGGGATAGCCCCAGATAATGGATTTTATTCACAGCGGATCCCCTTAAGTGTGATCGCCTGTTGCAGGCTTTGTTCTGGCAGGCTGTAGGGCGCACGACACTGGGACTGTTTCCCGTCTCCCCACTGAATCAGCAGTTCTCCGCTCAGCGGCAGCCCGCTCAGGTAAATCTGACCGTCATCTCCCACCATGCTGGTTACGCCGCTCTGAGTCTCACGCACCACCGCCCCAAACGGTACAGGCTGGTTATCACGCTTCACGGTGAGCAGCGCACGCACGCCGATGCGGGTGTCAAAACTGGCGCGCACCAGCGCACCGTTCGTCGGCACGACGCTGGAAACGTTATTTTCAATGTCGGTGTTGTTGCTCATGGTGTTGGTGTCGAGCGCCACGCGGTTGTAACGGTACACCGTGGCGTACGGCATCACCGCATAGCCACGCCAGTCTGTTTTGACGCCGGTCTGGTTTTCGACGCTCACGCCTGACGCGCCCGGCGCTTTGATCAAGACGTTGGTATCGCCCAGCGGCTGACTGAATGTGATGCCGTCTGAATGCCCTACCACGCCGCCGGAGAGCTGCCAGTTGAGGTCGTGCTGATCCCGGGCGTAGTTGTAGCCCACGCCCAGCGTGCCGTACGTCGCCTGCCAGTTAGCGCTGGCGCTGCCGCTGGCACCGTTATTGCTGGTGTGACCCTGCGTGACGCTGTAGTTCAGGTTACGATCCTGGAGCAGCGTTCCGCTGATCCCGGTCTGCCAGCTGGTATCACCGTCGCTGTTACGGCTGGCAGAGGCTGTGGCATAGGCCCGGTCGATCGCGTTATCGCGACGGTAGCCGTGACGGGTGAACAGGCTGAACGGGACGGAGACGTTGAACGAGGCGATCCGGTCGGTTCCGTCAATGCCGACGGCCTTGTTCCACGACCAGGATAAGGCGTAGCTGACCCCTTTCACCCCGCCCGCGTAGCCAAGCTGATACCAGACGTTGGATTCGCTGGTGCCCCAGTAACTCTGCTGGCTGCCCGACACGTACACCGAGCCGTAATCGCCGAGAGACTGGGAGATATTGAGCTGGAAACGCCCTTTTTTATTCAGCGTCAGGTTGTGATAGCTCTGCACGTCCGGCACGCCGTCATCGTCCTGATCGTCGCCATACTGGTAGCCTTCCATTGTGCGCCAGGCCACATCGTCGAGGGTGTAGAAGCCTTTGGTCGAGTAGCGATAGCCCAGCAGCTGGAAGTTGGTACCGAATCCGTTAAGGGATTTTGCGTACAGGAACCGCAGGGACTGCCCTTCATGGCGGCTGTCATCGGCAAGCTGGCTGCGGGCATGGGTGAGATCAAGTGAAACCGCCCCCCAGTCACCGAGGTTTTTACCCGCGCCAATGGCGATGGCGGTATAGCGCGAGGCCAGCTGCGTTCCGCCGTACAGCGTGTAGCCGTCGGCAAGACCCGCAATCATCGTACCCTGAGTAAAGAACGGCGTGTCCTGCTCGCTGTTGCCGCTGCGATAGTCCCCTGCCACCAGATCGTATTTCCAGCGTCCTTCACGCTGGAGCAGCGGAACGGTGGAATACGGGACGGTGTAGCGCTGCTGGCTGCCGTCCTTCTCTTCCACCGTCACCTCCAGGTCACCGCTTGAGGAGGTCGGGTTAAGATCAGTTATCGCAAAAGCCCCCGGCTGCACATAGCTCTGGTAAATCACGTATCCGTTCTGGCGGATCACCACTTTGGCAGGGGTGCGGGCGATTCCGCGCACGGTAGGCGCGTAACCTTGCAGGCTGTCCGGGTACATACTGTCGGACGAATAGAGGCGACCACCGCGAAAACCGACGCTGTCGAAGACATCGTTACCGGTGTTGCTGTCGCCAAGCACCAGCTCGCTTTTCAGCGGGATGATCGTACGCTGCGCCCAGGTACCAATATTTTGCCAGCTGCTGTGCCGCTGGCCGTTGCTTTCGGTATAACGCCACGCGCCGTTATTGCGTAATCGCCAGGCGCCATAGTTCAACCCGCTTTGCAGGTTCAGATAGTAGCTGTCGTCGTCGCTGCCCCGGTTGCCGGTAAAGCTGTAGTTCAGCAGCGCGGCGGGGATGCCTTCATCCCACTGTTCAGGTGGAATATACCCGCGGGCGCTGTTTTGCATCGCCACCTGAGGCAGGCTGACGTTCAGGCGCAACGAGGCGAAGTTGAACGCCGTTTCGCTGCCCGGAATAGCCGTGGTGAGCGGAACGCAGGTATCGCCCTGCACGTTGCTCAGTTCCGGGAAGGCGGCGATATTGACGCCAAAGCGATCGAGCATCGCGCGCGTAATGCACGGCGACAAACCGCCCGCGACCGGCGGCGTGTTGTCAGCTTGCTCAAACCGCACGTCCTGCGTGCCGATAAACTCATCGTTACGCCAGATATCGACGCGATAGACGCCCGGTGCCTGCTGGTGGCCTTTTTCGAAACGCGACAAATCCGCCACGTTCGCCGTGTCATCGGAGAGAAACGCCGGGTTAAAGTAGCTTTCGCCCCAGCCAGCGAGTGGCCAGAGCGTTGCCATCAGTGCCAGCGCAACCGGGCAGTAACGCCATTGAGTGTTCATCGCCCTGTCTCTGCTCACAGGCTGACGCTACGCGCCGGCGTAATGGCGCCATAGTCATTCACACTCTGCCAGGAGAGCGTGCCGCTCGCAGCGGCAGGCAGCACCTGCTGTGCCGAGCTTTTAGGGGCAACCATCAGGTTATCCAGCGTCTGACCGCCGAGCTTCAGATTGACCAGCGTGACGTAATACGGCGAGGCATTGCTCACCTTAAGATGGTTGCCGACGCGCTCAAAGCGCAGCTGTGAGAGCGCCTCTTCCGGCGGCATCGCCAGGTTAGCCGGGCGAACAAACAGCTTGATACGTGACAGAATAGCCAGTTGCAGGACGTTGTTGCCGTCCTGATGTTTTTTGCTGACGGAGGGAATCGCTTTGACGTTCATGTAAAAGAGCGATTCGCGATCGGCAGGCAGCGCCGGGCCTGCGTAGATAATGCGCAGGGTGTTTTCGCTGGCCGGCTCGCTGACAAACAGCGGCGGCGTGACGGCAAAGGTTTTTTCCTTTTGCCCGTTGGCATTTTCTATCCACGCGTTAATTAAATAGCGCTCTTGTTTATTGCTGTTGGTGATCGCCAGCGACGTTTGTTTGGCATCGGCCGGATAAATAACGCGCGTCGCGCCCAGCGCAATCCCGCCGGACGCATTCGCGCTGGCAGAAACCATCATCAAAATAAAAGCTAAAAACAGTCCAGGTTTAATCAGGGTGTTCATCACAACCGTACCTTTAATAATTAGTTCGCAGGCGTCAGGGATAAATCAACGTAAACCAGACATTCGACTGAATAGTGCCTGGTACAAGGTGTTCGGAAATTGCCCGGTAGCGGGCGCTGAAATGAAATACCAGCTCGCGGGTGTCAATGGGTAACCAGCTCACCGCCGTCGCGTTCGGGATGATCTGACGTTGCTGTTCGTCAAAAAGCGCCAGCCCGACACCGCTGCTGACCGCATTTTCCCCCGGCCGCGATGTCGCCAGGAAAACCTGCGGATCTTCTGCCGGTGTCACTCCCTGGAACTGGATCCCCACGGTGCGGGAGACGTCCACGCTGCAATCCAGCAGACGTACGGTGAAAGGCACATTAACCGTGGAAAAGCTGCCGACGCCGGAAAAGGCGTTTGTGCGGTATTGCCCCATATCCACGCGCATATTCTGGCTGTCCGGGGCCACGGCGCAGCCGCCGTTCACCAGCTCTCCCCTGAGGTGTACTTTGCCGCCGTCTATGACCACGGTATGTGCGTTTACCGCTGAGGCAATCGCAAGGGCACACAGCAGTATCCCAGTCCTTGTCATCCTTCGCTCCCGGTATAGGCGATCAAAAGACCTCTTCCCTGAGGCCAGCCACATCCCTGTACTCAGGCATTACTCGTATTTCATTACGAATGTTGCGTCCGCGTTTGCCTGGCCTGGCTCGGTGGTCGCCGCCGTGGCTTTATAGCGCGCGGTGAAGTTCAGGGTGTTAGTCCCTTCAATCAGGTTCTGCGCCGCAGAGAAGGTGGCGCCGTCCGGGGTCAGCGTGGAGGATTTGCTGTCGAGGATCTCAATACCCACGCCCTTCGCGGAGTTGTCGTTATTACCGGAGCTTACCGCCAGCAGCGTTTTGTCGGTGGCGTCGATCTGGCCGGTAAACGCGACAGCAGCGGTTTTCGCTACCGCAGGATCGCAGTCGTTCAGTTCGATGGTGAACGGAATATTGGAGGTGGTGTCACCTACTTTAGTGAATTTCGCGGTACGGTACTGGCCAAGATTAACCGTCTGCTCTGAAGAGTCAGTATTCACTGAACACGCGGCATTCACTAATTCACCTTTAAAATGCACCGTACCACCGTTTACAGATACAGGCGTGGTAGTATCTTCTGCGTGAGCGGCACCCGCGACCAGGGCCAGAGTTGCAATAACAGTAGAAGCAATGTTGCTGAGTTTCATGTCTATTCCTTTAAAATGTAAATAACCCTTCCCGCGCATATTCGGGAATAAGAAATACGATCAATTAAAAAATTGAAGGCTTATTTCGGAGAGGACAAAGTAGCTCAGGAATTTATTTTGTAATATGTCAAAACGCTGCCATTTTGCCAGGTCACATCCTAATCACCCCTAAGAAATTGACCATGCCGTGAGAAGGGATTTTGCGGGACATCGATGAAATCTCGTAAAGGGTGACTGACAGCGGCGCTCGCTTCTGACAAAATACAGGCAATCCCTCCTTTCTAACGTTACAGACGGAATCTTCTCTCTGATGGCAGCAAAGATTATTGACGGTAAAACGATTGCGCAGCAGGTGCGCTCTGAGGTTGCGGAAAAAGTGAAGGCGCGTAAAGCCGCCGGATTTCGCGCCCCCGGGCTGGCCGTTGTGCTGGTTGGCAGCAACCCGGCTTCGCAAATTTATGTCGGCAGCAAACGCAAAGCGTGTGAAGAGGTGGGGTTCGTCTCCCGCTCTTACGATCTGCCGGAAACCACCAGCGAAGCGGAACTGCTGGAACTGATCGACACTCTGAATGCGGATAAAGAGATCGACGGCATCCTGGTTCAGCTGCCGCTGCCTGCGGGCATTGACAACGTGAAGGTGCTGGAGCGCATCGCGCCGGACAAAGACGTTGACGGTTTCCATCCGTATAACGTAGGCCGACTGTGCCAGCGCGCGCCGCGCCTGCGTCCGTGCACCCCGCGCGGCATCGTGACGCTGCTGGAGCGTTATAACATCGATACCTACGGCCTCAACGCCGTGGTGATTGGCGCCTCCAACATCGTGGGCCGCCCGATGAGCATGGAGCTGCTGCTGGCGGGCTGTACCACCACCGTTACCCACCGCTTCACTAAAAACCTGCGTCACCACGTCGAAAACGCCGATCTGCTGATCGTTGCGGTCGGCAAGCCGGGCTTTATTCCGGGCGAGTGGATCAAAGAGGGCGCAATCGTCGTGGACGTGGGTATTAACCGTCTGGAAAACGGCAAAGTGGTCGGCGACGTGGTGTATGAAGATGCCGCAGCGCGCGCATCCTATATCACTCCGGTCCCGGGCGGCGTAGGCCCGATGACGGTAGCAACACTGATTCAGAATACCTTGCAGGCGTGCGAGGAGTATCACGACGTAGAGGACGCGTAATCATGGCAACTTTTTCTTTGGGTAAACACCCGCACGTTGAGCTGTGCGATCTGCTGAAGCTGGAAGGCTGGAGCGAAAGCGGCGCGCAGGCGAAGATCGTCATCGCCGACGGGCAGGTAAAAGTAGACGGCGCGGTGGAAACCCGCAAGCGCTGCAAAATTGTCGCGGGTCAGACCGTGAGCTTCGCAGGACAAAGCGTGACCGTGACGGCCTGAGCTGTCTGATGCCCGGTGGCGCTGCGCTTACCGGGCCTACGTACTGTCTCCGTTTGTAGGCCGGGTAAGGCGAAGCCGCCACCCGGCAATTTCTCTCACAATCCCCTCACACCCATCACGGTTAATTATCGATCAACTTCAAATAATCACTATTCCCTCTGGCGAAATGTGAAAATTAAGTTGCGCGGTTTTCAGACTTTCCCCACGATAAGTAGAACGTTCTACTAAAACGTTCTACTTACAATAACAGCGTGAAAAAAGCGCTACTCGGGGGAAATCAGCATGAGCCTGATAACAGGGTTTGTTAAATCGCTGTCTAAGTTATCGATGATTGGTCGCGCCTTAATGCTGCCAATTTCACTGCTTCCCGCTGCGGGCCTGCTGCTGGCCTTCGGCGATAAGTTCCATCTGCCGCTGATGATGAACGCCGGCGGGGTTATCTTTGATAACCTGCCGATGCTGTTCGCCATCGGCTCTGCCGTCGGACTGGCTTCGGAATCCGGCATTGCCGCACTCTCTGCCGCGGTCTCCGTGTTTGTCACCAACATCACCATCAGCACCGTGCTGAGCATCACGCCGGAAATGGCCTCTCAGGGCGGCAAATACGCCATGGTCGTTGGCATTCCGACGTTGCAGATGGGCGTCTTTGGCGGCCTGATCTGCGGTATTCTTGCGGCCTGGTGTTACAACCGCTTCCACACCATGCAGCTGCCGGAGTTCCTCGGCTTCTTCTCCGGCAAGCGCTTTGTGGCGATTGCGACGGCGTTTCTGTCGTTCCTGCTCGGCCTGCTGCTGCCGTACGTCTGGCAGCATATTCAGTCCGGGATCGACGCCCTGTCCGTGGTGGTAAACGGCGATAACCAGGCGGCCTCGACCTTTATCTTCGGGCTGGTGGAGCGCGCGTTGATCCCGCTCGGCCTGCACCATATCTGGTATCCCTCCTTCTGGTATTCGTTCGGGGATTACACTACCCAGGCGGGTCAGGTGATCCACGGTGACCAGACCATCTGGTTCAAGATGCTGGAAGAGGGAGTGAAATCCTTCAGCAGCGACACCTACCAGAACGCCGGGAAATTCATGCAGGGCGAGTTCCCGCTGATGCTGTTCGCACTGCCCGCGGCGTGTCTGGCGATGTACCACGAAGCGCACACGAAGAATAAGAAAATCGCGGCCGGTATTCTGTTCTCTGCGGCCCTCACCTGCTTCCTGACGGGCATCACCGAGCCGGTAGAGTTCACCTTTATCTTCGTGGCGCCGATCCTTTACGTCTTCAACGCCATCATGGCGGGCCTGGCGTACATGACCATGTACCTGCTGCATGCGCACATCGCCAAGTCGTTCTCGGCGGGCTTTATCGACTACCTGTCGTTCGGGATCCTGCCGTCGTTTAACGGCTATCAGACCAACTTCCTGAGCGCCATTATCATCGGCATTCCGATGGCATTGATCTACTACTTCACCTTCCGCTTCGTGATCCGTCGCTTCGACGTGAAAACGCCGGGCCGCACCGAAGTGACCGCCAGCGCGAATGACAAGTCCGATTCCGAACTTGCCACCGAAATCATCGGCCTGCTGGGCGGTGCGCAGAACATTGATTCCGTCGGCTCCTGCATCACACGTCTGCGTCTGGAAGTGGCGAAGAGCGAAGCGGTGGACCGGGACGGGCTGAACGGGCTTGGCGCGCGCGGCGTGGTGTTCGTTGGCGATAACGGAATACAGGTGATTTTCGGGGCCAGAGCACAGTTTATCGCCCAGACCATGTCCACGATGATTGGCAAATAATAAGATGCCTGAAGGAGGCGTCTCCTGTACGCTGGGGGACGCCTCTTATCTGGCTGATAATCGGGAAATTTCAGGGAGCGGTTTTGAAGAAAGTCAGCATTATTGATGTCGCAAAGCATGCGGGCGTGTCGGTTTCTACCGTTTCGCTGGTGCTGCGCCAGAAAGGGAAGATCTCAGAGGCGACGATCGGGAAGGTCAATGCCGCCATCACAACGCTGGGTTATGTTCATAACGTCGCCGCTGCCAATCTTCGCGCCAACACCTCCAACTTAATCGGCCTGATCCTGCGCGACTTCAGCGACAGCTTTTCCATCAAGGTGATGGCGAGCATCGTTCAGGAGCTGGAGAAACAGGGTTATATGGTATTTCTCGGTCAGCCGCTGAACGACGGCGAACATCTTGAGCGTACCCTGCTCTCGTTTAAGCAGCAGGGCGTGGCGGGCGTCATCTACCTGGCGTCGGACACCCGCGCCGCCTCTCTTCCGGAACACATTCGTCACTGCCCGCTGCCGCTTGTGGCGGTTTCGCAGTCGTTGCTGGAAGAGAAATGCAACCTGGTGATGCGCGATAACCGCCAGGCGGCGAACCTGGCCGCGCGTTATCTTATCGAGCGCGGGCACCGTAACATCGCCTACATTGGCGGGCGCGACGGGTGCCGTATCCGCGAGCAGCGCCTGCTTGGTTTTCGCAGCGCGATGAC
Source organism: Enterobacter cloacae complex sp. SHL001 (assembly GCF_049236825.1). Lineage (NCBI taxonomy): Bacteria > Pseudomonadati > Pseudomonadota > Gammaproteobacteria > Enterobacterales > Enterobacteriaceae > Enterobacter > Enterobacter cloacae complex sp. SHL001. Next base: position 998,680 of record NZ_JBMKIP010000001.1, read on the forward strand.
GCAGAACGGCCTGGTCTGGCGTGAGGAATATTCTCCCGCCTGCACCGATGACACGCAGGCGGCGGCCATGGCGACTCGTCAGCTGCTGGAGAAGAACAACACGATTACCGCCCTGCTCTGCCATTCACCGGATGCGATGATCGGTTCGATCTCCGGTATTCACCAGGTGGGGCGCACGGTGGGTAAAGACGTGTTTTTAACCCAGCAGGTGGCGCTGATTGGTTTTGAAGATATGCTCCACGTTAATCTCACGTCGCCGTCGCTGACTTACGTTTCGTCTGCCAGCGAAGAGACCGGCCGCCAGGCGGCAGGGCTGATGATCCGCAGGCTGAAAGAGCCGGATCTGCAAACGCAGCGCATTACCCTCTCCGGGCAGCTTATCGCGCGGGAATCGGCGTAAAATCAGAATTTAGCACAGGTTTGCTGCGGCGGATCTGCTGCTATATTCCCATGATTTGCCATGGATAAATGCAATGCCTACCATTATCACCCACGCTGCCGTACCTCTGTGTCTGGGCTTAGGGCTCGGAACCAAAGTCATCCCACCCCGCCTGCTGTTTGCCGGGATCGTCCTCGCCATGCTGCCCGATGCCGACGTACTGGCGTTTAAATTCGGTGTCGCCTACGGGAATATTTTCGGCCACCGCGGTTTCACTCATTCGCTTCTGTTTGCCCTGGTGGTGCCGATACTCTGCGTGCTGGCAGGCCGACGTTGGTTCAGGGCCAGCCTGACGCGGTGCTGGCTTTTTTTAACCGTGTCACTGCTGTCGCACAGCCTGCTGGATTCGATCACCACCGGCGGGAAAGGCGTCGGCTGGCTGTGGCCGTGGTCAGATGAACGCTTTTTCGCGCCGTGGCAGGTGATTAAGGTCGCGCCGTTTGCACTATCGCGCTACACCACGCCGTACGGGCATCAGGTGATTATCTCGGAACTGCTGTGGGTGTGGCTGCCGGGGATGGTGCTGATGGGGTTGCTGTGGTGGAGGCGGAGGTAAAAGAAAAGCCGGGTGGCGGCTACGCCTTACCCGGCCTACGGTCGTGATTTTGTAGGCCCGGTAAGCGTTAGCGCCACCGGGCGTTACGGACCTACTTACGTCGCCAGGTGGTTCCCTGCGGGCCGTCTTCCAGAATAATGCCCATCTCGGTCAGACGGTTACGCGCCGCATCCGCCGCCGCCCAGTCTTTCGCCTGACGCGCTTCGAGACGTGCTTTGATCAGTGCTTCAATTTCCGCCACTTCACCGTCGTCCGCCTGCGCGCCGCTTTGCAGGAACAGGTCCGGCTCCTGCTCCAGCAGGCCGAGCACGGAAGAGAGCTTACGCAGATGAGACGCCAGCGCATTGGCCGCCGCCATATCTTCTGACTTCAGGCGGTTCACCTCACGCGCCATGTCGAACAGCACGGAGTAGGCTTCCGGGGTGTTGAAGTCGTCGTTCATGACCTCAACGAAGCGGGCCTCGAACGCCTCACCGCCTGCGGCCGGAACAGATTTATCGGTGCCGCGCAAGGCGGTATACAGACGCTCCAGCGCAGCGCGCGCCTGCTTCAGGTTCTCTTCGCTGTAGTTCAGCTGGCTGCGATAGTGGCCAGACATCAGGAAGTAGCGCACGGTTTCCGCGTCGTAATACTTCAGCACGTCGCGCACGGTGAAGAAGTTACCCAGCGATTTCGACATCTTCTCGCGGTCAACCATCACCATCCCGGAGTGCATCCAGTAGTTCACGTACTCGCCGCCGTGTGCACAGGTGGACTGCGCGATTTCGTTTTCATGGTGCGGGAACATCAGATCCGAACCGCCGCCATGGATGTCGAAATGGTTGCCCAGCTGCTTGCAGTTCATCGCGGAACATTCAATGTGCCAGCCCGGACGCCCTTCGCCCCACGGGGATGGCCAGCTCGGTTCGCCCGCTTTGGACATCTTCCACAGCACGAAGTCCATCGGATTACGCTTCACGTCCACCACGTCCACGCGCGCGCCGGCCTGGAGCTGGTCCAGATCCTGGCGGGAAAGCGCACCGTAGGTTGGGTCCGTAGGCACCGAGAACATCACGTCACCGTTGTCCGCCACATAGGCGTGACCACGCTCGATCAGCTTTTGGGTGATATCAATGATTTCATGGATATGGTGGGTCGCACGCGGTTCGCTGTCCGGGCGCAGAATATTTAAGGCATCAAAATCCTTGTGCATTTCGGCGATCATGCGATCCACCAGCGCGACAAAGCTTTCGCCATTTTCATTAGCACGTTTAATGATTTTGTCGTCGATGTCGGTGATGTTGCGCACGTACTTCAGGTTGTAGCCCAGGAAGCGCAGGTAGCGTGACACCACGTCGAACGCGACAAAGGTACGGCCATGGCCGATATGACAGAGATCGTAAACCGTAATACCACACACGTACATGCCGACTTCCCCGGCATGGATAGGTTTAAATTCCTCTTTTTGGCGCGTCATTGTATTAAAGATTTTTAACATCGAAGATTCCATGTAAACACGTGTGTGGATTGTTTGTTCCTTATAATACCCATAATTCGGAGTACGGTCAGCACACAATGCAAGGTGATCGTGTCCTGTGGTTATGCTATAACAAGCCCCTATATGTGACCCGAGCACGGGTCGACGCACCACAATAACGGAACAGGATGCAAAAATGGTTACTTTCCACACTAATCATGGCGATATCGTAATCAAAACCTTTGATGACAAAGCGCCTGAAACAGTTAAAAACTTCCTGGACTACTGCCGCGAAGGTTTCTACAACAACACTATTTTCCACCGTGTGATCAACGGCTTTATGATCCAGGGCGGCGGTTTCGAGCCTGGCATGCGCCAGAAAGAGACGAAAGAAGCGATCAAAAACGAAGCGAACAACGGCCTGAAAAACACCCGTGGTACGCTGGCAATGGCCCGTACTCAGGCGCCACACTCTGCGACCGCACAGTTCTTCATCAACGTAGCGGACAACGACTTCCTGAACTTCTCTGGCGAAAGTCTGCAAGGCTGGGGCTACTGCGTATTCGCAGAAGTGGTTGAAGGGATGGACGTGGTCGACAAGATCAAAGCCGTTTCTACTGGCCGCAGCGGTATGCACCAGGACGTTCCTAAAGAAGACGTTGTGATCACAAGCGTGACCGTCAGCGAGTAATTCGTGGCGACACTCTTTATTGCGGATCTGCATCTGCAAACAGAAGAACCGGCGATAACCGCCGGTTTTCTGCGTTTTTTACGCGGTGAAGCGAAAAGCGCCGACGCGCTGTACATTCTGGGCGACCTGTTTGAGGCCTGGATAGGCGACGACGATCCGAACCCGCTGCACCGTGAGATAGCTGCGGCCATTAAAGTGCTGGTGGATTCCGGCGTCCCCTGCTATTTCATTCACGGCAACCGTGATTTCCTGATCGGCCAGCGCTACGCCCGCGAGAGCGGTATGACGCTGCTGCCGGAAGAGCAGGTGCTCAACCTCTATGGCCGCAATATTCTGATCATGCACGGCGACACGCTCTGCACTGACGATGCCGGCTACCTGGCGTTTCGCGCCAAAGTTCACACCCCGTGGATCCAGAAAGTGTTTCTCGCCCTGCCGCTGTTTATCCGCAACCGCATCGCCGCCAGAATGCGCGCGGGCAGCAAGGCCGCCAACAGCAGCAAATCGATGACCATCATGGACGTCAATCCGCAGGCGGTAGTGAAGGTGATGGAGAAGCATCGCGTTCAGTGGTTGATCCACGGCCATACCCATCGTCCCGATGTGCATTCCCTTATCGCCAACGGCGAGCCCGCCCATCGCGTGGTTTTAGGCGCCTGGCACAGCGAAGGATCGATGGTCAAAGTTACGCCGGAAGGTGTCGAACTGATCGCCTTCCCGTTTTAACGCCTCCCCGTCTTTTCGCTCATTTCCCGACCACGCAACCGTTTTCCTTGCCGGTATTACATGCTATTCTCTGTGCCCTCGAAAGCAGTGTGTTCCGCACCACAGGAGTTTTAAGACGCATGTCTTCCCGCAATAATCCGGCGCGTGTCGCCATCGTGATGGGGTCCAAAAGCGACTGGGCTACCATGCAGTTCGCCGCCGAAATCTTTGAAATCCTGAATGTTCCGCACCACGTCGAAGTGGTTTCCGCGCACCGTACGCCGGATAAACTGTTCAGCTTCGCCGAAAGCGCCGAAGAGAACGGTTACGAGGTGATCATTGCCGGTGCGGGCGGCGCAGCACATCTGCCGGGCATGATTGCCGCCAAAACGCTGGTGCCGGTACTCGGTGTTCCCGTGCAAAGCGCCGCGTTAAGCGGGGTGGATAGCCTTTACTCTATTGTCCAGATGCCGCGCGGTATTCCTGTCGGTACCCTGGCGATTGGTAAAGCAGGTGCGGCAAATGCCGCTCTGCTGGCCGCGCAGATCCTGGCGACGCATGATAAAGATTTGCACCAGCGTCTGGCGGAGTGGCGTAAAGCCCAGACCGATGAGGTGCTGGATAACCCGGATCCGCGGGGTGCAGCATGAAGCAGGTTTGCGTTCTTGGTAATGGTCAGCTTGGCCGGATGCTGCGTCAGGCCGGTGAGCCGCTGGGTATTGCCGTCTGGCCCGTCGGGCTGGATGCCGAGCCGGAAGCCGTGCCGTTCCATCAGAGCGTGATCACCGCCGAAATTGAACGCTGGCCGGAAACCGCCCTGACCCGCGAGCTGGCGCGCCATAACGCCTTTGTGAACCGCGACGTCTTCCCGATCATTGCCGACCGTCTCACGCAAAAACAGCTTTTCGACAAGCTCGGCCTCGCGACCGCGCCGTGGCAGCTGCTTTCCGATAAGCGCGAGTGGGATGACGTGTTTGCGATGCTGGGAGACCTGGCGATTGTGAAGCGTCGCGTCGGCGGCTACGACGGCCGCGGGCAGTGGCGCCTGCGCGCGAACGACACCGCCGAGCTGCCGGACGACTGCTACGGCGAGTGCATTGTTGAGCAGGGCATTAACTTTAGCGGTGAAGTGTCGCTGGTTGGCGCGCGCGGGCATGACGGGCACACCGTTTTTTACCCGCTAACGCATAACCTGCATCAGGACGGGATTCTGCGCACCAGCGTCGCCTTCCCGCAGGCCAATGCTGACCAGCAGGCGCAGGCGGAAGAGATGCTCTCTGCCATTATGCATGAGCTGGGCTATGTGGGCGTGATGGCGATGGAGTGTTTCGTCACGCCGTCGGGTCTGCTGATCAACGAACTTGCGCCGCGCGTGCACAACAGCGGCCACTGGACGCAAAACGGCGCCTCCATCAGCCAGTTCGAGCTGCACCTGCGCGCCATCACCGATCTGCCGCTGCCGCAGCCGGTGGTGACCAGCCCGTCGGTGATGATCAACCTGATCGGCACCGATCTGAACTACAACTGGCTGAAGCTGCCGCTGGTGCACCTGCACTGGTACGACAAAGAGGTGCGTCCGGGGCGTAAGGTCGGCCATCTGAACCTGAACGATACCGACACGGACCGCCTGAGCGCCACGCTGGAAGCGATTGTTCCCCTGCTGCCGCCAGAATATGCGAGCGGTATTGTCTGGGCGCAGTCAAAACTGAAGTAAGTATCCCTCGCCGGGGAGTTGACCTTCCCCTTCCCCGGCGTACAATCCCCGCCCATTGCTGCTCAGTTTTCTTCTGGAACCACCATGAACGATGGAACGGACTATCGCGCGATCCTCGCGTCCGATACCCCTTTAATCGACGTTCGCGCGCCGATCGAATTTGCCCAGGGTGCGATGCCCGCCGCACTCAACCTGCCCTTAATGAACGACGACGAGCGTGCCGCCGTCGGCACCTGCTATAAACGCCAGGGTCCGGACGCCGCGCTGGCGCTCGGCCATAGCCTGGTCAACGGCGAGACGCGCGAGGCGCGCATCAGCGCCTGGCGGGAAGCCAGCCTTGCCCATCCTGAGGGCTACCTTTGCTGCGCGCGCGGTGGCCAGCGCTCACACATCTCCCAGGCCTGGCTGAAAGAGGCGGGCATCGACTACCCGCTGATCCGCGGCGGCTATAAGGCCCTGCGTCAGACGGCGATTCAGGTGACCATTGAGCAGTCACAAAAGCCGATGGTGCTTATCGGCGGCTGTACCGGTAACGGTAAAACGCTGCTGGTTAAGCAGCATGCGCAGGGCATCGATCTGGAAGGGCTGGCGCACCATCGCGGCTCGTCGTTTGGCCGCACGCTCACCCCGCAGCTTTCTCAGGCGAGCTTCGAGAATCACCTTGCGGTTGAGCTATTGAAAAAAGACGCCGCGCGCTGGGTGCTGGAAGATGAAGGCCGGATGATTGGCTCTAACCACCTGCCGGAGTGCCTGCGCGACCGCATGGCTGAAGCGCCTGTCGTGGTGGTTGAAGATCCGTTTGAGATCCGTCTTGAGCGCCTGCGCGAAGAGTATTTCGTCCACATGTGGGCCGACTTTTCTGCCGCCTGCGGTGAAGAGGCGGGCTGGAAAGCGTACAGCGAATATCTGCATCACGGCCTGTACGCCATTCGTCGCCGTCTGGGGCTGCAACGCTTTGCGGAATTTACCGCCCTGCTGGATGCCGCGCTTGTCGAGCAACAGCGTACTGGCAGCACTGACGCGCACTTCAGCTGGCTTGTGCCGCTGCTGAAGGACTATTACGACCCGATGTACGGCTATCAGCTGGAGAAAAAGGCGGAGAAGATTGTGTATCGCGGGACGTACGAAGAAATTGCTGAGTGGCTCGATCGCTGAAAAATAAAGCCGGGTGGCGAGGTAAAAGCAAAACGGCAACCTGGGTTGCCGTTTTTAATGTTTTTTCCCTCTCCCCGTGGGAGAGGGTCAGGGTGAGGGCATCAGGCCGCACCCTACATGACAACTTAGAAGTCGTAACGCAGACGCACCAGGTTCATATCGCCCAGGTTGTCGGTGCTGGAGGTGAACACGTGTTCGTAATCCACGCGGAAACCGTAATCCAGCTGGAAGCTGATACCCACACCGTTGTCGATGCGCTGGTAGTTACGGCCATTCACGTACTCAATACGGTCGCCCATGAAGTACGGCTGGATGGATTTCACCGCATACTGACCAACCGGGAACTTGTAACCCGCAAAGTATTCAATACCCCATGCATCACCGGCGAAGTAGTCGTTAACGGACACTTTTTTGGTGGTCAGGAAGTTTTGATACCAGCCGCCGCCTGCGGAGAAGGTCCAGTTATCCGGCGTCCAGCTCAGGGCGGTACCAAGGATATTCTGGTCGTAGGATTTGCTGTCGCCGTTGTCCGGGTTACGCATGTCCGCGCGGGTGTAGTTCCACGCTGCGCCCCAGGTCAGATCGGTAGTCAGGTGATAATCGATACCCAGTGAACCGCCGCCTTTACGTTTGTAACGCAGGCCGTTGCCCGGCAGGTATTCGCTGTCTTCAAACAGGTAAGAGGCGTAGATGTCAGCATCGCCCACGGTTTTCTTGTACTTCAGCATCTGGCGTGAACGGTAAGAGCCGTCATAGTCGCCGTTGATCCCGTTACCTGGCGCCTGACCAATCATGTCGTAGTCCCAGATATCGGTTTTTGCGCCCACTACGTCATAGTACACGCTGTTCTGCTGGCCGAAGGTCAGCGTACCCCAGGTGTCGCTCTTCAGACCGGTGTAGAGCATACGACGAGAGGTGTCGTGCGCGCCGTCGGCGTAGTGATGATCCCAGTTGAACTGCGCCGGAATGTTCACACCCAGCTCGTAGTAGCTGATCCAGCTGATGTCATCGAACAGGTAGTAATCCGCAGCGAAACGGAAGCGGGTGCCGCCGTCAAAGCCGTTGCGCTTGTAGCTGTTTTTGCCGTCATCACCGGTCATATTCTGGAACTGAGGACGAATACTGCCGCCAACGGTGAAGTTCAGGCGGCTCAGCGGGTTACCCGCCTGCGGATCCTGTTTCAGAAGGGTGATTTCCGCCTGAGATGCGAAAGAAGCCAATGCCACTGCTGCGCCGATCGTTGTCGCCAGCGCTGTTTTTCTTATAGTCATTCTTTTTCCTTGATAGACACGCTGCTAAATATTTAGCTGGTGAATATTAACCGGAAAAATTCGGGCTGTGTGGGCGGGTTTTTAATGTTTTGTGCTACTAAATACAGGGGCATTAACGATTTGTGCCGTTAAGCGATGACGCACCAGCAGAAATGCCGGTGCGTCATCATCACGTCAGTAAACTAGCTGACGAACTGGCGGAATAGCGCTTTACCTTTCAACAGCCGGGTTCCGAGCCAGCCGCCGCACAGGGACAGCAGCACGGCGCCGCAGACGGGCAGCGTGAGCCACAGCCGCCAGTCGGGCTCCCACGGGAAGTCGAAGACTTTGCTCTGGAGTACCGCCAGCGCGGTTTCCGCCCCGATGGCCGCCACCAGGCCCGCCACCAGACCGAGCAGGGCAAATTCGCTCCACAGCGTGGCGCGCAGCAGCCGTTTACTGGCTCCCAGCGTGCGGTAGACCACCAGCTCCTGATGACGCTGACGCATGCCCACCTGCACCTGCGCCAGCAGCAACAGCACGCCGCAGACGGTCACCAGCACTACCATCACCTCCAGCGCGCGGCTCACCTGCTCCAGCACCTGCCCGACCTGTTTGAGGATCGCGCCGATATCCAGCAGGCTCACCGTCGGAAATTCCCGGTTAAGCTGCGTCAGCATGCCGTTGCCGTTTTCCCAACGGAAGCTGGTGAGCCAGCTCTGGGGCTGTCCGTCCAGCGCACCCGGCGGGAAGATGAAGAAGAAGTTTGGTCGCAGGCTTTCCCAGTCCACCTTACGCAGGCTGGTAACTTTGGCGGTGAAATCCTGGGTATCACCGGTGAAGGTCACGCTGTCGCCGAGGTTCACGTTCAGCCGTGTTGCCAGCCCCTCCTCCATCGACACTTCCCCCGCTTTCGGCGGCCAGGTGCCGGCAACGATCGGGTTATGGTCCGGACGTTTCGCCTGCCAGGTCAGGTTGAGTTCGCGATTGAGCGATTCATCCTTATTTCCCTCCGTCGACTGGCCGTTGATCTGCGTCAGGCGGGCGCGCACGATCGGATAGAACGATTCCGGAATAATGTGATGCTCAGACAGGAAACCCTTCAGCGGCGTCACCTGTTCTGGAGCAATGTTGATCAGGAAATAGTTCGGGCTTTCCGGCGGAAGCTGTTGCTGCCAGCGATCCAGCAGATCCCCGCGCAGCACCAGCAGAAGCGCCAGCAGCATAAACGACAGCGAAAATGCCGAGAGCTGGCTGAGGGTAGACCACGGCTGGTGCAGCAGTCGGTTAACCGCTAACCGTATGGGGAGTGATTTAACTGTCAGCTTTCTCAGGACATTAAGCAGTATCCAGCCCACTACGCCGCACAGCAGCGCCAGCACCACCGCGCCCGCCAGCACCGCCCACAGCAGCGTACTGCCGCCCATCAGCCAGGCCAACAGCCCGACCGCCACCGCAATAATCACCGGCAGATAGAACTTCAGCGGCCAGACGCTGGCCACCACATCGCGGCGCAGCACGCGCAGCGGCTGGGTGGCGAGCAGCAGCCGGTACGGGCGTAACCCCACCAGCAGGGAGATCGTCGTCATCGCGCCGATGGCCCACAGCCACGGCCAGAGGCTGGCAGGCGGTAATGCGGCGGGCAATACCGGTTTGAGCAGCACCATCAGCAGCTTTTCAAACAGCAGCCCTATCGCCCCGCCGGTCAGAGCCGACAGCGTCAGCACCATCAGCCACTGGCCGACAATCAGCTTGCGCAGCTGCGCGCGGCCCGCGCCGAGGGTTTTGAGGATCGCCACCAGATCGTAACGGCTGCGGCAGTAGTGCCCCATCGCCACGGCAACCGCCGCAATGGCAAGCAGCAGAGTTAACAGCGCCGACAGCAGCAGGAACTGCTGGGAACGTTCGAGGGATTTGCCGAGCGCCCCGTCATCCTGCTCCAGCCCGTACCAGCGGTGTTCCGGCTTGAGCTGCGGCAGGAGCCATTTTTCGTACGCCTCCAGCTGCGCAGGCGTCCCGCCAAACTTATACCGCCAGGTGACACGGCTTCCCGGCTGGACGGCGTTGGTTTTCGCCACATCAGCGGTGTTCATCAGCAGGCGCGGCGCAAGCTGGAACGGATTAAATCCAGAGTCGGGCTCCTGCACCACTTCCCCGGCAATTTTGAGTGTCGCGTCGCCGACGTCGATACTGTCGCCTGGTTTCAGATTCAGCAGCGCCATCAGTCGCGATGCCAGCAGGACCGTACCGGCCGTCGGTTTTAGCCCCGGCGGGCTGGTTTGTAAGTCACCGTACATCGGGTAGATGTCATCCACGGCTTTTACGCTGGCAAGCTGCGGCGTGTCGCCCGCAAAGGTCATAGTCTGAAAGGTGATCTGCTCCCCTACCTTCAGCCCCTCTTTGCGCGCTTCCTCAATCCAGCCCGGCGGCACGGGGCGAGAACTTTGCAGAGCTCGGTCTCCGGCCATAAATTCCCGACTCTGCTGGCTAAGCCCTTTCTCCATACGATCGCTGACGCTACCGAGCGCCAGCACGCAGGCCACCGCCAGGCTCAACGCCAGCCAGACAATCAGCAGCGAGGGCGAGCGCCACTCGCGCCAGAACCAGCGGGCAATCATGCTTCCTCCTGAAGAATACCGTTCACCAGCCGCAGGCGGCGGTCGCAGCGGGCGGCCAGCTGCGGATCGTGGGTAACCAGAATCAGCGTGGTGCCGTGCTCGCGGTTGAGGGAAAACAGCAGATCGGCAATCTTGTCTCCGGTTTTACGGTCAAGGTTACCAGTGGGTTCATCGGCAAACAGCACTTCAGGGCGCCCGTTAAACGCCCGCGCCAGCGCCACGCGCTGCTGCTCACCGCCGGAAAGCTGTGCCGGAAGATGGTCGAGACGTTTTCCCAGCCCCAGCTGTTCCAGCAACGCCGTGGCGTGATCGCGGCTTTCACGAGTATTGTCACCACGCAGCAGGCCGGGCAGCTCAACGTTTTCCAGCGCGTTCAGCGTCGGGATCAGCATGAATGACTGAAAGACAAACCCGATATGCCGGGCACGCAGCGCGGCGCGGGCCTCTTCATCAAGCGCGTGGAGGGGCTGGCCGACCAGGTTCACTTCCCCACTGCTGCCATCGTCCAGACCGGCGAGAATGGCCAGCAGCGTGGACTTACCGGAACCGGATTCACCAATCAGGGCGATGGTTTCGGCACGTTTGACAACGAGTTCAACTCCGGTGAGGATGGAAAGCTCGTGTTCTCCCTGACCGACGGACTTCTTAAGACGATGAACTTCAACAATGTTTTCCGCTGGCATTTGCCCTTCCTGTTTTTGATGCTGATGACCTTCCGCGCGGCGGCTGCGGACACGTTATTGATTCTGGGCGACAGCCTGAGCGCGGGCTATCGTATGGCCGCCAGTGCGGCCTGGCCCGCCCTGCTCAATGATAAATGGCAGTCCCGGGCGTCTGTCGTGAACGGCAGCATCAGCGGCGATACGTCGCAGCAAGGCTTATCGCGCCTGCCTGCCCTGCTTAAGCAGCATCAACCGCGTTGGGTGCTGGTTGAACTGGGCGGTAATGATGGTTTGCGCGGCTTCCAGCCTCAGCAAACGGAGCAAACGCTGCGGACCATTTTGCAGACCATTAAGGCCGCCAATGCCCAGCCGCTGCTGATGCAAATTCGCCTGCCCGCCAACTACGGCCGTCGGTATAATGAGGCGTTTAGCGCGATCTATCCTAAGCTTGCCAAAGAGTTTGATATTCCGCTGCTGCCATTTTTCATGGAAGAGGTCTATCTGAAACCCCAGTGGATGCAGGATGATGGCATTCACCCCAATCGCGATGCCCAGCCGTTCATTGCCGACTGGATGGCAACCCGGCTGGCTCCTTTAGTAAAACATGACTCGTCAAACAGCTGAGAACCTGACAGGTAAAGTTATGCAAAAATCGGTCTTAATAACAGGATGTTCCAGCGGAATTGGCCTTGAAAGCGCCCTTGAACTGAAACGTCAGGGGTTTTGGGTACTGGCAGCCTGCCGCAAACCCGAGGATGTCGAACGCATGCGAGGGCTGGGATTTACCGGCATTCTGCTGGATCTTGATTCGCCAGAGAGCGTAGAGCAGGCCGCCGATGAGGTTATCGCCCTGACCAACAACCGTCTTTACGGTCTGTTCAACAATGCGGGCTACGGCGTGTACGGCCCGCTACAGACTCTCTCACGGGAACAGCTGGAGCAGCAGTTCTCCGCAAACTTTTTCGGGGCGCATCAGCTTACCATGCGCCTTCTCCCCGCCATGCTGCCGCACGGCGAAGGGCGCATCGTGATGACCTCCTCGGTCATGGGCCTGATCTCCACGCCGGGCCGCGGGGCTTACGCCGCCAGCAAATATGCGCTTGAAGCCTGGTCCGATGCGTTGCGCATGGAGCTGCGCCACAGCGGTATTAAGGTCAGCCTGATTGAACCGGGCCCGATCCGCACCCGCTTTACGGAAAACGTTAACCAGACGCAGGCGGACAAACCGGTCGAAAACCCCGGCATCGCGGCGCGTTTTACGCTTGGGCCAGAAGCCGTCGTTGCCAAAGTGCGCCACGCGTTTGAGAGCGATACCCCTAAAATGCGCTATCCGGTCACGCTGGTAACCCATGCCGTCGGCTGGTTGAAACGCCTGCTGCCGGGGCGGATGATGGACAAAATTTTGCAGGGTTGAGTTGAAGCGACGACGCTTACCCCCATGTAAAGAGTAAACCGATAAAAGAGAATGCCGCATGTCCGTACAGAATATCGTCAACATAACTGAAGCTAACCTGCAACAGACGCTCGAACAGTCAATGACTAAACCGGTGCTGTTCTACTTCTGGTCTGAACGCAGCCAACACTGCCTGCAACTGACGCCGGTCCTGGAAAGCCTTGCCGCGCAGTACAACGGTCAGTTCATTCTGGCGAAGCTGGATTGTGACGCCGAACCAATGGTGGCTTCCCAGTTTGGCCTGCGCGCGATCCCAACCGTCTATCTGTTCCAGAACGGTCAGCCGGTGGATGGCTTCCAGGGGCCGCAGCCGGAAGAGGCGATCCGCGCCCTGCTGGATAAAGTTCTGCCGCGCGAAGAAGAGCTGAAAGCGCAGGAAGCCATGGCGCTGATGCAGGAAGGCAAGTACGACGAGGCGCTGCCGCTGTTAAAAGACGCGTGGCAGCTGTCGAACCAGAACAGCCAGATTGGTCTGCTGCTGGCAGAGACCCAGATTGCGCTGCACCGCCCTGAAGACGCGGAAGCCGTGCTGAAAACGGTGCCGATGCAGGATCAGGATACCCGTTATCAGGGTCTGGTGGCGCAGATTGACCTGCTGAAACAGGCGGCCGATACCCCTGAAATTCAACAGCTTCAGCAGCAGGTTGCGGACAACCCGCAGGATGCCGCGCTGGCAAGCCAGCTGGCGCTTCAGCTTCATCAGGTGGGGCGTAACGAAGAGGCGCTGGAGCTGCTGTTTAGCCATCTTCAGAAGGACCTGGGCGCCGCAGACGGACAGGCGCGGAAGATGTTCCAGGAGATCCTGGCCGCGCTGGGTACCGGTGACGCGCTGGCGTCGAAATATCGTCGTCAGCTGTACGCGTTGCTCTACTAGTAAAAAAATGCCCGGTGGCGCTAACGCTTACCGGGCCTACAAAAGCCGATATTACCCCGTCTTTTTCAACTGCGTCACCACCAGCTGGTGGCGCGCGTTGTAAAACTTCCGATAGGTCAAGTAGCAGGCAATGATGGTGGACAGGCTCGCCGTAGAGAGCAGCATAAACGTCACCATAATCTGGTACTTAATCGCTTTTACCGGATCGATACCGGCAAAAATCAGCCCCGACATCATGCCCGGCAGGCTCACCAGACCCACCGTTTTGGCGGAATCCACCGTTGGGATCAGCGAAGAGCGAATGCTGTCGCGGATCAACCGCGCCGAGGCCACCTTCGGCGTCGCGCCCAGGCTTAGCTTCTCCTGAAGCTGCTGCTGTTCACTGCTGAACCGTTGCCCCAGATTGTTGTAGCACAACCCGACCGCCACCATCGCATTGCCCGCAATCATCCCGGAAATGGGGATCACCTGCATCGGCGTAAATTCTATCGAGCCGGAGAGTACCAGTACCGCCAGCGTTAACGCGGTCCCGGTAGTGATGGCGATCAACGACGAAATGAACGCTTTATCGATGTATTTACTGCGTTTCTGCGCGTTCCATGCCGCGTTAAAGCAGATAAACAGCACCATCAACAGGGTCAGCACGGCATGATTGACGTTGAAGATGTATTTCAGCACATAGCCGACGATGATGAGCTGAATGACCGCGCGGGCGATACTCCAAAGAATATCTTTTTCCAGCCCCAGCTTTTCCCGGTAGCTGACCACAATCGCCACCAGCACCAGGACCATCGACAGCGCCAGCGATTCGTTGGTTATGTTATGTTCACCCACGGTGAGCCTCCTCCATTTTCCCGCCCTGCGGCCTGAGCGTGATGACATCATCCGCATGGGTAATTTCATTTGAATCATGCGTCACCCACAGCACGGCAATATTCTGCTCCCGGGCGTAGCGATGGATAATGTCATTGACGTTGCGCTTGTTAGCGTCATCCAGCGCGCTGGTGATTTCGTCCAGCAACAGCGCCTTCGGCAAGAATTGCAGGTTACGGATCAGCGAGACGCGCTGCTTTTCCCCTCCCGACAGTTCGGCGATCGATTTGGTCAGCGTCTCCGGCGAAAGCCCGAACCGAGTCAGATCGTCGGTAAACTTTTTTGGATCAGGCGTTTGGTTGCGGATGTGCCAGGGGAAAACCAGATTGTCGTACACCGTGTCGCCAAACAGGGACGGCGTTTGCACGCAGTATGACACCTGCTGGCGATAGCTTTCCGGTGAAAGCGTGGCGATATCTTTTCCTGCAAACAGGATGGTTCCCTCCGTTGGGCTCAGTAGCGAAGCCACGATTTTCAGGAGGGTGCTTTTGCCGCAGCCGGAGGGGCCAGTTATCAGTTTAAATTCGCCCGGAGAGAGACAAAAATCAACGTGCTGAAGGATGGTGTTATCACCCACACGAAAGCCAACATCCCTGATATCCAGAAGATTTTTTTTATTATTCATTCCGATTCCATTAACCGCTGTAATAAGAACAGCCTTTAGCATAATCCTTTCCGCTACGCAGCGCGAATAGCCTTAACCTATAGCAAGTGTTAAACTTTTTGCTCGCTAATTGTCACCTCTATAACTACAGGAAGTCAGCAACATGACACATATCTTTTATGAGTTCTCTTCCCTGAAGCCTGGTGTTCCTGATGTGGAAACATTAATGGAAGTCATCAATTCTTCTGAACTCACGCGTTTTGTCATGGGTGCAGAGGTGGTCGATTTTGTTAAGAAGGCGCTCATCGTTAACACCACAATCGGTAGCTTTAAAAACTGCTATTTTGCATTCGATGATGGAGCGTACTTTCTCGAGTTTGACGGCAAGGGTAAATCCAGACGCTTTACTGAGGTGCCGGACTGGTTCGTTTCCCCCGCGGAATTTGCCCGCTCGCAATGGCTGATTAACCATGATCTGGCCGATGTGAAGGCGACGGCGTTTATTGACGTGCTGATGTCCTATCCGCTTAAAGAGCGCCGGGCGCACTGCAATCTGCTGTTTGGTCTGGATCTGCATAAGGTCAATGTGGTTCCGGCGCCTACAGCCCCTGCCGGAAAAATGGGGAATAAAAACGGAAAAACCACCAAGCCTCGCGTCACGGATCTCGGCTCTTTTGAGCTTTTTACCGCGTTCTTTGCGCGTATGAAAACCGCCGTCAATGCTAATGAATTCCCTACCCTACAGGTGCTGACCGGCCAGGAGGATCTTACAAAAGCGCCGCACAGCTTAAAGCAAGGGATCAGAACCTGGTTTAAGGCGATTACCGGCGATCTGCCGCCGAACAACAAACGTGTCGGGGCGGGCAATGCGGTATTGTTCTGCGCTCCCGTTCGCGAGCAGATCCAGCAGATAGAGGCCATCGGCCTGGAAAAATACTATCAGGGCTTATCAAAAGCCATCGCTGACGCCGGGGATGGGTTTATCACCGACTTCAGCTATACCTGGTCTGAAAAGTAACGTTTTGCGCCCCGCATTCCGAACGGGGCGTTTTATTTCTGCCAGTCCGGTTCCCACCTCTTTACAGGGGCGAAATCCTGTTCGTTAGCCGATATACTTACGTTCAACAAATACGCAGTTTTTCTCGTTACGGCATGCAAAACAGGAGGTTTTTATGCTCATCGTTGTTCCTGTCCTTATATTCGTTGCGCTGGTTATCGTGGGCGCAGGCGTCAAAATTGTCCCGCAGGGTTACCAGTGGACCGTCGAACGCTTCGGTCGCTACACCAATACTCTTCAGCCGGGTTTAAGCCTGATCGTCCCGTTCATGGACAGAATTGGGCGTAAGATCAATATGATGGAGCAGGTGCTGGATATCCCTTCCCAGGAAGTCATCTCCAAGGATAACGCCAACGTCACCATCGATGCGGTGTGCTTTATTCAGGTGATTGATGCGCCGAAAGCGGCCTATGAGGTGAGCAACCTGGAGCTGGCGATCGTCAACCTGACCATGACCAACATCCGTACCGTGCTTGGCTCAATGGAGCTGGACGAAATGCTCTCCCAGCGCGACAGCATAAATACCCGCCTGCTGCACATTGTGGATGAAGCCACCAATCCGTGGGGGATCAAAGTGACACGCATTGAGATCCGCGACGTGCGCCCACCGGCAGAGCTGATTGCTTCCATGAACGCGCAGATGAAGGCCGAGCGTACCAAGCGTGCCTATATTCTTGAAGCCGAAGGGGTGCGTCAGGCTGAAATCCTGAAAGCGGAAGGGGAAAAACAGTCGCAGATCCTGAAAGCCGAGGGCGACCGTCAGTCTGCCTTCCTCCAGGCGGAAGCGCGTGAACGTTCGGCAGAAGCGGAAGCCCGCGCGACGCAAATGGTCTCCGAGGCGATTGCCGCCGGGGATATCCAGGCCGTGAACTACTTCGTCGCGCAAAAATATACCGATGCGCTGAAGGAGATCGGCTCCGCGAACAACAGCAAGGTGGTAATGATGCCGCTGGATGCCAGCAGTCTGATGGGATCTATCGCCGGAATTGCCGAGTTGATCAAAGACGGCGGAAACGAGCGTAAAAAATGATAGAGCTCATCGTTGCACATCCTCATGCGTTCTGGCTAAGCCTTGGCGGCTTACTGCTGGCCGCCGAGATGCTTGGCGGCAACGGTTATCTGCTGTGGAGCGGGGTTGCCGCGGTGATTACCGGGCTGGTCGTCTGGCTGCTGCCTGTCGGCTGGGAGTGGCAGGGCGCGCTGTTTGCCGTGCTGACGCTGCTGGCCGCCTGGCTGTGGTGGCGCTGGCTGAACAAACGGGTGAAGGCGCAGAAGCCGGTCGACGCGCACCTCAACCAGCGTGGGCAGCAGATCGTGGGTAGACGCTTTACGCTTGATAACGCGCTGATCAACGGACGCGGTCATATGCGCGTGGGGGACAGTTCGTGGCCGGTGGTGGCCGACGATGACCTCAGCGCCGGCACGCGGGTTGAGGTCATTGCGGTGGAAGGCATTACCCTGCGGGTTAAAGCCTGTTAGGCGTGGGTTTTACGGTGGCAGCAGCCGGAAAGATTGTCGATAATCGGGCACTCGGCGCTGTCATCTCCCGGGCAGGATTCTGCCAGCTGTAACAGTTGCTCACGCATCGCCTGTAATTCGATGATATGGCGTTCGATCTCCGCCACTTTTTCCAGCGTACGTTTTTTCACGTCGGCACTGTGGCGTTTCGGATCGTTAAACAGGTTAACCAGCTCGCCGCACTCTTCAAGGTTAAATCCTACCTGTCTTGCCTGGCGCAGTAACGTCAGTTCATCAAGATGCAGCTGCGTATAGCTGCGGTAGCCGTTCTCACTGCGCAACGGTGGCGTCACCAGCCCTTTTTCCTCATAAAAGCGAATCGCTTTGCTGGTTAAGCCGGTTTTTTTCGCAACATCGCTGATATTCACATTTCCCCCTTGACCTTCCCCTTGATGGAAGGTTTAACCTTCATAACAGTTAGCGAAAAGCAAAGTGAAGGTCAACAATTGACCAGAACATTATACGGGAGTTTTGTTATGTCTCACACTATTGACCTGACACTGGACGGCCTCTCCTGCGGCCACTGTGTCAAACGCGTTAAAGAAAGCCTGGAGCAGCGTCCTGACGTGGAAAGCGCTGAGGTGAGTATCGATCATGCCGCCGTGACCGGCAGCGCCAGCGCCGACGCGCTGATTGATACCATTAAACAGGCCGGTTACGGGGCGGAGTTAAGCCACCCAAAGGCTAAACCGCTGGCAGAGTCATCATCCCCGTCGGAAGCACTGACAGCGGCCACTCCTGAGCTTCCGGTAGCTGATGATATTGATGACAGCCAACAGCTGCTGATCAACGGCATGAGCTGCGCCAGCTGCGTCTCCCGGGTACAAAACGCCTTACAGGCGGTACCGGGCGTCGCACAGGCACGGGTAAACCTGGCGGAGCGTACTGCGCTGGTGATGGGCAGCGCCTCCGCCGCAGAGTTAGTGCAGGCCGTGGAGAAAGCGGGCTACGGGGCGGAGGCCATCGAAGATGATGCCGAGCGCCGCGAGCGCCAGCAGGAAACGGCTGTCGCCACTATGAAGCGTTTCTGCTGGCAGGCGATTGTCGCCCTGCTGGTCGGTATTCCGGTGATGGTGTGGGGCATGATGGGTGACAACATGATGGTCACCGCTGACAACCGCACCCTGTGGCTGGTGATTGGTCTGATTACCCTTGCGGTGATGGTGTTTGCTGGCGGACATTTCTATACCAGCGCCTGGAAGAGCCTGAAAAACCGCACCGCGACGATGGACACGCTGGTCGCGCTCGGTACCGGCGCGGCGTGGCTGTATTCGATGAGCGTGAACGTCTGGCCGCAGTGGTTCCCGATGGAGGCGCGCCATCTCTATTATGAAGCGAGTGCGATGATTATCGGTCTGATTAACTTAGGCCATATGCTCGAAGCCCGCGCGCGTCAGCGCTCGTCGAAAGCGCTGGAAAGATTACTCGATTTAACCCCGCCGACGGCCCGCGTGGTCACGGACGACGGGGAAAAAAGCGTTCCGCTCTCAGAGGTACAGCCGGGAATGACGCTGCGCCTGACCACCGGCGACCGCGTGCCCGTCGACGGTGAAATCACCCAGGGCGATGCCTGGCTGGATGAAGCGATGCTGACCGGCGAGCCGATACCCCAGCAGAAATCTCAGGGCGATGCGGTGCATGCGGGTACGGTGGTACAGGACGGCAGCGTACTGTTCCGCGCCAGCGCGGTCGGGAGCCATACCACGCTGTCACGCATCATTCGCATGGTCCGCCAGGCGCAGAGCAGTAAGCCGGAGATTGGTCAGCTTGCCGATAAAATCTCCGCCATTTTTGTGCCGGTGGTCGTCGGTATTGCCCTGCTGAGCGCGGCGATCTGGTATTTCTTCGGCCCGGCGCCGCAGATTGTCTACACCCTGGTGATCGCCACCACGGTGCTGATCATCGCCTGCCCTTGTGCCCTTGGCCTGGCCACGCCGATGTCGATTATCTCTGGCGTCGGACGCGCCGCCGAATTTGGCGTACTGGTCCGTGATGCTGACGCCCTGCAACGGGCAAGCACGCTGGACACCCTTGTCTTTGATAAAACCGGCACGCTCACCGAGGGCAAACCGCAGGTGGTGGCCGTCAGTACCGTTGGCTGTACGGAGACGGACGCCCTGCGCCTTGCCGCCGCGCTGGAACAAGGTTCCAGCCACCCGCTGGCGCGCGCCATCCTGGAGAAAGCCGGTGATGGCCGTCTGCCGCAGGTCAGCAACTTCCGCACCCTGCGCGGTTTAGGGGTCAGCGGTGAAGCCGAAGGCCATACGCTGCTGCTGGGCAACCAGGCACTGCTGACTGAACACGGCGTTGATACGTCCGCGCTGGACGCAGAGCTAAACGCGCAGGCCTCTCAGGGCGCGACGCCGGTTCTGCTGGCGAGGGATGGTCAGGTGGCGGCGCTGCTGGCCGTGCGCGATCCGTTGCGCCAGGACAGCGTAGATGCCTTACAGCGCCTGCACCGCGCGGGCTATCGTCTGGTGATGCTGACCGGGGACAACACGACCACCGCCAACGCCATTGCGAAAGAAGCCGGTATTGATGAGGTGATCGCGGGCGTGCTGCCGGACGGCAAAGCGGACGCCATCAAGAACCTGCAAAGTCAGGGTCGCCAGGTGGCGATGGTGGGCGACGGCATCAACGACGCCCCGGCGCTGGCGCAGGCTGACGTAGGCATTGCGATGGGCGGCGGGAGCGATGTCGCCATTGAAACCGCGGCGATCACCCTGATGCGCCACAGCCTGATGGGGGTGGCGGATGCGCTGGCGATTTCGAAAGCCACGTTGCGCAACATGAAGCAGAACCTGCTGGGGGCCTTCGTCTATAACTCGCTCGGCATTCCGATTGCCGCCGGGATTTTGTGGCCGCTGACCGGCACCCTGCTGAACCCGGTTGTTGCGGGTGCGGCGATGGCGCTCTCGTCAATTACCGTGGTAAGCAACGCTAACCGTCTGCTGCGGTTTAAACCGAAGGATTGAACCTTGTACCCGTACGCGCTAGCATGAACCTTTCCGATCATGGAGCGCGTATGGGTCTGTTTAATCGTCTAAAAACATCGTTTCGCGCCCTTTTTCCCCGCCGTTATGCCTGGCCCGGTATGGATATTTCGCTTCCGGGCGGGCAGCATCTGCACCTGGTGGGAAGCATTCATATGGGCACGCAGGACATGTCCCCCCTGCCCTCCGGCCTGATTAAACTGCTGAAGCGCGCCGACGCGCTGATCGTCGAAGCCGACATCTCCGGCCATGAATCGCCGTTTGCCGGGCTGGAAAGCGATCGCCCCCTGGCGGAACGTCTTAACGAGACGCAGCTGGCTAAGCTTACCCGTCTTGCGGATGAGACCGGCGTCTCGCTCTCAATGCTCGACACTCTGCCCCTGTGGCAAATTGCCATGGTGCTACAGGCCACCCAGGCGCAGCGCCTGGGGCTGCGCGGCGATTACGGTATCGATTATCAACTGCTGAATGCGGCAAGGGCGCGCAACCTGTCCGTCATTGAACTGGAAGGCACGGACAGCCAGATTGCGCTTCTTCGCCAGCTTCCCGATGACGGCCTGATGCTGCTGGATGATACCCTGACCCACTGGCACACCAACGCGCGTCTGCTGCAAACGATGATTGGCTGGTGGCTGGATGCGCCGCCCGCAGACGGTAAGCTGGCGTTACCGTCGACGTTCAGTGAATCGTTGTATGATGTGCTGATGAACGCGCGCAACCAGGCGTGGCGGGAGACACTATATGCCCTGCCTGCCGGTCGTTATGTTGTCGCGGTTGGCGCGTTGCATTTGTACGGAGAAGGGAATTTGCCGTCGCTGCTGAAATAAAAAAATGGCCAATATCTCTATTGGCCCGTCAAAGAGGAATTTCATCGTTTTTATTATGCCGAAGTGACCTTCGGCTACGCCGATTGTCGCTCAAAGTAACCATCACTGCCAATACTATTGCGCAAGATGGTGCTATTTTTTAGACAAACGTCAGGCGTATGCTGCTGGTATGAATCGTCTGTCGTAAGAAGGATAGCCATGACTCCCGCCGTTAAATTACTCGAAAAAAACAAAATTTCTTTCCGGATCCACACCTACGATCACGATCCGAACGAAACCAACTTTGGTGATGAAGTGGTGCGCAAGCTGGGGCTGAACGCGGACCAGGTCTACAAAACGCTGCTGGTCGCGGTGAACGGCGATATGAAGCACCTCGCCGTGGCAGTGACGCCCGTCGCCGGACAGCTTGATCTGAAGAAAGTGGCCAAAGCGCTGGGAGCGAAAAAGGTCGATATGGCTGACCCGATGGTTGCGCAACGCACAACGGGTTATCTGGTCGGCGGGATCAGCCCGCTCGGCCAGAAAAAGCGTCTGCCGACGCTGATCGATGCGCCTTCGCAGGAATTTGAGACGATCTATATTTCTGGCGGCAAGCGCGGGCTGGATATCGAACTGGCCGCAGGCGATCTGGCAAAAATGCTGGACGCGAAATTTGCGGATATTGCGCGCCGGGATTGAGAAAATTGCCCGGTGGCGCTGCGCTTACCGGGCCTACGATTCGAATGTAGGCCGGGTAAGGCGAAGCCGCCACCCGGCAAAAAAACGCACTACTGCCAGCTCACCTCGCCTTTCGGCTCATACATGTTCACGTCAATCGGTGAATTTTGCTGGATAAACTGCTTCAACACTTCCGCATCAATAAACCCGGTATTTACATAGCCCGGTTTGTTATCGATATGCGGATAGCCGTCGCCGCCGGTGGCGTTAAAGCTTAACGTTGCCAGGCGGTAGGTTTTCGCCGGATCAACCGGTTCGCCTTTGATTTTGAGATCGTTAAGCTTGCCGTCCTTCGCGACGAAGCTGACGTTAGCAAACTGCGGATACGCCCCGGAATCCGGCTTCATCTGCGCCACGGCGGTCAGGTAGTCAATCACCTCCTTCCCGCTCATGTCCGCATAGACCACCACGTTGCCAAACGGCTGCACTTTGAGCACGTCTTTATAGGTGATGTCTCCGCCTTCGATGGAATCACGAATACCGCCGCCGCTCATCACGCCGAAATCCGCATTCGTGCGCGCCATCTGCGCGGCCAGCACCAGACGCCCCATGTTGGTCTGTACGAAGCGGACTTTGCTGCGGTCCCCTTCCAGTCGTCCGTTAAGCGTGCCAATCTTCACGTCCAGCTGCGCTTTCCCTTTGCTCTGGAACGGCGTCAGCAAAGAGAGCATCTGCTGGTTTTCAGCGATCTCTGGCGTGTAGAGTACCCGCTCGCTTTTGCCGTCCGGGTAGGTCACTTTCTTCTTCAGGTTGACCGGGATGAGCTGATAGTGCACCAGCTTCATCTCGCCGTTACGGAATTCGAAATCCGCGCGGCCAACGTATTTACCCCACTCGTGGGCCTGTACAATCCAGATCCCGTTCTGACGATCAGGCGCGCACGGCGTGCCGGGCACATAATCTGCCTGCTTTTTATTCTCAGAAGCCATGCAGACCGGATCCTGTGAGTGACCGCCCACAATCATCGCCAGCGAGCCCGCAGGAAGGCTGCGCGCCATCTCCACGTCGCCCGGCGCGTTAGAGCCGTGCTGACCGTTATCGTAATGCCCCATGTGGGTGGTCGCGATAATCACATCCGGTTTTTCATTCTGCTGCAACTCCTGGATCACCAGCTTCGCTTCGTCCGCCGGTTTACGGAATTCGATGTCGGTGAAAAATTCAGGATTACCAATTTTGGCCGTATCGTCGGTGGTTAAGCCGATGACCGCGATCTTCAGATCCTGACGCTTAAACAGCGCCCACGGTTTAAACAGGCGCTCGCCGGTGCTTTTCTGATAAATATTGGCGGAAAGGAACGGGAATTTGGACCACTTCTCTTGCTGGCGCAACACGCTCAGCGGATTATCAAACTCGTGGTTTCCGACCGCCATCGCGTCGTAACCAATTAAATTCATGCCGCGGAAATCAGGCTCGGCATCCTGTAAATCAGATTCCGGCACCCCGGTATTAATATCCCCGCCCGACAGCAGCAGGACGCTGCCGCCCTGGGCCGCGACCTCTTTACGAATGCCGTCCACCAGCGTTTTTTGCGCCGCCAGGCCATATTCACCGTATTCGCTGCGCCAGAAATGGCCGTGATGATCGTTAGTATGCAGAATGGTAATTTTATAGGTTTTATCTTTTTCATACGCCTGCGCGGGCAGGCTTGTCAGCCCCCATGCGGCGATGAGCGCCAGCGCGACGCCACGCTTCATTAACTTCATCTTCTCTCTCCCTGACCCATAGACAAACGCAAAAATTACAGTGACTCACAAGAATAGACAAATAAGTTTTCAGAATTGCGACTTTCTTCAAATGTCACGGACGGGTATGTTAGTCGGATAATAATTACTCCCTGCATCTCTAATAACAAATCGACGTGGTATTTATGGCAATCAGTGAATCAACCCAGCCCGTCCAGGGCGCTCCGGCGTCGCCGCCGAAATCGCGCACTTCCTTTAAAGTATTAGGCGCAATCAGTCTCTCTCATCTGCTCAACGACATGATCCAGTCGCTGATTCTGGCGATCTACCCGCTGTTGCAGTCTGAGTTCTCATTAACCTTCGTGCAGATCGGGATGATAACCCTGACCTTCCAGCTGGCCTCTTCGCTGCTACAGCCGGTGGTGGGCTACTGGACGGACAAATACCCGATGCCATGGTCGCTGCCCATTGGCATGTGCTTCACCCTGAGCGGGCTGGTGCTGCTGGCCATGGCGGGCAGCTTTGAGGCGGTACTGGTTGCCGCGGCGCTGGTGGGAACCGGTTCATCGGTGTTCCATCCGGAATCGTCCCGCGTGGCACGTATGGCCTCCGGCGGACGTCACGGGCTGGCGCAGTCTCTGTTCCAGGTGGGGGGTAACTTTGGTAGCTCCCTCGGTCCTCTGCTGGCGGCGGTAATTATCGCGCCTTACGGCAAAGGCAACGTGGCGTGGTTTGTGCTGGCCGCGCTGCTGGCGATTGTCGTCCTGGCGCAAATCAGCCGCTGGTATGCCGCGCAGCATCGCGTAAATAAGGGAAAACCTGCCGCGAAGATAACCAATCCCCTTCCGCGCAATAAGGTGATCCTTGCCGTCAGCGTGCTGCTGGTGCTGATTTTCTCGAAATATTTCTATATGGCGAGCATTAGCAGCTATTACACCTTCTATCTGATGCAAAAATTCGGATTATCAGTACAAAACGCCCAGTTCCACCTCTTTGCCTTCCTGTTTGCGGTGGCGGCAGGCACGGTGATTGGCGGCCCTGTGGGGGATAAAATTGGACGTAAATATGTGATTTGGGGCTCTATCCTCGGCGTTGCGCCGTTTACGCTTGTTTTACCCTACGCCACGCTGGAATGGACCGGAATATTGACGGTGATTATTGGTTTTATTCTCGCCTCGGCATTTTCAGCCATCCTGGTCTATGCGCAGGAGCTGCTGCCGGGACGTATCGGTATGGTTTCCGGCCTCTTTTTCGGTTTTGCCTTTGGCATGGGCGGCCTTGGTGCAGCCGTGTTGGGGATGGTTGCAGACCACACCAGCATCTTCCTGGTCTATAAAATCTGCGCTTTCCTGCCACTTCTGGGGATGTTGACCATATTCCTGCCTGACAATCGTCATAAAGCGTGACTTCACGGCTGCCAAAGTTAAACTTTGGCAGCCGGATAACCTGATGCCATAAGGCTTTCCTCTCCCTCCCCTCAGCAAATTTATCAAAATCTGCCTTTTTTCATGCTTATTGCCTTTTTATTGTGATTTCAACAATTATTCATAAACATAAGCGTAAAAATTGTCATAAACTATTAATCGGCTTTTTGGTATTTGCACCAAAAATGGATCACCCATCGCGAAAGGAGACGGAATGCACCACGCCACACCGCTTATCACCACCATTGTTGGTGGACTTGTGCTTGCTTTTATTCTCGGCATGATTGCCAATAAATTGCGTATTTCGCCCCTGGTAGGCTATTTGCTGGCGGGCGTGCTGGCAGGGCCCTTTACGCCGGGTTTTGTCGCAGATACCAAACTGGCGCCTGAGCTGGCGGAATTGGGCGTGATCCTGCTGATGTTTGGCGTCGGGCTGCATTTTTCCCTGAAGGATCTGATGGCGGTAAAGTCGATCGCCATACCAGGAGCGATCGCCCAGATAGGGGTGGCGACGCTGCTGGGCATGGCGCTTTCGGCGGTGCTGGGCTGGTCAATCATGACAGGTATCGTATTTGGGCTGTGTCTTTCAACCGCCAGTACCGTGGTGCTGCTGCGCGCGCTTGAAGAGAGACAGCTGATAGACAGCCAGCGCGGACAAATCGCGATAGGCTGGCTGATTGTTGAAGATCTGGTAATGGTGTTGACGCTGGTTCTGCTGCCTGCCGTTGCCGGGATGATGGAAAAAGAGAATATCGGCTTCGCCTCGCTGGCGCTGGATATGAGCATTACCATCGGTAAAGTCGTGGCGTTTATCGCCATCATGATGCTGGTGGGCCGCCGTCTGGTGCCGTGGATCATGTCCCGCAGCGCCGCCACGGGCTCGCGTGAACTGTTCACGCTTTCGGTCCTTGCGCTGGCGCTGGGCATTGCCTTTGGCGCCGTCGAGCTGTTTGACGTCTCCTTTGCGCTGGGCGCGTTCTTCGCCGGGATGGTGCTGAACGAGTCCGAGCTGAGCCACCGTGCCGCGCACGATACCCTGCCGCTACGTGATGCATTCGCGGTGCTGTTCTTTGTCTCCGTCGGGATGCTGTTCGACCCGCTGATCCTCATTCAGCAGCCGCTGGCCGTGCTGGGTACGCTGGCAATCATCATCTTTGGTAAGTCCGTTGCCGCCTTCTTCCTGGTACGGATGTTCGGTCACTCGCCGCGCACGGCGCTGACCATCGCCGCCAGCCTGGCGCAGATTGGCGAGTTCGCCTTTATTCTTGCTGGTCTGGGGATGGCCCTGAACCTGCTGCCACAGGCGGGGCAAAATCTGGTGCTGGCGGGGGCGATCCTCTCCATCATGCTAAACCCGGTATTGTTTGCCCTGCTGGAGAAATATCTCGAGAAGACCGAAACCCTCGAAGAGCAAACCCTGGAAGAAGCGATTGAGGAGGAGAAACAGATCCCCGTAGATATCTGCAACCACGCGCTGCTGGTCGGTTTTGGCCGCGTCGGCAGCCTGCTCGGTGAGAAGCTGATGGCCCAGGGAATCCCCCTGGTAGTGATTGAAACCTCCCGCACTCGCGTCGACGAGCTTCGCGAGCGCGGCATCCGCGCGGTGCTGGGCAACGCGGCTAACGAAGAGATTATGAATCTGGCGCATCTGGACTGCGCTCGCTGGCTGCTGCTCACTATCCCGAACGGTTACGAGGCTGGCGAGATTGTCGCCACAGCCCGTGAAAAATGCCCACATATCGAAATTATTGCCCGCGCCCATTATGATGACGAAGTGGAGTACATCACCGAGCGCGGCGCGAATCAGGTGGTGATGGGTGAGCGTGAGATTGCGAATACAATGCTGACAATGCTGACAAAACCGCCAGTTGAAGAGGCGGTGACGGGTTAAGTTTTGTGCGGCCTGATGCCCTCACCCTGGCCCTCTCCCACAGGGAGTGGGAACAAACACTAAAAACGGCAACCACAGGTTGCCGTTTTGCTTTTACCTGTCCCAATACGCCTCTTCGAGGCTGTCTTCCCGTTCCGGCAGCCCCCGCGTTAAGCGCGGTGAATGCTGGTTCAGCACCTGATAACTCACGCGGTTCGCGTACTTGCACACCTGCGCCAGCGAGGAGTAGGTCAGCCAGTTGAAGGTGTGCTTGCTGGAATTCGGCACATTGGTTTTGTGGTAGGCGTTGGCGGTGATGTCGTGCAGCAGCGCGGCCAGCGCGCCGTCGCCCGCGCCGTTGGTGTTCATGATCTTCTCGGGGCCACCCATATACGGTGCGATGTGGGAGAAGATACGCAGCGGGTTGATGCAGTCTTTATGACGCATGGCGCGGCTGAACTCGTACTGGTTAAATTCGGCGATTGCGCCCGGCAGCAGCGGGTGCTGGGTTTTCCGCTTGCTCTCTTCTTCCGTGAAGCCCGCCATATACAGCCCGACCGGCCCGGCGGTGCAGAGCACCAGATCTACCCAGTCCAGCGCCTTATCAGACGCCAGCAGCGGATCGCTTTCGCCGGTCAGCGCTTCGGCTTCTTCTTCATTCATCGCCAGAATCGAGACGTGTTCTTTCAGGAAGGCCTGCCACCACTCCGGGTTGTCGGCAATGACGAATTTGGTGCCCAGCGTCAGAACCACAGGCACGTTGTATTTCTTCGCGTACTCAATTGCCTTCATGGTTGCGTCCGGCATTGGTTCGCCCGGCTTGCAGCGCACCAGATAGGAGGTCAGTACCAGCGCAGACGCGCCCGCGATCACCTCTTCCGGGATACTTTCAGCGCGCAGCTTGTTCATATGGCCGGGGCTGATGGCAAAGGTACGCTCGCCGGAATCGCTTATCAGCGTAAAGCAGCGGCCAATCGGCCCGTCAACGCCCTGCAAATAGTTCAGATCGGTGCGGCTGGAGGTATTGCACAGGTAGCGGTAGGCATAGCCACCGATTTCGATATTGCTGCACATCACGCCAAGCAGCACCGAGCGGTCGTCTGCCAGTACGGAGTAGTTGTGCATGGTGTTGCCGATGGTGCCGCCGGCAAACTGGTGGGTGATAAGATTTTCGCGCACCAGCTCCTGATACAGCGCTTCAGCAACGTCATCCTCAATCACCAGCGAGTGCCCGGCGCTCAGACCGTAACGTGCGACAAACGCATCATCCACTTTGGCTTCAATGTCCACCAGCGTCTGATCGATACCGACCACCCAGGCAGCGCTGGTTTCGCTTTCCTGCTGAATTTGCTGTAACAGCGGATCGCGGGCATCGACGGGGAAATAGTGTTTGGACTTACGTTTACCGGGAAATTTCATGGTCTGAACTGTGCAAAGAATACGGGCCGGGAATGGTAGCACAAACCCGGCCCGTAACGCGATCAGCGGCGGGTGGTGACCAGTGACACCATCATGTCGATGTGTTCAGGGGAGTCGTTAAGCGCAGGAATGTATTCGTATTTCGTTCCGCCCGCCTCCATAAAGAACTCTTTGTTCTGGACAGCAATCTCTTCCAGCGTTTCCAGACAGTCCGCCGAGAAGCCCGGCGACATCACCTGAATGTGCTTCACGCCCTTCTCGCCCAGCATCTTAAGCGTTTCATCAGTATACGGGGTGAGCCACGGTTCACGGCCGAAGCGCGACTGGAAGGTCATCATCACCTTCTCAGGCGGCAGGCCGAGGGCGGAGACCAGCTCGCGGGTGGTATCGCGGCAACGCTGGGGGTAATCATCCCCTTCGTTCGCGAAACGCTGCGGAATACCGTGATAGGAGAGCAGCAGCAGATCCGGCTCGCCGTGTTTTTCAAACGACGCGCGCGCGCTGCTGGCAAGCGCCTGAATGTACAGCTCGTTATCGGCGTAGTCGCGGATAAAGGTGATACCCGGTATACGGCGGCGGGTCGCCAGAATGCGCGCCAGTTCGTCCCAGACGGCAGCTACCGTGGAGCACGAATACTGCGGATAAAGGGCCAGCACCACAATGTGTTCAACGCCCTGCGCCAGCAGAGAGTCGACGGCGCTTTCCAGGGACGGCTTACCGTAGCTCATGCCGAGCGCAACGGGCATGTCCGGCAGGCGGGCGGCCAGCGCCTTCTCCTGACGACGGCTGTACACCATCAGCGGCGAGCCCTCTTCCATCCACACGGACTGATAGAGCTTTGCCACACGCGGGGAACGAATCGGCAGAATGACGCCACGCAGCAGTGGCCACCACAGCAGTCTTGGGGTGTCCACGACGCGCGTGTCGCTTAAAAATTGTCGCAGGTAGCGTTTGACCGCCGCTGGAGTAGGTGCTTCTGGGGTGCCCAGATTGGCAAGCAGGATGCCGGTTTTCGCCTGACTCATTCACGCCTCTTAACCATTTGATAGGTTGTCAATTGTAGCGGAAATGCGTTTAAACGAAACCCATTGCTGTAATAGGTAAGATGAGAATTTTTCTCACCCGGGGCTCCGGGTGAGAGAGGTGTGCTTAGCCGAGGATTTTTTCCAGCTCTGCACGTACGTCAGCCACGGCTTTGGTGCCGTCCACTTTCGCGTATTTGGTGTTACCCGCCTGCGCTTCTTTGGTGTAGTAGCCGATCAGCGGTGCGGTCATCTGATGATATTCCACCAGGCGTTTACGCACGGTTTCTTCCTGATCGTCTTTACGGGTGGTCAGCTCTTCGCCGGTCACGTCGTCTTTGCCTTCAACCTTAGGTGGGTTGAATTTGATGTGGTAAACGCGGCCAGAAGCAGCGTGTACGCGACGGCCAACGATACGGTCAACGATCAGCTCGTCTGGTACGTCGAACTCCAGCACGTAATCCACGTTGATGCCCGCTTCTTTCATGGCGTCAGCCTGAGGAATGGTTCGCGGGAAGCCGTCCAGCAGGAAACCGTTACGGCAGTCTTCCTGAGCAATGCGCTCTTTAACCAGCGCGATAACCAGTTCGTCGGTCACCAGTTTGCCTGCGTCCATGATGTCTTTCGCTTGTTTACCCAGCTCGGAGCCAGATTTAACAGCGGCGCGCAGCATGTCACCGGTGGAGATTTGCGGAATACCGTATTTCTCCATGATGAACTGAGCCTGAGTTCCTTTACCCGCGCCCGGAGCGCCAAGCAGAATAATACGCATTGCGAAAATCCCCTCAAAAGTCGATTCAATTTTTCAAAAAGCGCTAAACAATACCACCAGAACGGGTATGGCTCAAGGAAGGCGGGAAGGCTGAAACGGTTAACGGGGGGAGATAATTTGGCTTCGGGCGGTCTGGTGCCCTCACCCTAACCCTCTCCCACAGGGAGAGGGAACTCTTTCACCCTCTCCCTGTGGGAGAGGGCCGGGGTGAGGGAAGATTACGCCAGCAGCAGCGCATTCACACGTTTAATGAACAGGTTAGGATCTTCCAGCGTACCGCGCTCGGCCAGCAGGGACTGATCCAGCAGCAGTTCAACCCACTCCGCAAAGCGGGCGTCGTCCTGGGTAT
Organism: Enterobacter cloacae complex sp. SHL001; assembly: GCF_049236825.1. Classification (NCBI taxonomy): domain Bacteria; kingdom Pseudomonadati; phylum Pseudomonadota; class Gammaproteobacteria; order Enterobacterales; family Enterobacteriaceae; genus Enterobacter; species Enterobacter cloacae complex sp. SHL001. The sequence continues at coordinate 1,029,380 of NZ_JBMKIP010000001.1, forward strand.
CCGCCGCGCGTTTCACCAGCGGGTGATCCGGATTAAGCTCAAAGATATATTTCACATCCGGCACGGCCTGGCCCGCCGCAGCGAACAGTTTCGCCATCTGGGTGCTCATTTCGTCCGCATCGGTGGTGACAATGGCTGGCGTATCGGTCAGACGGTGCGTGAAGCGCACCTCTTTCACGCGGTCGCCCAGCAGCGTTTTAACGCGCTCAACGAACGGCTCCAGCGCCTTCTCGGCTTCTTTCGCGCTGTCGTCCACTTCATCCGCCAGCTTATCGATAGACTCGTCGGCTTTGGCAACGGACTGGAAGGATTTACCGTCGAACTCGGTCAGGTAGTTCATCATCCACTCGTCGATGCGGTCAGACAGCAGCAGCACTTCGATGCCTTTCTTACGCAGCAGTTCCAGATGCGGGCTGCTCTTCGCTGCCGCATAGCTGTCGGCGGTGATGTAGTAGATCTTCTCCTGCCCTTCTTTCATGCGGGAGACGTACTCTTCCAGCGACACGGTCTGGGCGGAGGAGTCGTTGTGCGTAGAGGCGAAGCGCAGCAGTTTAGCGATAGCTTCCACGTTCGCAGTATCTTCCGCCGGACCTTCTTTCAGCACCAGGCCAAACTGTTTCCAGAAGGTCTGGTATTTTTCCGCATCGTCCTTCGCCAGTTTTTCCAGCATCTGCAACGCACGTTTGGTCAGGGCGTTGCGCAGGTTACGGGTGACGGTGCTGTCCTGAAGAATTTCACGGGAGACGTTCAGCGGCAGATCGTTGGAGTCTATCAGGCCACGCACAAAGCGCAGGTAGTTCGGCATGAACTGCTCGGCGTCGTCCATAATGAACACGCGCTGCACGTACAGCTTCAGGCCGTGCTTGTGATCGCGGTTCCACATGTCCCACGGCGCCTGCGCCGGAATGTACAGCAGGCTGGTGTACTCCTGCTTCCCTTCAACACGGTTGTGGCTCCAGGTCAGCGGATCGGTGAAGTCGTGGGCGATGTGCTTGTAAAACTCGTTGTACTCGTCGTCTTTAATTTCAGCTTTATTACGCGTCCACAGCGCCTGCGCCTTGTTGATTTTCTCCCAGGAAACCACGGTTTCGCCGTCTTTCTCTTCCTGTTTTTCAATCTCTACCGGCAGCGCGATATGGTCGGAATATTTGCTGATGATGGAGCGTACGCGCCAGTCGTTCAGGAAATCGTCTTCGCCTTCACGCAGGTGCAGGGTGATTTCGGTGCCGCGATCCGCTTTGGTGATGTCATCAACGGTGTATTCACCTTCACCTTTAGACTCCCACAGCACGCCATTCTCGGCGCTGTCGCCCGCGGCGCGGGTGCGCACGGTGACTTTGTCCGCCACGATGAACGCCGAGTAGAAGCCTACGCCGAACTGACCGATCAGCTGGCTGTCTTTCGCCTGGTCAGAGCCCATGGACTCAAGGAACGCTTTGGTGCCGGATTTGGCGATGGTCCCGAGGTGGTCAATCACCTCGTCGCGGTTCATCCCGATGCCGTTATCGGCGATGGTCAGGGTGCGGTTCTCTTTATTAAACGAGACGCGCACGCGCAGCTCGCCGTCGCCTTCATACAGATCCGGGTTAGACAGCGCGCGGAAGCGCAGCTTATCCGCCGCATCAGAGGCGTTGGAAATCAGCTCACGCAGGAAGATTTCTTTGTTGGAATACAGGGAATGGATCATCAGGTGCAGAAGCTGTTTTACTTCTGACTGGAAACCACGGGTTTCTTGTCCTTTCATCTAAGTCGACCTCAACAATGCCATTTAATGGGGTTGTAAAACGTTGAGTGAGAGATGGGGATAAGGGGAGGAATTTTCAAGCGGAGGCCGCGCGCGCAGCCTCCGTTTGGTCAGAAAATAATCTTGTGACGTCCGGCCAGCGAGTGTGACAGCGTGGTGCCGTCGACCATCTCCAGCTCACCGCCGACCGGCACGCCGTGGGCGATGCGGCTGGCGTCAACGCCGTACTGCGCGCACAGTTCGGCGATGTAGTTGGCGGTTGCCTCCCCTTCCACCGTCGGGTTGGTGGCGAGGATCACCTCTTTGATGGTTTCCGACTCCAGGCGCTGCTCCAGGCGATCGAGACCAATATCGTCCGGGCCGATGCCATCCAGCGGGGAGAGATGCCCCATCAGCACGAAATAGCGGCCGGAAAACTGCCCGGTTTGTTCGATGGCGTAGATGTCCGCCGGACTCTCCACCACGCAAATCTGACCGTTTTCCTGACGACGCGGGTTCGTGCAGATGTTACATACGTCCTGCTCGGTAAAGGTCCGGCAATCCGCACAGTGGCCAATTTCTGACATGGCGCGGGTCAGAGCCTGCGCCAGGCGCATCCCGCCGCTGCGGTCGCGCTGCAATAGCGTAAACGCCATACGCTGCGCCGACTTCGGGCCAACGCCCGGCAGGCAGCGCAGTGCTTCCATTAACTGCGTGAGCAGCGGACTGGTTTGCATCAGAATGGCATCTTAAAGCCCGGCGGCAGTTGCATACCGCTGGAAACAGAGGCCATTTTCTCTTTCTGGGTTTCGTCGATACGGCGAGCGGCATCGTTAAACGCGGCTGCAACCAGATCTTCCAGCATCTCTTTGTCGTCTTCGAGCAGGCTCGGGTCGATTTCAACGCGACGGCAGTTATGCGCACCGTTGATGGTCACCTTGACCAGACCGGCACCGGATTCACCCGTGACTTCCAGCTGAGCGATCTCTTCCTGCATCTTCTGCATTTTTTCCTGCATCTGCTGAGCCTGCTTCATCAGGCCACCCAGACCGCCTTTTCCACCAAACATAGGCTTCTCTCTTCTTTCACGTTAAGGATTACAACCGTAAGTCAGACTCACGATCAAATGGGGCGAATACTCTCTTCATCCAGATCGGCGTCGAAGAACCGACGCAGGGTCTGGATGTTGTTATCCGCAATTATCGCCTCGCGCGCCTGCGCGAGCTTCTCTTCATAAATGGCCTGACGCCACTCGAGCGGCGTTTTCACCGCCGGATTATCATCTTCAATGATAGTCAATTCAACCGGTACACCCTGTAATGCGGTAAGCGCCTCGGCCAGCGCCTTTTGCGCGCCAGGGGAGTTGAGGTGCCGCTGGCCAGGGCGCAGGTGCAGACGCACCTGATTACCGTCCTGCTCTTTCCAGGCGTTCAGCGCGACCTGCTCCACCAGCTTCGGCAGTTGCAGTTTGCTGACCTCGGCGGCCCAGGCATCGCGCTCAATGGATTCTTCCGCGAGCTTCGCGGATAGCTCCGGCGTTTTTTCATGCTCCAGCGCCTTTTTCAGCGCTTTTGGCGTGGCGACCACTTCCTTGACCGTTTCAACAACGGTGGTCGCCTTCCAGCGGTATGCCTCTTCTTTCGCCGGGGCTTTTTGCTCGAGCGCGGACGGTGCCGGACGCGACTGCACGCGCTCCGTTACCGAGGCCAGTCGTTCAAGCGCGGCGTTGTTCACCGGCCGCGCTCTTGCAGGCGCTGCCGGTTCACTCTTTTTTGGTTTGGTTGCTCCCTGCGCACGTTGCAACTGGCTTCGTGCGGCAAGCACCGAACTGGTGGCATCCGACAGCGGCACGTTTTGCGGCGGCGGCGATGCCGGTTGCGGTGGCACCTGCTGCGGTGACATTACCGCGGTCGGCGCAACCGGCGCAAAGGACTGCCGGGGCGTTTCCGGCTCCGGCAATGGCTTGCGCGGATGGAAGGCCAGCGCGCGCAGCAGCGTCATTTCAACGCCCATCCGGCGATCCGGTGCAAACGGCAGCTCTTTGCGGCCAATCAGCAGCGTCTGATAATAAAGCTGAACGTCAGCCGGCGGCACGGTGCGCGCAAGTTCACGCATCCGCTGTTCAATGGTCGCCATGTCCGCGCCAATGGCCGACGGAGACAGTTGCAGCATCGCCACGCGGTGCAGCAGGCTGAGCATCTCGACCAGCAGCGCTTCCCACTCAATGCCACGGGCAGCGGCGTCGTTGACGAGGGTCATTACCCGCTCACCGTTGGCGGCAATCATCGCTTCAATAAGCGACAGCGCCTGATCGTCATCCAGCGTGCCGAGCATAGTGCTGACCGCGTCGGTGGAGAGTTTACCGTCACCGCTGGCAATCGCCTGATCGGTCAGGCTCAACGCATCGCGCAGGCTGCCGTCCGCGGCACGGGCCAGCAGTTGCAGCGCACGTGGCTCGTGGACAATGTTCTCTTCATCGAGGATATGCTCAAGCTGAGCGCGGATCTGCTCAACGTCGAGCGCCTTCAGATGGAATTGCAGGCAGCGCGAGAGGATCGTGACCGGCAGCTTTTGCGGATCGGTGGTCGCCAGCAGGAATTTGACATGCGCAGGCGGCTCTTCCAGCGTTTTCAGCAGGGCGTTGAAGCTGTGGCGCGACAGCATGTGCACTTCATCGATCAGATAGACCTTGAAGCGGCCACGCGCCGGGGCGTACTGCACGTTGTCGAGCAGATCGCGGGTGTCTTCCACTTTGGTGCGCGAGGCGGCGTCGATCTCAATCAGATCGACAAAACGCCCCTGCTCGATCTCACGACAGTTGTCGCACACGCCGCACGGGGTGGCGGTGATCCCGGTTTCGCAGTTCAGACCTTTTGCCAGCAGACGGGCAATAGAGGTTTTACCGACGCCGCGGGTGCCGGAAAAAAGATAGGCGTGATGGATGCGACCTAGCGACAAGCCGTTCGCCAGGGCCGTCAGCACATGTTCCTGACCGACAACGTCAGCAAAGGTTTGTGGTCGCCATTTACGGGCTAACACCTGATAACTCATGGGCAGGCTCTGCAACGCTGGAAGGTGAATTAATGGAGGGGAATGCTATCACAACCTCACCCATTGAGCGAGGTTGTGAGATACGGGATTAATGTCCCGGGAATGGCACCAGGCTGTAGCTGGTAATACCCTGTTTTTCCAGGCGCTGCTCGCCGCCGAGATCGAACAGGTTGATGATGAATGCCGCGTCGGTCACTTCCCCGCCCAGACGACGGATCAGCTTCACGGTCGCTTCGATGGTGCCGCCGGTTGCCAGCAGATCGTCCACCACCAGCACTTTGTCGCCTGGCTTGATGGCATCAACGTGAATTTCCAGCTGATCGGTGCCGTATTCCAGCTCATAGCTCTCAGCAATGGTTTCACGCGGCAGTTTGCGCGGCTTACGCACCGGCACAAAACCCACGCCCATCGCCAGCGCAACCGGTGCGCCAAACAGGAAGCCACGGGCTTCAGTACCTACTACTTTGGTGATCCCGGCGTTTTTATAACGCTCAACCAGCAGTTCAATGCTGAGGGCGTACGCTTTCGGGTCTTCCAGCAAGCTGGTGACATCGCGGAAAAGAATGCCAGGTTTTGGATAGTCCTGGATACTTTTGATGCTATTTTTCAGATATTCAAGCTGCTGTGCAGTTGCGGTCATCGGTTTGTGCCTAAATGAAACAGTGTTACTCACGGCGCGCGACGAGTCGGTCAAAGTAACAGTTGTTTAACCTTTGACCAGGCGCACCTGTGCTCGAAAACGGTCGAATTTACTGGCTGTGCGCCATAATTGCAACCGCCATGATGAGGCTTCAGTGCTTTTGTTGCTTTTCATCAACCACGGGGATCCGCCACATAAAGATCAGCAGGCAAACCAGGATCGCCAGCAGCAGAATGCGCACCCACATCATTTTCACCAGCCATAACGAGACGGCGAAGGTGATCAGGATGAAGGCAATGGCGCGCGGCTTGGCCCCGGGCGGCATGGCCCGGTGTTTTTGCCAGTGCCGCAGGTAGCCGCCAAACCACGAGCGGTACAGAAGCCAGTGGTGAAAACGCGGCGACGAGCGGGCGAAGCACCAGGCGGCCAACAGGATAAACGGGGTGGTCGGCAGCAAGGGTAAAACCACACCCAGCGTGCCCAGCACTACCGCGAGCCAGCCAATGATGATTAAAATAGTACGCTGCATAATGCGAATCGTTATCAAACTGAACGGCTACTTTACCACTGGAGAGCGCCTTGAAAACAGCACTGCTTCTTGAGAGGCTGCAAAATCAGCTGATCGCGCTGCGGGCGCAGGCCACGCCGTTGATGGGCCACGCCACGCTGAAACCGCGCTTTGACCGACAGCTCTTCCGCACCCGCAGCACCGTCATTGAGGATTATCTTGCTGAAGCGCAGACCAATCTCGACGAGCTTCGTCACGCGGTTGAGAGTGAACAGCAGGAACAGGTCGCGTGGCTTGCGGAGCATCTTACCGAGCAGATCACCGCCCTGCACCGGGAAATCGCCGCCTGGCCGTTACGGGCGTGGGACAGCGCCTCGCCGGGACTCGGAAAATGGCAGCGCAAGCGGCTGGAGAACCAGGAGTTTGAGCGCCGTCTGTTTGAGATGAAGCGCGAGCGCGAAGCCCGCCTGAACAACAGCGAAACGCTGGAAGAGCAGCAGTTATTAATGCGTGAAATCAGCGCGCTGGAAGGCCGCATCGTCCGCTGCCGTCAGGCGCTGGATGAGATTGAACGCGTCATCGAACGCCTGACCCGTTAACAGGAGCCACTGATGTCACTGGAAAATGCCCCCGACGAGGTCAAGCTGGCCGTCGATTTAATTATGCTGCTGGAGAATCACGAGATCCCGGCGGAGACGGTGCTGAAAGCGCTGGAGATTGTGCGACGAGATTTTGAGGGGAAACTTCCCCCTCACCCTACCCTCTCCCCAGAGGGGAGAGGGAAATAGATTAGGCGGGAGTAGGGTCGTCCCCCTTAATCTCGCGCTTCACTTCCGTATGCTCATCGCCTTTCTCGTTGCGCAGATGAACCTCAAGCTGGTTAAAGGCGATATTAATATCGTTTTCACGACACAGACGGTCAATGGTGCGGTTCAGCTCATCGACGGTGTAGCTGCGATCGCGCAGTTCGCGTACGTACAGGCGCAGCTCATGATCCAAAGTGCTCGGCCCGAAGGTGGTGAAGAATACCGCTGGCGCAGGATCGTGCATCACTTTTGGATGGTCAGCTGCCGCCTTCAGCAGTACCTCTTTCACCTTGTCCAGATCCGAGCCATAGGCCACCCCGAGTCGGATCACCACGCGAGTGGTGGTATCCGAGAGCGACCAGTTGATCAGACGCTCGGTCACAAACGCTTTGTTCGGGATGATCACCTCTTTACGATCGAAGTCGGTAATGGTGGTCGCACGAATGCGGATCTTGCTGACGGTCCCGGAGAAAGTACCGATGGTGACGGTATCGCCGATACGCACCGGACGTTCGAACAGGATAATCAGGCCAGAGACAAAGTTACCGAAGATCTCCTGCAAGCCGAAGCCCAGACCCACCGACAACGCCGCCGCCAGCCACTGGAGTTTATCCCACGAGACGCCCAGCGAGCCGAATACCGTCATCGCCCCGACAATAATAATGACGTAGTTCAGGATGGTGGTAATGGCGTACGACGCCCCCTGACGCAGGTTCAGCCTTGAGAGCACCAGCACTTCCAGCAGACCCGGCAGGTTGCGGATCAACGCCCAGGCAACCACTGACGACACCAGCGCAAAGAGCAGGCTGCCCATGGTGACGCTTTTCATTACCGCAGCGCCCGCTTCGGTACCGTTGTATTGCCAGAGCGTGATACTGTCGAGGTAGGCGAAGACGGTAATTAAATCAGACCAGATGGCCCAGAACATCACCGCAAACAGGGCGATCATCACCAGCATGGTAATACGCATCGTTTGCTGGTTAACCTGCTCCAGAGCAATGGTCGGCTCTTCCTGCGGCTCTGCCCCTTCAGCCCCCTCTTTCACCTGATGCTGCCGACGGGCAACAGCACGACGATACGCAATGCGGCGCGCCGCCACGCTCAAACCACGCAGCACGGTCTGGAACAGCAGGTTCCATACAATCACCAGATAAACCGTTTCGATCCAGCGGCCGGACAGACGCAGCGTGGTATAGAAGTAACCCGTCGCCGTCAGCACCATCAGCGCCAGAGGAATGATCGCCAGTACAGTTACGGTAGCCAGACGAAGATTGTGGGACTCTTTATCCCGCCAGCTGTCGCGGCACATTGGCCACATCAGAACGGCAATCAGCAGCAGGTTCAGCATAATCACCAGTTGCCCCAGCACGTCATCCATCAGGTGCAGCGGGGAAAGCTCCGCCACAACTGACCAGAAGTGCAGCGGCAGCAGCGCGAGGCTGATGCGCACAATCTGGCGACGCCAGTGGCTGGTGAGTTTTTCCGGCATGTTGAAGTGGCGGACGGCGACGCCATCTTTTTCCAGCACTTTCCAGCACAGACCAAACACCAGCCAGAACAGCGCCAGCTTCTTGCTGAACGCCCACAGCAGATCGCTGATATTCAGCTGCATGGTCAGCAGGATCAGGCCCACGGCGAGTATCAACAGGCAGACCGGCAGAGCACGGATCAGATCGATCAGGATCGCTTTCGGGGTGTGCAGCTGGCTGTCGTTACGCAGTTGCCCCACTTCCGAGGCCAGCTTCGCCTGGTACTGTTTCAGCCATTTCAAACGCCAGCGTATGACGCCAGCGATGAGCAGCAAAGGCAGCCCCGTCAGGAAGGCGATCATCACCGCAGGCCAGGCTTTCTCCCAGTTCACGGTAATTTTCATGCTTTTGATCTGGGATTTCAGCGTTTCCGGGAAAGATTTAAACCAGTCCCAGTCCATGGGTTTATTGCTGTTCACCCAGAAAATCTGCTGGGTCAGGATCTCCTGGAGGCTTTTAGAAACGCTCACCAGCTGCTGCTGGTTGATTTGCAGGTTAATCGCCATCATCAGCTGGTTGCCCAGCTGCTTGTTAAGCTGATCGAGCAATTCGCGGCGCATGTCCACCACCTGCAACAGCGCGTCGTGAACTTCAGCGTTCACTTCACCTGAATGGCCCTCTTCCACTTTGGCAACGAAGGTATCGCTCTGAAATAGCGCATCGCGCTGCTGGTTAACGTCAAACTGTTCAAGACGCAAATCCGCAATGCGGTTGGTCATGTCTTCCAGCTCGTCGGCGGAAGGCAGCGTCTGCTGTTGCTGGTAGAGAATGCGCGACAGCAGCAGGCTGCCCTTCAGGACGGCAATCTGCTCCTTGACGTTGCGCTCGGCCTGCAAAGCGCGATCCAGCCAGTTTTTGACCTTAATATTTTGCTGCACCAGCGCGCTGCCGTTTTCAGTCGCCTGAATCAGACGCTCGCTCAGCTGGTGGTTAATCTCCAGCTCCTGCTTCACCAGCGGGTTGGCCTGAATACGGGCCGTCTCGTCTGGCGAAACCGCTTCCTGCGCCGTTTTTTCAGTCAGTGTCAGGCGCTTGCTGTTCACCGCTTCCTGCAACAACTGAAGCTGATGCTCAAGCCGGTTGATATTCGCGGTCACGTAGTCACGCTGTTTTTGCAGCGCATCCTGTAGCACCGTGTTGCCTTCCAGACTCTTACGCTGCTGTTCAATCTCCGCGTTTAGCAGCGTCTGCTGGATGTTCAGCAGCGTTTGCTGGGTGGGACGAAGCGCCCCTTCCCCCACGGTGATGCCATTCAGACGGTTACGTATCTGCTGTAGCTGTTGCGACGCCGAGTACATGGCGTTCTGCACGCGCTCAGGCTGGGTTTGCAGCGAAACCAGCTGGCTGTTGTAGGTTGAGAGATCGGATTGCGCCGTTTGCAGATCGTCCAGCAGCTGCGCCACGCGCGACTCAAGCTGGCGCAACGACAGCGTGGCAAGCGTTTTTCGGGTTTCATCGTCGTTATCGACGTCGCTGAGCGCACTCAGCGCCTCCGTTGCCTTACGCATGTTCTCCGGCGCCTGAGCGACCTTCTGCCGTAGCTGGGCCGTTTCGGCTTTGATGCGTTCGATCTTGTCCAGCGTTTCCAGGGTTTCCGTCAGATCCTGCTGAACGAGTTTTTCCTGGGCGGAGAGATCTTTTTGCTTATTCAGGGTGTCGAGTTGCGACTGAACATCAGCACGCGTGGGAATGTCACTGCCGTTGTCTGCACGGGCCCATGAAAGCGGCGCGGCTGCAAAGTAAAACAGCAGGATCAAAAACAGGGCCAGAACAGGATGTTGCGAGCGATTGATGTGCAGCATAGTTGTGAATGTGATGTGAGAAATGACCGGAAATAGTCGGGCATGAAGGATATCACGCCCGGCTGAAGCAGAATAGTACGACGGAAAGGGTCTACGATTTTTCCCATGCCCGATCAGGCAGAGCGCGGGCTAAGTTTACTTTGAAGGGTCGGACAGAGCTGGCACATCTCAAGAAAAATTTCGACGTAGCTGCGCGCCTCTGATCTGAGATCGAACGACTCCGGAGCAAAAAGCCAGTTTTCCATCAGGCCGGAAATATAGCTGCGCATCAGGATCGCCGCCCGGCGGGTGAGTAATGTGGCAGGAAGCATTTTGGCCTGCATGCACTCCGTGAGGACCTGTTCGATGCGATCGTAGCTTTCCAGACACAGGTCGCGCTGCGCCTGTTGAACCACCGCCATTTCACCAACGAACTCACATTTATGGAAGATGATTTCCATCATCAGACGACGACGCTCTTCAACAACCGTCGCTTCAAGGATATATACTAGAATTTCTCTTAACACTGAGAGTGGATCGTGAGGGAATTTTGCCCGATACTCACTCTCAAGATCGCTAATGCTGGACTCTGAAAGCTCCCAGATTTCACCAAACAGATCGGACTTGTCTTTGAAATGCCAGTAAATCGCTCCCCGCGTGACGCCCGCGGCCTGAGCAATCTGTGCCAGCGAGGTTGCCGAAACACCCTGCTGTGAGAACAAACGCATTGCCACATCCAGAATGTGTTGTCGGGTTTCCAGCGCTTGTTGTTTGGTTTTTCGTGCCATACGTTGATGAATTTACAGGAGTCAGATTTACATACATTTATGAATGTATGTACCATAGCATGACGATAATATAAACGCAGCAATGGGTTTTTAGACTCAGGACCCTTGATCAATTTGAAATCGGACACTCGAGGTTTACATATGAACAAAAACAGAGGGTTAACGCCTCTGGCGGTCGTTCTGATGCTCTCAGGCAGCTTAGCGCTTACAGGATGTGACGACAAACAGGCTCAACAAGGAGCTCAGCAGGTGCCAGAAGTTGGCGTCGTGACGCTCAAATCCGAACCTCTCCAGATGACAACAGAACTACCGGGCCGCACCAGCGCCTACCGCATTGCGGAAGTGCGTCCGCAGGTGAGCGGTATCATCCTGAAACGTAACTTCACCGAAGGCGGTGATGTCAAGGCAGGCGAGTCTCTGTATCAGATTGATCCAGCAACCTATCAGGCGTCTTATGAGAGCGCTAAGGGCGATCTGGCTAAAGCCGAAGCGGCAGCCAAAATCTCGCAGCTGACGTTGAATCGTTACAAGAAACTGCTCGGCACGCAGTACATCAGCCAACAGGATTACGATTCTGCCCTGGCCGATGCACAGCAAGCCAACGCAGCCGTTGTGGCGGCGAAAGCGGCGGTAGAAACCGCGCGTATTAACCTGGCCTACACCAAAGTGACCTCCCCTATCAGCGGTCGCATTGGTAAATCAGCCGTCACCGAAGGTGCGCTGGTGCAGAACGGTCAAACCAACGCGCTGGCCACCGTGCAGCAGCTCGACCCGATCTACGTTGACGTCACCCAGTCCAGCAACGATTTCCTGCGTCTCAAACAGGAGCTGGCTAACGGCACCCTGAAACAGGAAAACGGTAAAGCCAAAGTGGAACTGGTTACCAACGACGGTATCAAGTTCTCACAGACTGGCACACTGGAATTTTCTGATGTGACCGTCGATCAGACCACCGGCTCTATCACCATCCGGGCCATTTTCCCCAATCCGGATAAAACCCTGCTGCCCGGTATGTTCGTACGCGCCCGTCTTGAGGAAGGGACTAACCCAAGCGCCATTCTGGTTCCTCAGCAAGGTGTGACCCGTACGCCACGCGGCGATGCGAGCGCACTGGTTGTGGGTGCCGATAACAAAGTCGAAACACGCAATATCACTGCAACGCAGGCGATTGGCGACAAGTGGCTGGTAACGGAAGGTCTGAAAGATGGCGATCGCGTAATTATTACTGGTTTGCAAAAAGTTCGTCCTGGTGCGCAGGTCAAAGCTCAGGAAGTGAAATCTGACGACAAACAACAAGCGTCGGCCGCTGGCCAGTCAGAACAAACCAAGTCTTAACTTAAACAGGAGCCGTTAAGACATGCCTAATTTCTTTATCGATCGCCCCATATTTGCGTGGGTGATCGCCATAATCATCATGCTGGCCGGGGGACTTGCGATCCTGAAGCTGCCTGTCGCGCAATATCCAACGATTGCGCCGCCGGCAGTGACGATCTCCGCAACCTATCCGGGCGCTGATGCCAAAACGGTGCAGGATACCGTTACGCAGGTTATCGAACAGAACATGAACGGTATCGATAACCTGATGTACATGTCCTCAAACAGTGACTCAACCGGTACGGTTCAGATCACCCTGACCTTTGAATCCGGTACGGATGCGGACATTGCACAGGTTCAGGTGCAGAACAAATTGCAGCTGGCGATGCCTCTGCTGCCGCAGGAAGTACAACAGCAGGGCGTGAGCGTCGAGAAATCGTCCAGTAGCTTCCTGATGGTTGTCGGCGTGATCAACACCAACGGCACCATGACGCAGGAGGATATTTCCGACTACGTGGGCGCCAACATGAAGGACGCCATCAGCCGTACGTCTGGTGTGGGTGACGTTCAGCTGTTCGGTTCCCAGTACGCGATGCGTATCTGGATGGATCCGAATAAACTGAACAACTTCCAGCTGACGCCGGTTGACGTGATCAGCGCAATTAAAGCGCAGAACGCCCAGGTTGCCGCCGGTCAATTGGGTGGTACACCGCCGGTGAAAGGCCAGCAGCTTAACGCGTCGATCATCGCGCAAACGCGTCTGACCTCCGCCGATGAGTTCAGCAAAATTCTGCTGAAGGTGAATCAGGACGGTTCGCAGGTTCGCCTGCGTGACGTGGCGAAGGTTGAGCTGGGCGGTGAGAACTACGACATCATTGCGAAGTTCAACGGTAAACCGGCTTCCGGTCTGGGTATCAAACTGGCGACGGGCGCGAACGCCCTGGACACCGCGACGGCTATCCGTGCAGAACTGAAGAAGATGGAACCGTTCTTCCCGTCAGGTCTGAAAATCGTTTATCCGTATGACACCACGCCATTCGTTAAAATTTCGATTCACGAAGTGGTGAAAACCCTGGTTGAGGCGATCATTCTCGTCTTCCTGGTGATGTACTTGTTCCTGCAAAACTTCCGCGCAACGCTGATCCCAACCATCGCCGTGCCGGTTGTACTGCTCGGGACCTTCGCGGTGCTGGCGATATTTGGCTACTCGATAAACACCCTGACGATGTTCGGGATGGTGCTCGCCATCGGCTTGCTGGTGGATGACGCCATCGTGGTGGTCGAAAACGTCGAGCGTGTCATGGCGGAAGAAGGCCTGCCGCCGAAGGAAGCAACCCGTAAATCAATGGGCCAGATCCAGGGCGCGCTGGTCGGTATCGCGATGGTACTGTCTGCGGTATTTATCCCGATGGCCTTCTTTGGCGGCTCTACCGGTGCGATTTACCGTCAGTTCTCCATCACCATTGTTTCGGCGATGGCGCTGTCGGTACTGGTTGCACTGATCCTGACGCCAGCCCTGTGCGCGACGATGCTGAAGCCGATTCAGAAAGGCGGTCACGGCGAGCATAAAGGCTTCTTCGGCTGGTTCAACCGCATGTTTGATAAGAGTACGCACCACTACACCGACAGCGTGGGTAATATCCTGCGCAGCACCGGTCGTTACCTGCTGCTCTATATCATCATCGTGGTGGGCATGGCTTTCCTGTTCGTTCGTCTGCCAAGCTCGTTCCTGCCAGATGAAGATCAGGGCGTGTTCCTGAGTATGGCGCAGCTTCCGGCCGGTGCGACGCAAGAGCGTACGCAAAAGGTGCTGGATGAGATGACCGACTACTTCCTGACCAAAGAGAAAGACAACGTCGAATCCGTGTTTGCGGTTAACGGCTTTGGCTTCGCGGGTCGTGGTCAGAACACCGGTATCGCCTTCGTTTCTCTGAAAGACTGGTCTGAACGTCCGGGCGCAGAGAACAAGGTAGAAGCCATTACCGGCCGCGCGATGGGCACCTTCTCACAGATTAAAGATGCGATGGTCTTCGCCTTTAACCTGCCAGCGATTGTTGAACTGGGTACGGCGACCGGCTTCGACTTCCAGCTGATTGACCAGGGCGGTCTGGGCCACGAAAAACTGACTCAGGCGCGTAACCAGCTGTTTGGCGAGGTGGCAAAACACCCTGACCTGCTGGTGGGCGTTCGCCCTAACGGTCTGGAAGATACGCCGCAGTACAAGATCGATATCGACCAGGAAAAAGCGCAGGCGCTGGGTGTTTCCATCAGCGACATTAATACCACGCTGGGTGCAGCCTGGGGTGGCAGCTACGTCAACGACTTCATCGACCGTGGTCGCGTGAAGAAAGTCTACGTGATGTCCGAAGCGCAATACCGTATGCTGCCGAACGATATCAACAACTGGTATGTTCGCGGCAGCGATGGCCAGATGGTGCCATTCTCCGCCTTCTCAACCTCGCGCTGGGAATACGGTTCACCGCGTCTGGAGCGTTATAACGGCTTGCCATCGATGGAAATCCTCGGTCAGGCAGCGCCGGGCCGAAGCACCGGTGAAGCCATGAACCTGATGGAAGAACTGGCTAGCAAACTGCCTGCGGGTGTCGGCTACGACTGGACCGGCATGTCCTATCAGGAACGTCTGTCCGGTAACCAGGCCCCTGCCCTGTACGCCATTTCACTGATTGTGGTGTTCCTGTGTCTGGCGGCATTGTATGAGAGCTGGTCGATTCCATTCTCCGTTATGCTGGTGGTTCCGCTGGGGGTTATCGGTGCGCTGCTTGCCGCAACGTTCCGTGGGCTGACCAACGACGTTTACTTCCAGGTGGGCCTGCTGACAACCATTGGCTTGTCGGCGAAGAACGCGATACTAATCGTGGAATTCGCCAAAGATCTGATGGAGAAAGAAGGAAAAGGCCTGATTGAAGCAACGCTGGAAGCCGTTCGTATGCGTTTGCGTCCAATCCTGATGACGTCCCTGGCATTTATCCTCGGCGTTATGCCGCTGGTTATCAGCTCCGGCGCGGGCTCCGGCGCACAGAACGCAGTAGGTACCGGCGTAATGGGTGGGATGGTAACCGCGACCGTTCTTGCGATCTTCTTCGTACCGGTGTTCTTCGTGGTGGTTCGCCGCCGCTTCAGCCGTAAGAATGAAGACGTTGAGCACAATCATTCGGTAGAACATCACTGATACCGGTTTCACATGATAAAAAGGCCGCATTTGCGGCCTTTTTCTTTTTCAGAAAAAATCATAAAATAGACCTATTGCCTTTCTATTTATTTTCCTCCTTTTTAATAAGGCCTATCATAATAGGCCGATAACTTACACCAGGAACTCAGCATTCTTTTATTATCATTTCGTGACGTAAATTATTCGGACTATTCCTAAGCAATGGAAAATATCTGAAGATATCTGGTTTCGGACTTCACATGAAACTTTGCGCTAACTCAATGAATTCTAAGGAACCGATAAAAATCGTCTTTTTTATTGATTAACGCGTTCGCTGCAAAAGGTAGATTTGCGTAAAGGCTCGAACAGTAACGATTTAATTGTAATTTTTCGTAATAGCGCGGTGAAATCTTGATCAGAGTGGCTTATAGTTAGAGTTATCAGGAACACAGCTCCCGTGTGGCTAAGCAAGTTGTATCCATCCCGACATGATGTTCGGTGAGTAAAAAATCACTCAGAAGGGGATGCGCTATGGACGAGTACTCGCCAAAAAGGCATGATATCGCGCAGTTGAAATTTCTCTGCGAATCCTTGTACCATGACTGCCTTGCCAATCTTGAAGAAAGTAACCATGGCTGGGTGAACGATCCAACGTCTGCTATCAATTTACAGCTCAACGAGCTGATCGAGCATATCGCCACCTTCGCACTTAATTATAAAATTAAGTACAATGAAGATAATAAGTTGATAGAGCAAATTGATGAATACCTGGACGACACCTTTATGTTGTTCAGCAGCTACGGCATTAACGCACAGGATTTGCAGAAATGGCGTAAATCAGGAAACCGTCTATTTCGCTGCTTCACTAATGTCAGCAGAGCTAATCCGGTTAGTCTTTCCTGTTAAAATTATTACAATTACTAAGGTGAATTTATGTCTGATAAACCATTAACAAAAGTCGATTATTTGATGCGCCTGCGACGCTGCCAGTCAATTGACACCCTTGAACGAGTTATTGAGAAAAATAAATACGAGCTGTCTGATAATGAACTGGCGGTATTTTATTCAGCTGCCGACCATCGTCTTGCTGAGCTGACCATGAATAAACTGTATGACAAGATCCCCTCTTCGGTGTGGAAATTTGTTCGTTAATCGTTGAAGAGAGACTGTAAAGGCATTACGCCCGTTGTTAAGCTGAATTTACCTTTCGAATTACGCTTCAAATGCAAACGCCAGGTTCCCGTATAAAACGTATTTATGCGCAAGAATGTTGTGACTCCCGTCACAGCCACTTTTAGGGAACGTTCCCTTTCTGGTTAATCCTCTTTACGCTGCGTAAAACGATTCCAGAGAGGTTCCCATGAGTGAAGAAAAACAGAAGATGATTGCAGGTGAATATTACCGCCCTGGCGATGACACGCTGAGGGCTGACCGTTTACGCGCGCGTCATCTTGTTCACCGCTATAACCATACCGCACCCGATGAGAAGGCCGAACGTCGCGCCTTATTAGCTGACCTGCTGGGTCAAAGCGAAGGTGCCTATATAGAGCCAAGCTTCCGCTGCGACTACGGGTATAACATCTATCTGGGCAACAATTTTTACGCTAACTTCGATTGCGTCATGCTGGACGTCTGCCCTGTCCGCATTGGCGATAACTGTATGCTTGCGCCGGGAGTGCACATTTATACGGCCACGCATCCTCTGGACGCGACCGAACGTAACAGCGGGCTGGAGTACGGTAAACCGGTCACCATTGGTGATAATGTCTGGATCGGCGGACGCGCGGTGATTAATCCAGGCGTGACCATTGGCGATAATGCGGTTATCGCTTCCGGCGCGGTAGTGACCAAAGACGTGCCGGCCAATGCGGTAGTGGGCGGGAATCCGGCGAAAATCATTAAAATGATCTAAGCGCATCCTGAGTAACTGTTATGCTTTTTCCTGGCATAACTGTTACTTTCATCGCATAAACCCCTCTCATAAAATAGGCAGATCACCTGTATTTTTAACAATCATAAAGGCAAAAAATGACAGAGATACAGCGCCTGCTTACCGCCACCATCGACGATCTCAATACCCGCGAAAAGCGCGACAATCGCCCGCGCTTTAGCATCAGCTTTATTCGCAAACACCCCGGATTGTTCGTCGCCATGTACGCCGCCTGGCTGGCAACGCTTATCGTCATGCTGAAGTCTGAAACACTGGTCGATTCCGTCTGGCTACTGGTTGTGCTGTTCGTGGTGTTTAACGCATTTTTCTTTTTCGACGTCAATCCGCGTTACCGGTATGAAGATATCGACGTACTCGATTTCCGCGTGTGCTACAACGGGGAGTGGTACAACACGCGTTACGTGCCGAAGGAGCTGATCGACAATATCCTGCTCTCGCCGGCCGTCGAAGCCGGGCAAAAAGAGAAGTTGCAGAAAATGGTCATCACTAAGGGCCAGCTCTCTTTTTATGATGTCTTTACCCTTTCCCGCCCCACTGCTGTGTAATGAGCGCCTGAAGACGTCGGATACCCGGCGCAAACTGCGAAGCAGAGGTATTACCGTAACCTAAAACCAGACCGGTTTGCCCCTGCTTCGTCTCAAGGTAATACCCGCTCAGCGCAGCGGGTGCCAGCTGAAGCGCTCTCGCCTGCTCCACCAGCCGCTGGTCGTCGATACCGTCAATCGCCAGCGTCAGGTGCATTCCCCCTTCCCCGGCAAGAACACGGTGCGGCGTATGAAGCTCTGCGCTCAGCACCTCCCGCAGCTGGCGGTAACGCTTACGATAAAGGCGGCGCATGGCGGCAAGATGTCGTGCATAGTGGCCTTCCTCAATAAACAGCGCCAGGGTGCGCTGTTCAGCGCGATGCCCGCCGCGCAGCAGCGAGCCGATGGCCGGACGCGCCGCCTTCGCCAGCGCTGGCGGTAACACCATGAACCCCATCCGGAGCGATGGAAACAGCGTTTTGCTGAACGTCCCCAGATACACAACGGGCGCATTGTTGACCATTCCGAGCATCGCCGGGACGGGCTCACCGGTATAACGAAATTCGCTGTCGTAATCATCCTCAATGATCCACGCGCTGTGCTGCCGGGCCAGTTCCAGCAGCGCCAGACGCCGCCGCGCGCTGAGCACGCTTCCGCAAGGGAACTGATGCGATGGCGAGGTAAAAATCAGCGTGGGTGAAGGCGCAGACAGCCCTTCCCAGCACATCCCCTCGTCATCCACCGGTATGCCGGACATCGCCAGGCCGGTTTTGACGAAAGCGCTTTTGGCGCCGCTATAGCCGGGATTTTCCACCCAGGCAACATCCCCCGGCTCGCTTAACAGCATCGTGCACAGATTGACGCCCTCCAGCGCCCCTTCGGTTATCACAATCTGGCTGGCATCGCAGTCAATGCCGCGGGACAGCGCAAGGTGGCGGGCAACGGCGGCCCGCAGCGTCGGCTCGCCGGCCGGGTCGCCATACCCTAACAGGGTGCTTCCCTCCTCGCGCAGAACACGATCGTACAACCGCCGCCACAGCGGTAAGGGGAAATAGTTGATGGCAGGCGTTCCCGGCGTAAACGCCATCACCGGGGTGTCGCGCAGCACAGGCGCGGGCAGCAGGGCGACACGTTTTGTCAGCCTGACGTCCGGGTCCGGTAATGTCCGGGTAATCGTCCGAGGAGCGAATTGCCCCACCCGCGTACCCTGGCGGCTACGCAGCAAATAACCTTCGAGCGTGAGCTGGTCCAGCGCCGCATTGACGGTGTTTCGGGACACCGAGATCTGCTGCGCCAGCGTTCGCGAGCCGGGCAAATGGCTGCCGGACCGAAGCCTTCCGCACAGTATGGCCTCCCGCAAAGCAAGATAGAGCGCACGCTGGAGCGTCTCTTCCCCACGTTTTTTCAGCGCAGCATGGAGCAAGGTGTAAAGCTCATCACCCGGTATATTCATCATTCCTCCTCGTGGTACCAGAAAAACATAGCCTGGTGGTTCTTTTTAAGGAACCAGCAATTCATTAATCTGGAGATCTTTTCAATATGATGGGAATAAAGATGAATACATTCAATGAGTTTGGACAACCTGTAGGTGAAAGCCTTTTCGACTGGCAGCCTCGCCCGCACCCGTCCCGGGTGATACTTCAGGGTCGCTATTGTCGGCTTGAGCCGCTGCGCGTGGAGCATGCCCCGGCGTTGTTCTCTGCGTATTCCCTGGCCGGAGATACCCGAAGCTGGACGTGGCTGCTGCGTGAACCCGATGCCACCGCAGAGGAGTTTGCCGAATGGGTGGCGAGCGTGAGCGAATTAGCCGATCCCATCCACTTTACCGTTATCGATAACCAGACCCAGTCTCCTGTCGGGACGCTGTCCCTGATGCGGATCGATCCTAAAAACGGCGTTGTGGAAGTGGGACATGTTCACTTCTCGTCACTGTTAAGTCGCACGCCCATGTCGACAGAAGCGCAGTATCTGCTGATGCGGTACGTGTTCGATACCCTGGGCTACCGGCGTTATGAATGGAAGTGCAACAGCCTGAACGAACCCTCCCGCAAAGCGGCTCTGCGTCTGGGCTTTCAGTTTGAAGGGCGTTTTCGCCAGGCGCTGGTCATTAAAGGCCGAAACCGGGACACCGACTGGTTTTCAATTCTCGACAAAGAGTGGCCAGCGCTGGCGAGCGCGTTTGAAAGCTGGCTTGCCACCGACAATTTTACCGCCGATGGCAAACAGAAAAGCGCCCTGGAAAGCTGGCGAGAGACGCGCGTTTAGCGTCTTTTTTTACGTCCCTGCACCGCCTTAAAGCGCGGGTTAGATTTGCAGATCACGTATAAGCGTCCCTTGCGTTTGACTATCTGGCAATCCGGGTGACGCTGTTTTGCACTGCGCAACGAGTTCAGCACCTGCATGATTAGCCTCGCTTCGCATCAAGAAAGCCACCAAAACGCTTGCGGAAGCGTGCCGCGCTGCCATCCGTCGAGAAGGTCTTCTGTTTCCCGGTATAAAACGGATGTGATTTAGAGGAGACATCAAGGGTAACGTAGGGATACGTTTTCCCCTCCAGCTCAATTTCACGGTCTGTCTTAATTGTTGAGCCGACTTTAAAGTATTCATTAGCCGTGGTGTCGTGAAACACAACGGTGCGATAGGTTGGATGGATATTCGGTTTCATCTCTGGCCTTCATGTATTGTTATAACATAACAAAATACTATCTGAGCTTTGCTGCAAAAACAACCCCTGTCACGCACAGCCTGTTTTTGAAAGGTTGATTCAGATACCTGCCTGAGACTGTCACATGCTATAACTATATCATTTAGCGATAAAAAACTTTTTCTTCTGGCGCGCAAACTCCAGGCCCAAGGTGGGCATATGGAAAGGATAAAGCAGCATGCGAACCCGACATCTGGTCAGCCTGGTAACAGGCATACTGATCTTCTCTGTGCTGGTCCCTGTGTGCCTCAGTATCTGGCTGGCGCATCGTCAGGCAGAGGATAAATTTGTGGACGCTCTGGACAGCTATGCCTCGCGCGTCCTGATCCGTACCGACAGAGTCGTTGCGCAGGCAAAACAGGCGCTCACGCACCTACAGACATTCCACGCCCCACCCTGCACTCCCCCGCATTTACGCGAAATGCGTCGGGTTGAATTCTCATGGCGCTATATTCAGGAAGTGATGTATATCGATAACCTGAAGCCGCTCTGCTCATCCCTTGAACAATCCAGTAATACGGCGATCTTACCGCCCCCGATGCGGATCACCGCAGACGGGTATAGCGCGTGGCTCACCTCGCAAAACGACCTCGGCATTCACCGCTATATGGCCGTTCTGGGGAAAGGACATTATCTGGTGATGGTTGATCCTGCCTCGCTTGTGGATGTTGTCCCGTTTGGTGAAATTTCGATGGATGCCGCCCTGGTGGGCAGTGAAACCCATCGGATATTTGCCAGAAGCAATATTGTCGACCCGTATATTCTTTCTGTCGTTAAGGAGCAGCAGGACGTTACGCGCGTACAATACAACGGCTCGATGTACGTGTTGAAACCTGTACCCGAACTGGGGTTTACGGTGATCGCGTGGGCGTCGTTAAAACCGCTGGCGGAATCCTGGCACCAGCAGCTGATCATCTGGCTACCGGCTGGCATCTTGCTAAGCCTGGCTGCTGCCCTTATTGTCCTGCGCATCCTCCGCCGTTTGTTATCCCCGCGTAACCGCCTGATCGACGCGATCAACAACCGGGAGATCGAAGTTTACTATCAGCCCATCGTGGCGCTGTGCAGTGGAAAACTGGTGGGTGCTGAAGCGCTGATGCGCTGGCCGCAGCCAGATGGCAGTCACCTGTCGCCCAATCTCTTTGTGCCGCTGGCTGAGCAGACGGGGCTTATTTCAACGCTGACGCAGCTGGTGGTGAATAAGGTGTTTGAGGATTTAGGCGCCTGGCTGCATCATCATCCGGAACTGCACATTTCTGTCAACCTTGCGCCATCGGATTTAACGTCCCCCGAGTTGCCTCGCCAGCTGAGTCAGTTGCTCAACAAATGGGGCGTCCACCCGCGCCAGATCGCCCTTGAATTAACCGAGCGCGGCTTTGCCGATCCCGCCGTCAGCGTGCCTGCCATCGCTGCGTTTCGCCGCGCCGGGCACGCTATCTACATTGATGATTTTGGTACAGGTTACTCCAGCCTGAGCTATTTGCAGGACCTGGATGTCGATACCCTGAAGATTGATAAATCCTTTGTGGATGCGCTGGAGTACAAGAACGTGACTCCCCACATCATCGAAATGGCCAAATCGCTTAAACTGGCGATGGTCGCAGAAGGCATTGAAACTGAAGGGCAGATTGAATGGTTGCATCGCCACGGCGTGCAGTACGGCCAGGGCTGGTATTTCAGCAAGGCACTGCCTAAAGAGGATTTCATTCTCTGGGCCGGGCACAACCTGGAGAAGCACATTACTTAAGGTACGATTTGATCACCTGCATCACGACCCCGAGATCGGCCTCGCGCTGCGCTTCCTCTGGCTCTTTCACCACGTGATCGGTTAAATGTCCCTCAATTACTTGCATCATCATGCCGTTTACCGCGCCCCTGATCGCCGCCAGCTGCTGTAACACCTCGGCGCATTCATGATCGCTGTTGAGCATTTTTTCCAGCGCAGCGCTTTGCCCCTGAATTTTTTTCAGGCGGGTCAATAACTTCTTTTTATCACGAACTGTGTGTGACATCGCTTAGCTCCTCTTAGGTGGCGTAAAAAGCATATCACGCTCTACTCCCCCTGGGTATTTTTCTACTGGGGGGTAGTATTATACTACTGGGGGGGAGTAGTATTCTCGGCATGTTTTCCACCCCGGAATGTTCAATGAACGCTTTTTCTTCTCTTCTTCAGCAGGGTAACGCCTGGCTGTTTGTCCCCAGCGCCATCCTGCTTGGCGCGCTCCACGGCCTCGAGCCAGGCCATTCAAAAACAATGATGGCGGCTTTCATTGTGGCGATCCGCGGTACGCTGAAACAGGCTGTGTTGCTTGGGTTGTCCGCAACGCTGTCTCATACGGCGGTCGTCTGGATCATTGCGATGGCAGGATTAGGGTTTGGTCGGGGATGGGACGCAGATACATCTGAGCCCTGGTTTCAGTTGATTTCCGGGGTTCTGATCGTGTTGATCGCCCTGTGGATGGCGTGGCGAACCTGGCAGGAGAGCCAGCCGCATCACCACCATGATGATCATCATCACCATCATGATCATCACGACCACGCGCATCATCACGACCACACGTCTCCTCTGGTTGAAGAGGAGTGGCAGGATGCCCACCAGCGCGCACACGCCCAGGACATTAACCGACGCTTCAACGGTAAAGAGGTCACCACCGGGCAAATCGCGCTATTCGGCCTGACCGGTGGGCTTATCCCCTGTCCGGCCTCCATTACGGTGCTGATGATCTGCCTGCAACTGAAACATTTCGCGCTCGGCGCCACGCTGGTGTTCAGTTTCAGTATCGGACTGGCGCTCACTCTCGTCGCCTCTGGCGCAATTGCCGCATTAAGCATGAAACATGCGGCGAAGCGCTGGCCCGGCTTTAGCGCCTTTTCGCGCAAGGCGCCGTGGATCTCAGCGGCACTGATCGCGGTAGTCGGGATTTATATGAGCATTCACGGCGCAAGCGGGATCCTGAGATAAGCATTGCGGCCACGGCAGTGGCCGCACGTGTCGGCTCAGCCGTTCTGCTGCCAGCTAAACGTGTAGCGCAGCCGGCGGTTTTGCAGAATGAAGGCCGGGGCTACGCTCGGGCTCCATGAGTCGTCCCCCCCTACGCCCATGTGAAACGCATCAAGATTCAACCAGCAGCCAGCCTCTTCCCGCAGCAAATGCTGATGCGTTGTCTCATGCAGCTGCCGCTGGCTATAACGGCTCAGGGAGAAATGGAACTGTCCCTGCAACTGATGGGAGCCAAACGTCAGCTCGCGGGTGTCGCAGCGCAAACCGTTCTCCGTCGGGAAGATATACGGCGTCTGCATCTCTTCCAGCGGTAATGCCCAGCGCCCCTGCTGCGCCGCCAGTTTTCTGTCCGGATAGTTCTCCAGCGGGCCTAGCCCCAGCCAGCGCACCGTTTCCGGGATATCCGCCAGCATAACGCTCAGGCCCACGCGAGCGGGCTCAGGAATGTCAGACGCCACCGTCACCTGCACATCACCGTGCAGCACCCCGTGGTCATCAATCCGCCAGAGCTTGCAGCTGATAAACAGCGCTTTACCCTGATGCTCCCAGACGTGCTGCGTGGTCACCACCACCTCACGGGCATGCTGCTCCGCTTCACACTGGAGGAGGCGCGCGGACATCCCATACATCCCTGCCGCTTTCCAGCGTTCCACCCACGCGTTCGGATCGATGCGGGTCGCCTCGCTGACGCCAATGTCATTGTCCAGCGGCGCGCGGGTGAAGTTATCCGTTAGCGGGGAACGGAGCGTTTCAGCGCCCTCGTTCCACCACTGGGTCAGGTTTCCGGTGAGACGGCTAAACTGCCAGCGCTGCTGCTGATGAGTAATGTCCAGCGCTTCGTCCTGCACCGTTAGCTGCGGAGGGGTTCCGCCTGCTTTCGGTGGCGCAAGGTACAGCGGAGCCGGGAGCGGCCACTGATCCCAGGCACAACGGTGGCCGGGCGGCGACCACGGCGTGGCCTGCGGCTGAACGATCTCCACGTTGAGCCAGACCTCGCCCGGCTCAGCATCAAGCTCAGGCGGCGGGATCTCAACGCGCTGCGTCTCCTGAGGCGCAATAGAAAGGGGTGTTTCGCCGGAAGCCAATACCGCACCGTCACGCGCCACTGACCATCGCAGATGCTCGTTGTCAGTATGACGGAACAGATAATCGCTCTGGATATCGACGACCAGCGGAACGGTGCTCACCAGCGTAAAGGTAAAGAACTGCTGGGCACGCTGCGCCTCGTAAAGGGCGGGGTGCGGAGTGCGATCGGGAAACACCAGCCCGTTGAGGCAGAACTGACGGTCGTTGGGCTTATCGCCAAAATCGCCGCCGTAGGCCCAGTATGCCGTGCCGTCTTCCGCTTTTTTCGTCAGCGCCTGATCGACCCAGTCCCAGACAAACCCGCCCTGCAACCGGGGATGGCTGCGGAATGCCTGCCAGTAGCTGGCAAAGCCGCCAAAGCTGTTGCCCATCGCGTGGGCATACTCGCACAGGATCAGCGGACGGGTTTCGTCCGGCATGCCGATCCACTTTTTAATCGACCACTTTGGCACCGCCGGGAATGGCTGATCCTGATCGACGCGGGCATACATCGGGCAGACAATATCGGTAGCGGCCGTACTGGCGCCACCGCCTTCGTACTGCACCGGCCGCGTGGGATCGGCGGTTTTCAGCCAGCGGTACAGCGCATCGTGATTCGCCCCATGCCCGGACTCATTCCCCAGGGACCAGATGATGATGGACGGATGATTCCGGTCCCGCTGCACCATACGCGTTACGCGTTCGCTCATGGCAGGCAACCAGCGCGGATCGTCCGCCAGGCGGCTCATCGGCACCATGCCGTGGGTTTCAATATTCGCCTCATCGACCACGTACAGGCCGTAGCGATCGCAAAGCGTGTACCACAGAGGATGGTTCGGATAATGCGAGCAGCGCACGGCGTTGAAGTTATGCTGCTTCATCAGTTCGATGTCGCGGCGCATGGTCGCCTCATCCATCACCTGCCCCTTCTCAGGATGATGTTCGTGACGGTTCACGCCGCGGATCAGCAGCGGTTTGCCGTTAAGCTTCAGCAGGCCGTTGCTGATTTCGACGCGTCTGAAACCGACATCGCAGGCTTCAGTCTCCAGCACGTTACCCTGCGCATCCCGAAGCGACATTGTCAGCCGATAGCATTCCGGTGTTTCAGCGCTCCACAGCGCGGGAGCGTTCACGGGGATCGCCACCGTGAGCCGTTCTGCCCAACTGCCACGTTCGTCCACGATGGCCGATCCGGGCTGCTGCGTGGTTTGCGCGCAGGCTTCGCCGTTACGCCACAGGGTAAACGCCACCTCACATTCGGCGTAGCGTGAGCCTTCCAGCGCAACGTCAACCCGGAGTATCGCCCGATCGCATTCGGCATTCAGATCGGTCACGATCTGATAATCGGCAATTCGCGTTTCCGGCTTGTGCAGCAGCGAGACGTCACGGAAAATGCCGCTCATCCGCCACATGTCCTGATCTTCCAGGTAGCTTCCGTCGCACCAGCGTAACACCATCACCGCCAGACGGTTCTGCCCCGGTCGCAGCACCGCGCTGAGATCGAACTCCGCAGGCAGACGGCTGTCCTGCGAATAGCCCACCCACTGGCCGTTACACCACAGATGAAAAGCTGAATTCACCCCGTCAAAAATAATGCGGGTTTGCCCGCTGCACAGCCAGGCGTCATTCATCTCAAATGTGAGCGAGTAACAACCAGTTGGGTTTTCAGCCGGAACATACGGCGGGTTCACATTTATCGGATAGGTGACGTTGGTATAGATGGGAGTGTCAAATCCCTCCATCTGCCAGTTCGACGGCACGGGCATCTCAACGGCGTCAGCCAGATCGTCCGTTATCCATGCCTCGGGAACCTGCTCTGGCGCCGGGAAAAAGCTGAATCGCCAGACGCCGTTAAGCAGACGCTTGCTTAGCGAAAGTTTATCCTCGCGGGCGAAGGTTTCATCGCGCCAGCTATGAAAAGGCGCGTGTGTGGCCAGACGATTCCACTGCGTCACGCCCGGGTTTTCCCAGTCACGACGCGCCAGAAGTGCGCTGAGGGTCAGCGGCAATGTAGAAGACATATCAACCTCTTTGCGAAGCGCTCACAATTTCAGCCAACATGCCCTGGTAAACGGTGGCGGTAAAGACTTTGATCGTCACCAGGCGAGCACGATCACAAAAGTGCTAGCTGCGCGCCAGTTTCTCCGCCAGCAGCGCCAGCGTTCTGAGCTGTTGCGCCAGATCTTCACGATCGGCCTGCTGTGCGGCGCGCGGCGCGGTGGAATGACGTACTATCAACGTAACGGGAAGTTGTTCCTGCCAGCATTCGTCGTGATGGTCAGGTGCCATCAGCCACTCCACGCTGCGCTCACCGGCCTCGCGGAACGCCTGCCGAACGGTGGTGAGCGGAGGTGAAAACCACGCGCTGTCAGCCGTATCATCAAACCCGACAACCGAGATCTGCCCCGGTACCGCAACGCCTTTTTCCGCACAGGCGCGTAAAACGCCAAGCGCCATCTGATCGTTAGCGACGAGGATCGCCTCCGGCAGCTGCGCGCCCGCCAGGAGCTGATGCCCTTTCTCATAGCCCGAGGCCGCGCTCCAGTCGCCCTGCGCCACCGCAAACGCCTCCACACCGGCCTGAGCCAACGTGGTTTTCCATCCCGCCAGACGAGCCCGGGCAGAGACTGAACTTTCCGGCCCGGCGAGCAGTGCAATTCGCTGGTGCCCCAGCGAAAGCAGATGCTCTGCCCCCAGGCCAGCGCCCTGTTCGGCATTGAAAACAAGGCTGTTAACCCGAGCTGTGGGGGAAACATCGAGAAAAAGAACCGGGGTCGGCGAGGCCATTTCCTGAAGCATTTCTGCCTGTGCATCTTCCAGCGGAACGTTCACCAGCAGCGCCTCCACGCGCTGCGCCAGTAATTCCTGCAAAGCAGCCTGACACTGCGCGGGTTGCTCCACCATGGAGATGAGTACGCTAGCCCCCTGCTCCACTGCACGGGATTTTACAGCTGAGGCGATTTGCGACGGCGCATGCAGCGCCAGATCGCTGGTCATTAGCCCCAGCGTGCGGGTACGTTTCCCGGCCAGCTGCTGCGCGCCACGGTTAGGCACATAGTGTAGCGCCGCCATGGCCTGCCGGACCTTTTCCCGCGTACGGGCAGAAACGTGTTCTGCGTCGTTAATCACCCGGGAAACGGTCTGATAGGAAACCCCCGCCACGCGGGCAACGTCATAAAGAGTGATCGCTTTCATACATTCTGGCGTCGTAAAAAGAGAAGTCTCTATTCTGACACAGTTACGCCATCATAGCCTGTGAGCGCTTCGCAAAATTAAACAATCCGCTCCGGCCGCGCGGCTTTCTGAATGCGCGGTCCCTGACGAAACCACGGCAAACAGAGCTGGATCAGCGGGCCGATGGTTAATGCATACAGTACGGTTCCAACGCCAAACGCTCCCCCGAGGAGGTAGCCGACGATCAACACGGTCACCTCGATCGCGGTACGCACGCTGCGGATCGACCAGCCCAGCCGGGCATGTATGCCGGTCATCAGACCATCGCGCGGGCCTGCGCCAAAACCCGCGCCGATATACATCCCGGTGGCAAGGGCGTTAACCACAATGCCGGAAACCAGCAGGGTGATGCGCACGGGCAGCGAGGTGAGCTCAGGGATCAGCGCCATTGACGCATCGGCCGCCAGACCAATACAAATCACATTACTGATAGTACCCAGTCCCGGCAGCTGACGCAGCGGGATCCACAGCAGCAGCACCGCGGCCCCGGTTAAAATAATCACCGTGCCGATGCTCATCCCGGTCTGGATGGCGACGCCAAGGTGAAAGACATCCCACGGGTCGACACCCAGATCCGAACGAATAAACATCGCGGTTGAAAGCCCGTACAGGCCTAAACCGACATAAAGTTGTACCAGACGACGTACCATTTTCTCTTCTCCGAAGAACCAGGTTCCATCTTCGGTGAAAATGGCACTATGATTAATGTCCAGTTTTCAAATAGTGGACTGCATATGTCATCACGTCGTTTTGGAAGCCAGTCTCTGGTACGCCTGTTAGGGCACTGGCAGCAAGCCTCTTCCCGCACCCCGCTGTGGCGCCAGCTGGCTGACGCGTTACGCCTGTTAATTCTGGATGGCAGGCTGGCGTTAAACACGCGCCTGCCCGGAGAGCGGGAACTGGCCGCCGCTCTGAGCGTAAGCCGCACCACCATCAGCAGCGCGCTGGCGCATCTGCGGGAAGAGGGTTATCTGGAGAGCCGTCACGGCAGCGGTTCGCGGGCGATCCTGCCAGACCGCCGCGCCGTGCCCACGCTTTCTACTGCCAGCGCGGCGCTGGATCTCTCAACCGCCGCACTCAACGCGGGACCAGAGATCCACCAGGCCTACGCCCACGCGCTGACGGCCATCACGCCGAATCTGGCGCTGACCGGGTACGATCAGCTTGGGCTTCCGGCGCTGCGTGAAGCTATTGCCGCCCGCTACACCGCACGCGGTCTGCCCACCCGGGCAGACGAAGTGATGGTAGTGAACGGCGCCGTCAGCGGCTTCGCCCTGATCTTAAGAATGATGACCGGTCCCGGGGATCGCGTGGTGGTGGATCATC
The DNA here is from genome assembly GCF_049236825.1 of Enterobacter cloacae complex sp. SHL001. Lineage (NCBI taxonomy): Bacteria > Pseudomonadati > Pseudomonadota > Gammaproteobacteria > Enterobacterales > Enterobacteriaceae > Enterobacter > Enterobacter cloacae complex sp. SHL001. Next base: position 1,058,494 of record NZ_JBMKIP010000001.1, read on the forward strand.
CCACCTACCCGCTGGCGATAGCCGCTATTCAGGGGGCGCTATGCCGGCCCGTGGGCGTTTCGCTGCCTGAAACGGGCTGGGATACCGACGGTTTTGCCGCAACGCTTGCCCAGACCGCCCCGCGTCTGGCCTATCTGATGCCGGATTTTCATAATCCAACCGGACGTTGCATGGATGCCGCGACGCGCCAGACCATAACCGACATCGCCGCGCAGACCCGCACCACGCTGGTGGTGGATGAAACCATGGTAGATCTCTGGTTCGATGTTCCCCCGCCGCCGCCGCTGGCCGCCTTTAACCCGGAGGCCACGGTGATGACGCTGGGTTCCGCAGGCAAAAGCTTCTGGGGTGGGCTGCGTCTCGGCTGGATCCGCGCCTCGTCACGCACTATCGCCACCCTCGCGCAAACGCGCGACACGCTGGATCTGGGCTCTCCGGTGCTGGAACAGCTGGCCACGCTGTGGCTTATCGAAAACAGTGCAACCTTCCTGCCTGCCCGGCGGCAAATGCTGGCAGAACGGCGCGACCGCTGCGGCCAGATGCTGCGGGAACATTTCCCCGAATGGCGGTTTCAGGAAGCGGAGGGAGGGCTTTCATACTGGATTGAATTACCCGGCATGCTGGCGACACAGCTGGCGGCACGCGCCGAAACGACAGGCATCATTATGGGCACCGGCACGCGTTTTGGACTATCAGGCGCGTTTGACCGCTACCTGCGTATGCCCTTCTCACTCAGTTCACCAGAACTTGAAGAGGCATTATTGCGGATCAAACCGCTGTGGCGTGCATTAAATAAAAGTGTAGCGCCAGTAAAACGGAGCCTGGTGTAAATTATTCGCCAGAAACAATAAAAACTGCTGACTGTATCGCATGCAGTCAGCAGTTTTCATGAAGAACAACTTAATGTTGAGGTGGAATCGGGAAGCCTTTCAGCGAAATAATGAAATTATCCCCTTCTTTCTTTATTTTTGCACCGGTATCACACCAGTCAGACGCAATACGAAAGAACTCATCACTTCCTACATTCCAGCCAAGACGAACATGTTTCACGTAGCCGGAACGTAACAGATTGCAGGCCTCGTTGTAGTCACTGGCAGTCGATAGTTGTTGTTTCATTTTCTCTTCTTCAGAAGTTTACGTAGTGCTTTGATTTCTTTAGGAGTAAATGGAGTTACGCTCTCTTCTTCCGTATGCTGATTATCAACATCCTCTTCCGATACTCCCGCCTCTTCTACTGCTTCAAATGCCAGCAGCAGCAGTTTCTCTGTGGTCACGCTTAAATTCTCATTATTGTCTTCCGCATAGTGGCGAAGTCTTTCTTTTAGCGCTTCATCAATTTTAACGTTTAAAACCGCAGTAACCATGATTGTCACATCCTTTCGGAACACGTGTTTAATTTAATACACGAAGATAAGTTTGTTATCCAGATATATATTTTTTAGCTTATGACAGAATAAAGGCATCGAAAAATAAAATGACAGTCTATTATTACAGGTTTATGACATTATTATTTCAGTTAAATGAAGGTTGCATTACAAAAAATACAATAGTCACATAATTTAGAAGGTTTATTCAGGGGAACGACTGGAGAGGAGCACAAATGGGTGGGGGCCCTGCCAGCTACATCCCGGCACCCACGTCGTCTGCCCTGGCTGCTTCCTTCCGGACCTGACCTGGTGAACAGAGTAGCGTTGCGGGAGAACCAACAGAGCCCCCATTGAGAGCGTTGATAACCAACGCGCTGGCGCATTATCCCTGTGGAGCACCTCAATTGCAAGCCGCTGGCAACCGGATGCTGGATTATTGCGCAAACTGCCCCGACAATCTTCTTTATCTTCGTATAACATTACCCTTCGCTGATTTCCCGCAGGAGAAACAATGGACGAACATGACACTTTCCCACAGCGAGTGTGGCAAATCGTAGCCTCGATCCCGGAAGGCTGTGTCACGACCTATGGGGAAGTCGCCCGGCTGGCGGGTTCTCCGCGCGCGGCGCGTCAGGTAGGCGGCGTGCTGAGGAGGCTACCGGAAGGAAGCACGTTACCGTGGCACCGGGTCGTCAATCGCCATGGCGCCATTTCCCTCACCGGGCCAGACTTGCAGCGCCAGCGTCAGGCTTTACTTTCAGAAGGGGTGCAGGTGTCCGGGGCAGGACAAATTGATATGCAGAAGTATCGCTGGGAGTACTGACGCCCTCTCCCGTCAACATAGAGAGGGCGAAAGAGAATTACAGCTGTGTTGGCGGTGTAGGCAGAGTCGGCTGATTGTTCTGCGTTGCAACAGGTACTTCAGTTTGCTGCACCGGTACCAGGGTCAGGTCGATTTTGGTGCCGCCTTTGTTGACCGCTTCCTGCACGGTATCGGTGATAAAGACCAGCTTATCGTTGATCGTTACCGCCGCGCTCAGGAGGATACGCGCATTGGGTTGCACGTCAGACGGGTTGTACGGCAGCACAAAGCTGAACGGCGCCTGTTTACCCTCTGTACGAACCGCGCGCTGCGCAAGCACTTTGGACGGCGCATCCGCCAGGGAAGCATCAGACAGCGTGACCGTTAAAACCGCATCCGGCGGCAGCGCAACCTTCTGTTTGATCCAGATCGTACCGGAAACATTTGGCTGCTGAATAGCTTGCTGTGAAAGGGTGTTAATCCCGTTTGCGCTTGCTGTTGGCACCGGTACATCGGCACTCTTACCAGCACAGGCGGACAACGCTACCGCAATTGCTACACCACTGAGCATAGGCACGAGTTTCATTGAAGTCTCCTTATCATCAATGCACCAGCGGGATCGATCCCATCTGATGTCGTTTTATTCACATAACGAATACAAGTGTGGCACAAATCACGGATTTATGCCTAATTTCGTCCGGATATTAAGATTATTCTACCCATCGGACCACTTTCATTTCTGGGTTATACTCAGCGTATCTTTCGCCACGGCGTTTATTGAGGACCACTATGAGTCAGGCACTGAACAATCTGCTGACATTACTGAACCTGGAAAAAATAGAAGAAGGGCTATTTCGCGGACAGAGCGAAGATTTAGGCTTACGCCAGGTTTTTGGCGGCCAGGTCGTGGGGCAAGCGCTGTATGCCGCCAAGGAGACCGTCCCGGCAGACCGTCTGGTGCACTCGTTTCACAGCTACTTTTTACGCCCCGGTGACAGTGCTAAACCGATTGTTTACGACGTGGAAGTTCTGCGTGACGGTCAAAGCTTCAGCGCCCGTCGCGTGGCGGCCATCCAGCATGGCAAACCCATCTTCTACATGACCGCCTCGTTCCAGGCGCCAGAGCCGGGCTATGAGCATCAAAAAAAGATGCCGTCTGCCCCGTCGCCGGACGATCTGAAATCGGAAACCGAAATTGCCCGCGCTCTCGCGCATCTGCTGCCGCCGCAGGTAAAAGAGAAGTTTCTGTGCGATAAACCGCTGGAGATCCGCCCGGTCGAATTTCATAACCCAATGAAGGGGCATACCGCTGAGCCCGCCCGCCAGGTGTGGATCCGCGCCAACGGCAGCGTACCCGCAGATTTACGCGTGCATCAGTACCTGCTGGGGTATGCGTCGGATTTCAACTTCCTGCCGGTTGCGCTACAGCCGCACGGTGTGGGCTTCCTCGAAAAAGGGATGCAGGTAGCCACAATTGACCATTCCATGTGGTTCCACCGTCCATTCGATATGAACGAATGGCTGCTTTACAGCGTGGAAAGTACCTCTGCGTCCAGCGCGCGCGGCTTTGTACGCGGGGAGTTTTACACTCAGGATGGCGTGCTGGTGGCTTCTACCGTGCAGGAAGGTGTGATGCGTAATCGCGGGTGATGTAAAAAGCCCGGTGGCGCTGCGCTCACCGGGCCTGCGAATTGTGCTTTTTCAGGCCGGGTAAGGCGAAGCCGCCGCCCGGCAAGGCACTCAAATTATGCGTTATAGGCATTCTCGCCGTGGCTGTTGACGTCCAGGCCTTCGCGCTCCTGCTCTTCCGGCACGCGCAGCCCAACGGTCATATCAGCCAGCTTGTAACCGATAAAGGCCACAACACCGGACCAGACAACGGTGATCGCGATGCTTTCCAGCTGTACCAGCACCTGATGCATCATGGTCACGCCTTCTGCGTAACCCACACCGCCCAGAGATTGGGCAGCAAAGATACCGGTCATGATACAGCCGACGATGCCGCACACACCGTGTACGCCAAATACATCACACGGATCGTCAACGCGCAGAACACGTTTCAGTGCGGTAACGCCCCACAGCCCCGCCAGTCCTGCGACGATACCGATCAGCAGCGCACCGCCCACGCCCACGTAACCGCACGCTGGTGTAATACCTACCAGACCGGCAATCGCCCCGGAACAGGCACCCAGCAGCGATGGCTTGCCGCGAACGGCCCACTCGCCAAATACCCATGAGAGGATAGCGCCGGCGGTTGCCACAACGGTATTCACGAAGGCCAGCGCGGCGATTTCGTTAGCGGCGCTGGCTGAACCTGCGTTGAAGCCGAACCAGCCAAAATAGAGGATGGCGGTGCCGGTAAAGACCATCGGCAGATTGTGCGGCTTGAATGCTTCCTTCCCGAAGCCCACGCGCTTACCAATCAGGTATGCGCCTACCAGACCTGCTACCGCGGCGTTGATGTGCACAACGGTACCGCCCGCAAAGTCCAGCGCGCCATGGGAAGCCAACAGACCACCTCCCCAGACCATATGCGCAATCGGGATATAGGAGAGCGTCAGCCAGACCACCACGAAAATCAGTACCGCAGAGAAGCGGATACGCTCAGCCAGCGCGCCCACAATCAGCCCCACGGTGATGCAGGCGAATGAGCCCTGGAACGCGACATGAATATACTGATAAAAACTGCCCATCACCGCGGTCAGTTCGATATTTTTCAGCATCGCCCAGTTAACGTTGCCGAAGAAGGCGTTGCCCTCCCCGAAGGCCAGCGAGTAACCGTAAACCACCCACAGCACGCACACCAGCGCGAACGTGACGGCAACCTGCGTCAGCATGGAGAGTACGTTCTTGCCGCGGATCAGGCCGCCGTAAAACAGCGCGATCCCCGGAATCGTCATGAACAGCACCAGCGCGGTGCAAATCATCATAAAGGCGTTATCGGCTTTGTCTGCCACAGCAGGTGCAGCCATTGCCAGGCCCGGCAGCAGTGCCAGCGAACCCAGACCTGTTTTCATTGTTGCTTTCTTCATTTTCTCGATCCCTATCACTGTGTGCCAGGAGTTACTTACAACGCCGCTTCGTCAGATTCGCCGGTACGGATGCGAATGACGCGCTGTAGTTCGGCAACGAAAATTTTGCCGTCGCCAATTTTTCCGGTGTAGGCTGCTTTGCTGACGACATCAATCACCTCATCAAGCTGATCGTCGGCAATCGCCACATCAATCTTCACTTTTGGCAGGAAGTTAACGCTGTATTCCGCCCCGCGATAAAGCTCGGCATGACCTTTCTGACGCCCAAAGCCTTTCACTTCGGTGACAGTCAGTCCCTGAATACCCATGGAAGACAGCGCTTCACGCACGTCTTCGAGTTTGAATGGTTTGATTACCACCGTAACCAGCTTCATATATCCCCTCCAGTCAGAATTCGGTAATGGCCGCAGCTAACACGAAAGGGATATTGCAAAGGGTGTGCCAGAAGTGAAAGGTGAGGAGGAAAGCGCCGCGGCGCGCATGCGCCGGGTAGGGATGAAAAAAAACGCACCATGGCAGTGCAGGGTGCGTTTCAGTTTTGCACCAACGGTTAAGTCTGTTAGCGCATTGCCTTGTTATGGTGCATCAGGCGCTGAGTGACTCTTCCTCGCGCTCGCTGGCGGCCAGTTCGTCGCCTGCCAGCTGCAACTGATACATCTGCCAGTAGCGTCCTTTTGCCTCAAGCAGCGCTCTGTGCGTCCCCCGTTCAACGGCCTGGCCACGGTGCAACACCAGAATGGTATCGGCATCGACGATCGTTGAGAGGCGGTGGGCGATTACCACCAGCGTAGTGCGATCCCGCACGGCAGCCAGCGCCTGCTGGATCGCCTGCTCGGTACCGGAGTCAATGCTTGCGGTCGCTTCATCCAGAATTAACACCTGTGGCGTCTCAATCAGCACGCGCGCCAGCGCAAGAAGTTGCTTTTGCCCGACCGAGAGATTATTGCCCTGCTCACCCAGCCGGGTATGGATCCCCTCGCTTAACCCGCGCGCCAGATCCGCAAGCTGCACCGTTTCCAGCACCTCCCACACCTGCTCAGGCGTGAAAGGTCGTCCCAGCGTCACGTTGGCATAAAAGGTATCCGCCAGTACCACCGGATCCTGCTGCACCATCGCGACGCCCTTACGTAACGCGTTGTGGCTAAGCGCGGCAAGCGGCCGTCCGTCCAGACGGATCTCCCCCTGCGTCAACGGATAGTAGCCCATCAGCAAACTGGCGAGCGTGCTTTTGCCGCTACCGGTATGCCCAACCAGGGCGACAAAACCGCGCGACGGTACCTCGAGGTTGATATCCTGCAAGACAAGCTGGTCGTCGCGGTAGGCAAACGAGACATGATCAAACGCTATGGATCCACTTTCCAGCGGGCGTTCGTCATCGCCATAGGTCTGACGCGGCCTGTCCATCAGCTCGAATACACGTTCGCCCGCGACCACTGCCTGTTGCAGCATCGATTGCTGCGTGGTGAGTTCAATCAGCGGTTCGTTAAGGCGTCCAAGGTAGCTGATAAATGCGTACAGTACCCCCACCTCGATGGTTCCGCGCGTCGTCAGGCCAAACAGCATCAACAGCCCGCACAGCACCAGCGCAGAGAAGAGGCTCAGCAGCGGGCGTAACAGGAAGCCATCCAGCCGTAACGTCTGCATCCGCGCCATATAGTGCGAGCGGCTGGCTTCTCCCATTCGCTCGCCAAAACGCGCCTGCTGGCGAAACTGCTGGATAACGCTCATGCCGTTGATCACTTCGTTGAAGCCATCATTGATATCTGCGAGGTAAGCGCGCACGCGACGAACAATCGGCGTGCTGTAGCGCTGGTAAATTACCATTACAATCAGCACCGCCGGGAAAATAGCGATCGCCACCAGCGCCATACGCCAGTCCAGGCTGAACATCGCCACCAGCATCGCGCCAATTAACGCGGCACTGCGCAGAACCGTTGCGACAACGGTTACATAGAGGTCGCGGATCACCTCGGTGTCATTGGTGACGCGCGAAATAACCTGTCCGACCGGCTGGGTATCAAACTCGCTCAGCGGCTGGCGCAGCGCGGCATCCATCACATCCGTGCGTAGCTGCTGGACCACGCCCACGGCGGCCCGGTTAAACAGCAGCGACTGCGCATAGTGCAGCCCCGCCGCCGTCAGCTGTAGGCCGACATACGCCACGCCCAGCCCCGCCACCAGCCCCAGCGGCAGATAGTTTTTCGCCACCATATTGTCGATGAAATAGCTGATAAGCAGCGGACCGGTCACCTCCGCAATCGCGGCGATCCACAGCAACAGCACGGCGATGGAAAGCGGTTTGCGCCACGGTGAGCCATAGGCCAGCAGCCGTTTTAACGTCGGCCACATCTGTCCAAACTTACGCATCGGCGACCTCCTCATCCAGCGCGGCTTCAAGCTGTTGATAGCGGTACATATCCCGATACCATCCGGTCTGCCCGGCAAGCTGCTCATGCTGACCACGCTGAGCAATATGCCCGTGCTGAAGCACCAGAATTTCGCTGGCTTCGGTAAGGGCCGACAGACGGTGCGCGCTGATGATGACCGTGCGCCCCTCTCCCCACTGGCGAAGGTTATGCAAAATTTGATGTTCAGTACGTCCGTCAACCGCGGACAGCGCATCATCCAGTATCAGGATCTCAGCGTCCAGCAGCAGCGCGCGGGCAATAGAGATACGCTGTTTTTGTCCGCCGGAGAGCATAACGCCCCGCTCCCCCACTTCCGTGTCGTAGCCCTGCGGCAGGCGCAGAATATCCTCGTGGACGCTGGCCAGACGCGCCACGTGCTCGATCTGGTCCTGTGTCGCCGTCGGACACCCGAGCGCGATATTGTTGGCAATGGTGTCTGAAAACAAAAACGGCGTCTGGCTGACGACCGCCAGGCGGCTGCGCCAGTCATCCAGCAGCAGACGTGGCAGAGGGACGTCGTGGAAACGGATATCGCCTTCGCTCACGTCAAAATGGCGCTGAATCAGTGACAGAATGGTGCTTTTACCGGAACCCGTCGGGCCACAGATGCCCAGCATCTGACCAGGACGCAGCGTGAAACTGACGTTCTCAAGCACCGGATGTTCCGTTTGCGGGTAGATAAAGGCGCGGATATCAGCCTTGAGAATACCCGGACCTTCCGGCACCGGCTCGCTGCCATCGTTCACGACCGGCACTTCCGCCAGCATGGCGCGGATACGGCTGTAAGCGGCGCTCCCGCGTTCAACGATATTAAACATCCAGGCCAGCGCCAGCATCGGCCAGATCATCAGCCCAAGGTACATCGCAAAGCTGGTTAACTGCCCGAGGGTCATCGTGCCTTGCACCACCATCCAGCTGCCGCCGCCCACTGCCAGCAGGTTCGCCATGCCAATCGCAATATAAATTGTCGGATCGAAACGGGCATCAATACGCGCCACGCGCATGTTTTTCGCGCCGGTATCGGCGGCGTCGGCGGCAAACAGCGCGGACTGGCGGTCTTCCAGACCAAACGCTTTAATCATGCGGATGCTGGTCATGCTCTCCTGGGTGCGATCGTTCAGCGACGAGAACGCCGCCTGCGCCAGCTTAAAGCGTTCATGGAGCTGCTCGCCGTAGCGGTTAATTGCCAGCGCCATCAGCGGCATCGGCAGCAGCGCCAGCAGCGTGAGCTCCCAGCTAATTTGCGTAGACATCACAATCAGTACCGCACAGCCCATCACCAGGGAATCCACCAGCGTTAGCACCCCTTCACCGGCGGCAAACACCACGCGGTCTACATCGTTAGTGGCGCGGGCGATGAGATCCCCGGTACGGTGACGCAGATAAAACTCAGGGTGCTGGCGGCTCAGCTGGCGGTAAAAGTCCTCACGCAGCTCAACGGCAAGCTGATAGGACGCGCCGAACAGCAGCACGCGCCAGACATAACGCAGCAGGTAAACCACCACGGCCGTCAGCACCAGCGTACCGCCCCACATCATCACCCGTGCGGCGGTGTAATGTTGTTCCGTAACGCCATCCACGACGTAACCCACCACTTTGGGCGGGATCAGTTGCAGAATGGCAATGATAATAAGCAGGGCCACCGCGCCGAGGTAGCGTTGCCACTCCCGACGAAAGTACCAGCTTAATTGGGCAAATAATCGCACGCGGTCTTTTCCTGAAGGTATTTTAAGAAGTTATTAAATGGGTAACGCTGTGGTGTATTTAATCTGTTCCATGGCGAAACTGGAGGTGACATCGGACAAGCCTGGTACGCTATTGACCAGCCGCTTGTAGAAATCATCGTAGCGCTTCATGTCTGCCACCTGAACGCGCATCAGATAGTCGTATTCCCCCGCCATGCGCCAGAAGCCGAGCACTTCGGGCATGTCGGAAACCTGGGTGACGAAGCGGCAGTACCATTCGCTACTGTGATGCTGCGTTTTTATCAGGACGAAGGCGGTCAGTCCAAGCCCCAGTTTTTCGGGATCCAGCAACGCCACGCGTCCCAGCAGAATGCCATCATCTTCCAGCTTCTTGAGGCGCTTCCAGCACGGTGTGGTGGTCAGATTAACGGCATCTGCCAGCGCCTGCAAAGAGAGGGTGCAGTCGCTTTGCAGCAAAGAAAGCAGCTTACGATCAATTTTATCTAACATAGCCACCTCGAAGAGAAAATTATTCTCCTTACATTCTATTTTAAAGGTCAGATAGCAACAATTTTTTCTGTGCTTTTCGCTATGCTGGGCACAAAATGACAAACGGATAACTACGATGAATAGCACCTGGGTTAAACATGCCATCAGCGAAATAAATGCCGACTATCAGCGCTCGGCAGACACCCACTTGATCCGCCTGCCTCTGCCTGGATTTCCCGGCATTCAGCTTTACCTGAAGGATGAAAGCACCCATCCTACCGGCAGCCTGAAGCATCGCCTGGCGCGTTCACTCTTTTTATACGGTTTATGTAACGGCTGGATTAAAGAAGGCACCACGATTATTGAATCGTCGTCCGGATCAACTGCCGTCTCCGAAGCCTACTTTGCCCGCCTGCTGGGCCTCCCGTTTATCGCCGTGATGCCCTCCTGCACGGCGAAACGTAAAGTCGAACAGATCGAATTTTACGGCGGACGCTGCCACTTTGTGGAAAGCGCCTGCGAAATCTATGCGGCCTCCGAAATGCTGGCCCGCGAACTGAATGGTCACTATATGGACCAGTTTACCTTCGCCGAGCGCGCCACCGACTGGCGCGGCAATAATAACATTGCGGACAGCATTTTCCGCCAGATGACCCACGAGCCGCATCCTGTTCCCTCTTACATTGTCATGAGCGCGGGCACGGGCGGAACCTCCGCCACCATCGGACGTTATATCCGCTGTCAGGGTTATGATACGCAGCTGATGGTGGTTGACCCGCAAAACTCGGTGTTCCTCGATTACTGGCAATCCCGCGATGCCAGCCTGCGCAGCCCCGTGGGGAGCAAGATCGAAGGGATTGGTCGCCCGCGCGTCGAACCCTCGTTCATTCCGGACGTTGTGGATGAGATGCTCCGCGTGCCGGACGCCGCCAGCGTCGCGACGGCGCACTGGCTGGAGACACAGCTTGGCCGTAAAGTCGGGGCTTCCACCGGCACCAATATGTGGGGCGCGCTACAGCTGGCCGCGAGGATGCGCGAAGAAGGCCGTACCGGCTCTGTCGTCACGCTGCTGTGTGACAGCGGGGAGCGCTACCTGGACACCTATTACAACGCAGAATGGGTGCAGGCAACTTTTGGCGATGTAGAACCGTGGAAAGCGCAGATTTCGCAGCTGGTGAAATAAAAAAAAGCCAGGCTAAAGCCTGGCTTGCTGGAAGGGTCTCACTATTCGGGGGAATATGGGAGGTTATTTTTGTCCAGCCAATGCGTCAAAAAATGGGACACCGCTTCGTTACGACAGTGTCCGATAACCGGTAAATGCGGGAGCGCGGCAATAAGTTGCGGCATCGCGTTCCCCATAATCAGTCCTCGACCCACGCTGCTCAGCATCTCGTGGTCGTTCATGGCGTCACCAAAGGCCATACAGTCCTGCATCGTCAGCCCCAGATGATCGCTCAGCACCGCCAGCGCAGATCCTTTGTTACAGCCCACCGGCAGCACTTCAAGGCAGTCCACCGCCGAGAAGGTCAGGTGCGCCCGGTCGCCCAGCGCCTCGTTAAGCTGAATACGCAGGCGGCAGAGATCGTCGTGATCGCCACAGAAGCAGATCTTGGTCACCTTGTGTGCCGGAATGCGGCGCAAATCGATAAGCTGATATTTAAAGCCGCTGTAAACGTGAGCGTGCAGCAAGGCCGGGATCTCACGCCCGGTAAACCAGCCTTCATCATTAAAAACATGCACGCTGGCCTGCGTATCCCAGGTGCTGTGCAGGACAATGTCCGCCACTTCCGGATTCAGATCCTGACGGTGCAGCATATTGCCGTCGACGGAGTGAATGCGCGTCCCGTTGCCGGTGATCAGGAACGCATCGAGGGCAAATGTTCCCAGCAGATGGCGCATCTCGAGAACATGACGACCAGTGGCAAACGTCAGGGTGACTTCACGCTCGCGCAGGCGCTTAAGTGTGTTCAGGGTTTTCTCCCCTAAACGGTGATCCGGCATTAACAGCGTGCCGTCCATATCAAATGCAGCGAGCCGAGCCATAATTACTCCCGAAATGTGATGCGGTTAACTTGTGCATCAGTATTACGTGAGATATACGGAAGTAATAGTGAATAGATGATAATTATTGTTCCGGGTTTTTCATGCGCCAGCTTAATCGTCTTAACCAGTATCAGCGTCTGTGGCACCCCTCCGCCGGCGCACCGCAGCAGGTGACCATCAGTGAACTTGCCAGCCGCTGCTTTTGCAGCGAGCGACATGTTCGCACCCTGCTGCGCCAGGCGCAGGAGGCGGGCTGGCTAAGCTGGCACGCCCGCTCCGGACGAGGTAAGCGTGGGGATTTACGCTTTCACGTCACCCCGGACTCGTTGCGTAATACGATGATGGAAGAGGCCCTGAAAAGTGGACAGCAGCACAACGCGCTGGAGCTGGCCCAGCTCGCGCCTGAAGATTTGCGATCGCTGCTGCATCCGTTTATGGGCGGGCAGTGGCAGAACGATACGCCGACGCTGCGTATTCCCTACTATCGCTCGCTGGAGCCGCTTCAGCCGGGGTTTCTCCCTGGCCGGGCGGAGCAGCATCTGGCGGGACAGGTATTCTCAGGTTTGACGCGTTTTAATGGTACCAGCAGTGAACCCACGGGCGATCTGGCGCATCACTGGGAAATCTCCGCTGACGGCCTGCGCTGGCATTTCTACATTCGCTCCACCCTGCACTGGCATAACGGCGATAAAATAGAGACGGCACAGCTCCGGAAAAGCCTGACGGCGCTGTTATCGCAGCCCGGCATGGGCACGCTTTTCCGCAGCGTCTTACGTATTGAAACCACGCATCCGCAGTGCCTGACGTTTATTCTCCATCAACCTGACTACTGGCTGGCGCACAGGCTGGCAACCTACTGTAGCCGTCTGGCGCATCCCGATTACCCCGTGGTGGGCAGCGGTCCCTTTCGACTGAGCGTTTTTGAGCCTGAACTGGTGCGTCTGGAAAGCCACGAGCAGTATCACCTTGGCCATCCGTTGCTTAAGGCTATCGAGTACTGGATCACGCCCCAGCTTTTTGACTACAGTCTGGGCACCAGCTGTCGCCACCCGGTGCAAATCGCCATTGGCGAGGCCGACGAGCTGGCCAGCCTGCGGCTGGTGAGTAACAGCACCAGTCTGGGTTTCTGCTACCTCACGCTGAAACAGAGTCCGCGTCTGAGCGAACTTCAGGCAAAGCGGCTGATTAATATCATCCACCTCTCAACGCTGCTGCACACGCTTCCTCTGAACGAAGGACTCATCACCCCTACCGAGGAACTGCTTCCCGGCTGGGCAATCCCCCAATGGCCTGATTTAACCGACGTTGCGCTGCCAGAGGCATTGACGCTCGTCTACCACCTGCCGGTTGAGCTTCACACCATGGCCAGCCAGTTAAAAGCATACCTTGCGCGGCAGGGTTGTGAACTGACCGTCATCTTTCACGACGCCAAAACGTGGGACGGGTGCCAGCAGCTTGCCGATGCAGACATCATGATGGGAGACAGACTGATTGGCGAAGCGCCAGCGTACACGCTTGAGCAGTGGCTCCGCTGCGATGCGCTCTGGCCGCATCTGCTGAGCGCACCGGCATACGCCCATTTGCAGGCCACGCTGGATGCGGTGCAGACGCAGGCCGACGAACGTGACCGACACGCAGGACTTCAGGCTATCTTCAGCCGGTTAATGGAGACAGCCGTCCTGACGCCGCTCTTTAACTACCAGTATCAAATCAGCGCGCCTCCGGGCGTCAACGGCATACGCCTTAACACTCGCGGCTGGTTTGACTTCACCGAAGCCTGGCTTCCTCCCCCAAACGCGTGAAGAAGCTGGTCGCCGCTTTAGCCAGGCGTTAACATGACGCTTTTACTGTAACTGTCGAGATGATCTATGAAACGTGCCGTCGTCGTGTTCAGCGGAGGACAAGATTCCACCACCTGCCTGATTCAGGCGCTTCACCAGTATGATGAAGTGCACTGCGTCACTTTTGATTATGGTCAGCGTCATCGCGCTGAAATCGATGTCGCTCGTGAACTGGCCCTCAAACTGGGCGCCCGCGCTCATAAAGTGCTGGACGTGACGCTGTTAAATGAACTTGCCGTCAGCAGCCTCACCCGCGACAGCATTCCGGTGCCTGATTACGAACCGGATGCCAGCGGCATTCCGAACACCTTCGTACCGGGCCGCAACATTCTCTTCCTGACCCTGACGGCGATCTATGCCTACCAGGTGAAAGCCGAAGCGGTGATCACGGGCGTGTGTGAGACCGACTTCTCTGGCTACCCGGACTGCCGGGATGAATTCGTGAAAGCACTCAATCACGCTGTCGATCTGGGAATGGCAAAAGAGACCCGCTTCGAAACGCCGCTGATGTGGCTGGATAAGGCTGAAACCTGGGCCCTGGCCGACTACTGGGGCAAGCTGGATGTTGTTCGCAACGAGACCCTGACCTGCTACAACGGCATTAAAGGGGACGGCTGCGGGCAGTGTGCCGCCTGTAACCTGCGCGCGAACGGTCTGAATCATTATTTTGCGGATAAAGCGGGCGTGATGGCCGCGATGCAGAAAAAGACCGGGCTGAAATAAGGGCTACCTGACCGTGCTGTCGAACAGTTTTACACCGGCAGCACGGGTGATTTTCATCAGTGTAGTCAGCGTTGGGTTACCATTTTCGGACAGGGTGCGGTATAGCTGCTGACGTGAAAGCCCCGCTTTGGCTGAAATCTCTCCGATACCGCCGCGCGCTTCGATAACGCGTCTGAGGGCAATCAAATAGGCTGGGATCCCCTGGTCTTCGTAAATTTCATCCAGTGCAATTTGCAGATAGAGTTGCGCGTAAGAAGGATTTTCGCGCAGCATTTTGACTACAGCTTCATCATGGCTGACGGTACTTGAGAATTTTCGCTCACTTTTGCTCATTGGGTTTATCCTTTTGATGATCTTTCCAGTAGTCTATTGCCAGCATCACATCCGCTTTCTGGCTCTTTTTATCACCGCCGATCAACAACAATAAGATTTCCCGACGCTGGACTGCAAAATAGACTCGATAACCGGGACCACAATCAACCTTCAACTCCCAGACACCCTCTCTGAGATAACGGTAATCGCCAAAATTCCCCTTCTCCGCGCGGTCGATTCGCAGAAGGATCCGAAACGCCAGCTCCGGATCCTTTCGTCTCATCTTTGCTACCCAATCCTCAAACGGTATTTTTCCGTCGCGGGTTCGGTAACGTTTAACAACGTAGTCCCTGTTCATGATTTTATCCCTGAAAACCCTTTTTGTCTTTTATAAAAGACAAAACTTTACGCGATCATCAGCTCCAGCTTTTCGCGCAACTCCCCTTCCAGCGGCAACGCTTTCTGGGTTTTGAGATCGATACAGACAAAGGTGATCAGCGCATCGGCCACCACCTGCCCTTCTGGCTCCAGCGTAACGACCTGGCTCAATACACCACTTTTGCCATTCAGTTGTTGGACCTCACTGGTCACGGTGAGCACATCCCCCAGCACTGCCGGGCGGCGGTAGTTAATGTTGATATTGACGACCACAAACGCGATGTTGTGTGCGGTCAGCCACTGGAAGCTTTCGCTGTTCTCCAGGCCGTCCCAGCGCGCCTCTTCAAGAAATTCAAGGTAGCGGGCGTTATTGACGTGCTGGTAAACATCGAGGTGATAACCACGGACTTTGATTTGTGTCTGCATAGCGCAATAGCCTTACGTTGTTATAGGTTCAGAGGTCATAACTGGTATGACCTCTTTATCCTGGCAAATTTTTGCCGCAGTGCAAGTGATTACGCGATTACAGCGTCAGGTGTGCGAGATTGCGCTCAACCAGCGCGCTGCCCATACCCGGCACCTGCTTGAGATCGTCAAGGGTTTTGAAAGGGCCATACTCTTCACGATAGCTGACGATGGCCTGCGCTTTTTTTAGACCCACGCCATTCATAACGCGGGCAAGATCGTCCGCAGAGGCAGTATTGATACTGACCCGCGTACCCTCGTCCTCAATGGCTTTCGTGCTGGCCGTCGCGTTGGCTTTAACATGACCTTGTGACGTTGCATCGGCCTGGTTTTGTGCAGCCTGCGCTTTAACCGAGGGGGACGCCGCCAGCGCGCCCGCACTCATCCCGGAAGTGGCAATAGCCAGTGTAATTAACAGTGCTTTGATTCCACATTTCATGCTGTTTTCTCCTTGTTTGTTGACAGCCACGCCACGATAACCGCACGGGAAAACAGGGACAAACAACAGATTGCAGAAATGGAAAAGGCCGCGAAAGCGGCCTTTAATTTTTGCAGAGCGTTACGAAAATCTGCGAGCAGATACGTAATTATTGCTCCTGAGTGACCACATCACCCAGTTTGATTTTGGCTTCTTTACGCAGGTTGCTCATCATCGCTTCGAAAGCAATCTGGGCATTGTTCTGGGTAATTCCCTGAACCATGGCCTTCTTCTGCGCGTCTGGCAGCGTACCGGCTTTTACTTCATCCAGCGCCAGAAGCACCACGTTACCCTGCATATCGGTCGTGGTACCATAGACAGGTTTGTCTTTCGCCGGCAGACTCAGACCAAACGCCGCCTGGCTGACAGGGTCCTGACCGGTACGGCTCAGCGTTTTTGCTTCGCCAAAGCTCAGGCCAGCCGCTTTCAGCGCATCGTTCTTACCGGCTTTCAGATCGGCCAGAATTTTCTCTGCATCCAGTTTTGCCTGCTGTGCCGCTTTGTTGTGTTTGACCAGCGCCACCACCTGATCTTTCACTTCCGCCAGGGGCTTCACTGCCTCGGCTTTGTGCTCGCTGACGCGCAGTACGAACGCTCGGTCACCATCAACGGTAATGATGTCTGAGTTGCTGCCCGGCGTACCGTTCTCACCGACCAGACCACCATTGAAAATGGCATCTGAAACCGGTTTGAAGTTCAGTTCTTCCGGCAGGTTTTCGTGGCTGAACCAGCCTGTCTCAACCGCTTTCACGCCAGCAGCCTGCTCAGCGCCCGCCAGTGATTCGTTGTCGTTGCTTGCGGCATCGCTCACTTTCTGTTGCAGAGCATAGAAGGCGTCCAGCGCTTTCTCCTGCTTCACTTTCGCAGCGATATCATCACGAACGTCAGCCAGCGGCTTGGTTTTCGCCGCCACAACATCGTCCAGACGCGCCACCAGGAAACCAACGGAGGATTTGATTACACCAGACAGTTGGCCTTTCTCTTTCAGGCCTGCATTTTTCAGCTCGTCCGGGGTAGTGGACTCTTCCAGCCAGCCCATATCACCGCCGTTTTTGGCAGAAATAATGTCGGTGGATTTTGCTTTCGCTAAGGTGGCGAAATCAGCGCCTTTGTTCAGCTCGTCCAGCACGGCTTTCGCTTCTGCTTCCGTTTTGGTCTGGATCACGCTGTAACGGTTACGCTGCGGCTGAGTGAACTGATCCTGATGCTGGTCGTAATAAGACTGGATCTCGGCGTCAGTCGCGTTTTCCTGCATCGCAGCTGCATCCAGCTTGATATAGCTTACGCGGAACTGTTCCGGAGAGATGAAGTTGTTCTTGTTTTGCTCGTAGTAAGCATTAACTTCAGCGTCGCTAACCTGCTGTTTCGCTGCCAGTGCGTTGACATCAATCGTCGCTTCACGCACCACGCGTTGCTGCGCCACCAGTGCCGCCAGCTCTTCAGTTTCGCCTTTCAGCATGAAATCGGTGCCCACCACCGCGTTGATCAGCTGTTGCGTGGTCAACTGGTTACGCAGCGCCTGAGCGTACTGGTCAGCCGTCATACCCATCTGGTTAACAATGCTGTTGTAACGCGCGTTGTCGAACTTCCCATTAGACTGGAAAGCCTGCGTCGAGAAGATAGCTTTTTTAACCTGCTCATCGCTGATGCCCAGACCGAGGCTTTTCGCGTACTGATCCAGCAGCGCTTCGTCGATAAGGCGGTTCAGCGTCTGCTGACGCAGGTTTTTCATATAGCCTTCGTTGGCTGCAAGTTCAGAGTATTGGTCGCCCAGTTGCTGCTGCATGCGGTTACGTTCACCAGCAAAAGCGTTCTCGAACTGCCCACGGCTAATTTCCTGGCCATTCACTTTTGCGGCGTAGTTCGCGCCACCGCCGATGAGGTAACTACTCACACCGGTCAATATGAACGACACGATAATGATACCGAAAATAATCTTGAGCACGAGACTGTTAGCAGCCGTGCGTAAGCTGTCCATCATGGTGTAACAACACTCCGCTGTAGGTGACTGGTTACCTGACGCTGACGGAAAATCCTGACCGTCGCGCGTAAAGGCGTATTGTGACAAGAAAACAGGGCAATTGTCAGCCCACAACTCGCATAAACTCGCACAAATCAGGTCTGGACAAACAAAAAAGGCACATCAAACGATGCGCCCTTGTACTTTTCAGCTTCCCTGGAGCGGGAAAGCAATCAGTTTACTGCGTCTTTCAGCGCTTTACCTGCACGGAAACCCGGCACTTTAGCGGCAGCAATGGTGATCTCTTTACCGGTCTGAGGGTTGCGGCCAGTACGGGCTGCACGCTCTTTAACCGCAAAAGTACCGAAGCCTACCAGTGCAACGTCGTCCCCAGCTTGCAGAGATTCAGTAACAGAAGCAATTAAAGCATCTAAAGCACGTCCCGCTGCAGCTTTAGAAATATCAGCACCCGCAGCAATTTTGTCAATCAGTTGAGATTTATTCACTGTTCTCTTCCTCTCTTTATAATTTATATCGCACCTGAATCCTTCACAGCGCGACCGCGCAGCAGTTATATCAGTCCTGCTATGACCTTACAACACCCGTTGTTGATGGCTAACCCAATCAGCAATCTAAATTAGCTATACAAAAAAAGGCTGGCAAGTACGAAATGACTTACCAGCCTTGTTTTTATTGGCGCTCTTTGCGCGAGGTCACTATTTTGCGGTTACAACCTGCATTCCGGACGGTTCATTTTGCAGTGCGAGAGTCAGAACTTCCTCAATGCGTTTCACCGGATGGATCTGCAAATCGGCAATAACGTTGTCCGGAATCTCTTCCAGATCGCGTTTATTTTCGTAAGGGATCAATACGGTTTTGATCCCACCGCGGTGTGCCGCCAGCAGTTTTTCTTTTAACCCGCCGATAGGCAGTACCTGACCACGCAGCGTAATTTCACCGGTCATGGCCACATCAGCACGAACCGGGTTCCCTGTCAGGCAGGAAACCAGCGCCGTACACATGGCAATACCCGCGCTTGGGCCATCTTTCGGCGTCGCCCCTTCCGGAACGTGAACGTGAATGTCGCGTTTTTCGTAGAAATCCGGGTTGATACCCAGTTTTTCCGCGCGCGCGCGCACCACGGTCAGCGCCGCCTGGATGGACTCCTGCATCACTTCACCCAGTGAACCGGTGTAGGTCAGCTTGCCTTTGCCCGGGACACAGGCGGTTTCGATGGTCAGCAGATCGCCGCCCACTTCCGTCCATGCCAGACCGGTCACCTGACCAACGCGGTTTTCGTTGTCCGCACGACCGTAGTCGAAGCGCTGAACGCCAAGGTAAGCATGCAGATTGTCGCCGTTAATCACGATGTGCTTCAGGCTCTTATCCAGCAGCAGCTGTTTCACCGCCTTACGGCACAGCTTAGAGATCTCACGCTCGAGGCTACGAACGCCCGCTTCACGGGTGTAATAGCGAATGATGCCGATAATCGCGCTGTCCTCGACGGTCAGCTCGTTGGCTTTCAGCGCGTTACGCTCAATCTGTTTCGGCAGCAGGTGCTGCTTAGCAATGTTCAGCTTCTCATCTTCGGTATAACCGGAGAGACGAATCACTTCCATACGGTCCAGCAGCGGGGCCGGAATGTTCATGGAGTTGGAGGTCGCCACGAACATCACATCGCTCAGGTCGTAGTCCACTTCCAGGTAGTGATCGCTGAACGCCACGTTCTGTTCTGGATCAAGCACTTCCAGCAGCGCCGACGCCGGATCGCCACGCATGTCCGAAGACATTTTGTCGATCTCATCGAGCAGGAACAGCGGGTTTTTAACCCCCACTTTCGCCATCTTCTGGATCAGCTTGCCCGGCATGGAACCGATATAGGTGCGACGATGGCCGCGGATTTCCGCTTCATCGCGTACGCCGCCCAGCGCCATACGGATATACTTACGTCCGGTCGCTTTGGCGATGGACTGGCCCAGAGAGGTTTTACCCACGCCTGGAGGCCCTACCAGGCACAGGATTGGGCCTTTGATTTTGTTCACACGGCTCTGTACCGCGAGGTACTCAAGAATGCGGTCTTTCACGCGTTCCAGGCCGTAGTGGTCGGTATCGAGGATTTCCTGCGCCTGACGCAGGTCTTTTTTGACCTTGCTGCGGGCATTCCACGGAACCTGCACCATCCACTCAATATAGCCGCGCACGACGGTCGCCTCTGCCGACATCGGAGACATCATTTTCAGCTTCTGCAACTCAGCTTCGGCTTTCTCTTTCGCCTCTTTCGGCATCTTCGCCGCGTCGATCTTACGCTTCAGCGCTTCGTTTTCATCCGGCGCATCGTCCATCTCGCCGAGCTCTTTCTGAATGGCTTTCATTTGCTCGTTCAGATAGTACTCACGCTGCGATTTTTCCATCTGCTTTTTGACGCGGTTGCGAATGCGCTTCTCAACCTGGAGCAGATCGATCTCAGACTCCATCATCGCCATCAGGTATTCCAGACGTTCGTTAACGTCGGACATTTCCAGCACGGACTGTTTGTCGGCAAGCTTCAGCGGCATGTGCGCAGCGATGGTATCCGCCAGACGTGCAGGATCGTCGATGCTGTTCAGCGACGTCAGCACTTCAGGTGGGATTTTCTTATTCAGCTTGATGTAGCCTTCGAACTGGCTGATCGCGGTGCGTACCAGTACTTCCTGTTCGCGCTCATCAAGTTCCGGTGAATCAAGGTACTCCGCCTTCGCAGAGAAGTGCTCGCCATCGTCTGACAGAGTGGTAATACGCGCACGCTGTAAGCCTTCCACCAGCACCTTCACGGTGCCGTCTGGCAGCTTCAGCATCTGCAAAATAGAGGCCACGGTCCCGACGGTGAAAAGATCGTTTACACCCGGCTCATCCGTTGATGCTTCCTTCTGCGCGACCAACATGATTTTTTTATCATGATCCATGGCGGCTTCGAGGCAACGGATAGATTTTTCCCGCCCTACAAATAAGGGTATGACCATGTGCGGATAAACCACCACATCGCGCAACGGCAATACGGGGATTTCAATGCGTTCAGAACGCTCAGGATTCATAGAGCTCTCTCTTAGTTTAGTGTCCGCCAGGTAAACTGGTCATGTAACTGTGCTTCACACAACCATTAACATGTAATCCAGTATATGGGGATGTTTCCCATACATTCAACGCCATGAATACGGAAAAAGTAAAGGGGAGATAAAATCCCCCCTTTTTGATTAACTGATTGTATGAAATGGTGAATTATTCGCCAGATGCCTGCTGCGCTTCCGGTTTACCGTAAATCAGTAACGGCTTGGACTGGCCACCAATGACGGACTCGTCGATCACGACTTTTTCAACGTCTTCCATAGAAGGAAGATCGTACATCGTGTCGAGCAATGCTGCTTCTACGATAGAACGCAGGCCACGGGCACCGGTTTTACGCGCCATCGCTTTCTTGGCAATCGCGTCCAGTGCTTCGTCACGGAATTCCAGCTCAACGCCTTCCAGATTAAACAGCGCCTGATACTGCTTGGTCAGCGCGTTTTTCGGCTCTTTCAGGATCTGAATCAGCGCGTCTTCGCTCAGTTCGTTCAGGGTCGCCACAACCGGCAGACGGCCGATAAATTCCGGAATCAAACCGAATTTGATCAGATCTTCCGGTTCAACCTGCGCCAGCAGCTGGCCTTCGTTTGGTTTTTCAGACGTGGCTTTCACCGTTGCGCCAAAACCAATGCCGGAGCCGGTTTCCACACGGTGAGAGATCACTTTATCCAGGCCTGCAAACGCACCACCACAGATAAACAGGATCTTGGAGGTATCAACCTGCAAGAATTCCTGCTGCGGATGTTTACGCCCACCCTGCGGTGGAACAGCCGCAACCGTACCTTCGATCAGCTTCAGCAGCGCCTGCTGCACGCCCTCGCCCGAGACGTCACGGGTGATCGACGGGTTGTCTGATTTACGGGAGATTTTGTCGATCTCATCGATATAGACGATCCCGCGCTGGGCTTTCTGTACGTCGTAATCGCACTTCTGGAGCAGCTTCTGGATAATATTTTCAACGTCTTCACCCACATAACCGGCTTCGGTCAGGGTGGTGGCATCCGCCATGGTGAACGGAACATCCAGCAGGCGCGCCAGCGTTTCCGCCAGCAGGGTTTTACCAGAGCCCGTAGGCCCGATCAGCAGAATGTTACTTTTGCCCAGCTCTACGCCATTGCTGGTATCGCCGTTACGCAGACGTTTGTAGTGGTTGTATACCGCCACCGCCAGCACTTTTTTCGCCTGCTCCTGACCAATGACATAGTCATCCAGGTGGTGGCGAATCTCGTGTGGCGTTGGTAACGCGCTGCGCTCACGGTGCGGCGCGACTTCTTTAATCTCTTCGCGAATGATGTCGTTACATAAATCGACGCATTCGTCGCAGATATACACGGACGGCCCGGCAATCAGTTTACGCACTTCATGCTGGC
This sequence comes from Enterobacter cloacae complex sp. SHL001, assembly GCF_049236825.1. Lineage (NCBI taxonomy): Bacteria > Pseudomonadati > Pseudomonadota > Gammaproteobacteria > Enterobacterales > Enterobacteriaceae > Enterobacter > Enterobacter cloacae complex sp. SHL001. The sequence goes on from NZ_JBMKIP010000001.1 coordinate 1,080,946, forward strand.
TTTTGCCGCAAAAAGAGCAGTACAGCAGTTTGCCCGAACCATCTTTGCGTTTATCTGTCATGAGTCCAAACCTCTTTTTAAGTTCTATGTGCCGCACATGACGACGCAAATGCCATTCTCAGACGCAAGCTGCTTACAGGCAACGTTCCGCCCTACCTTAGTATAGCGGCACACTCGCGTCGCGGGCATCAATTACGATGGGTCAAAATGGAGTCGACTAAGCCGTACTCAACTGCCTCTGGTGCAGAGAGGAAGCGATCGCGCTCGGTATCGCGCTCGATCTGCTCGAGAGGTTGACCCGTATGCTGCGCCATAAGTTCATTCATGCGCGCTTTTACTTTCAGAATTTCTCGGGCGTGGATTTCAATATCCGTCGCCTGGCCCTGGTAACCACCCAGCGGCTGGTGAATCATCACGCGGGAGTTAGGCAGGCAGAAACGCTTACCTTTCGCCCCTGCGGTTAACAGGAAAGCACCCATGGATGCCGCCTGCCCCATACAGATGGTACTGACATCCGGCTTGATGAATTGCATGGTGTCATAAATTGACATGCCCGCCGTAATCACACCGCCTGGCGAGTTGATGTACAGGTAAATGTCTTTTTCCGGGTTTTCCGCTTCCAGGAACAGCATCTGCGCCACGATCAGGTTAGCCATATGGTCTTCCACCTGGCCGGTCAGAAAGATAACGCGTTCCTTGAGCAGACGGGAATAGATATCGAAAGAACGCTCACCGCGTGAGGTCTGTTCAATAACCATTGGCACCAGCGCCATATGGGGTGCAAAGTTATCTCGTTCGCCACTGTATGACATTTCCGTCTCCTGGTTCAAAATTGAAAACACCTGCTGTACTGATTGTAACCTTATGGACGGATTATCAGCCAGTCTCAATCATCGTGATTACATACTAATGGGGGTCGTCATGCCCTATTTCAAGCATAACAACGTTTTGTTGTAACGCTAACACTGAAAGGGCGTTTTAGCACCCTTCCAGGACTAAAGCTGTGATAAAAAAAACCCGTCGCCGGAGGGCAACGGGTTTTTTGTTCAAACTTTAAACCGTCGGGGCGAAATTACGCCTGCTGGTTCATCAGTTCGGTGAAAGAGGTCTCTTTTTCGGTCACTTTCGCTTTCGCCAGTACCGCTTCAACAGCCTGCTCTTCCAGTGCGACGTTGCGCATGTTGTCCATCAGCTCTTTGTTCTTACCGTAGAACTCGATCACTTCAGATGGATCTTCGTATGCAGAAGCCATCTCTTCGATCAGGCCTTTCACACGCTCTTCGTCAGCTTTCAGCTCGTGGGTACGAATCACTTCGCCCAGCAGCAGGCCGACAACAACGCGACGTTTCGCTTGCTCTTCGAACAGCTCGCGTGGCAGTTCCATCGCTTGCTGCTGGTTGCCACCGAAGCGCTGTGCAGCCTGACGGCGCAGAACGTCGATTTCGCTGTCGATCAGGGCAGCAGGAACGTCGATGTCGTTCGCTTTCACCAGACCTTCAATCGCCTGAGACTTCACGCGGTTACGTACAGCGCCGTTCAGCTCGCGCTCCATATTTTTACGCACTTCGGTACGCAGGCCCGCAACAGAACCATCTTCCACGCCGAAACGCTTGATGAATTCTTCGGTCAGTTCTGGCAGTTCGCGCTCTTCCACTTTCTTCAGGTTGATAACGAACTTCGCTGCTTTACCTTTCAGGTTTTCAGCGTGGTATTCTTCAGGGAAGGTCACGTCAATGGTGAACTCTTCGCCCGCTTTGTGGCCTTTGATACCGTCTTCGAAGCCTGGGATCATACGACCCTGGCCCATCGCCAGTACGAAGTCAGACGCTTTACCGCCTTCGAACTCTTCGCCGTCTACAGAACCGGTGAAGTCGATGGTTACGCGGTCTTCCGCGTCAACAGCGCCTTCTTTCTCTTTCCAGTTCGCCTGCTGCTTGCGCAGGGTATCCAGCATGCCGTCAACGTCTTCGTCAGTCACGGAAACGATCGGTTTTTCAACTTCGATAGATTCCAGACCTTTCAGCTCAACTTCCGGGTACACTTCGAACTCTACGGAGTAGGTGAAGTCTTCGCCCTGCTTGTATTCACCTGGAACGTAGTTCGGCGCGCCGGCTGGATTGATTTTTTCTTTGATGATCGCGTCGATAAAGTTGCGGCTCATCAGTTCACCCAGCACATCCTGACGCACGGAAGCGCCATAACGCTGAGCAACAACATTCATTGGTACTTTGCCCTTGCGGAAGCCGTCAATACGTACTTTTTTTGCTACGTTGACCAGCTCGCTTTTCACAGCAGTTTCGATGCTGTCAGCAGCGATAGTAATCGTTACACGGCGGCCAAGGCCTTGAGTGGTTTCAACTGAAACTTGCATCTTGTTACCTCAAAAAAATCACAGTGCTCGGTCAACTCTGAATCTGTCTGTTATACCGGGATGCTCTCTTATGTGCAGATTCACATTCCCTGTCGCCAGAATCATCCCGAAGACATTCAATAAGACGCGGCATTATAGCGGCATCACATAGGTGAGTCGAGAACGGTTGGAGCATGTTGCTGCGGCTTTTTTCACACTTTAAGGCTATTTTTAGCCTTAAAAACGCGCCATCCGCTCAAAACTCAGACAAAACAAAACGGCCCGAAGGCCGTTTTGACGAAATCTGTAAGCAACATACTGGAAAAACTCCGGCGGTTGCAAATCCGATTTATCAGGCGATGGTGCCTGCACCCCGACAAGGCGGTGATGCGAATACCGTATCCTGTAGCCCTTCCCATTCCTTAATGGTGTAGGTATGCAGCGCCAGCGCATGTACGGTTGTGGAGAGTTCTTCCGTCAAGGTGCTGTAGATCAAGCGGTGTCGGTTCAGGAAACGTTCTCCCGTGAAGCGATCGCTGACCAGAACCACTTTAAAGTGGCTTTCAGAACCTGCCGGCACGTTATGACGATAGCTTTCGTCGACAACTTCGAGAAACACAGGGTTGAACGCTGCCCTTAATTTTTCTTCTATCTGTTCACGTATCATCATGAAATCACTCCTCCGACAACGCTAAGGTGTCACCCATCCCTTTAAATATTAGCCGCTTTTACCGGTTCCATTACACCTTGACAACAAATATTTAGCTTTCGTCTGATTTTCTCATCCAAACGAATGAAGTTCACTATGAGGTTCATACGTTTTGTCACTTACAGGCAGAGAAAAGCGGAAAGGTGGTCAGTTTTCGGACAAGGCGATGAATTTACATGCGTTGACCACTTCCCCTGGCCGTTAGCGATGTTATGATGGCGGCAATTTTTCTCTCTTTGCTTACGATTCGTTGAGAACCCGAAAATGTTAAAAAAACTCTTCTTTCCGTTGGTAGCACTCTTTATGCTCGCCGGCTGCGCGACTCCGCCGACGACCATTGACGTTTCACCAAAAATTACCCTGCCTCAGCAGGATCCAAGCCTGATGGGCGTCACAGTCAGCATTAATGGCGCCGATCAGCGTCAGGACCAGGCGCTGGCGAAAGTGACTCGCGACAACCAGCAGGTCACGCTGACCGCCTCCCGCGACCTGCGCTTCCTGTTGCAGGAAGTGCTGGAAAAACAGATGACCTCCCGTGGCTACATGATTGGCCCAAGCGGCGCGGTTGATCTGCAAATCATCGTGAACAACCTGTACGCTGACGTCTCCCAGGGTAACGTTCGCTACAACATTGCGACCAAAGCCGATATCGCCATCATTGCTACCGCGAAGAACGGCAATAAAATGAACAAAAACTACCGTGCAAGCTATTCCGTTGAAGGCGCATTCCAGGCCTCCAACAAAAATATCGCTGACGCGGTTAACAGTGTGCTGACTGACACCATTGCCGACATGGCACAGGACACCAGCATTCACGACTTCATCAAGCAGAACGCCCGTTAATCCTGCTGACTGACCCGGTGCTTCACCGGGTCAGTTCATAAGAACATGTCCAGTCACTACTTACGTATTTTCCAGCAACCGAAATCAGCTATTCTGCTGATCCTTGGTTTCGCCTCCGGTTTACCCCTTGCGCTCACCTCCGGCACGTTACAGGCGTGGATGACGGTTGAGAACATCGATCTTAAAACCATTGGTTTCTTCTCGCTCGTCGGCCAGGCTTACGTCTTTAAGTTCCTGTGGTCGCCGGTGATGGATCGCTATACCCCACCGTTCCTCGGGCGCCGTCGCGGCTGGTTAGTGATGACGCAGGTGCTGCTGTTGCTGGCCATTGCCGCAATGGGTTTCCTTGAGCCGTCAACACAGCTGCGCTGGATGGCCGCGCTTGCGGTGGTCATCGCCTTCTGCTCCGCTTCGCAGGACATTGTTTTTGACGCCTGGAAGACGGACGTCCTGCCAGCAGAAGAGCGTGGCGCCGGTGCGGCAATTAGCGTGCTTGGCTACCGCCTGGGTATGCTGGTTTCCGGCGGGCTGGCCCTCTGGCTTGCCGACCGCTATCTCGGCTGGCAGGGAATGTACTGGCTGATGGCCGCTCTGCTGATCCCCTGCATTATTGCCACGCTATTCGCGCCTGAACCGAGCGATGTGATTCCGGTCCCCCGCTCGCTGGAGCAGGCCGTCGCCGCACCGCTCCGCGACTTCTTTGGTCGCAATAATGCCTGGCTGATCCTGCTGCTGATTGTCCTTTATAAGCTTGGCGACGCTTTCGCCATGAGTCTGACCACCACCTTCCTGATCCGCGGCGTCGGGTTTGATGCGGGCGAAGTCGGCGTGGTGAACAAAACCCTGGGACTGTTTGCCACGATCGTCGGCGCGCTGTACGGCGGTGTATTGATGCAGCGCCTGACGCTGTTCCGCGCTCTGCTGATCTTCGGCATCCTTCAGGGCGCATCGAATGCCGGTTACTGGCTGCTGTCGATCACCGACAAGCATATGATCAGCATGGCGACGGCGGTATTCTTTGAAAACCTGTGTGGCGGTATGGGCACTGCGGCATTTGTCGCCCTGCTGATGACGCTGTGCAATAAGTCATTTTCCGCCACCCAATTTGCGCTACTGTCTGCCCTTTCTGCCGTCGGGCGCGTATACGTTGGCCCCGTCGCGGGCTGGTTTGTTGAAGCTCACGGCTGGCCGACGTTTTATCTCTTCTCGGTGGTGGCGGCGGTGCCGGGGATTTTATTGCTGCTGGTCTGTCGCCAGACGCTGGAATATACCCAGCGGACGGAACACTTCATGCCGCGCACGGAATATCAGGCTGCCTATCGGTTTGCCCTGCGTCTGCTGATGGCTGGTTGTCTTGCGCTGGTAGTGTGGCTCGCGGTACTCATCTTGAATGCGACGACCACCTTGTCGCTTCCGTTTGAAACCCAGCTGCTTGATGCAGGGGTGTTACTCGCCATCGTGGGTATCCTGACCGGTGGGATGCTGGATTTCATGTCATTGCGGAAAACGCAGATGACATGAAGTAAAAAGCGAAAGGTTATTTCCCGTTGTAATAACGACACGAAATTATAACGGCGAAATAACCGCCATCGGCAAAAAAAATATTTGTTGTTTTGTGCGGGATAGCATTCGGAAATTATTGGAGCTTATTTCGCTACGCTATTTTCCGTTAAACGATTCAGCATTCGAAAGATTGAATTTTCGTTTTTTAGTTGTCTTTTTATTGATAATTAATTGTTAATTATTTGTGTATTTTTCACAATGGTTATACCAATTGTCCCTTTTGCGGTATGCTGGGGCACCCTTTCGTTATAACGCCCGCTCCGTGCGGCTTCCCCCGGAAAACGCGACATAATTTGCAACACTTGTGACATGTGCGGCAGAACCCGGTAACACCTTCCTGACACAGGGCTAATGATGTTTACAGTAATGTAACCTTCCCGTAAAATGCCCCCACACTTTAAACGCCACCAGACTCCCGTGGAATTGAGGTCGTTAAATGAGACTCAGGAAATACAATAAAAGTTTGGGATGGTTGTCATTATTCGCAGGCACTGTATTACTCAGTGGCTGCGATTCTGCACTACTAGACCCCAAAGGACAGATTGGACTGGAACAACGTTCATTGATACTGACGGCTTTTGGCCTGATGTTGATTGTGGTTATTCCTGCCATCTTGATGGCTGTTGGTTTCGCCTGGAAGTATCGTGCGAGCAATAAAGATGCGAAGTATAGCCCTAACTGGTCACACTCCAATAAAGTGGAAGCTGTGGTCTGGACGGTACCTATTCTGATCATCCTGTTCCTTGCTGTACTGACCTGGAAAACCACTCACGCACTTGAGCCGAGCAAACCGCTGGTTCACGATGAAAAACCTATTACCATTGAAGTGGTCTCCATGGACTGGAAATGGTTCTTCATCTATCCAGAACAGGGCATTGCTACCGTGAATGAAATCGCCTTCCCGGCGAACACTCCGGTTCAGTTCAAAGTGACCTCCAACTCCGTAATGAACTCCTTCTTCATCCCACGTCTGGGCAGCCAGATTTACGCGATGGCCGGTATGCAGACTAACCTGCACCTGATCGCGAATGAAGCAGGCACCTACGACGGTATCTCCGCCAGCTATAGTGGCCCGGGCTTCTCGGGTATGAAGTTCAAAGCTATCGCTACGCCAGACCGCGCGACTTTCGACCAGTGGGTTGCAAAAGCGAAGCAGTCTCCAAACACCATGTCTGACATGGCGGCGTTCGAAAAAGTGGCTGCACCTAGCGAATACAACAAGGTGGAGTACTTCTCTAACGTGAAACCGAATCTGTTCAAAGACGTTATTGGCAAATTTATGGATCACGGCATGAGCATGGACATGACCCAGCCTGAAGGCGAGCACAACACGCACCAGGGTATGGAAGGCATGGACATGAGCCACGCGGAAACCGCTCACTAAGGGGCCGAGGAAGAAAATGTTCGGAAAATTGACACTGGATGCAGTGCCCTACCATGAACCGATTATTATGGTTACGGTGGCTGCAATTATCATTGGTGGCGCGGCCTTAGTTGGCCTGATCACTTACTTCGGTAAGTGGAGCTACCTGTGGAATGAGTGGCTGACTTCGGTTGACCACAAAAAACTCGGTATCATGTACTGCATCGTCGGTATCGTCATGTTAATTCGTGGCTTTGCGGATGCAATCATGATGCGTAGCCAGCAGGCGCTTGCGTCTGCGGGCGAAGCCGGCTTCCTGCCACCGCACCACTACGATCAGATCTTTACCGCCCACGGCGTTATCATGATCTTCTTCGTGGCGATGCCGCTGGTAATCGGTCTGATGAACGTGGTCGTTCCGCTGCAAATCGGCGCGCGCGACGTTGCGTTCCCGTTCCTGAACAACCTGAGCTTCTGGTTCACGGTTGTCGGCGTTATCCTGGTTAACCTGTCACTGGGTGTGGGCGAATTTGCTCAGACTGGCTGGCTGGCCTACCCGCCGCTATCAGGAATTGAGTACAGTCCGGGCGTGGGCGTTGACTACTGGATTTGGGCGCTTCAGCTCTCCGGTGTCGGTACCACCCTGACCGGTATTAACTTCTTCGTGACCATCCTGAAGATGCGTGCACCAGGTATGACGATGTTCAAGATGCCAGTATTTACCTGGGCATCTCTGTGCGCCAACGTCCTGATTATCGCGTCGTTCCCAATTCTGACCGTCACCATCGCGCTGCTGACCCTGGATCGCTATCTGGGTACCCATTTCTTCACGAATGATATGGGTGGCAACATGATGATGTACATCAACCTGATTTGGGCCTGGGGTCACCCGGAAGTGTACATCCTGGTTCTGCCGGTGTTCGGTGTGTTCTCCGAAATCGCGGCAACCTTCTCGCGTAAACGCCTGTTTGGTTACACCTCTCTGGTGTGGGCAACCGTATGTATTACCGTCCTGTCGTTCATCGTCTGGCTGCACCACTTCTTCACCATGGGTGCGGGTGCCAACGTAAACGCCTTCTTCGGTATTACCACCATGATTATCGCGATCCCGACCGGGGTTAAGATCTTCAACTGGCTGTTCACCATGTACCAGGGTCGTATCGTGTTCCACTCAGCTATGCTGTGGACCATCGGCTTCATCGTGACCTTCTCCGTAGGTGGGATGACCGGCGTACTGCTGGCCGTACCAGGTGCTGACTTCGTTCTGCACAACAGTCTGTTCCTGATTGCGCACTTCCATAACGTTATCATCGGTGGCGTGGTCTTCGGCTGCTTCGCTGGTGTGACCTACTGGTGGCCAAAAGCGTTCGGTTTCACCCTGAACGAAAAATGGGGTAAACGCGCGTTCTGGTTCTGGATCATCGGCTTCTTCGTGGCGTTTATGCCGCTGTACGTGCTGGGCTTCATGGGGATGACCCGTCGTCTGAGCCAGCAGATCGATCCGCAGTTCCACCCAATGCTGATGGTTGCAGCGGGCGGCGCAGCGCTGATTGCCTGCGGTATTCTGTGCCAGCTGATTCAGTACTACGTGTCTATCCGTGACCGTAACCTGAACCGCGACCTGACCGGTGACCCATGGGGTGGCCGTACGCTGGAGTGGGCGACCTCTTCTCCGCCTCCGTTCTATAACTTTGCCGTAGTGCCGCACATTCACGAGCGTGATGCATTCTGGGAAATGAAAGAAAAAGGTGAAGCGTACAAGCAACCTGAGCATTACGAAGAGATCCATATGCCGAAAAACAGCGCCGCGGGCATGGTTATTGCCGCTTTCGCAACGGTATTTGGTTTCGCAATGATCTGGCACATCTGGTGGATGGCGATTGTTGGCTTCGCTGGCATCGTAATCAGCTGGATTGTGAAGAGCTTTGACGAGGACGTGGACTACTACGTACCAGTCCGTGAAGTTGAAAAGCTGGAAAACCAGCATTTTGACGAGATTTCTAAAGCGGGGCTGAAAAATGGCAACTGATACTCTGGCGCACTCAACTGCCCACGCGCATGAACATGCGCACCATGATACAGGACCGACGAAAGTCTTCGGTTTCTGGATCTACCTGATGAGCGACTGCATCCTGTTCTGCTGTCTGTTCGCAACCTATGCCGTTCTGGTGAACGGCACAGCGGGCGGCCCGACCGGTAAGGACATCTTTGAACTGCCGTTCGTTCTGGTTGAAACCGCACTGCTGTTATTCAGCTCCATCACCTACGGCATGGCGGCTATCGCCATGTACAAAAACAACAAGAGCCAGGTTGTCTCTTGGCTGGCGTTGACCTGGCTGTTTGGTGCTGGCTTTATCGGGATGGAAATCTATGAATTCCATCACCTGATCATGGAAGGTTTCGGCCCGGATCGTAGCGGCTTCCTGTCAGCGTTCTTCGCGCTGGTAGGCACCCACGGTCTGCACGTGACCTCGGGTCTGATCTGGATGGCGGTGCTGATGTTCCAGATCTCCCGTCGCGGCCTGACCAGTACTAACCGTACCCGTATTATGTGCCTGAGCCTGTTCTGGCACTTCCTGGACGTGGTATGGATCTGTGTGTTCTCTGTTGTCTATCTGATGGGGGCGATGTAATGAGTCATTCTAACGATCATGGCGCTTCCCACGGCAGCGTAAAAACCTACATGACAGGCTTCATCCTGTCGATCATTCTGACGGTGATCCCGTTCTGGATGGTGATGAACGGTTCTGCATCTAAGCCGGTTATCCTGGGCGCAATCCTGGTGACCGCGGTGATTCAGATTCTGGTGCATCTGGTTTGCTTCCTGCACATGAACACCAAGTCCGATGAAGGCTGGAACATGACGGCCTTTATCTTTACCGTGATTATCATCGCTATCCTGGTAGTCGGTTCCATCTGGATTATGTGGAACCTTAACTACAACATGATGGTTCACTAAGAGCGGCGAGTATGTTTAAGCAATACCTGCAAGTCACGAAACCAGGCATCATCTTTGGCAACCTGATCTCCGTAATCGGAGGGTTCCTGCTGGCCTCTAAAGGCAGCATTGATTACACCCTCTTTATTTACACGCTGGTCGGTGTGTCACTGGTGGTTGCGTCCGGTTGTGTATTTAACAACTACATCGACATGGATATCGACAAGAAGATGGAAAGGACCAAAAATCGGGTGCTGGTTAAAGGCCTGATTGCTCCTTCCGTCTCGCTGGTGTACGCCACCTTGCTGGGTATTGCTGGCTTTATGCTGCTGTGGTTTGGTGCTAACCCGCTGGCCTGCTGGCTGGGGGTGATGGGGTTCGTGGTGTATGTGGGCGTCTACAGCCTGTATATGAAACGTCACTCCGTCTACGGCACGCTGATTGGTTCTCTCTCCGGCGCGGCGCCGCCGGTGATTGGCTACTGCGCCGTCACGAACGAGTTCGACAGCGGTGCGCTCATCCTGCTGGCTATCTTTAGCCTGTGGCAGATGCCGCACTCCTACGCCATCGCGATTTTCCGCTTTAAGGATTATCAGGCGGCGAACATTCCGGTTCTGCCGGTCGTGAAAGGCATTTCGGTTGCCAAGAACCACATCACGCTCTACATCATCGCTTTTGCCGTGGCAACGCTGATGCTCTCTCTGGGCGGTTACGCCGGATATAAATATCTGGTGGTAGCAGCTGCGGTGAGCGTATGGTGGCTCGGCATGGCCCTGCGCGGTTATAAAGTGGAAGATGACAAGGTCTGGGCACGCAAGCTGTTTGTGTTCTCGATTGTCGCCATCACCTCACTGTCCGTGATGATGTCCGTAGACTTCATGGTGCCAGATTCACAACACCTGCTGACTTACGTCTGGTAAGAAGACTGATGTAAAAACGCCGGGTTTAGCCCGGCGTTTTTTATTGGTACGGCGTAACCCCTTTCTTTAACAGTATATTGCCGTATTTCGCGGTCTCGCCCGTCACCACGATGGCGTACGCTTTCTGTGCCCGCGCATAAAACGCATAACGGTCAATACGCGTAATCCCCTCCCCTCCCGCCTCACCAAAGAGTGCGTTGCGATAGCGCGCTTCTACCTGTATATCGAGCGTATCCCCGTCGACAGGGGCCATCATCACCAGCGGTGGCGCATAGCTGTCCAGTTCAAACAGCGGTATCACCGCGGCCAGCAAATCGCTGATGAGCAGGCCATCTGCGCGGATCGTCTTTGGCCCCAGGCTGTGCGCGGGAAAGTGAGCATCTGCAAAAATAATCTCGTCACCATGACCCATTTCTGCCAGCGTTTTCAGCAGCTCGGGTGAAATCAGAGGGGATATCGTTTTAAGCACAAGGTTGCTCCTCAGGATAGAAATAACGGTAACGATAGTGGACCCGATCGCGAGCAGCCTCAGCGCTGGCCGTTTCTCCGACGCCCCACCATCCGTACAAAGACGCCCCCAGCACGGTCGTATCAGCCTCTTCAAGAACCTTCACCGGGATCCCAAGCGCATTGGACTTGAGCTGATTCCACAGCATATTGCGGCTACCTCCCCCCACCAGCAGGAGTTCACGCGCCTTAAATTGCGCGATCGCCTCCAGCGCCAGGCATTTTTCTTGCAGATGCACCGTGAGTCCTTCCAGGGCTGCGCGGTAAAAATGGGCTGGCGTTGTGGTGAGCGTAACGCCCTGCCAGCCGGCGAGTGGAGAATCGAGCAGTTGGGTATTCATCGTGACGCCATCCGCGCCGTTCGGAATTGCCGCCGCCTGAGCCAGAATAGTGTCCCAGTCGGTACCAGGCGACCAGAACAGCGCGCGGATCCACTCCAGTACGCCAGACGCCAGATATTGCATTCCCGGATTATAAAGCCCCGTCCGGCTATCCAGTTCGCAGGTCGCACCCGGGTATTGCCCCAGTAAAGCGGTATCAACCTGCGAGGTGCGCGCCATTAAAATCTCCCAGGTACCCGAAGAGAGAACTGGCTCATTAATTCCCGCCCCGGCGCCAAAAAGGGCAAACTGCGTGTCGTGCCCGGCGGAGATCACCGGCACACCGCAAGGCAATCCGAGCCTGGATGCAGCGTCGGGCCGCAATTCACCAATCCTTTCTCCGGGGGAAACCAGCGGCGGGAAAAGGGAATGAGGCACGCCGATCTTGCTTAAGATCGTTTCACTGAAGCGCTGCTGATGCAGATCGAACATCTGACTGGTACCGGCCATCGTGAGATCGGTCGTCATCTTTCCGGTCAGGCGATGGTTGATTAGCGAGGAGATAAAAAGCCAGGCGTGAGCACGCTGTAACAGATCGGAATGGTTGTCCTGAAGCCAGCCTAGCTTATACAACGTGTTAAAACTAAACTGCCCAACGCCGGTGATCTGCTGTAGTTCTGCCGGGGAGCATGAACGGGCAATCGCTTCCATCACCGGCACGGTCCGCGGGCACTTCCAGCTGATGATCGGGTAAAGCAGTTCTCCCCGCTCATCTACCAGTGCGCCATCCACGCCAAAGGTCGTCACACTCATTCCGCACAGGTGATGCTCGCTCAGCGCTGCGCTGATTTTCTGACAACAGACGGCAAACCGTTGCATGATGGCGTCGAGCGACCACTGGTGCCAGGCCGGATTTTCAGCGGCGCTTTCGCTTTCGTTCGCCACCGTGGCGCGCGCCACAATATTCCCTTCGGGATCCAGCGCAATGGCGCGCACGTTCGTCGCGCCACAATCGAGAACCAGAAAACATTTTTTCATCGCGGTCCCCACAGGCTGCCAGCCCGCCGGAGCAGGCTGGCAGGCCGGATTAATGTTTGTATAACGGTCCGTAATTTTCACAGGCGCGGTAATCCTGCCCTTCCGGATCCATACCGTGAGCGCCCCAGGCCGTCGGCCGATAAATCAGCGCCTCCGGTACGTTATGCATGCATACAGGGATGCGCAGCATGGACGCCAGGGTGATGAAATCAGCGCCGACGTGCCCGACGGTTAATACCCCGTGGTTAGCGCCCCAGTTCGCCATCACTGAATAGACGTCGCTGAACGGGCCTTTACCGGTCAGGCGTGGGGCAAACCAGGTGGTGGGCCAGGTTGAATCGGTGCGCTTATTCAGAATGTCATGTACGTGTTCCGGCAGCTCAACACTCCAGCCTTCCGCTATCTGTAATACCGGACCCACACCCTTGATGAGGTTTACGCGGGTCATGGTAAATGGCACGCCACCCCGGGTGAGGAAGTTTGATGAGAAACCGCCCCCGCGGAAGTATTCATGCACCGCCGGACACCAGTGGGTTGCGGCCAGGCACGCGTTGGCTTCCTGCTCAGTAATGTCCCAGTGTGGTTTCAGGGTCGGTTTCCCCTCGGCGTCTTTCTGCTCCGCTGTACCGTCCAGCGCCGCCGAGCCGGAGTTGATCAGATGAATAATGCCGTGCTCAGCCCGTCCAGTGAGCTTCTGGCCGGAAACACGCTCAACCGACTCCGGCGACCAGTAGGTGCGTACATCAGCAAAAATCTGCGCGGTGCCGGTCATCAGATGCCCAAACAGCATCGCTACCCCGTTAAGGCTGTCATTTTCCGTCGCCACTACCAACGGCTGGCGAATACCGTTCCAGTCGAAAGAGCTGTTCAGCAGCGCCTCTGCGGTATCGCCATTTGGATACTGATCCGTCCAGTGGCGCTGCCCCTGGAAACCCGACGCAATGGCGTTATAGCCCAGCGATTCCTCCACGCGGCCCATCGCAGCGAGTTTAGGGTTGCCCTGCATCATGTCGCGGATGCACATCGCCATTAGCAGGCTCTCCCGCAGGATCGCGGCATTTTCCTGTTCATTGCGACGATACTGCTCTGCGTTTTTATCCTCGCCGAAACGGAAATGTGCCTTCGCCCAGCTCAGGGCCAGCTCAAGTTCTTGCTCGTCGTAAATCTTATGATCGATGCGGCGACGCAGTTCGGTCATATCCACCGCCTGCACCTTCATCCCCAGCCAGGATTCAAAGAAGTTGTGATCGACAATCGAGCCCGCGATCCCCATTGAGACACCGCCCACCGACAGATAACTTTTCCCCTTCATGCTGGCGACCGCCAGGCCCGCCCGGGCGAAGCGCAACAATTTTTCCTCAACGTCTGCCGGGATGGTCTCGTCGCCCGCATCCTGTACATCGTGGCCGTAAATGGAAAACGCCGGGATCCCTTTCTGGTTATGCGCTGCCAGCGCCGCTGCGAGGTATACCGCCCCCGGACGCTCGGTGCCATTAAAGCCCCAGATCGCTTTCGGGCGCAGCGGATCCATATCAATGGTTTCACTCCCGTAACACCAGCAGGGGGTGATGGTGATCGTCAGACCAACGTGGCACGTGCTGAACTTCTCTTCGCAAGCGGCGGATTCCGCCATTCCGGCAATGCAGCTGTCGGCAATTACGCACTCTACGGGCGTACCGCAGGGGTGGCGTAATTTTTCACTGAGTAGCGCCGCCGTGGCTTTCGCCATGTTCATGGTCTGCTCTTCCAGAGACTCGCGTACGCCCATTCGGCGGCCATCAATAACAGGTCGAATGCCAATCCGGGGTAACGCTTTTATCGTTTTCATAGCCCTTCCTCACGTTGGTTAACCTATCCGTCTCAGGGGCATAGCCGTGAAAAAGCGCCCGGGCAGCACCGTGAACGGAAAGCGGTGAAATTTGCTAACTCGAATTAGCTTAGGGTTCTCACTAAAAATGAGACAAGATAAATGTGCAGGATCTGTGAGCAGTTTCACGATGAGAGGTCAAAATTCGATCAGCGTCAGGTATTACGATTCAGCAAAAACTAAACATATCGTTTAAATTCAATTAAATAAAAAAATACCTTTGCACGACGTCACAATTTGAATACAAATGATTTGGCTAAATTATGACCCTAAAATAGCTTTTAAGGACGAAAGCTAAGTCGAGTTAGCTTAATAACTAAATCACTATGGCTTGTGATTCATTGCCTTTCCAACACAGGAATTTTGCAATGTCAGAGACTCTTATTCAGATGACGCGCATCACCAAACGCTTTCCCGGCGTGCTGGCGCTGAATCAGGTTGATTTCGATTTACGCCGCGGCGAAGTTCATGCCCTGTTAGGTGAAAACGGTGCCGGCAAATCGACGCTGATGAAAATATTATCCGGTGTTTACCAACCCGATTCCGGTGAAATTCGCTTTGAAGGGCAATCCGTATCATTCAGCGATCCGCTAAGTGCTCAGCACGCAGGTATTACGATTATCCATCAGGAATTTAATCTCTTTCCCGATTTAACCGTGGAAGAGAATATCTTTATTGGCCGTGAATTCTGCAAAAATAGTCGCTGGCAGTTAGATAAACGCGCCCAGCGACAGGCGGTTGAGAAAATACTGCACACGCTGAATTTAAAAATCGCCCCGGACGCCCGCGTCAGTGAATTAACCGTAGCCCAGCAGCAGATGGTGGAAATTGCCAAAGCGATTTCGGTCAATGCCAAAGTGCTAATCATGGATGAACCCACCGCCGCGCTGACCGAAAGTGAAATCGAGAGTTTGTTTGACGTCACGCGGATGCTCAAGGCTCAGGGCACGGGGATAGTCTACATCTCGCACCGTCTGGAAGAATTGGCGCTGATCGCCGATCGCGCGACCGTCATGCGCGACGGACAATACATCGCCACCGTAGATTATGAAACGGTTCAGATCGGCGAGCTTATCGCCATGATGGTTGGCCGCAATCTCGATAACATCTACCCAAAACGCCCGCCGCATCAGCGCAGAGAAAAAGTGCTGGAGGTGAATGGCCTGACGCGAAATGGTGTACTGCACGACATCAACTTTACCCTCTGGCGCGGTGAGATCCTCGGCCTCGCTGGCTTAATGGGCGCAGGCCGAACGGAACTGGGCCGGGCCCTGTTTGGCGCCGATGCGATCGACGCCGGTACACTGACGCTGAACGGCACCCCCACACGGATTAAAGACGTGGCTGACGCCATTGAGAAAGGCATCAGCTATTTAACAGAAGACCGCAAAAAAGAGGGACTCGCCCTCGGCCTTTCCGTTGAGATGAACATTATGCTCGGCAATTACCCGGACTACGCCGGCGCCGCGGGTAATGTCGATGAAAAACGCTGCCGGGAGTCCAGCCAGAAACTGGTGGATGCGCTGCGAATAAAAACGCCGCATCTGGAACAGGCGGCACTGAATTTAAGCGGCGGTAATCAACAGAAGATCATTATTGCCCGCTGGGTCTGTAAAGATACCGATATTTTAATTTTTGATGAGCCAACCCGGGGAATTGATGTTGGCGCCAAGCTGGAAATTTATGAACTAATGAACCGCCTTGTCGCTAAAGGTAAATCGATCATCATGATTTCATCCGAACTGCCGGAAGTATTAGGAATGTGCGACCGCATACTTGTGATGCGCAGCGGCCACATTGCCGGCGAAATAGAGGCTGAGCACGCCACCCAGGAAAAAATCATGCAATACGCCACGCTGGAGGATTAATCATGTCCGTTACCGTTCCATCGCCGCAAAGCGGAAGTCATACGATGAAAATAAATAAAGCGCTCCTGATGCGTCTGGCGCCTCTTTTTAGCCTGGTATTGCTGGTTCTGTTTTTCAGCTTCAGCTCACCGTTCTTCTTTAATACTGAAAATATCATGACCATCGCCTTGCAAACGGCGGTGATTGGCATCATGGCCATTGGCGTAACCTTTGTGATTATTACCGCCGGGATCGACCTGTCGCTCGGATCGGTGGTGGCGTTCTCAGGGGTTGCGGTGGGCATCGCCGCCGGATTTGGTATGCCGCTGCCGGTCTGTATTCTGGCAGGCGTGCTCGCCGGCGGGCTTTGCGGCTATGTGAACGCGTTTCTGGTCACCAAAATGACCATACCACCGTTTATTGCCACCCTCGGCTTAATGATGTCGGTACGCGGCATCAATATGGTGATGACCGATGGCCGCGCGATTTATTTTTCTGACTACCCGCAGTTCAAGCTGCTAGCGCAGGGTCGCCTGTTCGACGTCCTGCCTTACCCGGTGTTCTACCTGGTCATCGTGGCACTGATCGCCATGTGGATCCTGAAGAAAACGGTGATGGGCCGCTATATCTACGCTGTCGGCAGCAATGAAACGGCGGCACATCTTTCCGGGATTAAAGTCCAGCGCGTGAAAATTTTCGTTTACGCCTTATGCGGCCTGTTAACCGGCGTGGCCGGGGTGATCCTCGCCTCTCGTCTCAATTCAGGCCAGCCAACCGTAGGCGTGGGTTATGAGCTGGAAGCCATTGCGGCGGTAGTGATCGGCGGTACCAGTCTGATGGGCGGCGTGGGCACGATTGGCGGCACCATCATAGGCGCGTTCATTATGAGCGTGCTGAAAAACGGCCTCAATCTCATGGGCGTGTCCCAGTTCTGGCAGATGGTGGCGATGGGCGTGGTCGTCGTTGCCGCCGTCTACCTGGACACGTTACGTAAAAGAATGCGTTAGGTTCTCGATACAACAAGCCCTGCCAACCCTACAACGGAGCAAAATAATGAAAACCAGCCATATCCTGAGCGCCCTGTCGCTCGTTGCCATCCTGTCCAGCAGCGCGCTGGCAAAAGATTTAAACCTGCCGGTAGTCAGTAAAGGTTACCAGCACGAATTCTGGCAGACGGTCAAAATGGGGACGGAAGCTGCCGCAAAAGAGTTGGGTGACAAAACCAGCTACGTTGGCCCTGCCGATGAAACGCAAATCGCCGAGCAGATCCAGTTAGTCGAAAACACCATGGCACAAAAGCCAAACGGCCTGTTGCTGGCCGCGCTTGATGCAAACGCCCTTGCCCCGCTGGTCGAAACCGCCAACAGCCGGGGGATCAAAGTGGTGACCTTCGACTCGGGCGTGAACTCCGATATCCCGGCCAGCTTTGTCGCCACCAATAACCGTAAGGCGGGCGCACAGGCTGCGGATGCGCTGGCGGAGCAGGTAGGCCAGAAGGGGAAAGTGGGTATTATCGCCCACGTAGCCGGAACGACGTCCGCCATTGAGCGCTCTGAAGGATTCAGCGAGCGAATGAAAGAGAAGTACCCGAATATTCAGGTACTGCCGGTGCAATATAGCGATGGCGACCCGCAAAAAGCGATGGATAAAACCATTGATATGGTTCAGGCCAACCCGGATATCGCCGGTATTTATGCCACCAACGAAGGCTCAACCTTGGGCGTTGCGAACGCTATCGACAGCCAGAATCTGAAGGGCAAAGTGAAAGTCATCGGTTTTGACAGCACCGAAGCCATCATTAACTTCCTCAAAAACGGCGTGATTCAGGGCTTCGTGGTGCAGGACGCGTACCAGATTGGTTATCAGGGCATAAAGGCGCTGAACGCGGTGATTTCCGGACAGACGGTGGCTAAGGAAATTGATATTCCAGTGAAATATGTCAATGCGCAGAATATCAACACCCCTGAAATTGATAAACTGTTACATCCGTTTGGTAAAAAATAAGGAAGTTTATGATGAGTGACGGCTATTTCCTCGGGGTCGATGTGGGTTCAGCCAGCGTTCGTGCTGGGCTTTACTCTGCGCAAGGCGAGCGTTTGAGCTTCGCGACCCGTCCGATTTCGCAGTTTCACGCCAGCAACGCGCGCGTGGAACAGTCCTCCGCGGAGATCTGGCAGCAGGTTTGCGCGGTGGTGCGGGAAGCCGTCGACTCCTCTGGGATCTCACCCGACGCCATTCGTTCGATTGGCTTCGACGCCACGTGCTCGCTGGTCGCGCTGGATGCTGAGGGTAACGGCCTGAGCGTGTCCCCCGACAGTCCGGCATCGCAGGACATCATTATGTGGATGGATCATCGTGCTCACGAAGAAACTGTTCGCATCAATGCCACACGCGATCCTGCCCTGTGCTACGTGGGCGGCGAGGTGAGTATTGAAATGGAACTGCCAAAACTGCTGTGGTTGCAGCGACATCATCCTGAAACATGGAATCAGGCCTGGCGCTTTTTCGACCTTGCCGATTTTCTGGTCTGGAAAGCGACGGGCCAGGACGCCGCCAGCCTGTGCACCCTCACCTGCAAATGGAACTACCTTGCGCATGAGGCGCAGTTCAGCGAATCGCTGCTCAGGGAGGTGGGGCTGGAGACCTTACTGACAAAAATTCCCGATACTATTCTGGACGTCGCTGAATGCGTCGGGAAACTCAGCCCACAGGCAGCGCAAGCTCTGGGGTTGCCCGAAGAGGTGGTTGTGGCAAGCGGCATGATCGATGCCCACGCGGGTGGCGTGGCGCTGACGGGCTCACACCCGGAGGGCACGCTGGCGCTCATCAGCGGAACCTCGAACTGCCATATGCTTGCCAGTCAGACGGAGATCCATACGCCCGGCGTCTGGGGGCCTTACTGGAGCGTCATGCTGCCGGGCTACTGGCTGACGGAAGGCGGGCAAAGTGCTGCCGGGGCGCTGGTCGACTGGACGTTGCGCGAGCACGGAGCCAGCGCAGACCTGTTTGCAAAAGCAGAAGCGGCGCAACGCCATCCGGTGGCGCTGCTCAACGACTGGGTAGCCGCGCTTGAACAGGAAGAAAAATATCCCACCCGCAACCTGCACATTCTGGCCGATCACCACGGCAACCGCTCGCCGCGTTCGCGTCCGGATGCGCGGGGCAGCGTGGTTGGTCTGACATTAGAAACCGGTGAACGTGCGCTGGCGAGGCTCTATCTGGCCACGCTACAGGCCATAGCCTATGGCACACGACATATTATGGATACCCTGAAACATCACGGGCACACCTTGTCGCGCATTGTCATTTGTGGAGGAGCCACCCATAACCGGCTCTGGCTGCGGGAGTATGCCGATGCCACGGGCTGCGATATTCATCTCTTAGCCGAAGAAGATGCCGTCACTCTCGGCGCGGCCATTTGCGGCGCTGTGGCGAGCGGTGCATGGGCAACGCTCACCGATGCCACCCGGGAAATGGTCAAAGCCGGCGACATCATCACCCGTCGGCCGGAAACCGCGGCTTTCCACAGGCAAAAATATGAGGCGTACCTGATGCTGTGGACCCAGCAGCAGGCGCTTAATCTCCTGATGCAACAGGAAATGTAATGGCAGGATGCGTATGCTTTATCAGCAGTTTTTTACGTACGTTAAGGATTGAGGCGTAGCGATGGCCAAAACAGTTGAACAGATAGCGAAGGATCTGAATTTATCCGTCACCACCGTGCGGCTGGTACTGAGCGGGAAAGCCGAACAGTATCGGATCAGCGTGAAAACACAGTCCCGAATTAATGAACACGTCGAGCGCTTCGGCTATACCCTCAACCATTCGGCGCGCAGTCTTAAGCTAAACAAAACCGAGACGCTGGGACTCATCGTGCCCAACATCTCGAACGTGTTCTTTGCAACGCTCGCCGAGAAACTCGAACTGCGCTGCCGCCGTTCGGGCTACCAGCTGATGATCAGCTGTACTTACAACGATGTGGATTACGAAAATAAGCTGGTCAAAGCCCTGATGGCGCGCAACGTGGACGGCTTGTTTATCGTTCCCTCGACGCTGGAAAACCAGCAGCATCATTTGCGGCAGATCCAAAAACCACTGGTGCTCCTCGACCGGGATTTTGGCTTTACTGACAACGCGCTGGTTGAGAGTCATAACGAGGCCGGGGGGGATGAACTGGCCCGCAACATGCTGGCAGAGAGAAAAACGCCGCTCTGGTTCCTTGTGGGCGATACCGCACTGCCCAGTATTACGGACCGTCTGAACGGCTACTTACAGGCCCTGAAAACAGCCGGTATTCACCATCGCGAGTGGGTCATCGAAGGGCCGGACAATACGCCGGAGGGCGGATATGCCCTGATGGATTCGCTTATCGATAGCCAGGGTGTTCCGCAGGCGTTTATCGCCTCATCGTTACCCGTTCTGGAAGGGGCAATTGAAGCCCTGCGGACGCGTACCGGCACCGTGCCCCAACACATCAATATCGGCACCTTCGATGAGCACCCCATGCTGGGGTTCCTGCCTAACAGCGTCTGGTCCATGCAGCAGGATGAAGATACCTGGGCGGAAAAAGCGTTTGAACTGATGCAGCGAGCCATCGACGGCGAAGCGGTTAACGAGACGGCGAAAGTCGATATGAAGCTGGTCAAACGTTCCCGCCAGTAAAAATAAAACTGTACCCGGAGAATAAAAAATGGAACGAGCCCGATTAGCCAGAGACATTATCGACACCTGCCTTGAGATGACCCGCATGGGGTTAAATCAGGGCACCGCCGGCAATATCAGCGTTCGCTATCGCGACGGCATGCTGATTACGCCGACCGGAATTCCCTACGAGCATCTGACCGAAGAGAGTATCGTCTATGTAGATGCACAGGGGCGACACGAAGAAGATAAACTGCCCTCCAGCGAATGGCGTTTTCATCAGGTTGTGTATCAGACCCGCCCGGATGCTAACGCCGTCGTCCATAACCATGCGGTTAACTGTACCGCCGTCTCGATACTCAACCGCCCCATTCCTGCTATTCACTATATGATTGCCGCCGCCGGGGGAAACTCCATTCCCTGCGCCCCTTACGCGACCTTCGGGACGCGCGCGCTGTCAGAGCATGTCGCGGTCGCATTACGCGATCGCAAAGCGACGCTCTTACAGCACCACGGCCTGATAACCTGCGAAGAAAATCTTGAAAAGGCACTGTGGCTGGCGCAGGAGGTAGAGGTGCTGGCAAAACTCTACCTGGCCACGCTGGCGATAGTAGATCCCGTTCCTGTACTCAGTGACGATGAAATTGCCATTGTTCTTGAGAAATTCAAAAGCTACGGATTGCGCGTCGAGGCGTAATTTTTTATCCGGGGGTGCTTTTATCACACCCTCGTAATATCTCTTAAACAAACACCTATTTACCGCACTTATCACCCCGCCTAAACTATGGCCTGCTTTTTGGTAGAGGTGGTAATGAACGATTATAAAATGACGCCAGGCGAACTGCGTGCGACCTGGGGTTTAGGGACTGTTTTCTCGCTGCGGATGCTTGGCATGTTTATGGTCCTGCCCGTTCTGACCACATATGGCATGGCGTTACAGGGTGCCAGCGAAGCGCTGATTGGTCTGGCGATTGGTATCTACGGCCTGGCGCAGGCGATATTCCAGATCCCCTTTGGCCTGCTCTCCGACCGCGTAGGTCGCAAACCGCTGATTGTCGGCGGGCTGCTGGTGTTTGTACTTGGCAGCATCATCGCCGCCCTCTCCCACTCCATCTGGGGAATTATTCTTGGGCGCGCCCTGCAAGGTTCCGGGGCGATTGCCGCCGCCGTGATGGCGCTGCTGTCAGACTTAACCCGCGAGCAAAACCGCACCAAAGCCATGGCGTTTATCGGCGTCAGCTTCGGCGTCACGTTTGCCATTGCCATGGTGCTGGGGCCTGTTATCACTCATGCGCTCGGCCTGCACGCCCTGTTCTGGATGATTGCGGTGCTGGCGACCATTGGGATCGCACTCACGCTGTGGGTTGTGCCTGACAGTAAAAACCACGTCCTCAACCGTGAATCCGGGATGGTGAAAGGCTGCTTCAGCAAAGTCATCGCCGAGCCGCGCCTGCTTAAGCTGAACTTCGGCATTATGTGCCTGCACATTCTGCTGATGTCCACCTTCGTCGCCCTGCCCGGTCAACTTGCCGCAGCCGGTTTCCCGGCGGCAGAGCACTGGAAAATTTATCTGGTCACAATGCTGATCTCGTTTGTCTCCGTTGTGCCCTTCATTATTTACGCCGAAGTGAAGCGCAAAATGAAACGCGTCTTCGTGGGCTGCGTGGCGTTATTGCTGATTGCCGAGATTGTGCTGTGGGGCGCTGGCCCGCATTTCTGGGAACTGATCGCCGGCGTACAGCTGTTCTTCCTGGCGTTTAATCTGATGGAAGCCCTGCTGCCGTCGCTTATCAGCAAAGAGTCTCCGGCAGGATACAAAGGCACCGCGATGGGCATTTACTCCACCAGCCAGTTTCTCGGCGTGGCGATCGGCGGGTCGCTCGGCGGCTGGGTGGACGGTCTGTTTGACTCCCAGACCGTTTTCCTCGCCGGTGCGCTGCTGGCGATGCTCTGGCTGTTTGTTGCCAGCACCATGAAAGAGCCGCGCTATGTAAGTAGCCTGCGGGTAGAAATTCCCGATGACGTGGCAATCGGTGACGCGTTAAAACAGCGTCTGGAAGCGACAAAGGGCGTGAGCGAAGTGCTGATTGTCCCGGAAGAGCGCAGTGCGTATGTCAAAATTGACAGCAAAGTGACTAACCGCTTTGAGGTGGAGCAGGCGCTGAAGGCCTGAAAAAATGCCCGGTTTAGCCGGGCATGATTGTCTTAATCGCGGAAGTTTTTAAACTGGAATGGCTGACCGAGATCGCCGCCACGCACCAGCGCCATCACGGATTGCAGGTCATCACGGGATTTTCCGGTCACGCGGATCTCTTCACCCTGGATCTGCGCCTGCACTTTGAGCTTACTGTCTTTGATAAGCTTAACGATTTTTTTCTGTACCGCGCTCTCAATCCCCTGCTTCAGCTTCGCTTCCACAAACCAGGTTTTGCCGCTGTGAACAAAATCTTCCGGTACATCGAGTGAGGTCCCTTCAATGCCGCGCTTGAGCAGCTTGGCGCGCAGGATATCCAGCAACTGGTTGACCTGGAAATCAGACTCGCTCAGGACTTTGATCGTCTTGTTCGCGTCGTTCAGTTCAATGGTCGCCTCAACGCCACGAAAATCGAAACGTGACTCAACCTCACGGACAGCATTTTCTACGCCGTTACGCGCTTCCTGCAAATCAACTTCAGAAACAATATCGAAAGATGGCATCTTTTCTTCTCCCTTCATTTTTGTTGCGTTGCATAATACCCGCAACGAGGCATAACGAGAAGCTTAGCTGATGGCGCTATACTTAGCGTCATAGCACCTGGCGTCGTTGCAGGTGAGGAGGAACGATGAAAGTAACAGTGCTTGGATGCGGAGCCCTTGGCCAACTCTGGCTTACAGCGCTATGCAAACAGGGACACGACGTTCAGGGCTGGCTGCGAATTCCCCAGCCCTATTGCAGTGTGAACGTAATTGGTACAGACGGTTCAATTTTCAACGAGTCTTTGACGGCAAACGATCCGGAATTTCTTGCCACCAGCGATTTGCTGCTGGTCACGCTGAAGGCCTGGCAGGTCTCCGATGCGGTGAAAAGCCTGGCCGCCCAGTTACCTGAAAGCACGCCAATCCTGCTGATTCACAACGGTATGGGTACCATTGAAGAGCTAAAATCTGTCCGACAACCGCTGCTGATGGGGACAACCACCCACGCGGCACGTCGCGACGGTAACGTCATTATCCATGTTGCCAGTGGTATCACCCATATCGGTCCTGCGCGTGAACAGACCGGCGATTACAGCTATCTTGCGGATACCCTGCAAAGCACGCTGCCTGACGTCGCCTGGCACAATAACATTCGCGCGGAACTGTGGCGCAAACTGGCGGTGAACTGCGCGATCAATCCGCTGACCGCCCTGCTGGATTGCCCTAACGGTGAGCTGCGCCAGCACCCCGATCGGGTAGCGCTGATTTGCCGGGAAGTTGCCGCCGTCATTGAACGCGAAGGCTACCACACCTCAGAATCCGATTTACGTTATTATGTCGACCAGGTCATTGAGAGTACGGCAGAAAATATCTCCTCAATGTTGCAGGATATCCGGGCTATGCGGCATACCGAAATTGATTACATAACCGGTTATCTGTTAAAACGCGCCCGGGCACACGGCATTACCGTTGCGGAAAACAGCCGTCTGTTTGAGTTAGTAAAACGAAAGGAGAGTGAGTATGAGCGCATCGGCACTGGTATGCCTCGCCCCTGGTAGCGAAGAGACAGAAGCGGTCACCACCATTGATTTGCTGGTGCGTGGTGGTATTAAGGTTACTACCGCCAGCGTCGCCAGCGACGGAAGTCTGGCGATTACCTGCTCGCGTGGGGTGAAGATCCTGGCGGATGCACCGCTTGTACAGGTGGCGGACGGTGATTACGACATTATCGTTCTGCCGGGTGGTCTGAAGGGGGCTGAGTGTTTCCGCGACAGCCCACTGCTGGTTGAAACCGTTCGTCAGTTTCATCTTTCCGGGCGTATCGTCGCGGCAATCTGTGCGGCCGCGGGCACGGTACTGGTTCCGCACGACATTTTCCCCATCGGCAATATGACCGGCTTCCCTGGCCTGAAGGACACTATTCCGCAAGACCAGTGGGTGGATAAGCGCGTGGTCTGGGATCCACGCGTTAACCTGCTCACCAGCCAGGGGCCGGGCACCGCCATTGATTTTGGCCTGAAGATTATTGACCTGCTGGTCGGGCGCGAGAAGGCCTACGAAGTGGCTTCGTCGCTGGTGATGGCGGCGGGTATTTATAATTACTATGAAGAGTAGTGCATAAAAAAAGCCGGGTGGCGGCTACGCCTTACCCGGCCTACAAATGCACGGTACCGTAGGCCCGGTAAGCGAAGCGCCACCGGGCGAGAAACTACGGGCGATACACCTTCACGTTCGCAAAGCCCTGCTCACGCAGATACAGCGCCTGCAAACGGCTCATGACCCCACGTTCGCACCACAGCAGATACGTTTTGCTCTGGTCGAGATCGCCAAACTGGGTGCTCAGCTTGTAGAACGGCAGCGAAACCACCTCGACGCCTTCCA
Source organism: Enterobacter cloacae complex sp. SHL001 (assembly GCF_049236825.1). Taxonomy (NCBI): domain Bacteria; kingdom Pseudomonadati; phylum Pseudomonadota; class Gammaproteobacteria; order Enterobacterales; family Enterobacteriaceae; genus Enterobacter; species Enterobacter cloacae complex sp. SHL001. Next base: position 1,106,409 of record NZ_JBMKIP010000001.1, read on the forward strand.
CCTGCAACGGCTTGTCATCCTGCTCATCAACAGAACGGATATCCAGAATCGTATCGTTAGCACCGAAGCCGCTGACCGTCTCCACCTCAACCACTTCCTGCTCGGTCTGCTGAGCGATCTCACGGATATCGATGTTGGACGCTTCCGCCACCACTTTTTCCAGGATGCTGAAATCGAAGTTCTCTTCTTCCGCTTCGATCTTCGCCTTCACCGCTTTGATGGTTGGACTTTTTGAGATCACACCGCAATATTCCGGCATGGTGCGGGCAAAATCTTCAGTACCTATTTTACGCGCCAGATCGATGATGTGCTCTTTATCGTGAGAGATCAGCGGACGCAGGATCAGCGTATCAGACACGTTATCGATAAGACGCAGGTTAGTCAGCGTCTGGCTGGAGACCTGCCCCAGCGCTTCACCGGTGACCAGCGCCTGCACGCCGTAGCGCTCAGCCACTTTGGACGCCGCACGCACCATCATACGCTTCAGCACCACGCCCATCTGGCCGTCGTCCACTTTTTCGAGGATTTCGCCGACCACCGGCTCAAAGTTGATCGCCACAAAACGCACGCGGTGAGAGCTGCCGAAGCGGTTCCACAGGTAATGCGCCACCTGACGTACGCCGATTTCATGCGCCGCGCCGCCCAGGTTAAAGAAGCAGTAGTGCACGCGGCAGCCGCGACGCATCAGCATATAGCTGGACACGCCGGAGTCGAAACCACCGGAGATCAGCGACAGCACATCTTCCTGAGTGCCGATAGGGAAACCGCCAATACCTTCGTAACGGCCCTTGACCAGCAGCAGGCGATCGTTTTCGATCTCAAGATTAACGGTGACGTCCGGGTTAGTCAGGCGCACGCGCGCCGTTTCAACGTGCTGGTTCAGACCACCACCGACGTAGCGCTCAACCTCAATAGAGCTAAACTCATGCTTACCCCGGCGCTTCACGCGCACGCAGAACGTTTTCCCTTCGATCTGGTCGCGGTACTGCACCAACGCCTTTTCGAAGATATCGTGCATATCGGTGAAGGGAACGTCTTCCACTTCCAGAATATGGTGAATACCCGGGATACGGGTCAGCGCGTCGCGAATATCAAGACGTTTGTTTTCGTCTTTCGCGCGGACTTCTACATGGTCCCAGTGACGCACCACGGCGAGCGTTTCGTCGTAGTGTTTTAATACGTTACGAATGTTCCCGGTGAGAATTTTAATAAAGCGCAAACGCACGGATTGGCTTTTGATAGTGATTTCAGGGAACAATTTAATGATAAACTTCATGGCGGCAATGTTTCTTAGGCAAGCTTATAAAGGCTTGTAGTGGAAAATGATACAGCAGCCCACACCCGTGGCTGCATCCAGGCGCGCAAGTATACCACCATCGCGCCACTCGCGTTATTTGATAATTGCCCCGAGTCCGTTACCATGTCAGGGCGAAAAATTTAAGAGTCAATTCACTATGCCGAAGAAAAACGACGCACCGGCCAGTTTCGAAACTGCGCTGAGTGAACTGGAGCAGATCGTTACCCGTCTTGAGAGTGGCGATCTCCCGCTGGAAGACGCGCTCAACGAATTTGAACGCGGCGTGCAGCTCGCGCGCCAGGGGCAGGTAAAACTCCAGCAGGCCGAGCAGCGTGTGCAGATCCTGCTTTCCGACAGCGAAGACGCTAAAACCACGCCATTCACACCGGACGCCGAGTAAATGGATTTTTCCAACGCGCTTCAGGCGCGCGTCATCCGCGCCAACGATGCGCTGCGCCGATTCATTGAGCCGCAGCCTTTTCAGAACACTCCACTGGTTGAAGCCATGCACTATGGCGCACTCTTGGGGGGTAAACGCCTGCGTCCGTTCCTGGTGTATGCCACGGGCAATATGTTCGGTATCAGCGATAACACGCTGGACGCCCCGGCAGCCGCCGTGGAGTGTATCCACGCCTATTCGCTGATCCACGATGATTTGCCGGCCATGGACGATGACGATTTGCGTCGCGGTCAGCCAACCTGCCATATCAAATTTGGCGAAGCGAATGCCATTCTGGCGGGGGATGCGCTGCAAACCCTGGCCTTCTCCATTCTGAGCGATGCGCCGATGGTTGAGGTGAGCGATCGCGATCGTCTGGCAATGGTGTCCGAACTGGCAATGGCCAGCGGCGTCGCCGGGATGTGCGGCGGCCAGGCGCTGGATTTAGAGGCTGAAGGGCGTCAGGTTACTCTGGAACAGCTGGAGCGCATCCACCGTCACAAAACGGGCGCACTGATTCGTGCAGCCGTTCGCCTGGGCGCGCTGAGCGCGGGTGAACGCGGGCGTAAAGCCCTGCCGGTTCTGGACAGATACGCAGAAAGTATCGGTCTGGCATTCCAGGTTCAGGATGACATTCTGGATGTGGTGGGCGATACTGCAACATTGGGAAAACGTCAGGGTGCGGATCAGCAGCTTGGCAAAAGTACCTACCCCGCCCTGTTGGGCCTTGAGCATGCCCAACGTAAAGCCCGGGATCTGATAGACGATGCCCGCCGGTCGCTGAATGAGCTGGCCGCGCAATCGCTGGATACCTCGGCACTGGAAGCGCTAGCGGACTACATAATCCAGCGTGATAAATAAACTATAAATCTCGATGAGCCTTTGATGAGTTTTGATATTGCCAAATACCCGACACTGGCGTTAGTTGACTCCACTCAGGAGTTACGTCTGTTGCCGAAAGAGAGTCTGCCGAAGCTGTGTGACGAGCTGCGTCGCTACCTGCTCGACAGCGTTAGCCGCTCCAGCGGCCACTTCGCCTCCGGACTTGGCACGGTTGAGCTGACCGTGGCGTTGCATTACGTCTATAACACGCCGTTCGATCAGCTGATCTGGGATGTAGGCCACCAGGCCTATCCGCACAAAATTCTGACCGGACGTCGCGATAAAATTGGCACCATTCGCCAGAAAGGGGGCCTGCACCCGTTCCCGTGGCGCGGCGAGAGTGAATATGATGTGTTAAGCGTCGGCCACTCTTCCACCTCCATTTCTGCGGGCATTGGTATTGCCGTTGCCGCCGAAAAAGAGAATAAACAACGCCGCACCGTCTGCGTGATTGGCGACGGGGCGATCACCGCCGGGATGGCCTTTGAGGCCATGAACCACGCGGGCGATATCAAACCAGACATGCTGGTGATCCTCAACGATAACGAAATGTCGATCTCCGAGAACGTCGGCGCGCTGAATAACCATCTGGCGCAGCTGCTGTCCGGCAAGCTTTACTCCTCACTGCGTGAAGGTGGTAAAAAAGTCTTCTCCGGCGTACCGCCGATTAAAGAGCTGCTTAAGCGTACCGAAGAACACATCAAAGGCATGGTCGTGCCGGGTACGCTGTTCGAAGAGCTGGGCTTTAACTATATTGGCCCGGTGGACGGCCACGATGTGCTGGGCCTGGTGACGACGCTTAAAAACATGCGCGACCTGAAAGGCCCGCAGTTCCTGCATATCATGACCAAAAAAGGGCGTGGTTACGAACCGGCGGAAAAAGATCCGATCACCTTCCACGCGGTGCCTAAGTTCGACCATACCAGCGGCTGCCTGCCGAAAAGCAGCGGCGGGATGCCGAGCTACTCAAAAATCTTTGGCGACTGGCTGTGCGAAACGGCGGCGAAAGACAACATGCTGATGGCGGTGACGCCTGCCATGCGTGAAGGCTCCGGCATGGTGGAGTTTTCCAAAAAATACCCGGACCAGTATTTCGACGTGGCTATCGCCGAGCAGCACGCGGTAACCTTTGCTGCGGGCCTGGCGATTGGCGGCTACAAACCGGTGGTAGCGATCTACTCTACCTTCCTGCAACGCGCCTACGATCAGGTTATCCATGACGTTGCCATCCAGAAGCTGCCGGTGCTGTTTGCTATCGATCGCGCGGGCATTGTGGGGGCTGATGGCCAGACGCACCAGGGCGCGTTTGATCTCTCCTTCCTGCGCTGCATCCCTGATATGGTGATCATGACGCCAAGCGACGAAAACGAGTGTCGTCAGATGCTGTATACCGGTTACCACTATCAGGACGGCCCCTGCGCGGTACGTTATCCGCGCGGTAATGCCCTTGGCGTTGAATTACAGCCGCTGGAAAAACTGGATATCGGTAAAGGTCTGGTGAAACGCCGTGGTGAAAAAGTGGCGATCCTGAACTTTGGTACGTTGATGCCGGAAGCGGCAAAAGTCGCTGAAAACCTGAATGCGACGCTGGTCGATATGCGCTTCGTGAAGCCGCTCGATGAATCTCTGATTCTGAGCATGGCGGAAAGCCATGACGTTCTGGTCACGCTGGAAGAGAACGCCATCATGGGTGGAGCGGGTAGCGGCGTGAACGAAGTGCTTATGGCGAACCGTAAAGCCGTTCCGGTGCTTAATCTCGGCCTCCCTGACCACTTCATCCCGCAAGGCACCCAGGATGAGGCGCGCGCCGACATTGGTCTGGACGCCGCCGGTATCGAAGCTAAAATCCGCACCTGGCTGGCCTGATCCCTCCCCTTTTCTGCTCCTGCTATGCTTAAACGTATTGTTTAAACAGCAGGAGCGGAACCATGCAATACACGACATTAGGAAAAACGGACCTTAAGGTGTCCCGGCTTTGCCTGGGATGCATGACGTTTGGCGAGCCTGACCGGGGAAATCATGCCTGGACGCTGCCGGAAGAGAGCAGCCGCCCTATCATCAAGCGCGCCATTGACGGCGGTATCAACTTCTTCGATACCGCCAACAGCTACTCAGACGGCAGCAGCGAAGAGATTGTGGGCCGCGCCCTGCGAGATTTTGCCCGTCGTGATGACGTTGTGGTCGCCACTAAGGTGTACTACCCGTCAGGCGATCTGGCGGAAGGCCTTTCTCACGCGCAGATCCTGCGTTCCATTGATGACAGCCTCAGACGCCTGAACATGGATTACGTCGACCTGCTGCAAATCCACCGCTGGGATTACAACACCCCGATCGAAGAGACGCTTGAAGCGTTAAACGACGTTGTGAAAGCCGGTAAAGCGCGCTACATCGGCGCATCGTCCATGCATGCCTCACAGTTTGCCCAGGCGCTCGATCTCCAGGCGCAGCACGGCTGGGCGCGCTTTGTCACTATGCAGGATCACTACAACCTGATTTACCGGGAAGAAGAGCGCGAGATGCTGCCGCTCTGCTACCAGGAAGGCGTGGCGGTGATCCCGTGGAGCCCGCTGGCGCGCGGAAGGTTAACCCGTCCGTGGGGGGAAACTACCGCCCGGCTGGTATCGGATGAAGTGGGTAAAAACCTGTATGACGATACAGAAGCCAGCGATGCGTTAATTGCCGAACGCTTAGCCGGGATCGCCGACGATATCGGTGCAACGCGCGCGCAGGTGGCGCTGGCGTGGCTGCTGAGCAAGCGCGGTGTCGCCGCGCCGATTGTGGGCACGTCGCGGGAAGAACAGCTGGATGAGTTGTTGAGTGCGGTGGACTTATCGTTGACGCCGGAGCAGATTGCCGAGCTGGAGACGCCGTATCAGCAGCATCCGGTGGTAGGGTTTAAATAAACACTTGCCGGGTGGCGCTGCGCTTACCCGGCCTACAAATAAAGTGCGATCGTAGGCCGGGTAAGGCGAAGCCGCCACCCGGCAAAACACTCACCCAAAGTGATCGTACCCTTTCCAGTCAAGCGTAACCGGGGCGCCGTCGCGGACAAACAGCAACCCTTCACTTTCCGGCATCACCTGCCCGATGCAGGTAAATTTCGCCCCCAGATGCGCTAGCGCCACATCCAGCGTCCCGCGATTCAGCTCAGGCACGGTGAAGCACAGCTCATAGTCTTCTCCACCGGATAACGCCCAGCGCAGCGCCTGTTCAGGTTCGACATGGCGAAGCAGTTGCTCCGACAGCGGGAACAGATCCAGGTCAACGCGTGCGCCCACGCCGCTGGCCTTCAGGATATGGCCGAGATCGGAGATCAGCCCGTCAGACAAATCGATAGCCGAACTGGCCCGCTCGCGCAGCGCCTGACCGTGCAGAATACGCGGCATTGGCCGCAGATGGCGCTTCACCAGATACGCCGCATCGTCAGCCTCTTCAACCGTTAAACGGTTCTGAAGGATCGCCAGCCCTGCCGCGCTGTCGCCCGGCGTACCGGTCACGTAGATCCAGTCGCCTGGTTTTGCACCCGAGCGCTTCAGCGCGCGCCCGGCAGGCACATAGCCGTGGATTGCCAGGGTCATGGACAGCGGACCGGCGGTGGTATCACCGCCAATCAGCTGCATATCGTAATAATTCAGCTGTTCAAACAGGGCATCGCTGAAGGCTTCAAGCCAGGCTTCATCCACCTCCGGCAGGGTCAGAGCCAGCGTCAGCCAGGCCGGGTCGGCGCCCATTGCCGCCAGATCGCTGACGTTCACCGCCAGCGCTTTATACGCCAGATCGGCAGGATCGATATCCGGCAGGAAATGACGCCCACACACTAAGGTGTCGGTGCTGATTGCCAGCGTCTGTTTTTCGGGAATATTGAGAAGTGCGCAGTCATCGCCAATGCCGGTTTCAACATCAAGACGAGAGGTTCTGACACGGTCGAAATAACGGGCAATCAGGGAGAATTCGCCGCATGCCATACGTTATGCCTCAGCAAATTAAATAAAAAAACCGGAGCCGCACTGCCAAAAAGGCAATGCAAGACTCCGGTTTGCGGATCACTTTTTGTGGGGACGGATCGCAGGTGCGGCTTTATCCAGCACGCCGTTAACAAACTTGTGGCTGTCTTCAGCGCCGAAGGTTTTCGCCAGTTCGATCGCTTCGTTGATGGCCACTTTGTACGGCACATCATCACGTTTAGACAGCTCAAACAGCGCGATACGCAACACTGCTTTTTCGACCTGGCCCAGCTCTTCGAGCAGACGGGACAGGTATGGCTTCATCAGACCATCGAGATACGCGCTATTAGTCGCCACTCCCGACAGCAGTTCACGGAAGTACAGAACGTCAACGTCTTTCACGTCCTGTTCTGACAGGAACTGGTATTCAACATCAGCGATGTCGTTCTGGGACAACTGCCAGGAGTAAAGTGCCTGGACGGCACATTCACGGGCGCGGCGACGAGCAGCAGGTTTCACGGAATTCCCCTTACAAAAAAATCAGGCCTTGATGGCTTTCAATACATTGATCATTTCAAGCGCGGTCAGTGCAGCTTCTGCACCTTTGTTACCGGCTTTAGTGCCAGCACGTTCGATGGCTTGTTCAATACTTTCGGTGGTCAGCACGCCGAACGCGACAGGGATTTCAGCATCCTGTGCAACGTGTGCCAGACCGTTGCTTGCACCGCCCGCAACGTATTCGAAGTGCGCAGTGCCGCCACGAATAACGGTACCCAGCGCAATCACCGCGTCGTATTTACCGGTTTTCGCCAGCGCGCCCGCTGCCAGTGGCAGTTCGTAAGCACCTGGTACCCAAACGACGGTAATGTTGTCATCTTTAACCTGGCCGATACGTTTCAGGGCGTCAACCGCACCTTCCAGCAGGCTATCGTTGATGAAGTTGTTGAAACGCGCAATGGTGATGGCGACGCGAGCGTCCGGGGTAGCTACAGCAGCTTCAATAATGTTCATACTCTTCCTTTACGGGTTCATTTGGCCCCGCAGGGGGGCGGATTTTATCATAATACTTTGCGCACTGCTTCCCTATTTCAGGAGCAATTACGCTGTCGTTAAATGGAGGCAGACATCCGGACCTACCGGACGAATCTCGCTGAATGAGAGTTGCGGCGCATCGGCCAGTTTTTCAAGGCCGGGCAGCACAAACAGGCCGCGCGCGTCATTACCTAACAGTTTAGGCGCAACGTAGACGAGAAGCTCATCCACCAGCCCCGCCTGAAGCAGTGCGCCGGCGAGCGTCGGGCCAGCTTCAACCCAGATGCTGTTGACCTGCTGTTTGCCGAGCAACATCATCAGCACCACGAGATCGAGATGCCCGTTATGTTCCGGCACCATAATGCTGCGCACGCCTTCCGGCCACTCGCGCGTATCTTCTTTGGTGCGGGCAATCCAGGTTTCACCCGGCTGCTGCACGATGCGGTGCTCCGGCGTCACGCGGTTCTGGCTATCAACAATAATGCGCAGCGGCTGACGCAGGTTCTCCTGCGGATAGAGCGCCTGCGTATCCGCATTCAGCTCTTCCCAGCGCACGGTCATGGCCGGATCGTCGGCCAGTACCGTTTCACTGCTGGTGAGAATAGCATGGCTTTGCGCGCGCAGACGTTGCACATCGCGCCTTGCCTGCGGCGAGGTGATCCACTGGCTCTCGCCGTTCGCCATCGCCGTGCGGCCATCCAGTGACGCGCCAAGCTTAAGCTGGATAAACGGGAAGCCGGTGCGCATACGCTTCAGGAAGCCTTTGTTGATGTTTTCGGCATCCTGCATCATCAGGCCGTGGCTAACGTCGATGCCTTCCTGTTGCAGACGATACAGCCCGCGGCCCGCCACCTGCGGATTAGGATCCTGCATGGCGGCGACAACGCGCGAGACGCCCGCCGCAATCAGCGCCTCACAGCACGGCGGCGTGCGTCCGTGATGGCTGCATGGCTCCAGCGTCACATAGGCCGTCGCGCCACGCGCTTTCTCACCCGCCATGCGCAGGGCATGCACTTCAGCATGCGGCTCGCCTGCGCGGTAGTGAAAACCTTCCCCCACGATCTCGCCATCTTTAACAATGACGCACCCGACATTGGGGTTAGGGTGAGTGGTAAACCGACCGCGCTGCGCCAGCTTCATGGCGCGCGCCATGTACATCTCATCGTGCATGGGCTTAATCCTGTAAGCGGGCGATCTCTTCGCCAAACTCTTTAATGTCTTCGAAGCTGCGGTAAACGGAGGCAAAGCGGATATAGGCGACTTTATCGAGCTTCTTCAGCTGTTCCATCACCAGATTGCCGATCATTTTGCTCGGCACTTCGCGCTCGCCTAACCCCCGCAGATAAGATTTAATATGGTTTAACGCCATTTCGACGTCATCGGAGCTGACGGGCCGTTTTTCCAGCGCCTTGAGCATCCCGCTACGCAGTTTCTCTTCATTGAACGGTTCGCGCACATCGTTACTTTTTACCACGCGCGGCATTACCAGCTCTGCCACTTCAAAGGTGGTAAAACGCTCGTTGCACACCAGACACTGCCGACGACGACGCACGGAAGACCCTTCGCCTACAAGACGCGAGTCGATGACTTTGGTATCCACAGCGGAGCAAAATGGGCAATGCATACGATGTCCCTGTTATCTGGTTAACTGATTTCTATTTTACCCTGAACTGGCCCGACAACAAAGGAAGAGCTTTTTGAGACAAAGGATCTATGCCTGACGGCACTATCCTGTCTACCATTGCAGCAATCTGTGATTTCAAGGAATTAAACGCAATGACAAGACGTTACCTGAAAATAGTGCTCGTGGGGAGCCTGTTCACGCTCAGCGCCTGCGCACAGCAAAGCGAAGTCCGTGAGATGAAACAAAGCGTGAATACGCTTAACGTGGCGATGGACAAACTTAACAAAGAAACCGTGAAGATCACCCAGCAGAACGCGCTCAATGCCAAATCCAGCAATGGCGTTTATTTATTGCCAGGTGCAAACACGCCCGCGCGTCTGAACAGCCAGATTGGCACGCTAAAGATGTCTGTGGTGAATGTTGCAGCGAATGCCGATGGTACTCGCGCAACATTACGCATTCAGGGTGAGTCCAACGATCCGCTTCCCGCGTTCAGCGGCACCGTAGAGTGGGGCCAGATTCAGGGCACCACGGAGAGCTATCAGGAAGTGAACGTGAAGAATCAGCTCTTCACCGCCCCCGCCAGCACGCTGGCGCCGAGCGATGTTGATATCCCGCTCCAGCTGAGCGGACTGACCCCAGAACAGCTGGGCTTTATCCGTATTCACGACATTCAACCCGCCGCGCAATAACCCGCCCTTCTAGCGGAGTGAAATGTCACTCCGCTAACATTTACATTTCGTATGGATTGGCAACATAAATGATTGCCGCTACAATCCCGCCCGTCTAAAGTACGCAAACGTGAACGCAATCGATTACGTATGTGAGAGATATGTGAAACAACACATATTTTTGTGAGCAAGGATTCCTATAATAGGCTCCGCAGAAATACGAAATATTTAGAAACGCAATTCGCGCATTTTTCACTCCCGGAAGGGAATTTCAATCAGTGGCATGATTATGAAAAAAACATTACTCGCAGCCGGTGCAGTTCTGGCACTCTCCACCTCTTTCACTGTTAACGCAGCGGAAAACGACAAACCACAATACCTCTCCGACTGGTGGCATCAGAGCGTTAACGTTGTAGGCAGCTACCATACCCGTTTCGGACCGCAGATCCGTAACGATACCTACCTCGAGTACGAAGCATTCGCTAAAAAAGACTGGTTTGATTTCTATGGCTACATGGACGCACCGGTATTCTTCGGCGGTAACACCGACGCGAAAGGTATCTGGAACCACGGTTCCCCACTGTTCATGGAGATCGAACCCCGCTTCTCCATTGATAAACTGACCGGTACCAGTCTGGCGTTTGGTCCGTTCAAAGAGTGGTATTTCGCAAACAACTACATCTACGACATGGGTCGCAACAAGTCCGGTCGCCAGAGCACCTGGTACATGGGTCTGGGTACAGACATTGAGACTGGCCTGCCGATGAGCCTGTCCATGAACGTCTACGCAAAATACCAGTGGCAGAACTACGGCGCCGCGAACGAGAACGAGTGGGACGGCTACCGTTTCAAAGTGAAATACTTCGTGCCAATTACCCAACTGTGGGGCGGCAACCTGAGCTATATCGGCTTCACCAACTTTGACTGGGGTTCAGACCTGGGCGATAACGATTTCCGCGACCTGAACGGCAGAAAAGCGCGCACTAACGACTCCATCGCGTCCAGCCACATCCTGGCGCTGAACTACGATCACTGGCACTACTCTGTTGTTGCGCGTTACTGGCACAACGGTGGCCAGTGGAACGACGACGCCAGCCTGAACTTTGGCAACGGCGACTTCAGCGTTCGCTCTACCGGTTGGGGTGGTTACCTGGTCGTGGGTTACAACTTCTAATCAGTGCGGATTCCGCCCGGTGGCGCTACGCTTACCGGGCCTACGATCCGAATGTAGGCCGGGTAAGGCGTAGCCGCCCCCGGCTTTTTACTGCCTCACCTTGCGCAAAAAATCTGCCAATGACCTGTCCGCACTTTCGCTAAACCGCCTCTCCGTCTGCACAATATTGAGGCATCGGTCGAGCCGGAAACAGCGATAGTCATCGCGCCGTTCACACCACGCCGCCAGCAGCCAGCGCTCTCCCCAGAAGAACAAGCCCAGCGGCTGAACCTCGCGCTTTGAGAGCTGCCCAGCCTCATCACGATAATGCAGTGCCAGCACGCGCTGGGCGGAAATCGCCTGATGGATCACGTCGAAACCACTACGGGAATGGGGCTGAAGGGCAATATCCGGCGCGTAAATCCGCGTCTGCTCCGCCTTGCGTCGGCTCTCTTCTGGCAGGATCGCCAGCACTTTTTCCTGGGCCGACTCCAGCTCGCGCGACAGCGATTCCCCGCCCCAGGTTTTGAGCAGGCGAATGGCCACCATCAGCGCCTCGGACTCTTTGTTGGTCAGCATCAGCGGGGGTAAATCAAAACCCGACATCAGCCGATATCCGCTTCCCGCCTCGCCTTCCACCGTCACGCCGGAAAGCGACAGGTCGCGGATATCGCGGTACACCGTGCGCTCGGACACGCCAAGCCTTTCCGCCAGATGCGCTGCCGTTGTCAGACGCCTGCCCCGAAGGATCTGCACAATCTGGAACAAACGGTCAGCGCGTCGGGTCATCGGTTTACTCTCATACCGGTTGATGGAGGCCGACGCGATTACCTTCGCTGTCGGTAAACAGGGCTATAGTGCCAATGCCTTGCGGCAGTTCCAGCGGGCCAAACACGCACTCACCGCCCGCAGAAGCAATACGATCGAGCGTGGCCGCCAGATTGTCAGTATGCAGGTAAATAATAGCGCCCTGCGAAGACGGTGTAACGCCGTCAAATTTCGCCAGCGCGCCGCCGGTGGCCGGATCCTGGTGCGGGAAAATCGCCAGATCAGCCACGTCCATCTTCTCGCGCCGCAGCGCGACCTGCATCACCGACTCATAAAATTTGATGGCGCGATCCATATCGGCGACCGGAATTTCAAACCAGTTAATAACACTTTTCATACGTCCTCCTGCCTGCTGTTAGGGTTCAGAAGGAGTCTACGACAGGGCTCCTGACAGCATACTGTCAGGAGTGTTTGTGAGATGCAGACAAAAAAAATCCCGGCCAACAGGCCGGGATTTCGATACTACATAAGACTCTTACGGCAGAATGGACGGCTGATCCGCCCCTTCTTTCTCGACTTTCTGCTGGATCAGATGCTCGCGCTTCATGCCCAGCTTCAGCGCCAGTGCGGACGCGACGTAGATAGACGAGGCCGTACCGATAGACACACCGATCAGCATGGTCAGCGAGAAGCCTTCCAGCACCGGGCCACCGAACAGGAACAGCATCAGGATCACCATCAGGGTGGTGCCGGAGGTGATCAACGTACGGTGCAACGTCTGGGTCAACGACACGTTAAAGATTTCGTACGGCGTGCCGCGACGGATCTTACGGAAGTTTTCACGAATACGGTCAGATACCACGATACTGTCGTTCAGTGAGTAACCGATAACGGACATCAGGGATGCCACAATCGTCAGGTCAATCTCAATGTGGAACAGAGACAGTATGCCCATGGTGATCACCACGTCGTGCGCCAGGGCGATAACCACGCCTGCCGCCAGTCGCCACTCAAAGCGGAAACCGACGTAAATCAGGATCGAGATCAGCGCCACCAGCAGCGCCATCGCACCGGTCTGCGCCAGGTCAGCACCAACGCTCGGGCCGACAAACTCAATACGCTTAACCGTTGCATCCTGGCTGGTCGTTTCGTTAATAACCTGGACGACCTTGCTGCCCAGCTCCTGGCTGCCGTTGGCATCGTGTACCGGCGGCATACGCACCATGATGTCGCGGCTGCTGCCGAAGTTCTGTAGCAGCGGCTCTTCAAAGCCCGCTTTTTGCAGAGACTCACGCATCTGGTCCATATCGACCGGTTTTTCCAGGGTAATTTCGATCACCGTACCACCGGTGAAATCCAGACCCCAGTTAAAGCCTTTCACGCCCATAATGACGATGGACAAGATCAGCAGAAAACCTGAAATGCCGAAGGCCCAGTAGTCCCAGCGCATAAAGTCCCAGACTTTACGGCCGTGGTTCAATTGTTCAACAGTATATTCCTGTGCCACAACGCACTCCTCAGATAGACAGCTTTTTGACGCGCTTGCCGCCGTACAGCAGGTTCACGATGGCACGGGTGCCGACAATAGCGGTAAACATCGACGTTGCGACACCGATACCGGTAGTAATCGCAAAGCCTTTGATCGCGCCAGTACCCACTGCATACAGGATAAGAACCTTAATCAGTGTTGTTACGTTCGCATCGAAGATGGAGCTGAACGCCCCTTTGTAGCCTTCTTCGATCGCCTGCTGTACAGAACGACCGTTGCTCAGCTCTTCTTTGATACGTTCGTTTATCAGTACGTTGGCGTCGACCGCCACCGCAAGGGTTAGAACGATACCCGCAATCCCCGGCATGGTCAGCGTCGCCCCCGGCAGCAGGGACATGATACCGATGATCAGCACCAGGTTGGCAATCAGCGCGGAGGTCGCAATCAGGCCGAACTTTTTATAGAAGAAGATCATGAAGATGATGGACACCGCCAGACCGGCCAGACACGCTTCCAGACCCTGTTTGATGTTCTGCATACCCAGGGTTGGACCGATGGTACGTTCTTCAACAATCTGAATTGGCGCAATCAGCGCACCGGCACGCAGCAGCAGAGAGAGCTGACGCGCTTCGTTCGGGTTGCTGATACCGGTAATACGGAAGCTGTTACCCAGACGAGACTGGATGTTGGCGATGTTAATCACCTCTTCCTCTTTCACCAGCACGGCACGGCCATTGGCGTCTTTCTTACCGCTGTCTTTGTACTCCACGAACAGGGTCGCCATCGGCTTGCCGATGTTGTCCTTGGTGAAGTTAGACATGATGTTGCCGCCTGCGCTATCCAGCGAGATGTTAACCTGCGGCTGGTTGTACTCATCCTGGCTTGAAGTGGAGTCGGTGATATGGTCACCGGTCAGGATCACGCGTTTGTACAGCACAACAGGCTGGCCTTCGCGGGTCTGTTTCACTTCAGAATCGCCCGGCACACGGCCTGAAGCCGCAGCAGCCTGGTCGACATTGGAGTTAACCAGACGGAACTCCAGGGTCGCCGTCGCGCCCAGAATCTCTTTCGCACGGGCGGTATCCTGGATACCCGGCAGTTCGACCACGATACGGTCAGCACCCTGACGCTGTACCAGTGGCTCAGCCACGCCCAGCTGGTTTACACGGTTACGCAGAATGTTAATGTTCTGCTGAACGGCGTATTCACGTGCTTCACTCAGACGCGCGTCGGTCATTACCGCACGCAGCTGGTTGCTGCCCTGAGAGGTGATCACCAGATCGCGGTGACGCTGAGACAGATACGTCACAGCCTGATCGCGTGCCGCGCTGTCGCGGAACGTGATGCTCAGGCCGTAGTTATCTTCTTTACGTACGGTGGTGTACGGAATGCCCTTATCGCGCAGATCGCTGCGCAGGCTGTCGATATTCTGTTCCTGTAGCTTGCCGAGCGCGGTATCCATATCCACTTCCATCAGGAAGTGAACGCCGCCACGCAGGTCAAGACCCAGTTTCATTGGCTCTGCGTTCAGCGCAGCCAGCCAGCGTGGGGTTGCAGGAGCAAGGTTAAGCGCCACGACATATTTATCACCCAGCACGCCCATCAGCGCTTCACGTGCGCGGAGCTGCGTGTCGGTGGTGTCGAAGCGAGCAAGAATTGCGCCCTCTTCCAGTGCCACAGACTTAGCGGTAATTTTTTCTTCTTGTAACGTTTTCTGGACCTGGATCAGCGTTTGCTCACTGGCGGCGACACCGCGCGCGCCAGTGATTTGAACGGCCGGATCCTCACCATACAGGTTGGGAAGCGCGTACAGCAGGCCGACGATAATCACGACGACCAGCATGATGTACTTCCACAAAGGATAACGGTTTAACACGGCAGTTCCCTTTGGGAAAAGTTGGGATTACAGCGCCTTCATGGTGCCTTTCGGCAGAACGGCAGCTACGAAGTCACGTTTGATAACCACTTCAGTGGTGTCGTTGAGGGCGATAGCAATGTAGCCGTTTTCCGCTACTTTGGTTACGCGACCCACCAGGCCACCATTGGTCAGGACTTCATCGCCCTTCGCGATGGAGTTCATCAGGTTTTTGTGCTCTTTAGTACGCTTCTGCTGTGGACGCAGGATCATGAAGTAGAAGATCAGACCGAACACAACCAGCATCAGAATCAGAGACATCGGGCTGCCCTGCGCTGGTGCACCCGTTGCTGCTACCGCATCAGAAATAAAAAAGCTCATTCAAATTCCCTCATTATTAAAATTAATCAACGTTCAACGGTGGAACATCCCGCCCCTGACGTTGGTAGAAATCGGTCACGAAGCTCTCTAATTTACCCTCTTCGATAGCCTTACGTAAACCAGCCATTAAGCGCTGATAATAACGAAGATTATGAATGGTATTGAGACGCGCCCCCAAAATCTCGTTGCAACGATCGAGATGATGCAGATACGCGCGAGAATAATTGCGACAGGTATAGCAATCGCACTCGGAATCGAGCGGGCTGGTGTCACTCTTATGCTTCGCGTTACGGATTTTCACCACGCCATCGGTAACGAACAGATGACCGTTACGCGCGTTTCGGGTTGGCATAACGCAGTCGAACATATCAATGCCGCGACGTACGCCTTCCACCAGATCTTCTGGTTTACCCACACCCATCAGGTATCGTGGTTTATCCGCCGGGATTTGCGGGCAGACATGCTCCAGAATGCGGTGCATGTCTTCCTTCGGCTCACCCACAGCCAAACCGCCGACAGCGTAGCCATCAAAGCCTATCTCTACCAGACCTTTAACCGAGATATCGCGTAAATCTTCGTAAACGCTGCCCTGAATAATGCCGAACAGCGCATTTTTGTTTTGCAGGGCGTCAAAACGGTCGCGGCTACGCTTCGCCCAACGCAGGGACATCTCCATGGAACGCTTGGCGTAGTCCCAGTCCGCCGGGTATGGCGTACATTCATCGAAGATCATTACGATATCGGAGCCGAGATCGTACTGAATCTCCATGGATTTTTCCGGATCGAGGAAGATTGGATCGCCGTTGATCGGGTTACGGAAGTGTACGCCCTGCTCAGTGATCTTACGGATATCGCCCAGGCTGAAGACCTGGAAACCGCCGGAGTCGGTGAGGATCGGGCCTTTCCACTGCATGAAATCGTGCAGGTCGCCGTGGAGTTTCATAATCTCCTGACCCGGACGCAGCCACAGGTGGAAGGTGTTGCCGAGGATAATCTGTGCGCCAGTGGCTTCAACTTCTTCCGGCGTCATTCCTTTTACGGTGCCGTACGTGCCCACAGGCATAAACGCGGGGGTTTCTACCACGCCGCGATCAAACACCAGACGACCGCGACGCGCGCGGCCATCGGTGGTATCGAGTTCAAATTTCATTTTTTCTCCGACGTCAGAAAAACAGTCCAACGTTGTAATACGGTGCCGCGGACTTATTCCCCGACACGCTCATTCAAAGCCTGCGGATTGTACGTGATAAACATCGCGTCACCGTAGCTAAAAAAGCGATATTTTTGTTCTACCGCAGACTTGTAGGCGTTCATCGTATGCTGATATCCCGCAAACGCGGAAACCAGCATAATCAACGTCGATTCAGGCAGATGGAAGTTGGTCACCAGCGCATCAATGACTTTGTACTGATAGCCCGGGTAGATAAAGATCTGCGTATCGCCAAAGAACGGCTCAATCAGCTCGCTTTTCGCGGCCTGCGCAGCGCTCTCAAGGGAACGTACCGACGTTGTACCGACGGCCACGACGCGATTACCGCGCGCTTTCGCCGCCAGCACCGCATCCACAACCTCCTGTGGCACTTCGGCATACTCAGAGTGCATGATGTGGTCTTCGATGCTGTCCACGCGCACCGGCTGGAAGGTGCCTGCACCAACGTGCAGCGTCACGAACGCCATCTCTACGCCCTTCGCGCGCAGTTTCTCCAGCAGCGGCTCATCAAAGTGCAGGCCCGCCGTTGGCGCCGCCACCGCGCCAGGCTTCTGGCTGTAGACAGTCTGATATAGCTCGCGGTCGGCCTCTTCGTCCGGGCGCTCAATATACGGCGGCAGCGGCATGTGGCCGATGGCGTTGAGGATATCGAGCACCGTGCGCTCGTCGTTGAATTCCACTTCAAATAGCGCATCGTGACGCGCGGTCATGGTCGCTTTGATGCTCTCGTCATCCCCCAGCAGCAGTTCAGCGCCCGGCTTCGGCGCTTTAGAGGCGCGAATATGTGCCAGAATACGTTTATCATCGAGCATACGTTCGACCAGCACCTCAATCTTACCGCCGCTGGCTTTACGGCCAAACAGACGCGCCGGGATCACGCGGGTATTGTTAAAGACCAGCAGATCGCCAGGGTTGAGCTTGTCGAGCAGATCGGTGAAAGTACCGTGCGTCAGCGCGCCCGTTGGCCCGTCCAGTGACAGCAAGCGACAGCTGCTACGCTCAGGCATGGGGTAGTGAGCAATCAGGGATTCAGGTAGTTCAAAGGAGAAATCGGCGACGCGCATGACGTATACTCGTGACTTAAAAACAGGCGGCATAGTCTAGTGCTCACACCCTTTTGCTGCAACAACTAGCCGCCACCGGACAACGAAAACGCATGAATTTTCTCGCTCATCTGCATCTCGCTCATCTCGCGGACAGCTCCCTCTCCGGCAATTTGCTGGCCGATTTTGTACGCGGCAACCCCGTGGAAGCGTACTCCCCTGAGGTTGTCGACGGGATTTTTATGCACCGCCGCATCGACGTGCTGACCGATAACCTGCCGGAAGTGACGGAAGCCAAAGCCTGGTTCCGCCCCGAAACCCGACGCGTGGCGCCGATCACGCTCGACGTCATGTGGGATCATTTCCTGTCGCGCCACTGGTCCCGGCTGTCGCCTGATATGTCGCTGCCTGAGTTTGTGCGCTACGCCCACGCGCAGGTGTCGATCATTTTGCCGGACTCCCCGCCGCGCTTTGTGAATCTGAATAACTATCTCTGGTCTGAACGCTGGCTGGAGCGATACCGCGAGATGGATTTCATTCAGAACGTCCTGAACGGCATGGCGAGCCGTCGACCGCGTCTGGACGCGCTGCGCGACTCATGGCATGACCTGGATGAACATTATGATGCGCTGGAAACCCGCTTCTGGCAGTTCTACCCGCGTATGATGACGCAGGCGAAAAATAAAGAACTGTGAAGTCGGTTCGATTGATAGGTAAAAGCTGGTGGAACGATTGTTACCACCTCTTTGTCTTATTCCCGTACTGCCTCTATACTGGCCCGCGTTGCGTTCCAAATAACCTTAGTATCTACAGGAGAATCATATGGTTCTGGTAACTCGTCCGGCTCCGGATTTTACAGCTGCCGCCGTTCTGGGCAATGGTGAAATCGTTGAAAACTTCAACTTCAAACAGCACACCAACGGTAAAGCGACCGTTCTGTTCTTCTGGCCAATGGACTTCACTTTCGTTTGCCCTTCTGAGCTGATCGCGTTCGACAAACGTTACGAAGAATTCCAGAAGCGTGGCGTGGAAGTGGTTGGCGTCTCCTTCGACTCTGAATTTGTACACAACGCATGGCGTAACACCCCTGTCGAAAACGGCGGCATCGGTGCAGTGAAATACGCGATGGTTGCGGACATCAAACGCGAAATCCAGCAGGCTTACGGTATCGAACATCCGGACGCTGGCGTTGCACTGCGTGGTTCTTTCCTGATCGACGCGAACGGCATCGTTCGTCACCAGGTTGTGAACGATCTGCCGCTGGGTCGTAACATCGACGAAATGCTGCGCATGGTTGACGCGCTCCAGTTCCACGAAGAGCACGGTGAAGTGTGCCCGGCTCAGTGGGAAAAAGGTAAAGAAGGTATGGCGGCTTCCCCAGACGGCGTAGCTAAATACCTGTCTGAGAACGTATCCAGCCTGTAATCGGCACGGTTTACCAAAAAACCCGCGAATACGCGGGTTTTTTTATGGCTTATGCTGCGCCGTCTTTTTTTACCTCGCGCCAGATGCGCCATGCCATACCCGCAAGCACCATCACCCCCGCAATCAGTACGCCCCAGACCATCAGCGTTTTCATTCTGCTTTCCTGCTCAGCCGCAGACGTCGCGGTTAAACGCGCCTCGCCACCCAGCGGGACAGGTTCCAGCGTATCCGCCATCGGCAGGGCTGCCAGATCGTAGGTTTTACGCAGTTCGGTCGGGATCAGCATATCCGTCTCCACGCTCGCCGGTTTCGCAGCCCCGTTCCCCCACGCGAGCAGGTACGGCCCCTTCCCCTGCGCGTTAAACACCAGATCGTAGCGCACGCGTTGCCCGGTCACGCCAGGCAGGTTCTCAGGCAAACGCGCATTGAGGGTCTTGATTTTTACCGCCTCGACCAGTCCGCCAGGGAGCGGAACAGGTTCAGACGTTTTGCCGCCGAGCTGGTAGATCACCTCTTTTTTCAGCGTATGCCACCGATCCTTATCCGCCTCCCGCCAGGCTATTTCTGCCGGGAGAACACCGTCGCCATTCAGCATGAAGCCGATCGCACTCAGAGGCTGCGGATGTTTCCAGCGCCACACGGCTTCGCTTTCGGATAACCGCTCCCCCTCTCCCGCCAGGCTAATGTGCTCAGATTCCGGCTGTTCAGTCGCGTTAATCGCGTTGACGCCGGTTAACGTCAGGGCAGAACGCCCCGTGTTCAGCACCAGCAGCAGATAACGATTCGCCTCAGGCGATAACACCAGATCGGTATCGATGCGGTCGAGCTTCAGGCGATCCTGTCCACTCATCACGTCCAGCAGGGGCATCTCTTCGCGCAGGGTATACCAGTTTTTCAGATCCTCGCTGTAATAGACCGATGCCGTCCCCTGCCACGAACCCTGCGGCGTGTCCCAGAAAAGCTGGAGCTGAGAAAGCGGAACCTCCGTCGCGTTTTCCGGCAGGGTCAGCAGATAGTGCTGTCCGGCAGCCGCCGCGTGTTGCCCTTCCAGCACAATTTCCACGCCGTTTCTGGCCCGTAGCATAATTTTATCGCCGCTGTCCTCTTCTCCGCCCGGCGAGGCGTTAAGCGCAAAGAGGCGCAGCGCCGTGGTGGTCGGTGCCGGCTGCGGACGCGTCGTGGTAACCAGGCTGAACGGTACCGGCTCGCCCGACTGATTAAACACGCGCACGTCGCGCAGATCGGGCGATGTGCTCTGCTGATAAACCGCCAGCGGCAGCATGACCCGATACCACGGCGAAGAGGCAGAGGTATCAAGGGACAGGCCATAGGCATAATCCCGCGGGGATTCCGCTGGCGCGCCCTCGCAGAATGCCGGACCGGCCACGGCCAGCAGTGCCGCACAAACAACCGCGTTCATCCATTTCATTTTTCTTCTCCTGCCTTAGGCGGTAGCGGCGAGAAATAGCCCACAATCAGGACCAGGATCGCCACGCCAATAAACGCGACGGCGCGCGCCAGGCCGCCACCGCCCGCGCTGTCCACCAGCATCAGTTTGAGCATGACCACCCCCAGTAGCGCCGCACCGCCAAGCCACTGCTGACGGGAGGCGTGACGGGTGGCGCGGATCATGACCACCAGCGCGCACAACATCCAGAACAGGGCAAAGGTGGTCTGGATAAGCCGCGAATGCCACAACGACTCCCAATTCCAGGCCACCTCGCCGTACCACGCCAGCGCGCGCAGCAATGCGCCGTTAAGCCACCAGAAACCCAGGGCCATCAGCACAACGGCGGGCCACGGACGGGACTGCGCAAGCGATGCCGGATAGTAGCGATCCACTTCCCGATAAAACACCACCAACCCCAGCAGCGCGAACGCCGCCCCTTCCTCAAGCGGGTTCACCAGCGGCAGCCATGTCTGTTGATAGACCACACCGTCCTGCAAATTGGTCACGACCAGCAATACCACCAGCGCCACAACCACAGGGATCGCGGCAAGGCAGGCGTAGAGCGCAGGCCATACCCGGAACGGCCACCCGCGACGCCGTACGGCCGCGGAGAGCGCCATAATCACCCCACCGCCAACAGCCATCGCAATGCCGCTTCCCCAGGCCGCCATGCCCCACGGCAGGGAGCGGGCAAACCAGTAAAGCTCGGCGGCTATGGCGAGTAAAATCATCCACACCAGCGACAGATGCAGCCCCATTGAGATGCGCGGCAGAAGTTTATCTTCGTCGCGCCGCAGCAGCATCAGGGCGGCAGGCAGCGCAATAGCCCAGGCCAGATTTGCCCAGCCGGCCGCCAGGATTTGCTGTTGCCAGATCTGATACAGCACCATCAGCAGCATCACCGGCCATAGCAGCCATTTGCTGGCATCCAGCTTCCGCCACGCCAGACGAGCGGCAGCCTGCCGCCATCCCCAGGCCGACGCCGCCGTCAGCGCCATTACGCCTGCCAGAACCGATAACTCCTGCTTCAGGAACAGCTGCGACGCGCCCAGCAGCGCCACTAACCAGAACAGCAGCCCACCGGCCAGCAATGCCCAACTGCCCGGCTGTGCGATTTTCTGCCACAGCCAGGCCGCAGCCAGCCAGCAAAGACTGAGCACTGCGAAAATAAGCAGCAGGCTCAACGAGGTGACGCCGTCCATTTGCGCCCATATCGCGCTGCCGAGCGCCAGCACCAGCAGCGCCGTCCCGCTATAGCTCATGCGCCGCTGCTGCTGTTGCACGCCCAGCCAGAGAATACCCAGCCCTTCCAGCGCCCAGGCCATCGCCGTCCAGCGCGCTGAAAGCGCCAGCGGAATGGCAAGCGTGGCAAACCCGCCGCCGATCGCCAGCGCCGCCATAACCAGTGGCCGCCCGACAGACGGATAGCGTCGCAGTGCGAGAAACGCCAGTGAGAGATAAAACGCACCATAGCCCAGCGCGCTGAGCGCCGGGCCGTACGTCCAGTGAGACGTCATGCCATACTGCATCCCAAAACCAATCAGCGGCGGAGCAAACAGCAGTGCGCCGTCAATAATCTGTTTGCCTTTTTCCTGCGCCCGCAGCGACAGCGCCACGCTAAACACGCCAAAAATAAGCGTATTGGCAATCAGGAACAGCTGACAGATAGCATAGTCTTCAGGCTGGTAGTCGCTCAGCCCCCATACCCCGCCAACGCCAAACGTGAAGAGCAGCCCGAGCAGGTTGAGCTCGCGCCAGTGCTGCCAGATGCTGATGGCGAGAATGCCGATGGAAAGCAGGAGATAGAAGGAGAACAGCGCCACAAAGCTGCCGCCTCCGGTAGACAACAGCAGCGGCGCAAGGTATCCGCCGAGGCTCGCCAGCATGGCAAGGCTCAGCGCCTTTTGCAGCACGGCCAGCCCGACGCTCGCCGCGCAAATCACCACCAGCAGCGCAAACGCCAGCGTCATCGGCAGCATTTGCCACAGCCGGAATGCGCCAAAGACGGTCAGATAAAGCACGCCGGTCGCCCCGCCCTGGAGGATCAGCGCGTAGATCCGCTGCCTGTGCCGCAGCCGCCATCCAACGGCCAGCAGAACCATGGCAAACAGCGCCGTGGCGGCAAGACGCAGCTCAAGCGGAAACAGTGAATGTTCAACGGTATAGCGCAGCAGGAAAGAGAGGCCGAGGAAGAGCAGTACAATCCCCAGTTTTGCCAGCGGATTGCCCTGCATGAACCAGCGCGTCAGCGAGGACAGGATGCCGCCAAAGGCGGAAGGCCGTTTTGCCGCCGGTACAAGCGCTGGTTCTGCTTCAGTGACGGGCGGTTCGGGACGCCAGGGATCGACAGGTGCGGTAACGGCTTCTGCCACCGACGCTGGCGTCTCCACCGGCGCGGCGGTCTGCACCGGCTCCGGCGCTTTCTCAGTGACACCGCGCTGCTCAAGCGCCTCAATGCGCTGGCGAAGCCGGGCGATCTCCTGCCGCGCCGCCGTGCTTCGGTTAAAACCTATCACCGCGAGCACGGGTGCCACGACCAGCGCAAAAACCAGGAACAAACAGCCAAGGATGTAAAGCTCGTCCATGTTTCCACCTTCACCGTAAACGATCCGCTAAGATTGACACAAATCGTTGCATTTGCGCCATCTTAAAAGGTGAAAACCATTCTGCTTGCGCTTAGCTGCCGAACCAGACCGCAGCGGAGATCGCGGGCAGCGTGAGCACGCTCTCCTGGAACGTCGCTTTACCCTCTTTGATCTTCCACGTTTTACCGGCCAGCAGCGGTGAATCTTCCAGCACCACTTCACACGCCTCGCCCCGGTTGATCGCCACCAGCACGCGCTGCTGGTTATAGACGCGGACAAACACCACTACGTTATCGTGGGCGTACATCACCTGACAGCCCCCGTAGCGCAGGGCCTGACTCTGCCTGCGCAGCGTCGCCATACGCTGGTAAAGGCTGAACAGATCCTGATCCTGTTTTTCACTCTCCCACGGGAAGGTTTTACGGCAGAACGGATCGTTATTCCCCTCCAGCCCCACTTCATCGCCATAGTAGATGCAGGGTACGCCCGGCCAGGTAAAGAGCCAGGTCACCGCCAGCGGCAGACGCGCCACATCTTTACCCAGCAATGATTTAAAGCGCGCGGTATCATGGCTGTCGAGCTGGTTAAACATCCGCAGCTGCTGCTGATGCGACAGGCCAGCGCGATAGTTTTCCATCCACGCCATGCAGGTTTCGGCGTCGATATGCTGCGGATCGTAAGAGATATCGGTGTTAGCGAGGAAACCCCACAGCGGGAAGGTGAAGCCGCGATAGTTCATCGCCGCGTCTTCTGCATCAGCCTGCAACCACTGACGCGCGTCGCCAAAGTGCTCCCCGAAGACGAATGCTTCCGACCGGACCGCTTTTGCCGACCGGGTAATGGCGGCGACATGCTGAAGGTTATTCCGCGCCCCGCCTGCTTCACCCAGCATATGCACCACGTCCAGCCGCCAGCCGTCCATGCTCCACGGCGCTTTCAGCCAGTGGCGCACGATGCTGTCGTCGCCGCCGTAGATCTCATTCACCAGCGATGGCGACTGGAAATCGAGCTTCGGCAGGCTCGGGTAGCCCAGCCAGTCCAGGGCGCGGCCATTCTCATCAAAACTGTACCAGTCACGCTGCGGTGAGTCCGGATTATGGCATGCGCCGCTCATCGACTGATTATGACGGTCAAACCACGCGTGAGAATCACCGCTGTGATTGAACACGCCATCAAGGATCAGGCGCATACCCTCTTTTTGCGTGTTGTGCCGCAGCCGCAGCAGCGCCTCGTCACCGCCAAACTGCTCGTCAACGTGGCGATAATCCTGCGTATCGTATTTGTGCACGCTTGGCGCTTTAAACACCGGGTTCAGGTACAGCGCCGTGACGCCGAGCGTTTTCAGGTACGGCAGTTTTTCGCTGATACCGTCGAGATCGCCGCCGTAAAAGGTCGATCCCCCCGCCTGGGCGGTCAGCGGCTCGTCCCATTTTTTCAGAATGATGTCGTGACCGACCGAATGATGGTAATAAACCTTGTCCTGATCGGCGGTGCGCTTTTCGCTGCGCGCAAAGCGGTCCGGGAAAATCTGGTAAAAGACCTGATCGTTAACCCACTGCGGGCCGTTATCCGGGTGATCCACGGCAAACTGCTCCAGCCGGGCCGGAGGAAAACGGCTGAAGCCCTGCGGGGTAAACCACAGCTGCCGGTCGTTCCACAGCAGCTTGAAGCCGTAGCGGCGACGCGGCTGCCCGCTACGCAAATCGATATTTGCCCGCCACGCCGTGACGCCCGGCTGCGGCTGGCTGCGCACTTTGTGCATTTTCAGCGACGTTTCTTCGTTATCCACTTCGGCGCGCAGGGTCACGCGTTCAGGCTGATTGTCCCCTGCCAGCCAGAGCGTAATCACAAGGTTGTCTTTGTTTTGCTTAACAAATGGGGCAACCGGAAGGTGCCAGGCGTTTAACATCACGAATCCCCTTTGATGAAATTGACGTCACCTTGCCACAGGGTGATTAAAGATAGCTCATCGTGTTCGGGATTATTGGGGGAGGAGAACGGAGGAGGAGATTTTTTCCAGGGCAAAAGGGAGTGTAGGCCGGGTAAGCGCAGCGCCACCCGGCATTTTTACCTTACTGTGCTTCCGCCAGCTGACGATCGCGGCGACATTTAAACATCCAGCCCACCAGCAGCAGGACGATCCACGCGAAGCCCACGTACAGGGAAATACGGGTATCCGGGTGATAACCAATCAGGCCAATGATGAAGACCAGGAAGATGAGACCGACAATGGTCGTTGGCACGCCGCCCGGCACTTTAAACTTCAGCGCTTTGGCCTCTTCTGGCGACAGGCGGCGACGGAACGCAATCTGCGACAGCAGGATCATGATCCACACCCACACCGTCGCAAAGGTCGCCAGTGACGCAATCACCAGGAAGACGTTCTCCGGCATGATGTAATTCAGGTAAACCGAGAACAGCAGCGCCACGGTCATGACCAGCACCGTTACCCACGGGGTGCCGCGACGCGACGTTTTGGCAAACACCTTCGGCGCACTGCCCTGCTCCGCCATGCCGTGCAGCATACGACCCACGCCGAACACGTCACTGTTGATGGCCGACAGCGAGGCGGTCAGTACCACAAAGTTGAGAATGCTGGCGGCAAACGCAATGCCCATATGCTGGAAAGTCAGGACAAACGGGCTGCCGTTGGTGCCCACCTGGTTCCACGGGTAGATGGACATAATCACAAACAACGTGCCCACGTAGAACACCAGGATACGCATCGGCACCGAGTTGATGGCGCGCGGAATGGACTTCTCCGGATCTTTCGCTTCCCCGGCGGTGATGCCGATAATCTCAATACCGCCATAGGCGAACATGACCATCTGGAGCGACATGACCATCCCGAGCCAGCCGTTGCTGAAGAAGCCGCCGTTGCTCCACAGGTTATGGATGCCGGTTGGCTGCCCACCGTTGCCGATACCCCAGATGATGATGCCGAAACCGGCGAGGATCATGATAATAATGGTCGCGACCTTGAAGAAGGAGAACCAGAACTCCAGCTCGCCAAACACCTTCACGCTCATCAGGTTGACGGCGCAGATGATCAGCACCACGCTCAGTACCCAGATCCAGTGCGGCACGGCGGGGAACCAGACCCCCATATAGATGCCAAACGCCGTCACATCGGCAATGGCGACAATCAGGATTTCAAAGCAGTAGGTCCAGCCGGTGATAAACCCGGCCAGCGGGCCTAAGTTTTCTTGTGCGTAGCGGGAGAAGGAACTGGCAGAGGGGTTGTGAACCGACATCTCCCCCAGCGCACGCATGATGATATAGGCCGCCACGCCGCCGATGATGTAGGCCAGCAGAACGCTTGGACCGGCCATTTTGATGGCATCTGCCGAGCCATAAAAAAGACCGGTGCCGATAGCCGAGCCCAGCGCCATAAAGCGGATGTGGCGGGTGCTCAATCCACGTTTAAGTTTGTTAGTGCTTTCCATTAAAATCTTGCCATTCAACACGAAAAAAACAAAAAACCACGGGGCCTTAAGCCCCGTGGTTAAACAATTTGTTGCCGTTGATTAATGGGCGTTGGATGTCACCTGACGCCCTGCCGCACGGTCCCAGATAATCGCCAGAACCAGCGCTACAACGGAAGGCATCAGCCAGGCCAGGCCCTGCTCGGACAGCGGCAGACGCTGTGTCCAGGCTGGCAGGATTTCTGCAAATGCTGATGCTTTGATCCCGTCAAGGATACCAAAAATCAGGCTGATAAACATGGCCGGCGCAATAATTCGCGTCGAGTTATGCCACCACGGGCGGGTGAAGCTCAGCACCACCAGCACGATACATGGCGGATAGATCGCCGTCAGCACCGGAATTGACACCTGAATCAGGTGGCTCAGACCGAGGTTTGACACCGCCATGGAGAAGATGCCAAGGATAAACACCAGCGTGCGGTATGAGAGCGGCAGATACTGAGCGAAGAACTCCGCGCAGGCGCAGGTCAGACCCACCGCCGTCACCAGACAGGCCAGGAAAATCAGCGCCGCCAGCAGCATGCTGCCTGCACCACCAAAGGTATGCTGCACGTAAGCATGCAGGATCGCCGCGCCGTTTGCGCTCTGATCGACCAGCGTTGCGCTATCTGAACCCAGACGGAACAGCGCCAGATACAGCAGCGTCAGGCCGACACCGGCCATCAGGCCAGCCCAGATGGTGTAGCGAGTCAGCAGGCGCGCTTCGGTCACCCCGCGGGAACGCGCGGCGTTAACGATAACGATACCAAACACCATCGCACCGAGCGTATCCATTGTCAGATAGCCGTTCACGAAACCGTTTGAGAACGCCGCGTTCTGATAAGCGTCCATCGCGGAGCTGATGGGCCCCGCAGGCCAGACGATGGCCGCAACCGCCAGCACGATCAGCGCCACAATTTTCAGCGGAGCCAGGAAGTTACCCACGGTATCCAGCAGTTTGCCGGGATAGAGAGAAACCAGAATCACGATGGCGAAGTAAATGAGGCTGTAAATAAACAGCGGCATCGCGCCGTCACCGGTCAGCGGGGCGATACCCACTTCAAAGGAGACGGTCGCCGTACGTGGGGTCGCGAACAGCGGGCCAACGGCCAGATAGCAGACGGTTGCCAGCAGAACGCCAGCCACTTTGCCAATCGGGGTGCTGAGGCTGTCCACACCGCCACCGACTTTCGCCAGCGCGATAACGGTCAGTACCGGCAGGCCCACGGCAGTAAGCAGGAAGCCAAACGCAGCCGTCCAGACGTGTTCACCCGCCTGTAAGCCAACCATTGGAGGAAAAATGATGTTACCTGCGCCAACGAACAGCGCAAATGTCATAAAGCCCAGCGCGATAATGTCACGCGATTTCAAGTGATGGGTCATAAAACCTTACTGCCTGTGGATGTGGTGTTGAATACGTTGAGATTTTCGCCATCCCTCACGGGACGATACAGCGGAAAATTTGCTCAATTTCAGCGGGATATGCTCCCGTCCTGGCGTGGCGAAGAATAGTTTTTCGATTTACCACGCAAATACAGTCGGTCTGACAGTATATGGGGGGCAATTTAAACGCTTATAACGTTTAAAGGCAAGAAGGGATCGTAAAACCAGAACAATATGCCAGCATGAAAATTCAGACCAAAATAATATGCCATGTATAAGAAAAACTCATGGCTAATCATGCGAACAAAAAAGCACCAGCCGTATAATATTCATCCGCGTTTCGCTTGACTGCAAAGCAAACGGGCCAGCAATCGCTGGCCCGTGGAAAGGTAGCCTGACACATCTGCCGTCAGGCGCTTTTTTTGGCAATTAATCGTTCCGGAATCACGAAGCTAAAGCGCGTGCCCTTACCCAGGGTGCTTTCGATATTGAGCTGGCTTTCGTGGTGGCTGACGGCATGCTTCACAATTGCCAGTCCCAGTCCGCTCCCGCCGGTCTGCCGCGAGCGCGCCTTATCCACCCGGTAGAATCGTTCGGTGAGACGCGGGAGGTGCTCGGGCCCAATCCCCGGCCCGTTGTCCTCGACGCTAAACTCAGCGCCCGCCGGGGTATGCTGCCAGCACACCGCGATATGCGTCCCTTTCGGGGTATGATTCACGGCGTTATAGACCAGGTTTGAGATAGCGCTTCGCAGCTCATCTTCACTGCCGAGCACTTTCAGCGTGTTATCAACGTCAAAACTCAGGGTGTGCTGATTATGACTCAGCGTTTGGGCTTCGCGCTCCACCACCCGCAGCATCATCGGCACATCAATGATGTCGTTTAGCGCCAGCGACGGGGCAGCCTCAATCTTTGAAAGCGTCAGCAGCTGTTTGACCAGCCCTTCCATGCGGAACGTCTGCTCCCGCATGGTATGCAGTGCTTTCTCACGCGGCGCCCCCTCAAGCGTTTGCTCCTGCATCATCTCCAGGTAGCCCTGAAGCACCGTCAACGGCGTACGCAGCTCGTGGCTGACGTTGGCAAAGAAGTTACGTCTCGCGCCCTCAAGCTGGTGCATCTGGGTAACGTCCCGCGCTACCATCAGCCACTGCCGATCGCTGTAGGGCATCACGCGGATTTCCAGATGGCGACCGTTATTGAGCTTCAGATTGTGCGGGCGCGAAAAATCCCGCTTTTTCAGATACAGCGTGAACTCGGGATAACGCAGAAGGTTCAGGATGTTCTGACCATTATCATCCGGCCAGCGCAGGCCCAGCAGCTGTTGCGCGAGGCCATTACACCAGAAGATTGTCCCTTCTTCTGTCGTCAGGATCACCGCGTCCGGCAGCGACTCCGCACCGCTACGAAAGCGTTTGATCAGGCTTCCCAGCTCACGACGGCGCTTTTTGTTACGCATCTGCATCTGGTGCAGGCCGTAGAGTAGCGGTTCCCAGCTCCCGCTTCCCGGCGGGGGTGTCATACTTCTGTCGACCCACAGCCACCAGGAGAGACGCAGTAAATTCCAGAAATGCCAGACGAGCAATCCCGTCACGGCCACCAGTAAAAACCACGGCAGATAGCCAAAGATAGCCCCCAGAATGAGGGCCGGAATGCAGCATAAGATCAGTTCAAAGACGAGCCTTTTCCATGACAGACGTTCCAGCACGCGTCACACTCCTGTCATTGTTCAGAAACGGGTCGAGAAGCGATAACCCGTGCCGCGGACCGTCTGTACCATGCGATCGTGGCCGCTCAGTTCCAGTGCTTTACGCAGGCGGCGAATATGGACGTCAACCGTTCGGTCTTCGACATAGACGTTAGTTCCCCAGACGTTATTCAGCAACTGTTCGCGGCTGTAAACGCGCTCCGGGTGGGTCATAAAGAAGTGCAGGAGTTTAAATTCGGTCGGTCCCATATCGAGGGGATTTTCACCGGTCATGACCCGGTGTGAGGTAGGATCCAGGCTCAGCCCCTGCATCACAATCACCTCTTCCACCGCCATCGGTGAAATACGGCGCATCACGGCTTTGATACGCGCCACCAGCTCTTTCGGGGAGAACGGTTTAGTGATGTAATCGTCCGCGCCGGTTTCCAGACCGCGCACGCGATCCTCTTCCTCGCCGCGCGCCGTCAGCATTACCACCGGGATATCGCGGGTCATCGCCTCGCGTTTGATATGCTTGATAAACTGCAATCCGGAACCGCCAGGCAGCATCCAGTCCAGCAGGATCAGATCGGGCCAGGGTTCATTCAGCTGGTTCACCGCGCTGTCATAATCTTCCGCTTCAACCGGCTGGAAGCCATTTTGTTCAAGCACGAAGCACACCATTTCACGGATCGGAGCTTCATCTTCTACGACCAGAATACGTCTCGCCATACTTTGCCCTGTCTTATCGTATTTAAGTTACAAGTCTGTAATGCGGCGTCATTATGCGTCAGATTTATGACAGATTTATGAAAAACATTACCACTATAAATAGCAAACTGTTGTTTTATTACAGCGGTTATTTTCCGTTCCCCGAACGTTTATAATCCTGCTTTCTTATTATTGCCACGGATCTTTTATGCGCATACTTCACACCTCAGACTGGCACCTGGGTCAAAATTTTTACAGCAAAAGCCGCGCCGCGGAACATGAAGCGTTCCTGAACTGGCTGCTGGAGACGGCTCAGGCTCACGAGGTGGACGCGATTATTGTGGCGGGCGACATTTTTGATACCGGATCGCCGCCGAGCTATGCGCGTGAGCTGTACAACCGTTTTGTGGTCAACCTCCAGCAAACCGGTTGTCACCTGGTGATTGTGGCCGGAAACCATGACTCGGTGGCGACGCTGAATGAATCCCGCGATATTCTGGCGTTCCTCAATACCACCGTGGTGGCCAGCGCCGGACACGCGCCGCAGATCCTGAAAAAACGCGACGGCACGCCGGGCGCAGTGCTGTGCCCAATTCCGTTTTTACGCCCGCGCGATATCGTGCAAAGCCAGGCAGGTCTGTCCGGCAGCGAAAAACAGCAGCATCTGTTGCAGGCCATCACCCGCTATTATCACCAGCAACATACGGAAGCCTGCGCCCTGCGCGGCGATCAGGCCATTCCGATCATTGCCACCGGGCACCTCACCACCGTCGGAGCCAGTAAGAGTGATGCGGTGCGCGAGATCTATATCGGTACGCTGGACGCGTTTCCGGCGCAAAACTTCCCCCCCGCCGACTACATTGCCCTCGGGCATATTCACCGGGCGCAGATCATCGGCGGCTGCGAGCATATCCGCTACTGCGGCTCGCCCATTTCGCTCAGTTTTGACGAAACGGGCAAGGCCAAATCCGTGCATCTGGTGAGCTTCACCGGAGGCAAACTCAGCGCCGTTGAGACGCTTGAGGTGCCGGTCACCCAGCCGCTGGCGGTGCTGAAAGGCGATCTGGCCGCCATTACCGCTCAGCTTGAGCAGTGGCGCGGCGCAGCGCTTAATCCCCCCGTCTGGCTCGATATCGAAATCACCACCGACGACTACCTGTACGATATGCAGCGTAAAATACAGACGCTGACGGAAGACCTTCCCGTGGAGGTGCTGCTGGTACGCCGCAGCCGCGAGCAGCGCGAGAAAATACTGCTCAACGCCCAGCGTGAAACGCTTAGCGAACTTCGGGTTGAAGAGGTGTTCGCGCGGCGGCTTGCGCATGAAGAGGTGGACGAGGCCAGACGCACCAGGCTTAACGAGCTGTTTGCCCAGACCCTGCATTCCCTCCATGACGAGGACGAAAACGCATGAAAATTCTGAGCCTGCGTCTGAAAAATCTGAATTCGCTAAAGGGTGAGTGGAAAATTGATTTCACCGCGGAGCCGTTCGCCAGCAACGGGCTGTTTGCCATCACCGGCGCAACCGGCGCGGGTAAAACCACGCTGCTGGATGCCATCTGCCTGGCGCTTTACCACGAAACGCCGCGTCTTAATAAGGTCTCTCAGGCGCAAAACGACCTGATGACGCGCGATACCGCCGAATGCCTGGCGGAAGTAGAATTTGAGGTCAAAGGTGTTGCTTATCGCGCTTTCTGGAGCCAGAACCGCGCCCGCAACCAGCCGGACGGGAACTTACAGGCACCGCGCGTTGAGCTGGCCCGCTGCGAAGACGGCAAAATTCTGGCCGACAAAGTCACGGATAAGCTGGAACAAACCGCCACGCTTACCGGGCTGGACTATGGTCGCTTTACCCGTTCGATGTTGCTCTCTCAGGGGCAGTTTGCCGCCTTCCTGAATGCTAAACCGAGCGATCGCGCAGAGCTGCTGGAGGAACTGACCGGCACGGAAATTTACGGCCAGATTTCCGCCATGGTTTTTGAAAAACACAAAGCGGCACGTAACGCGCTGGAGATGTGCGAAGCGCAGGCCGCAGGGGTTGTGCTGCTGAGCGAGGAACAGCAGCAGCACTTGCAGCAAAGTTTGCAGGCACTTACTGACGAAGAAAAAGTCCTGCTGGCACAGCAGCAAAGCCAACAGAAAGATTTTCAGTGGCTTACGCGTAACGACGAACTGATACGTGAGCAGCAGCGTTCAGCCGCTTCGCAGCAGCAGGCGCAACAGGCTCTGACAGACGCCGCGCCCCAACTGGCGAAACTCCAGCTGGCGCAGCCCGCCGCCCAGCTACGTCCGCTATGGGAGTATCAGCAGGAGCAGACCACCCGCCTGGCGCAGACAACAGAGCGAATTGTTGAAGTAAATACTCGCTTACTCGACAGAGCGGTGCAGCGCTCGCGTATTCGCAACGGTGCACTGCGCAACCGTGAACAGTTGCAGACAGAGCACAAGGTACTGACGCAGTGGCTGACCGAACACGATCGTTTCCGTCAGTGGGGGCAGGAAATTGCCGGCTGGCGGGCGCATTTTACGCAACTGGGTCGCGATAAAAATCAGCTTGTTGCCCAGTCAGCGCGCATGGCTGAGCTTCGTCAGAAGCTGGCTGAGATGCCTGAAAGTAGGTTGACGCTGACGGCTGAGGATCTCGCGACGGCAATGGAGCAACAGGCACAGTCGCGGGCGCTCCGCCAGCGTCTGACAGCGCTTCACGCTCGCTTTCAGCCGCTGCAAAAACGGCTGCGCCAGAATGCGGAAAGCGTGCAGAAAGCGCAGGCTGAGCAGGCTAAGCTCAATGAAACGCTGATCCTGCGGCGTCAGCAGTTCAAAGAGAAAAATCAGCACTATGCTGACCTGAAAGCGCTCTGTGAGCGTGAGGCGACAATCAAGGATCTTGAGAACTATCGTGCACAGCTCGAAGCGGGTAAGCCTTGCCCGCTCTGCGGTTCACGCGAACATCCGGCAGTTGTGCAGTATCAGGCGCTTGAACTGACTGACAATCAGCGCCGCCGCGACGCGCTGGAGAAAGAGGTTGCTGCGCTAAAAGAGGAAGGATTGCTGGTGCTCGGGCAGGTGAATGCGCTGACCCAGCAGATCCAGCGCGAGACTGAGGAAGCACAGGCTCTCTCTGAGGAAGAGCAAGCACTCACTAAAGAGTGGCTGGAGGTCTGCGCCTCCCTGAACATAGCGCTGAATATTCAGGCTGATATTGCCCCCTGGATGAGCGAACAGGAACAGTATGAACGCCAGCTGTATCAGCTCAGCCAGCGTCTGACGCTGCAAAACCAGCTCAATGAACAGGAAGGTCAGGCGCGCCAGTACCAGCAGCAGCTGACGGCGACGCGTCAGGCGCTGGCGGCCTCGTTACAATCGCTGTCGCTTAGCGTGCCCGATGAAGGGGCTGAAAGCGCCTGGCTGAGCGCGCGCGAAAGCGAATATACCCTGTGGCAGGAAAAACAGGCCCAGCACGGTACGATTCAGGAAGGTATTAACGCCCTGATGCCCATTCTGGAGACGCTGCCGGTTACCAATGATGCAGAAGCCGACGCGGTTATCCCTGAGAACTGGCGCGGCATCCACGACGAATGCGTGTCGCTGCAAAGTCAGCTCACCACCCTACAGCAACAGGAGACGCTTGAGCGTGAACGGCTCCAGCAATCACAGGCTCAGTTCAACGCCGCGCTGACCGCGAGCTGCTTTGCCGATCGGGACGCATTTCTCTCCGCCCTGCTGGATGAAACGTCGATCCACCAGCTTGAACAACAAAAGCAGACGCTGGAAAACCAGCTCCAGCAGGCCACGGCGCTTTCGGTGCAGGCAAGCCAGCAGCTTCAGGCGCATCAGGCACAGCGCCCCGAGGGGCTGGAAACCGATGCCGCAACGCTTCAGGCGCAGTTACACCAGCTGGCGCAACAGCTTCGGGACAACACCACGCATCAGGGGGAGATCCGCCAGCAGCTCAAACAGGACGCCGATAACCGTCTGCACCAGCAGGCGCTTATGCAGCAGATTGAGGAGGCGGCGCGTCAGGCCGACGACTGGGGCTATCTCAACGCGCTGATAGGCTCCAGCACCGGCGATAAATTCCGTAAATTCGCCCAGGGGCTGACGCTGGATAATCTGGTGTGGCTTGCCAACCAGCAACTCAACCGTCTGCATGGCCGCTATCTGCTTCAGCGTAAAGCCAGCGACGCGCTGGAGCTGGAAGTGGTCGATACCTGGCAGGCCGATGCGGTACGCGATACCCGTACCCTTTCCGGCGGGGAGAGTTTCCTGGTCAGTCTGGCGCTGGCTCTAGCGCTTTCCGATCTGGTCAGTCACAAAACGCGCATTGACTCGCTGTTCCTGGATGAAGGATTCGGCACGCTCGACAGCGAAACGCTGGACACCGCGCTGGACGCGCTCGACGCGCTGAACGCCACCGGGAAAACTATCGGCGTGATCAGCCACGTAGAGGCAATGAAAGAGCGCATTCCGGTGCAGATCAAAGTGAAGAAGATCAACGGGCTGGGATATAGCAGGCTGGACAGGGAGTTTGCGGTGCAGTAAATGGGGGATGATGCGCTCTGGTGCCCTCACCCTGGCCCTCTCCCTGTGGGCTGAGAGTTCCCCACAAAATAATGCCTGCACAGACGGCCCCCTCTCCCTTGAGGGAGAGGGCTGGGGT